>CAWCCL010000001.1:0-82425 GCA_963794055.1 uncultured Actinomycetes bacterium
CGGTGGATTTGGTGCAGCGCTTTCGCTCCTCGTCCTTTGCGAGGGTGAGCCGCGCATCAGCTTCGGCGCCCGCTCATCGCGCATTGCAGCACTCGCGTTCCGGCCGCTCGAGTGCTCATGGCGGGCTTGCTGTTTCGTCCGCGAGCGACCTCCGCCTGCGCGCCAGAGGACGAGCGCGACGGAGACCGGGGTCGCTCGCGCAATCGCGCGGATCACTAGCCAGCGAGAACGTGGTGACGCTGTCCCCGCTACGCGCGCTCCGCAGCCCTAGGTCGCGGGTGATGCGGCCGTTGCCGCTGAGGGCGAGCATCTGCGGTGACTTCGTGGGGTCCGCGGGTGAGGTGGCTGACGAAGCCGAGTCCCCGCCGGCCGGCAGGCGGCGGGGCTCAGAGCGGGGCCAGCAGATCGACGACGAGCGACTTGGAGCCGGGCTCGACGATGTGCGTCGTGTACCGCTCGCCGCGCCGGGCGTCGGCGATCATCTCCAGCGTCTCGGGGCGCGGCAGCCCGTAGCGCGGGTTCGCGCCGATCACGTAGTGATCGGCGGTCACGGCCCGGAAGAAATCGGCCGAGACGTTGTGCGGGCTTCCCCAGTGCGGGACCTGGATGAGGTCGACGTGCAGCGGGGCGTCGCTCGACAGCAGGCCCGCCTGCGACAGGCCCGTGACGATGTGATCGCAGCGAGCGTCGCCGGTGATCAGCATCCGCCGGCTCGCGAAGTCGAGGAGCGTCACGATGCTGGCCAGGTTGACCGTTGACCTGTCCGCTCGTTCGGGAGGCGCGATCGCTATCAGCTCGGGCGGCGCACGGAGCAGGTCGATGCTCGGGCTCGAGAAGCCTTCGCCGAGCGCATCGACCGCCTCATCGAGACCCGCGCCGGACGGCGCCATGCCCGTTTGCTGGACGAGGTCGATCGCGTCACCGCCGGCGCGCTCGCGGTTCGCGACCTTCCAGTGCTTGTACCACCTGCGGAGCCAATCGGCCTCCGGCGCCAGCACTGTCACGCTCAGGTCGCCGGCGAGCTGCACCCGAGCCGGTCCGAGCTCCGACGGCATGACGAAGTGGTCGAACGGCTCGTTCGCCCGGACCCCGATGCCGCTCGCGAGCCTCGCGAGGTCCTCCTTCCAATAGGGCGCGCGCTCCGCGGAGCTGACGCCGTCGGCCATGGCCAGGAAGTTGTTGAACCAGAGCCGCTTCGGGCGCGCGAAGGGCGGTCGCCCAGCGCGCGCGAGCTCCGAGAGCTCTTCGAACATACGGACGATCCCGCCCACGTGATCCTCGTCGTAGTGGGTCACGACCACGAGCTCGATGGGGAGGGGGTCTTCCGGAGACCGGGTCTCACCTAGCTGCGCGAGGCGGGCTCGGAGGCCGTCGCGGTAGGTCGCGCCAGGACCGCCGTCGACGAGCACGATGCGCCGGTCGCCGGCCTCGCCGTAGTGCACGATCAGCGCCCCGGAGCCGTGGCCAGGAGCGGAGAGCACCTCGAGGGTGAACGCGGCCGTCCTGGGCGGTTGTGGACGCGGCAGCGCGGCGGGCGCGCCGGGATGGCGCGCGAGGCTCCGCTCGAGCGCGTACGCCGCCTTCCACAGCTCGTCGGCCTGGCGCGCGAACTCCTGCGCACGCCCGCGCAGTTCGGCCGCGTAGCGCTCGCGGTCGGGACGGCTCTCCTGCCCCTCGACGCGCGCGGCCAGGGCGCGGTTGCGCTCGGCGCGGGAGTAGCCGCGCTCGGCGGCGGCTCGCTGCTCGGACAGCTCCGCCAGCTGCTGGCGGTACTCCGCCTCCATCCGCCTCCGGCGCTCCTCCTCGATCTCCCTTGCCTGCTGGTCCTTGTGGGCCTGCACCGAGGCCTCGACGAAGGCGCGGACGTCGGGTGACAGCTCGTCCCCGCGCCGATCCAGCAGGTCGGTCGCCTGCGACATCCGGATCCCGGGCCACAGCAGCCGTCGCGAGCGCTGACGGCGCGTGGAGGACGACCACTGCGCCGCCTCCTGCTCCAGCCAGGCTCGCGTCTGGAGGTCGCGGCGATCCGCGTCGATCTGCCGCGCCGCGCGCTTCCAGTGGACCAGGAGCGCCTCGTGGGCGACGCGGACGGCGTCGCCGTCGACCACCAAGAGCCGCGTCTCGGGCGAGAGCAGCGCGTCTACCAGCGCTCGCTGCGCCGTCCCCGCCTCGAACGTCGCAAGCGGGACGCTGCGAGACGTCACGGCCGCCGGCTCGCCCGGACGGGCGGTCACTAGCGCCCGGAGTACCTGCGGAAGCGCGCGCTGCGCGCGGCGGGGCAGCGCGACGAACGCCTCCTCCGCCCGCCGGCCCAACGCGCCCTCGAGCCCGCCGAGCCGCTCGTAGGCCTGAAAGGTCAGCTGCCCTTCGGCTGTCCGTTCGTGCCACAGGCGCTCGAGCACGTACTCGAGCAACGGCAGCGTGCCGGGCTGCTCGCCGGCGGCTCGGCGCAGCTCCTCGTCCAGACGCGCTCCAGTGGCGGGGTCGACCTCGTACTCGAGGCCCGCCACCCGGGCGGGCTGGACAATGATCTGGCCTAGCTCCTCCTGCGTGGCCGGGGAGAGGATGAACGTCCCGTCACCCTGCGCCAGTCGCACGAGCTCCGGCACCTCCTGGAACAAGGACAGGAAGTCGCTGCGAAGCGTGACCACGGCCCAGACCGCACCGCTGCCCACCAGCGCCGAGATAGCGGTGACCAGGCGATCGCGGACGCCGGGCGCCACCGACAGCGTGAAGATCTCCTCGAACTGGTCGATGACGACCACCAGCAGCGCGCGCGTATCCGCGGCGAGCCCGGCGCCCGCGGCCACGCCGCGCAGGGCGCCGGCGACCGGGACGTCGAGCTGCGCCGGCGCATTCCGGATCAGCGCCTCGAGCCGCTCGCGGTCGTATCCGCCCTCCGCCAGCTCGGGCAGGGCGTTCGTCGCAAGCAGTGCCGCCGTCAGGCCCGCCAGCGGGTCGCCGCGCTCGTCGCGCGGGCGCAGGATGGCGTGGCGCGTCGCGCCGACACCCTCGACCATGCCAGCGACGCCGAGGTCCGGGAGCAGCCCGGCGCGCACGAGGGACGACTTGCCCGTGCCGCTGGCGCCGATGACGGCGACGAACGCGGTATCCCTTCGCCGCCTGGGCGGCGAGCGCCTCGCGAAGCTCGTTGCGCGCGCGCCTCCGGCCGAAGAACACCTGGGAGTGCTCCACGTCGAACGGCTCGAGCCCGCGGAACGGGCTCCCCTCATGCCACGTCGCGCCGCCGCCGTCGCCGCGCGTCGCCGGCTGGCGCCCGCGCGCGAATCGCTGCAGCACCTCTCCGAGGTGCCGCTCGAGCAGCTCCTCGAATTCGGACGTGTCATGGAAGTCCGTCTTCGAGCCGCGGAACTCCTCCTTCTCCTCGTCCCAGAACCACGTGTTGATGAAGCGGTTCAGCCGCCGCTTCTCCTCCCTGAGCGCATCGATCCGCGGATCGTCGGGGTCCTCGAACGACGCCTCGATGGGAGCGCGCTTGAGGTAGACGAGGATCTCGGCGTCTTGTGCTCCCGGTACGAGGCCAGGGCGTCTTCGAACTCCCATTCGGTGCCCGTGACGCGACCGCCGGAGAGCTTGCCCTTGAATCTTTCGACCGGCAGCGGCACGCCGAGGCGCGACCAGAGGATCACCACGACGACGTCGGTTCCCGACGGCGGGGTGATGGTGGCCTGGAAGTGCTCACCCGCGGTGACGGGCTGCCACTCCCACAGCACGGGCTCGACTGGGAAGGCCTCGGCGAACTGCCGCGCCAGCACCTCGATGATCTGCTCGGCCCTGACGCGCTCCGGATGGACGTCGCTCGGTGACGAGACGAAGATCCGCACTGGCTGCCGATCCTGGCCCACGTTCGACCGGCTCGTCAAGGTCCGTCCGGGCCGCCGGGTACACCAACGCTGGTGAAACGGGGCGCGTCGCCAGAGCTGCCGGCCGGATACCTGGAGCTGTACGCGCTCGCGGTCGAGATGGCGGATCGCGTGTCCGCGCGCCGCGGCGTCGCCAGACAGCGCTTCCTGACGGTCGACACCGGCCTCGCCGCGCCGCTCGGCGGGCAGGAGCTGCGGTGGTACGTCGCAGTGGCCGGGATCGTGCTGTGTGACGCGGTGGCGCTGCCGAATAGCTACCGCGACCTGAACGCCGCGAAATTCGACCTCATCCTCGCGATGGAGGTGAGCCTCCCGGCACGGGTCTTCGGCGACCAGCGGGCAGCTCAAGGAACCGGCCGGCGGCCCCGCGCCGCGGCGCACCGGTCTGCGTTCGTGGATCGCGCAGTATCGGGAGCTCGGCCGCGTCGAGCGGATCGTCCCCGTGCTTCGGCGCGATCTATGTTGCCGAGATCGTGCGCCAGGCGACCTCATGAGCTACCTCGACGATGTTGCGGCCAGGATCCGTCGCCATGTACCTGCCGACGTGCTGCCCGTGGCGACTCGACGCGCTGTTTCGGCTGTACGCCGTCCTCGCCCTGGCGAAGGGCGAAGCTGTGACCGCCGAGGACGTGCACAACGCCTGGGCGGCGTGGATGCAGCGGAGCGACACGGGCCACGCCCCCATACGCCCCTTCGCGGAGCTCGACCACGCGACGCGGGCGGCGGACGACCCGTACGTCGACGCCATCCACGCCGCGCGCGCGAGCTGCCCGCCGTCGGCTCCGGCGAGCCAGGGACGCTGGTCGGGGCGACAAAGCACGCGCCAGCTCCCAAGCGGCCGCACGGGCGATCGCCGAACAAGCCGCGAAGCGGCAGATGGAGGAGCTGGCGCGGCGGATGGCGGTCCGCGCCGCTGTCCGGTCGGCGCAGCTCGAGTCGGTGGCCGGCTGGCGAGCACGCCCCGATGATGGATAAGGCTCGTCGGGTTTGCGGGAGAGTGCCACGCTCCCGTGTGAAGCAGGTTCACTTGGCGTCGCCCTTGCGCCAGAGTCCGCAGCGACGCGCATACACTGAAAGAGGACCAGCTCGGCGACGTTGCAGAAGGAGAAGCCGCAAAGGGGACCTGGCGTGATGGGCGTGCCCGGACGCCTTGAGGATCTGAACGGGGAGTCGGAGGCGGCGGGGGCAAACTGGCGAGTGATCAGCGCGCGCGTGCGGCGGATGGCACGATTCGGCAAGCCGACCTGGAAGCGGTGCCGCAAGATGTTGCACGGCCTGGCGGAGCCGTCTGGCAAGCGGTCCGCGGGCCTCGATCGATACGACGAGCACGTCGTCAGTGGGCGCAGCGCCGAGGTCGTGGACGACGGACACCCGACAACATCGTCGACCTACTCAATGCGGCGTTCGGCGGCCTAGCCCCCTTGCGCGTCTCGCTGTCGCATTCGCGTGATCGCGCACTCCCCGCCGGATAGCCGTCCACACCTGCTGTGGACGAACACGTGATCGTCCGGCGCCGGCGTCGAACTCGCGCCCGCTTTCCCCAGAAGCGCGTCCGCCCATACGCGCGAACTTCCGAGCCAGTCCACTTGGGTAATCCAACTGGCACCGTGATTGTGGGGTCTGGGTGCGGTGGTTGGCGTTCCCTGGCAACGGCAACAGAGGCCGGGACATTACCGGGTGCATCACGAGCACGGCGTTTGGCGCCCTTCCGCGGGATCGCGGATCGACGCGAAACCGGATGGTTTAGCCAAATCCGGCGGCCGGACGACTCATGGGGCGAAGAATCCGGCTTACAGGTCTGCTAAAGGAAAACCCTGCATTTGCGGGGTTTTCCCATTCGTGGCCCGATCGGGCATGCATTACAGGTGCATCACGCTCCTCTCCGTGAGAGTCGCGTTTGCGGATCGGTAACGGCCGAGATCCCTTGATTCATGCGGAATCCGTTCCCGGGAGCCTCCCCGGATCGCGGCCAACCGACAGGCGACTGCTTACGGACCACGGCCCAAGCCGAACTCACCGCGACGTCCGGGGCCACGGCGTTGGCAGGAATCGTGCTCGAGCTCGTAGTAGACCGAGCAGCCTGACCCGCAGGGGGTGGCCGACGATGCGAAGACGCTGGGCTGTCAGCTCGGCGAGCACAAACCTCAGGCATGCTCGGATTGGAGGATTTCGGCGACTGGGCGGCGGGCGCTGAGGCGGGCTGGTATGGCGGTGAGGCCCGCGACCACGAGGACCGTAGCCGGCACCACGGCGAGCAGCTGCCAGAGCGGCGGGCTCACCCCGTCGCCGCCTCCGCCCAGGGCGGCGAAGAGTGCGAGGCCTCCGGGGATCCCGAGGGCGGCGCCGACGGCCGCGGGCAGCACCTGCGCTGCCGAGAGTCCTGTGCTGACCTGCCGTGGGGTCGCGCCCAGGGCGCGGGCCAGCGCCGAGGAGTGCCTGGCATCGAGCGCGGTTGCCCACGTGACGGCGATGGCGTTGACGGCCGCGAGGGCGACCAGCGAGACCGTGAGCACCAGCATCACCTGGTTGAATCGGTCGGTCGAAGGGTCGGTCCCGCCGACCAGCTCAGCATCGTGGCCGAACTGGGCGCGTGCCGCAAGCACGGCGACGATCCCGGTGACCGCGACGAAGATGCTGGCAGCGCTCAGCACGGCGCGGCGCGGCCGTCGGGCGGCCACCCGCAACCCGAGGAGCAGGGAGACTGGCAGGCGCGCCGAGATTGCGATCAGCCACGGCGTGCGCCGAGGCGGACGGGCCGCGTCGGCCAGGGCCTGGACGGTGCTGGTGCGGGCTGCGCGGACGGCGGGAACGAAGGTCGCGACTGCCGCGACCCCGAGCGCCACGGCCGTGACCACGCCCACCGTGGACAGGGTGAGGGAGGGCGCGCCTGCGCTGCCGATGAGGTCGGCACCGGGATCGGCCAGCAGGGGGGCGGCCAGCCATCCGGCCGCCAGTCCGACCCCCGCCGCGACCAGCGCCAGGGCCATGTACTCGGCGAGCAGCACGACAGCAACGAGGCGCGGAGTGCCGCCGACCGCTTTGAGCAGTCCGACACGTCGCGTCTGGTCGGCCATCCGGCCGCCGACGAGAACCGCGACGCCGGCCACGGCGAGCAACCCAAGCAGCCAGCTGCCCGTCCGCAGGACTTCCGCCGTGTCCTTGACATCTTGATCGTGCGCGTCGCGGATGTCCTGCCATTGCTGCATGAATGGTGCGGTCCAGCTCGTCGGGAAGCGATCGTTGACGAAGGCCGGCGCGGTGGTCGGGTCGGCCAGCTTCAGGTTGACGACGTAGGAGAGACCTGCCTCCATGGGGGCGAGACCGCGGGCATCCGCCTCGGTGAGCCACACCAGGCCGGGCTCGATTGGCTCTTCGGGTCCCTCGGCATCGGCGGGGATCGTCGGCTCTTCTTCTGCCGGGTCAGCGAGCGGCTGGCTCTCCATGGCCTCGGCGATCTCGGGGCAGTCGTGGCCGAAGCACACACCCGGATATGGCCTCGCGGCGGCGGTGACCGCCACACCCACAACCTCGAACGAGCGACTATTCGCCACGCGACAGTCTGGATCCTCGCCGCGAATCATGAGCCCACACACACGGGTCCGCAGGGTGATCTCGTCCCCGACGGCCAGTTCGAGCGCGTCGGCGAAGCCGGCCTCGAGGACCACTCCGCCATCGCGTACCCAGCCGCCTTGGGCCAGCTCGGGTTGGTCGACCGCGGCCGCCGCGGGGTCGCGGCCTTGTGCCCACGCCCCCGCCCCACCGAGGTCCTTCCCGCGAAAGTCTCGAGCGGTGAGGCCGTTCGCCTCGAGCTCCACCCCGATGAGCGGGTATGGCCCGCTGTAGTCGGTGACGCCGGGAGCATCGGTCAGTGCCTTGAGCGCGGCGAGGTCGGCGGACTGACCGAGGAACGCGTCCCCGCTCACACTGGCCACGACGTCGGGCCCGGCTGTGGCCTCCCGGGTGCTTTGGTAGGGTTTGTCGGTGACCCCGTGCAGGACGAGCCCGAGGGTCAGCGTGGTCGTGGCGGCGATGATCGCCACCAGGAGGAGCGCGGCTTCTGCGGGGCGCCGGTGCAGGTCGCGGGCGGCGAGGCGGCAGATGAGGAGGATGCGACCCATGGGCTCAGCCCTCCAGTCCGGCGAGTTCTGCGAGCCGGCCGGTGGTGCCGTGGGTCAGCCTGGTCTCCTCGACGAAGGCGCCGTCGCGCATCGAGATCAGCCGGTCGGCGGTTGCAGCGATCCGGGAGTCGTGGGTGACGATGAGCAGCGTCTGCCCGGACGAGCGCAGGCCGTCGAGGAGCCGGAGCACGTCCAGGGTGGCGGCGCTGTCGAGGTTGCCGGTCGGTTCGTCGGCGAGGACGACGAGCGGCTCGTTGCTGAGCGCGCGCGCGATCGCGACCCGCTGACGCTCGCCGCCCGAGAGCGCCGACGGCAGATGCTTGGCCCGGTCGGTGAGCCCGACCCGTTCCAGCAGCTCGGCGGCGCGGCGTCGTGCCGCGCGGGGGGACCGCCCGGCCAGCAGCGCGGGCAGCTCGACGTTCTCCACGGCGGTGAGCTCGTCCATCAGGTGGAAGGCCTGGAAGACGAAGCCGATCGCGTGGCGGCGCAGGCGTGCCAGCGCCTTCTCGCTCAGCTGGTCGATGCGCTGCCCCGCCAGCCACACCTCCCCGGCCGACGGGCGTTCCAGTCCCCCCAGCAAGTGCAGCAGCGTCGACTTGCCGCAGCCGCTCGGCCCCATCACGGCCAGCGTCTCGCCCGAGGCCACCTCGAGCTCGACCGCATTGAGCGCGTGCACGAGGCCCTCGCCCCGGCCGTATTCCTTCTCCAAACCGCGCGTGCGCAAGACCGGCCCCACGCGCGACAGCGACTCGTTGGCGTTCATGATCATCCCTTCGTTGCGTTCCAGTAGCGCGCGCAGGCCTCGAGCCAGCGCAGGTCCACTTGCAGCCTCAGCACCACGCCCTCGAGCAGAAGCGCCGCGACCGAACCGTCCGGCTCCGCCAACGCGGCCCGCTGCACGGCGGCCAACCCGGCCAACAGCTCGTGCCGCTGCGCGTCCACGAGCCGCACCGGGTCGCCCAGTCCGGCTGCCGCGGCGGCAACGAGCTTCAGATGGAACTCCGCCGGCGCGGGCTTCGGCCAGCTCGTATCCTCCAGCCACTCCATGACCCGCGCGCGCCCCGCCGCGGTCAGCTCGTAAACCTTGCGGTCCGGGCGATCGGTCTGGCCGACGCGCTCCGAGGTCACCAGGCCGGCCTTCTCGAGCCGAGTCAGCGTCACATACACCTGGCCTGCATTCAGCGCCTCCGCCAGCGGGCCAAGCGCAAGCTGAAGCCGGGCGCGCAGCTCGTAACCGTGAGACGCCTCCTTGGCCAGCAGCGCAAGCAAGACCTCCTGCACGACCCGCAACTGGTAGCCCTGAGACGGCTCTTTGATCGACACGGCAACTTCTTGCGGCACCAACGCAGACCTCCCTAACAGTTAGCTGCGATAAGATAACCGTTAGATAATCGTGCTGTCAAGCCCCAGTTCTTCTGCTTCGTTAGCCCAACCGCGGCCCCGTTGCTACGTGCGAGTGCTTAGCTCTGGCAGCGCCGCCAGGGGTGACTTCAAGGAGCGCTCATGCCGATCGGCTATCTAGTGACGACTGCGCTGATGGCGTTGTGCACCGTGTTCGCCCTGGCGCCACCGCGACCGCGGCGGTCGAGCCCATCGAACAGGAGCTACTGGTTCGGCTTCCTGGTCAACGAGCTGCCGTTCGTTGCCTTCTATTTGCTTCTCGCCTCGACGTTGTTGGCCGTTGGCCAGGGTGACATCGACACGCCGGTCGGTTGGGTCGGATTCGGTCTGGCCGTCCTGACGACGGTCGGGCTCGTGGTCGTCGTCCGCCGAGCGCTACGGACGGACACGGCGATTGAGCATGCACTGAGTGAGGGCCTCGGCGTTGGTTGGCGGTCCGCCATCGACGCCGAGAGGGCCGCTCGGCTGCGCCGCCGACTTCCATTGGCCCGCATCCTGTTCGGGCCGTTCTTCGTCCGCCGTCGCGATGTGGAGCGGATGGCGAACATCAGCTACGGCAACGCGGGCAAATGGAATCTGCTCGACATCTATCGCCATCGCTCCCATCCGTCGGGCGGACCCACGCTGGTCTACCTCCACGGAGGAGCGTTTCGCCGCGGCAGAAAGAACAACGAGGCGCGACCCCTCATCTACCGCCTCGCGAGCCAGGGTTGGGTGTGCATCAGCGCGAACTACCGCCTGAGTCCGTCCGCGAGGTTCCCTGATCACTTGATCGACGTGAAGAAGGTGATCGCTTGGGTGCGCGAACATGGCCACGAGTACGGCGCCGACCCGGCTGTGGTGTTCGCGGCGGGGAGCTCCGCAGGAGGTCATCTGGCGTCGTTGGCTGCCCTCACGCCCAACGACCCCGCGTTCCAGCCTGGTTTTGAGCGTGCGGACACTTCAGTCACCGCCGCCGTTTCCCTGTACGGCTACTACGGTCGCCACGGCACCAACGAGCAACCACCCTCCTCACCCCTGGCATACGTCGGAGCGGATGCGCCACCGTTCTTCGTGGCCCACGGCGATCAGGACACGGTGGTGCTCGTGGAAGACGCCCGACTCTTCGTCGAGCGGCTGCGGAGCACCTCGTCCAATGCGGTTGTCTACGCCGAGCTGCCCGGGGCGCAGCACACGTTCGACCTGTTCCACTCCCTCCGCTTCGAGACCGTCGTCGATGCGATCGAGGCCTTCGCCGCCTGGGTGCGATCGCAAGATCGTCGTGGAGACTGACGCCGGGGCTGAGCGGACATCGGTCGATCGGAGACGGTCTCAAGCTACGCGACGCCGGCGTGCGACGAGTCTTACCGTCACCCGAGTTTGCGGCAAGTACGCTCAAACTGCTGTTAGCGTTACGGCCGTGCGGGAGGGCTCGGGACAGCTTGTCCTTCGCGAGATCGAGGATCGTGATCTCGGCGTGCTGTTCGAGCACTCGAGGGAGCCCGACGCGATCCGGATGGCCGCGTTCACTTCGCCGGAGGCCGATGATCGAACGAACTTCGAGCGACGGTGGGCGCGGCTGAGGAGCGACGGCTCTACGACGAACAGGGTCGTCGAGATCGACGGTCGAGTCGTGGGTCACATTGCGAGCTTCGACTTGGAGGGTCACCGCGAGGTCACCTATTGGATCGGCCGTGAAGATTGGGGCCGCGGCATTGCCACGCGTGCCCTACAAGAGTTCTTGCAGCTGGAGGCAACCCGTCCGCTTTACGCTCACGCTGCGAGCGATAACGCCGCCTCGATTCGTGTGTTGACGAAGTGCGGTTTTCGTATCGTGGGCGAGGGGCGCGAGTTCGCTCATGGGCGCAACGAGGAAACGGACGAGGTCGTGCTCCGACTCGATGCATGACCCCAACTGCCCTCGGCTGGGCGAGAGGGCTCTCACTTGAGCACCCGGTCTCAGGCTCGCCACACGGCTTGACATATTCCTATATAGGTATATGATTCACCCGTGGCACGAGCAGCGACGACAGCAGACGCGTTCAACGCGGTGGCCGAGCCCCGGCGGCGACAAATCCTGGACGTCCTCGCCGGCGGGGAGCGCCCCGTGAACGACCTCGTCACGCTGCTCGGCCTGGCTCAGCCGCAGGTCTCCAAGCACCTGCGGGTGCTCCGAGAAGTGGGAGCGGTTGACGTGCGTACCGAAGGTCGGCAGCGGCTGTACCGGCTGAACGGCCACGCGCTCAGGCCCATTCACGACTGGGTCAAGACCTACGAGCGCTCGTGGTCGGAGCGGTTCGACCAGCTGGATGTCGTGCTGGAGGAGCTAAAAGAGAAGGAGGAAGGAAATGGAGGCAGTGACAAGTAGCGGGACGGCGACGGTGACGCTCCCCACGGATGAGCAGATCCTCATCACGCGGGAGTTCGACGCGCCTAAGCACCTCGTGTACAAGGCGTGGACGACGCCCGAGCTGGTCAAGCGCTGGTGGAGCGCAAACCGTGGCGAGGTGACGATCGCCGAGATCGACCTGCGGGTCGGCGGCAAGTGGCGGTATGTGATGGTGACGACCGAGGGCGGATTCGAGGTCGGCTTCCACGGCGAGTACCGCGAGATCGTCCCCAACGAGCGGCTCGTCTCGACCGAGGTCTACGAGGGCATGCCCGACGGGGAAGCGGTGGACACCCTGACGCTCACCGAGGTGGACGGGCGCACGACGCTCACGATCCTCGTGGAGCACTCGAGCAAGGAGCACCGCGACGCGCACATCGACTCTGGCATGGAGGCCGGCATGCAGGATGCGATGGACCTCCTGGAGCAGGTCGCGGTCTCGCTTCGCTGAACAGGCGCCCGCAGCACGGACCACCGGGACATCGCTCCCGGTGGTCCGGTGTTCGAGAGGTCCTTGCCAGGCTTCAGCTCGAGGCTTCGAAGGCCATGGCTGCTCGCAAGACGAGTGCGTCCTCGAATCGGCGGCCGACGATCTGCAGTCCCACCGGGAGGCCGTCCACTTCGCCGCAGGGCATCGTGATGGCAGGCTGGCCGGTGATGTTGAACGGATACGTGAACACTGTCCAGCCCAGATAGCTGACGGGTGTGCCCGCGATCGTCTTGGGCTGGTCGTCGCCGGCCGCGAATGCCGTGCACGGCAGGGTTGGTGTCATCAGCAGGTCGTAGCCGGCCATGGCTTCCCTGGCCGCATCGCAGAACCTCAGCCGTCCCTGGATCGCCGCGGCGAGCGTCGGGCCGTCGACCCGGAGGCCGGCTTCGATCACGCGTACGAGGCCGGGGTCGAGCCGGTCCCGGACGTCGGCGAACCGGTCTCGGTGGAGCGCCGCCATCCCGGTCGACCAGATGGCATCGACGATCCAGAACGGATCGTCCAGGTCGATGTCGGGCTCGTCGACGGTGTGGCCGAGGTCGCGAAAGACGGATGCCGCCCTCGCCGCGGCGTCGGCCACGGCCGGATCGACGAGGCCGTAGCCGAGGTCGCGGCTGAACGCGATCCGAAGCGGCGGCAGGGGCTGCTCGAGCGCGGCGGCATAGGCGGGCTCGAGCGGAACGGTGGCGCGGTCGCGCTCGTCGATTCCGGCCATCGCGTCGAGCATGAGCGCGGCGTCGGCGACGGTGCGCGTGATCGGGCCGATATGCGAGAGGGGTTCGACGGCGCTCGGCGGGTACTGCGGGGTCAGCCCGAAGGTCGGCTTGAGGCCGACCACGCCGCAGAACCCGGCGGGGATCCGGATCGAACCGGCACCGTCTGAGCCCTGGTGCAGGGGTCCCATCAGGCCTGCCGCGGCGGCCGCGGCTCCGCCGCTCGAACCGCCTGCTGTCCGCCCGTGCCGTCGCGGGTTGTGGCATGGGCCGTTGCGTCGGTTCCCCGAATCGCCCTTCCACCCCAGCTCGGGCGTGGTCGTCTTGCCCAGCAGCACGCCGCCGGCGGCAGCGAGCCGCTCCGCGACCGGCGCGTCGGCCGCCGGCGAAGGGTCGTTCCAGACCAAGGAGCCGCGGCCGGTCGGAATCCCCTTCGTCAGGATCATGTCCTTGAGGGTGTACGGGATCCCGGCCAGTGGCCCACCCTCGCCGCTTCTGATCGAAAGCTCGGCCGCACGAGCATCGGCCAGCGCGCGCTCGGCAGTGACCGTCACGAACGCGTTCACCGAGCCGTCGACGGCCTCGATCCGGGCGAGGATCGCCTCGGTCGCGTCCACCGGCGACAGCTCGCCGCGACGATACGCCGCAGCAAGCTCGGTTGCCGACAACTCGTAGGGCACGCTAGTGGCACGGTAACCAGCTTGTTCCGACGCAGCGGCGACGGAAGGGTGATCCCGGGAGCCCTACACTCATCCGCGTGGATCCGAATGCTCTCGCGGTGCTCGAGTTTCCGGCGATCGCCGAGCGGCTCGCCGGGGCGGCCTCGACGTCGTACGGCGCCGAGCTTGCCCGCTCGCTCGCGCCGTCGCCGGACCCTGCGGAAGTGGCCGGCCGGCAGTCGCTGACGGCCGAGGCGATCGCGCTCCTCGACGCATCTGCCGAGCCGCCGCTTCGGTGGGATTCACGACGTGCGCGCGGCCGCCACCCGCGCCGAGCGCGGCGGCATGCTCTCGGCCGCGGAGCTGAGCGAGCTCGCCGGCGCGATCGCCGGCGGGCTCGCAGCTCGGGCCGGGCTCGAGGCGCAGGCCGAGCCGGCGCCCCTGCTCAACGAGCTTGCGGCTCCCATCGACGCCGGGCTCCGGCAGCTCGGCGAGGAGATCGAGAGCCGTGTCGAGAACGACGGCTCGGACCTGCGCGACACGGCCTCGCCGCGGCTCCGGCGGCTTCGCAAGGAGCTGCGCGAGGGCCGGCACCGGGTCGCGGAGGAGCTGCGCCGGCTCGCGCGCAGGAGCGAGTTGCGCGAGCACCTCCAGGAGGACTTCGTCACCCAGCGGGGCGGTCGGCCTGTGCTCGCCGTCAAGGCGAGCTCGCGGCGTGCAGTGCCCGGCGTCGTCCACGACGCGTCCAGCTCGGGCGAGACGCTGTTCATCGAGCCGTTCGAGGTCGTGGAGCTGAGCAACCGGCAATCGGAGGCGGCGGGCGCGGAGCGCGAAGAGGTCGAGCGGATCCTGCGCGAGCTGACGGCCGCGGTCGCCGATCGGGCCGAGGAGGTTCGGACCCTGGTTGAGGCCGCTGCAGAGATCGACCTTGCGATCGCCCGCGGCGTCCTGTCCGGTGTTGGCGCGGCGCTCCGGTCGAGCCCTCCGACGACGTGCGGCTGGTCGGAGCGCGCCATCCCCTGCTCGATCCGGCGGTCGCGGTCCCGATCGACCTCGAGCTCGGGCCCCTGCAGGCGCTCGTCATCAGCGGGCCGAACACCGGAGGCAAGACGGTGGCGCTGAAGACGCTCGGCCTCGCCGCTCTGCTCCACCAGGCGGGCCTGCGACCACCGGCCGCGATCACCGCCCTGCCCGTGTTCGACACCGTGCTCGCGGACATCGGCGACCAGCAGTCGATCGAGATGAGCCTCTCGACCTTCTCCGCCCACGTCCGGAACCTCATCGCGATCCTGCGGCGCCGCCACGCAACGGTCGCTCGTCCTATCGACGAGCTCGCCTCCGCCACCGACCCGGTCGAGGGCTCGGCGCTGGCTCAGGCCCTCGTCGCCCGCCTCGCCGACCAGGCCCGACTGACGGTCGTGACGACGCACTACCCGGAGCTGAAGGAGTGGGCGAGTGCGACCGACGGGGTCGCGAACGCCGCCACGGGTCTCGATCCCGAGACGCACGAGCCGCTCTACCGGGTTGCGCTGGGCCGGCCCGGGACGTCGCACGCGCTCGAGACCGCGCAGCGCCTGGGGCTCGACGCGGACGTCGTCGAGGACGCGCGCGCCCGGGTCGGGCCCGAGCGGCTCCGGGTCGCCGAGCTTCTCGTCGAGGCCGAGTCGGCGGAGCGGCAGCGGCAGGAGGCGCGCGAGGCGGCGGAGCGACGAGCGGTCGAGGCAGCGGCCCGGCGGTGGCGGCGCGCGGAGCGCGAGGCGGAGCTCGCTGCCGAGATCGAGAAGGTGCGCGCGTCGGCCGCGAAGGAGCGCGAACTCGCCATCGCAGACGCAGAGCGCGACCTCGCGGCCGCGCGGGCAGAGCTCGACGCGCTCCGTGAGGAAATCCGAACCGCCCGACGCCGTCAGCGACGAGTCAGGCGCGCGGTCACCGGGGGAGGCCGAGCGGGCCGAGCGGGCCGCGACCGGCGCCTCGGCGAGGCGTCGACCCGGGCTGCTCGAGCCGAGCAGGCCCTGCGTGCGCTCGACGGCCCTTGCCCCTGCACGCGCCGCTCGCGCCCGGCGATCCGGTCGAGGCGGCGGATCCGGGCGTGCGCGGCACGATCGTCGCGATCGACGGCGACGACGCGGAGGTCGTCGGAGCTGGCGGCCACCGGATTCGCATCGCGCTCGCGCGGCTTCGCCCGGACGCCGGCGGCGGCGCTACGAGCACGGAGCCGGGCTACGGTGCGCGTGGTCGCGGCCGCGCGCGGCGACGTCTCGGACGAGCTCGATCTGCGTGGCGTGCCGCCCAGGAAGCCCGCGATGCGGTTCGATCCTTCGTCGACGACGCGGCGCTCGCCGGTCTACCGAGCGTCCGGGTCATCCACGGCCGCGGCACGGGAGCCGTCCGCACGGCGGTGCGCGACGAGCTGGCCGCCACCGCTCGTCGGTGGCTACGAGAGCGACTCGGCCGAAGGCGCGACCGTCGCGAGCTCGCCGGAGCACCCCGCGTCTAGGCGCCGCTACATCGGGCGGGAGAACCTCCGCAAGCGGCTCGCGCCGCTCGAAGGGACGCCCGGGCGAACGACTATGCCGACGGACTAGTCCGAATCGAGCCCGACGATCGAGCGGGTTTCGCCGATACGCCGTCCTTCGGCCTCGCACACGAGGGCCGAGTACGACGAGGTGTTCGTCGCGCCGCTGCTGGAGGAGATCGCCGCCGACCATGTCGTGCCGTGCTGCTCGCCCGGCTCGGCGGCTACGCAGTCGGCGTCTTCGAGGGGGAGCGGCTCGTCGCGTCGAAGGTCGGCTCGCGCTTCGTCAAGAACCGCCACAAGAAGGGCGGCTCGTCCGCGAATCGATTCCGCCGACGCCGGGAGGAGCAGGTGCGTGAGCTGGTGGACGAAGCGGCCGAAATCGCAGCCGCCGTTCTTGCGCCGATGGCGGGACCGGGCGAGTTCGTCGCACTCGGGGGAGACCGGGCCGCCGTGGAGGCGGTGCTCGCGCCCGCGCCCGAGCTCGGGTGGCTCAGCGAACGCGCGATCGACCGCGTTCTTGACCGTGCCGGAGCCGCGGCAGCGCGTCCTCAGGCAGCTCCCGTACGACCTCTACTCCGCCGAGGTGCTCGAGATTCGCCGCTAAGAGGGCTTGGCGAAGTGCTTGGAGAAACGCGTCAAGCGTCCCGATTCCGCCGCGCGGCGAATCCAGATGGCGAGAAGCGGGACGATGAGTAGGGCGCCCAGCGGTTTCCCGGTGAGTAGCAGCCAGACGACGACAGCCATGACAGCGACTGTGAACCCAATGCGCAGGACAAGCATCACTCAGATTCTACGACGGGATGAGCCGTGTCGCGAGCAGGACGGCTCTGGCCCGGATGGCATTGCGGGTTGTTAGCGCGCCCGCACGGAGTGCGACCCGGCGTCCGGCTCGACGAAGTGCACCAGGCGCTCCGCTTCTTCGCGCAGCTCGCGCTTCGCGCCGGCCGCTAGCGGCTCGAACGGCTCCAGGCTCAGCGTCGCCTTCTTCCCGCTCCGCTCCACCTTCCACTTTCCGGCCACCGCGCCGTCGACCAGGAACGTCGGCGTCGAGTGCGGCGTCTTCGTGTCGAAGACGAGCGGGCGGAACCGCTCCGGGAGGATCTGCGTCCGCGCGCGCGTGGACGAGGAGCGTGGCGTCCCAGGTCGGCAGGAAGCGGACGGGCGCCGGCTTGAGCCGCCCGGGAGCGGCGCGCGGGGGAGATCGAGCAGCTCGCGGCCGTCCTCGTCCCGGAAGCGGCGCAGGGTCAGGCGCTCGGCGGCCGGCTCGAGCGCGCCGACCGGGAGGCCGGCCCAGTTGGCCGCGTCCGCCAGCCTCGCCGGCCCGAAGCCTGTGAGGTAGCGGCGCAGGAGGAGCGCGACCCCGCTCTCGGGAGTCGCGTCCGGCGGCCCGATCCAGTCCTCGGCGAGCGCGTAGAGGTCGGCGCGGCGGCGCTCCCAGGTGCCTGACGGAGGCGCCCGCACGAGGTCGACCCAGGCGCTGAGCCCGTTCCAGAGGTGCGTCGGCCGCTCCGGGTCGCGCTTGCGGGCGAGCTCGAGGAGCTCGTCACGGTGCCTGGTGCGACCGGTCAGCTCGGCCTGCACGGCCTCCGCCACCGACTGCATGTCGGCGTCCGAGAACCGCTTCTTGTCAAACCGCAGCCAGGTCTCCCGGCGACCCGCGCGGCTGCCCACGGCGAAGGCCCAGTAGTCGCCTGCCGAGACGAGGTGGATCGTCGAGCGCAGCAGCGTGCCCTGCACGGCGCGCTGCTGCTCGAGGGCCCGCGTCAGGTCTGCGAGGGCGAACCGCTCCAGCCGGGACCAGAGCCCGATGTAGGACGAAGGCGCGTACTGGGCCTGGATGCCGCCGACCCGCTCGAGCGCGCGGACGAGCGGCAGCCTCGACCGCTGGAGAAGAAGCTGGCGCGCGAGCAGCGCGCGATTCAGGTCGCGAACCGAGAGGACGCGGTCGCCCATCGGCGCGACGGTACCCAATCCGACGCGACAACCCGCAGATGTCTGCTCTCGGAGGCAGCGCCGAATCGCCACAATATGTCGATGGGAAAGACGCTCTTCGACCGTGTCTGGGAGACCCACCTCGTCGCCGAGCCCGAGGACGAGGCGCCGCTCCTCTACGTCGACCTCCACCTCGTCCACGAGGTGACCTCCGCGCAGGCCTTCGAGGGCCTGCGTCTGTCGGGCCGGAAGGTGCGGCGGCCCGATCTGACGCTCGCGACGATGGATCACAACGTCCCCACCGACGACCGTCCGGCCGACGATCTCGCCGCCGCGCAGCTCGAGGCGCTGCGGCGAAACTGCGAGGAGTTCGGCGTCCGCCTGTACGCGACCGGCAGCGGGCGCGAGGGGATCGTCCACGTGATCGGCCCCGAGCTCGGGCTTTCGCAGCCGGGCATGACGATCGTCTGCGGCGACAGCCATACCTCCACGCACGGCGCCGTCGGCGCGCTCGCGTTCGGCATCGGCACCTCGGAGGTCGAGCACGTGCTGGCGACGCAGACCCTGCCGCAGCGCAAGCCGAAGACGATGCGCCTGGAGTTCGGCGGCGCGCTCGCCGCTGGGCGTGACCGCCAAGGACGTGATCCTCGGCGCGATCGGACGGATCGGCGTCGCGGGCGGGGTCGGCTACGTCGATCGAGTACGCCGGCGAGGTCGTCCGCGCTCTGCCGATGGCGGGGCGCATGACGATCTGCAACATGTCGATCGAGGCCGGTGCGCGCGCGGGGATGATCGCGCCGGACGACACGACCTTCGCCTACCTCGAGGGCCGGCCGGCGGCGCCCCAGGGCGTCGAGTGGGAGCGGGCGCTCGACCGCTGGCGCGAGCTCCCGTCCGACCCGGACGCGGCGTACGACCGCGTGATCGAGCTCGACGTCCGCGAGCTCGCGCCGCAGGTGAGCTGGGGGACGAACCCCGGCATGGTCGTCGCCGTCGACGGCGTCGTCCCTGACCCGGCGGACTTCGACGACCCCGCCGAGCGCGACGCCGCCGAGCGCGCGCTCGGCGTACATGGCCCTCGAGCCGGGCACGCCGATCCAGGACATCGAGGTCGACCGCGTCTTCATCGGCTCCTGCACGAACGCGCGCATCGAGGACCTGCGCGAAGCGGCGGGCGTCGTCGCAGGCAAGCACGTCCACCCACGCGTGCGGGCGCTCGTCGTCCCCGGCTCGGCCGGCGTGAAGCGTCAGGCCGAGGAGGAAGGGCTCGACCGGGTCTTCGAGGCTGCCGGCTTCGAGTGGCGCCGGGCCGGGTGCTCCATGTGCCTGGGCATGAACCCCGACATCCTGCAGCCGGGCGAGCGCTGCGCGTCGACCTCCAACCGCAACTTCGAGGGACGCCAGGGCCGCGGCGGGCGCACGCATCTCGTCAGCCCGGCGATGGCGGCCGCGACCGCGCTCGCCGGCCACTTCGTCGACGTCCGCGAGCTCGCGCTGGAGCCGGTGGCGTGAGGCCTTTCCGGCGTACGACCGGACGCGTCGCGGTGCTCGACCGCGCCGACGTCGACACCGACCAGATCGTCCCGAAGCAGTTCCTGAAGCGGATCGAGCGCGACGGGCTTCGGCGAGTTCCTCTTCTTCGACTGGGCCAAGGAGGACGGCTTCGAGCTCAACCGGCCCGAGGCGAAAGGCGCGGCGATCCTCCTGGCCGGGCGCAACTTCGGCTGCGGGTCGTCCCGCGAGCACGCCGCCTGGGCGCTGCAGGACTACGGCTTCGACGTGATCGTGGCCCCGTCGTTCGGCGACATCTTCCGCACCAACTCGCTCAAGATCGGACTCCTCACCGTCACCCTCCCCGAGGACGACGTGCGGGCGCTGATGGCGAAGGGGTCGGGCGCTCGAGCTGACCGTCGACCTCGAGGAGCAGACCGTCGGCCCGTACGACTTCGAGTTCGACGCCTTCGACCGGCGCCGCCTGCTCGAGGGCCTCGACGACATCGGGCTCACGCTCCGGCACGAGGCCATGATCGACGCCTTCGAGGCCGCGCGCCCCTCCCCGGTCGACACGCGCGCACTTCCGTAAGGGAGCAAGGAGGGGCGCCGGGCGCCCGTGTGGACGCCCGGCGCTTGCGGGGGGATGGCTCAGCCGGCTTCGGTGACCGGCTCGGCCCGCACCGGCGGTGCTTCGACGCGCTGGCGAGCCGTGCCCGAGCAGATGCCCGTGCGACTCGGTTCCGTAGCCGCCGGGGACCGGGATGTAGAACTCGGGGTAGCCCCACATCCCATGTTCGGAGACGTCGAGACCGGCCGTCTCGGTCTCCGGCTCGGCGCGAATTCCCACCGTCACCTTCATGGCGAAGAGGACGAGGAAGGACGCACCGAAGGTGAAGATTCCCACCGTGGCGAGGCCGAGCGCCTGGACGCCCAGCTGGTGCAGGCCGCCGCCGTAGAAGAGGCCTGCCGAGCCGGTCGCGAGGTTGGAGGCGAGCTCGGGCACGGTGAGGAATCCGAGCGCGAGCGTGCCCCAGACGCCCGCCATGCCGTGCGCGGCGATCGCGCCGATCGGGTCGTCGATGCGGGCCCGCTCGACAGCGAGCGCGCCGAGCACGACGATGATCCCGGCGACGAAGCCGATCACGATCGCCGCCCACGGCGCCACGAACGCGCACGCCGCAGTGATCGCGACCAGCGCCGCGATGGCGCCGTTCAGCATCATCGAGAGGTCGGGCTTCTTCACGACGATCCACGACGTCATCACTGCGCCGAGGACGCCGGCCGCCGCCGCGATGTTCGTGTTCAGGGCGACGTACGAAAAGAAGCCGACGCCGCCGAAGTCGACGCTGAGCGTCGAGCCCGGGTTGAACCCGAACCAGCCGAACCAGAGGATCAGGACGCCGAGCGTCGTGTACGCCATGTTGTGGCCGGGAATCGCGTTCGGCTTCCCGTCGGAGGCGAACTTGCCGATGCGCGGGCCGAGGAGCAGCGCGCCGGCGAGACCGGCGAGCGCGCCCTGGTAGTGAACGACCGTCGAGCCGGCGAAGTCCTGCATCCCGCGGGCGAAGAGCCACCCGTCCGGGCTCCAGATCCAGTGGGAGACGATGGAGTAGATGAGCGTGTACGCGACGCCGAAGGCGAAGTAGACCCAGAGGCGCGTGCGCTCCGCCATCGCGCCCCAGACGATCGCCAGCGAGACCGCGCAGAAGACGACCTCGAAGAGGTAGCCGGCGGCGCCAGGGATCGAGGAGAACCAGGAGAACGGCGCGGCCCCGACGCTCAGGAGCTCGTCCACCGAGGGCGCGAAGCCGGACCCGCCCACGAGGCCGTTGCCTCCGTCGCCGAACGCAAGCCCGAAGCCGACGAAGTAGTAGACGATCGATGCGAGGGCGAGCACGAGCACGTTCTTGGCGGCGATGTGCCCGACGTTCTTCATCCGCGTCAGCCCGGCCTCGAGGAAGGCGAAGCCGGCCTGCATGAACATGACCAGCACGGCGGCGAAGATCACCCAGACCGTGCTCGTGGCGATTGCGAGCTCCTTGGTGGTCATGCCGCCTCGACCTCCTCCAGGCTGAGTCCCGTCCGGTTGTGGGTGACGTTCTCGACGCGGGACGTCCAGACGATCCCGTCGCCCGCCTCGTTGCCGCTCCGCGCCGAGTCGACGATCGTGGCAACCACGGCCTCGGCCCGGTCGTCCTCGACGACGAACATGAGCAGCGCCTTGGGCAGGAACCGCGACTCGAAGATGCGCCCGCGGTACTCGTGGGTGATCCCGCGCTGGCGGCCGTGGCCGACCGCTTCGATCACCGTCACACCGACATGGCCGGCCTCGGTCTCTACGGCCTCGATGACCGTCTCGATCCGCTCTCTCAGCACCACCGCCTCGACCTTCACCATCGCCCCTCCTCTCCAGGACCACGAAAAAAGCCCCAGGAGCCGAAGCGCTCCTGAGGCCTCGATGCCTCTCCGGGCCGCCTTCCTCGGCGACTCGGAACGGCGGAGGCTACCTGTCGCGGCGGACGCGCGTCAAGGCTGGAGCGCGCGGAGCACGGCGTCTACGAGCTCGGAGGTGGTCGCGGTGCCGCCCAGATCCGGCGGGGGCGTGCTCTCCAGCGCGGCGTCGACCGCCGCCTCCAGCCGCGCCGCCTCGGCCGGCTCGTCGAGCCCGTGGGCGAGCATGAGCGCCGCCGAGCGAAGCATGGCCGCGGGGTTGGCGATCCCCTTGCCGGCGATGTCGGGCGCCGAGCCGTGCACCGGCTCGAACAGCCCGGGGCGGCCGTCGCCCAGGCTCGCCGAGCCGGCGAGGCCGAGCCCGCCGGTCATGCCCGCGGCGACGTCGGAGAGGATGTCGCCGAAGGTGTTCTCCGTGAGGAGGACGTCGAAGCGACCGGGCGCGATCACGAGCTGCAGGCCGCAGTTGTCCACCAGCATGTGCTCCAGCTCGACGTCCGGGAAGTCGGCGGCGACGCGCTCCACCGTCTCGCGCCAGAGCCTCGACGTGTCCAGGATGTTCGCCTTGTCGACGGAGGTGACGTGCCGGCGGCGGGCCCGCGCGAGCTCGAACCCGCGGCGCGCGATGCGCTCGACCTGGTCGGGGCGGTACTCCATCGTGTCGAAGACGGTGCCGTCGTCGCGGACGCCGCGGGCGCCGTAGTACAGGCCTCCGACCAGCTCCCTGACCACGAGCAGGTCGATGCCGTCGCCGCGGGCGGGGCGGAGGTTCGCGTACACGTCGAGCACGCCGCGCAGGCGGATGAGCCCCTGCTCGGGCCGCACTGCGGCGCCGTCGAACCCGGGCGCCCCGACCGCACCCATGAGGACGGCGTCGGCGGCCTGCGCGGCCGCGAGCGTCTCCGGAGGGAGCGGGTCGCCGGTCGCGTGGATGGCGGCGCCGCCGAAGAGGTGCTCCTCCAGCTCGAGGTCGAGCGGCAGCTCGCGCAGGACGCGCGCCGCCGCGGCCGTCACCTCCGGCCCGATGCCGTCGCCGGGGAGAAGCGCGATCCTCACAGCGGCGAGCTCGTGACCGCGCCCTCGGAGGCCGAGGAGACGAGCGCCGCATACTTGGCGAACACGCCCTGCGTGTAGCGGGGCTCCGGCGGTCGCCAGTCGGCGAGCCGGGCGGCGAGCTCGTCATCGGAGAGCTCGGCGCGGAGCTCGCGGGCCTCGACGTCCACGACCACGACGTCTCCGTCCTGGAGAGCGGCGAGCGGCCCGCCGCGCGCGGCCTCCGGCGAGACGTGGCCGACCATCAGCCCGTGGGTCGCGCCGGAGAAGCGCCCGTCCGTGACGAGAGCGACCTCGTCGCCGAGACCCTCGCCGACGATGGCCGCGGTGACGTGCAGCATCTCGCGCATGCCGGGCCCGCCGGCCGGGCCCTCGTAGCGGATGACGACCACGTCGCCGGCCTCGAGCCGCCGCGCCTTCACGGCCTCGAAGCAGGCCTCCTCGGAATCGAAGATCCGCGCCGGGCCCCGGTGGAGGAGCCGTTCGTGCCCGGCGAGCTTGACCACGCAGCCCTCGGGCGCGAGGTTGCCGTAGAGGATCGCGAGCCCGCCTGTCGGCTTCAACGGCGTCTCGATGGGCACGACGACCTCCTGGCCGGGCCGCTCCACGACGGCCGCTGCGATCTCGCCCAGGGAGCGCCCGTCCACGTTCGGCGCGCCCGCGTGCACCAGCTCCCGCTTGAGGAGCTCGCGCGCGACGAGCGCGACGCCGCCGGCCTCGTAGATGTCGGTGGCCACGAAGCGGCCGCCGGGCTTGAGACTGGCGACCACGGGCGTGCGGGACGCGATCCTGTCGAAGTCGTCGATGGAGAGCGGGATGCCGAGCTCGCGCGCGATGGCCAGCAGGTGGAGGACGCCGTTGGTCGAGCCGCCGGTTGCCGCGATCGACGCGATCGCGTTCTCCAGCGCGTCGAGCGTGAGCACCTGCGAAGGCCGCACGTCGCGGCGCAGGAGATCCATGACCAGGCGCCCCGCCTGCTCGGCCGCCTCGGCCTTCGCCGGCACCAGCGCGGGGATCCCGTTCAGCCCGGCCGGGCTGATGCCGAGGAACTCGAGCGCCGTGGACATCGTGTTCGCCGTGAACTGGCCGCCGCACGCTCCCGCGCCGGGGCAGGCGACGCCCTCCAGCTCGTGGAGCTCCTCGCCGGTCATCTTCCCGGCAGCGTGTGCGCCGACCGCCTCGAAGACGTCCTGGATGGTTACGTCCTTCCCGCGGAAGCGGCCGGGCGCGATCGAGCCGTTGTAGAGGACGAGGCCGGGAAGGTCGAGCCGCGCGAGCGCCATCACGGCGGCCGGGATCGTCTTGTCGCAGCCGACGAGGCAGACGAGGCCGTCGAGCAGGTGGCCGCGCGCGACGAGCTCGATCGAGTCGGCGATCACCTCGCGCGAGACCAGCGAGGCGCGCATGCCCTCCGTCCCCATGGAGACGCCGTCCGAGACCGAGATCGTGTTGAACTCCATCGGCGTCCCGCCGGCCGCGCGGACACCGGTCTTTACGTGCTGGGCCAGCTCGCGCTGGTTGAGGTTGCACGGCATCGTCTCGATCCAGGTCGTGGCGACGCCGATCAGCGGCCGCGCAAGGTCCTCGTCGGTGAGCCCGGTCCCCTTCAGCATCGCGCGCGCGGGGGCGCGCTCGGGGCCGTCGGTGAGCGGGGCGCTGTGGCGCTTCGCGGGGTCGGACGGGCGGTCGTAGGGGTCGCTCATATCACCTCGGCTCCTTTCGGGGAGGTCGAGAGCCAGAGCACCTCGACGTCCGGGAAGCGGTTGGACAGCTCGACGGAGCAGTCGTCGGCCTGGTGGGAGTGCGCCCAGACGATCACGGTGGGGCCCGAGCCGGAGATGGTCGCGCCGAGAGCTCCGACCGGAGGCTCCTGGCGTACCTCCTCGAGCAGCGGCGCATGCTCGGCGCGGTACGGCTCGTGGAGGCGGTCGTTGAGCGACGCCGCGAAGATCTCCTCCGAATGCGCGGCGAGGCCGGCGCCGAGGAGCGCGGAGCGCCCGACGGAGAAGACGGCGTCTCCGAAGGGGATCTGCTCGGGCAGCGCGGCCCGCGCCTCGGCGGTCGCAAGGGTCGTCTCCGGGACGAGCGCAATCGGGACCGCGGGCACGCCGTCGGCGACGCGGTGGATGCGGCCGCCGGACGTAAGGCAGGCGCCGCCGGCGAGCGCGGCCGCCAGGTTGTCGGCGTGGCCCTCCAGCGGAAGGCCCTCGCGGAGCAGCCACTCGGGCTCGGGCGTCCTGTCCGCGATGTGCGCGGCTGCAACGAGGCCGAGCGCGATCACCGCAGCGCTCGAGCCGAGCCCGCGCTCGCGCGGGATGCGGTCGAAGAACTCGAAGCGGAGCCCGTCCGCGGGGTCGATCCGCTCGAAGGCCTGGACGCCGAGGTGTCCGCGGTCCGGCGTGCCCCCGTCCGTGATCACGAGCTCGTTCCAGAGGTCGAGCGCGACGGCGGCGCAGTCGAAGCCGGCGCCGAGATTGGCCGTCGTCGCCGGGGCACGCACCGTGACCTTCACGACGCTGCCTCGGCGATCGCATCGGGGTCGGGCGGGACCGGCAGCGGCGGAGTGGAGAGGCGCGCGGCGGCGTCCGGGTCCTTCAGGCCGTGGCCGGTGATCACGCAGACGACGCGGGCACCGGCATTCGGCGGCTCGCGCCGGAGGGCGGCGAGGCCGGCCGCGGACGAGGGCTCGCAGAAGACGCCCTCGAGCTGGGCGAGGTCGCGCCAGGCCGCGAGAATCTCCTCGTCCACGAGCGGCACGATCGACCCGCCGGAGCGCGCGATCGCCTCCTCGACCTGCGGCCGGTGCGCGGGCTCCGCGATGCGGATCGCGGTCGCCATCGTGAAGGCGCGGGCCGAGGCCTCGCCGGCGAGCAAGGGCGGGAGCCCCGCGCCGGCCTCGTCGAAGCCGAGCACGTATGCGCGAGTGTTCCCGCCGCCGCCGTACGGGAGCGCAAGGACGTCCGGGGCGCCGTCCAGCTCCTCGACGATCTCGAACGCGGCGGTCTTCTGGCCCTCGAGGCGATAGGGGTTCAGGGAGTTGACGAGCGCGTGCGTGCCGCGGCGCCCGAGCTCGCGCGCCGCATCGAGAGCGGCCTCGAACGGGCCCTGCACCTCGAGCAGCCGCGCGCCGACGGCCTGCGCCTGGGCGATCTTGCCGCGCGCGACGGCGCCGGCCGGCTGGAGGATGACCGCCACGATCCCGGCCCTGGCTGCGTACGTCGCTGCGGAGGCGGCCGTGTTCCCGGTCGAGGCGCAGACGACGGCTGCCGCGCCCTCCTCGACCGCTTTCGACACGGCGACCGTCATCCCGCGGTCCTTGAAGCTCCCCGTCGGGTTCCCGCCCTCCCACTTGAGCCAGAGCTCGACGCCCAGCCGCTCCGAGAGCCGCGGCGCCGCGGAGGAGCGGCGTCGAGCCCTCGCCGAGCGAGACGATCGGCGTCGCGGCGGTGAGGGGCAGGCGGTCGCGGTAGCGCTCTGCGAGCGGGATCGTCACGCTGCGGACCCTACTCGCGGCCACTAGGCCCAGCCGAGGCCCGGGACGCCGCGGTCGGAGATGACCGGCAGCGCGGAGGGCGGGGCCTTCGTCTCGGGCAGCGACTCGATCTCCTCGAGCGCGCTTCTGAGGTCGCCCTCGGCGCCTTCGTGGGTAACGACGTGAAGAGTCGCGGAGCCGTTCTCCTGGTGCTGGATCAACCGGGCGATCGACACCCGGTGAGCGGCCAGCCGCAAGGCGACCTGGGCGAGCACGCCGGCGACGTCGTCCACCTCGATCCGGAGGTAGTAGGGCGAGCGCATCTCGGCGCTCGGCAGGCGGTCGAGCTCGCGCCAGCAGGCGTCGTTTTGCAGGAAGCCGGTGCCGGTCGTGCCGATGACGCTGACCATGTCGGCGACGACTGCCGAGGCGGTCTCCATGCCCCCGGCGCCCGGGCCCTCCAGCGTGATCTCGCGGATGGCGTCCCCCTGCAGCATCACGGCGTTGAAGGCTCCCTCGACCGCGCCGAGCGGGTGGTGGCGGTCGACAAGAGCGGGGCCGACGCGCACGTCGACCTTCCCGTCCGACGAGCGTGGCCGCGCCGATCAGGCGAACGACCATCTCCATCTCGCGCGCGGCGCGCACGTGCTCGCTCGTCACGTGCTCGATGCCGTCGAAGGAGACGTCGCCGAGCGTCACGCGCGAGCCGAAGGCGATCGTCGCGAGGATGGCCATCTTCGCGGCGGCGTCGGCGCCGTTGACGTCCTCGGTCGGGTCCGCCTCCGCGTAGCCGAGCCGCTGCGCCTCGGCGAGCGCCTCCTCGTACTCGGCGCCCTCCTCCATCTTCGTGAGGATGAAGTTCGTCGTTCCGTTGACGATCCCGAGCACGCGGTGGACGTTCGTGACGACGAGCGCCTCGCGGAGGATCTTGATCACCGGGATGGCCGCGCAGACGCTGGCTTCGAACCGAAGCTGCACGCCCGCGTCGGAGGCTGCGGAGAAGAGCTCGGCCCCGCGGCGCGCGATCAGCTGCTTGTTGGCGGAGACGACGGGCTTGCCCGACTCGGAGCAGGTCGAGGACGTGCTCCCCGGTCGGATCGAGCCCGCCCATGACCTCCGCCACGAGAGCGATGGACGGGTCGTCCCGGATGGACGCGAAGTCGGTGGTGAGCACGCCGTCGGTCGGCCGCTGCGGGCGCTCCTTCGCCAGATCGCGGACGAGCGCCTTCACGACCCTGAGGCGGTGCCCGGTGGCCCGCTCGATGTCGTCTGCGTTCTCCTGCAGGAGCCGGTCGACGGCCGAGCCGACGGTCCCGTAGCCCAGAAGAGCTACGGGGACGTCAATTGGGGACGACACGCGCCTCCGCGCCGAGGAGGCCTTCGCGGCCTGCCAGCTCGCGGAGCTCTCCGCCGACCGCCTCGACCGGATGGCGCGCGGCCATGCGGCGGAGCGCGGTCATCCGAGGACGCCCGGCCTCCTCCTCGGCGATCAGCTCGCGCGCGAAGGAACCGTTCCGGATGTCCTCGAGCAGCTGCCTCATAGTCGTCCTCACGTGCTCGTCGATCACGACCTGGCCGCGCGTCAGGTCGCCGTACTCTGCCACGTCGGAGATCGAGTCGCGCATGTGGCCGAACCCGCCCTCGTAGATCAGGTCGACGATGAGCTTGAGCTCGTTGATGCACTCGTAGTAGGCGATCTCGGGCTGATAGCCCGCGTCCACGAGGATCTCGAAGCCGGCCTGCATCAGCGCGCAGACGCCGCCGCAGAGAACGGCCTGCTCGCCGAAGAGGTCGCTCTCGGTCTCCTCGGCGAACGTCGTCGCGATCATGCCCGCGCGGCCGCAGCCGATGGCCGTGCCGTAGGCCAGGGCGAGGTCGAAGGCGCTCCCGCTCGCGTCCTGCGCCACGGCGACGAGCCCCGGGGTGCCCGCGCCCGCCTCGAACAGCTGGCGGACGCGGTGCCCGGGCCCCTTGGGGGCGACCATGATCACGTCGTGCCCCGGCTCGGGCGTGATCTGCCCGAAGTGGACGTTGAAGCCATGGGCGAAGAGGACTGCAGCGTCCGGGTCGAGATTGGGGGCGACGTCGCGTTCGTAGACGCCCTTCTGGACGTGGTCGGGGATGAGGATGGCGACGAGCTGCGCGCCGCGGACGGCCTCGTCGAACGTCTTGACGGTCAGGCCGGCGTCCTCGGCAGCCGTCCACGAGGAGCTCCCCTCGCGGAGCCCGACCTCGACGTCGACGCCGGAGTCGCGCAGGTTCAGCGCGTGCGCGTGACCCTGGCTCCCGTAGCCGAGGACGGCCACCTTGCCCGAGAGGAGTTCGATATTGCCTTCGCGATGGACGGTTGCCATGAGATTCCTTTCTAGCGGAGTACGTGCTGTGGGCGGGGTGTGCGACCGCGGAGGCTCGCGCGAGCCCGATCCGGCCGGTACGGGCGAGCTCGATCACGCCGTGCGGGCGCAGGAGCTCCCCGAACGACTCGAGCTGCTCCGGCGTCCCCACGACCTCGAAGACCATGGAGTCGGGGCCGAGGTCGGCGACGCGCGCGCCGAAGACGTCGGCGAGGGCGATCAGCTCCGCGCGCCGGCTCGGGTCGGCCGACACGCGGACGAGGGCGAGCTCGCGCTCCACGGCCTCGCCGGCCTGGAGCGTCGAGACGCGGAGGACGTTGACGAGCTTGTGCATCTGCTTCTCGATCTGCTCCAGCAGGTTGGCCGGGCAGTCGACGGTGAGCACGATGCGCGAGACGTCATTGCGCTCGGTCGGCCCGACGGCGAGGCTCTCGATGTTGAAGCCTCGCCGCGCGAACATGTTCGAGACGCGCGCGAGCGCGCCCGGCCTGTTCTCGACAAGGACCGAGACGGTGTGCGTCACGAGCCGGTCTCCGGCTCGTGACGCAGGGGAAGGTGTGTGAGGGAACCGGGAGGTTCCCTCACTGCATCAAAGAAGGGGGCTCGCGGGGGAAACATGGTTTCCCCCGCGGGAGCGAGCGGAAGCGAGCGACGGGTCATGCCTCGACGGCCTCCTCCTCCGAGAACTCGATCACGTCGACGGCGGCTGCGCCGGCGGGGATCATCGGGAAGCACTTCTCGGTGGGATCGCAGCGTGCGTCGACGACCGCGGTGCGCCCGCAGGCGAGCGCCTCGGCGAGGACGCTCTCGAGGTCGTCCTCGGAGTCGACCGTAAAGCCTGCAGCGCCGTAGGCCTCGGCGAGCAGCGCGTAGTCGGGCACCTGGTGCGTCAGGTGCGTCTCGGAGAAGCGGTTCGCGTAGAACATCTCCTGCCACTGGCGCACCATTCCGAGCCAGCCGTTGTTGACGATGACCACGACGATGGGCAGGCCTTCGAGCACCGACGTGGCCAGCTCCTGCGAGGTCATCTGGAAGCAGCCGTCGCCGTCGACGCAGACGACGGTCGCGTCCGGCCGGGCGGCCTTCGCGCCGATCGCGGCCGGGAGCCCGTAGCCCATCGTCCCCAGGCCTCCCGAGGTGATGAAGCTCCGCGGACGGTCGCAGACGAGGTACTGCATCGCCCACATCTGATGCTGGCCGACGCCGGTCGTCCAGACGACGTCTTGGTCGCCGGTCAGGTCGCGCAGGGTCTCGATCACGGCCTGCGGCTTGAGGTACTCGCCCTCCCGCACGTAGCGGTAGGGGAACTCCTCGCGCCAGTCGTCCAGCTGGCGGCGCCAGGCGGCGGGGCCCTCGCGCCCGGGCTCGGCCTCGGCGCAGAACGCCCTGATCAGCTCGCTGAGCGCCGGCTTCAGCGGGCCGGTCACGGGGATGTCGGCGTGGCGGAGCTTCCCGATCTCCGCCGCGTCGATGTCGAGGTGGATCACCTTCGCGCCGGGCGCGAAGGCCGAGAGCTTGCCGGTTACGCGGTCGTCGAACCGCGCGCCGACGGCGACGATCAGGTCGGCCTTGTTCAGGCCCCAGTTCGCCCACTTCGAGCCGTGCATCCCGGGCGGGCCGTAGCACAGCGGGTGGGATTCCGGAAACGCGCTCTTCGCCATCAGCGTCGTGATCACCGGGATGCCGCCGGTCTCGGCCAGCTCGAGGAGCTCGCCGCAGGCGTTGCCGTTGACGACGCCCCCGCCGACGTAGAGGACAGGTCGCGAGGCGGCGAGCAGGGCCCTCGCCGCCTCGCGAATCTGTCGCGGGTGGACACCGGCAGGTGGTTTCCACCCTGGGAGATCGACTTGATGGGGGTAGGTGAAGTCGATCTCCGCCTCCTGCACGTCCTTGGCAACGTCCACGAGTACCGGGCCTGAACGCCCGGTTCGGGCGATATGGAAAGCCGCCTTGAGGACGTGCGGGAGTTCTTCGACGTCTTGCACGAGCCATGAGTGCTTGACGATCGGGAGCGTGATGCCGGTCGCATCCGTCTCCTGGAACGCGTCGGTGCCGATGAGGCTCGTCCGCACCTGACCGGTGATGCAGACGAGCGGCGTCGAGTCCATCCACGCGTCGGCGATCGGCGTGACGAGGTTCGTCACTCCGGGGCCGGACGTCGCCACCGCGACGCCGACCTTGCCAGACGCGCGGGCGTAGCCCTCGGCCATGTGCCCCGCGCCCTGCTCGTGGCGGGCGAGGACGTGGCGGACGGTCGTGCCGCGGGCGAACGCGTCGTAGAGCGGGAGGATGGCACCGCCCGGGATGCCGAAGGCTACGTCCACGCCCTCGGCCTCGAGTGAGCGGAGAATCGCGTCGGAGCCGAGCATCCTCATGCCGCGACACCCGCGAACTCGGTGTCCCTGCGGGCGTCCGGCAGCGAGGCGAGGAGCGAGTCCATGAACTCCCGCGTCGTCGCTCCCGCGCCCGACGAGACCATGTCCGGCGTGCGGACACCCGTCTTGACCATGTCCATGACGGCACGCTCGAGCGTGCGCGCGGCGCTCCGCTCGCCCAGGCCCTCGCCTAGCAGGAGCGCCGCCGCGAGCAACATCGCGCTCGGGTTGGCGACGCCCTGGCCGGCGATCTCGAGCGCCGAGCCGTGGGTCGGGCCGAACATGCCCTTGCCGTCCGCGCCGACCCGGCCCGAGGCGACCATGCGGGTGCCTTCGTGGGCGAACGCGGCAGTGCTCGCCAGCGCCTCCGCGAACGGCTGCTCGCTGGCGATCACGTCGAAGCGCGACGGGTCGCGCAGGAGCCCGGTCACGGCCGCCTCGAAGGGCATGTGCTCGACGAGCACGCCGTCCCACCGCTCGTGCGCGGCCGCGAGCGCCGCCTGCCAGCGGGCGCTCTTGCCGACCGAGGTGAGCCGGGCGCGCCGGCTGTAGGCAAGGCGGAAGGCGCTGTCGACCGCGAGCTGGACGGCGTCGTCCAACAGCGGGCTGACCACCGCCAGCTCGCTCCCGTGCGCGCAGACGCGCGTGATCCGCCAGCGCAGGTCGAGCTCCGCCTTCACGACCTCGAGCGCGGGCTCGCGGGTCGCGGCGACGAGCATCGCGTCCGACTCGGCGCACGCGGCCCGCGTCACGGCGGGAAGCGGATGGCCGAACCGGCGTACCGCGTCGCCGCCGAAGGGGACGTGCACCTCGTCGACCTGGAACCCATGCATGCTCGAGACGGTGGCGAGCGCGCGGCTCGCCTCGGCCGTCATCTCCGGTCCGATCCCGTCCCCTGAGAGACAGGCAACCGTGTAGCGCTTCTTCCTCATCGCACGCTCACCTCCTCGAACACGTCGCCGAGGGTCACGTGCTTGCGCGTGTCGGCGAGCCGCTTGAAGCGCGCGAACGCGGCGTTCAGGGTCTCGCGGTCGAGCTTGACCCCCGCGTCGGTGCAGGCCCGCGCGAACGCGTGCCGGCCGGAGTGCTTCCCGAGCGGGAGCGACATGACGAGGCCGAGCTCGGCGGGATCCATGATCTGGTACGTCGCGGCGTCCTTGAGCATCCCGTCCTGGTGGATGCCGGCCTCGTGGGCGAACGCGCTCGCGCCGACGATCGCCTTGTTCTTCTGGACCCGGTACCCGGTGAGCTCTTCCACGAGCCGCGAGGTGCGACCGATCTCGGCGACGTTCACGCCGGTCTCGACGTCGAAGGCCGCCTTGCGGACGCGCAGGGCCATCACGACCTCCTCGAGCGCGGCGTTGCCCGCCCGCTCGCCGAGGCCGTTGACGGTCGCCTCGACCTGGGTCGCGCCCGCCTGCACGCCGGCGAGCGTGTTGGCGACCGCGAGACCGAGGTCGTCGTGGCAGTGGACGGAGAGCTCGGCGTGCTCGAGCTCGGGGCAGAGCCGCCTGACCTCGCGCAGGAAGTCCGAGTACTCGTGCGGAAGGCAGTAGCCAACCGTGTCGGGGAGGTTGATCGTCGTCGCCCCGGCGCGCACGGCCTCGCCGCACACACGCGCCGCGAACCCGGGGTCGGAGCGGGTCGCGTCCTCACAGGAGAACTCGACCTCGTCCACGAGGCTGCGCGCGTAGCCGCACGCCCAGCGGGCCTGCTCGACCACCTCCTCGGGCTCGAGGCGGAGCTTGCGCTCCATGTGGATCGGGCTGGTTGCGAGAAAGACGTGGATGCGTGACCGGCGCGCGTTCGCAAGCGCCTCCGCGGCGGCGTCGAGATCCTCCTTCCGCGTGCGTGCAAGGGAAGCGATCGTGGGACGCTCGACTGCGGCGGCGACTGCCCTGACGCCTTCGAAGTCTCCTGGCGAGGAGACCGCGAACCCTGCCTCGACGATGTCGACTCCGAGCCGCTCGAGCTGCGTCCCGATCTCCACCTTCTCGTCCGGCGACAGCGCGATGCCCGGCGATTGCTCGCCGTCGCGCAGCGTCGTGTCGAAGATCGTAATTCTGCGGCTCACTGCTCATCCTCCTTGCCTCCGGATGGAGGCGCATTACTCCTGCGATTAGGTCGGCGTGTGCGCCTGCTCGGCGCGTGAGCGTGTTCTCCCCCTAGAGGGGGAGAATGCCGATGAGGATGACGACGAGGACCACCGCGAGCGTCCGGGCGGAGCCGGTGACGCCGTGCGATGTGGTCGTGGGCCTCGTCAAGCTGCGTTGAAGTGTGGTGATAGGAGGGTGCGCTTGTCAAGCCCCCATCGGGGTGACGCCTCTCATCCCCCTTGCGCGCGGCTCCCGTCGCGCTTAGCCTCGCGAGCTTGTGAGCACGCGCGACACACACTTCGACGCGATCGTCGTCGGCTCCGGCTTCGGCGGCTCGGTTCTGGCCTACCGCCTCGCCGCGGCGGGCAAGTCCGTGTGCGTGCTCGAGCGGGGGAAGCCGTACCCCCCGGGCTCGTTCCCGCGCGGCCCGCGCGAGCTCTCGAAGGCGTTCTGGGATCCGAGCGAGGGCCTCTACGGGATGTTCAACGTCTGGTCGTTCAAGGGCATCGGCGCGCTCGTGTCCAGCGGGCTCGGCGGCGGCTCCTTGATCTACGCCAACGTCCTGCTCCGCAAGCCCGAGCGCTGGTTCGTGCAGGAGGACCTTGCGACGGGTGGGTACGAGCACTGGCCGGTGTCTCGGGCCGAGCTCGACCTGCACTACGACCGCGCCGAGGAGATGCTCAACGGGCAGCCCTACCCGTTTGCGGACACGACGCCCAAGACCGCGGCGTTCAGGGAGGCTGCAGCGAAGCTCGGTCGCGAGTTCATCCTCCCGAAGCTCGCGGTCACGTTCGCCAACGAGGGCGAGGACCCCGCCGTCGGCGTCCCCATCCGCGAGGAGCACCCGAACCTGCACGGGGCGCAGCGCTTCACCTGCCGGCTCACCGGCGAGTGCGACATCGGCTGCAACCTCGGCTCGAAGAACACGCTGGATTACAACTACCTCTCCGAGGCCAAGCGGCTCGGCGCCGAGATCTGGACGCGCCGCGAGGTGCGCTCGCTCGCGCCGCGCGACGGAGGCGGCTATGCCGTCCGCTACGTCGAGCACGACATCGCCGACGAGGGGCGGAAGCTCGACACGCGCGACGCGCAGGCGCGCCCTGAGCGGGAGCTGACCTGCGACCGGCTCGTCCTCTCGGCCGGCACGCTCGGCTCGACGTACCTCCTCCTCAAGAGCCGCGCCGCCTTCCCCGGGCTGAGCGCGCGGCTCGGGAGCCGCTTCGGCGGGAACGGCGACCTGCTGACCTTCGCGCTCGGCGCCGACCGGCCGCTCGAAGCGAGCCGCGGCCCGGTGATCACGAGCGCCATCCACGTCCCGGACGAGCTCGACGGCGGCGAGGGGCGCGGGTTCTACGTCGAGGACGCCGGCTTTCCGGAGTTCGTCGGCTGGCTCGTCCAGGCGACCCAGAGCCCGGGTGCGCTCTGGCGCTTCCGCCAGGTGGCCTGGCGGCTGATCCTCGGGCTCCTGCGCCACCGCCCCGAGGTCGACCTCTCCGCCGAGGTCTCGCAGCTTCTCTCCGACACGCGCCTGGCGGCCGGGTCGCTCCCGCTGCTCGGCATGGGCCGCGACATCCCCGACGGGAACATGGCGCTCACGGACGACGGCAAGCTCCAGGTCGACTGGGTGAAGGCAAAGTCCGGCCCGTTCTTCGACCGGCTCGGCGCGTTCTCCAAGGACATCGCCGAGACGCTGGGAGCCAAGTTCGAGCGGAACCCGACCTGGTATCTCGGCAGGCTGATCACCGTCCACCCGCTCGGTGGCTGCCCCATGGGGCGCACCGTGGAGGAGGGCGTCGTCGACCCGTACGGCGAGGTCTTCGGCTACCCGGGCTTCACGATCGCCGACGGCTCGGTCATGCCGGGGCCGGTGGGGCCGAACCCGTCGCTGACGATCGCGGCGCTCGCCGACCGGTTCGCCGACCGGGCGACCGGCGAGGCCTAGGAGGGTTTGACGAAATAACGGCTGTGCCGCCGGGCCGCGCTGCTCGCCCCGAGGCGGCGTCCTCAGTCGCGCCCGTAGCTACCTGCTACGAGCGCTCCCTGCGTCCTTGCCTCGGAACGACCATCGCACCCCGGCGACGAGCGATATTCCGCCAATCCCTCCTAGTGACCCGGGCCGGTTGATTCCTCAGCCTCGTAAGGCTGACGAGTGTGCTCGCAGATCACCCGGAAGATCTCGGTCGAAGAACCAGAGAATCGCGTCATCCTCCGCTTCGGCGACCGCGGCGATGAGGTAGTCGGTCGCGGGACGGCGATTGCCTCCGTGACTCTGCGAGGCGAGACCTCGCTGGACCTCGAGGGCGCGGCGAGCTCCCGCGTCGGTGAGCGAAAGCCAGTCGAGCGGCTCGAGAAGCGCAGCGAAGAGGCCGTCGTACTCGTCGCCGGTCTCGGCGCGATGAAGAACCTCGAGCGCGACGGGGACGCACGTGCAGATCTCCCTGCGTTCCAGCCGTTCTGCGAGCTTCTCGGCGATCTCTGGACGCGAGCCCTTGTTCGCCCAGGCCCAGATGGACGAGTCCGCCAGGTACCGCGGCACGGCGAGTGCTACTCCGCGTCGCCCTGGGTCGCGCGAAGCTCCGGGAGATCCTCGGGCCGAATGATGTTCAGGCCCCCTGCGCGGATGAGGTCGGCCGCCCGGCGCAGCGCGGCCATCCGGTTGACTTCTCGGAGGGCGCGATTGACCGTCTCGCGTTTTGTCTTCGTCCCGAGGACGTGCTTGGCCTGCTCCAGCTCGACCATGTCGAGATCAAGCGTCGTCCGCTGGATTGCAGCTGCGGATGTGTCTCTATCCATGCGAAGAGTATAGCTCTGGAGTGGTGAAGGATACATACAGATATGCATCCGGAATGCACAAATCGCTACCGATCAGAGGACGAATGCCTTAGCGGTAGCGCCTGACGAGGGCGCGGGTGCCGGCGGCGAGGAGGAGGGCGCCGAAGGCCATCGCCATCAGGTCGCCGATCACGTGCGCCGCGTCGGGCGACTCCGTGCGATCTAGGATCCCGCTCGCGATGATCGCTCCTCCCCAGAGGACCCCGACCGAGCCGAGGATCGTCGCGCGCACGGTCCTCTCATCGGCTCCTGAGATCTCCGTCTTGAGAGCGAATTTCGCATACTGACGCCGTGGCGCAGGAACACGGCAAGGACGGCAAGCCGATTCTCACGTTCGCGTCTCAGGCGGAGTGGGAGGCGTGGCTCGACGCCGAGCACGCCGCCTCCGACGGCGTCTGGGTGAAGTTCGCCAAGAAGGGCTCGGGCGTCGCAACGGTCGTCTATGCGGAGGCCCTCGACGTCGCGCTCTGCTATGGCTGGATCGACAGCCAGGTCTCCTCCCACGACGAGCGCTCCTACCTGCAGAAGTTCACGCCGCGCCGCGCGCGGAGCAAGTGGTCGCGAATCAACCGCGAAAAGGTCGCCGGGCTGACCAAGCAGGGCCGGATGAAGCCGGCCGGCCTCGAGCAGGTCGCCCTCGCCAAGGCGGACGGCAGGTGGGCGGCGGCCTATGCGTCCCCGGCCAACGCAACCGTCCCCGACGACCTGCAGAAGGCGCTGGACGCGAACCCGAAGGCTGCCGAGTTCTTCGCGACGCTGAACACCTCGAACCGCTACGCGATCCTCTACCGACTCGAGGACGCGAAGAAGCCGGAGACGCGCGCACGGCGCCTAGAGAAGTTCGTCGCCATGCTCGGCCGCGGCGAGAAGCTCTACTAGGCCTGCGTCCGTTCCAGGCGTGGGGCCACTAGCGGCCGAGGCCTTTTCTCGCGCTCTGCTGCGGCGTAGAGTCTTCCCTCCTGACCCAAGGAGGTAGGCGATGACTGCGGTGGTCGCGGACGAGGAACTGGCGGCTCTCGAAGGCTTCACCGGCGCCCTGTTGCGTCCCGGTGAGGAGGGCTACGAGGAAGCGAGACACGTCTTCAACGGCCTGATCGACAAGCACCCGGTGCTCATCGCCCGGTGCCACGGCGAGGCCGACATCGTCGCCGCCGTCGACTTCGCGCGCGAGGCCGGCCTGGAGGTCTCGGTCCGCGGTGGCGGCCACAGCGTCGCGGGCCTGTGCATCCGCGACGGCGGCGTCATGATCGATCTCTCGCCGCTGAAGGGCATCTACGTCGACCCGGCCGGCCGCACGGCGCGCGTGCAGCCGGGCGTCAACTGGGCGGAGCTGAACCGCGAGACGCAGCTCCACGGCCTCGCTGTCACCGGCGGCGTCATCTCGACGACCGGGGTGGCAGGGCTGACACTGGGCGGCGGGCTCGGCTGGATGATGCCGAAGTACGGCCTGGCGACGGACAACCTTCTCTCGGCGCGCGTCGTCACCGCGGACGGCCGCACCGTGACGGCCTCCGAGAGCGAGAACCCCGACCTGTTCTGGGGCCTGCGCGGCGGCGGCGGGAACTTCGGGGTCGTCTCGTCCTTCGAGTTCCGCCTCCACCCGGTCGGCCCGGAGATCTTCGGCGGGCTCGTCGCGCATCCGTTCGACGCCGCGGAGGACTTCCTCCGCTTCTACCGCGACTTCGCCGCGACCTCGTCGGACGACCTCATGACCTTCGCCGGTCTCGGCCATGCGCCGGACGGCTCGGGGACGAAGCTTGCCCTCTGCATCGCCTGCCACCTCGGGACGCCCGACCAGGCGGAGGCGGACCTCGGCCCGCTCCGGGAGTTCGGCTCCCCGGCTCTCGTCCAGCTCGGGCCGCTGCCGTACACCGTCCTGAACTCGCTCCTCGACGGCGGCTACCCGACCGGGAGCCTCAACTACTGGAAGTCCGGGTTCCTGAGCGAGCTGTCAGACGCCGCGATTGGCGAGATGCTGGAGCGGTTCGCCGCCTGTCCCTCGCCGATGACTGCGATGCTGCTCGAGCACTTCCACGGAGCGGTGACGCGGGTGCCGGTCGACGCAACCGCGGTTCCCCACCGCGAGCCCGGCCACAATTTCGCCATCACGTCGGTCTGGACCGAACCGGCCGCGACCGACGAGAACGTCGCGTGGACGAGCGAGACCTTCGAGGCGATGGAGCCGTTCCTGATCGAGCGCCGGTACGTCAACTACTTCTCGGAGGACGACACGGGCGAGGAGTCGGCCCGGGCCGCGTACGGGTCGAACTACGAGCGCCTGCGCGAGGTCAAGACCGCCTGGGACCCGGAGAACCTGTTCCGCCAGAACACGAACGTCGCTCCTAGGGGTTGACGCGGGGCCGGAAGAGAATCCGCGTCTTGTCGCTCCCGCGCAGCGCGTTCCTCGCCAGGTCGTCGTCCAGCCAGGTCTGATGCGGAGCGACAGCTTTCGGCGGATCGCCCTCGACGAGATCCAGCGCGTGTCGCCGCACCGCGATCTCCGTCATCAGGTAGCCGTGGTTCTCGAGGACGCCGATCTCGCCCTCGGTGAACACGTCCAGGTCGATGCGGACCGGAGCGATGAAGTCCCGGATCAGCTCGTGTCGGTACGCCTGCGGCGTGCGGCTCGAGTCCGTAGCTCTCCGGCCGGGAGGCGATCCCCCAGTACGAGCCTTTCAGCTTGCCCTCGATGAAGTTCGCGACCAGCCAGCGCTTGCGCACGTCGGTCGCCTGCTCGAGCAGGATGACGCCCTGGCGGAGCGTGCTCCAGAGCCAGCCGACGTCGGGGTCCGGCTTGAAGGACGGTGCCGCGTCGGAGACGAGCACGGTCTCGTGGTCGCGCCACACGGGCTCGAGTCCGAGGTTGTCGAACATGCCGCCGTCCGAGAGGTCGATCTCGCGTACGAGCCGGTCGCGGTCGGGCTCCGTCGTACGTGCCGCTCGTCAGCGCCGAGGGCTCGTGCTTCGTGTGGACGACGCCGAATGCGCCCGGGACGCAGGAGGAGGCGGCCACCGCCTCGCGCGAGCGTCCACTGGCCGAGGGGCGCGTGACCGCCGGTCGCTGCCGACGCGGCGCTTGCCCGTGTCGAAGACCCACTGGTCGCGGAAGCGCATGTCGCTGGCGAGGAAGACGAAGCGCGGCTTCTCGGGCAGGTCGGCGAGCTTCCCTCGGCGCGGGGCCCTGCGCGTAGGCTCTCGCGAGCGCTCGCTCTGCGCGCCGGGGATGAGCCAGTTCCGCGGATGGAGCCGTGCCAGGGCGGCGCCGCGTGCGGATGTCCTTGCGCGACGAACTCCGCATCGGCTCGGCGACCCCGTCGTCGAAGCCCGGAATCGGCGTGCCCGGCTCGACCGCGCCCGGGCCGAGGAACGTCGCGAGCTGCGCCGCGATGATGCTGCCACCCGAGACGGAGGTGAAGGTGTCGATCCTCGACAGGAGGCCGAGCTCGTTCAGCCGTCGCAGCGCCCCGAGGTGGAAGAGCGACGCGCGGTAGCCGCCGCCGGAGCAGCAGAGTGCGATGCCCTGGCGCTCCTCTCTCGGCAGGGGTAGGTGCGGCGACCGAACGCCGTGCTCGCTGGCGCTCACCGCGTCATCGCGCGGGCGTATGACGGCGGATCGAGACGGAGAGGATCTGCGCGATCATCTCCTCTCGGGAGTCGAAACGGCGTCTCGTCGTAGCAGCCCAGCGGGTTCTCGAGCACGTTGTACAGGCACTTGTTGCAGTACGTGCACGGCCTCGGCGCGCAGGTCGTGGCCCGCTCCGAAGAGCTCGACGAGGTCGTTGTTCGCGACGAGCGGCGCGCGCGATCGAGACGGCGTCGCAGTCGCCGCGTTCGATCGCCCGCGCGATCAGCGAGGCCTGCTGGAAGCCGCCGGTGACGATCACCGGGATCCCGACTGCCTTCTTCATCGCGGCCGCGTCGGGCAGGCGAACGCCCCGGCACGCTCGCGGGGTCCCGCTCCACCGCGCTTCATCACCGGTTCGACCGGCCAGGGCCGGAACAGGAGGTAGTTGCGGAACGTGTGCTTCCCGCTGGAGAGCATGCCCGTCGTACGTGCGGACCATGTCCTCGACGGAGAAGTCGCCGGCCGGGTTCTCCGGATGCGGGAACGTGCTGCCGGAGGAGACGTGGATCGCGTCGGCGCCCGCCTCCTCGAGCCAACGGCGACCTGCACGGAGTCCTCGATCGTGTTCCCCTTCCCGAGCCACGGGAGGAACGCGTTCGCGTACTCGGTCGTCGTGAGCTTCACCTGGAGGTGGAAGTCGTCGCCGACTCGGCACGGATCGCGCGGACGGTCTCGAGCAGGAACCGCGCGCGGTTCTCCAGCGGGCCGCCGTACTCGTCCTCGCGATCGTTGATCGCCGACGAGAGGAACTGCGTGAAGAGGTAGCCGTTCGCGCCGTGGATCTCGACGCCGTCGAGCCCCGCCTCGCGCGCACGCCGCGCGCCGTCCGCGAACGCCGCGCTTGATCTCGCCAGCTCGGCCAGCGTCGCGCGGTCCGCAGCGAAGCCGTGCAGCGGATCGGGCTTGCTCGTGGAGGAGAGCCCCTTGCCGAAGGCGACCGTCGGGATGTCGCGCTGCCGGCCGGCGTGGGCGAGCTGGACGATGTAGCGGCAGTCGTGCTCGTGGACACGCAGGCCGAGCTCGCGCCAGAAGGGGATCGTGCTCGTCCGTCTCGATCGCCGGCGAAGCCGGGGACGATCTTGCCGCGCTGGTCCACGCGGTCCACGACGAGACGATCGCGCCCACTCCACCGCGCGCGAACTTCAGCTCCCAGTTGATCGCGCGTCTGCGTGCCGCCGCCGTCGTAGTCGTCGAACCGACCGGCGATGTTCGAGCGGAAGATCCGGTTCTTGACCTCGAGGTTGCGGAACCGGAGCGGCTTGAAGAGGGCGTCACCGCGTCATGCGGGCATCCGCGGGCTCGCGGTAGATCGAGACGGAAAGGAGCTCCTCGAACATCTGCTCGCGCGAGTCGAAGCGGCTCTCGTCGTAGCAGCCGAGCGGGTTCTCGAGCGAAGTTGACGAGGCACTTGTTCACGTAGGTGCAGGGTCTCGGCGGCCGGTCGTGTCCCTCGGCCCAGAGCTTCGACGAGGTTGGGGTTGGCGAGGAGCGGGCGGGCGATCGTCACCCCGTCGCAGGCTCCGCTCGTGATCGCGTTGGCGACGACCGACGCGGTCTGGAAGCCCCCGCGCAGAGGACCGGGACGCGACCGCCTCCTTGACGGCCCGCGACTCGGGCAGGTTGATCCCCTCCGCTCCGCGCCGCCGAACCGGGCGCTCCCACTGCCAGCGGAACATGCTGCTTGAAGCGGCCACGTCCGGAACGCGACATAGTTGCGAAACGTGTGCCGGCCGCTCGAGACCATGCGTGTCGTACGTGTTGACGAAGTCCCGCGACCGGCAACTCGCCGGGGGGGTTGCGCGGGTGCGGGAACGCCGCGTCCGGCCGTGATGTGGAACGCCGTCGACCCCCGCCTCCTCGAGCCACTTGCAGATCTGGACGGAGTCGTCGAGCGTGTTTCCGCGCCGAAGCCACGGAAAGATCGTCGTTCATGTACTCGTCCGCGCTGATCTTGAACTGACGTAGAAGTCGCGGCCGACCTGGGCGCCTGATCGCGCGCACGATCTGCAGCGCGAAGCGCGCCCGGTTCTCGAGCGAGCCCGCCGTACTCGTCGTCGCGGTCGTTGATCGCGGAGGAGAGGAACTGCGTGACAGGTACGCCGTTTCCGCCTGCCACCTCGACTCCGTCCAGCCCCGCTTCGCGGGCGCGGCGTGCGCCCTGCGCGAAGGCATCCACGATCTCCTCGATCTGCGCGCAGGGTCATGCGCTCGCATTCGAACCCGTGAATCGGCTCTGGCTTGTCGGTGGAGCTCAGGCCCTTGTGGAACTCGAGGTCACCGATGTCGCGCTGCCGGCCGGCGTAGGTTGAGCTGCACGATGTACTTGCAGTCGTACTCGTGCACGCGCTCGCCCAGCTCGCGGAAGAACGGGATCGGTCGTCGCGGTCGATGTGCGCGAAGCCGGGGACGAGCCGGCCGCGACGGTGGACGGGCGCGTTCGAGGAGATGATCGCCCCGACCCCGCCGCGGCGCGAACTTGAGATCCCAGTTGATTCGCATCGCGGTTCCGGACCCGTCGTAGTTGTCGAAGCGGCCCGCGAGGCTGGAGCGCAGGACCCGGTTCTTCACGCGTCAGGCTGCCCGAGACGGAGCGGCTGGAAGATGACGTCGGTGCTCACTTGACTCGCTCCGACGGGAGCGGGGCGCGCCTCGTAGACGGACAGAATCTCCCGCACCATCGCCTCCCGCGAGTCGTAGCGCGCCTCCTCGTAGCAGCCCAGCGGGCTCTCGACGAAGTTGATAAGGCACTTGTTGCAGTACGTGCACGGCTCCGGCGCGCGGTCGTGACCCTGCTGGAACAGGTTCGGGAGGTCGGGGTTCGCGATCGAGCGGGCGGCCCATCGTCACGCCGTCGACGGACCCGTCCTCGATCGCCCGGCGAGATGACGGAGGCGGTCTGGAACCCGCCCGCGCAGAGCACGGGCACGTCGACGACCTGCTTGATCGCGCGCGCGAGCTCCAGGTTGATCCCCTCGACGCCGAGCTTGCGCACCCGCCGCTCCCACGCGTAGGCGAACGCCTTGTTGATCGGCGGCGTGCGGAACATGAGGTAGTTCCGGAACGTGTTCTTCCCGCTCGAGAGCAGGTGTCGTAGGGCGGATCATGTCGGCGATCGGGAACTTGCCCGGCCGGGTTGCGCGGGTGCGGGAAGAGGTAGCCGGACGAGACGTGGAGCCAGTCGACCCCGGCTTCGACCGAGCCACTTGCAGACCTGGATCGACTCCTCGAGCGTCGTCCCCTCCTTGGCCCAGGGGAAGAGCGCCTTGCCGTCGTCGATGGCGCTGATCTTGAACTGGAGGTGGAAGTCGTCGCCGATCTCGGCGCGCATCGCGCGCACGACCTCGAGCGGGAAGCGGGCGCGGTTCTCCAGCGAGCCGCCGTACTCGTCGGTCGCGGTCGTTGATCGCCGACGAGAGGAACTGCGTGATCAGGTAGCCGTTGCGCCCGTGCGATCTCGATCCCGTCCAGCTCGGCCTCGCGCGCGCGGCGCGCGGCCTGCGCGAAGGAATCGACCACCTCGTCGATCTCTGCTTCGTCATCCGCTCGCAGGGGAAGCCGTGGACCGGGTCGGCCTTGTCGGTGGAGGAGAGCCCGGTGTCGTAGACGACGCTCGGGATGTCCCGCTGCCGGCCCGAGAACGCGAGCTGCACGATGTAGGCCGCGCCCGCGTCGCGGACGCGCTTGCCCAGCTCCGTCCAGAACGGCACCTTGTCGTCCGTGTCGAGGTGCGCGTAGTTCGGGACGATCAGCCCGCGCGGATGCACTGGGGTGTTCGAGGAGATCACGGCCCCGATCCCGCCGCGGGCAAACTTGACGTCCCAGTCGATCCGCGTCTGGGTCCCGGAGCCGTCGTAGTTGTCGAAGCGCCCGGAGATGCTCGACCGGAAGAGCCGGTTTCGCACCGCGAGCTTGCGGAACTGGAGCGGCTCGAAGATGGCCGGCCAGGCGGCCTTGTCGCCGTCGCTAGGGCTCATTTCGGAATGTCGCCTCCTCGTCGGGGTGCGCTGGGCGAGTGCGAGCCAAGGACGCAGGGAGCGTGCGTATCCGGAGGATACGGGCGCGACTGAGAACGCTGGATCGTGCCGGCCAGCGTGCCCCGACGAGTCAGGGCTACGTTCCGAAAGGGGCCCCTACTACTAGTCAAGGAGCACCTCCCAGGTCCATTGGCCGTTGTCTCCCCGGGTGCCCTTGATCCAGTCCTCCAGGGGCGGGTCGTCCGCATGCTCCTCGCAGCCCGTCGCCGCGAAGCAGCGGATCTCGACCTCGCCCGGCCGCGTGTCCACTCGGAGGAAGCTCTTGAACAGCGGCGGATCCGGGTCGTTCCAGTCGAGGAACTCGGAGAAGTTCTTGTTCAGGGGGCCCATGATCCCGGCGTCGGAGAAGGGGAACACGATCTTCGCCGCGCGCCAGACCTCCTTCGGGATCTGCACGTCGCGGTCCTCGATCCGGCTCGGGTCGACCACCCCCTCGAGCCGGAGGCTCATCACCGCGGGGGCGACCTCGTACGGGATGGCCACGTTCAGCGGGATCTTGCGGTCGAGCAGGATCGAGTACGCGGCGAGGGAGTCACCCCGGCGCGGGTAGCAGCGGAAGTCCTTCTCGTCGCAGCCGCAGCGGTCGAGAGTCGCCTTCTCGATCTTGTGTGTCGCCTTCGTGTAGGCGCCGGCGGCGCCGCTGATGATGTGCTGCACGACGCGCCCGTCCCCCTGCTGCGCCGGGTAGCGCTGGAAGTTGTGGATGTCGCCGCCGATGACGGCGATGTAGCGGTTGGCGGGGTCCTCGACGATGGCGTTGACCGTGTCCTCCTTGGACCCGGCGATCTTGGTCGTCTTCCTAGTTGCGTCCACGATCAGCGGCTTTCCGGTCAGGAGGATCTTGTCTTTGGGGAGTTTGGAGATCCTCTTGAGCCAGTCGCCCTGGTCCTTGTCGATCTCCGCCTGGATCCCGGTGTCGAGGCCGACGAGCACGACCTCCTTGAGCTCGATGGCGAAGTAGGGAGCCGGCTGCCCCGAGGGCTCCGGGCGGAGCTTCTGCATCGCCTCGAGCTCGTCCTGCATCACCTCGCTCGGCTCACGCCACGTGAGGTCGAGGAACGCGCGCTTCCCCAGGTGCTTGTCCAGGCGGGCGGGCGGTCGCAGGTCCGGGTCGGCCCCGCAGAGCAGGGTCATGAAGCCGTGGAGGCCGTCGTACCAGTCGTGGTTTCCCGGGACCGCATAGATCGGCCCGGGCAGGTTCCGGTAGGGCCAGAAGAACTTGTCGTGGTAGTCCAGCGCGTCGCCGGCGGGGTAGATGACGTCGCTGACGATGTAGGTGAATTTGATGCCCTCCGAGCGCGCCTGCAGCGGACGGAGGACGTGGTACTGGGAGTCGTCGCCCTCGCCGGGGTCGCCGAGGACGAGGAACGAGACCTCGTCCTTGTCCGCGTACTTCGTGATCGTGAAGGCCGGGTCGAAGCCCTTGCGGAGCTGAGCCGCGACCCAGCGCTTGCGCTCCCCGTCGGTCGGGTCGCCGAACCAGCGGGCGATCTTGTCGTTGCGCGAATCCCACAACGGCCGCGGGCTGATCCAGGAGAACTGCTTGCGCTTCCGGCCGGGGCGATAGAGACCGGCGGGATCCGCCTTCGTCGTGCAGAGCCAGCCCGCGGCCTCCCGGGACTTTCGGGACGAGCTGGGCTCCGCGTTCTTGCGAGAAGCGCTGGACGGCATAGGCCACTCTCGGGACTGGATCGCCACGCTACGACGCGGCCTGCGCCCCGTCAAGGGCGTGCGTCTTGACGCAAGCCCCGGCCGGCGCTAGCGTCGAAGCTCGCCGTCGTCCCAACTGGAGGGAGCCGTGGAGGTCGCTGCGCTCACAGCCTTTCTGGCGCCGTTCCTCCCGTCGCTCGTCAAGGCCGGCGAGAAGGTCGTCGTGAAGGGCCGCCGACGCGGTCAGCGACGAGGCGTTCACGTACGCGAAGGCGCTCTGGGAGCGGCTCAGGCCGAAGGTGGAGGAGAAGCCCGCCGCGCAGGAGGCCGCCGAGGAGGTCGCCGCGCGTCCGGACGACGACGACGCGCTCGCGGCGCTGCGGCTCCAGCTCCGCAAGCTGCTCGAGGAGGACCAGCAGCTTGAGGGCGACCTCACCCGGATCTGGGAGGAGGCCCAGGCCGCCAACGTGGTGCAGGTGACCGCGTCGGGCGAACGCTCCGTGGCCGTCGGGGGCGACGTGAGCGGCTCGACGATCATCACCGGCGACCAGGCGTCCCCGGAGCGCTAGCCTTGGCGATCGCCCCGGGCGATCGCGGCGTTGCCGTTTCCGGCGGCGTCCGGAACAGCGTCATCGTCACCGGCGACAACGTCACCCTGAACGTCAGCCTCGAAGGGGCCGAGGGCGCGCTGCTCGACCGCCTTGCGGAGGCCCAGCAGCCTGTCCCGCTGCCGACGCCGCTCGACAGCCGGCCTCGGCGCCACCCCAACCACGTCGACCGGGAGGAGGAGGCGCTCGCGGTCCTCTCCGCGGGCGAGCAGTCGGGCGCGGCCAACGTCTACGGCGAGCCGGGGATTGGGAAGTCCCACGTCCTCTCCCACGTCGCCTACCGCCCGGAGGCCTCGGCGCTCGCAGACGGGATCGTCTACGTCCCGGCCGGCGAGGCGCCCCTCGACGACGTGCTCCAGGCCCTCTTCGAGGAGTTTTACGACTGCGGCAACCCGCCGGTCCGCCCGTCGCGGGCCCGTCTGCGGCGGGAGCTGCGCGACCGGCAGGCGCTAGTCGTCGTGGACGGGCTCGAGGTGGGGCCGGAGGAGGCGCAGGAGCTCCTCTCGAGCGCGCCGGGCTGCCGTTTCGTCGCCGCCTCGACGGAGCGCAGTGTGTGGGACGCGACCGCCGTCCGCCTGGAAGGCCTCCAGCTTCGGTACGCCCTCGACCTCGTCGAGCAGGAGCTCGGCCGGGCGCTCACCGCCGAGGAGCGGCCTGACGCCGAGCGGCTCTGCAACGCGCTCGCCGGCCACCCGTGGCGGATCCGGGAGGCCGTCACGCGGGCGCGCGACGAGGGCCGCTCCCTCGCCGACGCCGGCCGGGCGCTCGACCCGACGGACATCCTCGATGCCCTCACGTCCGGGGAGCGCAGCGTCCTCGCCGGGCTGGCGGCAGGGGGAGGCGGGCCGGTCGGCCTCGCCCACCTGCGCGAGCTCACGCCGGTCGAGGACGTCGAGGTCGTTCTCGAGGGCCTCGAGCGCCGGCACCTCGTTCACTCGCACAGCCCGCGGTACAGCCTTGCCGGGCCGCTGCAGCCGGAGATCGAGGCGCGCTGGGACCTGGAGGCCCAGCGGGAGCGAGCGCTCGCCCACTACGCGGACTGGAGCGAGCGGCACCGAGGCGAGCCCGAGGTCGCCGAGGAGCGGCCGGCCATGCTGGGCTTGCTGCGCTGGGCGGCGGTCACCGGCCGCGATGACGAGGCGATCCGGCTCGGGCGCGCTGCGGATCCCGCGCTCGCGGCGTCGGGGAAGTTCGGATCCTGGGGCGAGGCCGTCGACGTCGTCCTCGGCGCGGCGCGCAGGCGCGGCGATCCGGCGGTCGAGGCCTGGGCGCTCCACCAGCGCGGCACCTTGACGGCCTGCGTGTTCGGCGGCGAGCGGGCGCTGGCCGACCTCGAGGCGGCGCGCGAGCTCCGCGAGCGGATCGGCGACCAGCCGGGCGAGGCAGCGACGCGCCACAACCTCGAGGTCGTCCGGGGGATGGTCGGGGGCGGGAACGGTGGAGGCGGCGGCGGTCACGGGTCGGCGTTCTTCGTAACGATGGCGCTCCTCGGTGCCCTCGTCGTCGCGCTCGGCGTCGCCGGCGGGTTGCTGGCCTACGACCGGCTGGGCGGGGACGAGGGCGGCACGGAGACGGAGGGCAGGGTTCCGGCGCTGGTCACCGTGCCCGACGTCGTCGGGATGAGCCTCGGCGACGCGGCTGCCGAGCTGGAGGCGGCCGACCTGAACCACGTCGAGGAGCGCGAGTTCGCGGCCGAGGCGCCGAACACCGTGCTGAGCCAGGATCCGGCTCCGAACGAGGAAGTCGAACGGGGTTCGCTCGTGAGCCTGGTCGTGTCCCGGGGACCCGAGCCGGCGACGACCACCGAGGAACCGCCCTTGCCGGAGATCGACCTGGCGGTGCGGATCAGCGATCACGCTGAGGGCTGCCAGGGGCCCGACGGGCCGTGTGTGACCGTGGCGTTCACGGTGAGCACGGAGAACGAGACCGACCTGCCCGAGACGTTCGACGCCGTGATCACCGTCGATCCCGAGGCGGTCAAGCTCGAGCGGACGTTGACGACAGCGGAGGGGCCGTCCTTCGTCGTGGACGTCCCGCTCGCGGCGCCCTGCCGGGCGAACTGCACGATCACGGTCGTGGCGGCGCCGGACGGGACGTTCACCGACCCGGACCTGGAGAACAACGTCGCCAGGGTGCTTCCGCCCGTGATCGAGTAAGGGCCTACTCGGCGGTGACGTAGGCGGCGGTCAGCCCGCCGTCGACGAGGAACGTCGCGCCGTTCACGTAGGACGACTCGTCGCTCGCCAGGAAGAGGGCGCCCAGCGCGATCTCCTTCGCCTGCGCGAGCCGGCCCATCGGCAGGTGCTGCAGCCGGCGCTCGAGGGCCCCGGGCGTCTCGGAGAAGAGGCGCATGAGGAGGGGCGTCTCGACGGGGCCGGGGCAGAGCGCATTTACGCGCACGCCGCGCCGGGCGAACTCGACCGCGAGCTCGCGGCTCAGCGAGAGGACTGCGCCCTTCGACGCGGTGTAGGAGATCTGCGAGGTCGCCGCTCCCATCAGCGCGACGAACGAGGCGACGTTGATCACCGAGCCGCCCCCGCGCTCGAGCAGATGGGGGATGCCGTACTTGCAGCAGAGGAAGACGCCCTTCGTGTTCACGTCCTGGACGCGCTGCCAGGCGTCCGGCTCGGTATCGAGGATGGATGCGTCGTCCGCGGGCATGATCCCGGCGTTGTTGTAGAGGACGTCGATGCCGCCGTAGCGCTCGGCGGTCGCCGCGTACATCGCCTGGACGCTCTCCGGGTCGGCGACGTCGACCGGTTGGAAGAAGGCCTCGCGGGCCTCGGAGGCCGTCTGCTCGCCTGCCTCGACGCTCATGTCCGCGACGCAGACGCTCGCGCCCTCCTCGGAGAAGAGGATCGCGGCCTCCCGGCCGATGCCGCCGCCGGCGCCGGTGATGACGACGACCTTTCCGTCGAGACGGCCCATCCAGGGCGGGAGACTAGCCGGTTACGAGGCCCTGCATCAGCTCGTCGAGCCGCCGCCAGCGCCCGTCCGTCACCGGCTCGCGCTTCTCGTTCCACCAGGTGAGCACGACGTTGGAGCCGTAGCGCTTCTGCGCGACATAGGAGCCCGCGAGCTCGTCGAAGTCCCAGTAGATCCCGCGCGCGGACCGCTCGAGGGGCTTCGCTGTGTCCTTGTCGGACAGGAGCGACTCGACCGCCTCGTCCCGCTCCGGCTCGACGACGTAGATCGTGAACGTCCCGAACCGCTTCTGCTGCGCCGGCGTGACGTTGAGGCCGAGGCTGAGCTGCTCCCAGGCGACATCCGGCGCCGCCGCGGTCCGCAGCGAGGGGCTTCCCGGCGCGCTGCGGAACTGCTCGACGACCGCGCCGGCCGCGATCGGGGCGGCCTCTAGGTCTTCGTCTTCGCCGTTCGCGGAGGATCCGCAGCCGACAGCGAGGAGCGCAACGGCGAGGGCGGCGAGCAGGGGGATGAGGGCTGGGCGTCTCATCGCGTCCAAGGGTACGTGCCCGTTCCGACGCGATCAGTATCGCGATGGGATGTAAGGGCTTCGTGACATATGACGATGGGTCAGTCCGAGTCTGCCCGGTGATACAGGCGGAAGCAGAAGGACGTGCCCCGCCTACGTCGCCGAAGGGTCGTCGTCTTCGAGCTGCACCCGCTCCCGAGCCGTCTTTATGAAGGCGAGAGCATCGTCGTAATCCATCGCGACGTGCCGTTCTTGCCGCCAAGGATCCGAAGAAAGTACCGCCCGTCGCGCTCGATGACGGCTCCCCACATCATCCCGCGGTACATCAGTTCCGCCGCGAACTCGTCGTTCACTACGTCGCTACCCACGATCATCTCGAAATCGCCCATTCCGCAGCCTAGCGGGGCAAACTGAGCCCTAGGAATCAGCGGGTAGTCTCTTGCTTCGTGAGTTCCGATCAGGATCCGGTTTCCGCGGCACGGGGCGCCCTGAAGGGCAGGATTCCGCCGACCGAGCAGCTCCGCGAGCAGGCGCGACGGGATGAAGAGGTTGCCGAGCGGCGGAGCGAGGGCGCCAGTCGGCGGAAGCGCCGAGCCTCGAGCTGACTGCCCCTACTCGGTCGAGACGTACACGTTCTTGACCTCCGAGTAGCCCTCGAGGCCGTGCATGCCCAGCTCTCGGCCGAAGCCCGACTGCTTGAAGCCGCCGAACGGGGTCGAGACGCGCACCGAGCTGTTCGAGTTGACGGAGAGGACGCCGGAGTCGATGCCGCGCGCCATGCGCAGCGCCCGCGCGCCGTCGCGCGTCCAGATCGAGCCCGAGAGGCCGAACGGCGTGTCGTTGGCGAGGCGCAGCGCGTCGGCCTCGCCGTCGAACGGGATCACCGCGGCGACGGGGCCGAAGACCTCCTCGCGGGCGACCCGGTCGTCGTTCGTCGCCTCGACCAGCGTGCACGGGAACCAGAAGCCGGGGCCCTCGGGGACGTCTCCCTGGAAGGCGACGTCGGCGTCGACGAAGGACGAGACCGTCTCCCGGTGCGCCGCCGAGATGAGCGGGCCCATCTCGGTCGCCTCCTCGGCCGGGTCGCCGACCTTGACGCCGCGCGTCGCGTCGACGAGCAGCTCGAGGAAGCGGTCGTAGGCGGAGCGCTCGACGAAGATGCGCGAGCGGGCGCAGCAGTCCTGGCCGGCGTTGTCGAAGACGGCGTACGGCGCGGCCGCGGCGGCCTTCTCCAGGTCGGCGTCCGCGAAGATGACGTTCGCCGACTTGCCGCCGAGCTCCAGCGTGACGCGCTTGATCGTCGCGGCGGCGCCCTCCATCACGCCGCGGCCGACCTCGGTCGAGCCGGTGAAGCCGATCTTCGCCACGTCCGGGTGCTCGACGAGGCGCTGCCCGACGACCGAGCCCTTGCCGGCGACCACGTTGACGACGCCCTCCGGGATGCCGGACTCGAGCGCGAGCTCGGCGAGCCGGAGCGCCGAGAGCGGCGTCAGCTCGGCCGGCTTCAGCACGACCGTGTTCCCGCAGGCGAGCGCCGGGCCGAGCTTCCAGCTGGCGATGTTCAGCGGGAAGTTCCAGGGGACGATCAGCCCGACGACGCCGAGCGGCTCGCGGAACGTCAGGTCGACGCCGCCGGCGACCGGGATCGTCTCGCCGTGGTGCTTGTCGACCGCGCCGGCGTAGAAATGGAAGACGTCGGCGACCATGCTTGATCTCGGCGCGCGCGCCCGCGATCGGCTTGCCGACGTTGGCCGACTCGATCGCGGCCAGCTCGTCCAGCGCCAGCTCGACCTGCGTGGCGAGCTCGCGGAGCAGGCGGGCCCGGTCGGCCGGGGCGACGGCCCGCCAGGCCGGGAACGCGGCCTTGGCGCGCGCGACGGCGGCGTCCGTATCCTCGGCGGTCGGCTCCGGCAGCTCGCGGATCGGCTCCTCGGTCGCCGGGTTGAGGACGGTGATCACGAGCGCTCCTCCCGGTAGCGCTTCGCCTCCTCGACGAGCGCCTGGAAGAGCGCGGCGTCCTCGCCCTCCTCGGGATGCCAGAGAACGCCGAGCGCGAAGCGCCGCGAGGGGTCCTCGATCGCCTCGACCGTGCCGTCGTCGGCGCGGGCGGCCTCGCGCAGGCCCTCGCCGAGTCGGCCGTACCCCTGATGGTGATGGCTCTTTACCGGTGCTTGCTCGCCGATCACGTCGTGCAGCTTCGTGCCGGGGAGGACGTCGACGTCGTGGTCGGCGAAGGCGCCGGGAGTCTGCTTGTGGCCCTCGTGGCCGACGACCTCGGGGAGATGCTGCACGATGTCGCCGCCGAGGGCGACGTTCAGCACCTGGCTGCCGCGGCACACGGCCAGGACGGGCATGTCGCGCGCGAGCGCCGCCTCGAGGAGCGCGAGCTCGGCGCCGTCTCGCTCCGGGCGGATGCCGTCCGTCTTCGGGTGCGCCTCGGCTCCGTAGGAGGCGGGGTCGAGATCGGCGCCGCCTGAGAGGATCAGGCCGTCGAGGGCGTCCAGCGTCTCCTCGACGCCCTCCGCGCTCGGCGGGACGAGCAGCGCGCGGCCCCCGGCCGCCTCCACGGCGTGCACGTAGGTCAGGGGGATCAGCGCCGCCGGGGCCTCCCACACGCCCCAGCGCGCGTCCTCCGCGTAGCTCGTGATCCCGACGATCGGCCGCATCGTCACGAAACGTAGCGGAGCACGGCGACCGGCCAGGCGGGACTATCCGCGCTCATACATGCGCTCGCGCTCGTAGCAGGTGACCGCCTCGTCGAAGAGGCGCTGCTCCGTCCGCGCGTAGTGCAGGTAGTGGTCGACCACGTCGTCACCGAGCGCGGCGCGCGCCATCGTCCCTTCCTCGAGCGCGGCGATGCCCTCGCGCAGCGAATGGGGGAAGCGCTCGGCGTCCGACTCGTACGCGTTCCCCTCGAGCGGCGGCGGCAGCTCCAGCTCGTTCTCGATCCCGTGGAGGCCGGCCGCGAGCAGCGCGGCGAAGGCGAGGTAGGGGTTGACGTCGCCGCCCGGGATGCGCGTCTCCGCCCGCAGGCCGGCGCCGTGGCCGACGATGCGGAAGCCGCAGCTGCGGTTGTCGTGGCCCCAGGCGAGCGTGGTCGGCGCCCAGCTCCCCGCGGCGAAGCGCTTGTAGGAGTTGATCGTCGGCGCGATGAAGATCGCCAGCTCCTTCAGGCACGCGATCTGTCCCGCCAGGTAGGCCTTGAAGACGTCCGACTCGCCCGCGAAGGCGCTCTCCCCGTCCCGCCAGAGGCTCGAGTGGACGTGGCAGGAGCTCCCGATCCACGTGTGGTCTGGCTTCGCCATGAACGTGATCGAGCAGCCGTTCAGGTGCGCGATCTCCTTGGCGCCGTTCTTGTAGACCGTGTGGTTGTCGGCCATCGTGACGGCGTCCGCGTAGCGGAAGTTGATCTCCTGCTGGCCCGGCCACGCCTCGCCCTTGGACGTCTCCACCTTGATCCCGGCGCCCTGCATGCCGTTTCGGATCTGGCGGATCAGCGGCTCGTCGTAGGTGGTGGCGAGGATGTGGTAGTCGAGGATGTACGGGACCGACGGCGTCAGGTCGCGGTAGTGCTTGGCGTGCGCCTCCTCGTAGCTCTCCCGCAGGAGGTAGAACTCGAGCTCCGAGCCGAACATCGGCGTGAAGCCGAGCCCCGCGGCGCGCTCGACCTGGCGCTTCAGGACCTGCCGCGGCGAGGGCGCGACCGGCTTGCCGTCGTGCCACATGACGTCGCAGAGGACGAGCGCCGTCGCCTCGAGCCACGGGATCCGGCGCAGCGTGGCCAGATCGGGCTGCAGGACGAAGTCGCCGTAGCCCTGCTCCCAGCTCGCGATCCCGTAGCCGGGGATCGGGATCCATCTCCATGTCGAGCGCCATGAGGTAGTTGCATCCCTCGACGCCGTGGTCGCCGACGTGCTCCTCGACGAAGAACTCGCCGTGGAGGCGCTTGCCCATGAGCCGCCCCTGCATGTCCGTGAACCCGACGATGACGGTGTCGATGGAGCCGTCAGCGACCGCGGTGGTCAACTCGTCCAGCGTCAGCATGGATCGGGAGTCTACGCCGTGTCGCGCGCTTGACAGGAACTCCCTGTGCGGCGTAGAAACCTCCGATCCTAGGCCGCCGAACGGAGGAGGCGTAATGACGCAAGGGCCCGAGACGGGGGGCTACTACACGTCGGAGGACGAAAAGATCCTCCACAAGCTCGGTTACGCCCAGGAGCTGTTCCGGGCGATGGGGGGTTCCGGAACTTCGCGATCAGCTTCACGATCATCTCGATCCTCGCGGGGTGCCTGACCTCGTACAACGATCGCGTTCGAGCACGGCGGCCCGTGTGCGGTGACTGGGGCTGGCTGCTCGTCGGCCTGATGGCGACGATCATCGCGCTCTCGATGGCGGAGATCGCCTCCGCGTACCCGACGGCCGGCGGCCTCTACTACTGGGCGTCGAAGCTCGGGAGCCCAGGGTGGGGCTGGGCGACCGGCTGGTTCAACCTCATCGGGCAGGTCGCGGTCACTGCGGCTATCGGCTACGGGCTCGCGATCTTCGGGCAGGCGCTCCTCGACTACTGGTTCTCGTACTACGGCGCACATGGACGACTGGTTCGGCGCGTCGTTCGAACCTCGACGTACCTCCTGTACGCGTTCTTCCTGTCGCGCGGCGTCCTGATCAACATCTTCAACATCACGGATCACCGCGGGCTGAACATGATCTCGGCGTGGTGGCACATGATCGGCGTCGGCGGTCATCGTCGGCGTCCTGATCTTCGTCCCGGACACGCCATCAGTCGTCTCAGCTACGTGTTCACGGAGACGATCAACAACTCGGGCTTCGGCGACGGGACGACCGTCGAGTTCGGAGCTCGTGTTCTGGTTCGTCTTCGGGCTCGGGCTGCTCATGGCCCAGTACACGATCACGGGGTTCGACGCGTCCGCGCACACGGCCGAGGAGACCAACAAGGCCTCCCGCACGGCGGCGATCGGCATGTGGACCTCCGTCGTCGTCTCGGTGGTCTTCGGCTGGATCCTGCTCGTCGCGGTGACGTTTGCGATCCCGGCCGAGGGCGCGCTCGACACTGTAACGTCCTCGGCCGATCGTGCCCTGGATCTGGGCCGAGTCGATGGGCCAGAACTGGGCGGAGGTTCCTGCTCTTCATCTGCGTCGTCGCGCAGTTCTTCTGCGTGACCGCGTCCGTGACGTCGGCGTCCCGGATGATGTTCGCGTTCTCGCGCGACCGCGCGGTGCCGGGCCACCAGCTCTGGCGGCGGGTGGCGGCGAACCGCGTCCCGCGGTGGTCGGTCATCGGCATCTGCGTTCTTCGCGCGGCATGCTGATGATCCCGGCGGTCTGGAACTACTTCATCGGCTACTGCGTCGGAACGGCGATCGCGGTCATCGGCCTCTACATCGCGTTCGTCATCCCCGTCTACCTTCGCTAGCGCAAGGGCGACAGCTGGGACGAGCCGAGGGCGTGGAGCTCTCGGCAGGCACTACAAGTGGATCGACCCGATTGCGATCGCGTGGGTGTGCTTGATCACGATCCTCTTCTTGATCCCGCTGTACACGATCGGCGCTGCCGTGGGAGGACGGCTTCGACTGGCGAGTTCATGAACTACACGATCCTCTGGTTCGCGGGCATCGGCCTCATCTTCGGCGGCTGGTGGTTCCTCTCGGCGAAGAACTGGTTCAAGGGCCCGGTCCGCATGGGCACCGAGGAGGAGCTCGAGCGCTACGAGGCGGAGTTCGAGAAGAAGACCGGGACGGCTCCCGTCCGCTAGCGCGCCAGCGCGCGCCGCACGGCTTCGAGATCAAGCGCCGGAGCGAGCTCGTCCGCCAGGGCGAGCCGCTCCGGCGTATGCGTTCCCGGGATCGGCCACGCAGCGCATCCCGGCGGCCTTCGCGGCTGCCACTCCGGCCTCGGTGTCCTCGAAGACGGTCACCTCCTCGGCGCGGATCCCGCCGCCCAGGAGCTCGAGCGCGAGCAGGTAGCCCGCCGGGTCCGGCTTCCCGCGCGCGACGTCCTCGCTCGTGACGACGACCGCCACGGCGTCGGCGAGGCCGGCCGCCGCAGCGCAGGGACGACCTCGTCGCGATGCGCTCCCGAGACGACCGCGACCGGGACGCGCGCCGGCGGCGTGGAGGACGGCCTCGCGTGCGCCCGGGGCGATCGTCGAGCCGTCGGCGACCTGCGCCCGGTAGCGGGCAATCCGCTCGGCCAGCACGCCGTCGACGGCGGGGTGGTCCTCTCCAAGCCAGATGCGCACGATCTCGGGGTCGGAGAGGCCGGCCAGCCGGTCGTAGTAGATCTCCTCGGTGAGCGGCCGTCCCTGCTCGGCGAAGAGGTCGGCCAGGATCGCGAAGAGCAGCGGCTCGTCGTCGGAGAGCGTCCCGTTGAAGTCGAACATGAGGGCCCGTGCGCCCACGGCACGGCAGTCTAGGACGCGCGATGCAGCTGAGGAATCGCCGAGCGCGTCTGGCCGGCGGGCCGAGCTTATGCGGCGAGCTACGGACGAGGACGCGCGGGCGCTCCGGCTCGTGCGCTTCAGTGTCCGACTTCCGGGAGGCGTGCGGTCCGCGGGGCGTCTCCGAGCAGTCGCGTCGCCTCGCTCCGAGCACTTCGGCCGGCTCCGCACGGGCGGAGGCGGCGTTTCAACAGGCGCTGGAGCGCGACCAGGAAAGCGAGCGCGAGCACCACGGCGCCCGCGAGCAGGGCGATCGGCGCGCCGTCGTCGTTCTCCTCCGGCGGGGCCGTGGACGCCGGGCTCGGCTGGCCGGCGGCCTTCGGCTCGCTGACCTTCCAGGTCTGTAGTGTCGACGACGGCGTGCGGCCGCTCGAAGGCCGGGTGCACCACGGAGAGGGTGCCGCCGTCCGGCGACGGCTCGAGGCGGAGCTCGTAGAGCAGGCCGAATCCCATCAGCCCGTGCAGGTCGATGCAGCGTGCGGTTCCGCCCGACCGTGTCGAGCGCGTGGATGAACGGATGCTCGCCCGCGCCGTCGTAGAGCGTGTAGGCCCAGCGGCCGTCGGGGCTCGCCGCGCGCGTGATCGGCGTCCCGCGCATGACGTCGCCGACCTCGCGGGGGTCGATGATCGGCTCGGGCAGGAGCCGCCCGGCCTCGAGGTCGTAGAGCCGTACGAGGTAGCGGGTCGGGTCGCGCTGCGACAGGTACTGGACGAGGTAGAGGAGCCTGCCGTCCGGCGAGATCGCGTCGAAGCTGAAGTCGCCTGTCAGCCTGATCACGTCTCGAGCGCGGAGCCGCTGGGTGTCCAGGACGGCGAGGGTGGTGATGCGACGCGGGAAGCCGGTTCGCGGGTTGATGAGGACGAGCGTGCGGCCGTCGGCGGAGAGCCCGCCGGGCGAGCCGTCGTAGGCGACCGCCGGAATGGTGAACCTGCCGTCGAGCGAGCGCGCGAGCGGCGCACCTGCCCGCCGACCTGCGAGACCGCGGCGACGACGGTGTCCGGGCCTGCCGGCAGCGTGACGTAGCGCGGCGCCATGGGATCGGGGGCGGCGACGCCGGCCCGGCTGAGGTCGATGCCCTCGACTGGGAGCCCGTCGGCATGCGCGGCGGCCGCGCAGACCGCCGCGAGCACGAGCACGATCGAGAGCGGGCACGAATCTGGTCATCTCGCCCCGACTACGGAGGCGGGAGGGCGGGAGGTCCCTCGCTCGGATCAGACGATCCAGGCGCAGCCGTTCCAGTACCCCTCGACATGGCGGCGCGGGAAGCGGCGCAGCGCGAGCTCGAGCTTCGTGCGGCTGCCGGGTCATGTGTTCGGGCAGATAGAGCTCGAAGCCGTCCGCCGGCACGCGGCGGAACTCGCGGTCGGCTTTCGGCTCGGTGGAGCTCTCGAGCCGACATGACGGAGCGGCAGCAGCGGGCCGAGCGCGGCCACAGGAAGAGTCTGCCGCCGCGCTCTCGCACGAACGCGGCGGCCTCCGGGGAGGCGACGACGCGCATCCGTTTAGGGTAGCTCGCGCATGCGAGACCGGGCGCGAGCGGTCGTGATCGGCGGAGGCGTCGGCGGCGCCTCCATCCTCTACTGGCTGGCGCGCCTCGGGCTGGGAGGACGTCCTCCTCGTGCGAGCGCGCCGACCTGACGAGCGGCTCGACGTTCCACTCGGCCGGGCTCGTGGGCCAGCTGCGCGGCTCCCTCAGCCTGACGCGGATGATGATGAGCTCGGTCGAGCTCTACCGGACGCTCGCGGACGAGGTCGGGCTCGAGACCGGCTGGCACGAGGTCGGCTCGCTGCGGCTCGCCTCAGCGGAGGAGCGCATGGAGGAGCTCGCGCGCCAGGCCGGCTGGGCGAAGACGTTCGGGCTGCCGCTCGAGCTGATCTCCGCGGAGGAGGCCCAGAAGCTCTTCCCGCCGATGTCGACCGAAGGCGTGCTCGGCGCCGCGTACCTCGCCTACCGACGGCTACATCGACCCGAGCCAGCTCACGTTCGCCCTCGCGGAGGGCGCGCGCAGGCGAGGCGCCGAGATCGCCACGCACACGCGCGTCACCGCGATCGCTGTCGAGAAGGGCCGCGTCACGGGCGTGGAGACGGACAAGGGCTCGATCGAGGCCGAGGTGGTCGTGAACGCCGGGGGCATGTTCGCCGGGGAGATCGGGCGTCTGGCCGGCGTGAACGTCCCGGTGATCCCGATGGCTCACGAGTACCTGATCACGAAGCCGAGCGACGTGCCGCTCGACGTGCCGACGATGCGCGACCCGTCGCTCCTCGTCTACTTCCGCGGCGAGTCCGGCGGGCTGGTGATGGGCGGCTACGAGCGGCACCCGGCGCCCTGGGGCCTCGACGGCATCCCGCAGGACTTCAACGGGCAGCTGCTCACCGGAGGACTGGGAGCGCTTCGAGGAGCTGATGACGAACGCGGTCGTCCGCGTCCCGGAGCTCGAGGAGGCGGAGGTCGTGAAGCTCGTCAACGGCCCGGAGGCGTTCACGCCCGACGGCGAGTTCATCCTCGGGGAGACCGACGTCCGCGGCTTCTGGGTCGCCGCCGGCTTCTGCGCGCACGGCCTCGCCGGCGCGGGCGGGATGGGGCGGCTCGTCGCCGAGTGGATCGTCGAGGGCGTTCCGAGCCTGGACGTCTGGGAGATGGACTCGCGCCGCTTCGGCCCCGCGTACGCGAGCCGGGCCTACACGCTGGCGCGCACGGTCGAGGTCTACTCGACCTACTACGACGTCAAGTACCCGGGCCACGAGCGGCAGGCCGGCCGCCCGCTACGCGTCTCGCCGACCTACGAGCGGCTGCGCGAGCTCGGCGCCGCCTTCGGGGAGAAGTCCGGCTGGGAGCGGGCGAACTGGTTCGAGCCCAACGCCGAGCGCGGCGACGAGTCGCTGCGGCCGCGCGGCTGGGCCGGGCGCCTCTGGTCGCCGGCAATCGGCGCCGAGCACCGTGCGTGCCGCGAGTCTGCCGCGCTCTTCGACGAGACGTCCTTCGCCAAGCTCGACGTGGTCGGCCCGGGCGCTGCCGGCTTCCTGGAGCACCTGTGCGACAACCGCGTCGCCCGCGACGTCGGCACGGTCACGTACACGCAGATGCTGAACGCGCGCGGCGGGATCGAGTGCGACTTCACGGTCACCCGGCTCGCCGAGGAGCGCTTCCGCATCGTCACGGGCACGGCCTTCGGCCAGCACGACTCGGCCTGGATCCGCTCGCACGCGCCCGAGGACGGCTCGGTCGCGGTCGAGGACGTCACCTCGCGCTTCGCCTGCCTCGGCCTCTGGGGGCCTGCCGCCCGCGAGCTCCTCCAGCCGCTCACGGAGACCGACCTGGGGAACGACGCGCTTCCCGTACATGCGGGCGCGCGAGCTCAGCGTCGGCTTCGTGCCGTGCCTGGCCGTGCGCGTGACGTACGTGGGCGAGCTCGGCTGGGAGCTCTACTGCCCCACCGAGTTCGGCCGGCGCCTCTGGGACACGATCTGGGAGGCGGGGGCAGGAGCACGGCCTCGTCGCGGGCGGCTACAAGGCGATCGACTCGCTGCGGCTGGAGAAGGGCTATCGCGTCTGGGGCGCGGACATCACCCCGGATGAGAATCCCTACGAGGCGGGTCTCGGCTTCGCGGTCAAGCTCGACAAGGGAGACTTCGTCGGGCGCGACGCGCTCCTCGCCGCGCAGGGGCAGCCGCTGGAGCGGAAGCTCGCCTGTCTCGTCCTCGACGATTCGCGCTCGGTCGCGCTCGGCTCCGAGCCGGTGCGCATGGACGGCGAGATCCTCGGCCGCGTGACCAGCGGCGGCTACGGCTACTCCGTCGAGCGCTCGATCGCGTACGCCTACGTGCCTGCGGAGTCCGCCGAGGCCGGGCGGCCGGTCGAGGTGGAGATCTTCGGCGACTGGGTCGCCGGGCGAGATCGCAGAGGAGCCGCTCTGGGATCCGGCCGGCGAGCGGATCCGCGCCTGATGGAGCGCCGAGCTTCGCGACGTGGCGCCGGGCCTCTGGATCTGGCGCGTGCCGCACCCCGACTGGTCGCCCGACGCCGACTGGGAGCCGCCCGTGACGTCGACCTGCGTCGAGTCGGGCGGCGAGGTCGCGGTGCTCGATCCGCTCGCGCCGCCGGAGGGCGCCGCCGAGATCTGGGAGCGGCTGGACGCGCGCCCGCCTACCCTCGCCGTTGTCCTCAAGCCGGACCACGTTCGCAGCGTGGACCGCTTCGTCGAGCGCTACGGCGCGCGGGCCTACGGCCCCTCCCTGTTCTGGCGGGACGACATCCCGGCCACCGAGCTCGAGCCGGTTGAGCCCGGCGACGAGCTCCGGGCGGCCTCGTAGCGCTCTACGACGGGCGTGGGCGCAGTGAGACGCCGCTCTGGCTCCCGGAGCAGCGCGCGCTGGTCTTCGCCGACGCGCTGACGGCACCCGGCGGCGAGCTCCGCGTGTGGTCGACGCCCTGGCACGAGGAGCGGGCGCTTCCTGCGCTCAGGGCGCTGCTCGAGCTGCCGTTCGAGCACGTGATCGTCTCGCACGGCGAGCCGGTTCACGACCGGGCCGCCTACGAGCGGGCGCTCGACGCGCCGCCCTGGTCGGGTTAGTCCTCGGCCAACGCCTGCGCGAGGATCCCGGCGGAGTACGCGCGCCAGGCGACGTCGGGCGCATCCGTGAGGCCGTGCAGCGCCTCGCTCACGTGCGCGAGCCCCTCGGCCTGGACGCGGAGCTGCTTCAAGCCCTCCTCGAGCGCGATCTGGCGGTCGACGGTGCGCAGGTCGTCGGCGATCGCGCTCACGGCCCGCCCGTGCAGGTCGAGCCCGCGCTCCGGGTCGCCGCCGGCGCTGAGGAGCAGGAGTGCGCGCCGCGCGGCGCCGTGGGCCTCGTCCTCGTCGACGTGGACGCCGCGGCCGGCGACGGTCGCCAGGACGACGAGCCCGGTGGCGAGCGCCTCCGTCCCCTCGTCCTCGGCCAGCGAGCGCTCGAGGCTCTCGAGCCAGGCGGCGGGCTCACAACTCGAGCTCGATGCCCGTCCCGGCCGCGCGCGCCCGCTCGAGGACGGCGTTCGCGAACGCCGCGTCGAGAGCGCCGATACCGAGGTTGCAGCAGAGGACGCGGGCCGGCGAGCCTTCACGACCGAGGCCCTGGCCGACGTTTCCCTCCGGGGCCGGCCAGCCCTGGAAGTGGCCCTGCTCGCGGTAGTACTCGAACTGGCCCACGTCGTCGGCGAGGAAGAGGCCGGCCGCGCTCGACGACCTCGGGGCCGAAGTAGAAGTCGAAGTCGATCGGGAGAGCGAGCCAGCGCTCGCCCAGGTGCTCCGGCCGGATCGGCGGCTCCGGGTCCTCGATGATCGGTCCGGCGGTGACCACGACCTCCGCTCCTGCGAGCGCGTCCTCCCAGCCCGAGCCGCGGCCTCGACGAGGTCGCCGAGCCGCTCGACGCGCTCGGGGTGCGGGTCCCAGGCGCGGATCGAGACGTCGGGGTTGAGCGCATGCAGGAGCCGGGCGTGGAAGAGGCCCTGCTCGCCGCAGCCGAGGATCGCCGCCCGGCTCCAGCCTTCGGGAGCGAAGCGCCGCACGCAGACGCCGCTCGCTGCGGCCGTCCGGGCGGCGGTGATCTCGGCGCCGTCCATGATCGCCACGCGGTAGGCCCGTCTCGGCGTCGTTCACCACGATCAGCCCCGTGATGTACGGGAGCCCGCGCTCCTTGTTCGCCGGATAGCCGCCGACCCACTTGAGCGTGACGACGTCCTCGTCGCGCAGGTACGCGGGCATGGCATGGAGGAACGAGTCCTTGCGCGGGTGGACGCCGGGCTTCGGAGGGAGCTCGACGCGGCCGGCCGCGAGCGCTCGGTAGGTGTGCTCGACGAGGTCGAGCTGCTCGCCGGACCTTCGGGAGGAGGCCGGCGACCTCCGCGCGGCTGAGGAAGAGGAGTCGGCTCAACCCGCCACGACGACCGGCTCGACGACCACCTTGACCCGGGTCTCTGCCGGGGTTCGCCCCGGGTACTCGTCCTTGCCCGAGGTACTTCTTCGCAAGTGCGTCGATCTGCCGGTCCGCTTCCTCGCCCTCGATCATCTCGACGACACGGCCGCGGATGTCCACCTTGTCGTAGAAGTCGTCCTTGTCGGCGATGGCGATGGCGATGCGAGGGTCGCGGCGCATGTTCCTCTCCTTGACGCGCCCGACGGCGGTGTTGAACGTGAGGTTTCCGTCGTCGATGTCGATCCAGACAGGGGTCACCTGCGGCGACCCGTCCTCCATCACGGTCGCCAGGAAGGCGAGGTTGGGACGCTCGATGATGCCCCGCGCGCTGTCGTTCAGCTCTGCCACGGCTCCTCCTTGTTCGACTGCGGTTCCTCCTGGACAACGGGGACGCTGGCAGTTTGTTCCTCGACGGCTGGATCTGCGACGGTAAGTTGACTCTTACGTAAGTATCTGCTTAAATAACGCCGTCATGGAAGCCGCCATCCGAGCGCTTGCCGAGCCGCGCCGGCGAAGGATTCTCGAGCTCGTCCGGGACGGCGAGCTGACCGCGGGTGAGATCGCCTCCGCGTTCGACGTCACCCGTCCCGCGGTCTCCCAGCACCTGACCGTCCTCAGAGAACGCCGGCCTCCTCGCAGGAGCGGCGCGAGGGGACAAGCGCCTCTACAGGGCGCGGCCGGAGGGGCTGGAGGACGTGCGCGAGTTCATCGAGACCTTCTGGGACGGGCGGCTCGAGCGGCTCCGGCTGGCGGCGGAGCTCGAGGAAGGGAGAAGGCGCAGTGGCAGTTCGCCAGGATGAGGCCGTCGAGCGCGAGGTGCGGATCGCCGCGCGCCCCGAGACGGTCTTCGAGTTCTTCACCGACCCGGAGAAGCAGCTTCTCTGGATGGGGCGCCGGGCAGAGCTCGACGCCCGCCCGGGAGGGATCTACCACGTGGAGATCAACGACCAGGCGACCGCGAGCGGGGAGTTCGTGGAGATCGAGGCCCCGACGCCGCGTCGTGTTCACCTTCGGCTGGGAGGGCCAGGAGGCGGACGGCGGCGAGCACGGTGTCCCGCCCGGCTCGAGCCGCGTCGAGATCAGGCTCGAGCCCGAGGGCGACGGGACGCTCGTCCGCCTCCGGCACTACGACCTCCCCGAGCAGGCGCGCGCGATGCACGGCCAGGGCTGGGAGCTCTACCTCACCCGCCTCGAGATCGCCGCGACCGGCGGCGACCCGGGGCCCGACCCGAACCTGTCGGCGAGCTAACCGAATACGGTACGCGGGTGCCGCTCCTGACGGGCACCCGCGTCCTCGCCTTCGAGAACGGCCTCGCGGGGCCGCTGGCCACGCGTCTCCTCGCCGACCTCGGCGCGGACGTGATCAAGGTCGAGCGGCCCGACGGCGGTGACGTCACCCGCTCCTGGGACACCGTCGCTGCCGGTCTCTCCAGCGGCTTCGTCTGGGTGAACCGGGGCAAGCGGAGCGTCGCGCTCGACGTCCGAGGACCCGGAGCACCGGCCGGCCGATCGAGCGCCTGATCGAGCGGAGCGACGTCGTCCTCCAGAACTCCACGCCGGGCTGGGCCGACGCGGGTCGGCCTGGGTGAGGAGACGGTGCGCGCGCTGCGGCCGGACGTCGTCTACGTCGACATCTCCGGCTACGGCCCCGACGGGCCGTACGCGGGCAAGAACGCCTACGACCTCGTCATGCAGGGCGAGACGGGGCTCATCGCAGTCACGGGGACGCCCGCCGAGCCCGCGCGCGTCGGCATCTCCGTCTGCGACGTCGGCGCCGGCGAGCTACGCGGCGGTGGCGACGCTCGGCGGCGCTCGCGCGCCGCGCCGAGACCGGCGAGGGCGCGCGCGTCTCGGTCTCCCTCTTCGACACGATGGTCGACTGGCTCGGCTACTTCCCGCACCTGTGGTGGCACCGGCGGGAGGCGCCCGAGCGGACGGGCATGCGCCACCCGCTCTTCTGCCCGTACGGGCCGTTCCCGGCCGGCGACGGCCGCCTCTTCGGCTTCGCCGTCCTCTCGGCCGAGCCACTGGCGGGCGCTCTGCGTCGACGTGGTCGACCGGCCTGAGCTCCTCGACGACCCGCGCTTCGCGACCAACGAGTCGCGGGTCGAGCACCGCGGCGCTCCTCGAGCCGGTCCTGGAGGAGCTCTTCGCCGCCCTTCCGGCGCGGGAGTGGCTCGACCTGCTCGGAGGCCGCGCGCATCCCGTGCGGCGCCGTCAACGAGGTGCCGGACGTCGTCGAGCATCCCCAGCTCGCGCACAACGGCCTCGTCGTCGAGGTCGACTCGCCGGCCGGGCCGATCCCGGTCGTCGGGAGCCCGTTCCTCGTGAACGGCGAGCGGCCGCCGTCGGGCCCGGTGCCCGGGCTCGGCGAGCACACGGCTGAGATCCTCGCGGAGCTGGGCCTGACTCCGCCGGCGTGAGGGAGCTCGCCCTCTACCTGGCGACCGCCGCGGCCTACATCAGCCTGGGCGTGGCGTTCCCTGAGCTTCTGATCTCCTGGCCGGTGGGCGCGGGCTTCCTCCTCCTCGGCGTCTGGATCCTCCCTGCGCTCGTACGGCGCCTGCTGCGATGAGCTGGGCCGCCCACGACCTCGAGCCCTATGTGTTCCAGACGCCACCTCGGCCGGCGCGTCGCCTTCGTCCCGCTCCTCATCGGCTCGTACTCGCCCGACCTGGCGACGAAGTGGTTCGTCTACGGCGTCGATCTCTTCGGCTTCGACATCGGCGCCTCCGACCCCGTCCAGTTCCACCGCGGCTGGCCGGGCGCCGGCTTTCTCCACTCGCTCGCGTTCGGTGTCGTCGTGGCGCTCGTCATCCGCTACGTGTTCAAGAGCAAGATCTGGGCGCTGAGCTTCCTCATCGGGCAGTGGGCCCATGCGATCACGGACGCGGGCGACACGCTCGGGGTGATGCTCTTCTTCCCCTTCACCACGGCGCACGTTGACTTCGGCGCCTGGGCCTACGCGGGGCAGAACGACCGGCTCGTCGACGCAGCCGCCTACTACAGCGGCCTCGGGTTCGTCTGGGACGGAGTCTGGGTGGTCTGGGCGCTGCTCTGCTGGCGCGTGCTCACGCGCGCGTACTTCCGGGAGACCATCGTCCCGGCCGACCCCGGCTTCTGGGGGCGCGCCGGGCGCATTCTGCCGGAGGTGGCCCTCCTCGCCCTCTACCGGGCGGCCTTCTTCTACGGCACCTGCCGCTGGGTGGCCTGGCTCATCTGGGCCCACGTCGTCCACGACAATCCCTTCGACCTGAGCTGGGGCGGCCCCGACTGGGTGCCGAAGATCGACCCCTGACGGCCGGCTACGCGGGGGTCAAGGACAGCTTCTCCACGAGCCGGCGTTCCTCGCCGCCGAACCAGGGCGGCGAGCCTGCCGCCGCGTTCTGCCGCGCGTGCTCGGGGTTCGCCGTCGCCGGGATCACGGCGGTGACCCGCGGGTCGGAGAGCGCCCACTTGAGCAGCGCCTGCGCCCACGTCGCCACGCCGAGCGGCTCGAGCCCGCGCGGATCGGGCGCCGGGATGAGCGACGCCGTCGCCGCCGAGCGGGCGCATGACGATGACGCCGAGGTCGAGCTCCTCGGCGAGCGGCAGGATTCGCGCGCTCGACCTCGCGCTCGCGCGGGTTTAGCGGGATCTGGATCGCGTCGATCCGGCCCGTGCGCATGACGCGCTCGAGCTCGTCGAAGGCCGCCGCCGGTAGTGCGTCGCGCCGAGGAAGCGGACCCGGCCGGCGTCGCGCTCCCGCTCGAGCCAGTCCAGGTGCTCGCGCCAGGCGACGAGGTTGTGGATCTGCTCGAGGTCGACCCGGCCGCCGTAGAAGCGCGAGCTGCGCCTCGAGCTGGCGCTGCCCTCGTCGACCGAGCGGCGTCCAGATCTTCGTCGCGACGAACGGCTCCTCGCCGCCGGCCGGCGAGCGCCCGGCCGAGCACGCGCTCGGCGCGGCCGTACATCGGCGAGGAGTCGACGAGCCGGTCGCCCGCCGCGAAGCCGGCTCGACGACCGCGTCCGCGGCGCTGCTGCTCCTCGTCGGGGAGGTCGAAGGTGGCCCACGTGCCGAGCCCGACGACGGGCAGCTCGACGCCGGTGCGCCCGAGGGTCGCCGCTCCATACTGGTCATGCCACCATGCCCGCCGGCGAGCCTCCTCGACGCTCCCGAGCTCGCCGCGGCCCGCATCGACGCGCGGGCGTCCGGCGAGAACTTCCCGGTCGTGTCGCTGCTGGCGCCGCGCTCGGCGCGGCCGCACCTGCGGGCGGTCTACGGCTTCGCCCGGCTCGTCGACAACCTCGGCGACGAGGCGGACGGCGACCGCGGGGCGCTCCTCGACGAGCTCGAGCGCGAGCTCGACGGCCGCGCCGCGCACGCGAGATCATGCGCCGGCTGCACGCGACCATCGCCGACCTGCGAGCCTGCCGCGCGAGCCGTTCGGGCGCCTGATCGAGGCGAACCGGATCGACCAGCGAGCGACGCCGCTACGAGACGTGGGACGACGTCCGCGAGTACTGCACGTACTCGGCCGAGCCCGGTCGGGCGGCTCGTGCTCGGCGTCTACGGTCGCGCCGGCGAGCCCGAGCTCGTCGCGCATGAGCGACGACGTCTGCACCGGGCCTCCAGCTCGTCAACTTCCTCCAGGACCCGCCGCGCGACCTCGCGCTCGGCCGCGTCTACCTGCCGCAGGAGGACCTGCGCCGCTTCGGCGTCGTCGACGACGGACCTGGCCGGGCCGCTCACCGAGCCGATCGCCGCGCCTGCTTCGCTTCGAGGGCGACCGCGCCGCGGCGCTCCTCGAGCGGGGCTTGCCGCTCGCGCGAGGCGCTCGGCGGGCGGCCCGGGCGGTCGGTCGCGCTCTATCGCCCGCGGCGGCCTGGCCGCGCTCGACGCGCTCGAGCGGGCGGGGTGGGACGTCTTCTCGGGCCGGCCGGCGCCCGACCCGGCTGACGTTCGCCCGGCTGGCCGCTGCGGGAGCTCGTGCGGCGATGAGGGTCGAGCGACGCCTACGCGGAGGTGCGTGCGGATCACGCGGCGCGAGGCGCGGAACTTCGCCTGGGGGATCGCCTTCCTGCCCGCGGCCGAAGCGGCTCGCCGTCTCCGCGCTCTACGCCTTCGCGCGCCGGGTCGACGACATCGCCGACGACGGCGGCCTGCCGGCCGAGGAGCGGCGGCGCGCGGCTGGAGGCGCTGCCGGGCGGCGGTCGAGGCGCTGCCGGACGCGCCGGCCGAGGATGCGGTGCTCGTCGCGCTCGCCGACGCGGCGGCGCGCTACCCGATCCCGCGCGAGGCGCTGCTCGACCTCGTCGCGGGCGGGCTGCTGGACGTCGAGCAGTCCCGCTACGAGAGCTGGGAGGAGCTGCGCGAGTACTGCCGCTGCGTCGCGGGCGCGGTCGGGCTCGCGTGCACGCGCCGTCTACGGGCCGCGCGACCCGGAGCGCGGCCGGGCCGCGCGCCGAGACGCTCGGTCTCGCGCTGCAGCAGATCAACATCATGCGGGACGTCGCCGAGGACTGGCCACTCGGCCGCGTCTACCTCCCGCAGGACGAGCTCGCCCGCTTCGGCGTCCCCGAGGCCGACATCGCCGCCGGGCGCGTCGGCCCTGGGTGGCACGCGCTGATGGCGCACCAGGCGCAGCGGGCCGACGCGCGCTCCTGCGCCGAGGGGCTCGGCCTGCTGCCGCTGCTCGACCGGCGCAGCGCGCTCTGCGTCGCGCGCTTCGCAGGCATCTACCGGGCCTGCTCGTCCAGATCGCGGGCGCGGCGTACGACGTCTTCTCGCGCGCGGCCCGCAGCTCTCGGCGGCCGGCAAGGTGCGGGCGGTCGCCGGCGCTGTGAGGGCCGTCGTCGTCGGCGGCGGGCTGGCCGGTCTCGCGGCCGCGCTCGACCTGGTCGACGCCGGCCACGACGTCACGCTCCTCGAGGCGCGGCCGACGCTCGGCGGCGCCGTGCAGACGCTTCCGGAGCGCGAGGGCGATCCGGCTCCGCCGCCGGACAACGGCCAGCACATCGCGCTCGGCTGCTGCACCGAGTACCTGCGCTTCCTCGAGCGCGATCGGGCAGGCAGGGTCGGTGCGGCGCGAGCCGCTCGCGCTGCCCGTGATCGCCGAGGACGGGCGCGTGGCGCGGATCGCGCCGGGCGCGCTCGGCGCTTCTCCGCTACCGGCATGTCGCTGCGCGAGCGGCTCGGCGATCGCGCGGGTCGCTCGGCGGCTCGGCGCAAGCTCGACCCGGCCGCGCACGACGGCGAGACGTTCGCCGCGCTCCTGCGGCGGCTCGGACAGTCGCAGGCGGCGATCGACCGCTTCTGGGACGTCTTCATCCGCCCGGCGCTCAACCTCCGTGCGGAGGAGGCGAGCGCGGCGCCCGCGATCTTCACCGTGCAGACCGCGCTCCTCGGCGGGCGCGAGGCGAGCGACGTGCTCCTCCCGATCGCGCCGCTCGGGGCGATGCACGGCGAGGCGGCCGGGCGCGCTGCGGGAGCGGCCGGCGCGGACGTGCGCACTCGGCGGCGCGTCGTCGGCGCTCGAGGCCGGACGCGGTCGTGCTCGCGGACGGCGGACGGGTCGAGGCCGACCTCGTCGTCGTCGCCATGCCGCCCGAGGAGAGCGCCGCGCTGCTCGGCGAGCCCGGACCCGGGGCTCGAGGACTCGCCGATCGTGAGCGTCCACCTCCTCTTCGATCGGCCGATCCTCGGCTTCGCGCTGGCCGCGCTGCTCGGGAGCCCGGCGCACTGGGTCTTCGACCGCGGGCGCTGACCGGGCACCGGCCCGAGAGCGGCCAGTACCTGACCGTCGTCTCGAGCGGCGCGCCCGAGCTGCGCGACGTCCGCGGCCGCGAGCCTCGTCGACCTGATCGCGGACGAGCTGACCGGGCGGCTCGGCCCGGCCGAGCTCCTCTGGTCGCGCGTGAGCCGCGAGCCGGCCGCGACCTTCGCCGCGCGACCCGGGACGGCGGCGCGCCGGCCCGGCGTCGAACCGGGCAGACCGAACGTCGCGCGCGCCGGCGCGTGGACGGACACGGGCTGGCCGGCGACGATGGAGAGCGCGGTCCGGAGCGGCCGCGCGCGCCGGCCGCCACCTCCTCGCGTGACCGCCGCGCCGGGCGCCCGCGTGAGACACTTCTAACCGTCTGGGGCACCGCTCCCTCCACCCGCTTTCCAGCGTAGCGAGGAGAACCGCGCGTGTGGTGCGCGGAACGTGACGAGAGCGTGACGACGTGAGCGCCACCCGCGAGCGCGGGAAGAAGGCCGCGGGAGCGCGAGCTGCCACGCGATCTCGAGCGGACGCTGAACCGTGCGGTCCGGCGGCTCCTCGTACCTGCAGAAGCCTGACGGCTGGTGGGTCGGCGAGCTCGAGTCGAACGTGACCATGACCGCGCAGCACCTGCTCCTCCTGGAGTTCCTGCGGCCTGCGCGACGAGGACACGACCCGGCGCTGTGCCAACGAGCTGCTCGCGCGGCAGCGTCCCGACGGGCTCTGGTCGATCTACTGGGGCGGCGAGCCCGACCTCGCCGCGACGATCGAGGCCTACGCGGCGCTCCGCCTCGCCGGGCTCGACGCCGACGACCAGCGGCTCGAGGCGGCGCGCCGCTTCTGCGAGGAGCGCGGCGGCATCGGCGGCGCGCGGGTCTTCACGCGCATGTGGCTCGCGCTCTTCGGCATCTGGCCCTGGGAGGAGGTTCCGCAGCTGCCGCCCGAGCTCGTCCTGCTGAAGCCGGCCCTGCCCGCTCTCGGTCTACGACTTCGCCTGCTGGGCGCGCCAGACGGTCGTCCCGCTCACGGTCGTCATGCACTACCGGCCGGTGCGGCACCTGCCGCCCGAGCGGGCGTGCCACGAGCTCAATCTCGGCCCGGCTCCGCGAAAGCCGACGCTGGGCCTCGTCAGCGACCGGGCGCTGGCGTGGTACGCCGGCCGCTCGTTCCAGCCCGGGCGTGAGCGGGCGCTCGCCTACGCCGAGCGCTGGATCATCGACCGTCAGGAGCTCGACGGCTCCTGGGGCGGCATCCAGCCGCCGTGGGTCTGGTCGCTGATCGCGCTCGCCTGCCGCGGCCACGGGCCCGACTCGCCGTACCTCAGCCGCGGCCTCGCGGGCTGGAGCCGCTTCCTGGTCGAGGACGGGGACCGCCTGCGCCCGGAGGCCTGCCAGTCGCCCGTGTGGGACACCGGGCTCGCGCTGCTCGCGCTGCGCGCGGCCGGCGTCCCCGCCGACGAGCCGGCGCTCCACCGCGCCGGCGAGTGGCTCGTCGCGGAGGAGATCCGGCAGCGCGGCGACTGGGCGGTCCGGCGGCCGGGGCTCGAGCCGGGGGCTGGTCGTTCGAGTACGACAACGACCTCTATCCGGACATCGACGACGCGGCGATCGTGGTCGCTCGCCCTCGACGAGCTCGGCATCGGCCGCGCCGCCGATCGAGCGCGCGAGCCGCTGGCTGGCCGGGCATGCAGTGCGCGCAACGGCGGCTGGGGCGCCTTCGACGTCGACAACGACGCCGAGTGGCTCTACAAGATCCCGTTCTGCGACTTCGGCGCCGTGATCGACCCGCCCTAGCGTCGACGTGACGGCCCACGTCGTCGAGCTGCTCGCGCGCGAGGGCGGCTACGAGGACGCCGTGCGGCGCGGCGTCGACTACCTCCTGCGCGAGCAGGAGGAGGACGGCTCGTGGTTCGGGCGCTGGGGCGTCAACTACGTCTACGGCGTGGGCGCGGCGCTGCCGGCCCTCGAGGCGGCCGGGTTCCCGCACGACCACCCCGCGATCCGGCGCGCCGTCGCCTGGCTCGAGGCGCACCAGAACGAGGACGGCGGCTTCGGCGAGGACTGCCGCTCGTACGACCGCGGCGAGGCGGGCCTCGCCTGGCGCGGCCGCGGCGAGTCGACGCCGTCCCAGACGGCCTGGGCGTTGCTCGGGCTCGTGGCCGCCGGCGAGGCCGGCTCGGACGTGCGCGGCCCGCGCCGTCGGCTGGCTCTGCGAGACCCAGCGCCGCGACGGCGACTGGGACGAGGAGCTACTTCACCGGCACCGGCTTCCCGCGCGACTTCCTGATCCGCTACCACCTCTACCGGAACGTCTGGCCGGTCCTCGCGCTCGGGCGCGTCCGCCGCGCGCTGCGCTGCGCCGGTGAGGGTCTACGTCACGGGCGCGACCGGCTTCGTGGGCGGCCACGTCGCCCGGGAGCTCGCGCGAGCGCGGCGCCGACGTGAGGGACGAGCGCGTCGACCTCCTCGACCGTCGCCGGGCTGCGAGCGCATGGTCGACGGCTGCGACGCCGTCGTGCACGTCGCCGCGCTCTACAGCTACGACGCGCCGGCGGCCGACTTCGAGCGCGTCAACGTCGAGGGGACGCGAACGTGCTCGAGCGTCGCCGGGCGGGCCGGAGTCCGCCGCTTCCTCCACTGCTCGCACCGCCGGCACGTGCGGGCCCGTCCCGGGACGTCCCGCGACCGAGGAGGACGAGCCGCCCGCCTGGGAGCTCGCGGTCCCGTACAAGCGCACCAAGCTCGCCGCCGAGCGCCTGGCCGCTGCGAGGCCGAAGGCCGTCGTCGTCAACCCGACGACGCCGGTCGGCGAGGGCGACCGCAAGCCGACGCCGACCGGGCCGCATGATCGCGGGCGTGGCGCGCGGGCCGGATCCGCGGCTACGTCGCCACGACGGGCCTCAACGTCGTGGACGTTCGCGACGTCGCGCGCGGGCACGCGCTCGCGCTCGAGCACGGCGAGCCGGGGAGCGCTACCTGCTCGGCGGCGTCGACCTCGTCGCTCGAGGATCTGTTCGCCGCGTCGCCCGGCTGGCGGGTCGTCCGCGGCCGCGCCTGCGCGTTCCGTATGCTGTTGCCGAGATGGCTGCCGTGGCCGGGATCGCCAACCGGGACGAGGTTCGGCTGGCCCGGCTGCCCATGTACTTCTCCTCGGAGAAGGCCCGCAGTAGACTCGGCTACGAACCGGGCCCGGTCGAGCCGGCGCTTGGCCCGCGCAGTCGCCGAGGCGCTCACGAAGGGAAGATGCATGAAGTTTCCGCTTCGCAGCACCGTCCAGATCGGGCGCTACGTCGCGTCGCAGAAGGGAAAGGACCGGTACCCGCTCGTGATCATGCTCGAGCCCACCCTCGGCTGCAACATCGCCTGCATCGGCTGCGGGAAGATCCGCGAGTACGAGTCGAACAAGGCTCGCCTGACAGTGGAGGAGTGCCTGCACTCCGCCGTCGAGTGCCCGGCGCCGGTCATCTCGATCTGCGGCGGCGAGCCGCTCATCTTCAAGGGCATCGAGGACGTCGTCGCCGGCTTCCTCGAGATGAAGCGGAACATCCAGCTCTGCACGAACGCGCTCCGGCTCGTGGAGATGCTCGACCGCTTCGAGCCGAACCCGCGCCTGACGTTCGTCGTCCACCTGGACGGCATGCAGGAGATCCACGACTACATCTGCGACTACCCGGGCCTCTGGGACATCGCCGTCGACGCGATCAAGGCCGCGCGCGAGAACGGCTTCCGCGTGACGACGAACACCACGATCTTCAAGGAGACCGAGGTCGACGACGTCATCCAGATGATGGAGCTACCTCACGAACGAGGTCGGCATCGACGGGATGCTCGTCGCGCCCGGCTACCAGTACTCGCAGATCGACCCCAACCTGACGATGACGCGCGACGAGCACGAGGCGAAGTTCCGGGTCATCCGCGACGCCGTTCGCCGCCACGGGTACCGCTGGCTCGCGAGCCCCGTCTACCAGGACTTCCTCACCGGCGAGCGGACGCTTCCGTGCGCGCCGTGGGGCTCGGTGACCCGGAACCCGTACGGTTGGAAGGGCCCGTGCTACCTGCTCACCGACGGCATCTTCCCCACGTACGAGGCGCTGGTCAACGGGATCGAGTGGGAGCGCTACGGGCCCGGGAACGACCATCGCTGCGAGCACTGCGGGATCCACTCTGGCTTCGAGCCCGCCGCGACGATCGCGACGACCTCGAGCGTCAAGGAGACCGTCAGGAGCCTCGCGTGGACGCTGCGCTAGGCGTGGCGGAAAGCGCTGACGCGCTTTCCGCGCAGGGCTCGGCCGCGACTCTCGCCTGCGCTCTGGCCGTCGAGGAGAAGGCGGCACGGCGACGGAGGCGCCTGGGCAGCCCGCGTCGGTCTGGGCGCTCGGCTGCCGCTGCCGGAGGGGCGGCTCGTCTCCTTCGGGCTCGCCGGCGCGCTCGTCTCGGGGCTCGCAGCCGGGAACGCTCGTGTCCGCGCGCCGGGTGGTCGACGCGGACGGGACTGTGCTCTGGGAGGACGAGCCGCTGCGGGTGCCCGGCGCCCTCAGCGGCGTCATCTGCGACGCCGGCGTCGTCGTGGACGACCCGCTGGCGCGCCGCGAGCTCGCGCGCGCGACCGGCGCGGCGGCGGTGGACATGGAGAGCGCCGCGCTGGCCGCGACCGGCCGCCTGGCCGGCGTCGTGCGGGCGATCTCCGACACTCCCGAGCGGCCGGTGGGCCGGCTGGCGCACGCGGCCGTCCCGGACGGGCGCACCGACTGGGGCGTGGTTGCGGAGGGCGCTCCTTGCGGAGCCGCGCGCGACCGTCCGCACCGCGCTCGCCGCCAGGCGCGCGCTCGCCTCGCTGCGCTGCGCGGCAGCCTCGCTCGCGCCGGGAGCGGCCCGTGAAAGCGCGTCCTCATCGCGAGCCCGAGGAGCTTCTGCGCCGGCGTCGTTCGGGCGATCGACATCGTCGAGAAGCTGCTCGAGCCGCACGGCCCGCCCGTCTACGTCCGCCACGAGATCGTCCACAACGTCCACGTCGTCGGGGACCTCGAGGCCCGCGGCGCCGTCTTCGTCAAGTCCGAGGAGGAAGTGCCCGAGGGCGCGCTCGTCGTCCTCTCGGCGCACGGCGTCGCGCCCGAAGGTCTACGAGAAGTGCGCCGAGCGCGGCCTCCAGATCGTCGACGCCGTCTGCCCGCTCGTCTCGAAGGTGCACGCCGAGGCGCGCCGCTACGCCGCGCGCGGCCACAAGATCGCGCTCGTCGGCCACGCCGGCCACGTCGAGGTCGAGGGGACGATGGGGGAGGCGCCCGACTCGATCGTCCTCGTCGAGACGCCCGAGGACGTGCGAGCGCCTCGAGCTCGAGGAGGGCCAGCAGCCTCGCCTACCTGACGCAGACGACGCTCTCGCTCGACGACACCGCCGACGTCGTCGACGCGCTCCGCGAGCGGGTGCCCGATCTCGTCGGGCCGCCGTCGGCGGACATCTGCTACGCGACGCAGAACCGCCAGGACGCCGTCAAGCGGATCTCCGAGGACGCGACGCTCGTCCTCGTCGTCGGCTCGCGGACGAGCTCGAACGCGAACCGGCTCGTCGAGGTCGCGCACAGCTGCGGCGCCGAGGCGTACCTGATCGACGACGAGACCGATCTCGACCCGGCCTGGCTCGAGGGTCACGAGATCGTCGGGCTCACCGCCGGCGCCTCGTCGCCGGAGAGTCTCGTCGAGCGCGTCGTCGCCCGGCTCGACGAGCTCGGGTACCACGATCGCGAGGACGTCGAGATCGCCCGCGAGGACGTCTTCTTCCGCCTTCCCGCCGACCTCCGCTAACGTCGCAGGATGAAGGAGAGCGTCGCCTATCCCGGGCGCGACGGCGCCCACAGCGCGGCCGCCTGCGACCGCCTCTTTCCCGGGGGAGCGGACCTCGTCTCGCTGCCGAGCTTCACGGCGGTGGTCGAGGCGACCGCCGGCTGCGAGGTCGCGTTCGGCGTGCTGCCGATCGAGAGCTCGCTCTCGGGGCCGGTCAACGAGACGCACGACCTGCTCTACGAGTCGTCGCTCTCGATCACGGGCGAGACGATGCTGCCGATCCGCCACTGCCTGGTCGGCCCCGCGGTCGTGCCGCTGGAGGAGGTCCGGGTCGTCCGCTCCCACCCGGCGGCGCTCGACCAGTGCCGGCGGCTGCTCGCGGCGATGCCGTGGGCGACCGCGATCGCCGCGGCCACGACCGCCGACGCCGCCCACGAGGTCGCCGAGCAGGGCGAGCCGTCCGAGGCGGCGATCGCAAGCGAGCGCGCGGCGGCCATGTACGGCCTCACGGTGATCGCCGGCGACGTCGGCGACCATCCCGAGGCGTACACGCGCTTCGTCTCGGTAGCTCCCTACACGCGCCTCGACCGCGAGAGCGAGGGGTGGCGGACAGCCTTCTCGTTCGTCACCGACCACCAGCCGGGCGCGCTTCATCTCGCCATCGAGCCGTTCGGGCGGCATCGCCTCGACCTCGTCCAGCTCGTCTCACGGCCGATCCCGCGCACGCCATGGCGCTACCGCTTCGACGCCGTCCTCGCCGGGCACCCGCTCGACCAGGTCGTCAGCGAGACGCTGGCGGAGGTGAGGGGCCTGGCCCGCGAGCTCAGCGTCTTCGGCTCCTACCCGGCGCACGGATAAGGAGGCAGAGCGGTTAGCCGGGGGCTGTCAGGGTCTTCTCGTAGCGGACGAGCTCGCGCGCCACGGTCATGCCGGCCCGCTCGTACATCTCCTTCGCGCCCGTGCGGTTCCCCGAGTCGACGACGAGGCCGATCTCCTTCCGGCCCCGGCGGCTGAGCTCGGACATGGCCTGGCGGAGGAGGGCGGTGCCGAGGCCGCGCCGGCGCCACTCGCGGGCGACGGCGAGCTGGCGCACCCAGCCCTCGTCGTCGTAGTTGGGGCAGAGGACGCAGCCGACGATCTCGCCCTTCGACTCGGCGATGAACCAGAGCCCGGGCTCGAAGGCCTCGCGGTCGATCATGAAGGCCTGCCACTCCTCGAAGGACTCGGCAGTGTGGCGCTCGTTGTCGCCGAACGCGTCCTGGACGAGGGCGTACACCGCGCGTGTGTCGCGCTCCTGGTCGAAGGTCCGCACGCGGACGCCGTTCGGCCAAGCCGGCGGCGGCGGGTGCTCCTCGAGCGGCATCGACATCCGCCAGTACGTCCGCGCCGGCGCGTAGCCGCGGCTTTCGAGGAGCCGCTGGGCCCCCTCGTGGGTCGAGGTGACAACCTGACCGATCCTGATCTCCTCGCCCGGCGGCGTTCGCTCGAGGCCGCGGCGCTCCGACCACTCGAGCAGGCGCTTGCCGAGGCCGCGGTGTCTGTGCTCGGGGTGGACGTAGACGTCGACGTAGTCGTTGCGGATGAACGCTGAGTACGCGACGAGCCGACCGTCGTCCTCCACCACGACAGCGTCCTCCGCCAGCTCGAACCCGGGCATGTTCCAGTCCGTGAGGAGGTCGTCCAGCTCGAAGTCCGGCGCGCCGAGCTCGTGGATGTCGCAGGCGATCACGAGGTCGGTCACCGCCTGAGCCTCGTCCTGCCGTGGGGCGCGCATCGTCTCCACGAGGGGCATTAGTAGAGGGCCGAGGCCAGTCTTCGCCGGTACTGCGTCGCCACTGGGTCTTCGGGGCCGAGCTCGCCGAAGAGGGAGACCATGATCTGGCGGATGCGCTCGCGGCGCTCCAGGTCGGCGTTCTCGAGGTCTCCGAGGAGCCATTCCAGGACGCGCTCGTAGTCGTGCTCGGCGAGCGGCCCGAGGATCTCGGGGAACTCGCCCGACGCGGTGAGCTCCTCCAGCAGCTGCTCGGAGGCCGGCGGGCCGGTGAGGCGGTCGAGGAACTCCTCCACCGCCGGAGCAGGGAGCGCGCCGGTGAACTCGTCCACTACCTGGCCGTTGCGGAAGGCCTTCACGTTCGGGATTCCGCGGACGCTGTAGCGCTCGGCCAGCTCCTGGTTCGCGTCCGTGTCGACCTTGGCGAGGACGACCCGGCCTTCGCGCTCCTCCACCGCCTGCTCGAGCATCGGCGTGAGCGTCTTGCACGGCCCGCACCAGTCCGCCCAGAAGTCGACGACGACCGGCACGGTCGCGGAGCGCTCCAGCACGTCCTGCTCGAAGGTGTCGGTCGTGACGTCCATCTCAGACGGCGGCGAGGACCGAGCCCACGAGCCCGGGGAGGGCCTGGGTCTCGTACCCGCCTTCGAGCACGAACGCTACCCGCTCGGAGGTGCTCTTCGCCCGCGCGGCCAGGGCTGCGAAGCCGTCCCGTGTCAGCTCGAGGCCGCCGAGCGGATCCCCGGCGGCGGCGTCGAAGCCGGCCGAGACCAGCAGGAGGTCGGGCTCGAACGCCTCGAGGGCGGGCGCGAGCACGTCCTCCATGGCCTCGACCACGGCTTCGTCGCCCGCCCCGGCCGCGAGCGGGACGTTCACGGTCGTGGCGTTGCCCTCGCCGGGCCCGCCGGAGCCGGGGTAGAACGGCCATTGGTGCACCGAGGCGTAGAGGACGCTCTCGTCGTCCCAAAACGTGTCCTGTGTCCCGTTGCCGTGGTGGACGTCCCAGTCGAGGATCCCGACGCGCGCGAGCCCGAGCTCGCGCTGCGCGAACCGGGCCGCGACCGCGACGTTGTTGAAGATGCAGAAGCCCATCGCGCGCTCCGGCAGCGCGTGGTGCCCGGGCGGGCGTGCGAGCGCGAAGCCCTCGAGCTCGACCGCCTGGATCGCCGCCCCGGCGGCGAGGAGCGCCGCCTCGTAGGTCGTCTCCGTGCAGATCGTGTCGGGGTCGAGCAGCGTCGGCTGACCGGTCGACGAGACGACGCGCACCGCCTCGACGTAATCGCGCCTGTGCACCGCGGCGAGCTCGTCCACCGTCGCCGGGCGCGCCTCGACGAAGTCGGGGAAGACCTCGTGGAGCGCCCGGATGCGCTCCTGCCGCTCGGGATGGTCCCCGGTCGGGTGCAGCTCGGCGAACGCCCGATGGCTGACGAGCGGGATCACTCCATCAGGTCGCGCGTGAACTCCCGGTCGCGCGACCAGTAGAGCTGGAACCAGCGCGGAGCGTCCCCGCCGACCGCCTCCGACAACTCGGCCGCGATCATGAGCGGCAGCTCGCAGGCCTCTGCGAGGCGCTCGTAGTCCGCGACCTTGATCGGCTCGCCCATCGGCGGGATCGTAGTTCTCAGCCTGCCCGCTCGCGGAAGCGGCTCGCCACTCCAGCCAAGCCCCAGGCCTCTGCCAGGGCTCCCCCTGCTTCCCAGTCGGGATCGACGTCGGGAAGGTCCGGGAGCGGGGCGTCTCGCTGGACCCGGGTCATGCGCAGGTAGTCGCGGAGGACGTCGGCCTGGTCGGGGAATCCCCCGGCCTCGAGGCAGGCTTCGAGCGACCCGTGCTTGGCGAGGATGCTCGCGGCACGGCCGGGGCCGATGCCCTTCGCGCCGGGGATGCGGTCGGACGGGTCGCCACGCAGGGCGACGAAGTCGGGCACGAGCTCGGGGGGGACGCCGTAGATCTCCTTCACCTCGGCCGGGCCGACGCGCACGAGCTCGCGCTGGCCGGGCTTCGGGCGCAGGATCGTCGTCTGCTTGCTCGCGAGCTGGTAGAGGTCGCGGTCGTTCGTGAAGACGAGCACCCGGCCGCCGCTCGACTCCTCGGCGTCGACGACTGCGCCGAGGAAGTCGTCCGCCTCGTAGCCGTCGGCCTTCGCCCAGGGGAACCCGAGCGTGCCCACCAGCTCGGGCAGGCGGTCGAGCTGCGAGGTCAGCACGGGCGGGAAGTCGCGTCCCGACTGGTAGTCGGGCAGCAGGTCGCTCCGGTAGGTGGGGACGCCCACCGTGTCGAATCCCACGAACACGGTGCGCGGCTCTTCATCCTCCCAGGCGCGGGCGAGCATGTTGGCGAAGCCGACGATCATGTTCGCCTGCTTTCCGGCCCCGTCCTTGATGGACGAGGGCAGCGCGTGGAAGGCCCGGTGGGCCAGGTTGTCGCCGTCGATGGCCAGGAGGGGTCTCAAGCTTCCGCCAATTCTTGCCGTTTCGAAGTGAGCTCGAGAGCCATTGCTACCGTGATCTAGATGTCGAAGACGCTCGTCATAGCCGAGAAGCCCTCCGTGGGCCGCGATCTCGCGGCCACGCTACCCGGCGCCTTCAAGCAGAGCCAGGACAAGACGCACCTCTCCGGCGGCGACTATGTGATCACGTGGGCGGTCGGCCACCTGGTCGGCCTCGCCGAGCCCGATCAGTACGACGAGAAGCTCAAGAAGTGGCGCTTCGCGGATCTGCCGATCGTGCCGCAGAGGTTCAAGCTGATCCCGAACGACGAGCGGGCGAAGAAGCAGCTCAACGCCGTCCACAAGCTCATGAAGGACGAAGAGGTCGAGCTGATCGTCAACGCCTGCGACGCCGGGCGCGAGGGCGAGCTGATCTTCGCGTACCTCTACGAGACCTCCGGCGTGAAGAAGCCTGTGAAGCGGCTCTGGCTGAACTCGATGACGAAGGCCGCCATCCAGGAGGCGTTCGAGCACCTGCGTGACGGCGAGGAGATGCGCCTGCTCGAGGAAGCGGCGCGCTCGCGCTCCGAGGCCGACTGGCTGGTCGGCATGAACGCGACGCGCGCGGCGTCCATCCGCCTGCGCGCGGCCTTCGACGGCGCCGTCTCTCTCGGCCGCGTCCAGACGCCGACGCTCGCCCTGGTCGCCCGCCGCGAGCTCGAGATCCGCGCTTTCGTCCCCGAGCCGTACTGGCTCGTCGAAGCCAGGTTCGCCGCGACCGGCGAGCGGCTCTACAGCGGTCGCTACCTGGGCGGCAAGCGCATCAAGGAGGACGAGGCGGCTGCGATCGTCGCCGAGACGACGGGGCGGCCGGGCACGATCACCAAGCTCGAGAAGAAGGAGGAGCGCGAGGCGCCGCAGCTCCTCTACGACCTGACGTCGCTCCAGCGGCACGCGAACACGCTCTTCGGCTTCTCCGCGCGGCGGACGCTCGCCGCGGCGCAGAAGCTCTACGAGGAGCACAAGGCGATCACGTACCCGCGCACGAACTCGCGCTTTCTCACCTCCGACATGATCGGCGAGATCAAGCCGACGGCCGCCCACGTCGGGCGCCACGAGCGCTACGCGCAGGGCGCTGCGTACATCACGCGGCTGGAGCGGCTCCCGCTCGGCCGCGTCGTCAACGACAAGCGCGTCGAGGACCACCACGCGATCATCCCGACCCGCTCCGAGCACGACCTGTCGAAGATGGGGCCGGACGAGAGCCGCATCTACGACCTCGTCGCCAAGCGCTTCCTGGCGGTCTTCCACCCGGACGCCGTCTACGAGCGCACCCGGGTGGAGACGACCGTCGCCGAGCATGTCTTCCGCACCTCCGGCCGCGTCCTCGTCGAGGCGGGGTGGAAGAGCGTCTACGGCGAGGAGGCCTCCAAGCCCGGCGACGAGGACGACTCGGGCGGCGACCAGCTGCTCCCGCGCCTCGAGCACGGCGAGGAGGTCGAGACGCGCTCCGTCGACTCGCTCCGCAAGGAGACGCAGCCCCCGAGGCGGTTCACGGAGGCGTCGCTCCTCGGCGCGATGGAGGCCGCGGGCAAGGACATCCAGGATGCCGAGCTGCGCGAGGCGATGAAGGACTCCGGCATCGGCACGCCGGCGACGCGCGCGTCGATCATCGAGCGCCTGATCCAGGTCGGCTACATCGAGCGCGAAGGCCGTGCTCTGCACGCGACCGAGAAGGGCGTGCAGGTGATCTCGCTCCTCGGCGAGCACCCGCTCACGTCGCCCGAGCTCACGGGCAGCTGGGAGCACCGGCTCGCCCTCATCGAGCAGGGCGAGGACACGCGGCCGGCGTTCATGTCCGACATCGTCAAGTTCACGACCGACACCGTCGCGGAGCTGGACAAGCTCAAGGGCGTGAAGATCGAGCGGGCCAACCTCGGCCCGTGCCCCGTCTGCGGCCGCGACGTGATCGAGAACCGCAAGGGCTACTCCTGCTGGTCGAAGGACGACCCAGGCTGTGGCTTCGTCATCTGGAAGAAGAAGGCGAACAAGATCCTCCCGGTCTCCGTCGTGAAGGAGCTGATGGCGACGAGGAAGACCGCCAAGCCCGTCACGGGTTTCCGGGGCCGCTCCGGGCGGCCGTTCGGCGCCAGGCTCGCGCTCGAGCAGGGCGAGGACGGCAAGTGGCGTGTCGAGTTCGACGAGGAATGGGCCAGGACGCCCCGTGGACAGCCGGAAGCAGCCGCAGACGAGAACGGCGCCCCCGAGGCGGAAACCGCAAACACTTCGGCCGGCGCGGCGTCTTAATCAGGCAACAGGCGGCACGACTGTGCCAGTCTTGCGTTAACACGCGGTTAAGCCACCCTTCCGTGGGTAGGACGGCAAGGGAATGCGTCATAGAGTGAGAACGTTTCTGAGGGTGAGCCGCAATCCGACCTGCCGTAGGTTGGCGAAAGGACGTACAGAGACAACGTGAGTCAGAACTCCGTGCATGAAGTGCTTGACACCCAGGCGGGCCGCCACCTTCTCGAGATCGCGGAGGAGCGTGGCCATATCGAGCCTGCCGAGCTGGAGGCTCTGGCGCTCGAGCTCGACCTCGGCGACGAGGAGATGGCCGAGCTCACGCACGAGCTCGAGACGATCGGCCTCGAGATCGGCGCCCCCGCCGAGGAAGCCGCGCCGGTCGTTGCCGAGGCAGCGGTCACCACGGCGCCGGCGACAGTCTCCAGCTCTTCCTCGCCGACGTGGGTCGGCACAAGCTGCTCACGGCGGCCGAGGAGGTCGCGCTCGCGAAGCGCCTGGAGCAGGGCGACCTGCTCGCCAAGCGCCGCATGATCGAGTCGAACCTCCGGCTCGTCGTCTCCATCGCCAAGGGCTACCGCGGCCTCGGCGTCCCGTTCCTGGATCTGATCCAGGAGGGCACGCTCGGGCTCAACCGCGCCGTCGAGAAGTTCGACTGGCGCCGCGGCTTCAAGTTCTCCACGTACGCCACCTGGTGGATTCGCCAGTCGGTGCAGCGCGCCGTCGCCAACAACGCGCGCACCATCCGCGTCCCCGTCCACGTCGTCGAGCGGCAGCAGAAGCTGGGCCGCGCCGCGCGCCGGCTCGAGGTCGAGCTCGGCCGCGACGCGACGCGGGAGGAGCTGGCCGAGGCCACCGGCCTCCCGGTCCAGCACGTCGAGGAGGCCCTCTCGGCCGCCCAGGCGTCCGTCTCGCTCAACCAGAGCGTCGGTTCCGACGACGAGGGCGAGCTCGGAGATCTCTTCGCCGACCGCGAGGCCGCCGACCCGTTCGAGGAGGCGGAGGAGTCGCTGCGCAAGCAGGGCGTCCGCAAGGCGCTGAACGCGCTCCCCGAGCGCGAGCGGCGCATCCTCGAGCTGCGCTTCGGCTTCGAGGGCGACCCGTGGACGCTCGAGGCGATCGGCGCCGAGCTCGGGCTCACGCGCGAGCGCGTGCGCCAGCTCGAGGGCCAGGCGCTCCAGCGCCTCGCCGCTCTCCGCGAGCTCGCCTCCGTCGCGGCGTAGCCGTGAGGCCGCCGAGCAAGGCCGCCCTCCGCGGGCCGCCGCGCGCACTGGATGACCTTCGGAGGAGCGGCGGGGCGGGAACCCACCGCATGGAGTCCCCACCCCGGCTTTCGCCGGCCAATGCCCCCGCCGCATCGGGGCCGGCCGGCAAAGTTTCGCTCTCCGAGTATTGGCGGCCGGGGGTCGGTTGATCCATCCCCCGGTGGTTG
>CAWCCL010000002.1:0-8721 GCA_963794055.1 uncultured Actinomycetes bacterium
ATCAGGTCGAGGCGGTCGTCCATCTGCTCCAGGACGGGGAAGAAGCCGTCCACGAGGCTGTCGACGACCTCGTGGAGCAGAAGCGGCCCCTGCGGGAACAGCGCCGGATCGCGCTCCAATCGCGAGCGGAGGTCGTCGAGGGCGGGCGCCTCGTCCCGGCGCACGGTGACGAGGAACCGTTCCGAGTAGAAGCAGTGCACCTCCGCGAGCCCGTCCTCGTCGGGCGACCAGCCGTAGACGACGAGAAAGACGAAGTCCTCGTAGTCCTCGGCCTTCGGACGCTGGCCGAAGTGATCCGAGTCTTCGACGCGCGAGCGGGTGGAAGCCGAACGTATGGCGGAGCAGGTCGAAGTCCGCCTCACTCGGATTGACCAGGTCGAGCCAGAAGCACTCGCCGGTGCGGAGCCGCTCGGCGACGGCGTCGGGGAGCGCGGCCGCCTCCGGCCCGGACGCCGTCGGGCCGACTAGGTGCGCGGTCACAGCCAGCGGCGCCAGCGGAAGAGCGTGAGCAGGCCGAGGCCGAGCACGATCATGCTCCCGACGATGATCCAGAACGCCGCGAGGTCGCCCTCGCCCGGGACCCGCACGTTCATCCCGAAGATGCTGGCGAGCAGCGTGAGCGGGAGGAGGATCACGGTGACAACGGTTAGGAGCTGGAGCCGGTACTGCTGGCTGTGCGAGATGAAGGCCTCGTTGGTCGACTCGAGCCCGTCGATGACCTCCTTGTAGTTGTCGAGCAGGTCCCAGATGCGCTCAGAGGCGTCGACGATGTCGTCGAAGTAGAGGTCGAGGTCCTCCGGCAGGAAGCGTTGCGTCGACCGCTCGAGCATGCGGATCGTGGCGCGCTCGGGCTTGATGATCTTGCGATACGCGATGATCTCCTGCTTCGCGTTCGAGATGTCGCGGACGACGTCCTCGGAGCGCTCCTCGAAGATCGCCGGCTCGATCGCGTCGAGCTTGGCCCCGATCTTGTCCAGGATCGGGAAGCAGTAGTCGAAGAGGTCGTCCAGGACTTGGTAGAGCAGGTAGCCGGATCCCCTGAAGAGCTCCTGGCGCAAGCTCGGGGTCGTCCTCGCAACGCCGGAACAGGTAGGTCACGGGGAGAAGCTCGACGTTCGGGAGCGTGATCAGGAAGTCGGGGCCCACGAAGACGTCCAGCTCGGCCGCGTTCAGCCGGCGGACGCTCTTGTCGTAGAACGGGAAATGGAGGACGAGGAAGAGGTATTCGGGGTACTCGTCGATCTTCGGCCGCTGCCGCTTGGAGAGGACGTCCTCGATGTCCAGCTCATGGAAGCCGAAGCGATCGGCGAGATAGGCGACCTCGAGGGCGCCGGGCCGCTCCGCGTGAACCCAGCTCAGGCCCTCAGTGGCGAGCTCGGAGATGCGTGGCTCGGTCCGCTCGACGACGTCGCCCGCTCCACCGCGGGCTCGTCCTCGCCGGAGGCGTGGGAGCGTCGGCCGTGCCATAGGTACTGAGAGGATCGTCCAGTTGCATCTCCAAGTACGCGATTGTACTCGCAAACCCTTCGGGACCTGCCGTCGGCCGGCGCGCTTCACCAGGCGGAAATCGAGGCGTTACTTCGAGACGGGTTCTGGAGCGAAGGAGGTGCGCCTGGCAGGAATCGAACCTGCGACCTCGCGCTCCGGAGGCGCGCGCTCTATCCCCTGAGCTACAGGCGCGGAGGGGCTTAGTGTACCGGGGGTGAGACTGACCCACCGGCGCGCGACGCTCCGCCTGGCGGAGCCTTCACGATCTCCCGCGAGACCACCGTCGAGGAGGAGGTGCTCTGGGTCGAGCTCGCCCACAACGGCGTCTCCGGGTTCGGGGAGGCCCAGCCGCAGGGTCACTACGGCGAGAGCCTCGAGGGCGCAGAGGCATTCCTGGACGAGGCGGAGGAGCTGCTCGGCGACGACCCGTTCGCGCTGGAGTCCGTCGGCCGGCGCTTCGCGGAGCTGCGGGGCAACCACGCCGCCAAGCGGCCGTCGACGCGGCGCTGCACGACCTCTGCGGGAAGCTCGTGGGCCAGCCGACCTGGCGGCTGCTCGGGCTCGAGCGGGGCGGGCCCCCGACCTCGTGGACGATCTGGCTCGGCGATCCGGACGACATGGCGCGGCGCGCCGGGCTCGTCGACCCGCGCTTCCGCCGCCTGAAGCTGAAGCTGGGGGGCCGTGACGGGCTCGACGTCGAGCGCGTGCGCGCGGTGCGCGCCGTCACCGACCTGCCCCTCCAGGTCGACGTGAACGAGTACTGGGAGCTCGACGAGGCGCTCGAGGCCGTGCCGGCGCTGGCCGCGCTCGGCGTCTCGTACGTCGAGCAGCCCCTGCCCGCCGGCGACCCGGGCGGGGAGCGGCTGAAGCGGGAATCCCCGCTCCCGATCTACCTCGACGAGGACGTCCACACGCTCGCGACCGTGCCGGCCTGTGCTGAGCGCGCCCACGGGATCAACATCAAGCTGGCGAAGAGCGGCGGCATCCGCGAGGCCGTTCGCATGGCGCACGCTGCGCGCGCGCTCGGGCTCGGCGTCATGCTCGGCTGCATGATCGAGTCCGGGCTCGGCATCGCGGCGGCGGCGCAGATCGGCAGCCTGTGCGACCACCTCGACCTCGACGGGAACCTTCTGCTCGCCGAGGACCCGTGGCCGGGGATCGAGTTCGCCGGCGGCGTCCAGGTGGCGTCGGAGCAACCAGGGCTGGGAGTCCATGAAGAAGTATCTGGCCCTCGCTGAGGAGTACTCCGGCGACGACCACTACGGCAAGACGACGTACGGCGTCATCCGCTACGGGTCGCACCCTGTCGTCGCCGTGGTCGACTCGACGCGGGCGGGGGAGACGGTCGAGGGGATCCCGGTCGTCGGCCTCGGTGGCGGACGCGCTCGTCTACGAGCCGACGGTCGCGCTCGTCGGCGTGGCCGTCGCCGGAGGCCGGCTCGCCCCGGTCTGGCGCGGGATCCTGCGCGACGCGATCGAGGCCGGCCTGGACGTCGAGGCGGGGATGCACGAGTTCCTGGCGGACGACCCGGAGCTGTCCGCGCTCGCGCGCGAGCACGGCGTCGAGCTTCGCGACTACAGGCGCCCTCCCGCCGACCTGAGCGTCCCCACCGGCGAGAACCTCACGCATGGAGCCGCCGTCGTCCTCACGGTCGGCTCCGACTGCGCCGTCGGCAAGAAGACGGTAGCGGTCGAGCTCGACCGGGCGGCCCGCGAGCGCGGCCTCGCCTCGGTCTTCGTCCCCACCGGCCAGACCGGGATCATGATCGAGGGCTGGGGCATCGCCGTCGACGCCGTTATCTCCGACTTCCTGGCCGGGGCGGGGGAGAGGCTCGTCGTCGAAGGCGCGAAACGGGGCGACCTACTCTTCGTGGAAGGGCAGGGGTCGATCGTCCACCCGCAGTTCTCCGGCGTCACACTGGGCCTCTACCACGGAAGCGCGCCCCATGCCCTCGTTCTGGTGCACCGGGCGGGCGACACGGAGATCGAGGGCGTTCCCGGCCATCCCATTCCGCCTTTGCCGGAGCTGATCGACCTCTACGAGCGGCTGGCCCTTCCGGTCAGGCCCGCCCGCGTCGTCGCGGTCGCGCTGAACACGGGCCGACTGGACGAGGAGGCGGCGCGGGCGGCCGTGGCCGCCGCTCGGGCGGAGACCGAGCTGCCCGCCGACGATCCGGTCCGTTTCGGACCCGGCCGTCTGCTGGACGCCGTGTTGGAAGGCTTGCCTTCGGGTATAACGGGCCGATGAGCGACCCGCGAGTCGAGCGCCTGGCAGGCCTTCTCACCGACTACTCCCTCGCACTGCGGGAGGGTCAGGTGGTGCGGATCGACAGCCTCGACGCGGGCTCGCCGCTCGTCCTGGCGCTCTACGGGGCGGCCCTCCGGGCCGGCGCCCTCCCGTATACGAATGTCAGCCTGTCGGGCCTGGGCGAGACCCTACTCCAGCACGGCAGCGACGAGCAGCTCACGTACCTCTCGCCGATCCAGTGGGAGGAGATCGAGCAGCTCGACGCGCTCGTGACCATTTGGTCGGAGAGCAACACGCGTGCGCTTTCCCGCGTCGACCCGACGAGGCACGCTGCGTACATCGCGGCGCAACGCAGGCTCACCAACCGCCGCTGGGAGCGCATCTCGAACCGCGAGATGAGCTGGTGCGGGACGCTCTTCCCGTCGAACGCGCACGCGCAGGAGGCGGAGATGTCGCTCGCGGAGTACGAGGAGTTCGTCTTCGCCGCATGCCACGTCCACGAGGACGACCCGGCGTCGCACTGGCAAACGGTGAGCGAGGAGCTCCAGGGTCGCGCAACCGAGCTGGGCGGTGTCCGCGAACTGCGCATCGTCGGGCCGGACACCGACCTGAGGGTGGGTGTCGAGGGCCGCACCTGGCTCGCAGCGGACGGCCGCTACAACATGCCCGACGGCGAGGTCTTCACGAGCCCGCTCGAGACCGAGACCGAAGGCGAGATCCGCTACACGTTCCCCGCCTTGTACCACGGCCGCGAGGTAGAGGACGTGCGCCTGCGCTTCGAGGCCGGGCGCGTCGTCCACGCCGAGGCCGCCCGCGGGGGCGACTACCTGGCGTCCCTGCTCGAGATGGACGCCGGCGCCCGCGTCCTCGGCGAGGTCGCGTTCGGGCTCAACTACGAGATCGACCGCTTCACGCGAAACATCCTCTTCGACGAGAAGATCGGCGGCACGATGCACCTCGCGCTCGGCTCGGGCTTCCCGCAGGCGGGCGGCCAGAACACGTCGGGCCTCCACTGGGACATGATCTGCGACCTCCGCGACGACGGGGAGGTCTACGCCGACGGGGAGCTGATCTGGAAGGACGGCCGCTTCCTCGCCGAGCCTGCCCGCGTCGAGGTGGTCGAAAGCGGAGTCGGTGGCTAGCCGCCTCGAGCGCCTCGCCGGGGTCCTGGTCGACTACTCGACCCGGGTCCGGAAGGGCGACCTCGTCTGCATCGACACCGGCCCGGCGGCCAGGCCGCTCGTCCAGGAGGTCTGGAAGCGCGTGCTCGACGCGGGCGCCCACCCTCACCTGAGACTCGAGGTCGACGGCGCCTCCGAGCTGCTGCTCCGCGAGGGCACCGACGCGCAGCTCGAGTGGATCAGTCCGCTCCGGCGCGCAGAGCTCGAGCGCGCGGACGTGCGCATCGCCATCGAGGCGGACGTGAACACCCGCGCGAACACGGGAATCGACCCCGAGCGGCAGGCGCACGCCGAGCGCGCCCGCGAGCCGCTGCGGCGCATCCACTTCGCCAGGGCGAGCGCGGGCGACCTGCGCGCCGTCGTCACGCTCTTTCCGACGGATGCGGCCGCCCAGGACGCCGACATGTCGCTCGCGGAGTACGAGACCTTCGTGTACCAGGCGGGCCTGCTCGACCGGGACGACCCGGTCGCCGAGTGGGAGGCCCTGGGGCGCACATACGCGAAGCTCGCGAAGTGGCTCGACCAGCGGAAGCAGATCCGCGTCGTCGGCGACGGCACCGACCTGACGCTTGGCGTGGCGGGGCGCACCTGGGTGCCGTGCGACGGCCGGGAGAACTTCCCCGACGGCGAGGTCTTCACCGGGCCGCTCGAGACGCAGGTCGACGGCGTCATCCGCTTCACCTACCCGGCGAGCTACGCCGGCCGGCGGGTCAGCGGAGCCGAGCTCGAGTTCCGCGGCGGCGAGGTCGTCCGGGCCGAGGCGGAGGACGGCGAGAGCTTCCTCCGGAAGATGCTCGCGCTCGACGAAGGCGCGCGGCACGCCGGGGAGTTCTCCTTCGGCTTGAACGACGCCGTGACCGAGTTCACCGGGCACACGCTCTTCGACGAGAAGATCGGCGGGACGGTGCACCTCGCGCTCGGGGCCTCGTATCCGGAGTCCGGCGGGCAGGTGCAGTCGGCGCTGCACTGGGATCTCGTCTGCGACCTCCGCACCGGAAGCGAGGTGTATGCCGACGGCGAGGTCGTCTACCGCGACGGCCGCTTCGTCGACGGCCTGCTCTGATTGCCGGGTCGGTGGCCTGGACTGAGCGGGCTCGGAAGCGGCTTTCAGGCCCGGCTTGACGTCCGTCCGACCGGACGGTTACCATGCGAACACATGTTCGCTCTCCGTCCTTTCCTCGTTCTCTGCGCCGTGATCGGCGCGCTCCTCCTAGCCGTGGCCAGGCCGTCCGGCAGCTCGGGCGCGGAGGAGGCCTACGTCGTCCGCGCCGGGGACACGTTGTGGGGGCTCGCCGCCGAGCGCTACGGGGGCGACCCCCGCGAGGGCGTCTGGCAGATCCGGGAGCGGAACGACCTGCAGGGGACGCCGCTCCAGGCCGGAATGACCATCTACCTGCCCGCCGGGGCGGGTGGTGCCTAGCGTGAGACGTATCGGCCCGCGCGAACGCGGGTTTGAGCCGGCCGACCCTACACTTGCGCGGTGGATCTCGATCTCGTCTTCCTGGGCACGTCCGGATCCGTGCCGACCGCGCGCCGTGGGCTGGCAGGGACGCTCGTGCGCCGCGGGGGCGAGCGCATGCTGGTCGACTGCGGCGAGGGCACGCAGCGCCAGCTCCTGCGCTCGACCGTGGGTCTGATCGAGCTCCCCGAGGTCTTCCTCACCCACTACCACGCCGACCATTACCTCGGCCTCCCGGGGATGCTGAAGACGTTCGCGCTGCGCGGGCGCGAGGTCCCGCTCGCCGTGTACGGGCCTCCGGGCCTGAAGGATCTCTTCGGCGGCCTGCAGCGGATCTTCGGGAAGCTGACCTACCCGATCGAGCTCGTCGAGGTCCGTGACGGCGACGTCCTCGACAGGGGCGACTACCGCATCCTCGTCTTCCGGGTCTCTCACGGCCTGACCGCCAACGGCTATGCGTTCGCCGAGGTTCCCCGCCCCGGCCGCTTCGACGTCGAGGCCGCCGAGGCGCTCGGCGTCCCCGCGGGCCCGCTGTTCGGCCGGCTGCAGGCCGGGGAGCCCGTCAAGCTTCCGGGCGGGGGAGAGGTCCGCCCGGAGCAGGTGCTCGGGGAGCCCCGCCCGGGCCGGAAGGTCGTCCTCACCGGGGACACGGCGCCTGCGGCGACCGTTCTGGAGGTCGCGCGCGAGGCCGACGTCCTCGTCCACGAGGCGACGTTCGCCGAGGAAGAGCGCGAGCGCGCCGACGAGACTCTGCACTCGACCGCGGCGGGCGCTGCCGCCGTCGCCAAGGCCGCCGAGGTGCGGATGCTCGCGCTGACGCACCTCTCGAACCGATACTTCGGGCCGGAGATCGCGCGCGAGGCCCGCGAGATCTTCCCCGAGACGGTGGTGCCGAGGGACTTCGATATCATCGAGGTTCGGTTCCAGGAGCGGGGAGGCCCGCGACTCGTCAAGGCCGGCGCGCGGACTGCACGAGAGGAGGCCGAGCCACATGGCAGGCATGGTGCAAGTGGCAGTGGCGGGGGACCTCACGGAGGCGGAGGAGATCCAGACGATCCTGCACTCGGCGGGGATCCCGTCGGAGCTTCACCCCGCGGTCGAGCAGCATCCCGCGGGGCACGATGACTCGCCGCAGAAGGTTCTGGTCCCGGAGACCTCGCTCGAGGCCGCCCAGCACGCTATCGAGTCCATGACGGATCCCGACGAGCTCATTGGCGGGCGTTAGGAGCCGGCCGGACTTCGGCCCGCTCGCGGAGGACTACGACCGGCTGCGACCGGTCGACGAGAACTGGTGGGAGCTGGTCGACGTCCTCATGACCGAGGGCGATCTGCGCGGCCGGCGCGTCCTCGACGTCGGCTGCGGCACCGGCCGCCTCGCGAGCGCGCTCGCCGAGCGCGGAGCGAAGGTGTGGGGAGTCGACTCGTCCGAGGAGATGCTCGCGAAGGCGCGCGCGGCCGTCGGGCGCCGAGTGGGGCTGAAGCTCGGCCGCGCCGAGGCGCTGCCGTTCAGGGACGGGTGGTTCGACCGGGTCGTCCTGCGGCTGGTCGTCCACCTCGTCGACCGCCCGCGCGTCCTGCCGGAGCTCGCGCGCGTCCTGGCGCCGAACGGACGCGCTGCCCTGGCCACGTTTACGCCGAGCCACTTCGAGTGGTACTGGCTGATCGGCGTCTTCCCGGAGGTCGGCGAGATCGACCTCCAGCGCTTCCCGGCTCCCGCCACCCTCGCGGCCGAGCTGGAGGAAGCCGGGTTCGGCTCCGTCCGGACCGTCACGCTCCCCCAGCGCGGCAGGCTCACGCGCGAGCACGCGCTGGAGCGGATCCGCGGCCGCTACATCTCGACGCTGCGGCTCCTCGACGAGGACACGTTCGCCGCGGGACTCGGGCGCGCCGAGCGCGAGCTCCCCGCGGAGATCGAGACGCGGCTCGAGTGGGCGATCGTCCTGGCCGACACGCCCGCCCCTCAGTAGACGAGAGTCTTGTCCGCCCAGGCGGCGAGCTCGACGAGCCTGGTCGGCGGGGCCAGCTCGACGCCGCTCCGGGAGTCCCCGTCGACTCCCCGCGCCTTGCTCGACATACCGGACACCGCGACCGGCACACCGGCATCCGCGAGGGCCTGCCAGTGCTCGCCGACAGAGCCGGTCCCGATCCCGAGCGTCGCCTCTGCCGTCTCCGGGCGCACCAGCTGGACGGCGTCGCCGGCCAGGAAGAGCCGGACCTCGTGGCCCTCGTCCGCCGCCGTTCGCGCCACGAGAAACGCGAGCGCGGCCCGGGTCGGGTTCTCGGGCCCGGTCGCCAGGTTCACGAACAGGCGCACGCTACTCCTCCTCCGCCATCCCGAGGATGTC
>CAWCCL010000003.1:0-49408 GCA_963794055.1 uncultured Actinomycetes bacterium
CTTCCCCGGCTCCACCATGGTGCCCGGTGGGGGGCGGGCCGACTAGAACACGATGCCCAGACCGCGGACGGTGTGGGCGTTCAAAACCTCGTGCCGCGGATGCGGCGCCGATCGCGATGGTCAGTGGCCGCGGCGACTGCCTTCGGCTGCCATGCGGGAACCGCGTGGCTCGCCGTGCCGTCGGTCAGACGCTGCTGGTGACTCCCATCGGCGTCCATGACGAAGACCGGTCGATCGTTGATGCCGATGAGTGGTAGTCGCGGAGGAATGCGATCTTCGTTGCCGTCAGGCGACCAGGAGGTGGCCCAGTCATCCCCTGGGCGCAGGGCGCGGGGTCAGCGGCGACGCACCCTGTCAGCTGGTGCTGGGGCCTTCCGTCGCGTCCATCGTCCAGATCCGCCGCTTCCGAACGAACCGGCGTTGTACGCGATCTTCGAACCATCGGGGCTCCAGTCCGGCACCTGGTCCTTCAGGGCCGAGTCCGACGTCAGAGCATGCGGGTGCCCGCCGTCGGCGTCCATGACCCACACCTGCAATTGACGGGGTTCCCGTCGGCGTCGAAGTCGTCGCGCGTGGATGAAGACGATCCTGGATCCATCCGGAGACCACACCGGAAGGTCGTTGTAGCAACCGTCCGCGAGCCCGGCGCAGCTGGTCAACGCCCGGAGACCCTCTCCGTTCCGCGCGTCAACGACGTAGATCTCGCTGTGCGAGTCGAGTCGCCCGGAACCCGGCGAACACGATCTTCGATCCGTCGGGCGAGATGTCGGGAAGACTGCGAACCCGCCGAGGTGGGTCAGCTGGCGCTGCTTCGTCCCGTCGCTGTGCATCGTCCAGATCTCGAAGGCTCCGCTGGTGTCGGCGCAGTAGGCGATCGGTTTGCCCATCCGCCGACCAGGCCGGGCACAGGTGGTTGCCGGACCCCGTGGTGAGCTGCTTGAAGGCCGTTGCCGTTTGGGAGCACCGAGAAGATGTTGGCGCTTCCGTCGGCCGCCCGGATGCCAACGCGATCCGGCCGTTGTGCTGCCCGGGGTAGGTGGCGGACAACCGGCGCGAGCGTGAGCCCCGCGAGGGCCGCTGCGAGTCCGATCGAGAGCAGGAGTGAGCGCATGCGACGCATCGGGTACCTCCAGGGGTGCCGACCTGTTGAGGGCAGATCGGTCACGGGCTGGGAGCACGGACCCCGACTAACCAGCGCGGTGTCGGAAGATGACTCACGGGGTCGCGGGACCGGAGCGTCGACGCTCGCGCTGCTCGGCGATCCACTGCCAGCCCGCGTCCCAGAAGGCGGAGCCGCGTTCGAGGCCGTCACGGGCCGACTGTGCCTTCGGCTCCAGAGGGCTGGCCTTCACGCCAGGGGTAAAATGGGGTCCGGCCTCAAAATTCCCGGCCGGGGCAGAAGGGGTCGCCCCGGCCCAGCCCTCATCCCTTGGTTGTCCATTGCGTTCCCAGGGTAGGATGGGGATGGCTCCGGCGTCGTCGTCACCCCGGGTCTGTGAGCACGCTTCCCCCCAGCGACCACGTTCCTTGTGCGGTCCTGCCAGGAGCCAACCGGCTGATATCACGGGTCTGTAATGACGGCCGCTCATACACTTGCCTCTACTCCTATGTCGTTGACCCCGGATGCGAGGGGGGCTCCCTTCCGTGCGGCCCGACGTCGGAGTACTACCACCCCGGTTCGACGGGCCGCCCGCTCGGGCCCGACGCGGCCGGTAACATCCAGATCACCAAGTCGTCCGAAACGGGCACTGGGTTCGGCGACAGCGTCTGCACGCGGTGCCAGCCCTTCCCAACCGGCTGAACGGCCTCAGGTCCCGGACTCGCGATCTCGTCCCAGTGCGGCCAGCCTGCCCGGGCCGACCGGGGTAGGCTTGGTACCTTCGCTGGTACCCATCGGGCGGGACATCGGCAACCGGACGGTCCCCGAATAGAACGACCTCACGCACGAACCGAAGGCCTGCGGACGGCAGCGGACGCTGTGGGCAAGGCTGCAAACCTCTATTCACCGGTTCGAATCCGGTCGTCGCCTCCAACCCCTTTGTCACGCACGAAATGGCCCCCGGAACCAGGTTCCTGGGGCCTTGATCATCAAAGTCGACGATCACGGGGGTCGTTACCGGGCGGCGTCCTCGGCGTGGTCGGCCGTCTCCCAGATAGACAGTGATGGGTGCTCCCGATGACCGAAGGCACGAGGAAACAACCGAGACTGGTGTTGCTGTGCGGCCTGCCTGCCTCGGGCAAGACGACTCTCGCCCGCGAGATTGCGGACGCTTACGGGGCAGTTCGGCTCAACCCCGATGAGTGGGAACTGGCCTTGGGCATTGACCCCTTTGACGCGGAGTTTCAAGTCAAACTCGAAGCGGAGTTCTCGCGACTCACCGAGCGACTCATCGCGCTGGGAACGTCGGTGATCCTCGAATGGGGCTTCTGGGCGCGGTCGGAACGCGACGAGAAGCGGGATCTCGGGCGATCGCTCGGCGCAGCGGTCGAACTTCGTTTCCTCGATGTGCCCTACGACGAACTGGTGCGGCGGGTCGTGGATCGTCACGCCGAGGGGGGCCTCGCAATCACCGAGAGCCACATGGAAGAGTATCGAGGCATCTTCCAGCCGCCGACAGATGACGAGTTGGCTTTGTATGACCCGCCTTTGTAGGCCAGCACTCGGTCGAGGGAATGGCGATCTATAGACCGGCTCCACCCGCATTGGCGGGAAGTTCATTCACAGGGTCTGACTGAGGGGCGGCCGTTCCTAGCGCCGCGTCCCACGGGGCGCCTCGGTCGGCGCGTGGGTGTTCGCGACCATCAGTTGTCCAGGGCGGCCGCCGGGATCGACCTTCCTGGGCTCGATGGCCACGAAGGGGACCTGTTCGGAGAGTCGGGTCGGAGTACGGTCGGCCTGGACTTGCGCGGCTGACAAGGGGAGCGCTCCCGTCGTACCCGGCGTCTGTGAGGTGACGCCGCTCAGGCGAGGGCGTTGCCCGCCGGTGGCTCCGGTGCCCGGATCGCGATCGGCGGAGCTCCGCCTGCTCGGTGGCCTCCGGCACCACGGCGGGACCTCGCCGATAGCGGCCAGGATGTTGCGCCAGACGGCGCCGATGATCCCGACCAGCGGCACGGCAAGGAACATGCCGAGGATGCCGGCGAGCTCGCCACCGGCCGGGATCACGATCAGCACGATCGCGGGATGGAGGCTGACAGCTCGGCCGTAGACGAGGGGGGCGATGACGCTGCCCTGGACGACGTTGAACACGGCGGTCCAGATCCCCATGATGATGACGTCCTGGGTCGTGCCGAACGCGACGGCGACCAGGAAGGCGATCAAGCTCGTGACGAACTGGCCGACGTACGGGATGAATCCACCGAAGAACGAGAGGATCGCGACCGGGAGCGCCAACGGCAGGCCGAGGAGGGTCATGACGATGAAACCGGTCACGGCGTTGAACAGGGCGAGAGCGCCGGTCGCGATCATGTAGCCGCCGAGCATCGTCACCGACCGATCGCCGGCGAGCGTGACCTGCGTCCGACGCCAGCCGTCGAGATGCGAGGTGATCCACGTCCAGCCTCGGTCGCCATCGCGCAGCATGAAGTACGCGAGCAGCGCCGTAACGACGAGGAACACGAGCGCCAAGGCGAGGCCGCTCGCGATCGAGGCGACGGACTCGAGGATCCCGGAGCCCACCAGCTGCGACAGCTGCCCGACGGCGCCCGACACACCTTCGGGCAGGGAGTCGTCCGCGACGCTCCCGCCGGCCATCGCGGCCTGGACGGACTCCTGGACGGAGGCGCCGAGGGCCGTGACGGACAGCGCGGTCACGACCGTCACCGTCGACCCACACGACGACGCTGACCACGAGCGACGCCACGGCCCCGGGTCCAGCCCCGCCGCTCGAGCGCCACGACGGCTGGCAGGAACGTCGCGGCCAGGGTGACCGCGACCACGATCGGACCGACCACGACCGGGAACTGGGACAGGATGGCGACCGCGAGCCCGACCAGGCCGACGGCGACGAGCAGTCGCCAACTCCATTGCGCCAGACGGTCGAGCCAGGCGGGGATGTCGCCTCCCACCGACACCCTCTCGGTGCCGGTCGTCCCGAGCACATCGAGCACGGCCCCGGTGACGGCCATCACGACGGCGACCGTCGGCACGGCGACGAACATGCCAGCCAGGCCACCCATCGTGAACCCGACCAGGAGGGCCAGGAGGATGACCGCAGGGTGCAGCTCGAGGGTGCGGCCGGACAGGAACGACGCCAGCCGTCGCTGCTCGACGACCTTGAGGACGACCACGATCAGCAGGAGCAAGAGCGCGGTCGGCACCCCGCCGAGCGCAAGGCCGGCGAGCAGCAGGATCCCGGCCACGAAGAGACCACCGACGTAGGGGATGAACCCCGCCGCGAGAACGAGCACCGCCAGGGGTCCGGCGAGCGACACGCCGATCAGGGTCAGGACGACGAAGCTCAGCAGTCGAATCGACGGACGCGATCACCGCGGTCCCGCGCACATAGCCGCCCGCTCGGCGCATCGCCTCCTCGCCGGCGTCGCGGATCCGGTCGCGTTGCCGGCCGCCAAGCCCCGCGAGTCCGAGACCCCATGCCTTTTCGCCGTCGAGGAGCAGGTAGAAGGTCAGGAAGAGCCCGAGCATCACGATGGCCCCGGCTTCGACGAGGGAATCGAAGATCGCCGAGGCCTGTTGCGACAGCCATGCCTCGATCTGCTGGACGACCTCGTCCAGCGTCACGGCCGCATCGGCGGGCAGGTTCGCGGACGGCGAGCTCCGTGTTCAATCGCTCGAGTCCAAGGTGGAGGTACTGCGTCAGGTCGACAAGGAACGGGATCAGCGCGAAGGCGATCAGCAGAAGCGCGCCGACCACGATCAGGACAGCGGCGCCGATCGATCCACCGGCGGCCTTCGCGCCACCCCAGCCGCGCGCTCGCAGTCGCTCGTTGAAGGGTCCGAGCGTCGCGACAGCGATGACGGCGAACAGGATGGAGAGCGTGACGGTCGACAGGTAGATCGCGAATGCGACGACGAAGGCGCCGAACGCGACCGTGACCAGCACTCGCCAGCCGATGGCGGCCAGGCGGCGTCAGCCAGCTGGGGACCTTCGAGGCGGAACGGGACGGCGGCCGGATGTGCGGGGTCGTGTCCAAGCGCCATCCTCATTGCCGGTCGAGTCCGTGGCGTCGGCCATCGTAGTCGGTGGCGCAGCCGGTTGGACAGCCTAACTGCAGCGGCCTGCGCACGGCCGTTCAGGTGTATACGATCCCCGAGACCAGCTCCCAACATGGTGGGCCGGACGCCCCGGATCCCGCCTCGCCGCGCCGCCTGAGAAGGGAGCGATCGTGCCCCGAGAGGGATCTACCAGATCGGACCGTCCTGCCGCCCCCTGAGCCGCCGTTCCGGGGCACGATCGAGGAGCCCTCAAGGACTCGACCGGCGAGTTCCCCGAGCCACTCCGGGCGCCGGCGGGCGCGCCGAACGTGCTGCTGGTCATGGGCGACGACATCGGCTACGGCCACATGAGTGCCTTCGGCGGGCCGGCGAACACGCCGACCTTCGACCGGATCGCAGAGCGTGGGCTGAGCTACACCAACTTCCACACGACGGCCGTCTGCGCGGCATCGCGGGCGGCGTTGCTCACCGGCCGCAACGCCCATTCCGTCGGGATGGGCTGCATCCCGGAGGGCTCGCTCGGATTCCCCGGCTACAACGCGTCGATCCCGCGCAGCGCCGCGACCGTGTTCGAGATCCTGCGCCAGAACGGATACGGCACCGCCTGGGTCGGCAAGACCCACCTCACGCCGCTGCACGAGATCACGGCCGCGGGGCCGTTCGATCGCTGGCCGGGCGGCATGGGCGCCGAGTACTTCTACGGTTTCTTCGGTCCCGGCGTCAGCCAGTGGTACCCGCCGCTGTGGGAGAACACGTCGCCCTCCGGCCGCCGAAGACACCGGAGGAGGGCTACCACCTGGAGGCGGACATGGCCGACAGGACCATCGCCTTCATCCAGCGCCAGAAGTCGATCCTTCCCGACAAGCCGTGGTTCGCCTTCTACGCCCCGAACGGGCACAAGCCGCCGGTCGGCGTGCCCAACGAGTGGATCGAGAAGTACCGCGGCAAGTTCGACGACGGTTACGACCAGCTGCGTCACCGCACGCTGGCGCGGCAGAAGGAGCTCGGGATCGTCGACGCCCGACACCGAGCTCCAGCCATGGCCCGAGGCCCTGCCCTCGTGGGACGCGCTCAGCGACCTCGACAAGAAGGTCGGTGCTCGCTGGATGGAGGTGTTCTGCGGCGCGGTCGAGCACACCGACTACCAGGTCGGCCGCATCGTCGACGCGATCGAGCAGACGGGCGAGCTCGACAACACGCTCATCTTCTACCTCGCCGGCGACAACGGCCCGACGCCCGAGGGCGGCCTGCACGGCACGATGAACAAGCTGAGCGCCTTCAACGGCCTCCCGGAGTCGCTCGAAGACCTGGCGGCGCACATCGACGACTTCGGCACGCCGAAGTCCCACGGCAGCTATCCGGCAGCCTGGGGCTACGCCACGTCCACGCCGTGGGCCTACGGCAAGGAGGTGACCTCGGGCGGCGGTTGCAGCACGTCCATGGTCGTCTCGTGGCCGGCGCGCCTCAAGGACATCGGCGGCATCCGGCGGCAGTTCCACCACCTCATCGACATCGTCCCGACGATCCTCGAAGCGATCGGACTGCCGGAGCCGACGCGGGTCAACGGCGTCGACCAGAAGCCGATGGAAGGCGTGAGCCTGCTCTACACCTTCGACGACGCCGAGGCGGCGGACCGCCACGTGACGCAGTACTTCGAGCTCCTCGGCGGCCGTGCGGTCTACGACGACGGCTGGTGGTGCGGCACGCGCCACGGCAACGATGGCGTGTCCCATGCTCCCCACGTGCCGTTCGACAAGGACGTCTGGGAGCTCTACGACATGCGGACCGACTTCGGCCACGCCAACGACGTGGCGGCGAAATACCCGGAGAAGCTCAAGGAGCTGCAGGAGCTCTTCGATCGAGAGGCGCACAAGTACAACGTCTATCCGCTGGCCGATGACCTCATCGAGCTGCTGACCGCCGACCGACCAAGGCTCGTCTCGGGCAACAAGGCCACGTACGGCCCGGGCACCGTCCGGATCCCGGAGGACGTGGTCATCAACACCAAGAACCGGTCGTATCTCGATCGTCGCCGAGGTGGACAACCCGGACGGTGGCGCCGAAGGCGTGCTCGTCACCCTCGGTGGGGAGACTGGCGGCTACGCGTTCCTGGTGCTGGACGGCAAGCCGACATTCCAGTACAGCTGGCTCGGCCGCGAGGAGTACACGATCAGCGTCCTCGGAGTCACTCCCGAGAGGCGCCTCCACGATCCGCTTCGACTTCGCCTACGACGGTGGCGGCATGGGCAAGGGCGGCACGGGCACGCTGTCGATCGACGGCCGGAAGGTGGGCGAGGGGCGGATCGAGAAGACCGTGCCCGTCGTCTTCTCGACGGACGACACGTTCGATGTCGGCGAGGACTGGGGAACGCCGATCTCGCCGACCTACGCGCCACCGTTCCGGTTCACGGGGACCCTCAAGTCGGTGACCGTGGAAGCCGGCTGAACCGGCGCTGGGGCGGGCATCGCTGCCGCCAGCTGCTTCCTGATGTCCCGAAAACCCAACGGCCGCGTGAAGCACGGCAACTGCCACGGCTGACCGCCGGGACTCGAGCGCCTACCGAAGGGCGACGACGAGCCAGGCAACGGCGAGGACCGCGGGCAGGATCACGAGGCCCCATGCCCGTGAGTTGGTCACTCCGCCGCGAACCAGGTCCAGAACGTGCAGCGCGCTCTGAATCGCGTTGGCGGTGATGTTGGCGTAGGCGATCGCCCGGATCGCGACCGCTTCGGTCACCTCGCGGCCGACCCAGTCGAGCACACCCAGGGACAGGAACGCCGCACCCAGCAGCCTCGCTACGAACACGCCCTCGCTTCCGAGCGTGACGCCGAGCGGAGCGACCCACCGGGCAGGGACAAGCAGGAACGCGGCTCCCACGATCAACCAGATGACCGCCTGGATCGTCGCGATCGCCCCGAAGTCCATCGCTGCCTCCGTGCCCGAGCGCTATTGGGTCAAGGTTGGCGTCGGCCCGACTGTAGCGCCTCGATCATCGCCGCGATGAGATGGGAGCGGGTCTCCGGCCGCTTCGCCTCGGTCACCAGACCGCGGGCCTGAGCACCTCCGCGACGAAGGCGCCCAGGCGCGCTTCGACTTCTGCCCGCGTCCGCCGGAAGGCCGCCAGTTTTTCGTCGTCGGTGCCTTCCACGGCGGCCGGGTCGTCGATGTCCCAGTGGAGGGTGCGCGCGGACCCGGGAAGACCGGGCAGGCCTCCTGCGCCTGGTTGCAGACGGTGATGACGTAGTCGAACTGCTGATCCAGGAACTCGCTCACCGACTTGCTGCGGGCCGAGCTCCAGTCGATGCCGTCGTCGGTCAGGACCCGGACGGCGAGCGGGTTGACACGGGTCGCCTCGGTGCCGGCCGAGAAGAGGCGAAAGCATGCCGCCGTCGCGCGCCAGCAGCGCCTCGGCGATCTGGCTGCGTGCCGAGTTGTGCGTGCAGACGAAGAGCACTCGGATCGACGGCCAGGCGCGTCCGCCATGGCGCTAGGCTGCGCGCCTCGATAACGGGCAGGCGACGCGGGCGTGGCGGGCGCCAGCGACAACGCCGGGCCGAAGGCCGCCGGCGAGCTCGCGGAACCGGGCGACCGCCTGGGGTCGGAGCGAGTACCAGATCCACGTGCCGCGCCGCTCGCCCTCGATCCAGCCGGCGTCGCGGAGGACCTTGAGGTGATGCGACACGGTCGGCTGGCTGACGTCGCAGCACGCCGTGAAGTCGCAGGCGCAGACCTCGGCGCAGTCGCTCAGCTGGCGCAGGATCGCCAGTCGGGTCGGGTCGGCCGCGGCCTGGAGGAGCAGGACGTCGGGGTCGGTCTGGCGCTTCACGCGGCCACATGTATTGACAGATGTCTATATCGTCAAGTATCAATACAGCATCACGACCCGCACGGAGCACGAGGAGCCCGCACCGATGACCACCGAGACCATCCACGAGACCGTCCGCGAGCACTACGCCGCCGCGGCGGTCCGCGCCTCGCAGGGCTCCTCGTGTTGCAGCGATCCCGAGACCATCGGCGCGAACCTCTACTCCGCCCTCGAGCGCGACGAGCTGCCCGACGCGGCCGTCCTCGCCTCGCTCGGCTGCGGCAACCCGACCGCCGTCGCCGACCTCCACCCCGGCGAGCGCGTCCTCGACCTCGGCTCGGGCGGCGGCATCGACGTCCTGCTGTCGGCCAAGCGGGTCGGCCCGACCGGTCGGGCCTTCGGCGTCGACATGACCGACGAGATGCTGGCGCTCGCGCAGGCGAACGCCGCCGCAGGCCGGCGCCACGAACGTCGAGTTCCTCAAGGGCCACATCGAGGCGCTCCCGCTGCCGGCCGAGTCGATCGACGTCGTCATCAGCAACTGCGTCGTCAACCTGGCCGCCGACAAGCCGGCCGTCTTCGCCGAGATCGCCCGCGTCCTGCGGCCCGGCGGCCGGATCGGCATCAGCGACATCGTCGCCGAGGACTCGCTCGACGCCCGAGCAGCGAGCCGAGCGCGGCTCCTACGCCGGCTGCATCGCCGGCGCGCTGTCGATCTCGGAGTTCCGCGACGGGCTCGAGGCGGTCGGGCTGACGGACGTCTCGATCACGCCGTCGCACACCGTCGCCGAGGGCATGATCAGCGCGATCATCAAGGCGACGAAGCCCGCGGATGCGCGGCCGCTCATCGACCTCGCGGCGCGGCGCGAGAGCTGCCGGTCGCCGAGGCGGGGCTGCTGCGGCGGCACCGGCTGCTGCTGACCGGCCGCGGCGCGGTGCCGACGCACCGATGACCGCGTCGATCGCGCCGACGCGATCTCGCTCGCGCTGATCCTCGCCGCGACCTGCTGGGGACTGGGGACGGTCATCAGCAAGGCGGCCCTCGACGAGATCCCGCCGTTGACGCTGCTGCCGATCCAGCTGGCCGCGAGCCTCGTCGTGCTCGTCGTCCTGATGCGTCGCCAGGGCGTTCCGCTGCGGACCGGGCTCGCGCTCCTCGGTCGCCTCGGCCTCCTCAATCCGGGGATCGCCTACGCGCTGAGCCTGCTGGGTCTGGCCACGATCACGGCCAGCCTGTCGGTCCTGCTGTGGGCGCTGGAGCCGCTGATGATCCTGCTCCTCGCGGCCTGGTTCCTGCACGAACGGATCACGCCGGCTTCGTCGTCCTGTCGCTCGTCGCGGTCGCCGGCATGGTCGTGATCGTGTACGACCCGACCGCGAGCGGCGGCCAGCTGGTCGGCGTGGCGTTGACGGTCGCCGGGATCGTGTGCTGCGCGGTCTACTCGGTCGTCACCCGGCGGTGGATCCCGGATGCGCAGGGAGACGAGCCAGGTCGTCCTGGCGCAGCAGGCGTACGCGCTCGGCGCTGGCGTTGGTCGCTGGTCGTGGTGCGTCGGCTGTCGCCGGTGGCCAGTCGCGCCGACCAGCCTGACGCCGCTCGGGCTCGCCAGTGCGGTCGGCTCCGGTGCGCTCTATTACGCCGGCGCCTACTGGTTCTACCTCGGCGCGCTGCGACACGTGCCCGCTTCGCTCGCGGCCGTGTCGTTCTACCTGATCCCGGTCGTCGGGGTCGCCGCCGGCGCGATTCTGCTCGGCGAGAGCTCGATCCGCGCCAGTGGGTCGGCGCGATCGTCGTCCTGGCGGCGATCATCGGGATCCTGCGCTGGTCGCCCGAGCCGCGCGCCGGCCAAGACGTCGAACGGGTGTCCGATACGGAGGCACCCGACGAATTGCGCGGTGTCCCCGCGACCCTCTCCGGACCGCGCGGCTGAGCCGCCCCGCAGGCGTCGGCTACCCTGTGCGGGCGCCGGAGTGGCGGAACGGCAGACGCAGCGGACTTAAACTCCGCGGCCCGCAAGGGCGTCCGAGTTCGAATCTCGGCTCCGGCACCACGATTTGCAGGAACGGCGAGACGAAGCCGTCCTTGAGCGCCGTGCTAGGCCGCGGCGTCGTCTCGGGCGCGAGCGGCGACGACCTCGTCGACGGCCTTCTGGAGTCCCCGGCCTCCGTGCTCGAATGACCAGTCGTAGTCGGATGCGAACGCACGCTGTGCGAGCGCGCGCAGCGGCCGCGGAAGCCGCCGCGCGGCGTAGACGATCTGTTCGTTGACGACCTCCACACCATCGGGCCCCTCGGTGAGGGTGCAGCGGATGGGGCCGCGCATCGGGAACCGGTCACTGAAGACGATGACCGCCTCCATCTCGATGAAGCGTGGCCGCTCGACCACGGCGTAGGTAACGTCCCAGATGATGGAATAGGGCAGTCGGGCGCCCAGTCGGATGCGCGCACGGGTTCCAACGGTGACTTCGGCAGCGTCGGATTCCACCGACTTGAAGGCCGGCCGACCAGGTCGGGTGATTGCCGACGTTCAGGAGCAGATCGAAGACGACGTCGATGGGTCCCTTGATCTGCCATCGAGACCCGAGGCGGTAGACGTCGCCTGCGGTCGGCACGATGGAGTCTCCCGGACTACTCCCCTCGGTCTGGGCGGCGCTGGCGGTAGTCATCTGGCCGACCGTAACAGCCGGACCAGCCGCGACCGTGTCGGTTGCCCGACGTGTCCGTCGGCGGCGCGGGTGGGCACGAGCTCGGGATCCGGATGTCGGTCGAGGCTCCGCGCAGCGGGTGGAACCCGGCATCGTCACGGCTCGGTGCATGGCTGCGCTGCGAAGTCGTCTAGCCGACAGGTGTCTGGGTCCCGTCGCCCATATGCTCGGCCGAACGTGCCGAGGACGGAGGCCCAAGTCCGAGAGGCACGTCCGGGCCCGACGCGTGCAGGGTCGGGCGGCAAGACGGAGGGAAACCACAAATGCACCTGGTCAGGTTTCACGCGCGCCGAGCGCTCACGCTCGCGGCGACGCTGTGGGTCGTCCTCGCCCTCGTGGGCGCTCCCGTGTCGGCAGCGAACCCGACGATGCAGTTCGGCCGTTTCGGCGTGGGCACCGGCTGTCAGCCAGGTCTGGGCTGCGAGCACGACGCCTCGTTCCATGCCGGTGACAAGATCGCTCCCCGGAGCATCGGTGTCGACGTCGGATCGACCGTCGACTTCACCATCGAGGGGTTCCACCAGGTCGCGGTGTACCCGGCGGGCACGAAACCGTCCGATGTCGCGATCGATCCAGCAGCGTTCCCGTTCATCGGCACTGGCGCCGGCACCCTCCACGTCGCGCCCCCGACCGCCCCGACGACCTTCACCTTCCCGGCGCCCGGGAAGTACCTGGTCGTCTGCTACATCGCGCCGCACTTCCAGTTTGCCAACATGTGGGGCTACGTTACGGTCCGCTGAGGCGTCGGAGCGCTGACGAAAGACGCATGCATCTGGCCCCGGCACGGTCGGGGCCAGATCGGCGGCTACGCGCGGAAGGCCGGTTCGGGCTCGAGATCCCACCGCATCCAGCCGGCGCCGGACCAACCCACAAGACGGCCGCGAGACGGTGGGTCTAGGGTCGCGATGTACCGCCGCCGGGGCGTCGAGAAGAAGGTCGGCCATGGTCCGAAGACTGCTGCTCGCGCTCAACCTGGGCGCGCTGGCAACCGGGGTCCTCGTGCCGGTCGCCGCGGCGACCCGCGGGAGCGTTTCATTGAGCCCTTCGAAGGGGAGTTTTTCGCTGTCGAGGCCCCGACCCCGATCGGCCCGAGGTGCGCCCGGACTCGTAGGCTAGAAGACCTTGCCTCCGTGGGTCACGAAGCCCTCGCTCTTCCCGTCGGGGGCAGAGAAGACCTTCCCCCCGTCGGCGGTCACACCCCCGCCGGCATCCGAGAACGCCTTCTCGCATACAAGCATCTTTGCCTTGTCGCCCTTGGCCGCTCTCATGCATCGCTTGAGCTCGTTGAGGACCGGGTCGGCCATCGAAGCATCCTCCCACTCTGCTTGCTCCCTGTCGACCGGAGTACACCACGACCGTCATTGCAGCGTCTCGTCGCTTACGGGCGATCGGGCCGACCCACACGTCGCTCGGGTGGTCGCCGTCCTTTCTCGTTCGGCTACGATGGACGCGACGCTGGGAGGAGCCGGCCGATCCCGACATCGCAGAGGAAGGTGCCCGTGCGATGGTCTTTGTCATCGCGATCGCCCTCCTCGCCTCCGGCTGCGGCGTCTCTGACGGTAGCCCGCGGTCGGGCGTCCTCGGGGCCTCGAGCGCCCCGAGCGCCAGGCCCGACCCCACGGTCCGCCCACGCCCGACGCCCCTGCCGAGCGTCGACGCCAACGCGCTGGCGGTGAAAATCACGTCCCGCACTCAGCCGCCTGGCCTGCACCCGGACGGCGTCCGTCACGATCAGGACCGCGCCGAAGGCTGGTTGCGGCATCACCGTGGCCTACCCGACCGGCCCGTCCACCGCGCGCGGCCTCGAGCCCAAGACGGCCGGTTCGGGCGGCACGGTCACGGAAGCGGAGGTTGGCGAGCTCAACAAAGAAGGGAACGTGGCCGATCACCGTCGTCTGCTCGCTCGGAGCGCGGAGCGGCGACGTGTCGACGTCGATCACCGTCCGCTGACCAGGACGGCGCCGGGCCGAGATGCCCGCCGGGACCCGGTCAGCCACCCGATCTCACTCGCTCCGACCCGGACGCGGCGATCCCTGCCAGCCAAAGCTCAGCAGGGCGTGACCGAGGACGACCGCCGCGAGCGCGATGACCGTTCCCGCGCCGGGCCGCGACAGCAGGAGGGCGAGGACCAGCGACGTCGAACCGAGGGTGAACGCCATCGACAGGATGCCCGCCGGACTCGCCGGCTGGCCGTGGACCGAGTCCCTCAGAGACAGATACGTAACTGAACGAAGTAGACGACAGGAACAGGGCCGTATTGCTGGTCGCGGGAGAGCTTCCCCACCATGTCCGGATGGTTGCGCTCCACGTGTGCCTCCACGCGGGTGACGAGCTCGCCGTCGCTCTCGGCCCGCACGATCTCGCCGCACTCGCAGTTGACCACCTTGCTCACGATCAGCCTCCTTCGTTCGCGTGACGCGGCCATTGTCGCCCAGCCCGCTTGGGGTTACCTTGGAGAAACGTTGGGGAGCGACGAAGGCACGAGGATCCAGCTTTGCGGGCGTCTCGTGGTGGAGCTGGAAGGCCGGCGGGTGGAGCCCGCCCTCCCGGGCCGGCAGGGCCGGCTTCTCCTCGCGTACCTCGCGGCCACTCGCTCTCGCCGCTCGACCCGCCCGGAGCTGGTGGCCGCTCTCTGGCCGGAAGGAGCGCCGGATGCCGCCGACGCCTCGCTGGCCGCACTCCTCTCGAAGCTCCGCCGCGTCCTCGGACCGGTGCTGGAAGGCAAGGCCGAGCTCCGCCTGGCCCTGCCTCCGGATGCGTGGATCGACGTCGAGGCGGCCGGCGTCGCCGTGCACAGGGCTGAGTCGGCCGTCGCGCTTGGGGACTGGGAGCAGGCCTGGGCACCCGCCCGCACTGCGCTCTACGTCGCGAACCGGGGCTTTCTCCCCGGCTACGAGGCGCCGTGGATCGACGAGCGCCGCAGGTGGCTCGAGGACGTTCGGCTCCGCGCGCTCGAGTGCGTCGGCACGGTCGGGCTTCGCATGGGGGGCACCGAGCTCGCGGCGGCCGAGCGGGCCGGCCGGTCCCTGATCGAGGCCGCGCCGTTTCGTGAGAGCGGCTACCGGCTGCTCATGGAGGCACTCGAGGCGCGGGACAACGTCGCCGAGGCCCTGCGGGTGTACGACGGGCTCCTCGGGGTCCTCCGAGAAGAGTTGGGCGTGGTCCCCGGTCGGGCTGCGCAGGAGCTCCACCGGCGCCTGCTCGCCCAGCTGGACGCCGTCCGGCCGAGCGGCTAGCCTTCGCGCTGCACCTTTAACCCGGTCCGGAGAGGCCGGAAAGGAGTGGCTCGTGGCTGCGCCCGCACAGGCGGAACGGATTCTGCTCGACGGAGAGGCTCTTCGCCGCACCGTCGATCGCATCGCACACGAGATCGTCGAGCGTAACCCCGACCTCGCGCGCACAGCCCTCGTCGGGATCCACACGCGGGGCGTCCCCTTCGCGCAGCGGCTCCGCCGGCGGATCGAGGAGTTCACCGAGCAGGACGTAGCGCTCGGGACCCTCGACATCACCTTTCACCGCGACGACGTCTACGCGCGAGACGGCAGCGGGCCTTTGCACCCGCAGCCCGTCGTCCGCGCGACGCGGCTCGACTTCCCGCTCGAGGGGATGACGTGCGTGCTCTGCGACGACGTCCTGTACACCGGCCGGACCATCCGCGCCGCGATCGACGCCCTGTTCGACTACGGGCGCCCGGAGCGCGTCCAGCTCGCCGTGCTCGTCGACCGTGGCCACCGCGAGCTGCCCATCCGCCCCGACTACGTGGGCAAGAACCTCCCGACCTCGCACGGAGAGCGCATCCAGGTGCAGCTGCTCGAGGTCGACGAGGTCGACCGCGTCCTGCTCGTTCCAACCCCCGAGAAGTGAGGAAGCCGATGGCCGACGTCCGTCCACTGCTCCGCACGGAGCTCCTCCCGCCGAAGAGCTCGGCGCGCAGGCACCTGATCTCGATCGCCGACCTGACGCGCGAGGACGTCGAGCGGCTGCTGGCGCTCTCGCGCACCTTCGCGCGCTCGGTCGAACGGGACGTCAAGAAGCTGCCGACGCTGCGCGGCCGCACGGTGGTCAACCTCTTCTTCGAGTCCTCGACGCGGACGTCGTCGAGCTTCGAGCTCGCCGCGAAGCGGCTCTCGGCCGACGTCATGTCCATCAAGTCCTCGGGCTCCGCGGTCGACAAGGGCGAGTCCCTCAAGGACACGCTGTTGACGATCGGCGCGTACGACCCCGACGTGGTCGTCATCCGCCACGCGCACATCGGCGCACCGCACCTCGCCGCCCGCTTCACGCCCGCCCACGTGGTCAACGCCGGCGACGGAAAGCACCAGCACCCGACCCAGGCCCTCCTCGACCTGTACACGCTGGACGAGGAGCTGGGCGGCATCGAGGGGCTGCACGTCGCGATCGTCGGAGACGTTCTCCACTCGCGCGTCGCGCGCTCCAACATCCAGGCGCTCGTCCTCATGGGTGCGCGGGTGACGCTGGTCGGCCCGCCGCCGCTCATCCCGCGCGGGATCGACGCGATGGGCTGCGAGATCTCGTACGACATCCGCGACATCAAGGCTGCCGATGTCGTCTACGTACTCCGCATGCAGCGCGAGCGGATGCTCGAGGGCGCGAACTACGTCCCCAGCCTGCGGGAGTACACGGCGCAGTGGGGCGTCACGCGCGACCGGCTCCGGCCCGGGCAGAAGGTCATGCACCCGGGGCCGATGAACCGCGGCGTCGAGATCGACGCGGCGGTCGCGGACTCCTCCGAGTCGCTGATCGAGCGCCAGGTGCGGAGCGGCCTGGTCGTCCGCATGGCCGTCCTGTACGACCTGCTCACGCATGGCCCCGTCGAGATCAAGGTTGCCGAGATCGAGGAGGTGGCCTGATGCTGTTCGGCAAGAACGGACACCAGGACTCGCCGGCCTTCGAGAACGTCCGCGTCGTCGACCCGACGCGCGGAATCGACGAAGCCCTGACGGTGCGGGTCGAGCAGGGCGTCATCGCCGCGATCGAGCCGGCCTCCGCCCCCGCAAACGGGAAGGTACTGGCGCCGGCGTTCGTCGACCCGCACGTCCACCTGCGCACGCCAGGACGCGAGGACGAGGAGGACCTCGCCTCGGGCACGCGCGCGGCCGCGGCGGGCGGCTACTGCGCCATCCTCGCCATGCCCAACACGGATCCGGTGGTGGACTCGGCGTCCGTCCTCGGCGCACTCACCGAGACCGCTGAGCGCCAGGCCGAGATTCCCGTGGGCTTCCTGGCCGCGATCACGAAGCAGCAGGCGGGCTCCGAGCTGACGGAGATGGTCGAGCTGTCCGAGTCCGGCGCCGTCGGGTTCACCGACGACGGCCGCCCCGTGGTGGCGCCGGGGCTCATCCGCCGCGCGCTCCAGTACAGCGCCGTCGCCAGCAGGCCGGTCGCCGTCCACTGTGAGGAGCTGACGCTTTCCCGCGGCGGTCACGTCCACGAGGGCCTCGTCTCCGCCGAGCTCGGCTTCGGCGGTTACCCGTCGGTCGCCGAGAGCGTGATGGTCGGCCGTGACCTCGCGCTCGCGGAGTACGAGCAACGGCCGCTCCATCTGCTCCACCTCTCCGCCAGGGAGTCCGTGGACGAGCTCCGCCGCGCCCGCGCTGCCGGGGTGAAGGCGACCGCCGAGGTCACGCCGCACCACCTGTGCCTGACCGACGACGCGGTGCGCTCGCTCGATCCCAACGTGAAGATGAACCCTCCGCTTCGGGCGGACGAGGACCGCGCCGCGCTGATCGACGCGCTCCTCGACGGGACGATCGAGACGATCGCCACCGACCACGCTCCCCACGCCCGCGAGGAGAAGGAGGTTCCCTTCGAGGAGGCGCCCTTCGGCGTCACCGGGCTCGAGACCGCCTTCGCGGCGCTCTATACGCAGCTGGTCGAGCCGGGCGTCGTCCCGCTCGCGACGCTGCTGGAGCGCATGAGCGCGGGGCCGGCCCGCATCTACGGGCTCGAGCCGCCGCGGATCGAGGTCGGCGCCAAGGCGAACCTCGTCCTGCTCGACCTCGACGCGGTCTGGCACGTGGACGAGGGCTCCTTCAGATCCAAATCGACGAACTCGTGGCTGCTCGGGTCGAAGCTCCACGGCCGCGTGCTGCAGACGGTCGCAGCGGGGAAGGTGGTCTACACAGGTTGAGCGGCTTCCTCGTCCTCGAGGACGGCTCGGTCTTCCGCGGCCGGTCGGTCGGCGCCCTCGGCGTCGCCCACGGCGAGGCCGTCTTCACGACGGCGATGACCGGGTACCAGGAGGTCGTCACCGACCCGAGCTACTCCGAACAGCTCGTCGCGTTCACGGCGCCGATGATCGGGAACTACGGCGTCTCGCCGCGGCGGTCCGAGTCCGCCCGCCCGCACGCGCGCGCGGTCCTGATGCGGCAGGCGACCGGGGTGGACTGGACGCGCTGGCTCGAGGGCCAGGGGATCGTCGCGCTCGAGGACATCGACACGCGTGCGCTCGTCGTCCGGCTGCGCGAGCGGGGCGCGATGCGCGCCGCGGCCGTGGCCGGGGCAGCCTCCGTCGACCAGGTGCTCGCGGACGTCCGGGCGCAGGCGCCGATGGCCGGACGCGCGCTCGTGCACGGCGTCTCCACGCGGGAGCCCTATCGCGTCGGGCAGGGCGATATCCCGGTCGCCCTCCTCGACTACGGCTGCAAGCGCTCGATCGTGGACCGCCTCGCCGCCGCCGGAGCCGAGGTGACCGTCTGGCCGCACGAGACAGACGCCGACACGATCCTGACCTCTCGCCCGCACGGCGTCCTGCTCTGCAACGGCCCCGGCGACCCGGCCGCGCTGGCCGGCGAGGTCGAAGTCGTCCGCAACCTGCTCGGTCGAGTGCCGATCCTCGGCATCTGCCTCGGGCACCAGCTGCTTGCCCAGGCCGCGGGGTTCGAGACCTTCAAGCTGCCGTTCGGCCATCGGGGCGCCAACCATCCGGTTCTGGAGCTCGCCGCCGGCCGCGTGCTCGTCACCAGCCAAAACCACGGCTTCGCGGTGCGCGGCGACGGCCCTGGAGTCACGCACGTCTCGCTCTACGACGGCACCGTCGAGGGCATCGCGCTTCCGGACGAGCGCGCGCGGTCGCTGCAGTTCCACCCTGAGGCGGGCCCCGGCCCGCACGACGCCTGGGCCGAGATCGAGGCCTGGGTCGAGGAGCTGGGCTATGCCGCGGCGGCCTGATCTTCAATCCATCTGCGTGATCGGCGCGGGCCCGATCGTGATCGGGCAGGCTTGCGAGTTCGACTACTCGGGCAGCCAGGCGCTCAAGGTCCTGCGCGCGGAGGGCTACCGGACGATCGTGGTCAACTCGAACCCGGCGACGATCATGACCGACCCCGGCTACGCCGACCGGACCTACCTCGAGCCGCTCGACGTCGAGGGCCTGACCGGCGTACTGCAGCGGGAGCGCCCGGACGCCCTTCTGCCGACGCTCGGCGGCGGCACGGCTCTCGACCTGGCTCGCCGCCTCACGGAGGAGGGCGTGCTTGCGGAGCTCGGGATCGAGCTGATCGGCGCGAGCTACGACGCCATCCGCCGTGCCGAGGACCGCGGGCTCTTCCGGGAGACGATGGGGCTCGTCGGGCTCCGCGTCCCGGAGTCGGTCGTCGTCACGTCTCCCGACGAGCTGCCCGAGGCCCTGTCCTTTCCGCTGATCCTGCGGCCCGCCTTCACGCTCGGCGGCCACGGCGGGGGGATCGCGCGCTCACCGGAGGAGCTCGACCGGCTGCTCGAGCGCGCGCTCAGCGAGAGCCCGGTGCGCCAGGTGCTCGTCGAGGAGTCGCTGGTCGGCTGGGACGAGTTCGAGCTCGAGGTCATGCGGGACGGAAACGACAACGTCGTCGTCATCTGCTCGATCGAGAACCTCGACCCGATGGGAGTGCACACGGGCGACTCCGTGACGGTCGCGCCGCAGATGACCCTGTCCGACGAGGCCTTCCAGGAGCTCCGCGACGCGGCGGCGCGCGTGATCCGCGCGGTGGGGGTCGAGACCGGCGGCTCCAACATCCAGTTCGCGCGCGAGCGCGAGGGCGGCGAGGTGCGCGTGATCGAGATGAACCCGCGCGTCTCGCGCTCGTCGGCGCTCGCCAGCAAGGCCACGGGCTACCCGATCGCCAAGGTGGCCGCGAAGCTCGCCGTCGGCTACACGCTCGACGAGATCCCGAACGACCTTACGCAGACGACGCCGGCGAGCTTCGAGCCGACGCTCGACTACGTCGTCGTCAAGTTCCCGCGCTTCGCCTTCGAGAAGTTCCCCGGCGCCGACGAGGAGCTGGGGACGCAGATGAAGTCGGTCGGCGAGGCGATGGGCATCGGGCGCACCTTCACCGAGGCGTTCCTGAAGGCGATGCGCTCGCGCGAGCTCGATCCAGGGGCCAGGACCCCCTGGGCGACGCTCGACGACCTCCCGGAGGGCCTGCATCCCTGGTTCCGCGAGCAGCTCGACCGCGCCCGGACGGCGCTGGCCTCGACGCGCGGGAGCTCCGATCTCGTCGCCGCCGACTGGCTGCGGCTGAAGCGCGCAGGCTGGTCGGACGCAGACTTGGCCGAGGCGTGGGGCGAGACCGAGCACGCCGTGCGCCGAGCGCGCCGCGGCTGGGGCGTGCGGCCGGCGTATCGCCGCGTGGACTCCTGCGCCGCCGAGGTGGAGGCGAGCTCGAACTACCTCTACTCGACCTGGGGCGAGGAGGACGAGTCTCGGGCGGACGGGGAGCGCCCGCGCGTGGTCATCCTCGGCTCCGGTCCGAACCGGATCGGCCAGGGGATCGAGTTCGACTACTGCTGCGTCCACGCGGTCAGGACGTTCGCCTCGCTCGGATACGAGACGATCATGGTCAACTGCAACCCGGAGACGGTCTCGACCGACTACGACACCTCCGACCGGCTCTACTTCGAGCCGCTGCGGGTCGAGGAGGTGCTGGAGATCTGCGCCCGCGAGCAGCCCGAGGGCGTCGTCATCCAGTTCGGGGGTCAGACCCCGCTGAAGCTCGCGCGCGCGCTCGAGGACGAAGGGATCCCCATCCTGGGCACGCCCTACGAGGCCGTCGACCTCGCCGAGGACCGCGAGCGCTTCGCCGACCTCTGCGGGCGGCTCGGGATCGACGTCCCGGCGTGGCGGATGGCGGACGACCCCCTCGCCGCCGTCGACGCGGCCGAGGCGGTCGGCTACCCCGTGCTGGTGCGGCCGTCGTACGTGCTCGGCGGGCGCCGGATGCGCGTCTGCTACGGGCCGGAGGACGTGGCCGCCGCGGCCGAAGGGGCTGGGCGGGTGCTCGTCGACCGCTTCCTGGAAGGGGCAGTCGAGCTGGACGTCGACGCGCTCTGCGACGGGGAGGAGACGTGGGTCGCGGCGCTCATGGAGCACGTCGAGGAGGCGGGTGTGCACTCCGGGGACTCCTCCTGCGTCCTCCCGCCCGTGGGCCTGCCGGACGAGGTGCTCGCCGACTGCGTCGACACGGTCACGCGGCTCGCTCCCGCGCTCGGCGTCGTCGGGCTGATCAACGTCCAGCTCGCGCTCCAGGACGGCAGGCTCTACGTCCTCGAGGCGAACCCGCGCGCGTCCCGTACCGTCCCGTTCGTCTCCAAGGCGCTGGGCGTGAACCTGGCGGCGGCCGCGTGCAGGCTCGCCGCGGGCGGCCGCCCTGGCCGACGTGCACGTGGCCGGGCGCCAGGCGCCCGGACATGTCTCCGTGAAGGCCTCCGTGTTTCCGTTCGCCCGCTTCCCCGGCGCCGACGCGGTGCTCGGCCCCGAGATGCGCTCGACGGGGGAGGTGATGGCGAGCGCCGCCGACTTCCCCACCGCGTTCGCCAAAGCCGAGCGCGCGGCCGGCCGGCCGCTCCCGAACGCCGGGACCGCGTTCCTCTCCGTCCGCGAAGGGGACAAGCCCGCCGCGGTCGTCCTCGGGCACAGCCTCGCGGCGCTGGGGTTCGCGCTGTGCGCGACCGGCGGCACGGCCAAGGCGCTCGCAGGCGCCGGGCTCGCAGTCACGCGCTTGCGCAAGGTTTCCGAGCCGGGAGACGGCCCCACCGTCGTCGACCTCGTCCGGCGGCGCAAGATCGAGCTTGTCGTCAACACGCCCGACGGCAGGGGGGCGCGCTCGGACGGCTACCTGATCCGCGAGGCGGCGCTGCTCGCCCGCGTGCCGTGCGTGACGACGATCTCGGGCGCCGCGGCCGCGGTCGAGGCGATTGCGCGCGCGACCCGCGGCGAGACGCTGTCGCTCCAGGAACGTGTCGCCCAGCCGGCTTAGGGTCGTCGCGGTCGAGGCCGTCGGCCCGTACGCGCTCGTCCGCCTCCGGCGCGGGGGCCTCGAGCCGGGGATCCCCGGGCAGTTCTTCATGCTGCGCCCGCCCGGCCTGCTGCTCCCGCGGCCCATGAGCCTCTGCCTTGCCCCCCCGGGGGAGCTCGGGTTCCTCGTCGACCCGGTCGGGCCCGGCACGCGGGCGCTCGCCAGGCTGGAGCCCGGGGAGGAGGTACGACGTCCTCGGCCCGCTCGGCAACGGCTATGCGCTCGACGCGGGGCGGCCGCTCCTCGTGGGCGGCGGGATCGGCGTGGCGCCCTTCCCGTACCTCTCGAAGCGGCTCGGCGGCCCGCCCGCGCTCCTCGGCTTCCGCACAGCGCACCAGGCCGAGGCGGCAGCGCTCGTTCCCAACGCCGAGGTGGTGCTCGAGCCGACCTACGTCACGGAGGTGCTCGAGCCCGGGTACGACGTCCTCGCCTGCGGGCCGGAGCCGATGCTCGAGGCGGTGCGGCGCCTGGCGCCGGAGGCCCAGCTCGCCTGGGAGGCGCCGATGGCGTGCGGGTACGGAGCCTGCTACGGCTGCGCGGTCGAGATCGACGGGAGGATGGCGAGGCTCTGCGTCGATGGCCCTGTCCTCGGCGGCCACGGCCAGGTGCCAGGCACCGGGACACGTCTGGAGGGGGCAGCCGCGTGATCCTGAACGCTTCCGGCTGCCTGGACGCCCTCACCGCGCCCGAGGTGGCGCGGGAGCTCGACGTCTTCGTCACGAAGACGGTGACGCCGCTCCCGCGCGAGGGGAATCCGCCCGTCCGCATCGCCGAGACGGACGTCGGAATGCTCAACTCGATCGGCCTGGCCAACCCCGGCATCGACCGCTTCCTCTCCGACGTCCTGCCGCGGCTGCTCGAGATCGGCCCGCCGGTGTGGGTGTCGGTCGGCGGCTTCGCGGCCTCGGAGTACGCGGACCTCTGCGCTCGGCTCGGCGAGACGGACGCCGCGGCGCTCGAGCTGAACCTGTCGTGTCCGAACGTCGCCGCGCCCGAGGACGAGGCGACGGCGATCGTCGACCGCGGCGCGCGGCGCGACGGACAAGCCCATCTTCGCCAAGCTCGCGCCCGGCCTTCCCGACCTGCCGGCGGTCGCGCACGCGGCGGCCGCGGCCGGCGCCGACGGCCTCGCGCTCGTGAACACGATCCGGGGCCTCGCGCTGGATCCAGCGACGCTGCGCCCCCGCCTCGGCACCGCCTCGGGCGGGCTCTCCGGCCCGGCGCTCCGGCCCGTCGCGCTCGCCGCGGTCCACGCCGCCTACCGCGCGACGGGGCTCCCGATCGTGGGCATGGGCGGGGTGGAGACGGGCGCGCACGCGCTCGAGCTGATCGCAGCCGGGGCGTCCGCCGTCGCGCTCGGCACGATTCTCTTCGCCGACCCCGGCGCGCCCGCGCGGGTTCGGCGGGAGCTCGAGGGCGAGGCCGAGCGCCACGGCTTCGCCGGCCCGCTCGCCGCCCGGGGCGTCGCTCACGCCGATCCGGCGTCGCGGCCCCGGCGCCGTTGCCAATGCTGCCGACGCCGCGCCGGGGAGGTCCGGGCAGGTAGGGTTGAAGGTCTGAGGAGGCGCTGTTAGAATGCCGCGCCATGCAGGGCACCAAGACGCAGGTCCAGGCCCCCCTCCGCTCCCTGGATCAGCGGATGGACGCTCTCCGCCGGGCGAATGAGATCCGCGTCAAGCGGGCGAAGCTCAAGAAGGATTTGAAGGCGGGCTCCGTTCAGATCGAGACCATCCTCCGGAATCCGCCGGAGTACGTCGAGACCGCGAAGGTCTTCGACATCCTTATGGCCGTGCCGAAGTTCGGGCGCGTGAAGGCCGCCCGCTTCCTGAACCAGTGCCGGATCAGCCAGTCGAAGACGGTCGGCGGCCTCTCCGACCGCCAGCGCGCCGAGCTGGTCGCACTGCTCCGCCGCTGACTGTGCGGCCGCGGCTCTTCGTCGTCACCGGACCGTCCGGCGCCGGCAAGGGCACGTTGATCCGCGCGCTCGTCGCGAGCCGTCCCGACCTCGCGGTCGCCGTCTCGGCGACGACACGGCCTCGCCGGCCGGGGGAGGAGGACGGCCGCGACTACCACTTCCTCTCCGACGAGGAGTTCCAGCGCCGGGTCGAGGCCGGCGACTTCCTCGAGCACGTCGCACTACGTCTCCGCGCACCGCTACGGGACGCTCCGCGCGCGAGGTCGACCGGATTCTCGAGTCGGGCCGCAGCGTCGTCCTCGAGCTGGAGACGCATGGGGCCAAGGAGGTGCAGGCCTCGTCGCCGCGACGCGGTGACGATCTTCATCCAGGCGCCCAGCTTCGACGAGCTCGAGCGGCGCCTCCGCGAGCGGGCGACCGAGAGCGCGGGGGAGATCGGCGAGCGCCTCGACCTCGCGCGCCGACAGGCCCGCGAGGCAGGCGACTTCGACCACGTCGTCACGAACGACGACGTGGCGCCGCGCGGTGGCCGAGCTGGGCACCATCGTGGACAGGGTGCTCAGTGCGCCGAGCGCTGCAGGTAAGCTGTCCGCGCCATGATGTATCCACGCATCGACGATCTGCTCGCCAGCGCCGGCGGCTCCCGGTACGCGCTCGTGATCGCGGCGGCCAAGCGGGCGAGGCAGATCAACAACTATCACCACCAGCTCGGCGAGGGGACGTTCGACGACTTTCTCCCCCGCTCGTCGAGTCCAGGTCGAAGAACTACCTGACGATGGCCCTCGAGGAGATCGCCGAGGGCAAGATCACAGTCGCCTACTCCTAGCCTCCGGCTACGAGGCCAAGGTGGCTCGGGTTCTTTTCGGCGTGACCGGTGGGATCGCCGCCTACAAGGCGTGCGATCTCCTCCGGCTGCTCGTGAAGGACGGGCACGACGTCACGCCCGTGCTGACGGCCGATGCCGAGCGCTTCGTCACCGCCCACACCTTCGAGGCTCTCGCGCGGAAGCAGGCTGCACGCGACCTCTACCCGCACCTGGTCGACGCCGACCTCTTCGTGATCGCGCCGCTCTCGGCCAACACGCTGGCCAAGCTGGCGCACGGCCTTGCAGACAACGTGCTCACGCAGGCCGCGCTCGCCGTCCGCGGGCCGGTGCTCGCCGCGCCGGCGATGAACGTGCGCATGTGGGAGCACCCCGCCACGCAGGAGAACGTCCGCCTTCTCGCCGAGCGCGGCGTCCACCTGATCGGCCCGGAGGAGGGCGAGCTGGCCGAAGGTGAGCACGGCGCGGGGCGGATGAGCGAGCCGGAGGACATCTTCGCGCGCTGCCTCGAGCTCCTCGGGGCGGCCGGCCCTCTGCGGGGAAAGCGCGTGGTCGTCAGCGCGGGCGGGACCCGGGAGCCGCTCGACTCGGTGCGGTACGTCGGAAACCGCTCGTCGGGGAAGATGGGCGTCGCCGTCGCCCGCGAGGCGCGCCGGCGCGGGGCCGGGGTGACGCTGGTCGCCTCCAACTTGAGCGTGGCGCCGCCGGAGGGCGTCGAGGTCGTGCCGGCGCCGACCGCCGCCGACCTGGCAGACGAGGTCCTGGCGCGGGCCGATGCGGACGTGGTCGTGATGGCCGCAGCCGTCGCGGACTACCGTCCGGTCGAGCCGGCCGGCGGCAAGCGCTCGAAGGACTCGGACGTGCTGGACCGTCGACGCTCGAGCCGACCGAGGACGTCCTCGCCGAGCTGGGCCGGCCGCAGGCGGAACGGCCAGGTGCTCGTCGGCTTCGCCGCCGACGAGGGCGAGCAGGGCCTCGTGAGAGCGCGCACGAAGTTGACAAACAAGCGCGGGAACCTCTTCGTCTTCAACGACGTATCTCGTTCCGACATCGGGTTCGAGTCGACTGGAACGAGATCGTGCTCATCACGTCTGCAGGCGAACGGCCGGTGAGCAGGCGAAGCAAGGAGGAATGTGCTGTGGCTATCCTCGACGAAGTCGAGGCCCTGCTGGAAGGGGTGTAGATGGACGAGCAAGCCGTCGAAGCGAAGCAGAGGGTGGAGGCGTCGAATGCGGCGTCGCTCGCACAGAGGATCTTCCGCGAATCTCCGCCGCGTCATCCATGCGCCGGACCAGACGCTCGACTTCTCTGTCCTCTGCCTGCTCTCGGAGGGCCACCTGATCATCGAGGACTTCCCGGGCGTGGGGAAGACCACCCTGGCAAAGTCGCTCGCACGGTCGGTGGACTGCTCGTTCTCGCGGCTGCAGTTCACGCCCGACCTGCTTCCGTCCGACGTCACCGGCGTCAACGTCTTCAACCAGCGCTCGAACGAGTTCCAGTTCCGGCCGGGCCCGGTGTTCGGCAACATCCTGCTCGTCGACGAGATCAACCGCGCGTCGCCGAAGACCCAGTCCGCCCTGCTCGAGTGCATGCAGGAGCGCCAGGTGACGATCGACGGCGTCTCCTACCAGCTCGCCCCGCCCTTCATGGTCATGGCGACGCAGAACCCGATCGAGTACGAGGGCACGTATCCGCTTCCCGAGGCCGAGCTCGACCGCTTCACGATGCGGATCGCGATCGGCTACCCACCGCTGGCGGACGAGGCGCGGATGCTTTCGGAGAACGCGGCCGAGACGCCCCTCGACGCGCTCGAGTCCGTCGCCAGCGCGGAGGAGGTGCTCGGCGCGATCGAAAGCGCGAAGAGCGTCTTCGTCGAGGAAAGCCTCAACCGCTACGTGGTCGCCGTGTTGCGCAACACGCGCTCGGACTCGCGGCTTTACCTGGGTGCCAGCCCGCGGGCGGGCCTCGCGCTCCTTCGCGTCGCCAAGGCCCGAGCCCTCGTGGCCGGGCGGGACTTCGTCGAGCCGGACGACGTCAAGACCGTCGCGCCGATCGTGCTCGCACACCGGCTGATCCTCTCCCCGGAGGCTCGCTCGGGCGGGATCGAGGGCGAGGAGCTGGTCCGGGACATCATCGAGCGAACGCCCGTCCCGGTCTAGATGCTCGGCCGGCGACCGGCGCCCTCACGGCTGGCGGCTGCGACGCGGCGCCGGATCGTCGCGCTCGCCCTTGCACGTACTTGTCAGTACGCGCTGCGGACGATCGCGGCGCCCGGCTTGGTCGCAACCGTCCCCGACGAGCACACCGGCCGCCGGCCGAACATCTCATGCTGACGGATCGCGGTCGCTGGGTCCTCGCCCTCGGAGGCGGGATTTACCTGGCAGCTTGGGCGCTGGGCTCGGAGGTGCTCTATCCGGTCGCGCTTGGCCTCGTCCTGGCGGTGGTGGCCGCGGCGCTCTGGGTCCGCCTCCTCCAGCGCCCGATGACGCTGCGGCGGAACCTCGGCCGCGCCGAGCGGCTCGCCGGGGACGACGTCGCCGTGCAGCTCGAGCTCGACGCAGAGGGCCTCGTTCCCTCCGGGACGCTCGTCCTGCGGGAGCGGATCGCGCGCCTCGGAGAGCGCGAGACGCCGCTGCAGCGCCGCCACGGCCGCCTGCGCGGCCGCTACCTGCTGCGCCGCGTCCCGCGCGGGCGCTACCCGATCGAGGAAGCCGAGGTGGTGATCGAGGATCCGTTCGGGCTCGAGCGGGTCGCAGTGACGCTGCCGTCGACCGCGTCGATCCTCGTCTACCCGCGGCTCGTCGACGTCGATCGCCTCTTCTCGGAATCCGGCGCGCGCACGCCGGAGGGTCGCCGGCTGCTCCTGCGGCGGTCGTCCGGCTTCGACCTCCACAGCGTCCGCGATTATCAGCAGGGCGAATCGCTCCGCCGCGTCCACTGGCCCACGACCGCGCGGCGCGGCCATCTGATGGTCAAGGAGCTCGAGGACTCGCCGCGGGACGAGACCGCCGTGCTCCTCGATGCGGACGCGAGCGTCGTCGTCGGCGAGGCGCCCGACTCGAGCTTCGAGCTCGCGGTCCGCGCCGCCGGCTCCATCGTCAAGTCCCACGCGAGCCGCGGCCGGCGTGCGGCGCTCGTTGTGAACGGCTCCCGGCCGGCGTACCAGCGCGTCCACTCCTTCGACGGCGACTGGCACTTGGCGCTCGAGATCCTTGCGGCGGCCGAGCCGGACGGCCGCAATCCCGTGGCGAATATGCTCGCCGACGGGGCAGGGCCGGCCTCGCGCGCCGTGGAGCTCACCGTCGTGACGTCCGCGCTCTCGCCGCGCCTCGTCGAGCGGCTTGCCCACCGGGCGCTCGGCAACCACGGCGCGAGCCTCGTCTACGTCGATGCCGCCAGCTTCGCCGAGGAGGGAGCCGGCCTGCCCGCCGCGGCGGGGGCCCTGCTGCTGCGCCTGCAGCGGGCCGGCGTCCCGATCCTCGTCCTGCGCCGCGGCGACGATCTCGCCGCCGAGCTCTCCGCCGGGAGTTGCGCGCAGTTGGCTAGGCGCTGGCTCCTCGTTGCGATGGTCGCCGTGGTCGTGACGATCTCGTGGGCGCGGCTCGAGACTCTCCCGGTCGCCTCGGAGAACTGGTCCATGATCCTGCTCGCGCTTCCGGCGATCGCGGCCGTCGCGCTCCGGCGCTCGCGGCTCGTCATCGTCGCCGTGTTGGCCGGCTCGACGCTCCTCGCGGCCGCGATCGCCTCCGAGATCCCCCTCTCGGACGCGCGCCCGCGCGATCCCCAGCGGGACTTCTTCGGGCCCGTGCTCGACGGGATCCGCCAGGGCTTCCTCGACTTCTACGAGACGCAGCTGCCCTTCGATCGCATCGACTTCCCGCTCATGCACGTCGTCACGCTGCTCGCGATCTTCGGCTTCACCGCGGTGATCGGGATGCTCGTAATGGCACGGAGACCCGTCGGGGCCGCGCTCGGGCTCGTCGTGGCGGTCGCCTGGCCGGCCACGCTGATTCCCGCCGAGAGCCCGCTGCTCGCCGGCGCCCTCACGCTCCTCGGGTCCTGGCGATCCTCTTCCTGCTCCGGCGCGAGGAGCCGGCCAGGGGACTCGTGCAGGCGGCCGGGGTCGGGCTGCTCCTGGTCGCCCTCGCCGCGGTCGTCTCCACCTCGGACGCCGTGGCCAAGCCGGCGTTTCTCTCCTGGCAGACCTGGGATCCCGTACGACCGGCCGGTCGAGCGGGTCTCGGTCAGCTACGTCTGGCAGGCGAACTACAACGGCATCGCGTTCCCGGAGAACCCGACGACGGTCATGCGCGTGAAGGTCGAAGGAGTGAGGAGATCGCTCTACTATCGCGCGACGACCCTCGACGACTACACGGGCGAGATTCTGGGACGAGGACCTCCGGCTCGGCGAGGCCGAGCAGCGCGAGCAGATCGACGCCGAGGGGCCGCTCCTGCCCGAGGCGGCGGCGGACGAGGGGGAGTGGGTGCGCCAGGACTTCACGATCGAGGCGCTCCGCGACACGCGGCTGCTCGCCTCGGCCCAGCCTGTGCGCTGGCGCCCCGGGACGGAGGCTCCGGTGGCGGACGCGAACGGCGAGGTCGTCGTCGTCCCGGACACGATCCGCCGGGACCAGCGCTACACCGTCTGGAGCTACGTGCCCCGGCCGAACCCGAGTCAGCTCAACGCGTTCCGCGGCGACTACCCGGACGCGTCCGGCCGTTATCTCGAGGTCGTCTACGCGCCGGTTCCGGAGTGGGCGACGCCGAGCCGCGACACGCTCATGCGCGTCTTCTTCGACGCGACTCACGCTGCCGAGTTCGAGATCACCGCGCTCGAGTCCGTCTACCAGGCTGCCCGCGGCATCACGAGCGAGGCGCAGTCGCCGTACGAGGCGGCGGCGCTGCTCGAGACCTGGTTCCGGAAGGCCGGCGGCTTCGTGTACGACGAGCAGCCTCCTCCGCCGGTCGGCGGGATGCCGGCGCTCGTCGACTTCGTCAACGAGACGAAGCGGGGCTACTGCCAGCACTACGCGGGCGCGATGGCCCTCATGCTCCGGCTCCTGGGCGTTCCGTCCCGCGTCGCGGTCGGCTTCACGAGCGGCGAGTACGACAAGGGCGACAAGGAGTGGGTGGTCAAGGACACGAACGCGCACGCCTGGGTCGAGGTGTGGTTCCCCGAGTTCGGCTGGATCCCGTTCGACCCGACGCCCGGTCGCGGCCAGCTGACGGCGACCTATGCGCTCTCCTCCGGTGCGTTCAACGCGCCCGACGCGGCCGACATGGGCTTCGCCGACCGGCTCGAGGGCATCTCGCCGGTCGAGGCGGAGGCGCTGCGGGCGTTGGCGGAGAGGCCGAACCTCGAGGGCCCGGGCCTCGGCGGCGGAACCAGCGGCGCGATCACCGTCGTCCGCGATCGCGGGATGAGCCTGCTCGCCCTCGTGGCCCTCGTCCTCGGAGGTGCGTTCGCGGCGGTTGTCCTGCTGAAGGCGATCCGGCGAACCGCGAGGTTCGCGACCCGCGACCCGCGCGCCCTCGCGTCGGCGTGCCGCCAGGACGTGGTCGGCTACCTCGCCGACCAGGGCGTCGACCTTCCCCCGAGCGCGACCATGCAGGAGATCGGCGCGATGCTGGAGCGCTTCTACTCCGTCGACGCCGACCTGTTCGTCCACGACGTCACCGTGGCGCGCTTCGGCCCCCCGGACAAGACCGGGGGCGCCCTCCGAAACGCCCGCCGCGAGCTCCGCATGATCCGCCGCGGCCTGCGCCGCAGGCTCGGCGTGACGAGCCGCCTCCGGGGCGCCGTGAGCCTCCGCTCGCTCTCGATCTGAGTCTGGACTTTCGGCCACTCGGCAGACCCTGGTGCTTCCCGTATCGTGGGAAGCAGACATGAGCGAGACCTACGACCTCTATCGCCAGGGGCGCGATCACCTCGCCGCCGGACACGCCGCGCAGGCGACCGTCGCCCTGGAGAAGGCGAAGAAGCGCGAGCCGAGCAAGGCCTCCATCAGGGAGGCCCTGGGCATCGCCTACTACCGCATCCGGCGCTTTGCCGAGGCCGAGGAGGAGTTCCGGACGATCCTCGAGCTCGCTCCGGTCGACCACTACGCGCACTTCGCGCTCGGGCGCTGCCTCGAGAAGCAGGGCCGCGCCGGCGAGGCCGTCGGGCACTACCGCCTGGCGAGCTTCTTCCGCCCGCAGAGCCGGGACTACCGGCAGGCGCTCGCGAAGCTCCAGAGCCAGCACGTCGCGCAGTAGGCCGCACGATGCGCGCCGTCGTCCAGCGGGTGACCGGAGCGCAGGCTTCGGTCGAGGGCGAGACAGTGGGTGAGGTCGGGCGGGGCGTGTGCGTCCTCCTCGGCGTCGCGGCCGGAGACGACGAGGCGGTTGCGGAGCGGCTCGCGGGAAAGGTCGCGCGCCTGCGGATCTTCGAGAACGAGGAGGGCAAGTTCGACCGGAGCGTGGTGGACGTCCACGGCGGCGCGCTCGTCGTCAGCCAGTTCACGCTGATCGCGGACACGGCCAAGGGAAACCGCCCGAGCTTCGCCGGCGCGGCGCCGCCCGAGCAGGCCGAGCGGCTCTACGAGGGCTTCTGCGAGGCACTGGCCGGCCACGGGATCGACGTCGTCAAGGGGCGCTTCGGCGCCCGGATGTCGGTCGAGATCGCCAACGAGGGGCCGGTGACGATCGTGCTCGATGCAAACGCCACGAGCCCGGCGGGAGGCGGCCGGCCGCTGCTATCCTGACCGAGACATTTCCCCAGGTTCGGAGAAATGGGCGCGCGGCGCCCATTTTTTGCGAGAAGGAACGGAATGCAGGTTCACGAGAAGGAACGACAACTCCATCGAGAGGTCGCGGCAACCGTGGAAGAGCGGCTGCCGGACGTCGAGGTGCTCGCCGTCGAGCTCAGCGGGCCCGAGCGGCTGACCGTGTACATCGACCAGCCGGGCGGGGTCGACCACGCGCTCTGCGGGCAGGTCACCGACGTCCTCCGCGCCTACCTCGAGCACTACTCGCTCGACGTCTCCTCGCCGGGGCTCGAGCGCCCGCTGCGGACGCCCCGGCACTTCGCCGGCGTCGTCGGCAGGCGGGCTGCGATCCGGACGACGCGCGAGGTCGCGGGGCGCAAGCGCTTCCGCGGCGAGGTCGTCGCCGCCGACGAGCGCGAGGTCACCCTCGCGACCGGCGGCGAGCAGTTCGACATCCCGTACGAGGCGATCGCGCGCGGCAATCTCATCGACGAGGCATAGGAAGGAATCATGAGCCGGGAGATCCTGGAAGCGGTCAGGCAGATCGAGAAGGAGAAGGGCATCGAGGACGAGACGCTCGTCCGCGCCCTCGAGGACGCCCTGCTGGCCGCGTACAAGAAGACGCCGGGCGCAGCGCGCCACGCACAGGTGGAGCTCGACCGCTTGAGCGGCGACTTCCGCGTGTGGTCGATCGAGCTGCCGGCGAGACGTCGAGGAGCGCCTGCTCGACGAGGCGCGCGAGCGCGCCATCATCGAGCTCGAAGCGGTCGAGGCGGAGAACGGCGAGCGCTCGCACACGCTCATCTCCGACGACGACCTCGCGATCGACTGGTCGGAGATCCCCGGCGAGCTCGTCAGGCGCAGCGACGTCACCCCCGAGAACTTCGGCCGAATCGCCGCGCAGACGGCGAAGCAGGTGATCCTGCAGCGGATCCGCGAGGCCGAGCGCGAGATGATGTACGACGAGTACGTCGACCGCGTGAGCGAGGTCGTGACCGGCATCGTCCAGCAGGCCGGCGACCGCAACAACGTCCTCGTCGACCTCGGCAAGGTCGAGGCGCTCCTGCCGCGCTCCGAGCAGGTGGACGGCGAGCGCTACGAGCAGGGGAGCCGCATCAAGGCGGTCATCACCGAGGTCCGCTCCGGGACGAAGGGCCCGCAGGTGATCCTGTCGCGGCGCGACCCCGAGCTGATCAAGACGCTCTTCGAGCTCGAGGTGCCCGAGATCGCCGACGGCCTCGTCGAGATCCGCGGCGTCGCGCGCGAGCCCGGCTATCGCTCGAAGATCGCCGTCGAGTCGCACGTGCAGGGCGTCGACCCGGTCGGCGCCTGCGTCGGCCCGCGCGGCTCCCGCGTCCGCATGGTCGTGTCGGAGCTCCGCGGCGAGAAGATCGACATCATCCCGTGGAACCCCGAGCCCGCGCGGTTCGTGGCCAAGGCGCTCTCGCCGGCCCGCGTGCGCGAGGTGCTGGTCGACGACGAGACCATGGAGGCGACCGTCGTCGTCCCCGACGACCAGCTGTCGCTCGCGATCGGCAAGGAGGGCCTGAACGCCCGCCTGGCCGCGCGCCTGACCGGCTGGAAGGTCGACATCGTCTCCGAAAGCGAGTTCGCGCGGACCGAGGCCGAGGCGGCCTTCGGCGGCGGCGCCGACGAGGAGTTCACCGGCCGCTGCGCCGCGGTCCTCTCGACCGGCAAGCGCTGTCCGAACACGTCCATTCCCGGCTCGCGCTACTGCGGGATCCCCGCCCACCGCGAGCTCGCCGCCCGCGAGGAGGCCGGGGAGCAGCTCGACCCCTCCGAGGCCGTCCCCGTGGGCGGTTTCGAGGAGCCCGAGGCCGAGGCCGAGACCGAGGAGACGCCGGTCGAGGCCACCGCGGGAGCCGAGGAGGAGGAGCAGCCTGCGTCGTGACCGAGCCCATACGGACGTGCGTCGGCTGCGGGCGCAAGGCGCCGCAGCGGGAGCTGGTGCGCTACGTCGCGCCGGCGGGTACGCTCGTGGTGGACCTCGAGCGGCGGCTGCCCGGACGCGGCGCGTACACCTGCCGCAGGCTGTCCTGCTTCGAGAAGGCGGAGTCGCGCCGGTCGTTCGCCAGGGCGCTGCGGCGCACCGTCACCATCCCATCGAGTTTGAAAGCGTCTATAGGAGAGGAATAGGCTCGAACCGTGGCTGATCGTCAACGACCGCTGAGACCGCGTGGCGGCGCGCCGGGAGGACGCCGCAAGCGCCGCGTCGTCATCGACACGCAGGCCGCGCGCCCGCGTCCGGATCGCCCGCAGCGCGACGGCGTCAAGCAGCCGCCGCGCGAGGCGCCGCCGGCTCCCGCGCCGCAGACCGGCCCCGTCAAGGTCAACTCGGGCGCCACGGTCAAGGAGCTGTCGGCAGCGCTCGGCGTGACGGTGCCCGAGATCATCAAGATCATGATGGGCGTCGGGGAGATGGTGACCATCACCCAGTCGCTCCCGGACGACGCCATCGCGGTCATCGCGTCCGAGCTCAAGCGCGAGGTCGAGATCAAGCACGCCGACGAGGAGGAGCTCGAGCCGGAGACCTACGAGGACGCCCCGGAGGACCTGACGGCGCGCCCGCCCGTGGTCACGATCATGGGCCACGTCGACCACGGCAAGACGACGCTGCTCGATGCCGTGCGAAAGAGCGCGGTCGTCGAGACCGAGGCCGGCGGGATCACGCAGCACATCGGCGCGTACCAGGTCGACCACAACGGCCGGCGCATCACGTTCCTCGACACGCCGGGCCACGAGGCGTTCACCGCCCTCCGCGCGCGCGGCGCCAAGGTGACGGACATCGCGGTGCTGGTCGTGGCCGCCGACGACGGCGTCATGCCGCAGACCGTGGAGTCCATCAACCACGCCCGCGCGGCCGAGGTGCCGGTGCTCGTGGCCGTCAACAAGATCGACAAGCCAGACGCCAACCCGCAGAAGGTCCGCCAGGAGCTCGTGGCGCACGATCTCCAGCCCGAGGAGTGGGGCGGGACCACCCAGTTCGCCGACGTGTCCGCCAAGACCGGCGAGGGGATCGAGGACATGCTCGAGAAGATCCTTCTGGTCGCGGACGCCGAGCTCGAGCTCGACGCGAACGCCAAGGCCGACGCCTCCGGGCCGATCATCGAGAGCCGGCTGGACATCGGCCGTGGGCCCGTGGCCACGATGCTCGTCTCGCGCGGCACGCTCCGGGTCGGCGACGCGATCGTCGCGGGCGACGCCTGGGGCAAGGTGCGCGCGCTGCTCGACTTCCGCGGCGGGAAGGTGAAGGAGGCCACGCCCGGCACACCGGTCGAGATCCTGGGCTTCGACAAGCCTCCGGCGGCCGGCGAGCACGCCCACGTCGTCGAGAACGAGCGCCAGGCGCGCCATCTCGCACAGCTCCGCGGCCAGCGACTGCGCACCGAGCAGCTGGCGCGGACCGCGAAGAAGGGGGTCTCGCTCGAAGAGCTCTTCACGCACATGGAGGAGGGCGCCCTCCGCGAGCTCAACATCATCGTCAAGGCCGACGTGCGCGGCTCCATCGAGGCCGTCGTCGGCGAGCTCGCCAAGATCGACCACCCCGAGGTCGGCGTCAACGTCATTCACACCGGCATCGGCGGGATCACTGAGGGCGACGTCATGCTCGCCTCGGCCTCGAACGCGGTGGTGGTCGGCTTCAACGTCCGCCCGAACGCCGAGGCGCGGGCGCTGGCCGAGCGGGAGGGCGTCGACCTGCGGACGTACCGAGTCATCTACCAGCTCACGGACGACATCCGCCAGGCGCTCGTCGGGATGCTCACGCCCGAGACGCGCGAGGACATCCTCGGCGAGGCCGAGGTGCGGGCGCTGTTCCGTGCCTCCCGGCTCGGCGTCATCGCCGGCTGCTACGTCACGAGCGGCACCATCCGCCGAAACGCGCAGGTCCGCGTGATCCGCGACGGCGCCGTAATCTACGAGACGACCATCTCCGGCCTCAAGCGTTTCAAGGACGACGTCCGCGAGGTGCAGGAGAGCTTCGAGTGCGGCATCCTGCTCGACGGCTTCAACGACGTGAAGGAAGGCGACATCCTCGAGGCCTACGAGACCCGGGAGATCGAACGCACCGACCTCACGGTCGCCGGGAACGGCGGCGCCCCGGACGAGCCGGAGGCGGACGACTCCGAGTAGGCGGGGCGATGGGCTCCGGCTACGTGGGGATCCTGTCCGCAGAGCTGCACTTCCCGGACAACCACTCCCTCAAGGGGAAGCGGAAGGAGCTCCTGTCCGTGAAAGCGCAGCTGCAGCGCCGGTTCGGGGCGTCCGTTGCCGAGGTCGACCACCACGAGGTGTGGCAGCGCGCGCGGCTCACCCTCGCCTGCGCCAGCCGCGGCCACGCCGAGCTGGTCGGACTGCTCGACGGCGCCGAGCGGTTCCTCTCCTCCCAGGCCTTCGAGCTGGTGCGCGTCGAGCGCGAGGTCGTGACGCTCGATGAGTGAGCGGATGCGTCGCGTGAACGAGGCGCTGCGCGAGGTCCTGTCGGAGTCGATCGGGGCCCTCAAGGACCCGCGCATCGGCTTCGTCACGGTGACCGGGGTCAGGACCAGCACGGACCTCCGCCAGGCGACCGTGTACGTCAGCGTCCTCGGCTCCAAGCGTAAGCGGCAGGCCACGCTTCAGGGGCTCGAGTCCTCGCACGGCGTCCTCCAGGCGGCCGTGAACCGCGAGCTGCACCTCAAGCGAACGCCCCAGTTGAGCTTTGAGTACGATCCGACGATAGAGGAGGGGGTGCGGCTAACCAGGCTCATCGATGAGCTTGCCCCAGACGGAAACCCAGACAGCTGACCTGAACGCGGTCGTGGATGCGATCCGGTCGAACGACCGGTTTCTCGTCACGACCCACGAGAACCCCGACGGCGACGCACTCGGCTCGATCCTGGCCATGAAGCTCGCCCTCGAGCAGCTCGGCAAGGACGGCGTCCTCTACCTCTCGGGGATCATTCCGCTCCCGACCGAGTACGACTTCATGCGCCTCGACGGGCTGACGCGGACTCCGCCCGACGACGCCGCCGAGCGCGTGGTGCTCGCGCTCGACTGCGCCAACGAGCGCCGGCTCGGCCCCGACCCCGGCCTCGTCGAGCGCGCGCCGCTCGTGCTCGACATCGACCACCACCATGACAACTCGCGCTTCGGCAAGGTGAACCTCATCGTCGCCGACGCGTCCTCGACCGGCGAGATCCTCTACGACCTCTTCCACGAGCTCGACGTCCGCCTGACGCCCGAGATCGCCGAGGCGCTCTACATCGCGCTCGTCACCGACACCGGCCGTTTTCAGTACACGAACACGACACCGAAGACGCTGCGGATCGCCGCGGAGCTCGTCGAGGCGGGCGCAAACGTCCACCAGGTCTTCCAGGACGTCTACGAGAACGTCGCCTTCGCCAAGATCAAGCTCGTCGCGCGCGCGCTCGAGAAGGCGCGCGTCTACGAGGGAGGGCGCGTGATCGTCTCCGACCTGGAGCGGTCGGACTTCGAGGCGGCCGGTGCTGAGGAGCCGTTCGCCGAGGGCATCATCGACTACCTGCGAGCCGTCGAGGGAGCGCAGATCGTCGCCCTCATCCGCGAGCCGCCCACGCAGAACGGCCCGGCGCGGCGCGTCAGCCTCCGTACCCGCGCGGAGGAGATCGACGTCTCGGCGATCGCTCGCAAGAGCGGCGGCGGGGGCCATCGGCAGGCCGCCGGGCTTCTCGAGCGAAGCCTCCACGGACGAGATCGTCGACTTCATCCGCCGCGAGTTCCTCGAGCAGGCTCCCGGCCCGAGCGCTCCTAGACTGGTCGCCGTGACGGAGCGGCCGACAGCGGGGCTCGTCCTGGTCGACAAGCCGGCCGGGCCGTCGTCCTTCGCCGTCGTCGCCGACCTGCGCCGGCGCTACGGGACGAAGGCGGGACACGCAGGGACGCTCGACCCGCTCGCGACCGGCCTCCTGCTCGTCCTCCTGGGCAGGGGGACACGGCTCGCGCGCTACCTCGTGGGGCTGGACAAGCGCTACCGCACCGAGATCCGGCTCGGCCTTCGCACGTCCACCGGGGACGGTGAGGGCGAGGTCGTCGAGGAGACGCCGATCGCGTCGGAGGCCGAGATTCGCGCGCTCGAGGGCGACGTCGAGCTGCCGGTGCCGGCCGCGTCGGCCGTGAAGATCGACGGCGAGCGCGCCTACCGCCTGCACCGCCGCGGCGTCGCCGTAGAGATGCCGGTCCGCAGCTCCACGATCCATGCCCTCGGCATCAGTCGGCTACGCGCCGCCGCTCGTCGAGCTCGACCTGCACGTCTCCAGCGGGACCTACGTGCGCTCGATCGCAGACGCGCTCGGGGGGCACTGCCGCTGGCTCCGCCGCACGGCCGTCGGGCCGTTCCGGGTCGAGGACGCCGACGAGGAGCGCGTCTTGCCGCTGCTCGCGGCGCTCGTCCACCTGCCGGAGCGCGGCCTCAGCGACGAGGAGGCGGCGCTGATCCGCTCGGGACGCGCGATCCCGGGAGCGGGGGAGGGGCCTACCAGCCTGTGGGTCGGCGACGGCGAGCTCGTCGCCGTCGGGCAGGCGGCGGACGGGACGATCAGGCCCGAGACCGTCGTCGGATGACGCTCCTCCGGGAGCGTGGCTTTCGTAACTTCTGGCTCGCAACGTCCGTGTCGCTTCTCGGCGACCAGATCGCTCTCCTCGCCCTGCCGCTCGTCGCCGTGCTCGTCCTCGACGCCGGTGCCGGACAGATGGGGCTGCTGGGCGCGGCGGCTCTCCTCCCGCACCTTCTCTTCTCGCTGCCGGCCGGTGTTTGGCTCGACCGGGTCGCGAGCCGCCGGCGGGTCATGATCGCCACCGACCTCGGCCGGGCTGCGCTCGTCGGCACGATTCCGCTCGCCTACGCGCTCGACGTCCTGACGCTTGCCCAGCTCTACACGGTCGCCTTCCTCGCAGGGAGCCTGGCGGTGCTCTTCGACCTCTCGTACCCGACCCTCTTCGTCTCGCTGGCCAGCCGCGACCGGTACCTGGAGGGCAACTCGCTCGTCCACGGCAGCCGCTCGTTCTCGTTCGTGGCGGGACCGTCGCTGGGCGGGCTGCTCACCTCGGCCTTCAGCGCCCCGTTCGCACTGCTCGGAGACGCGATCTCGTTCCTCGTCTCGGCGCTCTTCCTCGGCCGAGTGCGCGCCGAGGAGCCGCCGATCGAGCCCGAGGAGGAGCCGGGCCTGAGAGCGCGGGTCGCCACGGGGCTGCGCTTCATCGGCGGGAACCCGATCTTCCGGCCCACGCTCACCGCCGTGGCGACGCTGAACTTCTTCAACTCCGGGTTTCAGGCGCTCTTCGTCCTCTACGCGACTCGGACGCTCGACGTCGCCGCGGGCACGCTCGGGCTCGTGCTCGGAACCGCCGCGGTCGGAGGCTTGATCGGGGCCGTTGCGGCGGCTCGGATCGGACGCGCGCTCGGCGTGGGGTGGGCGCTCTTCCTGGGGTGCGTGCTCTTCACGCTTCCGCTCGTCCTCGTCCCGCTGGCAGACGGGCCGCAGTGGCTGATCCTCGGCATGCTGTTCGTGGCCGAGTTCTGCTCGGGCCTCGGCGTCATGATTCTCGACATCAACGCCGGCTCAATCATGTTCGCGCTCACACCGGACCGCCTCCGCTCCCGGGCGACCGGGGCGTTCAACGTCGTCAACTGGGGCATCCGCCCGCTCGGCGCCCTCGTCGGCGGCGGACTCGGCGCATCGATCGGCGTCAGGCCGGCCCTCTGGGTGGCGACGGTCGGTGCTCTCGCAGGAGCGCTCCTGCTTCTGCCCTCGCCCGTGGTGGGCCTGCGCGAACTCCCTGAGGAGGCCGCGTGATCGTCGCACGCACCCCCGGCGAGCTCGAGCCCGCGGAGCGGGCCGTCGCCCTCGGCACCTTCGACGGCGTCCATCGCGGCCATCGCGCGGTCATCGACACGGCCAAGGCCACAGGGCTCCGTTCCACGGTGCTCACCTTCGACCCGCATCCGCGCCTCGTCCTCGGCTACGAGGTGCAGCTCCTGACGACGTTCGGCCGCCGGCTCGAGCTGATCGAGGAGGCCGGGCCCGACGAGGTGCTGGTGGTCGAGTTCACCCAGGAGCTCTCCCGCCGCGAGCCCGAGGAGTTCGTCGCCGACTACCTCACCGGCATCGGCGCGCAGGTCGTCGTGGCCGGCGAGAACTTCCGCTTCGGCGCCGGCCGGCGCGGCGACGTGGAGCTCCTGCGCGGCCTGGGCCTGGACGTGCGGCCGGTGCCGCTCCTGGAGGGCGTGTCGTCGAGCCGCATCCGCGAGCTCGTCCGCGAGGGCGACCTGCCCGGAGCGGCGGCGCTCCTCGGCCGGCCGTTCGAGCTGGAGGGCGAGGTCGTCTACGGCGACCAGCGGGGCGGGACGCTCGGGTTCCCGACCGCCAACCTCTCGCCGGAGCCGCACGCGCTCGTCCCGGCCTACGGGATCTACGCCGGCGAGGCGCTCGGCCATCGCGTCGCCGCCTCCATCGGCGTCAACCCGCACTACGGCGGCCACGAGCGCCGCATCGAGGCCTTCCTGCTCGACTTCGAGGGCGACCTCTACGGCAGCCGCCTGCGGCTCGAGCTCTGGGAGCGCCTGCGCGAGGAGCGTGCGTTCGAGAGCGAGGAGGACCTCGTCGCCCAGATCGCAGCCGACGTCCAGGCGGCCCGGGCGGCCGTGCGGCCCTTCTAAGCCTGCAGCGCCAGTCCGCTGCGGCGCGGGTCGGCCCCGGCCCCGGTCCGGGCGACCACGCTGACGCCCCCGAAGTAGTGGTGGAGGGAGCTCCAGAGGCGCACGTCGTAACCGTGCTCGAGGAGGGCGTCGACACCTGCCTCCGAGAAGCCGGGCTCCACGTGGACGACGTGTCCGGTCGAGTGCAGGCGGGGTCGGTCGACCGCCTCCTGCGGCGCGAGCCCCTCGTCGAGGATGCCGGACAGGACCTGGGCAAGCGCCGGTCGCAGGCGCGTGCCGCCCGCCGCGCCTGCTGCGAGCACGAGGCCCTCGTCGTCCAGCGCCATCGTTGGAGACATCATGCTCTCCATGCGCCTCCCGGCCTCGAGCGGCCCGATGAGCAGGTCCGACTCCCCGAGCATGCTGTTCAGGTGGACGTCGTAGCCGGGGAGGAAGTCTCCTGAGCCGAGGCCGAGGCTCGTCGTCACCACGCAGGCGTTGCCCGCCCGGTCGACGGTGCAGAGGTTCGTGGTGTGCTCGTAGGTCCGGCCGCTGAAAGGAGGCGCGGCAAGGGTGCGGGCGAGCACGAGCGCCCGCTCCGCGGGATCCGTGCCGCGGAGCGGCGGGAGGGCCCTCAGCGTGTCGACGAGGTGCGCGAGCCCGCCCCTCGCCTGGACGTGGACGCCTGCGTACGACGTCTCGACTGGGGGCAGCCACTCGACCCGGTAGGCAGCGAGATCGTCGGGAGTCACGAGACCCTGCCGCTCCTCCATGAGCTGCAGCAGGGACTCGGCGAGCGTCCCGTCGTAGAAGGTGCGCGCCCCCTCGGCCGCCACCACCTCGAGCGCCGCGACGAGGCCCGGCTGGTCAAGCCGGTCGCCCGCCTCGAGGAGCCGGCCGCCCGGTGCGTAGATGCGCCCGCCCTCGCGCATGGTCATGACGGGCGCGAGCATGGCGAGACACCTGGCGTGTGCAGGCGGCATGGGAACGCCGGCCGAGGCGAGCCGGAGCGCGGGCTCGACGAGCCGCTTCCAGGGCAGAGCCCGCCCCGGCGCCAGAGCTCTTCCAGGCCCGCCGGGACGCCGGGGACGGCGCACGTGGCCGCGCCGACGAAGTAGTGGACGAGCTCGTCCTCGAAGGGCACGGCGAGCTCCGCGAGGACGGGCGTCTCGCGCTGTGGGCCCAGGCCGGGGACCGTCACGAAGAAGTCGAGGACCTCCGCGTGCCCGCTTCCCGCCTCGACCCAAACGGCATAGCCGCCGCCCGCGATCCCGGTCATCACGGTCTCGGCCACGCACGACGCAAGCGCCGCCGCGACCGCGGCGTCGGCGGCCGTCCCGCCCTCCGCGAGGATCTCGAGACCGGCCTCGGCCGTCGCAGGGTGGCCTGCAGCAACGCCTGGAGGTACCTGCACCTTTGCTAGCCTACGTCGGTCGTGACCCTCACGAAGGACGCTAAGCGCGAGATTTTCGATCACCATGGGCGCTCCGGTGGCGACACCGGCTCTCCCCAGGTGCAGATCGCGCTGCTCACGAAGCGGATCGAACAGCTGACCGAGCACCTGCGCACGCACCGGAAGGATCACCACTCACGCCGCGGGCTCCTGAAGCTCGTCGGCAGGCGCCGCCGGCTCCTCAACTACCTGCAGAAGCGGGATCTCGAGGGCTACCGCGCGCTGATCCAAGAGCTCGGCCTCAGGAGGTAGGCGGAACTCCCGGACTCCGCGACCGCCCGCCACTGGGCCAACCATCTGGGAGACCAGGTGGAAGTTTGAGGGAAGTCCGTCCTGCCGGGCCTGCCTCAAACCTCCGCCTCCGTCTCCCGCAAGGAGAAGGAGGACACATGAGCACGATTGCACCCGAGATCACGTCGGTTACGGCTGCCGTAGGCCGCGACGAGATTCACCTCGAGACAGGAAAGCTGGCCAAGCAGGCCGACGGCGCCGTCGTCGTCAGGAGCGGGGACACGATGGTCCTCGCCACGGCGCAGGGCCGCCTCGAGGCGCGGGAGGGCGCGGACTTCTTCCCGCTCACCGTCGACGTCGAGGAGCGGATGTACGCGGCCGGCAAGATCCCCGGCGGCTTCTTCAAGCGGGAGGGGCGCCCGACCGAGAGGGCGATCCTCACCGCCCGCATGATCGACCGCCCGATCAGGCCGCTCTGGCCCAAGGGCTTCCGGAACGAGGTGCAGGTCATCTGCACCACGCTCTCCGCCGACCTGATCACCCCGCACGACATCCTGGCCATCAACGGCGCGTCCGCCGCGCTGATGATCTCGCCGCTGCCCTTCCTCGGGCCCGTTGGCGCCGTCCGCATCGGGATCCTCGAGGGCGAGCTGGTCGTCAACCCGTCGCTCCCCGAGATCGAGGAGTCCGAGCTCGACCTGATCGTCGTCGGCACGAAGGAAGGCCTGACGATGGTCGAGGCCGGCGCGAACGAGGTCCCCGAGGACACGCTCCTCGAGGCGTTCGAGCTCGCGCACGCCGAGATCAAGAAGCTCTGCGAGGCGCAGGAGGAGCTCCGCCGCCAGGCCGGCAAGCCGAAGTGGCTCGACTCGGAGCTCACCGAGGAGCTCGACGGCGACCCACGGCGAGCGGATCTCCGCGCGCATCGCCGTCCGACGGCCTCCGCGAGGCCGCGGCCGCGGTCGAGGAGATCGTCGACCGAGCTCTGCCCGCCGATCGCGATCGACTCCACCGAGGAGGACATCGTCCGCGAGACGCAGGTCCGCGCCAGCCTCGACGCCATCCTCGAGCGCCGTCGGCTCGAGGCCGTCGTCGGCCCGGTCCGCGAGCAGTTCGAGAACGAGCTCCGCGTCCTCACGGATGCCGAGCAGGACTCGAAGCAGCTCCGCTCGGCGAAGCGGCACCTGCTCTTCGACCGCATCGTCGAGACGGTCGAGGTGCCGTTCCCCGTCGGCCCCGCGACCGTCGAGGGCGAGGCGCCCACCGTCAAGGACGGCCTCACAAGGTCCTACGTCAAGAAGGCGGCCGAGGCGATCTACAAGGATCTGATCCGGAAGAAGATCGCGATCGAGAAGCGCCGCCCCGACGGCCGCGCCACCGACGAGATCCGCCCGATCGCGTGCGAGGTCGGGGTCTCGCCGCGCACGCACGGCTCGGCGCTGTTCACGCGCGGCCAGACGCAGATCATGACCCTCCTCACGCTCGGCACCGCCAAGGAGGGGCAGCGGATCGACGACCTCTCGCTCGAGTCCGAGCGCCGCTACATGCACCACTACAACTTCCCGCCCTACTCGGTCGGGGAGACGGGCTTCATGCGCGGCCCCAAGCGTCGCGACATCGGCCACGGGGCGCTCGCCCAGCGCGCGCTCGAGCCGATGATCCCGGCGCTGGACGAGTTCCCGTACACGATCCGCCTCGTCTCGGAGACGCTCGAGTCGAACGGCTCCTCGTCGATGGGCTCGGTGTGCGGCTCGACGCTCTCGCTCATGGACGCCGGCGTGCCGATCAAGCGGCCCGTCAGCGGCATCGCCATGGGCCTCGTCAAGGAGGGCGACGAGCACGTCATCCTCACCGACATCCAGGGCGCCGAGGATCACCTGGGCGACATGGACTTCAAGGTCGCCGGGTCCCGCGAGGGCATCACCGCGCTGCAGATGGACATCAAGATCACCGGCGTCACGCAGGAGATCATGCGGAACGCGCTCGAGCAGGCGAAGCAGGCCCGCGAGTTCATCCTCGACAGGATGGCCGAGGCGATCTCCGAGTCGCGCGAGGAGCTCGCGGCGCACGCGCCGCGGATCACGACCATCTCCATCGATCCCGAGCAGATCGGCCTCATCATCGGCAAGGGCGGCGAGACCATCCGCGGCCTCGAGGCCGACTACGAGGTGCAGATCGACATCGAGGAGGACGGGACGATCCTCATCTACGCCACCGAGGGCGAGAAGGCCGAAGCCGCGATCGCCGCGATCCAGGCCCTGACCAAGGAGCCCGAGGTCGGGGACACGTACACCGGCAAGGTCGTGAAGACGACCGACTTCGGCGCCTTCGTCGAGCTGAAGAAGGGCACGGACGGCCTCCTCCACGTCTCCAACGTGGGCCCCGGCCGCGTCGGCCACATCGAGGACGTCATCAGCCGCGGCGACGTGCTGGACGTCATCGTGCAGGAGGTCGACAAGGCCCGCGGCCGCATCGGCCTCAAGCTCGTCGGCAAGCACGAGAACGGCACGGTCGTCCAGCCCGAGGAGCTGATCGAGCGGGCCAAGGACGCCCCTCCGCGCGAGCGGCGCGAGCGCGGCGGCGACCGCGGCCGGCGCGGCGGCGGCCGTGACCGCGGCCGCGGCCGCGGCGGCAGACGCTGAGCCTAGCGCGAGCGCTGGGCGGCGGCGACGCCGCCCAGCACGAGCGCCCCGCCGACGGCGAGCCAGAGCGTCACCGGCTCGTCCAGGAACAGCGCGCCGATCAGCACGGCGAGCGGCGAGATCAGGTACGTGTAGGTGACCGCGCGCGTCGCCCGAGGCCGCGCAGGCCGATGTTCCAGCCGATGTAGCCGAGGAACGTGGAGACGACGCCGAGGTAGAGCACGAGCACCGCGTCCTCCAGGGAGATCCCCGTGACCGATTCGACCGTCCCGCCGCGGACGAAGGGCAGGAGGAACACGTTCCACGAGGCTCGTCGCCGCGGTGAGCGCGAGCAGGTCGTAGCGCCCCAGGAGCGGCTTCAGGAGCACGTTGTAGAGCGCGAACGCGACCGGCGCGGCGAGGACGATCAGCGGCCCTTTCGCGTTGGCAAACGAGAGCGTCTCCGCCGGCGCCGAGCAGGACGACGATCGCGACACCTACGAACGCGACCGCGAGTCCGATGGCACGGCGGAGGCTCCCGCGCTCGAGCCCGAGGCCGACGGCGAGCATCAGCGTCAGCGCGGGGGAGAGGGCGATGACGAGCGCGGCGGTCCCGGAGGTCGTGTACTTCGTGCCCACGTTCAAGGAGACGTGGTAGCCGACGACCACGCAGACGCCGACCGCGGCCAGCCGCAGCGCATCGCGCCGCGTCAGGCCGGGCAGCCCGCCAACTCGCCAGAGGAGGAAGCGAACCCGGGCGCGGCGACGAGATAGCGCAGGATCGCGACGTCCTCCGCCGCGAAGCCGTGGTCGAGCAGCGCCTTGATGACCGAGAACGCACTCGCCCAGACGACCACGACCGCGAGCAGCGCGCCGTGCGCCGTCGCCGTCCTCCGCTCGAGCGGGAGCGCCGTGTCCATCCGCGGAGTTAAACCAGCAGCGCCGGCGTTTGTGAGACGGACATAATTGCCGCGATGCCTCGCTACGACACGATCGTCGTGGGCGCCGGGCCCGCCGGCTCGACGTGCGCGTACCGCCTCGCCTCGGCGGGGGCCTCCGTGCTCCTGCTCGACCGCGCGCGCTTCCCGCGCGACAAGCCCTGCGGCGGCGGGGTCACCGGCCGGGCAGCGCGCCTGCTGCCTTTCTCGATCGCGCCGGTCGTCGAGGACACGGTCACTTCGGTGCGGATGCGGCTTCGCTACGGCAGCTGGTTCGAGCGGGGCGAGGGCGAGCCGCTCGTCCTCATGACGCAGCGCCTCCGGCTCGACGCGTATCTCGCCGAGCAGGCGGCCGCCGCGGGCGCCGAGCTTCGCGAGGGCGTCAAGGTGACGGCGGTCGCGGCCGGGCCGGACGGCGTCGAGGTCACTGCGGCGGCGAGCGCCTGCAGGCGGAGACTCTGGTCGGCGCCGACGGGGTCAACGGCATCTGCGCCCGGGCGCTCGGGCTCGGCGGGAACCAGGCGGTCGGGCGTCGCGCTCGAGGGGAACGTCTCCCTACGAGCGGCTCGGCGAGGGCTACCGCGGCCGCGCGGTGCTCGAGCTCGGCATCGTCCCGGGCGGCTACGGCTGGGTCTTCCCCAAGGGCGACCACGCGAACTTCGGGCTCGGTGGGTGGGAGCGGGAGGGGCCCCGCCTGCGGAGCACCTGCGCGACCTCTGCGCGGCGCACGGAGTCGCGGCCGACGACCTCGAAGGCTCCGCGGCTTCCGGCTGCCGCTCCGCTCGCCCCGCTCGAAGCTCGCCCGGGGCCGCACGGCCGTCGATCGGCGACGCCGCCGGCCTGGTCGATCCGGTCTCCGGCGACGGGATGTTCGAAGCCTTCCTCTCGGGCAGCTCGCCGCGGAGGCCGTGGGGGACGTGCTCGCGGGCAGGGCCGAGGGTCTCGAGCCGTACGGCGAACGGCTCACCGGGCGGCTGGGACGCACCTCTGGGCCTCCTGGGGCGTGAAGGCGGCGCTCGACCGCTTCCCGCGGACGACGTTCCGCGATCGCGCGGTCCGCGTCGTCTGGCGCACGGTGGAGCGGCTCGTCCGGGGCGAGATCCAGGACGTCCGGCGCGCGGGGGCTCGCCCGCCCGCCGTTGAAGGCGCTCGCGGCCCTCGCCCGGGCCGCCGGCGACCCCGGCGGCGCGTTCAGGCAGGCCTGACCCCTACGATGCGACCGTGCAGAACTACCTGCTGACGACGCTCGACGGCGGGACGCGGGTGGTCACCGAGCCGCTTCCGACCGTGCGCTCGGTCGGCGATCGGCATCTGGATCGGCGCCGGCTCGCGGGACGAGGACGACGCGCACGCGGGCGTCAGCCACTTCCTCGAGCACCTGCTCTTCAAGGGCACCGCCTCCTACTCGGCGCTCGAGATCGCCGAGATCTTCGACACCTTCGGCGGCGAGCTGAACGCAGCCACGGCGCGCGACTACACGGTCGTCTACGCCCGCGTCCTCGACGAGCACCTCGAGACGGCGCTGGACGTGATGACCGACATGGTGTTCGCGCCCAGCCTCGCCGACCTCGACTCCGAGCGGGAGGTCGTCCTCGAGGAGATCGCGATGGTCGAGGACTCGCCGCAGGAGCTCGATCCTCGACCTGGTCACGAACGCGGTCTTCGGCGGCCATCCCCTCGGGCGGCCGGTGCTCGGCTCCGCCGACGTGATCTCCACGGTCTCGCGGCGCTCGCTCGCCGCCTTCCACCGGCGCCGCTACCGGCCGGACAACGTCGTCGTGGCGGCGGCCGGGAGCGTCGACCACGACCGCGTCGTCGAGCTCGTCGAGCGGATGCGCGCCAAGGCGCGCACCGCCGGCGCGCAGGCCCTCGGCGCGCGCGCCGTTCGTCGCGGCGCCGAAGCCCTCGCTCGTCTTCCAGCGAAGGAGACGGAGCAGTACCACGTCTGCCTCGGTGCGCCGGGCATCGCCCGCTCGGACCGCCGGCGCTTCACCGCCTCGATCCTCGACAGCGTGCTCGGCGGCTCGGCGTCCTCGCGGCTCTTCCAGGAGATCCGGGAGAAGCGCGGGCTCGCCTACGCCGTCTACACGTTCGCGTCCCAGTACGCCGACACGGGTCAGATCGGCGTCTACGTCGGGACGCGGGAGGAGAACCTCGCCGAGTGCCTCGGATCGTCGCCGAGCAGATCGGCGAGATCGCCGAGGGCGGCCGGCGCCGGAAGAGCTCGAGCGCGCGAAGGAGAACCTCAAGGGCCGGATCATGCTCTCGATGGAGTTGACCTCGAACCGGATGAGCAGGCTCGGGAAGTCGCTGATCACCGACAGCGAGCTCCTCGACCTCGACCGCGTGCTCGCCGAGATCGAGGCGGTCGACGGGGACGCGGTCGCCGAGCTGGCCGACGTGCTGCTGCCGCCGACTCGTTCTCCGTCGCGGCGATCGGGCCGAGCGAGGAGCGGCTCCTCGAGGCCGTCGAGCCGGTCTGCCCGGGGCTCGTGGAGCGCGCCGCGGCGTGAGGGTCCTCCTCTTCGGCGCCGGCGGCAAGGTCGGCTCGGTGCTGGCCCCGCGCTTGCCGAGGCCGGCCACGAGGTGCTCCGGTCGGGCGAGACGGGACCGGGAACCGGCCGGGCACGACGCCGCCGTCGACTTCACCGCGCCGGACGCCGTGCGGGGGAACGTCGAGCGTGCCTCGGCGCGGGCGTGCCCACGGTCGTCGGCACGACGGGCTCGGCGGGGACGACCTCGCCGCCTTCGACGCACTCGCGCGCGAACGGGGGTGCCGTGCTTCGTCGCGCCGAACTTCGCCCTCGGCGCCGTGCTGATGATGCGCTTCGCGGCGGAGGCGGCCGGCACCTGCCGCGCGCCGAGATCGTCGAGCTCCACCACGAGACCAAGGTCGACGCGCCCTCGGGCACGGCCAAGGCGACCGCGGCGCTGCTGCCCGGCGACGTGCCGATCCACTCGGTGCGCCTTCCGGGCCTCGTCGCCCACCAGGAGGTGCTCCTCGGCGGCGAGGGCCAGCTCCTCACGATCCGCCACGACACGCTTCTCGCGCGAGGCGTTCGTTCCCGGCGTGCTCCTCGCGCTCGAGCGGCTGCCCGCGCTCCCGCCGGGCCTGACGGTCGGCCTCGACGGCTCTCCTTTGAGGGTCTCCGCCCGAACGCTGGCAGTACAATGCGAACCGGTGCTCGGCGAGGTCCTGACAGCCGTCGTGACGCCCTTCCGCGAGGACGGCTCCGTCGACCTGGACGCGTTCAGGCGCCTCTGCGCGCACCTCGTGGACACGGGCTCGGACGGCGTCGTCGTCGCCGGCACGACCGGCGAAGCGCCGACGCTCACCGACGACGAGCGCCTCGCGCTCTTCGCCGCCGCGGTCGAGGCGTCGGCGACCGGGCCACGGTCATCGCCGGCACCGGGACGTACTCGACCGCCCACTCGGTGCACCTGACCGGGCAGGCGCACGAGCTCGGCGTCGACGGTTTCCTCGTGGTCACGCCGTACTACACGAAGCCGCCGGTCGCGGGATCGTCGCTCACTTCCGCGCGATCGCGGCCGCCACCGACCGGCCGATCGTCGCCTACAACATCCCGCAGCGCGTCGTGCTGAACCTCGAGCCCGAGACGCTGGCGCAGCTCGCCGAGATCCCGAACGTCACCGCAGTCAAGCAGGCGACGACCGACCCCGGCCAGGCCCGCCGGATCCTCACCGAGACGGACCTCGCGCTCTATGCGGGCAACGACGACCTCCTGCTCCCGTTCCTCGAGCTGGGGGCGGTGGGCGGCATCCTCGTCTACACGCACCTCGTCGGGCCCCAGGTGCAGGGAGCTCGTGACGCGCTTCAGGGACGGCGACATCGAGGGCGCGCGGGCAGATCGACGCGGGGCTGCGACCCTGATCGAGGCGCTGGCAGTGACGACGAACCCCATCCCGGTCAAGGCCGCGCTCGCCCTGCTCGGCCACGACGTCGGCGGCCTGCGGCTTCCGCTCGTCGAGGCGACCGAGGAGCAGAAGACGCTGATCCGCGA
>CAWCCL010000004.1:0-139048 GCA_963794055.1 uncultured Actinomycetes bacterium
GGACGCGGGTTCGATTCCCGCCGCCTCCATCGGTTTCGTTATAGGCGCTGCGTCGCCGCCGGCTACGCAGGACTCGCCGGCGTCTCGAGCGCCGCATGGGCCGCCGCGACCTTCTCCCGGCGGGCTTTCGTCAGCTCCTGCACGAAGATCATGATGACCGCCGCCAGTGGAACGGCGGTGAGCGCGCCGAGGACCCCCAGCAGCGCGCCGAACAGCGTGACGGCGACGATGATGAAGAACCCCGAGAGGTTGACGGCCTTGCCCTGGACCTTCGGCGTGACCAGGTTGTTCTCGACCTGCTGGTAGACGAGCAGCACGACGAGCATGATGATCGCGGCGGTGAGACCCTTCCTCGGCCCAGAGCGCCGGCACGAGGATGAATCCGGCGAGGATGGCGCCGATGTTCGGGATCATGTCGAGCAGCCCTGCGATGACGGCCAACCCGAGGGCGTAGCTCGACCCGAGCAGCCAGGCCGTGACCCCCTGAACCGTTCCCGCGATCAGGGCGATCACGACGACGCCGATCGCCCAGCGCGAGATCGAGCTCGTCACGCGCTCCCAGACGGCCAGCCAGCGCTCGTCCTCGCCCGGCATCAGCACGCTCCCCAGCGCCCGCTTCAAGTTCGCGATGTCGCTGAGCAGGAACATGCAGATGAAGATGATCGTGAAGGTAACGAGGAAGCCGGAGAAGAAGTCGCCCGCGATGCCGATGACGCCAGCGATCGCGTCCGGCACGGCCGCCGAGACTTTCTCGGCTCCCGACTGCGCGTTCTCGGCTGCTCCGCTGTCGCCGAGCCAGGAGAGCTCGTCGGAAGCGCGCAGCTTCTCGACCAGCGCCGGAAGATCCTGAAGGAAATCCCGAACCGAGCCGACGAGCGGCACCAGGAACAGCAGTCCGACCAGCAAGATCAGCGCGAACGTGCCGAGCACCAGCACCGCCGCCGCCGCCCCGCGCGACATCTTCGTCTTCGACATCAGGTACCGCAGGGGGAACTCGAACACGAGCGCCAGGAAGATCCCGACGAACACGATCAGGAAGGTGTCGCCGATCGCCCGAACGCCCCGAGCACACCCAGAGTCGCAGCGACCAACAGCACCGTTCGCATCGGCAGGATCAGCTCGACGCGGCGTTTCTCACCGCGTTCATCGCGTCAGGAACACTGGCCACGGATGCGGCGTCGTTCCTCATACCGATGGGATGATTCGCGCGCGTCACGGGTCGAGCTCCTCGAGCGCTTCCTCGACGTCGTAGCCGAGCGCGAGCGCGATCTTCGGGGCGGACGCGACGACTCGCGAAGTGCCCGTCACCGGCGTCACAGCCTCGAGGGTGGCGACGATCTCCTCCTTCGTCGCGCCGGCTGCGAGGGCGAGCGCGACGGCGTGCTGGACAGAGGCGGTCGCTGCATCGAGGGAGACGGTCGCGGCGACGCGCACGAGCGCCAGCGTCCTCTCGTCCAGGGCGGACTCAGTCGGCGTGCTCTGGGCCGTCAGCGAGTCGACGAACGCGTCGTCGTGCACCGCGAGCCGACGGAGGTGCTCCTTGTACTCCACCGCCTCATATGGGACACGCGTGCGGCCTCCGTGCGCGTCATCCTTCCTGGGTGAGATTTCGCGGCGCCGAGTAGAACGGGCTTTCCAGGAGCCCGACTTCGACGGCACGTTCGATCGCCTCGGTGCGCGACGAGGCATTCAGCTTGCGGTAGATCGAGACCGCTTCGGTCTTGACGGTGTTGCGAGAGATGAACAGCCTCGTCGCGATCTCCGGAACCGTGAGGTGGGTGGCGAGATAGGGAAGCAGCCGAAGCTCGGCGCCGGTCAGGCTCATCGCCCAGGCACCGGCCGACCCGGAGGTCGCCGCGAGGCGGTCGCGAAGCTCTCGCGCGTCCTCGGCGAGCGAGCCCAGGTCGGGGCGGAGCTCGAGCACGTCCTCGGTTTCTCCGAGAGCCGTGCGGGCGGCCGCCACCTCGCCGAGTGCGAGATGGACGCGCGTGAGCTCGAGCCCGACGCCGACGGTTTCCCAGGGGATGCCGTGGTCGAGCACGCGGTCGTAGGCGGTGAGCACGTGCAAGCGCCGCGCGCGCATCCTCGCGGCCTCGCCTCGTGGAGTCGCGACCCGCGCAGTCGCGACGTGGACGACCGCGCTCGACGAGTAGTCGCCGAGGCCCGTCTCCTGGACGACCGCTTCTGCCGCACGTGCTCGTTGCCCGGCCTCGGCCCAAGATCCTTCCTTGGCCGCCAGGAGCGCGAGCAGCGCCTGCGCGTTGAAGACCTCTTCGAAGCTGCCGGTGGCCAGCCCCCGCTCGATGGTTGCGGAAAGGTCCGCGACCGCACGATCGGCCTCGCCGAGCAGGGCGTGCGCAACTCCTCGGCCGAGGAGCGCGGTGGAGATCCAAAAACTGTCCGGCGAGAGCTGATCCAGCGCCTTTTCGGCGTCGGCGAGCGCCTGCTCGACACCGTTCGGCATCATGTGCGCGCGCAGCGTGGCCACCCACGGCTCGATCGTGGCGCTGCCGTCCGAGAGCGGGATCTTCGAGGTCGCCCCGTCGGCGAGCGCGAGCCAGCGCTCGGCCTCTTCGGCTCGCCCCGTCAGCGCGCGCCACCAGGCTCCAAAGACGGCGAGTGCGGGATATTGCACAAGCTCGTCGTCGCCGAACCACCCGAGCCACTCCTCCGCGGTCTGCAAGCGGCCGTCGTAGTAGAGCGGCGGACTAAGGGCGTCGATCAAGCCGGCGACAGCCTCCGTCTCCCCCGCTGCTTGCCCGTAGCCGATCGCCTCCTCGGGCAGGTCGTTAGCGATGCACCAGGCCATGCGCGCGAGCGTTGAGCGCAGGCACCACCTCGGGCTCGGTATGCTCGAGCTCGTTCCTCAGGAGTTGGCCGAAAAGGTGGTGGTATCGGTACCACTCGCCTCGCCGGTCGAGAGGCACCATGAAGCCGTTGGTGCGTTCGAGCGTCTCGAGCGTCTGCGCCGAGCGCGTCGTCTCGAGCACGGCGTCGCACAATCCTCCGCACATCCGTTCCAGCATCGAGGTGTGCTTGAGGAACTTCGCTTCATCTTCCGGTAGCCGGGAGAGAAGCTCAAGGCGGAAGTACTCGGACACGAACCGGTCGCCGCCGGTAAACCCCTCGGCAGCCCGGCGATCCTTTCGCGCCGGCCTGCATCGACAGTGCCGCCAGGTACAGGCCGGCCGGCCAGCCCTCTGTCTGCTCGGTCAGCTCGGAGAGCTCACCGTCGTCGAGCTCGACTCCGGCGGCCTCCAGCAGCAACCTCGCCTCCTGCTCGTCCAGCCGGAGGTCTGCCACACCGATTTCGCTCACCCCGCCCTGCGCCCGCCAGCGGCCAAGGGGGAGGGGCGGCTCTTGCCTGCTTGTGATCGCAATCTGCGAGCCGGCTGGGACGTAGCGGGAAAGCTCTGCAAGCACGTCGGCAGAAGGCAGGATTGGCCACAGCGTGCAAATCGTCTAGCGCCAGAACCAGTGGACGCTCGCGCGCGGCCAGAGCGCCACCGAGGCGAGGGACACGCGTTGACCAGACGGAGCCCCCTGGCCCGGACAACGCGTCGAACACCTCGGGACGGACCGGCTCGACTCGGTGCATCGCCGCCGCGATGTAGCGCAGGAGCACGACGGGGTCGTCGTCTCGCCCGTCGAGAGCGACCCAGGCGAACGGACGCGGATCGGCCTCGCCCAACGCGCGAGGAGCGTCGTCTTCCCGTAGCCGGCGGGCGCGACCACGGTCGCGAAAGGCACGTTCGCCGGCGCTCAGCTGTCCGATGACCGCTTCTTTCGCCACGGTGCCGGGCCGCGGCGACGGTGGCAGCGAGCTTGGCCTCTGCGAGGTCGAAAGGAACGTCGGTGGCAGCCAACGAGAGGCCGATGCTAGGGCATGGCGCTGGAGGGACAACCAAGTGCCACCTCCTGGGCTGGCAGGCCCATTTCATGCGATCGGTATGAGGAGGACGCGGCCCGCCGACGCCCATACTCGGCGCCGCAACCTCACGAGAGTCGACGCTCGGCTCGACGTCGCGCGTGCACGGAACGCAAGGAGATGAGCAATGACGGTTTCCAGCGAGACACGCTTGCGCCTCGATCTCGACGCCCGACAAGGTCGAGAGTCGGCTCGGAACGTTGGAATTCGACGATGGCGCGCCGTCGGAGGCGACGGCGCACCGCTCTACGACCATCTCGACTTCCTCCACGGAGTGGAGGCGTTCCTGGGTGCGTTGCCGGGCGCATCGCTACGCGATTCGCCGCGGGTACCTCTTGATAGGGGTCGAGGACAACTCCTTCGCGTTCTTCCCGGAGCTGATGGACTCGGCGTCGGTGTTCCTGACCGCGAACTGCGACACGGTCTACTTCTGGGGGTTCCTCGACTTGACGCGACGGGCCGATGGTGATCGACGTGCCGTCGATCGAGGCGCCGTCGCGGGATCCTCGGCGACGATCGACGACATGTGGTTCCGATGGGTCACGGACTTCGGCCTGCCCGGTCCGGACCGCGGCCAGGGCGGTCGCTATCTCTTGGTGGGGCCCGGCTACGACGGGCCGCTGCCCGACAGCGGCTTCCACGTCTCGCACGTCTCGCACGACGCGCGCGACCGTGATCGGCCGGGCGTTCATGATCGACAACGATCCCACGGTCCGCAGCCGAGGCGGTCCGGACCGGCTTTCGTGTATCTCCCTACGTCCCGGGTGCGCAAGGGACCGCGGTCGGCGAGTTTCTCGCCGGTGACGCGCCGTCGGGGCAGTGGCTCCGGCGCCGGAGACGACTTTCGTCGAGGCGACGGGCAAGTCGTTCAACACCTCCTTCCGAACGACTTCGGGTTCTGGGAGCTGGTGAACGAGCTGGTGCAGCAGGAACCGCCGGCGCAGGCGATCCGGACCTGCTCGGGCTGCTCGCCGCCGTCGGGATCGTTCACGGCAAGCCGTTCGAGCCCGACGCGCGAATGCGCGAGATCCTCGAAGAGGCGGTCGTGGTCGGAAACGCCACCGCGCGCACCGTCACGTTCGCCGCACGACCTGAGGAGGGCTTCGCCTTCTACCCGAACTCGGCGTGGGAGAGCGCGCTCTTCGTCGGTGGCTACGAGTTCGTCGACCCGCCGCCCGCAGATCACCGCCGAAGGCCCGGTCGCGGCGCCGAGCGACGGCGCCCGCAAACTCAACTCGCGCACCAACTTCTTCTACATGGCCACCGGGATCACACCGGCGATGTGCATGCGGCTCACCGGCATCGGGTCGCAGTACATCTACGCGATGCGCGACAGCGAAGGCGAGTACTTCGACGGCGCACGCGACTATCGCCTCGCGCTCCCGCCCGACATTCCCGAGAGCCGGTTCTGGTCGGTGATCCTCTACGACCGCCAGACACGCTCCATGCTCCAGACGGATCAGCATCTGCCTCGCGTCGGCAGCCAGTCCGGCACCGTCGAGACGAACCACCGACGGCTCGATCGACATCTACTTCGGGCCCACGGCTCCCGGTGGGAAGGAGTCCAACTGGCTCCAGACCGTTCCCGGCAAGGGCTGGTGCGACGATTCTTCGGCTCTACAACCCGCTCCAGCCCTTCTTCGACAAGACCTGGCGCCCAAGCGAGATCGAGCCCGTGACGTAGCCAACTCCGCGACCCACCCCCGTTCTGGCACGAACGTCGAACGAAAGGAGAGCACCATGGCTGATCCGACCACCGACACCCCGGTCCTCGACCTGCTCGCGAGCATGACCGCGGACTCGGTCGAGGCTTCGAGTCTCGATCCGGAGGCGCTGATGCTCGTTCGCATCGCTGCGCTCGTCGCGGTCGATGCCCCGCCTGCCTCGTACCTGCTCAACCTGCGAGCGGCAGGCGCGAGCCGGGCATCGACCCCGAGCAGGTCCGCGGCGTCTTCGCCGCGGTCGCACCGATCGTCGGCACTGCCCGCGTCGCGTCCGCGACGGTCGCGATCGCCGCGGCGCTCGAGGTCGCGATCGAGGTCGCCGAGCTCGAGGACGAAGCCGCCCTGGACGAGGCCGACCTGAACCAGTAACCGAGCCGCGTCGCCGGCCGCCCTCGGCGGGGGCGGCCGGCCGCTCGCGGGAGGCAAAGGAGGCAGACAGTGAGATCGAACCACATCATGACCCGCCGTTTCGGAGCAGCCCTCGTTGCTGCCGTCGTCGTCCTGGTCTCGGCCCTCGGCTGCGCCTCCGACGACGAAGACAGCGCAACGACCGAGGCCGCGACCGGCGCCACCGGCAGCACCGATACCGGAACGCGCACGCTCGGCGAGGGAATCGAGAACCTCCAGGAGGCCCAGGCGCAGCTCTGTCCCGAGCTCGTCGAACCTCTCGGCGGACCTCACGGAGATCTCCACCAGCGGGACCGAGGCCGGCCAGGACGCCCTTGCCGCCATCGGATCCACTGCAGCGGCTCTCGCGGCCAGCGCCACGGCGTTGACCGAGGCCGGGGCCGACGAGGCGGCGTCCGCCGCCGAAGACCTCGCATCCAGCCTGGAGTCGCTGGCCGCGTCCGGCGGGGACGACGCCCAGGCGCGCGCAGGCGAGGCGGCCGACGGGCGTGAGCAGCTGACGGATGCCCTGCAGTGCCCGTGATGACCACCAATTCCAAGGAGGCGTGAGATGTTCTGGCTCTGGTCCATCCTGTTCGTCAGTCGTCTGGATAGCCATCGCGTTCTGGCCGGCCCGCGTTGCCGCCCGGAAGGGGCACAGCTTCTTCCTCTACTTCCTCTTCAGCCTGGTCTTCTTCCCGCTGGCGCTGCTCGTTGCCTACATGGTCGAGGATCGAAGCCTGGCCCCGGCCTGACAGGAGCCTGGAGGGCGAGACGATGAGCGACGTCGACGATCGACGACCCGAACCGGCGGAGAGCGGCGAGGCATCCGACGCCGGCCGCAGCGAGCGAGCGCGCGCCAAGCTCGACGCCGCGAAGGAGGGCGCGAAGGGGGCGAGCGAACGACACGTGGCCCTCGCAGTTCCGATCCGGGCGGTGGAACGAAACCGGCGCGTCGCGGCGAGCGTCCTCGCCGGGGGAGTCGCGTACAAGCTCTTCCTGTGGCTGCTGCCGTTCGGCTTGATCGTCGGAGGCGCTCTCGGCCTCAGCAACGCGAGCGACACCGAGGACGCGGTCGAGGGCGGCGGCGTCCCGGCGGCGATCTCCAACGCGATCGGCGATGCCTCGCGTGCCGCCGACTCCAACTCGTGGTGGCTCTTCGCGGTCGGCGTGCCCCTTCTCCTCTGGGCGGGTTTGACGGGCGCGAAGGCAGTAGTGCTCGTTCATTCGCTCGTCTGGGACGAGCCTCCTCCGAAGGCCAAGCCGGTCGGGTCACTTGTCTTCACGGGCATGCTGTGTGCGGCCATCGTCACCGTCGCGCTCAGCTCGTGGTTCGCCGACGTGGCGTGGCACGGCCTCCTGGCGGCCGCGCTCACCATCGCACCGCTCACCGGGCTGTGGCTCTGGGTTTCACTTCACCTTCCGCACCGGGACGCTCCCTGGCGGGCGCTGCTGCCCGGCGCAGTCCTCATCGGGATCGGCGTCCCACTGCTCAGCGGACTGGTCGACGCCTTCCTCGTGGACGAGCTCGAGAAGTCGACGTCGATGTACGGCAGTCTCGGCGCCACGGCGACGCTCATCTTCTTCATCTACCTCCTCGGGATTCTCGTCGTCAGCTCACCCATTCTCAACCACTCGCTCTACGAAGAGCTCCGCGCGAAGGGCGAGCAGGCCGAGGGCGAGGCGACGGGCTCGCCGGGGGCTTCACCCGCATGAAACCGGAGGGCTGAGAACGATGAACGAGAACCCCGCCGACACGCCGAACGAGACGAGGCTCGAACGGTGGCTCGAGCGTTGGGTGGCCCGCGCCGTGACGCCGCGGGGGGCCGCCGTCGTGATCGCCTCCGCGACGATCGCGATCACCGTCTGCCGCCGGGACCCTGATGACGGTCCTCGACCGCGAGCACTACCCGTCGATCGGCTCCGGGCTCTGGTGGGCCGTCCAGACGACCACGACGGTCGGGTACGGCGACAACGTTCCGACGACCTACGCCGGACGGTTCCTCGCCGCGTTCGTCATGCTGGTCGGCATCGGCTTCCTGACCGTCATCACCGCCGCGATCACGAGCACGTTCGTGTCGCGCGCGCGCCTCGAGCCGGCCGACTCGGACGCCGAGACCTCGCTTGCCGAGCAGCTCCGTCAGATCAACGCGCGGCTCGAGCGGATCGAAGCGCGTAAGAGCGGTTCCTCGTAACGCCTGCTTAGAGCCCGTTGGGTCGACGGAACCAACGGCGGGCCGGCCGTGTACTCCGCCCCAGGTCATGTCGCTATCTCGGTGGGGCCACGCAAGCCGAACCACCGCGTGCGTGAGTGAGCACGTTCAGGCCGGAGCGCCGATCTCGACTCGTCAGTCGAGGATCTTCTTCACGCTCGGCTCGGCCCGGTCGGCCACCAGGGTGAAGAATCCTCTCGACCGAAGCCGGCCGATCAGGTCGCCTCCGATCACGGTGAACGGCACGGCCAAGAGGAGGCCGACGATGCCGAAGAGGAAGCCGCCAAGCGCGGTGACGATGATGACGAGCAGCGGGTGGATGTCGAGGGTGCGGCCCATCACCCTGGGCTCGACGAAGTTCTCGAGCAACAGGTTCGCTGCAAGGACGATGAGGAGCATGACGGCAGCCAACCCAAGCCCGCCCTCACCGTAGGCGACGATGACCGCGAGCCCGCCGCCGAGGAACGCACCGATGTACGGGATGTAGCCACCGATGAAGTTCACGACGACGATGGTGAGCACGAGCGGAAGGCCGAGCAGGAAGCTCGCGATGCCGACGACCACCGCCACGATTGCCGACATGGCGGTTCGGCCCCGCCCGTAGCTGCGGAGGGTCTGGAACGAGTCCGTGACGAAGGCGTCGAACTCGTCCCGGATCGATGGGGAGACCTGCCCGACGACGGCGCGCCGGATGCTGCTGCCGTCCTTGAGCAGGTAGTACATGATCAGCGAGCCGAGTATCAGGCCACTGGCCAGGCCGATCAGTGCGTTGATGCCGGAGACCACCTTTGTGACGAAGCCTTCCGCGACCGCAGGCGACGTCTCCTCGGCTGCCGCCCGGGCGTCGTTCAGCGCTTCCTCGTCGACGTTGAGCTCCTCGACCGCCTTGTCGATGGCCGCGTCGACCGAGACACCGATCTCGTCCGTCTGTTGGATCACGCCGTGCACGGTCGCGACTACGACGAGGGTCATCAAGGCAAGCAAGCCGAGGACGACCAGGCCGGCGCCGAGGGTCGGCTTCAGCCCGTCGGCGTCGGAGGTAGCCAACCAGGGGCTTGAAGACCACGGCCAGGACGGCCGCGAACAACAAGGGGAGCACGATCTCGCTCACGGCCCCGAACGCGATGACCACGATGACCGTCGCCGCGACGAATCCGACGAAGCTCCACGACCAGATTCCGAGTTTCGGCGCCGCGTTCACTTTTCCACTTCCTGGGCTTGCCGTTGCTCTTCCATGCGGCGAGGTTGGCTCGTCCACGCCCGTCGGGCATCACCCAGCGCGGGTGATTTTTCGCCCGATCATGCGCGGGAGTCGCCCGAGCTTGGTTCCGGGAACCGACAGGTCGTCGAGCTAGGAACCATGCTCGTGGTGCCCGATCCCCTGGGGGTCGGCCACGGCCGCGCGATCGAGGTCGACCGAGTCGCGCCAGCCTTCGGCGACGGTGGCATCGAGACGGCGGAGCTCTTCCTCGACTGCAGCTCGGTGCTCGGGCCGTACCGTGTCGAGTAGCTCTTCGAGCAGTGCGCGCAGTCGTCGTGTCACTTGCACCGACGTTGCACCGTACTCCCGAATCTCGGTGAGTCCGAGCATGACGAAGTCCTCCCAGCGGTTGGTCGCCATGACGACCGCGAAAGGCGCGTCGCCGCTGGCCGGCATCGCACGCGTCTCTAGGTCGGTCCTCCCGATCAGGCCAAGAACCTCCCCGATGTGGTCGAGGACCTGGACGGCGGTCGTGGGGTCGTTCACCGCGGGCGAGAGCGCTCTGTTGGCGATATCGACCATCATCCGTAGGGCGAACGCGGGGTCCTGGTCGAGCGTGCGCTCGTCGCCGACCGCAATCATTCCTTCGAGCTCCTCGGCGGCACGATCGCCGAACTCGCCTCCGTATACGCGCGCAAGCTCTCTACCCGTGTGCACGAAGGTGCCCACCCGGTGCGGCAGGACGAGCTCGGCGCGATGTGCGCGAGCCCACTCGACGAGACCGTCGGGATCGACGGCCTGGATTGCACCGCCGCGGCTGGCTCGCACGACAAGCGTTGGCTCCGCGCGCGTTGTCTCGTACTCCCACCGGATGTCTGGTCGATCGGCGAAGCGCACAGCCTGTGCGAACGTCGAGCGAGCCACGCTTGCGACGTCCGCGGCGACGGCGACCGGTCTCAGCCGACGGATGAATCGATCGAAGAAGACGATGAAGACCAGCAGGGACAGTGAGATGAAGACTCCCGATAACGTCACGCCGAGGTCCGGCACGAAGTCGTCGTCGATTCGGCCGAGCACCGAGAACGAGAAGGTGAGCGTGCCGATGAGAACCGCGAGCGCCACCTTCAGGATGCGGTCGCGGAACCAGAGCCGCATGATGCGGGCCGAGAACGTTCCGGTCGCCATCTGCACGACGAGAACGGTGACGGTGACGACGAAGCCGGTGAGCGCAGCCGTCGCGCCGACGATCGCAGTCAGAAGCGCGCTCGCGGTCGACGGCGAGTACTGCCAGAGAGGCTGAGATGCGATGTGCTCGTCCGCGACGGAAACGACGACTCCGAGAATCCCACCGAGGGCGGCTCCGGCGACAGGGATGAGCCAGAGGCTTTCGCGCATGCTTTCGCGCAGACGGAACCGCTTGGCCCAAGTCATCTGCTCACCTCGATCCCGCATCACGTACCGGTTGCGCCCGTCCCACGTTCGCCGACGTCGTCGGCGCATGGTCGAGAGGCTCAGATGGGCTCGACGTCCGGCAGCGTCCACGTGCCGTCGAACAACGGCGCCGTGGGGCTATAAAAACGAAACATCATGTAGAAGCCTCTGCCGGGGACCGTCTCGATCCAGTTGCTCTCCTCACTCCCCGTCATGTTGGGCGCGAGGTACAGGTCCAGCGAGCCGTCGTCGTTCATCTTGAACTCGTCATAGCCCGAGCGAGCCGCGTCGTTCGTCGGGTTCTGGACCATCGAACGCGTTGCGCTGTCGTACAGCGTCAACGACCAGAAGGCCGAAACAGGCGGGTTCGCGGGTACGTGCAGGCGGTAGGACCTGCCGCCATCGAAGTGGTCGCCGTTCTTGTCCCTGAAGGTCTGAACGTAGTTTGCCCCGGGACCCGCTTTCATCACTCCGATGGCGGGTGACAAGTAGATCGCGCCGTAGGTGTACTGCAGCCGCTCGTCCAGCTGGCTGTAGTTCTCGGTTTCCTGGCTGGGCTTCACGAGGATCACCCATTCCCAGCGAGTGCCCGGAAACGCCGCCGTGTCGGTTTCGCGCTGGGTGTTCTCGTACATCACGTTGCGTGCCATCGCATCGCCGAGTGCGCCGGCCTCCTCGAGGATGGCCGTCTGGCGTGAGTCAGGCTTGAACAGCTTGCCTTTCTCGATGCCCAGCGGCTTGAGCATGGCCATGAAAAAGCGATCGTGTTCCTGGACGGGGTTGTTGTTGATGACCGAGGCGAGTCGCGCCCAGAACTCAATGCCGCCAGGGGGGGTCGTGTCGATCAGCTTGCCCGAGATCGAGACGAATTTGTTCGGCGTGGGGTTTTCGCGCTCGCTCCACGGATAGACCTTCGTTTGCCGGACGCGCTGCACAGCGTCGGGCACTTCGTTTTTGTTGGCGATGATGCCGCGGACCAAGAGGTTGTGGTTGTTCATCGTCGCCCGGAGTGGGAAGTAGCCGGAGGCCGGAATCTCGCCGTCGTAGCCGGGCGGGAGCAGCAGGAAGGTGCCGCCCTTGCCGGCGTCGGGTCCGGGCAGGCCGACGTCGGTGACCGACCGCTGCCAGAAGTCGTCCATCAGGCCGACGATGGCTCCGGGTGGGATCTCGATCGCGACCGGCCCCTGGCTCACATCGATGTTGACGAAGGCGTAGATCGTCGTGTCGTTGGCCGTGAGCCAGGCGGATTTGGGGTCGACGAAGTTGTCGGCAATGCCAAAGTCGTTGTAGTCCATGTCCAAGTCCTGCTTGGCCGTGAGCCGAATCGATTCGAATGACACTGCGGGGTAGCCCCACAAATAGGCCTGCACCGCACGCTGGAAGTCCATCTCGTCGAAGAGCTTCTGCGTCGTCTCCGGGGTCGGAAATCCCAGCTCGTACCGCAGCGCCCCGACGCGCGGCACCTCCACGCTGTCTGGAATCGTGGTGTTCGGGTGAAGCGAAACGGTCATGACGTGTCCTCCTGGATCACTTGCGGTCGCTGCAGCGTCTCGAGCGCGAACTAGCGGAACTATCCGTCTGGCGCGCCGCCGGTTCCTCATACGATTGATATGAACTGGCAGACGGTCGCGGACGAGGAAGCCGAGGCCGCCCAACGCAGTCACCGGCGCCGGCCGCGACCGGTCAGGTCGAGGGTTTCGCCAAGCCGGGGGAGCCGGATCGAGGAGCTCTCACGAGCCGTGCCCCTCGATCCGGCCCGGCATCCCCGTCCAGGCCGCGGTCAGGCCACTGATTCCTTGAAGCCCTGCCAGCGCGCCGTCAGGGCGTAGAGCACGAGGATGTTGAGCGTGACGATCAGGATGTTCCAGAGCGGATACGCCTGGGGGTAGTTCGCCATGAACGCGATCTGCCCGATCGCATTGACGGAGACGCCGATGATGGCGAGCCAGCGCGCCCAGCCGGCCCCGCCGAGCAGGCCGAGCCCGGTGAGGACGAGCAGGCCGCCCCAGATGAGCGTCATCCAGCCCCACGTCGTCACGTCGACGATCGCGAGTCCCTTGGCCGTGGCGACGACGTACTCGTCCTCGAGGATCCCCACGAAGCCCTGCAGCATGTCGAGCGCACCGACGATCACGAGCACGAAGCCGGCGAAGACGATCCACCCACTCCACGACGAGTCTTGCGATGCCATAGCGCTTGCTCCCTTCTGAGAGAACGATTGCTCGCGGGAAACGCTGTCGCGTCCGGGAGCGACGGGGCATCGCAGAATCTGGGTGAATCGCGCGCCGCTGCTCCGACATCCCGCGCGGCCGCACGATTCACACAGATTGGATGATGTGTCGCCGGGGGCGCCGGGTGACGATCGGGGCATGAGCGAGACAGCCGCCGCCCACGCCGTCGTCGGTGCTTCCCTTCAAGGAGGAGGAGAACTAGATGACCAGCGGCTCCGAGCCGTCCTACGGCCAGTCCACAGCCTGGCAGCCCGAGCGTCCCCGCTGGCGGCTGTTCCCCCTGCTCGTCTCGTGGTTCGCCACGGGCCTCGCCCTGATGGTGGCCGCGGCGATCCTGCCGGGCGTCGACATCGAGAGCTTCTGGGGCGCGCTGCTCGTCGCGGCCATCGTCGCGGCGCTGAACGCGGTCATCCCGCCCATTCTCGCCGCGCTGCGGTTGCCGCTCACGCTCGTTCTCGGCTTCCTTGTCGTGTTGATCGCGGACGCCGTCATCCTCCTCATCGCCGCCGACCTGAACGTGACCGACGGGGTGCTCACCGTCGACAACTTCGGCTGGGCACTGCTCGCTGCGTTCGTCGTCGCCGCCGTGAGCGTCGTGCTCGCCGTCATCCTCGGCTCGGACGACACGTCCACGATCCGCATCGCGCAAAGGATCGCGCGCCGGCAGGGGATCATCGCCAGCACCGACGTCCCCGGGATCATCTATCTGGAGATCGACGGGCTGGCACTGCCCGTGCTGCGCCGCGCGATGCGCGACGGCAACGCGTCCGACCATGGCCCGCTGGCTGGCCGACGACACGCACCGCTTGACGGAGTGGGAAACCGATCTCTCCTCGCAGACGGGTGCCAGCCAGGCGGGGATCCTGCTGGGATCAAACGAGGACATCTCGGCCTTCCGCTGGGTGGAGAAGGAAACCGCGACGCTGATGACGTGCTCGGCGCCGCCGGACTGCGCCGAGATCGAGCGACGCCACGCGACCGGCATCGGCCTGCTGGTGAACGGCGGCGCCAGCCGCGGGAACCTCCTCTCTGGCGAGGCGGAGGACGTGATCCTCACCGTCAGCCGGATGGAAGCGGAGAAGAAGTCCAATCCCGGCTATCGCGGGTTCTTCGCCAACGGCGACAATGCGTTGCGAACGCTCGTCCTCTTCGGCTGGGAGGTCATCCTCGAGTGGACGGCCGCCCTACGCGCCATCCGCCGCGACGTGCAGCCGCGCGGCCACCGGGGCGGCATCTACCCGTTGATGCGGGCGGCGCTGTGCGTCTTCGTGCGCGACCTGATCGTCTCGGGCGTCCTCACCGACATCATGCGCGGGCGGCCCGCCGTCTACGCGACGTTCTCGAGCTACGACGAGGTGGCGCATCACTCGGGCCTGGAGCGCTTCGACACCCTCGAGGCCCTGCGCAAGCTCGACGGCCACTTCGCGGAGATCGAGCGAGCCTGCCGCTACGCGCCGCGGCCGTACGAAATCGTCGTCCTCTCCGACCACGGCCAGACGCAGGGGGCGACCTTCAAGCAGCGCAACGGATACGGCCTCGACGAACTGGTCGAGCGCTCGCTCGCACAGGGCGACGTCGAGGGAATCGCGGGAGGGGACGAGCAGAGCTCGATGGTCGGCAACGCCTTCAGCGAGGCCACCGGGAAGAAGGCGAAGCGGCCCAGGAACGACGTCTCCGACCGGGACGTCGTCGTGCTCGGCTCGGGCAACCTCGGCCTCGTCTACCTGATGGAGGAGAACCGTCGGCTGACGCTCGAGGAGATCGACTCGCGGCACCCGCAGCTCCTGCCCGCGCTCCGGTCGCATCCGCACGTCGGCTGGCTGCTCGTCCGCTCGACGGAACACGGGGCGGTCGCGCTCGGCGCCGACGGCGCCCACTACCTCGCGGAGGGTCGCGTCGAGGGCGAGGACCCGCTGGCGCCGTTCTCGCCGACCGCGCCGCGGCACCTGCTGCGAACCGACGGCTTCCAGCACGTCGCGGACATCATGGTGGGCAGCTTCTACGACCCCGAGCTGGAAGAGGGCTGCGCCTTCGAGGAGCTGATCTCCTTCCACGGCGGCATCGGCGGGTTGCAGACACGGCCGTTCATCCTCCACCCGGCGCAGCTCGAGGTGCCCGCGGAGCCCATCATCGGCGCGGCGAGCGTCCACGGCATCCTCGCCGGCTGGCGGCAGTCGCTCCAGGCCGGCTCGGAGGACGAGGTGGACGCGCATGCCGAACGGACGGCTGCGGACGGCGCGGTCGAACAACCGGTCGGACCCACGGGGTAGCTGGCACGTAGTTGGTCGCTGCCGACGGCGTGCTTGCCGTCGGCAGCGCCATCGCTTCACACAGCCAGCTGGCGTCCCTCGAAGGTGAGCTCATGCGGGTTCGCCCAACGTTCCTTTGACTCCACTCTGTGCGCCGGCCATCGGGGCGCTCGAAGCTCGGTCGGCGACCGGAACAATCCCCGCGGGGCGTCGAATGGTCATGGGTTCCGGAAGGGCGCGCGCGAGGTGGGCCGCAGTGGCCCTCGCCGGTGTGCTCTTGCTCGCCGCTTGTGGCGAGGCCACCCAAGACGAGCAGGTCGGAGCGGGTCCCGAGACGACTACGACTCTGGCGCTTTCGACCACCACGACGGCAAATACGACCGAGCCCACCGCACCGCCGGAGTCCGAGGCACCGCCGCCGGTCACCGTGCGGTTCTTCGACGAGTCGGTAGCTCTCCAAGCGTGGACGTTCTGTTATCGCGACCTCTGCGCCGACGGGGCCCCGCCCGCCGAACCCCCGGATGTGGGCAATCCCGAGGAGGTCGTCATCGAGTTCCCCCTCACGGGATGGTCGTTCACCGCGAGCTTCCGTCCGGCAGCGAACGAGTGCGGACGTGTACAGGAGGTGCCGCTCGAGGCCGCCGGCGACGGGCGGTTCGTGCTCCGACCGGTCGGGGATGCGGGCGCCTACGACGTCACGCTCTTCGGCCGAGCCGATGGCGACCTCCTCGCCACCTTCCGCTGGACGACGCCCATCGACGGCCCGCTGCCCACACCGCAAGCGCGGCTCGCCGTGCTCGCCAACCGCGACGGGCCTGCCGATAGCTACGGGGTCGAGCTGGAATTGACCAACTTGGCCCGCACGCCGAGGCAAGCCTCGGCGAGGATCACGGTCCAGGCGGAGGACGGGGACACGGTCACCTTCGAACGCAACGCGGTCCCGCGCCCGATGCCTGCCGGAGGGCACCGTGTACTGGGATGGTCCGGACGAGAAGGGCCTCGCCGCTGCAGCCCTCGGGGAGGGCCCCTTCACCTACGGGGTCGAGCTCGTGCTCGACGGCGCCGGCTACGTTGCCACCGCCACTTGGCCGGCCGACGAGATCGTCGGCAACGAGCCTTCGGCGGCGCTCCACTTCACCCCAGAGCCTCCCGGGCCTCTCATAGGAAGAGGGCTCGACGAAACGCAGCTGTGCCGCCGGGCCGCGCTGCTCGCCCCGAGGCGGCGTCCTCAGTCGCACCCGTAGCCTCCGGCTACGAGCACTCCCTGTGTCCTTGCCTCGGAACGACCATCGCACTCCGGCGACGAGCGACGTTCCGCCAATCCCTCCTAGCCTGGAGGCCGGCTCTGGGTCATCCGGTTGAGGTGCGCCTCGATCCGCGCAAGCGCCTCGGCGTGCTCCTTGCCCTGGCGGTCGAGCTGCTCCTGCTGGGCGCGCGTGCGCTTTCCGATCAGGGTCGAGACGACCACGCTCGTCAGCGTCGGGATGAGGCCCAAGGCCGACGAGCATGAGCAGGCTCGCCACGACGCGGCCTTCGGGCGACTCGGGCACGATGTCGCCGTAGCCGACGGTCGTCACCGTCATGACGGCCCACCAGTACGCGAGCCCGATGCTGGTGAACGTCTCCGGCTCGACGATCCGCTCAGCGCGCCGGCGATCAGGACGAGGATGATCGCGACGAGCATCGACCGTACGGACGGCTCGGAACAGCGTGAGCCGTTCGTACCAGAGCTCGAAGCGCTTGTTGACGTCGACGCTGCATGCGGAGCGGATTTCGCCCAATTTCCGCAAGTCCCTCTCTCGGAGGACGGGGAAAGCGCTCGATCCGTCCGATACACGTCCTACGTTCAGTTCTCCAGGAGCCCGCTGCCGCAGACGGCGCTCCGTGACTACACGAAGGCGAGGGCCCGCTGGCCGCAGCGGGCCCTCGCGTTTCTCGGTGCGGATAACCGCACGGAGACACGCCTGGCCGCTCCACTGCGGCAACGTTCCTCCCACTGGTTGGATGCGGTGCATGAAACCAGCAGGAGCGTTCGCCATGACCTCTCTCACCGTCACCCAGTTCGAGACCCGCCACCGGTATGGTCAGCGCCGAGCTCGAGCGCGAGCATGCGAGGGCCGCGAGCCGTCGCGTGACCAGAGCGCCCGCGCCGCCCGGCCGCCTGCTCAGGGCCGTCCGAGGCGCCGCGCAGCCTAGCCGCAGGTTGGGCGGCGCCTCAGACGGCCGTGCGCATTCGCGCTCGCGCGTCCCTGAAGCGCAGCGACTCGTAGGCGACCAGCGCGGTGCAGACCGTGGCGACGAGCGCGAGGGCGACGAGGCCGTCGACCCGCGTCGCGACCGGGATCAGGGCCGCGCACGCAGCCGCCGCCAGGCATCGCCGCGGGTTGACGCTCCGCACGCTGCGGAAGCGGATCGCGTCGTGGCTGATCAGGTAGAGCCCGACCCCTCCACAGAGCGCGACCGCCGGAACGGTGGCGAGCGGCTCGTCCACATGGGCCAGCACCTTCTTCGCGCCGAGCGCGAAGAAGACGATGCCCGCGAACATCGGCAGGTGCAGGTAGCTGTAGGAGTCGCGCGCGAGGCGGGCCCGCTCGTGGCCGTGCGCTTCCATCAGCCTCTTCCGCGCGACGTGCGCCACGATGTCGAAGTAGGCCCACCAGAGCGCGGCGGCGAGGACGATGCCGAGGAGCGCGGCGAGGACGACCGGCGGATCGAGCTCGATGCCGGCTGCGCCGATCCCGATCGCGACGATCGACTCGCCGAGGGCGATGATGACGATGAGCCCGTAGCGCTCGGCGAAGTGGCCGGCGGAGATCGAGAAGCCGCGGACGCCGAAGACGTACGGGCCGGAGTAGTCGATCGTGAGGGCGACGAGCCAGAGCGCGATCTGGGCGCCGCCGTCCAGGAAGCCCGCGACGATGAGCAGCGCCGGACCGGGGACGGCGGTTCGGGCCAGCCGGAACGTTGCCTGCCTCACGTCCACATGCGGCGTCGCCTCGGCGAACAGCACGATGTGCATGACGCGGACGACGAAGTACGCGAGCCCGAAGAGGACGGCGTCCGTGTCGAAGGCGTGCGGGACGGCGAGCGCCGCGACGAACATCGCCGCCATCGAGACGAACACGGCGAGGCGGGCCGAGCCCTCGTCCGGGTCGATCTCGTTCGTCAGCCAGGCGTAGGCGCCCCACGCCCACCAGAGCGCTGCGAGGATCAGCAGGCCCTTCCCGACGCCGGCCCAGGTCGGGTCGTCCGACATGAAGCCGGTCACCTGCGTGATCGCGAAGACGAAGACCAGGTCGAAGAAGAGCTCGAGCGGCGTGACCGGATGCTCGGTCTCCCTGACGTCGCCCTCGGTCTCGGGCTCGATCTCTCGCGGCGGCGCTGCCTCCATGCCGGGATGATCGCAGTCGGCGCGAGGTCTAACGGGCCCGAAGCTGCTCGAGGATCACGGGGTCGATGCGCTCGGCGCCGCGCACCCGCTCCTCGAAGTTCTCCGTGCCGGCCCAGGCCGCCAGCGCGTCGGCGAGGTCGGGATCGCCGTAGCCGAGTGCTTCGAGCCGCTCGCGCAGCTCCGCCGCGAGCGCGGCGTCCACGTCGAGCCACTCCGCGTCGGGCGTCGACCCGAAGAGCAGGTCGTGGATGCGCGTAGATCCGCTCCAGCTCCTCGACGGGCCGCGGGTGGTCGTCGACGCGGAGGTCCGCGGCGACGTCGCTCGTCCCGCCGTAGCCGCCGTCCTTGCGAACGACGAGGAGCGCGGCCGACTGCTGCCCGCGCCGGTCGCCTCCCGCTGCCTGCGCGGCGGCCAGGCAGCCCAGCAGCCGCTCGGCGAGCGGCAGTCCTGCCGAGCTCTCGAACGTCGAGGCCAGCGCGTCCACCGTCGCTGCCGAGACGAGAATGTTGCCCTGCGCCGCATAGCCGGGGCCGGTCGTCCCGCCTGCCCATTCGGGGCAATCGGAGCCCGTGTACGTCGCCGCGCGGCCGTGCGCGTCGACGACGCCGACCTGCCGTTGCTCCCGGCCCGTCGTCGGCGCCGACGAGCGTGCGCACGACGTCGTCCGCCGAATGGCCCGTCTCGCAGGAGCCCCAGGCCCTGCGGCCGGTAGGCGAGGTTCGCCCACGCCTGGGTCGCGATCGCACCGATCTCCGGCTCCGCGGCCGGCACCGCGGCCCCTACGGCGAGGAACTTCGACTCGACGGCGACGCCCCACTCGCGCGCCTCGAGGTCGCAGGCGACGATCGAGTACGTGGAGATCACGATCCGATTCTGCCACCGCCGGGGCCGGCGGTAGGATGCGTGTCCAGAATGGCAACCCTCCTTACCTGAGCCAGGGAGCGAAGGCGGCCGCGCGGGCCGCCCGGCCCTCCCGAGCGCCTCTCATCCGGGAGGCGTTTTGCTACTGGAGACCAATGGAGCGATACGACCCCCAGACGATCGAGCTGAAGTGGCAGGACGCGTGGGAGCGCGACCGCGCTTTCTACGTCCCGAATCCGACCGGGCCGGACGAGCTGGACGAGGCGCACACCTACGTGCTCGAGATGCTCCCGTACCCCTCGGGCGAGCTGCACATGGGCCACGTCAAGAACTACACGCTAGGGGACATCCTGGCCCACGTTCGGCGGCGCATGGGCTTCCGCGTCCTGCGTCCGATGGGCTACGACGCCTTCGGCCTACCCGCCGAGAACGCCGCCATCCGGGAGGGCGGCCACCCGCGCCTCGTCACCGAGCGGAACATCGCCGCCATCCGCAAGCAGATGCACCGCATGGGCTGGGCGATCGACTGGGACCGCGAGGTCTCCGCGCACGAGCCGTCCTACTACCGCTGGACGCAGTGGCTCTTCCTCAAGTTCTTCGAGCAGGGACTCGCCTACCGGAAGGAGGCGCCGGTCAACTGGTGCCCGAACGACCAGACCGTGCTCGCCAACGAGCAGGTGATCGACGGGCGCTGCGAGCGCTGCGGCGCCGAGGTCGAGCACAGGAACCTGGAGCAGTGGTTCTTCCGCATCACCGCCTACGCCGACCGGCTCCTGGACGAGATGAGCCTGCTCGAGTCGTGGCCCGACCACGTCCTGACGATGCAGCGGAACTGGATCGGCCGCTCGGAGGGCGCCGAGGTCGTCTTCCGGATCGACGAGCTGGACGAGGAGATCCCGGTCTTCACCACCCGCCCGGACACGCTCTTCGGCGCCACGTTCTTCGTGCTCGCTCCCGAGCACCCGCTCGTCTCCAGGCTGGTCCAGGGGACGCCCCACGAGCAGGAGGTCCTCGAGTACGTGCGCCGGGCGGCCGGGCGGAGCGCCGTCGAGCGCGCCGATCCCGAAAAGGAGAAGACCGGCGTCTTCACCGGTGCCTTCGTGACGAACCCGGTCAACGGGCAGCGCCTGCCGATCTGGGTAGCCGGCTACGTCCTCATGGAGTACGGCACAGGCGCGATCATGGCCGTCCCCGCGCACGACGAGCGCGACTTCGAGTTCGCGCGGCGCTACGAGCTGCCCGTGAAGGTCGTCGTCGCGCCCGAGGGCGAGGAGTTCGAGGAGAGCACGTACGTCCCGCACGCCGAGAACGAGCGCCTGGTCGACTCGGCGCAGTTCTCGGGCCTGCCGGCCGAGGAGGCGAAGAAGGCGATCGTCGAGTGGCTCGAGTCGCGCGGCCTCGGCCGGCCGGCCGTCAGCTACCGCCTGCGCGACTGGCTGCTCTCCCGCCAGCGCTACTGGGGCTGCCCGATCCCCATCCTCTACTGCGGCGACTGCGGGATCGTCCCGGTCCCGGAGGAGGATCTGCCGGTCGTCCTGCCGGAGGTGGACGAGTACGTGCCGAAGGGGCGCTCGCCGCTCGCGGCGGCCGAGGACTGGGTGCACACGACCTGCCCGCGCTGCGGCGGCGAGGCGCACCGCGAGACGGACACGATGGACACGTTCGTCGACTCCTCCTGGTACTTCATTCGCTACTGCGACGCGCGGAACGACGAGGCGCCGTGGAGCCGCGAGGCCGCCGACTACTGGCTGCCGGTGAACCAGTACATCGGCGGCGTCGAGCACGCGATCCTGCACCTGCTCTACGCGCGCTTCTTCGTGAAGGTGCTGAACGACCTCGGGCTGCTCGGCTTCCGCGAGCCGTTCCTGCGGCTCTTCACGCAGGGGATGATCTATTACCAGGGCGCGAAGATGTCCAAGACCCGCGGGAACATCGTCTCGCCGGACGAGATGGTGGAGCGGTACGGCGCCGACGCTGTTCGGCTCTTCATCCTGTACATGGGCCCGGCCGAGGACGACGTCGAGTGGCAGGACACGGGGATCGAGGGCATGGCGCGGTTCCTCGGGCGGCTCTGGCGGCTGGGGCTTGAGGCTGCCGAGCGCGGCCCGGCCGACGTGCCGGCCGACGGGCCTCTGGTCCGCCGCGCGCACGAGACGATCGCCAAGGTCGGCGACGACATCACGCGCCGCTTCCAGTTCAACACGCCCATTGCGGCGGTGATCGAGCTCGTGAACGACGTCTACCACGCGAAGGACGACCCCGAGCGCGCCGGCGAGGTGCGCTTTGCGACCGAGGTCGCAGTGAGCCTGATCCAGCCCTACGCGCCCCATCTCGCCGAGGAGCTCTGGGAGCGACTCGGCCACGAGCGCCTGTGGGAGGAGCCCTGGCCGCAGGCCGACCCGGCGCTGCTCGAGCGCGAGACGTTCGAGCTGGTCGTGCAGGTCAATGGGAGAGTCCGGGACAAGGTCGAGGTGCCGGTCGGCCTGTCCGAGCCCGAGCTCGTCGCGCGCGCGAAGGAGCTCCCGCGCGTGCGTGCCCACGTGGACGGCAAGGAGATCCGCAAGGAGATCGTCGTCCCGGGCAGGCTGGTCAACCTCGTCGTCTAGGAGGGCCTCGGTAAGGGCCTTCCGTACCCTGTGATGGTGAACGTCGTCGACGTTCTCCTGCTGCTCGGGGTCGCGGTCTTCTCCATCGTCGGGGCCCATCGCGGCCTGGCCGCCCAGGCACTCTCCCTGGGAGGGTTGGCGCTGGGCGCGGTCATCGGGTCGGTCGTCGCGCCGTACTTCTTCTCGGACAACTCGGCGTGGCTGCCGGTCGCAGGCCTCCTCGGCGCGCTCGCCGGCGCGTTCGTCCTCGGGACGGCCGCCGGCGCTCTTGGGCGGCCCGTGCGGCGGTTCGTCTCGCTCCACCCGCCTCTCGCAACGCTCGACCGCATCGGCGGCATCGCCCTCGGCGGGCTGATCGCGCTGACGATCGCCTGGCTCCTCGCGGTCCTCGCGCTCCACCAGCCCGCACTCGGCCTGCGCGCGGAGGTGCGGGGCTCCGCGATCCTGCCGCGACTCCTCAGTGCGGTCCCGCCGGATCGAGTGCTGCAGGCGCTCAACCGCTTCGACCCGCTCCCGCTCCTCCCCGGGCTGGGGGAGGAGCTGCCGGCTCCGGACGCGAGCGTGCTCGAGAGCCCGGGCGCGCGCGTCGCCGCGGAGTCTGTCGTCAAGCTGGAGGGAACCGCCTGCGGCGTGGGCACGCAGGGCTCCGGCTGGGTCGTCCGGCCTGGGCTCGTCGCGACCAACGCTCATGTCATCGCCGGCCACCGAGGGACGCGCGTGCTCGTCCCGAACGGCCAGGATCTCTCCGCCCAGCCCGTGTACGTCGACGTCACGAACGACATCGCGCTCCTGCGCGTTAGCGGCCTCGAGGCCGCATCGCTGCGGACGCGGACGGAGGCCGACCGGCCGCTGCCCGTCGCCCTGCTCGGCTACCCGCGAAACGGTCCCTTGACCGCGACGGCGGGAACCGCGGGTGAGCCGCGGACGGTGCTCTCGCCAGACGCGTACGGGCGGGGTACCCATGCGCGCGTCGTCGTCCCGCTGCGGGGAGCGGTGCAACCGGGGGAGAGCGGCGGGCCCGTGGTCGACCGGCGGGGGCGGGTCATGGCGATGATCTTCGGCGGCACGCGCGATGGGGAGGGCGGATTCGCCGTCCCCGTGGACCTGGTGCTGGACGCGGCCGGCGAGCGCCTGCGTCGGGTGCCCTCCGGGCCCTGCATCGTTCGCTGAGAAGTCCCTCCCGGCCGCCGCTGCCTTCCGGCACAGACACGTCACGGCCTCGGCACTTTCCGTGCGCCACTCGTGCGGTTTTCTGCGGCAGGATCGACGTCATGCGACGGACCCTCCTCCTGCTCGCGGTCGCGGCCGCCTGCGTCTCCGGGGCGCCGCCGGCTCACGCCTCGACGACGATCTCGATCGGCGCGAGCGCCGACGTCGGCCTCCCGTTCTGGTGCGACTGGGGCTACGACTGGGAGTCTCGCTGCTTCCGCGACGACGGCTCGCGGCTGCCGATCGGCGGCGTCGACGACAAGGTCTGGCGGGCCGCCTTGCGCTTCTCGCTCACCGCTGTCCCCACAGGGGCCACTGTGACCGCAGCCGAGCTCCGCCTCTACCACGACGGCGTCTGTGTGGCTCCGGGTCGGGGGAGCACCCCGTGCGTCGCCCCGGGGGCGGTCGTCGACGCTCACCGGATCGTGGCAGCAAGCTGGTTCTCGGAGCGCGAGCCCGAGTTCGACTGGCGCGTGCTCGAGACGGCGGTCGTCTTCTCCGCCCCGGATCCGCAGTGGCTCACCTGGGATCTAACGGCGCTCGTGCGCTCCTGGCATCGCCGGCTGGTCGCGAACAACGGGTTGCTCCTCAAGCTCCAGGACGGTGACGAGGACTACTGGGTCGCCGGTCCGTACGCGCCGTCGTCGAGCTACCCCGACCCGACTGTCCGCCCACGGCTCGTCGTCAGCTACTCCGGGCCGGGCCCGCACTGAGCAGTGCAAATGCCGTCGATCTCCCGCGGGCGGGCGCTTGCCTACGCGGTCGGACTCCTCGTCCTTCTGACGATCGCGGGGCGCGTCGCGCTCGGGGCCGGGGAGGCGCAGCCGGCCGGCGGCGCGGAGCCGGTCGCCCTGGCCGTGGAGGAGGAGCCGCCGCGGGACCTCGTCGTCCATGTCGCGGGCGCGGTGCTGCAGCCCGGCCTCTACCGGCTTCCCGAGGGCAGCCGGATCGACGACGCGATCGCGGAGGCCGGCGGCGCGAAGCCAAAGGCAGCGCTCGACTTCGTCAACCTCGCGGCGCCGCTCGCCGACGGACAGCAGGTGGTCGTGCCGCTCGAAGGCAGCAGCGAGGCCCCCGCGGGCGGAGGAACCGCGCCGGGAGAGGCGCCGCCGGGTGGGAAGGTGCACCTGAACTCGGCCACGCTCGAGCAGCTCGACGAGCTGCCGGGTGTCGGCCCGGTCACCGCCCAGCAGATCCTGGATTACCGCTCGGCGAACGGAGCCTTTCGGTCGGTGGACGAGCTCGATGCGGTCCCGGGGATCGGGCCGGCGCGGCTCGAGCAGCTCCGACCCTTGGTCGACCTGTGAGCGTGTGGCGGTCAGGTGCTCCCCGATTGGCTCGAACGCCTTCCCGCGCCCCACCTCCTCGCCGGCGCGCTCTCCGTAGGCCTTGCGGTCGCCCTCCTTCACCGTGAGAGCCGCACGGCGCTCGTCCTGGCCGCGCTCGCCTGCGGGCTCGCCGCTCTCGTGCTGGAGAGCGGGCGCACGGCTCTTCTCGTTGCGGCGCTGGTTCTCGCAGGCCTGTGGTGGGGTAGCCTCCGCCTCGACGCGCTGGACCGGAGCCCGCTCGAGGCCGAGATCGGGCGCGCGGCCCTGGCGCGCGTCGAGGTCACCGGCCCGGCACGGCGCAGCGAGTTCGCGCTGAGGGTGCCCGTGCGCGTCCGCCGCTTCGGCACTGCGGAGCTGGACGAACGCTCTCGCCTCGACCTGCCACCGGAGCGGTCGCCTCCGCAGGGAGCGATCCTGGAGGTCGTCGTCACCGTCGCCGAGCCTCGTGGACCCGACGAGGAAGGCGGCTTCGACGAGGCCGGGTACCTCCGTCGCCAGGGGATTCACGTCGTCCTGCGGGGCTCGACCTTCCGGGTGGTCGGACGCCGCGGCGGGATCGGCGGCGTCGCCGACCGGATCCGGAGAGGCGTCTCCGACTCGCTCGAGACCGCGCCCTCAGGCGAGCGCCGGGCAGTCCTCGCCGGTGTCGTCCTCGGCGAGGACGAGGGCCTCGAGGCTGACCTGCGCGACAGCTTCCGGGCCTCGGGCCTCTTTCACCTGCTGGCCGTATCGGGGCAGAACGTCGCGTACGTCGTCGCGGGCACGATCGTGCTCGTCTGGACCCTGGGCCTGCCGCGCTGGCTTGGGGAGCTCAGCGCCCTTGCGACGGTGACCGCCTACGTGCTGGCGGTGGGTTGGCAGCCGTCAGTCGTCCGTGCGGGAGTCGCGGGCGGGCTCGCGTCGCTCGCCTGGCTGACGTCGCGACCTCGGGACCGCTGGTACTTCCTCCTGGTCGGCGCGGCCGTGCTGCTGGCGTGGAACCCGTACAGCCTGCTCGAGCCGGGGTTCCAGCTCTCGTTCACGGCCGTCGCCGCCATCTTCATCCTCGTCCCATGGATCGGCCGGAGGCTCGAGGGGTACCCCGTCCCGCAGAAGCTCGCCGAGATCATCGCGCTCTCCGCCGCCTGCGGCCTGGCGACGGCTCCCGTCCTCTGGCTCCATTTCGGGGCGATCCCGGTCTACTCCGTGCTCGCCAACGCGCTCGCGGCGCCGGTGGTTGCGCCGCTCCTTGGCTTCGCGCTCGCTGCGGCGGCGCTGCACCCGCTGGTGCCCGAGGCGGCCGCAGCGCTCGTTTGGGTCGACGCCTGGCTCGCCGGATACCTCGCCTTCTGCGCGAAGCTCGTCGGAGGCCTCCCGTACGCGCAGGCAAGCTCGCTCGGCGCGCTCGGGCTCCTGGTCGGAGGGGCGTTCCTGGTCGCCGTCTTCCTGCGGATGCGCGGGCCGTATCTCAGGCGGGCGTCCGCCCTGGCGGGTCTCGTTCTCGCGCTCGGCGTGGCCTGGCGCCTCGCGCCCGACGACCGGCCGCCACCTCCGGACGGGCTCCGCATTACCGTGCTCGACGTCGGACAGGGCGACGCGATCCTGCTCCAGGTGGCGGAGGGCGCGATCCTCGTCGATCAGGGGCCGCCTGAAGCCGACGTCGCCGGCCAGCTCGAGCAGCTTGGGGTCGAGCGCCTCTCCGCGCTCCTCCTCACGCATCCGCAGCGCGATCACATCGGAGGCGCAGCCGAGGTCCTCGAGCGAGTGGACGTCGGCGCCGTGCTCGACCCGCGGATCCCGGCGCCGAGCGACGACCAAGAGGCCGCACTCGCCGCCGCGCAGGAGCATGACGTGCCAGTGATCCCCGCGCGCGCGGGCCTGCGGCTCGGAATCGGGAAGCTACGCGTTCGTATCCTCTGGCCGAGCGGCCCTGCGGCGCCGAGCGACGATCCCAACAACCACGCGGTCGTGCTCATCGCGTCCTACGGCGAGGTCGATGCGCTGCTGACCGCTGACGCGGAGGGCAACGTGACCGTCCCGATCAGGCCCCCGCCGGTCGAGATCCTCAAGGTCGCCCATCACGGCTCCGCCGACGCCTACCTCCCGGAGCTCCTCGAGCTCGTGCGGCCCCGAGTGGCCGTCGTGTCGGTCGGTCGCCGAAACGACTACGGTCATCCAACGCCCGAGACGATGGCGGCCCTCGAGGGCTTTCCGGGGCTGGCCGTGTACCGGACCGATCGGGACGGGCGCGTGACGATCGACACGGACGGTCACCGGATCTCGATCTCGGAGGACCGCTGACTATGCTTGCGCTCGGTGGCCGACCACGAGCTCCGTCCGATCTACCTCCTCACCGGAGGCGACCGTCCGAAGATCCGGCGCGCCCTCGAGCGCCTGCGCTCCCGCTTCGGGGCGGAGTCGGTCGAGACGCTCACGGCGGAGAGCGTCGGCGGCGACGAGGCCGTCGCGTCCCTGAACTCACTCGGCCTATTCGCCGACGACGGCGGGCGCCTGGTGATCGTCGAGGACGTCGAACGCTGGAAGAAACCCGACGAAGAGGCCGTCGCGGCGTATGTCGCCAACCCCGTCCAGGGCGCCGTGCTCGCGCTGGTCTCCGGTGAGCTCAAGGGCTCGTCGCTCCCCGCGCTGTGCGCGAAGGCTGGAGAGGTGCTCGCCTACGAGGTCCCCAGGCCGCGCGACCTCCCCCTGTGGGTTCGCGCCCAGTTCGAGCGCCACGGCGCCCAGGCCGACGTCGAGGCCGCCCGAGCGCTGGTCGAGATCGTCGGCGACGACGTCACGGGACTCGCCTCCGAGGTGGAGAAGCTCGCGTCGTGGGCAGGGGGAGAGCCGATCGGCCGCAGAGAGGTCGAGCTTGTGGCCGCACCAGCCCACGAGGCGTCCGCCTGGGCGATCATGGACGCCTGGGGTGCGCGTGACCTGCCTGCGGCGCTGAAGGCTTGCCAGACTGATCTCGAGCACGGGGCGGACCCGTTCGCTGTGGCGATGCGCCTCTCGTCCCAGGTGACGCTTGTCCGCCAGGTGCAGGCGCTCGCCGAGGAGGGCCTCGGCGTCAAGGACATCGCCAAGCGCCTGCGGAAGCACGAGTTTCCGCGTGCGCAAGGCGCTCGGCCACGGCGAGAACTACACCCGCGATGAGCTCGACGATGCGGTGATCCGGCTCGCAGCCCTTGATGCCGCCTTGAAGGGCGCGAGCCGCCTGGCCGGCGAGCTGGAGCTCGAGCGAGCGATCGTGGAGCTCATCCGAACGCCGGAGCCGGCGACCCGACGCTAGACCGGCTTTGCTGCCCGGGCGCCAGATTCTTAATTACTACGGGGCACCCCATCCCACCACCCGCATTCGATGCTAACGAGAAAGTCCGCACGTGTGGCGCGCGGACCGTGCCGGGTCCGTCACGAGCCGTGCCGGATGGGCGCGGCTACGAGGTGCCGGCGATCAGGCGCGCTGCCTGCGACTTCTTCCGCGCTGCTCGATTCGGGTGCATGGCGCGGCTCGCGGCGGCGCGGTCGAGGCAGCGGACGAGGTCTCGATGCGCGGCGGCCACATCATCCTTGTCGCCGTCGGCCACGGCGACCTCGAGCCGCTTGTAGAGCGTCTTCGCAGTCGAGCGATAGTGGAGGTTCTCGAGCCGCTCGCGGGCGGCGATCGAGACGCGGCGCTTCTGTTGCTTGATGTTCGGCATGTCGAGAAAAAGGCCCCAGAGGGCCGCGCACAATCGTAGCAGCAGGCCGCTCACGCTGGCCGCTCCCCTATCCTCGCGCGCGTGGGCGTCGCTCGAGCGTCAGCTCGGCCCCGGCCAGAGGCCGGCGGCCGCGTGAGCGGAGAGATCGACGCCGAGCTGCCCGGGCGGCCGGGCCCGCGCGGACGCCGGCGTCTCGCCTGGTCGACCGCGACCTTCTCGGCGATCACCGGTGTCTCCCGCGTTCTCGGCCTCTTCCGCGAGATCGTCGCGCGCCGCGCCTTCGGCGTCGAGGGCGAGATCAACGCCTTCACCGTCGCGTTCCAGGTGCCGAACCTCGTCCGGGCGCTCGCCGCGGACGCGGCACTCAGCGCGGCCTTCGTCCCCGTCTTCAGCGAGCTGCTGGAAAGGGGCCAGCGCGAGCGCGCCTGGCGCGCCGCCTCGACGCTCTTCTGGCTCGTCCTGATCGTCCTCGGCGCCGTGACCGGCATCCTCATGCTGCTGGCGCCGCTGATCATGCGCATCTTCGGCCTCGGCGACCTCGAGGAGCTCGCGACGACGCTCTCCCGCATCCTCTTCCCGGTCGTCGTCCTCATGGGTCTCTCGGGGATCGTGGTCGGGATTCTCAACTCGTACGAGGAGTTCACCGTCCAGGCGCTGATGCCCGTTCTCTGGAACGTCGCCATCATCGTCTCGCTCGTCTTCTTCGTCCCACGGTTCGAGAGCGAAGAGGCCCAGCTCTACGTGTACGCCGGCGGCATTCTTGTCGGCACGGTCATCCAGACCGTCACGCCCGTCTGGTGGCTGCGCGGCCGGGACGGGCGCATCCGGGCCGTCCTCGACCTGCGCGACCCTGCGGTGAAGCGGGTGCTCACGCTGATGTTTCCGGTGGCACTCGGGATCGGGCTCATCAACTTCAACCTCGTCGTGAACACGTTCTTCGCGGCGCGGTTCGTCGACCCGGATCTCGCCCCGAGCGCCATCGACGCCGCCTTCCGGATCTACATGCTTCCGCAGGGCATGTTCTCCGTCGCCGTGGCCACCGTGCTGTTCCCGCGCCTCTCGCGTCTCGCCGCCCGGGCGGACACGGCAGGCTTCAGGGAGACGGTCTCGCTCGGTCTGCGCCAGATCGGCTTCCTCCTTCTCCCCGCAAGCGCGATCTCCGTGGTGCTCGCGGAGCCGATCGTGCGCCTCCTCTACGAGCGCGGCGAGTTCACATCCGACCAGACACCAGTCGTCGCCGGCGCGCTGGCCGCCTTCTCGCTCGGACTGACCTTCAACGGGACGATGCTCATGCTCAACCGGTCGTTCTTCAGTCTCCAGTCGGCGTGGGTCCCGACGATGGTGGCTCTCGGGAACCTCGTCCTCAATGCGGTCCTCGCCGCGATCCTCTACCGGGTCGGCGTCTGGGGCATCCCGCTCGCGACCTCGCTGGTGAACATCGCCGGGACGCTCGCGCTGCTGGCGGTGCTCCGGCGGAGGCTCGGCACGATGGACGGCCGGGCGATCATCTCGTCCTACGCGCGCATCGGCCTGGCGTCTGTCGCGGCGGCGGCCGCGGCGTTCGGCGTCTGGTACTGGCTCGACGAGGCCTTCGGGCGCTCGCTTTGGGCCCAGATCGTCTCGGTCGGCGCCGGCCTCCTCTCCGGCGCGGCCGTCTTCCTCCTGGTCGCGGCGGTGATCCGGGTGCGCGAGCTCCAGACACTGCTCTCACTCCGGCGCCGATCCGGTACAACGGACTAGCGATTAGCCATGGCCAGCCTCGAGAGCATCCGCAACTTCTCCATCGTCGCCCACATCGACCACGGGAAGTCGACGCTCGCCGACCGGGTCCTCGAGGTGACGCAGACGCTGTCTCGGCGCGAGATGCGGGAGCAGGTGCTCGACTCGATGGATCTCGAGCGGGAACGGGGCATCACGATCAAGGCCCAAGCGGTTCGCGTTCTCTGGCGCGGCTACCAGCTCAACCTCATCGACACGCCAGGCCACGTCGACTTCACCTACGAGGTCTCACGCGCCCTCCAGGCATGCGAAGGAGCGCTCCTGGTCGTCGACGCGGCCCAGGGGATGGAGGCGCAGACCCTCGCGAACGCATACCTGGCGACCGAGAACAACCTCGAGATCGTCCCCGTCGTCAACAAGATCGATCTACCACAGGCGGATCCCGACGCGACCGCGGCCGAGGTCGCGCAGCTGGTGGGAGAGAGCCCCGACCGCGTCCTCCGCATCTCGGCGAAGACGGGGGAGGGGATCGAGGAGGTGCTCGACGCCGTCGTCGAGCGCATCCCGCCGCCGGAGGGCGACCCGGACGCTCCGCCGCGTGCGCTCGTGTTCGATTCGTCCTACGACCAGTACCGAGGCGTCGTCGCCTTCGTCCGCATGGTGGACGGGCGCTTCTCGACGCGCCAGCGCCTGCGCGCGATGGCCGCCGGGACGCGCTTCGAGGCCGAGGAGCTCGGCTTCTTCTCGCCCGACCGCAGCCCGACCCCGACGCTGGAGGCCGGCGAGGTCGGCTACGTCGTCACCGGCCTGAAGGACGTCAGCCGACTCCGCGTCGGCGACACGCTGACCGCCCAGGAGCAACCGGCAGCCGAGCCGCTGCCGGGCTACAAGGACGTGAAGCCGACCGTCTTTGCAGGCCTGTTCCCTACCGAGTCGGACGACTACCCGAACCTCCGCGACGCGCTCGAGAAGCTGAAGCTGAACGACGCCTCGCTGTTCTACGAGCCTGAGACCTCCCAGGCGCTCGGGTTCGGGTTCCGGTGCGGGTTCCTCGGGCTCCTGCACATGGAGATCGTGCGCGAGCGCCTCGAGCGCGAGTTCGATCTCGACCTCCTCGTGACCGCGCCGAACGTCGCGTATCGCGTGCTCACGAAGGCCGGCGAGCAGCTGGAGGTGCACAACCCGGCCGACATGCCCCGCGAGGTCGAGCTGGTCGAGGAGCCGTACATTCGTGCGACGACGATCGTCCCGAAGGACTTCGTCGGCACCGTCATGGAGCTGAACAACGAGCGCCGCGGGCGCTTCCACCACATGGAGTACCTGAGCGAGGACCGCGTACTCCTCGCGTACGACCTACCCCTTGCGGAGATCGTCTACGACTACTACGACCAGCTGAAGAGCCGGACGAAGGGTTACGCCAGCTTCGACTACGACGTGATCGGCTTCGAGCCCGGCGACCTCGTCCGCCTCGACGTCCTCCTCGCGGGTGACCCGGTGGACGCGCTCAGCCTCATCGTCCACAGAGACGGCGCCTACGCGCGGGGCCGCGCGCTCGTCGACCGTCTGCGCGAGGAGATCCCGCGGCAGATGTTCGACGTCCCGATCCAGGCGGCGATCGGCTCGCGGATCGTGGCGCGCGAGACGATCAAGGCGAAGCGCAAGGACGTGCTGGCGAAATGCTACGGCGGCGACATCACCCGCAAGCGCAAGCTGCTCGAGCGCCAGAAGAAGGGGAAGAAGCGCATGAAGCAGGTCGGGTCGGTCGAGGTCCCGCAGGAGGCTTTCCTCGCCGTCCTCAACCTGGAGGGGGACAGGAAATGAGCGACGGGGTCCGGCACCTCTATATCCATCTGCCGTTCTGCGCCAATCGCTGCGGCTACTGCGACTTCGTCACCCTCGTCGGGCGCCGCGACGGCCACGGCGCGTACGTCGACGCGCTTCTGGCCGAGCTGGAGCTCGAGGGGCGCACGCTCGCCGACCAGGTGGAGACGGTGTTCCTGGGCGGCGGGACGCCGACGTTCACGACGCCGGCGGAACTTGCCCGGCTGCTTGCTGCTCTCCCCTCCGCCCAGGAGGTGACCATCGAGGCGAACCCGGAGACGGTGACGTCGGAGCTGACCGCCCTGCTTCGGAGCGCCGGGGTGACACGCGTGTCGCTCGGCGCCCAGAGCTTCCAGCCGGAGCTTCTGGCCGTGCTCGAGCGCCAGGCGGGCCCGGAGGCCGTCCGGGGCGCGTACTACCATCTGCGTGATGCCGGGTTCGACAACATCTCCCTCGATCTCGTCTACGGGATCCCCGGCCAGAGCGCCGCCGACCTCGACCTCGACCTTGCACAGGCGATCGCGCTCGGTCCGGAGCACCTCTCCTGCTACGAGCTCGAAGCGAAGCCCGGCACGCGTTTCACCTTCGCGCACGGTGATGAGCTCATGCGCCAGGCCGAGGCGATGGAGGGCTATTTCGAGTTGGTCGTGGAGAGGCTCGTCCGGGCGGGGTACCGCTGGTACGAGACGGCGAACTTCTGCCGGCCGAGCCGGCAGGCGCGTCACAACCTCGGCTACTGGCTCGGCGAGGACTATCTCGGTGTCGGAATCGGGGCGGTCTCGACGGTCGGCGGCCTCCGCTGGAGGAACCGTCCGAGCCTAGGCGGCTACCTCGCCGCGCTGGCCGAGGGGAGACCCCCGCCCCGGGAGGAGGAGCCCCTCGAACCGGAGGTAGCGAGCCGCGAGCGGCTGATGCTCGGGCTGCGCCTGGACGAGCCGGTGCCGCTCTCCCGGGTGGAGGGCGCCGTCGACGGGGCGGCGCTGGCCCGGATGGAGCGGCTCGGTCTGGCGGAGCGCCGGGACGGCGGGCTCGTGCTCACCCGTCGAGGCCGGTTTCTCGGCGGCGGCGTCACGGCCGAGCTAATGGCCGAAAGTCCTGCAAAAAGTACAATTTAGGGCGATGGTGGACGCACAAGAGCTTCGTCTGAGCCAGCGACAAGAGTTGATCCTCGCCCGCGTAGTCGAGGAGTACGTCGCCACGGGGTCTCCCGTGGGGTCGAAAACGCTCGTCGAGCGGGCCGGGCTGGAGGTCTCGTCTTCGACGGTTCGGTACGAGCTGGCAGTGCTCGAGGAGCAGGGCCTGCTGATGCACCCGCACACGTCGGCGGGGCGGATTCCGACGGACGCCGGCTACCGGTTCTTCGTGGACCGCCTGCTGGACCGCCTCGAGCCGCGGCCTGCCGAGCTCGACCTCGATCTCTCCCTCGTCGAGAGCCAGGTCGACTCTGCGCTGCGGGCGACGACCGAAGCGCTTGCGGATCTCGACGCACCTGCTGGCGCTCGTCTCCGCGCCGCCGCTCGAGACGACGATCGTCCGCCACGTCGAGGTGCTGCTCCTGCAGCCGCACGTCGTCATGGTCGTCGTGATCAGCTCCACGGGCGGCGTCACGAAGAGGCTCCTGACCTTCGACGAGCCGGTCGACGCGGGCCTCGCGGACTGGGCGGGCCAGTACCTGAACGAGACGGTCGCCGGGCTCCGAGTCGGGGCGCGCCTTCTGCGGAGCCGCTTCGAGGACGCAGCGCTCTCGGAGCGCGAGCGGGCGTTCCTCGACCGAGCGCGCCCCGCGTTCACGGACGTCCTCGAGGCCGAGGAGCAGACGCTCTACGTGGGCGGGACGGCCGGCGTGCTCGACGAGTTCCGCGCCGACGAGCTGCTGACCTACCGCCATCTGCTCGAGGTCCTCGAGCAGCGCGCCGCACTGCTCGACCTGCTCCGGGCGAGCCTGGGGTCGAAGCGCCCCTTCGTGCGCGTCGGCCCCGACCTCGCCGACCCGGATCTCGCCGGCGTCTCGCTCGTCGGCGCGCCGTACGGTTTGCAGCACCTCAACCTCGGCACCGTCAGCCTGCTCGGGCCGACGCGCATGGACTACGAGAAGGCCATTGCTGCGGTCCGCTCGGGCGCGCACGAGCTCTCACGCTTCGTCGAGGAGCTCTACGAGGGCTGAGGCCGGGCGGTACCGCCGCAGGCCGGGAGTACCCTACGAGCGTGGCAACGACGCGGCGCGACTACTACGAGATTCTCGGCGTTCCGCGCGACGCGGACGACCGCGCGATCAAGTCCGCGTTCCGGCGGCTCGCGCGCGAGCTGCACCCGGACGTCTCCGACCACCCGGATGCCCACGAGCGCTTCCGGGAGGCGGCCGAGGCGTACGAGGTGCTCTCGAAGGCCGACACGCGCGAGCTCTACGACCGCTACGGCCACGAGGGCTTGCAGACCGGCGGCTTCCGTCCTACGGACTTCGACTTCGGAAACCTGGGCGATCTGTTCTCTGTCTTCTTCGGGGACGATCTCTTCGGCGGCCGCGCCGGACGGCGCTCCGCGCGCGGCGCCGACGTCCTCGCGGAGGTCGAGATCGAGCTCACCGACGCGGCCGAGGGCGTCAAGCGCACGGTGGCCTTCCCGGTCGTCGTGGACTGCGCAACCTGTCGCGGCACGGGCGCCGCAGCCGGAACGGCGCCGACGACGTGCGGCAGCTGCGGCGGCACGGGTCGGCTCCAGTCGGTCTCCAGCTCCTTCCTCGGCCAGGTCGTTCGCACCCAGGCGTGCCCGCGGTGCGGCGGGACGGGCGAGGTCGTCGAGACCCCCTGCCCGGACTGCTCGGGTGCCGGGCGCGTCACGGAGGAGCGCGAGCTCGAGGTCGAGATCCCGCCGGGGATCCACGACGGCCAGCGCATCCGCGTGAGCGGCAAGGGGCACACGGGCGTCCTCGGCGGCCGGGCGGGCGACGTGTACGTGCTCGTCCACGTGCGGCCCGACGAGCGCTTCGTGCGCGAGGGGAACGACATCGTCTCGGCGGTCGACCTTACGATGACACAGGCAGCGCTCGGCGCGACGGTGACGGTGGAGACGCTCGACGGCGAGCTCGAGCTCGGGTTCGACCCCGGGACGCAGCCGGGCGAGATCCGCGTCCTGCGGGGCAAGGGCATGCCTGTCCTGCAGGGCCGCGGCCGCGGCGACCACCGCGTGCTCGTCAGCGTCGGCATCCCCGCCCGGCTCACGGACGAGCAGCGAGCGCTCCTCGAGGAGTTCGGGCGGAGCGAGCACGACCGCAACTACGAGTCGGACGGAGGCTTCTTCGAGAAGCTCCGCTCCGCGTTTCGCTGAGCACTCTCCGCCGCGTCGCGGTAAGGGTTCCCGCAGAGCAGGCGGAGGAGGCGCGGGCCGCGATGGTCGCCCTCTTCCCGGAGGGATTCGAGGAGCGCGAGGACGAGGGAGCGCTCGAGCTGGCCGCGTACACGGAGCGCCCTGACGCGGCCGCGCTGCTGGAGGCGCTCGGCCCCGTGCGGGAGCTCGAGGTCGTAGTCGGCTGGGAGGACGCCTGGCGGCGGTTTCACCGGCCCGCGAGGATCGGGCCGCTCTGGATCGGCCCGTCGTGGGAGACGCCCGACGACGGCGCGACGGCGATCGTCGTCGACCCCGGCCGCGCCTTCGGGACCGGGGCGCACGCGACGACGCGGCTCTGCCTCGAGCTGCTCCTCGGGGTCGAGCCCGCCGGTCTCGTCGACGTCGGCTGCGGCTCGGGCGTGATTGCGATCGCAGCAGCGAAGCTCGGGTTCGCGCCCGTGGTCGCGCTCGACAACGACGAGGCCGCGGTCGACGCGGCGCGCGCGAACGCCGCGAGGAACGGTGTCGACGTCGAAGTGCGCCTCGCGGACGGCCTCGCCGAACCGCTGCCCCGCGTCGAGGTCGCGGTTGCGAACATCGCCCGCGATCCGGTGGAACAAGCCATCGAGCGGTTTGGCGGCGGGGTCGTCATCGCCTCCGGCTACCTCGAGCGCGAGCGGCCGGAGCCGGCGGGGTGGCGCCCCGTCGATCGCCGGCTGGCCGAAGGCTGGGCGGCCGATCTGCTCGTTCGCTCGGAGATCTCAGCTGTCGCCGAGATGCGGGGCGGGTGGGCCTGCGCCGGCTTCAGCAAACCGAGCGCGCTTCCCGCCTGGGCTAGCATCGACCACCGCATGGCGACGTTCACGGTCGACTTCCTCGGGTGCAAGGTCTCCCAGACGGACATCCAGGAGATCCGCGAGCGCCTGGTCGCCGACGGCCACGTCGAGGCGCGCGAGGCGGCGGACATCGCCGTCGTGAACACGTGCTGCGTCACCCACGAGGCCGTGCGCAAGTCGCGCCAGGCAGCGCGCCGCGCCTCGCGAGGAGCGGAGCGGGTCTACGTGACGGGCTGTGCGGCCAACCTTGCCGGCGACGCGTTCGCCGGCCTGCCCGAGAACGTCACAGTCGTCCGTCTTCCCGGAGAGCGGACGCCGGAGTTCGTCGCGCGCGACGTCGGCGCGATCGGCTGCGTCCGGGCCGACGTCGGCCTCGACCGGATCCGGGCGTTCGTGAAGGTGCAGGACGGCTGCAGCTTCTCGTGCGCGTTCTGCGTGATTCCTCAGGTGCGCGGCGCCTCCCGGAGCCGCTCGGCGGAAGCCGTTCTCGCCGAGGTCCGGAGGCGGGTCGACCACGGTCACCGGGAGGTCGTCCTGACCGGGATCAACCTCGGGTGCTACCGCGACCGGGCTGCTGGCTTCGACCTGCCGCGGCTCGTCCGCGAGGTGGGATTCCACGCCTGGGCTCGAGCGGCTCAGGCTCTCGTCGATCGAGGTGAACCACCTGAGCGAAACGCTGATCGCCGCGATGCGCGAAACGCCCGCGGTCTCGCCGCACCTGCACGTGCCGCTCCAGTCCGGCGACGACGCCGTGCTGAAGGCGATGGGCCGGCGCTACGCGAGCGCTACCTACCTTCGCCGGGTCGGCCGCGCCAAGGGCTTCAACCTCACGGCCGACGTCATTGTCGGCTTCCCGACCGAGGACGAAGCGGCGTTCGAGCGCACACTGCGCGTGGTCGGCGACGCCGGCCTCACGAAGGTTCACGTCTTCCCGTACTCCCCGAGGCCGGGGACGCGGACGGCGGCCGACGACGCGGTTCCGCCGGCTGTCAAGAAGGAGCGGAGCGCGCGGCTGCGGGCCCTCTCCGCCGAGGCCTGCGAGCGCAGCTGGCGGGAGAAGGTCGGCTCCGAGGACACCGTGCTCGTCGACAGGCCTGGCCGAGGGTACGGGGACGACTACACTCCCTGGCTCGTGAGCGCTCCCGTGGGCGAGCTTGTGCGCGCCAGGGCGGTGGACGTGAGCGAGGAAGGAGTCGTCGGTGTCCCAGTCTGAATGCCTCTTCTGCCGCCTGTACGCCGACGGCGACCACGTGCGCAAGGCGGGGGGCTTCGCGGCCGTCAACGACCTCAACCCGAAGGCGCCGACGCACCTGCTCGTCATCCCCGAGCGCCATGTCGACACCTTCCGCGACGTCGGCGAGTTCGGCGACAGCGAGGCGAAGGGGATGCTCGACTTCGTCGCCGACACCGCGCACGAGGCGGGGCTGGAGGACTACCGCGTCATCGTCAACGTCGGCCGAGGCGGCGGCCAGACGGTCTTCCACCTCCACTGGCACATCCTCGGCGGCACCCCGACGCTGGCGGGGTTCGAATGAGCCTGATCGCGGAGATCGAGGAGGAGATCAAGGAGTCGATGCTCGCGCGCGAGCAGCTGCGCGTGGACACGCTTCGGCTGACGCTCGCTTCCCTGCGTGCAGCGGAGAAGGAGCTCGGCCGGTCGCTCAAGGAGGACGAGGAGCTTCAGGTGCTGCAGCGCGAGCGGAAGCGGCGCGCCGAGGCGGCGGAGGCCTTCCGCGCGGCCGGCCGTGAGGAGCAGGCCGAGAAGGAAGAGGACGAGCTCGACGTGATCGAGGAGTTCATGCCCGAGCCGCTCGACGAGGAGGACATCGAGCGGATCGTGGACGACGCGATCGCCGAGACGGGCGCCACCTCGCTGCGCGACCTGGGGCGCGTGATGGCCGACGTGATGCCGCAGGTCGCGGGGCGGGCCGACGGCTCGGAGGTCAGCCAGCTCGTGCGCGAGAAGCTCGCCTGATTCGCGCGGGTCTCGGCGCGTTTCATGCGCCACTTGTGCGCTTTTCTCGGCTAGAACCCCGGTAGGGATGCTCCGGCGGTCGTCGGCGGGTCTCGCGTGCCTCTCCGCGTGGCTTCCGGGAGGGCGCGTTCGGGCTGTGCCGGTCCGGCTACTACACTTCGAAGCGTTGCAGCAGGTCGTCTCCGTCTCCAACGAGGTAGCCGCCGAGCTCGCCACCGTCGACGACGGCATCCTGGGGGCGCTCCGCGGCCGGATGGGGTGCACGATCCGGCTCCGGGGCAACCAGCTCACGCTCGAGGGCGACGACGGCAAGGTGGGCGAGGCCCGGCTCGTCATCGACGAGCTCGTGGAGCTCGTCGAGGGCGGGCACGCGATCGGGCCGAGCACGGTTGACGCAGTGCTCGCGGCACTCGACGCCGCGAAGGATTCCCGCGAGATCTTCGAGGACGTCGTCTGGCGGCACCGTGGCAAGAAGATCACGCCGAAGACGGTGAATCAGAAGCGGTACGTCGACGCGATCAGGTCCGGGACGATCACCTTCGGGATCGGGCCGGCGGGCACGGGGAAGACGTACCTCGCGATGGCGCTCGCCGTCGCGGCGCTCGCGGACCGCGACGTGAACCGCCTCATCCTTACGAGGCCGGCCGTCGAGGCCGGGGAGCGGCTCGGCTTCCTGCCCGGCGACATGCTCGCGAAGGTCGACCCGTACCTGCGTCCGCTCTTCGACGCGCTCTACGACATGCTCGAGGCCGACCGGCTGAACGCCTACATGGAGCGGGGGACGATCGAGGTTGCGCCACTCGCGTTCATGCGTGGGCGCACGCTGAACGACTCCTTCATCATCCTCGACGAGGCGCAGAACACGACCCCGGAGCAGATGCAGATGTTTCTCACGCGCCTCGGGTTCGGGTCGAAGGTGGTCGTGACCGGCGACGTCACGCAGGTCGACCTCCCGCAGGACCAGGCGTCCGGGCTCATCCACGTGCGGCAGATCCTCGGCGACATCGACGGCATCGACTTCGTCGAGTTCGGCAACCAGGACGTCGTCCGCCACGTGCTCGTCCAGCGAATCGTCGAGGCGTACAAGCGCCACGCGGAGGAGACGGGCACGCAACGGCGCCGGTGATCCGGATCGAGATCACCAACGAGAGCGGCGTGACCGTGGACGAGGCGGCCGTCGCCGAGGTGTGTCGGCGGGTGCTTGCCGGCGAGGGGGTCGGCGAGGGCGACCTCGGTGTGGCCCTCGAGGGGCCCGAGCGGATGCGGGAGCTCAAGCACGAGCACCTCGGCGTTGACGAGGCGACCGACGTCCTCTCCTTCCCGATCGACGGGCGCGACGAGCTGCCGGACGGCGTGCCGCGCCAGCTCGGGGACGTTGTCCTCTGCCCGCAGGTGGTCGGCGACGCCTGGCGCGGGCCCCTGACCCACGGGCTCCTCCACCTGCTCGGCTACGAGCACGGAACGGAGATGGAGCGCCGAGAGAGAATTCACGGGGGATGACCGCCCCGACGGACCGAGAGACGCCGCGCGCCCGGCGGACGCCGCGCATCCTCCAGAGCCTCAACTGGGCCTTCGAGGGCGTCATCCACGTGCTGCGCTCCGAGCGCAACATGCGGATCCATTTCACGGTCGCCACCGTGGTCCTGATCCTCGCCTTCTCGTACGGCGTCACGAAGGTCGAGCTGATGGCGCTGCTCGTCGCCATCTCGTTCGTCCTGATCGCCGAGATGGTGAACACCGCAATCGAGGCGACGATCGACCTGGCGACGACCTCGTTCGACCCCCTGGCGAAGGTCGCCAAGGACATCGCCGCCGGGGCCGTCCTCATCGCCACGGTCAACGCCGTGGTGATCGGCTACCTCGTCTTCGCCGACCGGCTGTCCCAGCCGAGCTCCCGCCTCGTCACGCGCCTGCGCGAGGCCCCCAGCAACCTGACGCTGATCGCGCTGATCCTGATCATCCTGATCGTGGTCGCGAGCAAGGCGCTGACCGGGCGCGGGACGCCGCTCTCGGGTGGGCTGCCGTCCGGGCACGCCGCGCTGGCGTTCGGCGGCTTCACGGCGATCGCCTTTATCGTCGAAGACCAGCGCGTGGTCGTTTCCTTCGTCGCGCTGATCATGGCGCTGCTCGTCGCGCAGACGAGGGTCGAGGCGGGGATCCACACCGTGTCGGAGGTCGTGCTGGGCGCCGTGATCGGTACGCTCGTCACGATGATCCTCTTCCAGGTGCTCGCATGACCGACCAGGAGCTCGTCGAGCTGGCGCAGGCCGCTGCTGCGAACGCGTACGCGCCCTACTCGAACTTCCACGTCGGCGCGGCCGCGCTTCTCCGGGACGGTCGCGTCATCACGGGTGTCAACGTCGAGAATGCGTCATACCCGCTAGGTGTCTGCGCGGAGGTGTGCGCCCTGTCTCGCGCGGCCGCGGAGGGCGTCAAGCCGGGAGACGTCGAAGCCGTCGCGATTACCGCCTCGCCGTGCGGGGGCTGCCGGCAGTGGCTCAACGAGTTCGGGGTCGACCGTGTGATCTTCCTGCACGACGGGGGAGTGCTCACGCGGCGGCCCGACGAGCTGCTTCCGGACTCGTTCGTCTTGTGAGGTCGGGGGTCGTCGCGGTCGCAGGGCGCCCGAATGTCGGGAAGTCGACCCTGGTGAACGCGCTCGCCGGCGGGAAGGTGGCGATTGTTTCCGACAAGCCGCAGACGACGCGGCGCCGCATCTCCGCCGTCGTGAACGGCGAGGTAGAGGGCGAGCCCTTCCAGCTCGTGCTCCTCGACTTGCCCGGCTTCCAGCGGCCGCGCGACCCGTTGACGGAGCGGATGCAGCGCACGGTGGACGAGGCGCTTCACGACGTGGACGGCTTCCTCTTCCTGCTCGCAGCCGACGAGCTGATCGGTGCGGGCGACCGCTTCATCGCGGAGCGGATCTACGCCGCGGGCCCGCCGGTGGTCGTCGCGCTGAACAAGGTCGACCGCGTAAAGCCGGGCCGGATCGCGGAGCAGATCGTGGAGGCGGCCGCACTCGGCGACTTCCACTCGCTGCATCCGGTGAGCGCTCTCGCCGAAGACGGCCTCGAGCCGCTTCGCGCCGATCTCGCCGGCCTGCTCCCCGAGGGGCCGCGCTACTTCGAGGAGGGGCAGACGACCGACCTCCCGCTCGAGGCCCGGATTGCGGAGATCGTGCGCGAGAAGGCACTCGAGCTGACGCGGGAGGAGGTGCCTCACGCCATCTCGGTCGACGTCGGCGAGCTCGACGCCGACGCGGGTCGTGTGAGCGCGCACGTCTGGGTCGAGACGGAGTCCCAGAAGGGAATCGTCGTCGGGAAGGGCGGGGGTATGATCCGCACGATTGGCACGCGTGCCAGGCCAGAGGTTGAGTCGCTTCTGGGGCGCCCGGTGTTTCTCGAGCTCCGCGTGAAGGTAAGACCGAGATGGCGCCGGGATGAAGGAGCGCTCGAGCGGTTGGGTATCTAGATCCGACTTGGGGGTGGAGGAATGGCGGTTGTCAGGACACCGGACGCATTCGAGGCCGAGCTCGCGCAGTTCCTGTACGAGCGCTCCGAGGAGGGCCGCGCGGTCAGGGTCGGCGAGAAGGAGACGAGCGAGCAGGCCGCGATCGTCGAGCGCTACGCGGATCTCTTCACCCGAGAGCAGCACGACGCGTTGCGCGAGGCCGGGGAGCACGTCCGGGGCGAGGCCGGGGAGCGCCTTTACCGGCTGCGCGAGGCGGCCGCGGGCGGCGTCATCGTCCGGGATCTCGCCGACGAGTCCGACAAGCTCGAGAACGCGATTCTCGCCGAGCGCATCGAGTTCCGCGGCGAGTCGCTGCCGCTTCGCTCGGCCCAGGCCCAGCTCGCAATCCTCGACGACTACGCGGCGCGCAACGAGCTGGGCGAGCTCGCAGCGGACGTCTCCGCAGGGTTCAACTGCCGGCGCCACCGGCTGATGCAGCAGGGCGAGGCGCTCGACGCCGAGCTCTCCGGCGAGCCCGACCCCGTCGCCCGCAGCGCGGCGCGCAAGAACATCGACCTGCAGGCGCTCTCCGCCGCGCTCGAGCGCGCGTCACGCGAGCAGGACGAGTCCTGGCAGGTCATGCGCGAGGAGTGGCTCGACCGGGTCCTCGGCAGCGAGCGCACCGCCGAGCCGGCGTCGTACCACGTCTCCTACCTGCGCCGGATGTCCCCGTTCGCGGAGCTCTACGCGAAGGACCAGTGCGTGCCGATCTGCCTGGAGACGCTCTCCAGCCTCGGCTTCGACCTGGCCGCGAACGACCGCATCAAGCTCGACCTGGACGACCGGCCGCAGAAGAGCCCGCGCGCCTGCGTCATCGCGTCCGACCCACCCGCCGTCGTGCACCTGATCACCCGCGCGCAGGGCGGCCTTCACGACTACCAGGCCTTCCTGCACGAGGCCGGCCACGCGCTGCACTACGCGGGGCTCGACCCCGAGCTCCCGTACACGTTCCGGCGCCTCTCGCGCGACCATGCGCTGACCGAGATCTACTCCTTCCTGATCGAGTCGATCACGCGCGAGCGCGGCTGGCACTCGCTCCACTTCGGCATCTCGGACGCGGAGGACGCCGAGCGCGCCGAAGCCGCGCGCTTCCTCGAGGTGTTCCTCTTCCGGCGCTACGCCGCCAAGCTCGCCTACGAGCTGAAGTTCTGGGGCGACTTCGAGAACGCGAACGACTACGCGCAGACCTACGAGGACAACCTGCGCGCGGCGGTCGGCTTCCGCTACCGGGCGGACGGCTACCTCGCCGACATGGACGGCGACTTCTACTCCGCCGACTACCTGCGCGCGTGGATCCGGACCGCACAGCTGCGCTCCCACCTGCGCGAGACGATCGGCGAGGACTGGTGGCGCCGGCCGGAGACCGGGGAGCTGCTCCGCGCGCTCTTTACGGAAGGGACGCTGCCGACGAGCGAGGAGATCGCCGACCGGATCGGCTTCGACCCGCTCGACACGGCGCCGCTCCTGAACGAGCTGGTCGTGGCCTAGCGGGAGTAGCTGCGCCGGTTCCGGCGCCTACTCCTCCTGATTGTCCTTCGCCTCGACATTCGCCTTGCTGCTCTCGTCGACGTCCCAGGCGCCGCCTTCGTTGCCGCGCAGGTCGTTCCCTTCCGCCACGACCCCACCGCCGTCCCTGATCGTGATCCCGGCGAGCTTGTTCCGCGATGCGGTTGCCCCTCAGCGTTGGACGGCTGCCGTCCCTGATGTCGATCCCGGAGAGCGCGTTCCGACGATCTCGTTGTCCTCGATGGCCCGATTCTAGGCCGCGTGCGCGAGCATTCCAAGCGCCCTAACTAGGGTCGCCGAGAGGGAGAACCCGGGCGGCGTACTCTAGGAGTAGCGGCGCGGGCCGAAGTAGGCGACGGACGCGACCGCGAATCCGACGAGGGACGCCGCGAGGCCGACGAGTGCCGCCTTCGTGCTCATCTGGCGCTTCATGCAGCCTTCATCGGCACGAACCGCCCTCGGGCTGAGGCCCGGTACTAGGAGGGCTTAGCGAAACGCAGCCTGTGCCGCCGGGCCGCGCTGCTCGCCCCGAGGACTGTGTCCTCAGTCGCGCCCGTAGCCTCCGGCTACGAGCACTCCCTGTGTCCTTGCCTCGGAACGACCATCGCACCCCGGCGACGAGCGACATTCCGCCAATCCCTCCTAGCGGTACGTGACGTGCCGGGAGCTGCGGAAGACCGCGATCTGCCAAGGATGCAGGCGGTCGCCAATGCCCTTCGGGAGCATCAGGTTCTCGGGCGCGTTCGAGTGGGGGAGGCCGCACGCGTGGCCGAGCTCGTGGGCGAGGACGCGCAGGCGCTTGTCCTCGAAGGCGGACTTGTCCACCGTGACGTGGTCGACGAGCGGGCCGAGCGAGCAGCCGGCCTTGCCGAGCACCTCCCGCACGACGAAGACCGTGATCGGGCCGCGGGAGCCGCTGATCGTCCCCCGTTCCACGTGCTGGCGGAAGAAGGCGCCGCCGTCGCCGAAGTCGGCCTTCAAGGAGCCCTCGGCGCAGGGCGAGTCGAGCGCGGAGGGCGGCGCGGGAACCTCGAGCGTCGTCACCATCGGCTCCGCCGCCGAGAGGAGGTCGATCGCCAGCGTCTCGCGGAGCACGCGACGGGCCTCGACGAGGCTCGGCTCGACGTCCTCCGGCGCCGCCACCGGCTTCCCCTGCTCGTCCCGGAGGACGACGACGCGGATGCGGAGCTTCTTCGGGCGGCGCGAGCCCGCCAGGCTCCCGGCGATCTCGGGGATGCCGACGACGCGGTTCCCGGTCTCCCGGAGGATGTTGGCGCTCTGGGCGAGGCCTGCGGCCAAGGCGAACGACGGCACAGGGCGAGACTACGCGAGGGCTACACTTCGTGCATGGCTCAGGCACCTGCATTGCCGAGCGGGTTCGAGCTTCCCCTCGAGCCCCGCCTGCCCCGCATCGGCTCCGTCGACCAGGTGGCGGTCGAGCAGCGGGCCGCCGCGCTTGCGAGCCGGTCGATCAAGCGCGAGTCGAAGCTCTTCGCCCTCGACCTCGCCGTGCGGATGATGGATTTGACGACCCTCGAGGGCGCGGACACGCCCGGGAAGGTCGCCGCGCTGAGCTCCAAGGCGATGCGGCCCGACCCGGCCGACCTGACGGTGCCCTCCGTGGCTGCGGTATGCGTCTACCCGAACCTCGTCCCGCACGCCCTCGAGCGGGTGCGTGGGAGCGGCGTCAAGGTCGCCTCCGTCTCGACTGCGTTCCCGTCCGGGCAGGTGCCGACGGACCTCAAGGTGGAGGAGGCTGCCCGCGTTGCCGAGCTCGGCGCGGACGAGATCGACATGGTCATCGACCGCGGCGCCTTCCTCTCGGGCCACTACGCGAAGGTCTACGACGAGGTGCGGCGCGTGAAGGAGGCGAGCGGCCGGGCGCACCTGAAGGTGATCCTCGAGACCGGCGAGCTCGGCACGTACGACAACGTCCGGCGCGCCAGCCTGCTAGCCGTCGCCGGCGGGGCCGACTTCATCAAGACGTCCACCGGCAAGATCGAGCCGGCGGCGACACTGCCGGTCACCCTGGTCATGCTCGAGGCGATCCGGGACGTCTACGAGGAGACTGGGCGGAGGATCGGCATGAAGCCGGCCGGCGGCATCCGCTATTCGAAGCAGGCCGTGCAGTACCTCGTGCTCCTGCACGAGACGCTCGGGCCCGAGTGGCTCACGCCGGACCTCTTCCGCTTCGGCGCTTCCTCGCTCCTGAACGACGTCCTCATGCAGATCCGCAAGGAGCGCACGGGCCGCTACCAGGGCCCGGACTACTTCACCATCGACTAGGAGGATTGGCGGAACGTCGCTCTACGCCGAGCGCAGCGGCGCGCTCGAGCTCGTCGAGAGGCGTTCGCTCGGCCCGGCTGACTTCTACGTCCTTCTCCCTCCGCGCGACGACGTCCACCGGGTGCGGACGACGTCCGCCGAGCGGCCACGAGGCCGACAAGGGATAGGTCGCGCGAGATCAGAGCTCGATCGTGGTCCCGACCGTGCTCTGGGTGAATGCGTCGAGGAAAGCGTGCGGCGAGCTGGTGGACGGCCTTCCAGCCGGTGCAGTGGGCCGGAACGATGAGGGACGGGGCGAGCTCGTCGAATGCGCGGACGGTCGGGCCGATGATCGGCTCGAACATCGGGCCGCTCAGGTGGAAGCCGCCGATGATCGCGGCGATCTCCTGCTGCCCGGTCAGCCTCTGGGCGTACCGGACCGTGTTCACGATCCCGGCGTGCCCGCAACCGCTGAGGACGACGAGCCCACCCTCGGGCAGCCGCAGCACAAGCGCCTGGTCGTCGAGGATCATCGGGTCGGGCTGCGAGCCGTCGTCGCGGAGGGCTTCATGCCCTCCGAAGCCCGTCTCGAACTCCGTCGTTCGGTCGACCTCGCCCGTGATCAGCACCGAGCCGTCGAGCAGGAAGGAAGGCCGGCGCTCCTCGACGATCTCGAAGCCGGCGCCTTCCAGGGCGGAGCGACTCGTCGAAGGAAGCTCGGCCGGGTCGATCCCCGGAAAGCGGATCCTGCGCCGGCTCCAGAACTCGGGATGGATCAGCACCGGCAGCCCGGCGCGTCCGAGCGTTCGCGCCACGCCCTCCATCCCGGTGACGTGGTCCCAGTGGCCGTGGCTGAGCACGATCACCTCCACGTCTCCCAGCGAAAGTCCCAGCCGGCGCATGTTCTCGACCATCCCCGTCGGAGAAACACCGGTGTCGAAGAGCAGCGTGCGCTCGCGCCCGTTCTTCTCGACTCGCACGAGCGCCGAAAAGCCGGGCTCGGCGACCAGCGCGTCGGGAACCTTGCCGTCGACGGCGAGCCGGGTAGGAACCTGCGCAGCCGAGTCGGCCAGCGCCTTGGGCCAGCTGAGCCGGCGCACCGGCCCGTGATCCGGGATCAGAGGATCGGTGATGTTGTCCATCACGATCGTCACACGAACCCGGTCGACAGGCTCAAGCTCGATCTGAGGCATCGTCTTCTCCCAGCGGATTCGGGATTTCTGGGGCGGACCGTATCGAGCCTTCCCAGCAGAGCGCGCGGCTCGACTCAGGTCTTCCTGAGCACGAACTGGCTCGCGTCCAGCGAGACGACCTCGTAGCCGCGGGCCTCGACGAACTCGTCGACGGCCCGGGTCACCCCGTCATCCCACCAGCCGCGGACGCCGTAGTCGTCGCCGGCGATCAGCCCGCCTGGCTTCACCTTCGGGTCGTAGCGCTCCAGGTCGGCGCGGACGTACTCGTACAGGTGGTTGCCGTCGACGTAGATCCAGTCGAAGCTCGCGTCTGGGAACCGGCCGGCCGCCTCGCCCGACCGGCACCGGTGCACCTCGACGACGCCGGCCGCGATCGGCTCGGCGAAGCGGCGGACGACGCCCGCGTAGAGCTCGTCCATGGCCTCCTGGTCGGCCGCGACCTTGCCGCCGTAGCGCGACTCGGCGTATGCCTCTCCGTCCATGAACGCCCACGGGTCGACGAGGTGGAGCTTGGCGGGGCGGGCCACCTTGAGGATCTCCGCCGAGAAGTCCCCGGCCCAAACGCCGATCTCGGCGCAGACCGAGCCGCGGGGCGGGAGCTCCAGCACGAACCGGCGCCGATTGCGCCGTAGGCGGCGCAGCACGGGGCCGACGGTACCATTGGGCCGAGACGTGAGCGACGTCGAAAAACACCAGGACCGTTCACCGGTCCCTTCCGCCTTCGAGTACGCGCCCGCACCGGAGTCGCGGGACATCGTGCGCCTCGAGGAGCGCTACGGCCTCTTCGTCGGGGGCGAGTGGGTCGAGCCGCGCTCGGGCGAGTACGCGCCGAGCGTGTCGCCGCGCGACGAGGAGCCGCTCGCGGAGGTGGCCTACGCCGGGGCTGAGGACGTTGACCTCGCCGTCGGGACCGCGCGCGACGCATTCGCCGACGGCTGGTCGGACCTTCCCTCGAGCGAACGTGCCAAGTATCTGTTCCGGATCGCGCGCGTCCTCCAGGAGCGCTCCCGCGAGTTCGCCGTCCTGGAGTCGCTCGACGGCGGCAAGCCGATCCGGGAGTCGCGCGACGTCGACCTTCCGCTCGCGGCCGCGCACTTCTTCTACTACGCCGGCTGGGCGGACAAGCTCGAGTACGCCTTCCCGAACCGCAGGCCGCGGCCGATCGGCGTCGCCGGGCAGATCATCCCGTGGAACTTCCCGCTCCTGATGCTCTCGTGGAAGATCGCCCCGGCGCTGGCGGCGGGGAACACGGTAGTGCTCAAGCCGGCCGAGTCGACGCCGCTGACCGCGCTGCTCTTCTGCGACGTCCTGCGCCAGGCCGAGCTTCCGGCCGGCGTCGTCAACATCGTCACCGGCGACGGCCGCGCGGGCGCCGAGCTCGTCAAGCACCCCGGCATCGACAAGATCGCCTTCACCGGGTCCACCGAGGTCGGCAAGGAGATCATGCGCCTTGTCGCGGGCACCGGCAAGAAGCTGACGCTGGAGCTTGGCGGCAAGGCGGCAAACGTGATCTTCGACGACGCGCCGCTCGACCAGGCCGTCGAGGGGATCATCAACGGCATCTACTTCAACCAGGGCCACGTCTGCTGCGCCGGCTCGCGCCTCTTCGTCCAGGAGTCCGTGTACGAGGAGGTGCTCGTGAAGCTGAAGCGCCGGATGGGCACGCTGCGCGTCGGCGACCCGCTCGACAAGAACACCGACGTCGGCGCCATCAACTCGCGCGAGCAGCTCGAGCGGATCAAGGAGCTCGTGGCGAGCGGGGAGGAGGAGGGCGCCGAGATCTACCAGCCGCCCTGCCGGCTGCCGGAGAAGGGCTGGTGGTTTCCGCCGACGGTCTTCACGAACGTGGCGCAGAGCTACCGCATCGCGCAGGAGGAGATCTTCGGGCCCGTGCTGTCCGTCCTCACCTTCCGCACGCCCGACGAGGCGGTCGAGAAGGCGAACAACACCCCGTACGGGCTCTCGGCAGGCGTCTGGACGGAGAAGGGCTCGCGCATCCTCTCCATGGCGCAGCGGCTGCGCGCCGGCGTCATCTGGGCGAACACCTACAACCGCTTCGATCCCACGTCGCCCTTCGGCGGCTACCAGGAGTCCGGCTTCGGCCGTGAGGGCGGCCTCCACGGGCTCGGCCCCTACCTGGAGTTCGACGAGTGAGCCGGCTGCCCGTCAGGAAGACGTACAAGCTCTACCTGGGCGGCGCGTTCCCGCGCTCGGAATCGGGGCGCACCTACGAGGTCGAGGGCGCCAACGTCGCGCTCGGCTCGCGCAAGGACGTGCGCGATGCGGTGCGCGCCGCGCGCGGGGCGTTCCCGAAGTGGGCAAGCATGACGGCGTACAACCGGGGCCAGGTTCTGTACCGCGTCGCCGAGATGATGGAGGGCCGCAAGGCCGAGTTCGCCGAGCTGACGGGCGACGAAGCCGAGGTGGACGCCGCCGTCGATCGCTGGGTCTGGTACGCCGGCTGGGCCGACAAGCTCGCCCAGGTGCTCGGCTCCTCGAACCCGGTAGCCGGGCCCTACTTCAACTTCACAGTGCCGGAGCCGACCGGCATCGTCGGCATCGTCGCGCCGGAGGAGCCGCCGCTCGCAGGCCTGGTCTCGCGGCTGGCACCGGCCGTCGTGGGCGGGAACGTCGCCGTCGTGCTCGCCTCGGAGCACCGCCCGCTCGCGGCGGTCACGCTCGCCGAGGTGCTGGCGACCTCCGATGTCCCCGGCGGCGTCGTCAACGTCATCACCGGGCGCAAGCGCGAGCTCTCGCCGGTGCTCGCGGGGCACATGGACGTGAACGCGCTCGACCTCGCCGGTGCCACCGACGACGTGGCGGAGCTCGAGCGTCTCGCGGCCGACAACGTGAAGCGGATCGCGCGAAACGGGGACGGCCAGTCGCTCTGGCACGCGGCCGCCTTCCTCGAGCTGAAGACCGTCTGGCACCCGATCGGCGTGTAGGCATCTAAGCTCCTCGTTCGTGAGCCGTTTCAGCCAGGCGATCTCCGAGGGTGACGGCATCTCCGTCATCCCCGTGCTCGAAGGGGACGTGGAGGCGCTGGCGGCGCTCGCCGAGGCGGCGGGAGCCGAGGCGATCGCGGTCCGGGCCGAGGACGTCGAGCGGGCGCGGGCGCAGACCGCGCTCGCGATCGTCGCGCGGACCGGCGACCCGGAGGCGGTCTCGGCGGCGGGGGCGGACGCGCTCGTCGTCTCGTACCAGGCCGTCTCCGACGAGGGACGGCTCGAGCAGCTCTACGCGGTCTCGTACGAGCTCGGCCTCGACTTCGCCGTCGACGTTCGCGAGGAGGACGAGCTCGAGGAGGTGCTCGAGCGCATCGATCCCGAGGTCGTGCTCATCTCCGAGCGCGGGCTCGACGACGACGAGGAGGACCTGGAACGGACACTCGACCTGCTCGCCGACGTTCCTGCCGGCAAGCTCGTCGTGTCGGAGGCGCGGATCGTCTCCCGCGACCAGGTCGTGGCGCTGGAGCGGGCGGGGGTCGACGCGATTCTTGTGCACGGGCTCGCACTCGCCCCCGACTTCGAAGCGATCCTCGCGGAGCTCGTGCATGGCCCCGAAGCAACGCGTTAGCCCGACCGGTCACGACGCCTTCATCCCGACCGGCGACGTCCCCGCCTGACGGACGACTACGCGCCGGCCGACGCCTGCTGCTCCTCTTTCAGTGACAGAGATACACGCGCGCCCGCGGGGGCCGGCCGCGGGCCTCCCTCCGCTTAGAACCCGAAGCAGAATGAAGCCTTGAGCCGGCGCGACGCCCTGGGCGGCGCGCTGCGGCGTCCTCGGTTGCCCGAATAGCGCTGCTATTCGGGCGCCCTGCGTCCTTGCATCGCACTCACCCAGGACGCCGCGCCGGCGAAGCGTCATTCCGATTCGAGTTCTTACAGCGTAACGCTGAAAACCGCGCCCGTGGTGCAGAAAAACGTGCCGAAAGTGGCGCTCCGACCGAGCGGTTAGCCGAAGAAGACCTTGGCCGCGTCGTAGAACTCGGGCGGGACGGTCTTCAGCTCGGCGACGGCGTCGCGGAGCGGCACCTCGACGATCTCATCGCCGCGAAGCGAGGCCATCGCGCCCCAGCGCTCAGCGTGCACCAGGTCGGCCGCCTTGAGCCCGTAGCGCGTGGCGAGGATGCGGTCGTGCGGGGTCGGCGTGCCGCCGCGCTGCACGTGCCCGAGGACGGTGACCCGCGTCTCGTAGCCCGTCCGCTCCTCGATCTCGGCCGCGAGCACGTCGCCGATTCCGCCCAGACGGACGTGGCCGAACTGATCCGTGGCGGCCGGTGCCTGAGCGACCTGCTGCTTCTCGCCGGAGGCGTAGGTGAGCTCGTAGCCCTCGCTCACGACCACGATGGAGAAGTCCTTGCCGCGCTCGTGGCGGCGCTGGATGTCCCGGCAGGCCTCCTCGATCGTGATCGGGTGCTCCGGGATGAGGATGACGTCGGCGCCGCCGGCGATGCCGCTCAGCACTGCGATCCAGCCGGTGTGCCGGCCCATGACCTCGACGACCATCACGCGGTTGTGGGACTCCGCCGTCGTGTGCAGGCGGTCGATCGCCTCGGTGGCGACGGTCAAGGCCGTGTCGAAGCCGAAGGTGTAGTCGGTCGCGGAGAGGTCGTTGTCGATCGTCTTCGGGACGCCCACAACCGGGAAGGCGTGTTCTTCGAAAAGGTGCGAGGCGACGCCAAGCGTGTCCTCGCCGCCGATGGCGACCAGCGCGTCGAGGCGCTCCCCGGCGAAGTGCTCGAGCACGCGCTCGACTCCGCCCTCGACCTTGTACGGGTTCGTCCGGGTTGTGCCGAGGATCGTGCCGCCGCGCGGGAGGATCCCCGAGATGGCGCGGTCGTCGAGCGGCTGGAACTTGCCATCGACGAGCCCGCGCCAGCCCTCCCGGACGCCGACGACTTCGTACCCTCGGTCGAGCGACCTCCGCGTGACCGCACGGATGACCGCGTTCAGGCCGGGGCAGTCCCCTCCTCCTGTGAGGAGTGCAACACGTTTGCTCATTCGCCTAACTTCGGTCTCGTCCGGTCGTCTCTTTGGACGTACCCAACCTGATCCGATGGTCCGATCAAGGCGTGAGGAGGTGGCGAAGGATGCCGAAGGCGGGGTTCGAACCCGCACGGGGCAGAGCCCCACTGGATTTTGAGTCCAGCGCGTCTTCCAGTTCCGCCACTTCGGCGCGCTCCACTGAGGCACATCGTATCGGCAGGGGGTTGCAAGGGCGCTGAGCCCAGGTTCATAATCGCGGACACCTTCGAACGGTGCTCGCCGGGTGCGGTGCCGAAACAGGAATCGGGCGAAGAGGAGGAGTGGTGAAACGAAGGACGATTTTGGCGTTACTCGTACTGCTTGTCGGCGCATTCGCGTTCGCGGCGGTGGGCTGCGGTGGCGACGACGACGACACGACCGATGCGGCGGCGACGGGCGGAGAGGACACCGGCGGGGAACCGACTGTGGACTTCCCGCCGGTGACCGCGCTTCCGTCGTCATCGTGCACCGACATCGAGTATGAGGGCGAGGGCGATCCGGACGTCCTGATCGCCTCCGACCTGCCGCTGCAGGGGTCCTCGCGGACCCAGACGTTGCAGATCACTGCGGCGATCAGGCAGCTGCTCGAGGAGAGAGGCTGGAAGGCCGGGAACATCAACGTCGGCTACCAGTCGTGCGACGACGCGACGGCCCAGGCCGCCGCGTGGGATTCGGGCAAGTGCAGCCAGAACGCGAACTCCTACGCCGATAACGCGAGTCTCCTCGGGGTGATCGGTACGTTCAACTCGGGCTGCGCGGCGATCATCATCCCGGTCCTGAATCAGGCGCCGGGCGGCGCTCTGGCGATGGTCTCGCCGGCGAACACGTTCGTCTGCCTGACTCAGGCCGCCCCTGCCTGCTCGGCAGACGAGCCGGACGTGTACTACCCGACCGGTAGCCGCAACTACGCGCGGGTCGTGGCCAACGATGCCTACCAGGGCGCGGCCGTGGCCGAGTTCATGCAGGAGCAGGGGACGACGAAGCTGTACATCCTCAACGACGAGCAGGCGTACGGCCTCGGCGTCGCTTCGAACACCCGCGACGCGGCGGCGTTCCTCGGCATCGAGATCGTCGGCTTCGAAGCGTGGGATCCGAAGGCCTCGAACTACGAGGCGCTCATGAATCAGGTCAAGGAGTCGGGAGCAGACGGTGTGTTCTTCGGCGGCCTGATCGACGAGAACGGCGCCCAGCTGATCAAGGACAAGGTCAAGGTCGTCGGTGACAACGAGACCGTCAAGCTGTACATGCCGGACGGCTTCACGACACAGACGACGATCGACGAGGCGGGTGTCGAGAACACGCGCGGCGCCTTCTTCTCGGTCGCTGGTCTTCCGACCGACGAGTTCGCGTCCGAGGCGGCCCAGGCGTTCATCACGACCTTCGAGGAGTCGCTCGGCGGCGAGCCCGTCGACCCGTACGCGATCTACGGGGCGCAGGCGGCCGTGGTCCTCTTGGACGCGATCGCGGCCTCCGACGGGAGCCGGGCGGACGTGATCACGCAGATGTTCGCGACGGATTGCGTGGGCTGCTTCCTCGGTGACTTCACGTTCAGTCCCGAGGGCGACCCGATCTCGAGCGGCGACATCGTCAACATCAGCATCTCCGTGGGCGCGGAGGAGCTCGAGCCGGTGACCACCATTGCGCCGGCACAGGAGAACGTCGACGCTGCCCTTGGTATTGAATAGCACCGACTAAGGCGGCTCGGGGGAGGGCCTCGGCCCTCCCCCGAGGCCCTCCTGAGAAGGAGGTGAGATGACAGTCGAGGCGCAACCGGAACGGCCATCGCCCCGCGAGGCACTCGGCAGACGACGACGGCCGAGCGTGCTCTCGATCATCGGGCTCTTCTTTGTCGCTCTGATCGTCGTCTGGCTCCTCCGAAACTTCATCGTGGACCCGGCGTTGTTCATCAACATCTCGCTCATCGGGTTCACGACGGGATGTGTGTTCGCGCTTGTGGCTCTGGGCTACACGCTCGTCTACGGGATCCTCCAGCTGATCAACTTCGCGCACGGCGACGTCTTCACCCTCGCGGGCCTCGTGTCGTACACGATTTCGATCGAGCTGCTCGGCCTGACGGCGAACACGTCTACGATCGCTCTCATCGGCGGGCTTTTCCTGACGATGCTGTTGGCGGCGGCCTTCGCGGCGACCCTGAACGCCTCGATCGAGTTTCTCGCCTACCGGCGTCTGCGAGACCAGCCGCGACTCACGATGCTCATCACCGCGGTGGGGATGTCGTTCATCGTCTCGAACATCTCGCTCTACTTCTACGGCGTGGGCTTCTACAGTGCGGCGGACCTGATCCCGTCGACGCCGGCGTTCACCATCGGCGAGGTCTCGCTCGCCTGGAACAAGCTGGTGGTCGTGCTCATCACGGTCCCCGTCCTGCTCATCCTCACGTGGCTCGTCACGTCGACAAAGCAGGGTAAGGGGATGCGCGCCGTCGCCCAGAACCAGGACGCGGCCGCGATGATGGGGATCAACGTCAACCGGACGATCTCGTACACGTTCGTCCTCGCCGGCGCGCTCGCCGGAGCCGCGGGCTTGCTCTTCCTGCTCCTGTTCAACATGCGCTTCAACACGGGCTTCGAGCTGGGCCTCATCGCCTTCACCGCCGCCGTGCTCGGGGGCATCGGCAACCTGGCCGGCGCCACGCTGGGCGGCATCCTGATCGGGCTCATCCAGTCGTGGAACGAAGGGCTTACGCACTGGACGCTCGGTGGCGCCTGGACCCGCTCGCTCGTGTTCGGCATCCTGATCGCCATCCTCGTCTTCCGCCCGGAGGGGCTCCTCGGCGAGCGGACGCCGGAAGGGGCCTGATGGCGACCGAGGGCTCCGCTGACACCGGCTTCGGCGACCGCCTGCGCGGCTTCCGGAACGAGCTTAGGCGCAGCTGGCAGCGGCTGCCCCCGCGCGCGCGCAGCCTCATTCCCGGCATCGCCCTGCTTTCGCTGGCGGCGCTCTACCCCGTCTACTACGGCAGCCTGCCGACCAGTGTCCCCGTGATCCAGAGCTTCCCGAGCGTGAGCACGGCCGTGATCATGATCGTCTTCATCATGATGGCCGTCGGCCTCAACATCGTCGTCGGCTACTGCGGGCTGCTCGACCTCGGCTACGTGGCGTTCTACGCGGTCGGCGCGTACACCGCAGGCTGGTTCGCGTCCGGCCACTTCCAGCAGGTGAAGTTCCACCTCGGCTCCGTCGGGATCTCGCGCGAGCTGCAGGGCATCCACATCAATATCTGGCTCGTCCTCCTGGTCGCGGGCGCGCTCACCGCGCTCGCCGGGATCCTGATCGGCCTTCCGACGCTGCGACTGCGCGGGGACTACCTGGCGATCGTGACCCTCGGGTTCGGCGAGATCATCCCGCAGTTCGTCAACAACGGGGACGACGTTCGTCCCGGACCGGGGTCTTCGACCTTACGGCCGGCAGCTTCGGGATCAACCCGATCGACGCGCCGGGCTTCGGGCAGAGCCTGAACGAGTCGATCGGCCTGCCGATCAACTTCCAGCAGTCGTTCGACAGGGCCAACCTCTTCTACTGGAGCGCGCTCGCACTGCTCCTGATCACGATCTTCTGCTCGGTGCGGCTGCGCGACTCGCGACTCGGCCGTGCCTGGGTCGCCATCCGCGAGGACGAGACGGCGGCGGCGGCCATGGGCGTGCCGCTCATGCGCACGAAGACCTGGTCGTACGCGATTGGCGCCTTCTTCGGCGGGGTCGCGGGCGCCTACTACGCGAGCTTCAAGAGCGGCGCCTTCCCCGCCGACTTCTACTTCAACATCTCTGTCTTCCTGCTCTGCATGGTCATCCTCGGCGGGATGGGGAGCGTCTGGGGTGTCGTCGTCGCCGGCGCCATCCTCACGTGGCTGAACCAGGAGGGGTTGGCGAACATCGGGGGCTGGCTCAATCGCGAGACACCCCTCAGGTTCGAGGTGACCGAGGTCCAGTTCGGGATCTACGGCGTCATCATCGTGCTGATGATGCTCTTCCGGCCCGTCGGGCTGATACCCGAAGGGCGGCGCAGACAAGAGCTCGAGGAGGGTGGCCTGCCCTCCGACACCCTCTACGGGGAGCGGCACGAGTGATGGCGGACAACCTGCTCACGGTGCAACAGGTTCGGAAGGAGTTCGGCGGCCTTGTCGCGGTCAACGACGTGGACTTCGTGATCCCGCGGGGTGCGATCGTCGGACTGATCGGACCGAACGGTGCCGGCAAGACGACCTTCTTCAACATGCTCACGGGCGTCTACAAGCCCACGTCGGGGTTGATCGACTTCGACGGCACCGACGTCACCGGGAAGCCTCCGCACCAGATCACGAAGCTGGGCGTGGGCCGGACCTTCCAGAACATTCGCCTGTTCGAATACATGACCTCGCTCGAGAACGTCCTGGTCGGGATGCACCACCGGCTCAAAGGGGGCATCCTGGGCTCCATCTTCGGGATCCCGCGCGTCCGTCGCGAGGAGAAGGAGGCGGCCGCTCGCGCACGGGAGCTGCTCGCGTTCTCCGGCCTCAAGGACCGCGACAACAGCCTGGCGCGGAACCTCCCCTACGGCGATCAGCGGCGGCTCGAGGTGGCCCGGGCCCTGGCGACGGGCCCGAAGCTCCTGCTCCTGGACGAGCCGACGGCCGGGATGAACCCGCAGGAGACGGCCACATTCATCGAGTTCGTGGGCAGGCTGCGCGAGGAGCAGGCCCTCACGATCCTTCTCATCGAGCACGACATGAAGGTGGTCATGGGCGTCTCCGACCGCGTCACCGTCCTCGACTACGGCGAGAAGATCGCCGAGGGCGCGCCTGTGGAGATCCAGAAGGACGAGCGCGTCATCGAGGCCTACCTCGGCAAGGCGGCGAGCGCGGGAGGCGGACAATGAGCGAGCACGTACCCGAGCACCAGGCCCCCCAGCCCAAGGCCGCTGAGCCGCCGCCGACTCCGGGCGGCGACGGGGTCATCCTCCAGGTGACCGACATGCACACCTACTACGGCGCGATCCACGCGCTCAAGGGCATCACGATCGAGGTCCGCAAAGGCGAGATCGTGACGCTGATCGGCGCGAACGGAGCGGGCAAGTCGACGACGCTCCGCTCGATCAACGGACTGAACCGCCCGCGGCGCGGCACCATCACCTTCAAGGGTGAGAACATCACGAGCGCGGCTCCGCACAAGATCGTGGCCATGGGCATCTCCCAGTCGCCTGAGGGGCGCAAGCTCTTTCCGCGCATGACCGTCCTCGAGAACCTCGAGATGGGCACGTTTCAGCTCAAGGACCGCTCCACGCTCAAGGACGACCTCGAGCGCGTCTACACGCTGTTCCCCCGCCTCTCCGAGCGAAAGACGCAGAAGGCCGGAACGCTCTCGGGCGGCGAGCAGCAGATGGTGGCTATGGGCCGTGCGCTCATGGCCCGCCCGCAGCTCCTGATGCTGGACGAACCTTCGATGGGCCTCGCGCCCATCTTCGTCGAGAAGATCTTCGAGATCGTCATCGAGATCAACGAGCAGGGCACGCCGATCCTGCTCGTCGAGCAGAACGCCCTGATGGCGCTCGAGGTCGCGAACCGCGGCTACGTCATGGAGACGGGCCACATCGCGCTCACCGACGACGCGAATGCTCTCGCCAAGAACCCGCAGGTCCGCAAGGCCTACCTCGGCGAGGACTAGTCAGCGAACCCCTGGATCCGGGCCGGCTCGATGCCGATCAGGAACAGCGGGCACTCGCCTCCGCCGCCCAGGTTCACGCGGGAGACGAGCTTGCGCCAGTGGGTCGTGGACTCGCCGTATTTCGGGGCGAGCAGCTTGAGGCGCTCCTGCAGGGCGGGGCCCCTCGTGACGACAACGCCGACGGCCAGCACGCCCTCGCGGTGCAGCGCCTGGAAGTTGAGCAGGTCGCGGTCGAAGAACGGATCCTTGTTGTTCCACTCCATCTCGACCGCGATCCCGGGCCAGCCGCCGCCCGTCGGCCCGGCGAGGAACATGTCGATCTCGTGCCCGCGAACGCGCGAGATCGTGCTGCCGTCGACGGTCTTTCCGATCTCGATGTTTCGCTTCCCCCACCCGTGCGCCCGGAGCGCCTCGTCGAAGCGGCGTGTGAAGGAGGCCTTGTTTCCTCCTCCGGACAGTAGCTCCGAGCGCGCCGGGCGAAAGTCGGCGAGAACCTGTGAGAGCTGCCCGAGGTGGTCGGGGAACGCCTCCTTGAGGATCAGGTCAGCGTAGCGGGTGACGCCGTACCGGTATCCCTCGGGCAGCCCGGCGATCGTGGGTTCCCCGACCGCGCCGGCGGGCTCGACGATGCCCTCCTCGGTGGCGACAAGCGATTCCGGGAAGCCCGGGATCGTCACCGGCTACCGGTAGGCCGGGTACCGGCGGCCGCGTGGCGTGACGTCTTCGGCCGCCTCGTTGCCCCAGGCCGTCCAGCCCGGCCGCGGATAGCGGGCGAACAGCTCGAGGTACGGCCCGGGGCTGCAGCCCTCGATGATGTCGTAGAGCTCGTCGGGCTTCCGCGAATGCTCGCGCTTCCGGCTGGCGAACAGGTTGACCTGCGACCGTCCCGGGTCGAGCGTGCGCAGATGCCCCCTGACGCCGAACAGGACGAGCTCCGTCACGTTGCGGAAGTAGAAGCCGACGCCGCGGCCGTCGCTTCCTCCGTCCTTCCGCGTCTTGTGCCAGACGAGGTTGGACTTGTAGGTGAACCCCCATGCGCCCATCACCGCGAGCCCGTCCGCGAGCAGCGCGTTCGGTACCCAGAGGTACAGGTGGCTCTTCGCCGCGACGGCCTGCTCGACGGGCAGGGCGCAGATCTCCGGAACCGTCATCGTGTCGTATCGGGCGAGGCGGCGATGCTCGGGCGCGACCTTGCCCGTCCGGTTCAGGAACCGCCAGGGCGGGTCGGCCAGAACGGTCCGGAACTCCCCCGGCGGCAGGCTCGCCGGTCCATAGCCGTTTCCCCGACCGGGAATCAGGTTGAGCCCAGCCACGGGGAGAGTATGGCCGCGCGGGTCGGACGGCGTCTCGCCGGATTGCGCTCGGCATAAAGTGTCTCTATGCCGAAGACCCTGACCGGCGCCGAGCTGCAGCTCGACGACGGCCCCGCGCGCGAGTCCGAGCTCTTCCTCGTGGACGGCAACAACCTCGCCTACCGGGCGTTCTTCGCGCTGCCCGAGGAGCTCGCGACGACCGAGGGCTTCCCGACGAACGCGCTCCTGGGCTTCACGAACATGCTCTTCAAGCTCCTTTCGGACTACAAGCCGAAGGGGGTGGCGGTCGCCTGGGACACGAGCCCGGTGCACCGGAAGGAGCTCGACGCGGAGTACAAGGTCGACCGGCGGCCGATGCCCGATCTCCTGCGCGAGCAGTTCCCGCACCTGCGGCCCATCGTGGAGTCGTTCGGCTACGCGAACCTCGAGTTCGAGGGGTGGGAGGCGGACGACGTCATCGCGACGCTGGCCACGCGCGCCGACGAAGCGGGGATCCGGACGTGCGTCGTCTCGACCGACCGTGACGCGTTCCAGCTGTGCACGGACAACGTCTGCCTGATGATGACGCCGCGCGGGGTCGCCGACGTCCACGTCTACACGCCCGAGCGCGTCTTCGCCCGCTACGGCGTCACGCCCGAGCAGGTGCCGGACTTCATCGGGCTCAAGGGCGACACGTCCGACAACATCCCCGGCGTTCCGGGCATCGGGGACAAGACTGCGGGCCAGCTGATCTCGCAGTACGGCTCGCTCGAAGGAGTGCTCGAGCACGTGGACGAGCTCTCGCCGGGGCGCGCGAAGTCGCTCAGGGAGAATGCCGACCAGGCGCGCGCGTCCAAGGTGCTCGCGACGATGCGGCGCGACCTCCCGCTCGAGGTCGACCCCGCCGAGCTCGTGCTCTCGCCGCCGGACCGGTCGGAGCTGAAGGAGATCTTCCGCCGCTACGAGTTTCGCAACCTCCTGCGGCGGGTCGACGAGCTGGACGAGGCGCTCCCGGCGGCTCCCGCGGTGGAGGTCGCGGGCGTGGACGCCCCGTGGCGCGAGGGCGAGCTGGAGCCGGTGGTCGGGCCGGCCGCGCTGGCCGTCGAGGGCGACCGCTTCGCGCTCGCGCGCGAGGGCGAGCCGGTGGTGGTCGGCGCCTGGGCTCCCGAGCTCGCAGGGCGGCTCCGCGACGCCGCGCTCGTGATCCACGACGCGAAGGCGGCCCGGCTCGAAGCGACCGACGACACGCTGCTGATGGCGTACCTGATCGAGCCCGGGCGCTCCTCGTACCTCCTGGACGACCTTGCCGCCGAGTACGGCGTCGAGCTCGTCCCTCAGCCGGCGGCCGACGAGGAGAGGGCTGCGCTCGTCCGGCACGCGGCCGCGGCGCTTCGCCTCGATCCCCAGCTGCGCGCACGGATCGCCGAGCGGGGGCTCGACCCGCTCTACCGCGAGCATCGAGCTGCCGCTGACGGGCGTGCTCGCCGCGATGGAAGACGTCGGCGTCCGCATCGACACCTACCGCATGGGCGAGATCACGGCGCGCCTGGCCGACCGGGTGGAGGAGCTCGAGGCGCGCGCCCACGAGCTTGCCGGCGAGGAGTTCATGCTGGGCTCGACGCAGCAGGTGGCGCGCATCCTCTTCGAGGTGCTCGGCCTGACGGCCGGCCGCAAGGGGAAGACGGGCTACTCGACCGATTCCCGCGTGCTCCGCTCCATTCGCGACGACCACGAGATCGTGGCCGTGATCGAGGAGTGGCGCGAGTACTCGAAGCTCCTGAACACCTACCTCGAGCCGCTCCCGAGCCTGATCTCGCCGGAGGACGGGCGCCTGCACACGCACCTCAACCAGGCGGTCGCCTCCACGGGCCGGCTGTCCACCTCGAACCCGAACCTGCAGGCGATCCCGATCCGCACCGAGCTCGGGCGGGAGATCCGCAGCGCGTTCGTCGCCGAGCCGGGCTTCCGGCTCCTCTCGGCGGACTACTCCCAGGTGGAGCTGCGCATCCTTGCCCACGTCTCCGGCGAGCCGAAGCTCCGCGAGGCGTTTGCGGCAGGCGAGGACATCCACGCCGCCACGGCCGCCGAGGTGCTCGGCAAGGAGCGCTCGGAGCTGACCAAGGACGAGCGGAACGTGGCGAAGATGGTCAACTTCGGGATCATCTACGGCATCTCCTCGTTCGGGCTCTCGGAGAACCTCGACATCCCGCGGGAGGAGGCGCAGACGTACATCGACACCTACCTCGCGCGCTTCCCGCACGTCCAGGACTTCATCCAGAGGACGATCGAGCAGGCCGAGCGGGACGGCTTCGTGACGACGCTCCTCGGCCGCCGCCGGCCCATCCCGGAGCTGAAGGTGAGGAACCGGCAGACACGCTCGCTCGGCGAGCGGCTGGCGGTGAACTCCGTCATGCAGGGCACCGCCGCCGACGTGATCAAGGCGGCCATGGTCTCCATCCACCGGCGCCTGCGCGACGAGGGCAGGGCCGCCCGCCTCGTCCTCCAGGTGCACGACGAGCTCCTGCTCGAGGTGCCCGAGGTGGAGACGTCGGCCGTGCGCGACCTCGTCCGCGAGGAGATGTGCGGCGCGTACCCGCTCGACCCCCCGCTGGCGGTGGACATCGGCGTCGGCGACGACTGGAACGAAGCCAAGTCGTAGAGCTCTGGCGACGAGGTCTCGCCGGATCTCGGCTCAGCTGCGGCGCCAGACGATCTGCACCGAGGCCGAGCGGCCACACGGTCGTGTCGCCCGACTCGGAGGTTGGTGAAGGTGGTCTCGGTGGCGCCGCCCACGACGACCCAGTCGCCGTTGGGAGACCACGGGCCAGCGTGCGGCCCGGGAAGGCCAGGCCGGAGCGACCGGGCGCGAGGGAGCAGCCGACATCGAGGAGCCGCATGCGCTCGCCGGCCCGGAAGGCGGCCGTGCAGTTGTCCGGGGAGATGATCGGGAGCGTGCCCTGGAATCGGTCCGGAAGGTTGAGCGCGTCGGTGAGCTTGCCGTCGACGTACCGCTCGATGCGGCGCCCCTCGACGACGACCGCGACGGAGCCGTCGTTACCGTACTGCACCCTGGTGATCCCACCGGACGCGCGCAGGGCCGGGCGATCCTCGACGACGAGGCGGTCGCCGATCGCGTAGGCGATCTCGCCCTGCGGCGTGTACGCGGCCGGGCACTCGACGAGCCGCCGCCGCGGGCCGCCGAGCTCCAGGTCGATCCCCTCGAGGCGGCGGTTGCACCAGGCGGCGCGCTGCCCGTCGTCGCTCCAGATCAGGAACCCGAACGCAGCCTCGGAGGTCCCGAGGTTGCGCCCTCGCCGGGCGAGGTCGATGAAGCGGAAGGGCACGGCGTCGCCCACCTCCTGACCGATCCCGACCGCGACCTTCGCGGTCACCGGAGCCGCCCAGAGCTGGCACGTGGAGCGCTGCACCGCGTTCGGGTGCTCGAGCCCGGTGGGAAGGTCGAACTCGCGCACCGCGCACGAGTCGGTCTGGGCGAGCACGATCGAGCCGGGCGCTCCGTTGACCGGCGGGAAGAACGCGTGACCGAGGTCGTCTTCGGGCCGCTCCGTGGTGGTCGTGGCCGTGGGCGGCTGGTCGTGGCTGGGCGTACGTCGACCCGGGTCCCGTCGGAGCGCAGGGCGTCGGCCACGGCGAAGCCGCCGACCAGGACGATCGCTGCCAGGATGAGGAGGTCGCGGCCTTTCACCGAGTGCTGGCTATAATGCGCGATCCCGCATGGTCTCGAACGACACGACTACCGAAGCAGAGCTCCCGAAGACGGATGACGACGTCTGGACTACCGGTCCTGACGGCGAGCTGATCCCCGACTACGACTCCACCTTCCCCGTGATCAACGAGGGGGAGGTCGTGCGCGGCAAGGTGGTCCGCGTGGACAAGGACGAGGTCCTGGTCGACATCGGCTACAAGTCCGAAGGGGTCATCCCCGTCTCCGAGCTCTCGATCCGCCGCTCGGTCAACCCGGCTGACGAGGTCAACCTCGGCGACGAGATCGACGCGCTCGTGATGACGAAGGAGGACGCCGAGGGGCGTCTGATCCTCTCCAAGAAGCGCGCCCGCTTCGAGATGGCCTGGAAGCGCATCGAGGGCGCAGCGGAGAGCGGCGAGCCTGTCGAGGGAACCGTCATCGAGGTCGTGAAGGGCGGCCTGATCCTCGACCTGGGCGTGCGCGGCTTCCTGCCCGCGTCGCTGGTCGACATCCGCCGAGTCCAGGATCTGGACGAGTTCATGAGCCAGACCTTGCGCTGCAAGGTGATCGAGCTCAACCGCAGCCGCAACAACGTCGTCCTCTCGCGCCGTGCGGTGCTGGAGGAGGAGCGGCGCGAGATGCGTCAGGCGATCCTCGACCGGCTCTCGCCTGGCGACGTGGTCGAGGGCACGATCTCCAACATCGTCGACTTCGGCGCCTTCGTCGACCTCGAGGGCATCGACGGGCTGATCCACATCTCCGAGCTTTCCTGGAGCCACGTGAACCATCCTTCCGAGCTGCTCGAGATCGGGCAGGAGGTCAAGGTCAAGGTGCTCGACATCGACCGCGACCGCCAGCGGATCTCGCTCGGGCTCAAGCAGACCCAGTCCGATCCCTGGCAGCAGGTCATCGACACCTACCAGCAGGGCGACGTCGTCGAGGGGCGCGTCACGAAGGTCGTCACCTTCGGCGCCTTCGTCGAGGTCATTCCCGGCGTCGAGGGGCTCGTGCACATCTCCGAGCTCGCCGCGCACCACGTCGAGAACCCGCGCGAGGTCGTGCAGCAGGGCGAGACCCTCAGGGCGAAGATCATCGAGATGGACGCCGAGCGCCGGCGGCTATCGCTCTCGCTCAAGCGCGTCGAGGAGGGCGAGTCCGCGCGGCCCGGCATCGGCGAGGACGCCCCCGAGCTCGGGCTCTCCGACGAGGTCTTCGTCGAGGGCGCCGCGGCCGATGAGCCCGCCGAGGCCGTCGAGCTCGACGCCGAGGTGGAGGCCGCCGAGGAGGCCGTCGTCGAGGAGACGATTGAGGAGGCCGAGGTGGAGGCCGTCGTCGAGGCGGAGCCCGAGGAGATCGCCGAGGTCGTCGAGGAGCTCGAAGCCGAGGCCGCCGTCGAGGAGCAAGCCGAGGAAGGCGACCCGCCGGCTGCCGAGACGGGCCCCACGGTCACGGACGAGGCTCCCGCAGAGGCCGGCGAGCCCGACGACGACGACGACCAGCGCTAGAGCCCCTCTCCACATGAGCGCCGACCACCGGCCTGTCGCGGTCGCGATCACGGGCGGGATCGGAGCCGGCAAGTCAACGGCGCTGCGCGCGTTCGCGCAGCACGGTGCCGCCGTCATCTCCAGCGACGAGATCGTCCACCAGCTCCTCCGGGACGACCCGGAGGTCAAGCGGGCCGTGCTCGAGCGCTTCGGCGAGGAGGTCCTGGGCCCGGACGGTGAGATCGACCGCGCGAAGGTGGGGCAGATCGTCTTCGACGACCGCCCGGCGCTCGCCTGGCTGGAGCAGCTCCTGCACCCGCGCGTCGTCGCCCGCTACCTGTCCTGGCGCGAGGATCTGGCGAAGCTGCCCTCACCGCCCAAGGTGTGCGTGACCGAGGTGCCGCTCCTCTACGAGGTCGGAGGCGAGACGCGCTTCGACAAGGTGGTCGTCGTCACCGCCTCGCCGGAGGTGCGCATCTCCCGGCGCATCGGGCCGCTTCGCGAGCGCGAGCAGCGCTTGCTCCCCGAGGAGGAGAAGGCGAAGCGGGCGGACTTCGTCTACGTCAACGACGGCACGCTCGCAGACCTCGACGAGTTCGTGTCCGGCGTGATGGCCACGCTTTCGAAATGAGGTTCGTCCTCAGCGGCGTCGTGCTCCTGGCCGCCCTCGTGGCCGGGTTCTTCTACGTCGAGGACTCGAAGCCGTCGTGGTACGCGCGGATTCGCTACCCGCTCGAGTACGACCACATCGTCCGCGGCTACGCGGAGCAGCGCAACATCGATCCCGCCCTGCTCGCCGCCGTCATCTACCGCGAGAGCAAGTTCGACCCCGACGCGCGCTCCTCGTCGGGCGCCTTGGGCCTCATGCAGCTTCTGCCGGACACGGCGAAGGGGATCGCGCTCTACACCGGCGGCGGGCAGTTCGTGGTGGACGACCTCTACGACCCGGACATCAACGTCCGCTACGGCTCCTTCTATCTGCGCCGCCTGCTCGACAAGTACGGCGACGTGCGCCTGGCGCTCGCCGCGTACAACGCCGGGCAGGCCAACGTGGACGAGTGGGTCGTGGAGGGAGAGCGTGGAGATCCCGTTCCCGGAGACGCGGGAGTTCGTCGACAACGTCCTCGAGGCGCGCGACATCTACGCGCGCGCCTACGCGGACGAGCTCGGCCTGGGAGAGGGTGCGCCCGCTCTCAGGGTTTCTTCGGCAGCACGTACTTGACGTAGCCTCCGAACACGACGCCAGCCGGGTTCTGTGAGTACGAGCACGGCCCGGGACACGAGCCGAACGACGCAGGGCCGTTCTGTCCGCGGACGGCGACGACATTCCGCCCAGGGGAGATGTGACCGGTGATCGCGAACCTCGTGAGTGCGCTCTGGGCGAGCGAGGAGGCGGCCGGGTCGGTAATGCTCCCGACCGTTCCGACGAGGGCGCCGTTCACGTGCACGCTTGCGAAGTCGTCCGCCGAAACCCAGATCGCGGCGTCCGTGATTACAGCTCGTCTCGGCACGGAGACGTGCTGCGCGAAGACGTAGCTCGCCAGGTCTGCCGGCGTAGTCGTTCCGGTCACGCCGGATGCCCAGATCCAGGCCGCGCCCGGGATCGCGGATAGGTTCGCGGTCCACCCTCCGACCCCGACCCAGCCGTAGATCGTCGCGCCCGCAGGGCAGGGGGACGGCGCAGCGCTGTTCAGGCAGACGCGCTGCGCCTTGCCGATGAACGCCGGTCCCTGCCGGGTGGCGGTCCGGGGAACCTCCGTATAGACCCGCCAGTTCTTGTCGGAGGCGAAGTCCTCCGTCCGCACCTTGCCGTTGGCAACGGCGAGTGCCGGCAGCGCCAGCAGAATCGACAGGGCGAGCAGGATGACACGCATGGGACCTCCTTCAGGCTAGGTGGCGAACGTTACAAAATCCCGTGGCCGGCTGTGAAGGCCTGATCTCTCACCCGTATGGGCTCCTGAGGTGTCAAGGCGCGAAGCTACGATGGCTTTCGTGTCCGCGTTCCGCGTTTCCGAGGCCTACCGGCCGACCGGCGACCAGCCGCAGGCGATCGCCCAGCTCTCCGAGTCGATCCTGCGGGGCGACCGCTATCAGACCCTGCTCGGCGCCACCGGCACGGGCAAGACGGCGGCCATGGCCTGGATCGCCGAGCAGGTGCAGCGCCCGACGCTCGTGATCGCGCACAACAAGACGCTGGCCGCGCAGCTCTGCAACGAGTTCCGCGAGTTCCTGCCTCAAAACGCGGTCGAGTACTTCGTCTCCTACTACGACTACTACCAGCCTGAGGCGTACGTCCCGCAGGCCGACCTCTACATCGAGAAGGACGCGTCCATCAACGACGACATCGATCGGCTTCGGCACGCGGCGACGGCGGCGCTCCTGGCCCGGAAGGACGTCCTCATCGTCGCGTCGGTCTCGTGCATCTACGGCATCGGATCGCCGGAGACCTACGGGGAGAAGACCGTCGCGCTCGGGATCGGGCAGGAGATCGACCGGGACGTGATGCTGCGGAAGCTCGTCGACATCCAGTACGCCCGCAACGACTCCATCCTCGGCCGCGGCCGCTTCCGGGTGCGGGGCGACGTCGTCGAGGTGCAGCCGGCCCACATGGAGTCGGCCTACCGCATCTCCTTCTTCGGCGACGAGGTCGAGCAGATCACTCACTTCGACCCGCTCTCGGGTGAGATCTATGCGCGGCTCGAGCACCTCGCCATCTTCCCGGCGACCCAGTACGTGACCTCGCGGGAGACGATCGAGCGCGCCGTCGGCGAGATCAAGCGCGAGCTCCAGGAGCAGGTCAGCCTGTTCGACTCCCAGGGCAAGCTGCTTGAGGCGCACCGGATCCGGCAGCGCACCGAGTACGACCTGGAGATGCTGCAGGAGCTCGGCTACTGCAACGGGATCGAGAACTACTCGCGGATCCTCGACGGCCGCGCGCCCGGGACGCCGCCGCACACGCTCCTCGACTTCTTCGGCGAAGACTTCCTCGTGCTGATCGACGAGTCGCACCAGACCGTGCCGCAGATCGGCGGCATGTACGAGGGCGACCGCTCGCGCAAGGAGACGCTCGTGGAGCACGGCTTCCGCCTCCCGTCCGCGCTCGACAACCGGCCGCTGCGCTTCGACGAGTTCCTGGAGCGCGCGCCGCAGCTGCTCTTCGTCTCCGCGACGCCGGGGCCGTTCGAGCTCCGCAACTCGACGAACATCGCGGAGCAGATCATCCGCCCTACCGGCGTCGTCGACCCCGAGGTCGAGCTCCGGCCCACGAAGAACCAGATCGACGACCTCCTGAACGAGATCCGGCGTCGGGAAGAGGCCGGCGAGCGCGTCCTCGTCACGACGCTGACGAAGAAGATGGCCGAGGACCTGACCGACTACCTGCTCGAGTCCGGCGTCCGCACGCGCTACCTCCACTCCGAGGTGGACACGCTGGACCGCATCAAGATCATCCGCGAACTCCGCCTGGGCGAGTATGACGTCCTCGTCGGCGTCAACCTGCTGCGCGAGGGGCTCGACCTGCCCGAGGTCTCGCTCGTCGCCATCCTCGACGCGGACAAGGAGGGCTTCCTCCGCGGCCAGACCGCGCTGATCCAGACGATCGGCCGCGCCGCGCGAAACATCAACGGCAAGGTCGTCATGTACGCCGACAAGATGACCGAGGCGATCAAGGGCGCGCTCGACGAGACGGACCGCAGGCGCGACATCCAGCTTCGCTACAACGAGGAGCACGGAATCACTCCCGAGTCGATCGTCAAGGGGGTCTCCGACATCGCCGAGTTCCTCTCGCTTGAGTCGGCGCCGCACGTCCCGGGCAAGCGCCGCCGCGGCCAGCGCCAGGTCGAGGGCATGACGAACGAGGAGCTGGAGAAGCTCGTCGTCACGCTCGAGGAGGAGATGTTCGCGGCCGCCGAGGAGCTCCGCTTCGAGTACGCAGCCAAGCTCCGCGACGAGATCAAGGATCTCCGGCGCGAGCTGCAGGCTGCAGCGCCCGAGCCCGCCGCCTAGCGGCGGAGGCTACTTCGAGCGCTCGCGCGCCTCGTCCTGCTCCTTCGCCTTCGCCTCGTGGTACGCGATCCGCTCGCGCACCATGCGCTGTGTCTCGGCCCTCCGGGCGTGCTCCTCAGCGGTCATCTTGGGGCGCTTCTTCTTCGCCATCGTCCTCCTCCAGCAGTCTCCGGATCACGTGGACGTCGCTCTGGATGTCGCCGAGCAGGGCCATGATAGGCGTCACGTAGCGGTGGTCGATCGGCGGCTCAATCGCCGAATTGTGGGACGGTCAGCGAACCTGCGCAAGTGGTCGATCACGGCATGTCCACCCGCCGCTCTGCGAGATCAAGGAGCCCCGCCGGGAGCTCCAGGCGGCCGCGGAGCCGGCGGCGTAGCGTGGGCGGGGGCGATCTCGATCGCCTCGACGACGCGCTCGACGGGAATCCCCGCCCTACGTGCGGGCGCTCCTCCTCGCCGACGACGAGATGTGCTTCCACCTCTACGAGGCGGCCACTGCCGAGTCTGTGCTGGAGGCCACGCGCAAAGCGGACCGGAGTGCCCTCGCGGGACAGCTCCTCTGCGGCCGAGCGGGCTCGGGCGGCCGTCTCGCGGAGGCCGTCCGAGCCCGTCTTCGACAGGTACAGCTCGGCGAGGTATCTCGCCATCGTGGCTCCGTCAGGTCCGGATGCGCGCGACCGTGCTGTTGAACGGGTTCGCGACCCAGACCGCCCCGTCTCCGATGGCCAGGCTCAGGGGACTTCCTTCAACAGGGATCGGCTTGTCGACGGGGCCGTTCGACTCGGCATCGATCCGCGTGAGCGCTCCAGCTCGGTCCGCGACCCAGGCGGCGCCGTCCCCGGCCGCGACTGCCACGGGCTGACCCCCGACGGCAATCGGCTGCCCGACGATCTCGCCTGTTCGCGCATCGATGCGCGTGACCGTGCCGGCGTCGGGATTGGCGACCCAGACCGTGCCTTCGGCGACGGCGATGCCTGTCGGCCCCGCTCCGACCGCGATCGGCTTGCCCTTCGGCCGGTTGGATTCGGCGTCCAGCCGCACGACCGTGCCCTCGGAGGGACTGACGACCCACACTGAGCCGTCGCCGACTGCGATCCCGGCGAAGTCAGGGTTGCCGACAGCGCGGCCGACGACCCGCGGCGAGGTGGAGAGTACGTTGCCTGTCCTCGCGTCGATGCGGGTGACCGTGCCGTCCAGCGCGTTGAAGACCCACACCGAGCCCTCGCCCGCCGCGATTGCCATCGGTTGGTCGCCAACGGGGATCGGCTTGCCTACGACTCGGTTCGAGCCTGAGTCGATGCGGGTGACCGTGTCGTCGTACATGTTCGCGACCCAGACGCTCCCCTCGTCGACCGCGACGCAGAGCGCACCGTTTCCGGCGGGGATCGGCTCGCCGACCACCTTGCCGGACTGGGTGTCCAGGCGCACGACCGTGTCACCCTGGTTGCGAACGACCCAAACGGTGCCGTCGCTGATCGCCACGCCGGTGGGGGCCGCACCGACATCGATCACGTCGACGGGAGACTCCGGCTTCGGAGCCGGCGCTGCTTGCTCCTCGACGTTCGACGTGTTGTTACTCCCGCCACATCCGCCGCCTCCGGCGACGAGTGCGAGGGTGGCCAGTGTTGCGAGTAACGCTCGCATCGCTCGCACCTCCTGTGCATATCGGGAACCGTGAAGCCGTAACTCCCTCACGGCTCGTTCCCTTCGGTGACAACCGCATCTGCTACGCGCTCGATCGAGATGCCCGCGCGTGCGCCGGCCTCGACCACGGCAGCCGCTGACGGTGCCTCGTAGAGAAGGAACCAGGTCTCGTCCTCCGGCACGAAGATGGAGCGGAGGCAGCGCACGGTGCTCCCGGCGCCGGACATTTCCTCTGCGGCCGTGCAGGCCCGGGCGGCCGCCTTCTCCAGGTCGCCCGGGCCCGCCATCGGCAGGTACAACTCGGCGAGGTACCTCGGCATCTATCTGCTCCGACTACGCGCTGCCTCGACCTAGTCGAGCGTGACCGCGGTGCAGGCCGTCTGGTAGACAACCAATCCCAGGCTGTTCTGCACCGTCCACATCACGCCGTGGACCCCTTCGAGGCCCTCGGCCTCCGCGGGAGTGACGAAGACGTCCCCCCTCGCGTTGCCACCCGCGTTCGTGTTCAGCTCGGCAACATCGCTCGCGAAGACCAGATTGCCGTCGCACTTCGGATCCAGGAAGAAGAAGTGCCTCGTGAACGTGTAGCTCGACTTCGGGACGGCGCCGTTCAGGACGAAGATCTCGTGCGCGTAGATCGTCGGCCCCTCCGCCTTGATGTTCTCGACGAACCCGGACCGGAGGGGCGCACCGCCCGTCGGCGCCAGATTCAGGTGCTCCGAGTGATAGACGGCATCCGCTGCCGCGAGCGGCGCAAGCGCTGCGGCGACAAGGGCCACGGCGGCAACGGCGAAAGCGCGGATTCTCAGCCTTGACTTCATCGGAAACCTCCCTTATGAGACGTTCCGTGGAGGCTAGGCGCGCTGCGCCCGGCCGGAAACGGGGAAACCCCTAGGGTTTGGCAGGGCTATCCGGGGAAGCGACGCGCCAGCTCGGCGCGCGAGCGCAGCCCGAGCTTCGCGTAGATGTGCGAGAGGTGGTACTCGACCGTGCGGTCGGCACGAAGAGCTCCGCGGCCACTTCCTTGTTCGTCTGCCCTTGGCGACTAGGGCGGCGACGCGTCGCTCGGTCGGCGTGAGTCTCGCCGTGGGAAGCGGCTCGGCCGCTGATCCGGCCGAGCTCGGCTCGCGCCTTCTCGGCCCAGAGGGCGGCGCCGAGCTCCTCGAAGACCGCCAGCGCCTCGTCGAGGGTCTGCCCGCGCGTCCCGCTTGCGCTTCGCGCGCCGCTGCGCTCCTCCGAGGGCCAGTAGCGTGCGCGCGCGGTCGAACGGCATGGGTGACGCGCGTCGTGCTCTGCGGAGGGCTTGCTCGAACTCCCCGAGCGCGCCTTCGCCGTCGTTTGTCGCTGCGGCGAGCAGCCCGCGGCAGCGGCAGGCCGGCCGCGAGCGCCGAAGCGCGATCGAGCGCACGGCCTCGCTCCTCGAGCCAGCCGAGGCACTGCCTCGGCCTCGTCGAGTCGTCCGAGCGCGACGAGCGCCTCGATCTCGTCGGGGACGAAGCGGATCGTCCCCGGCTCGCCGACTCCGGCCGCGAGCAGCCGCTCTCGCTCCGGCGCCAGCAGCCGGGCGGTCTCCTCCGGCCGGCCTAGGGAGAGCTCGAGCAGGCCGAGCGCCCAGACAGCGTGGATCCTCGCCACCCCCATCCCGCGCTCACCGGCGAGCGTGAGCGCCTCCTCCGCGTCAGCCCGCGCCTCGACCTCCCGGCCGAGGGACGCGCGCACGAGCGCCTGGATGGACAGCGCCCACGCCTGCTGCGGCCGTTGCGCCGTTTGCAGCGCCACCTCGTAACCTTCCTCGGCGACCCGCGCCGCCTCCTGCCAGCGTCCCGCCAGATACTCCGCCGCCGCGAGATTCGCGAGGATCATCGAGACCGAGGACTCGTCGCCGCGCTCGCCAGGGCGTCCTCGTAGAGCTGGCGCAGCCGCGCAGCCGCGTCCTCGAACTCGTCGGTCCAGCACAGGCACACCGCCCAGGCATGGCTTGGCGAATCGCACGACGCGGTCCGGCTCCGCACCTAACTCGCCGGCGGCCCGAAGGGTCGCGGCGACGGTCGAGCGTCCCAGCAGGGTCTCGATGGCGCCCTTCTCGCCGAGGGACTGCGCCTGGAGAGCGACAGCACCCGATCGCGCCGCAAGGTCGGCCGCGAGGGTGGCGTGTTCGAGGGCGCTCTCGAGCTCCTCGCGCATGTAGAAGAGGGTGGTGGCGAGGTTCCTCGCCGCTTCCGCGCGCACCCGGTCGTCCGTTCCCGGCTGCGCCAGCGCCTGCCGCGCGAAGCGCCGCGCTCTGCGGCTGGTCTCCTTCGAAGCGGGCCAGTTGCGCGAGAAGCACGAGTGCTTCTGCGCGACCGCTACCCGCGCGCGCCGCCGCCAGCGCCTCTTCGAGCAATTCGCGCGCTCGGCCCGTATCGCCTGCGAGGAAGCGGTAGCGGGCGGCGGCGACCGTCCGGCGGTGGGCGTCGTCGGCGTGGTCGACCGGCGTCAGCCGGCGGGCCTCCTCGCACAGCTCCGCGGCCGCCGCGGTCGCGCCTCGCGCGCGGGCGTGCTCCGCCGCCTCCTCGAGGGCATGCGCGACGCCGGAGTCCGGAGCGTCCGTCGAGAGCGCGAGATGGCGAGCGCGCTCGTCCGCGTCCGGGACGAGCTCGGCAAGGCGCCGGTGGAGCTCGCGGCGCCCGATCGCATCGACGCTCTGGTACGCCGCCGAGGCGAGCAGCGGGTGCGTAAAACGGACGCGGTCGCCCTCGAGCTCGACGACGTGCGAGTCGAGCGCGGGGCGAAGGGCTTCCCCTCCGTCGGCGACCGCAGCGGCGAGGAGCTCGAGCGTCGGCTGAGAGAGCGCCGCGGCCGCAGCGAGGACGTCGCGACTCTCCGGCGGCAGCAGTTCGAGCCGGGAACGAACGAGCTCCTGGAGGCGGTCGGGAACCGGTAGCGGCTCGCCCGGCGAGAGCTCGGCCTCGTGGGCTTGGAGGGCACGGCCCAGCTCGAGCGCGAAAAACGGGTTACCGCCGCTCACCTCGTGGACCCGGCGCAGCGCGGGCCGCGGCAGGACGAGCTCCAATCGCGAGTGCAGCAGCCTGTGCACGGCGCCGAGCGCGAGCGGCCCGACCACGAGCGGGGAGAGGCGCTCATCCTCGGCGAGCCCGGCCGGCGTGTCGGTGCCCAGGCGATGTGTGAGCAGGAGCCCGACCGGCTCCTCGCCGAGCCGTCGCCAGGCGAACGACACGACCTTCGCCGACGGGGGATCGAGCCACTGAACATCGTCGACGGCAACCAGCACGTGGCCTGTGCGCGCGAGCTCGCGGAGGACGCCGAGCACGCCCACCGCGACGGCGCGCTCGTCGGGAGGCGCACCGCGGAGCGGTGCGAGCAGGAGCGCGACCCGGAGTGCATTGGCCTGCGGCTCCGGCAGCTCCTCGAGCACCTCGTCGACCACGCTCTCGACCAGGTCGCCGAGACCGGCGAACGGAAGCCCGGCCTCCGCCTCCACCGGCCGTGTCTCGAGCACGCGGTAACCGCGCTCGCGCGCCTCTTCGACGCCGGCGAGCCACAGTGTCGTCTTGCCCGCTCCGGCCTCCCCCTCGATCACAAGCCCGCTTGGACCGGTCGAGGAGCGCGTCGAGGAAAGCCGCCGTTCTCGCCAGCTCGGCGTCCCTCCCGATCACCTCGGTCGCGGGCATGCGCCTCGCCTCGACCCTAGCGCCGCAGGCGCTGCGACACAAAGCTCGGCCAATCGGGGCGCAGTGCGGTGAAGAGCTCGTTTCGAGCCCGTGAAGGACGCTTCTGACGGTTGTAAGACGGCCCGGAAGGGAGTAATTTCCCTGCGGTCCTACCCCGGGGAGAGGAGTCCGATGAAACGCACACTGCGGTTGCGGCCAGCGATGCTGGCTGCTCTTTCGCTCTCGTTCGCGCTGCTCGTGGCCGGCTCGGTGTCGGCTGGAGCTGCCGCTAAGAAGCCCGACGGCGCGCCGAGCGGCACGCCTGTGATCTATTTCGCCGCCGACGGCATGCGGCCGGATCTCGTCGACAAGTACGCCAAGCAGGGCGCGCATGCCGACGATGAGGCAGCTCATGGCGCAGGGGCTCAAGGGAGCCAACGGGCTTCTCCAGGGCTTTCCGCCGAACACCGGCGTCGGCTGGTACACGCTCTCCACCGGCACCTGGCCGGGCGAGCACGGCTCGACGAACAACACGTTCCACCGGGTCGGCGAGGGGAACTTCAACAACTCGACGAGCTTTGCGACCACCGGGATCCTCCAGGCCGACCACATCGCGCAGTCGGCGGAGCGGAGCGGCAAGACGGTTGTCTCGATGGAGTGGGTCGGCTCGCGCGGGCTCGTTCCGGCGCTCCAGGGCCCGGTCGTCGACTTCCGCACCTTCATCGGAGGCCGCGGGATCGTCCTCAACTACGACCTGCCCGGCCAGCCGGCCGGCGCGGCCGCATTCGGCGTGCAGTACCAGAAGGTGACGCTCGCCGATGCGGCGGGGTGGACGAACGTCCCGGCGTCCTTCAGCACTGCGAAGCAAACGTCGTTCACGCACAACGACACGCGGCTCGCCGCCAACGGCGTGTGGGACGTCTACATCTACGACTCCACCAACGACGCCACCGTCAACTACGACCGGGCGCTCATCGTCTCGGCCACCAACGCCAAGAACGGCGCCATGGCCGTGGCGAACCTGGCCCAGGGCGAGTGGGCGGACGCCAAGGTGACGATCGCGACCGGCCCGCTCGCGGGCCGGACTGCCGGCTTCTACCTGAAGGCGATCGACCTCACCGGCGACCTGTCGAAGTTCCGCCTCTACTTCACCTCGGTGCAGCGCGCGAACGCGACCTACAACGCGCTCGGCGCCGCGGGCTCGACCGCGTTCGAGGAGACCTTGAACGCCGACTTCCCGACCTCCACGGCCGCGGACTTCGCCCCGCTCGAGGCCGGGATCGTCGACGAGGACACCTACATCGAGCAGGGCCTCATGTGGAAGGACGCGCACTGGGCCTACCTCGAGTACATCCTCGGCCCCGCCCCGGCGGGCCTCGGCGTGAAGCCAGACCTCTTGCTCGTCGGGACTCCGGTCACCGACGAGTTCCAGCATCAGTTCATGGGCCTGGTGACGCCGACGGACTTGGACGGCAACCCGAACCCGTTCTACGACGACGTCACCAACGACGACGTCCCCGACGGGCGTGTTGCGACGCGTGAGGGCTACATCCGCGCGGCGTACGAGGAAGCCGACGACACGCTCGACCTGGCCCGCGACCTGATGAACCGCAAACACAACGTCTTCGTCACGTCCGACCACGGCTTCGCGCCGCAGTGGTACGCGGTCAACGTCAGCAAGGTGCTCGTCGACCTCGGGCTCCAGGAGCGCGAGCAGAGCGGCAACTGCCGCAAGGCCGCCAACGACCCGGGCACGACGACCCCCGGCGACACGCTGGCGAAGGAGTGCCACGCCGGCGGCACGTCGCAGATCTACATCAACCTGGCCGGCCGCGACCCGGCTGCCGGGAATACGCCGCAGGTGCCCGCCGCCAACTACGAGGCGGTGCGGAACCAGATCATCGCCGCCTTCCAGAACCTCGACGACCCGAATCTCCCCGGGTTCCAGCAGGTCGTCGCCAAGGTGATGAAGAAGGAGGAGTTGAGGGACGTCGACGGCACGGACGCCCTGCATCCAAGCCGCAGCGGTGACGTCGTCGTGGTCTTCCGCCCGCCGTACCAGACCGACGCGCAGACGCCGGGGCAGCTCATCGCCCCATCGCAGTTCTTCGGTCAGCACGGCTACCTGCCCGACCTCGTCAACATCCCGCGGAACGTCAACATGCACGCGACGTTCATCGCGGCCGGGCCCGACATCAAGGGCTCCGCGAAGGACGTTCCGGGCGTCCGGGCGATCGACCTAGCTCCGACGATCGCCTACCTCATGGACATCCCCGAGCCGCAGAACGCGCGCGGCAAGGTGCTGCTGAACATCATCAAGGGCGGGAGCCAGATCTACGAGCTCCAGAATCCTCGACATCTCCGACTACCACGGTCAGCTGACGCCGCTGTCGGAGGCTGCCGACAACGTGTCGAGCGCGGGAGCAGCCAACCCGGTCTTCACAATCGGCGGCTCGGCGTTCCTGAAGCCGTGGTTCGACGCCTACCGTTCGGAGGCGCCTGGCGAGATCGCGACGCTGACCGCGGGTGACGCGGTCGGCGCCACGCCGCCGATCTCGGCGTTCTTCGGTGACAAGCCCACGATCGAGTTCATGAACCTCATGGGCTTCGACTTCGACGGGCTCGGCAACCACAACTTCGACCGCGGGTCCCAGTACCTGAGGGACGAGCTCATCCCGCTCGCCGACTTCGACTACGTGTCGTCGAACATCGTCGACGACGACGGAAAGACGCCCGCCGAGTGGTCGAAGTCGAGGGTCGTGCAGATCGCGCCCGGCCTCCGGTACGCGATCGTCGGCTTCTCGAACCCCGACATCCCCGAGCTGACGAAGCCGGGGTCGCTCGACCCGTTCCACGTGACCGATCCGCTCGAGGCGGTGAACGATGAGGCTGCAAGGCTCGCCAAGCAGCGGCGGAAGGTGGCGGCCATCGTGGCCATCGGTCATCTGGGCGCGACGGCCGGGACGCTCACGAACCCGACCGGCCCACTCGTCGATCTCGCGGACGGCGTGAAGAACGTCGACGTCGTCATCGGCGACCACACGAACTTCCAGGTGGTCTCCGAGCGGCCGAACGGCGTCCTCGCAGTGGAGAACCTGAGCCGCGGCGTGCGCTTCCTGCGCGTCCGGATCTTCATCGACAAGCAGGGCGGCGGGGTCGTCTACCGGACGTCCGATTTCCACAGGCCGTGGAACATCGGCGTCACCCCGGATCCGACGATCCAGGCCGAAATCAACCAGCTCAACGCCGAGCTGGCGCCGATCCTGGCCACCACGATCGGCTCGTCCAACCTGGCCGTTCCTCGGTCGGACTCCTGCGGCCGAGTGGACGGGAGGCTCTGCGAGTCGCTCGAGGGCAACATCGTCACCGACGCGATGCGGCTCACCTACGACGCCGACTTCGCGATCACGAACTCGGGCGGCCTCCGTGCCGACCTGACCTGCCCGACGACGGACAACCCGAGCGACTTCTGTCCGGCGTTCACGCCTCCGCCCTTCCCGATCACGAGGGGGCAGGTGCTGGGCGTGCTGCCCTTCGGGAACCTGGTCGCGACGGTCGACATCAGCGGCGCCGAGCTGAAGACGTACCTCGAGAACGGCGTCTCGGCGATGCCGGCGGCCAACGGACGCTTCCCACAGGTCTCCGGGCTCTGCTTCACGTACGACATCTCCGCGCCTGCCGGAAGCCGGGTGACGGCGGTCGTCCGCCAGGCCGCGGACGGCTCGTGCACCGGCGCCGTCGTCGATCTGACGGTGGCGTCGATGTACCACATCGCCATCAACGACTTCATGGCGGCGGGAGGCGACGGCTACCCGAACGTGGCCAGCCGTGCGCACTCCCGCGAGATCATGGATCAGACCGTGGCCGACTGGATCACGGCGAACTCGCCGCTGAGCCCGGCCATCCAGGGCCGGGTCGTCTGCACCACGACCGGTGCGACCGCCTGCCCCGTGGTCACCCCTCCGTAAGCCGATTCCGCCTACCGAGCCGCTCAGTCGATCGCGCTGAGCGGCTCGGTTCCGCGCGGTTGAAAGGCGGTCTTGTACGGGTTCCGGCCTGGCGAACATCTCAGCCGGACGGTTGTCAGGCGCCTCCCGGATGGATACCGTCGCCTGGTCCTCCCCGGGAAGGAGTCTCACACAGCAAGGCTGCGTTCCGGCCCGGGGACCCTGCGCCCTCCGTGCCGGGTCGAGGGCTCGAGAAAGGAGCTGAGAGATGACGGCCAATCGTCAGTCCGGGCTGCGCCGGCTGTGGCTTGGCGTGTGCCTCGCTGCGCTCGTTGCGCTCATGCTCGTCTCGCCGGCCGGAGCCAGCGGCGAGCGGATCCGCTTCGCGACGTTCAACGCCTCGCTCAACCGCAACTTCGAGGGCCAGCTGATCGCCGACCTGTCGACGCCCGCCAACACCCAAGCGCGTACCGTGGCGGAGATCATCCAGCGGGCCAGGCCCGAAGTGCTGCTGATCAACGAGTTCGATTTCGACGCCGGCAATGTCGCGCTGCGCCTCTTCCAGGACAACTACCTGTCCGTGAGCCAGAACGGGGCCGCCCCGATCCTCTACCCGCACCGGTACACCGCCCCCTCGAACACGGGCATCCCATCGGGCTTCGACTTCAACAACAACGGCGTCGTCGGGGGCCCAGACGATGCGTACGGCTTCGGGTTCTTCCCGGGGCAGTTCGGGATGGCCGTTTACTCCCAGCACCCGATCCTCTACTCGGAGATCCGTACCTTCCAGAACTTCCTCTGGAAGGACATGCCCGGCGCCCGGCTGCCGAACGACCCGGCCACGCCCGCGCCGGCGGACTGGTATTCGCCGGCGGAGCTGGCCGTCTTCCGCCTCTCGTCCAAGAGCCACTGGGACGTGCCCATTCGCGTGGCGGGCGACACGATCCATTTCCTCGTCAGCCATCCCACGCCGCCCGTGTTCGACGGTCCCGAAGACCGCAACGGCACGCGGAACTTTGACGAAATCCGTCTCTGGGCCGACTACATCACGCCCGGCCCGTCGAGCTTCTATCTCTACGACGACGCAGGGAAGCGTGGCGGCCTGGCGCCGTACTCGCGGTTTGTGATCGCCGGAGACCAGAACTCCGACCCCGTTGACGGTGACAGCATCCCCGGCTCGATTCAGCAGCTGCTGGACCACCCGCTGGTGAATACGAAGGAGACGCCTTCGAGTACGGGCGCCGTCGAGGCCGCGCTCCTGCAGGGCGGCGCGAACACGACACACCGGGGCGACCCGAAGTTCGACACTGCCGACTTCGCCGATACGGCTCCGGGGAACCTTCGGGCGGACTACGTCCTGCCGCGCAAGAACCTCCAGATCCTCGACTCCGCGGTCTTCTGGCCGGTTCAGGGCGACCCGCTCTTCCGCCTGACCGGCGTCTTCCCCTTCCCGAGCTCGGATCACCGGCTCGTCTGGGTGGACATCCGGAACCGCTGACGTCGGCTTCGCGCTTCCGAGCCGCTCAGCCGATCGCGCTGAGCGGCTCGGTTCCGCGCGGGAAGCGGCGGTCGGCGATCTGCGCCCAGCGGTGCTCGACCCACGCATAGGTGAGGACGCGCAGCGTGCGCTCGTCCGCCTCGAAGAGGTGCAGCCCGCGCGCCTCGCCGCGCCGCCGCGGGCGCGGCTGGCCCAGGCCCGGGGCCGTCACGACCGTCGTCCCGTGCACCGGCCCCGCGGCGACCTCGAACTCGCGGCGCTCGCCCACCGCGCTCTGGTGGACGTGGCCGGAGACGATCAGCTCGGCGCCGGCGTCCACCAGCGCGCCGAGGACCGAGGCGCGGCCGGCGACGGGTCGCTTGCGGCTTCGCCAGGGCGCGCCGATCAGGTGGTGGTGAAGCGCGACGACTTTGAGGGCGCCCGGTGGGGCTTCGGCGAGGACGCGCGCGGCGTGCTCGAGCTGGCCGCGGCGCAGCGCGCCGCCCTGGTGCTTCCACGGACGGACCGAGTTGAGCCCGCAGACGACGAGCCGCTCCGAGCGGTAGACGGGCTCGACCTCGGCCCACCGGCGCCGGAACTCGTCGAACGGCCGCAGGAGGCGCGCCGGCGGCCAGGGCGGGATGTCATGGTTTCCGGGGACGACGACCAGCGGGCGCTCCAGCGAGCGAAGAAGCCGCGCCGCCCGCTCCTGCTGCTCGGGCTTGTTCCGGTGGGTGAGGTCGCCCGTCGCGAGGACGACCTCGGGGTCGGTCGCCCGCACCAGCTCGACCAGGTCGGCCTCGACCTCCGGCTCCTCGTGCGTTCCCGCATGAAGGTCGGAAACGTGCAGCACACGGAGGGTTGGCATCGGGTCGGGAGACTATAGTGAGAGCATGGTCGACGAACCTGCGGAGATCTTCGACGACATGTACCTCGGCCTCCGGGCCGGTGCGGCAGAGCGCAAGAAGCGGCGCGGCGAGCCGCTCTCGCCCGAGGAGCAGGAGGTCATCGGCCGCTGGCGGCGCCTCTCCGCTTGGCGCAAGACGCTCGCGGTGGGCGCGTTCGCGGTCGGCACCTTCGGCCTCGGCTTCACGCTCGGCGGCCTGATCTTCGGCCGCTGGCGCCGCGCCTAGCAGGAGCCGGCGTGGCGTCCGCCGAAGAGCGGCGCATGGCCCAGCTGGAGCCCGGCGAGGAGGTGCGTCTCGACGCGCGCCCGCACGGCATCGCGCTCGTTCAGCCGCTTCTTCGGCCGCTCGGGCTCGGCGGCGCCGGCGCGGTGCTGCTCGTCGTCGGCCAGACGTACTGGATCGCGGGCATCGTCGGGGCCGCGCTTCTCGCCCTGGCGGCGCTGCTCGCGTTCCGCGCGGTGCTGCGCTGGGACCGCACGCGCCTGCTCCTGACGACGAGGAAGCTCACGGTCGCCTACGGGATCGCCCGCCGGCGCTCGGCGTCGGTGGCGCTCGCGCAGGCCCCGGCGCTCGAGTTCGAGCAGGGCATCCTGGGCCGACTCCTCGGCTACGGCACGCTCGTCGCGGGCGACTTCGAGGTGCCCTACGTCCCGGACGCGCGGCGCGTTCGGAAGCTGGTGAGCTAGGAGACGGGGGCCACAAGCTCTGGCTCCCGGGTGGGTGCTGAGCGACGCGGCGCCTCAGCCGGGGGGCGGAAGCGCGTCGCGCATTCGCTGCACCTGGGTCTCGGCCAGCGGGCGGAGGTTCTGCCACGACACCGGGCCCTTCGTCGACGTCGCGATCAGCGTGCCGACGGCGCGCTCGACCCTGAAGAACGCGAAGATCGAATCGAACGTCCCGGCGTTGGTTACGAACGTCGCGCCGAATACCTGCGCCTGGTCGCCGAGACCGCTCGCGGGAAGTCGCTTCACTTCTACGCTCGATGCCTCGAGGCCCCCCGAGCCGCTGACGAACTGCTCCTTGAGGAAGCTCTCGGACCCGGGCCCTGTGAAGACTCCGGGGAGTGTCCGCAAGACCACGGACGGGAAGCCCGGGCTTTCGTAGACTTCGACGTCGCTTTGCAGCGAGATGAGGCCTGAGCGTCCGAGCGGCGTCGCGGAGACCTCGAACTCGCGCTCGTACTCGGCGAGCGTGTCGTCGGGCTGGACGTACTCTTCGCGTGCCACGCTCGCGCCCTCAGGGAGATCGTCGAGGGCCAGCGCCATCGTCGAGAGGTCGGGACCGCCCGGTGGTGGGCCGAACTCCCCCGACTCACCGGTCTCCGCGGGTTCGGGCAAGGGCACGGGCTCGCCCGTCACCGTTCCCTCGAGCACCCCTCGCATCCGCTGCTCGAGCTTCCGAGCCAGCGCCTCCATCGCGGCGCCGCGATCGGTGGCATCCGCTGCCGCCACGTAGACAGACCCGACGAGCCTGCCCGTCCTGAAACCGACGGCCGTCTGGTGCTGGGTGACTCCGGCGAAGGTGGCCGTCGCTCTGATGCCCGCGGCCTCGTCGCCGAGGTCGTCCACGTCGAACGTCTCTGCGGACGAGAGCGTGATCCCGGACTCGATCTCCGAGCCGGCGAGACGTGTGAAGTCGTCGATTAGCTTCTTGAACGCGGCCGACGCCTGCTCGCTCGTCGAGTAGAGGTCGAGACCCGATCCGATCCTGGTCAGCCCCTCGCCGTTCTCGAGCGCGAGGAGCTGCGGGTCGCTGTACGCGAGGTCGTAACCAGTCAGGCGCCCGGCCTCGGCCAGGCTGTCGGCGGTGTCTGTCGGGTCGAGGGAGTCGTCCGCCGCCTCGGCGTTGTCCTGCGGGCCGGAGCCCGAATCGACTTCGAGCCCTGCCGCAAGCGAGCCGAGCTCCTCCTGCGGAAGGGGCATGAGCGGGAGGTCCGCCGCTCGTGCCTCCCGGGCAGGTGCCTGTGAGGGGGGCGGCGCGCTGCTCTTGCCGTCGCCGCTGCAGGCTGCCAAGAGCGCCGCGCTCGCGACGACCGCGCCCAGCAGGAGCGCGAGGACCCGCACCGGTGGGACTCTACTCCACGGCCGGGCGGTGGTCGCGAACCGACACGTGTTCGTCCAGGGCGCAGGCGAGCTCGGTCAGCCCCAGACCGCGCGGGCTACGCGCGCCACGAGCTCGAGCTTCCGCTCCTGCTGGTCGGCGCCGAGGTCGTTGCCCTTCGCGACCGACGCGAAGCCGCATTGCGTCGAGAGCGCCAGGCGCTCCAGCGGGACGTACGCCGTCGCCTCCTCGATCCGCGCGCGCAGCTCCTCCTCGCTCTCGAGCGCGGGGCGCTTCGTGGAGACGAGGCCGAGGACGACGACCTTGTCCTCGGGGACGTGCGCGAGCGGGGCGAACCCGCCCGAGCGCTCGTCGTCGTACTCGAGCAGGAGCACGTCAGCGGCCGTCCGCGGGAAGACCTCCCGGGCGAGCCGCTCGTAGCCGCCGCGGGCCATGTAGCGGTTGGCATCGTTCCCGCGGCAAACGTGCAGCCCGACCGTGACCGACGAGCCCGCGACGATCGCGTTCGACATCTCACCGCGTCGTGGATCAGCCGGTCGGGGTCGAAGCCCTTGGAGGCGAACCACTCCTGCTGGTGCGGGTCGAGGAGCATGCCGAGCTCGGGCGCGTCGATCTGCACGTACTCGGCGCCGAGGCGGACCAGCTCGGCGACCTCGTCGCGGAGCAGGTCGGTGACGTCCTCCAGGTAGGCCTGCGGCGAAGGATAGGCGCCGTCGGAGATCCCGGGCGCCCAGTAGTACGCATACATGGTGGGGGAGGGGACCGTCGCCTTGACCGGCTTGGACGTGCGGGCGCGCAGGTACGCGAGCTCCTCGGCGCAAAAATGCCGGCGGCGCCTGACCTTCCCCGTGACGGCGACCGTGACCGGGCTCCGCTCGACGCTCCCGTCCAGCCGGAACCAGTCCACCTCGTTCCCGCTGACGGCCTCGAACCCGTCCGTGGCCTGCACGATCTGGCTCGCGAAGACGTCCCGGCGCTGCTCGCCGTCGGTGAGGACGTCGATTCCGGCACGCTCCTGGAGCGCGACCGCCTCGTCCACGGCGCGGTCCTCGACGCGCTTGAAGTCCGCGTCGGAGAGCTCGCCGCGGGCATGGCGCTCCCGCGCGTCGAGGAGGTAGGCGGGGCGCAGCAGGCTGCCGACGTTCTCTGCCCGGTGGGCGGTCATGGAGCCAGCGTAATCCTCGCGACCCGAACATCTGTTCTATCCGGTCGCAGGGCTAGACTGGCCTGATGGCGGCTGACGAGCTCGTTGTCCACGGCGCTCGGGAGCACAATCTGAAGGACGTCACCGTCCGGCTCCCGCGGAACGCGCTGATCTGCGTGACCGGGCTCTCCGGGTCCGGGAAGTCCTCGCTTGCCTTCGACACGATCTACGCCGAGGGGCAGCGGCGGTACGTGGAGTCGCTCTCCGCCTACGCGCGCCAGTTCCTGCAGATGATGGAGAAGCCGGACGTGGACTCGATCGACGGGCTCTCGCCGGCGATCTCGATCGACCAGAAGACGACGTCGCGGAACCCGCGCTCGACGGTCGGCACCGTCACCGAGATCTACGACTACCTGCGGCTCCTGTACGCGCGCGCCGGGCGGCCGCATTGCCCGATCTGCGGGCGGCCGATCGCGGGGCAGTCGGTCGAGTCGATCGTCGACCAGGTGCTGCGCCTGCCCGAGGCGACGAAGTTCACCGTCAACGCGCCCGTCGTCCGCGACCGCAAGGGCGAGTACAAGGATCTCCTGGAGCAGCTACGGGGCGAGGGCTTCACCCGTGTGAAGGTGGACGGAGAGCAGCGCGACCTCGACGAGGAGATCGAGCTCGACAAGAAGCTCAAGCACACGATCGAGGTGATTGTCGACCGGCTGGTGATGAAGGACGACCTGCGCCACCGTCTCACCGACTCGATCGAGACGGCGCTCGACCTCGCCGACCGGCTGGTGGCCATCGACGTGGTCGACGGCGACACGCTGACCTTCTCCGAGCGCTTCGCGTGCCCCGAGCACGGCGTCGGCCTGCCGGAGCTGCAGCCGCGCGTCTTCTCCTTCAACTCGCCCCACGGCGCCTGCCCGCGCTGCACCGGCCTCGGCGCGCAGCAGGAGATCGACCCCGACCTGCTCGTCCCCGACCCGAGCCTCTCCATCAGCGAGGGGGCGCTCGTCCCGTGGTCGCTGGGGAGCTCGAGCTACTACGAGTCGATCATCCAGGCGATCGCCGAGCGCTACGAGATCGACGTCGACAAGCCCTGGCAGGACCTCACCGAGGATCAGCAGAACCTGTTCCTGTACGGGACGAACGGCGACAAGATCTACGTCACGTACCGCAACCGCATGGGCCGGCGGCGGGCCTACATGCTCGCGTTCGAAGGGATCGTGACGAGCCTCGAGCGGCGCTACAAGGAGACGGACTCCTCCCAGCAGCGCGAGCGGATCGAGGAGTACATGAGCTTCCGGCCGTGCCCGGCCTGCAAGGGCGCGCGGCTGAAGCCCGAGGTGCTCGCCGTCACCGTCGGCGGCAAGAACATCCACGAGCTGACCCGGCTCTCGGTCACGCGCGCGATCGAGTTCCTGGACGGGCTCGAGCTGACGGAGACGGAGCAGCTGATCGGTGCGCGGATCATCAAGGAGATCCGCGAGCGGCTGACCTTCCTCGACAACGTCGGCGTCGGCTACCTGCAGCTCGACCGCGCCGCCTCGACGCTCTCGGGCGGCGAGGCGCAGCGTCTGAGGCTCGCCACGCAGATCGGCTCGCAGCTGGTCGGCGTGCTCTACATCCTCGACGAGCCGTCGATCGGGCTCCACCAGCGCGACAACTCGAAGCTGATCACCACGCTCAAGCGCCTGCGCGACCTGGGGAACACCGTGCTCGTCGTCGAGCACGACGAGCAGATGATGCGCTCGGCGAACTGGCTCGTCGACATGGGCCCCGGGGCCGGCGAGCACGGCGGTCACGTCGTGGCGGAGGGCCCGGCGAAGCAGGTGGAGAAGAACAAGGACTCGATCACCGGCCAGTTCCTCTCGCGGGCGCGCGAGATCGCCGTGCCGGAGCGGCGCACGGAGGACCTGGGCACGTTCCGCGTCCTCGGGCGCGCGGATGCACAACCTCAAGGGGATCGACGTCGAGTTCCCGGTCGGGAAGTTCGTCGCCGTCACGGGCGTGTCCGGGCTCGGGCAAGTCGACGCTGGTCAACGAGATCGTCTACAAGGCGCTCGCCAACCGGCTCCACCGAATGCGCGTCAAGCCGGGCGACCACGACGCGGTCGAGGGGATCGAGTGCTTCGACAAGGTGATCGACATCGACCAGTCGCCGATCGGCCGCACGCCGCGCTCGAACCCGGCGACGTACACGAAGCTCTTCGACCACATCCGCGAGCTCTACTCGCAGACGCCGGACGCCAAGGTGCGCGGCTACAAGCCGGGCCGGTTCTCCTTCAACGTCCGCGGCGGCCGCTGCGAGACGTGCAAGGGCGACGGGACGATCAAGATCGAGATGCACTTCCTCCCCGACGTCTACGTCCCGTGCGAGACGTGCGGCGGCAAGCGCTACAACCGCGAGACGCTCGAGGTGCGCTTCAAGGGGAAGTCGATCGCGGACGTCCTCGAGATGCCCGTCGAGGAGGCGCTCGGCTTCTTCGCCAAGATCCCGAAGATCCGCCGGCGGCTGCAGACCCTGCACGACGTCGGGCTCGACTACATCAAGCTCGGCCAGCCGGCGACGACGCTCTCGGGCGGCGAGGCGCAGCGCGTCAAGCTCTCCTCGGAGCTCTCGAAGGTGGCGACCGGGCGGACGCTCTACATCCTGGACGAGCCGACGACCGGGCTCCACTTCGCCGACATCGAGAAGCTGCTCGAGGTGCTGCAGCGGCTCGCCGACGCCGGGCAACACGGTGCTCGTGATCGAGCACAACCTCGACGTGATCAAGCAGGCGGACTGGCTCGTCGACCTCGGCCCGGAGGGCGGCGAGGCCGGCGGCGAGGTGATCGCCAGCGGCACGCCCGAGCAAGTGGCCGAGGTGGAGGAGAGCTACACAGGGCAGTTCCTGCGCGCGCTCCTGCCGAGCGCGGCGGCCGCGGCCGCCTGAGCTCGACCTGGCGTGGCGTCCGGGGTTCGCTGATCCCAGCGCACCTGAGCCCGCGCGGTACGCTCCTCGCGTGAACGCCGAGGCGCCCACGGCCGCGAAGGAGAGCCCCGAGAAGCACTGGTGGCTGCGGACGCTGGCGATCTTCCAGGCGCCGCGGCCGGTCTTCGCCGCGCTCCGGGACGACTCGCCGCGCGAGGCGGAGGCGCGGCAGGAGCCGATCCTGGCGATCGTCGTGCTCGCCGGCATCGCGGCCGTTCTGCTCGCCCCCGAGACCGGGCAAGCTCCTGGACGAGAGCATCGTCGACGACAGCATCGCCGTCCTCGCGGTGGTCGTCTTCCTGATCGGGCGCGATCTACGGCTTCGCGGCGTACTGGATCGGCGGCGCGCTTCTCTACGTCGGCCTGCGCGGGGCGGGCTCCAGGGGAGCTACCGGCGCGCCCGGCACATCCTCGCATTCGCCGCGGTGCCCGACCGTGCTCGGGCTCGTGCTGGTCTGGCCGGCTCGGCTCCTCGTCTACGGCACCGACTCGTTCCGCACGGGCGGCGACGACACGGCATCGGGCCGACGCTGTTCGACCTGCGCCGAAGGCGCGTTCGTCCTCTGGTCGCTCGCGCTGCTGCTCTACGGGATCGCCGTCGTCGAGCGCTGGCGGCTGCTGCGCGCCGGCGTCGCCGTCGGCGCTCCCGGTGCTCGCGCTCCTCGTCTTCACGGTCGCGTCGTGGCTCCGCTGTCGAGTCGCTGAGGAAGGCCGCCAGCTCCGTCCTCGGGCATCGCGTACGTGTGCTCCTCGCCCGGGAACGCACCGGAGCGCACCTCGGCGGCGAAGCGCTCGAGCGCGCCCTGGATCTCGGCGCCGATCTCCGCGTAGCGCTTGGTGAACCGCGGCGAGTCGCCGTCGTAGAGGCCGAGGAGGTCGTGGAAGACGAGCACCTGGCCGTCGCAGTCGGCGCCGGAGCCGATCCCGATCGGTCGGGATCGAGAGCTCGCTCGCTGATCCGCGCGGCGACGGGCGCGGGCACCGCCTCCAGCACGAGCGCGAAGCACCCGGCCTGCCTCGAGCGCGACCGCGTCGTCGAGGAGCCGCCGCGCCTTCTCGGCCGTCTTGCCCTGCGCGCGGAAGCCGCCGAGCATCGTCGCCGACTGCGGCGTCAGGCCGAGGTGGCCCATCACCGGGATGCCGGCGCCGACGAGCGCGACGACGCGCGAGAGGCTCGGCCCGGCGCCCTCGAGCTTGACAGCGTCGGCGCCGGCCTCCTTGACGAAGCGGATCGCGTTGCGGACGGCGTCCTCGTCCGAGACCTGGTAGGAGCCGAAGGGCATGTCGGCGACGACGAGCGGCCGCTCCGCCCCGCGCGTGACCGCGCGGGTGAGCATGAGCATCTCCTCCATCGTCGCCGGCACGGTCGATCGAGTGCCCGAGCACGGTCATCGCGGCCGAGTCGCCGACGAGGATCAGGTCGATCCCGGCCGCGTCGGCCAGGCGCCCGCTCGGGTAGTCGTACGCGGTGACCATGACGATGCGCTCGCCGCGCCCGCTCATCTCGCCGAGCTCGGTGAGGGGGAGCTTGCCGTTGGCCTCGGGCCTGCTCGTCACTCAGGATCTCCTTCGAGGACGACGTTGTCGATCAGCCGGGTGCGCCCCGCGCGCACCGCAGCCAGAAGGTAGACGCGGCCGTCCAGGCGCGCAACCTCGACGTACTCCGGCGTCGAGCAGCGGCTCGCTCGGCGAGGACGGCTCTGGCGGCCGCGGCGGCGTCCTCGTCTCGCCGGTGCGCCGCCGCGCCGGCCTCGAGCGCGCGCGGGCAGCGCCCGCGCGGCCGCGCGCTCGTCCGGCGGAGAGGTAGACGTTGCGGGAGCTGACGGCGACCCCGTCCTCGTCGCGCACGGTCGGGACGACGCGGATCTCGAGCTCCAGGTCGAGGTCGCGCACCATGCGGTCGACGAGCGCGGCCTGCTGCGCGTCCTTGCGGCCGAAGTAGGCGACGTCGGGCTCGACGATGTTGAAGAGCTTGAGGCAGACGGTGGCGACGCCGCGGAAGTGCCCCGGCCGTCCCGGCGCCCTCGAGGTCCTCGCCGATGCGCCTCGACGTCGACCCAGGTCTGGAACCCGGGCGGGTACATCTCCGGCACCGACGGGACGAAGAGGTGGTCGACGCCCCAGCCGTCGGCGAGCGCGGCGTCGCGCTCCTCGTCGCGGGGGTAGCGGTCGAGGTCCTCGCGTCGCGCCGAACTGCGCCGGGTTGACGAAGATGCTGGCGACGACGACGTCGCACTCCTCGCGCGCCCGCCGGATCAGCGCCTCGTGGCCGGCGTGCAGCGCGCCCATCGTCGGCACGAGCCCGATGCGCGAGCCCGCGCGGAGAGGCTCGAGCGCCGCGCGGAGCCCGGCGACCGTCCGGTGGGTGATCACCGCGCGGCGACCGCCGCGGTCGATCATCTCGGTGAGCGCCCGGTACATCGGCTCGAGCTCGGGCCGGCGCTCGCGAATGACCTCGAGGTGCCGCTCGACCGTCTCCCAGTCGCCCGCGCGTCAGCGGGCCGGTCAGCTCGAAGTCGTTGTCCATCGTCCGGCGCATCAGCGGGAGGAGCGCCGCGGGCGGCGCGCCGGCCTGCTCGAAGAGCTCGGCGGCGGCCCAGTGGAGCGCGACGAGGAAGCCCTGGGCCATCGACGCGGCCGCGTGGTAGAGCGCGCGCGTCCTCGTCGTCGAGCTCGAAGGCTCGGAGGCCGCAGCAGGTCGGCGAGCTCGAAGCCCGCGGCCAGCGCCTCGTCGCTCTCGCCGCTGACGGCCGCCCAGGCGCCGTCGAGCTGCTCGGGGCCGCCGTCGGGGACGAACGTCTGGAGCGGATGCAGGCTGAAGCGGCGGACGTGCGGATCGAGCGCGTCGAGCGTGCGGGCCCCGCTCGTGTGCGCGATCCAGGGGCCCGGCGGGATCGCCGCCGCGACCTCGGGGACGGCGCGGTCGGGCACGCAGAGGACGACGAGGTCGGCGTCGCCGGTCTCCAGCTCGCGGCCGGTCAGGCGCGTGGGCAGCGACTCGGCGAGCCGCGCGGCGACCGCGGAGCCGACGCGTCCCGCGCCGACGACACAGGCTGACGTGAATTCCATCTCGGGCTCCAGTTCCGTGGGGATACCGGGCACTCGGTAGCTTAGCCTTCCGGCCGCTAGCCTTACGGGCATGACGGAGAAGATCGAGAAGACCGAGCAGGAGTGGCAGGCGGAGCTGACGCCCGAGCAGTACAGGGTGCTCCGCGAGCACGGCACCGAGCGCGCCTTCACCGGCGCCTACCACGACACCAAGGAGCCCGGCGTCTACCGCTGCGCCGGGTGCGGAGCAGAGCTGTTCTCGTCGGAGACGAAGTTCGACTCCGGCACGCGGCTGGCCCAGCTTCTACGAGCCGGCCGACGGCCGAGGCCGTCGAGACCGAGCGCGACTGGAGCCTGCTGATGCCGCGCACCGAGGTGCACTGCACCGCCTGCGGCGGCCATCTCGGCCACGTCTTCCCGGACGGGCCGCAGCCCACCGGCCTCCGCTACTGCATCAACTCGGCCGCGCTCGACCTCGAGCGCGAGGAGGGAGCGAAGAGTGACTGAGAAGGCGACGTTCGGCGCCGGCTGCTTCTGGGGCGTCGAGGTGGATTTCCGCAACGTTCCCGGCGTCAAGGACGCCGCGGTCGGCTACATGGGCGGCGACGTCCCCAACCCGACCTACGAGCAGGTCTGCACCGACCGCACCGGCCATGCCGAGGTCGTGCAGGTCGAGTTCGACCCCGCCGAGGTCTCCTACGAGACGCTTCTGAACACCTTCTGGGGCGCGCACGACCCGACGCAGCGCAACCGCCAGGGCCCCGACGTGGGGCGGCAGTACCGCTCGGCCGTCTTCTTCCACTCGCCTGAGCAGGAGGAGAAGGCGCTCGCGTCCAAGGCGCGCGTCCAGGCCCGCTACACGATTCCGGTGGTCACCGAGATCGAGCCGGCCTCGGACTTCTGGCGTGCCGAGGAGTATCACCAGCAGTACCTGGTCAAGCGCGGCCGCGCGACCTGCGCGATCTAGCCGTTCCTGGTGGAACGCGACTCGGTTCGCACGGCGCTGACGTCCTGCCCGCGTTGGGCCGGCGTACGGCCGAAGGCCCTGCGAGCTGGTGGCACGGCCGGATACCGCTCGCAAGATCCGACCCCGGGGCATCGCTGTCAGCGACGTGGCCCGCGGCGGTGGGCGACGTAGCGGTACGCACGGTCCGTCAGGCCCGGGAACGCTGCCGCGAGGGCGGCGAGGGGCAGCCCGCCGGGGAGGAGCCGCAGAAGCGGCGGGAAGGCGGCGCCAGCCGAGTAGACGGTGTCGTCCTCCCTGACGACGTGCCAAGAGGCCATCCTCCGCTCCTCGTCCATGCCGCCGAGGAGCTCGTCCGCCTCGGGATCCTGCAGCGCCACTGGCCGCAGGCGGCCGTGCCGGTCCCAGCGGAGGATGCGGTCGACCGACCGCCGGCAGAAACCGCAGTCGCCGTCGAAGAGGATGACCGCGCGCTCCACGCTCGGAGCGTAGTCCAGTGAAACTTGCAGGTGATGGCAGACCCGACGGCATCCGGGGCCGGGTTCGATCTCTACTGGCTTCCGCTCGGCGCGGGCGGCCACTCGGTGCGGCTGAACGGACGGGTCTTCGAGGCGGTGGCGGCGCGGCTCGACCGGCGCCCACCGTGCGACCTTTACCACTCGGCGCTCGAGCTGCGCGTGCCGGAGGGCCGCTTCGTGATCGAGATGGCGCCGGTCCCCGACGGGGACGGGCACCAGCGTGGCGTCGTTGCCGAAGGCGCCGTCGGGAGCCGGTGGGCGGGACGCTTCCGGATCTTCCGCTACGAGGTGCGCCGCTGGCGTGACGGAATCATCCCGGACGTCGCCGAAGCGGTCGAGAGCCCGCGGCGATTCTCGGCCGATCCGGAGCTGGCGCAGCGCGCGCTCGGCCTTGCTCCGCACGTTCCCACGGCAGTCTGGGGCCGCGACGAGCTCGGGGCGGGCGAGATGTGGAACTCCAACTCGCTGACCTCCTGGCTGATCGCGCGGTGCGGCCTCCCTGCCGAGTCGATCCACGCGCCGGAGGGCGGCCGTGCTCCGGGCTGGCACGCCGGGCTGATGGTGGCACGCCGCCTGGCATGACGTTCCGGTTGCGGTGCATCCGGGGACCTGCCTACACTCCGTCGGCGATGCCGATCTACGAGTTTGTGTGCATGGAGTGCGAGTCGCACTTCGAGGAGCTCGTCGGGATGAGCGCGGCCGATCCGGCCTGTCCCGACTGCGGCGCCTCGCGGGTCGCGCGGCAACTCTCCGTGTTCGCGGCTCACGGAGCCCCCGGCACCGCCGAGCAGTCACTTCCGAGTCCTAGCTTTGGCGGAGGCGGAGGCGGTTGCTGCGGCGGAGCCTGTGGCTGCTGAGCCTGACACGTTGAGCCGCAGGGCCGCGCTCGAGGCGCACGCCGCCGAGACGTCCGGCTGCACGCGCTGCCGCCTGGCCGAGGGCCGGACGCAGGTCGTCTACGGCATCGGTGACCCGGACGCCGACCTCATGTTCGTCGGCGAGGCGCCGGGCTTCCACGAGGACAAGCAGGGCTATCCGTTCGTCGGCTCGGCGGGGAAGCTGCTCGACCGACTGCTCGAGGGCATCGGCCTGACCCGCCGGGACGTGTACATGGCGAATGTCATCAAGTGCCGCCCTCCCGGGAACCGCGACCCGCAGCCCGACGAGATCGAGGCCTGCGAGAGCCACCTCTTCCGCCAGCTCGAGCTGATCCAGCCGAAGCTCGTGGCCACGCTCGGCAACTTCGCCACGAAGCTCCTGTCCGGCAAGCCGACCGGGATCACGCGCGTGCACGGCCGCCCGCAGGAGGCGCTCGTCGGCGGCCGCAGCGTCACGCTCTACCCGATCTACCACCCCGCCGCCGCGCTCTACACGCCCGCGATGCTGAAGACGCTCGAGGAGGACTTCAGCCGCATCCCGGCGCTCCTCGCCGGATCGGAGGCGGTCGCCGCGCCGCAACAGGCGCAGGTGATTCCGTTTCCCGCGTCCGTCCTCAGCCCGGCCGCGGCCCTACCGCCGGACGAGCAGCTAGGACTGTTCTAGCTAGGCTAGGCGCATGGTCGAGCTCGAGTCGTCCTCGCCCGAGGAGACCGAGCGCATCGGCGCTGCGGTCGCCCGGGAGCTCGAGCCCGGCGACGTCGTGGCGGTCTCCGGGGAGCTCGGCACGGGCAAGACGACGCTCGTGCGCGGCGCCGCGCGGTCGCTCGGGATCGAAGGCCCCGTCACGAGCCCGTCCTACACGATCGGGAACCGCTATCCCGGCGACCCGGACGTCTCGCACCTCGACCTGTATCGCTTCGAGGGCATGTCCGACGCCGAGTGGGGCGACCTCGAGGCCTACTTCGAGGGCGCCGTGGTCTTCGTGGAGTGGCCCGAGGCGGGGGAGGCGTTCCTGCCTCCCGAGCGCGTTCGCATCCGGTTGCGGCACCTGGGGGAGGGGCATAGACTGATCTCTCTCGAATCCTCCGAAAAAGCCCTGGAAATCCGACTATCTGCAGGTGCTGATCCTCGCGTTTGACACGGCCACGGACGTGGCTACGGTTGCGCTCGTCCGGGACGACGAGGTGCTCGGGGAGCGCGCCTCGCGGGCTGCCCGCGTGCTGAAGGACGTGGAGGAGCTCCTGCAGGAGGCCGGGCTCGTGTCCGGCGACGTCGACGGAATCGCGGTCGGCACCGGCCCGGGGAGCTACACGGGCCTGCGCATGGGCCTCGTCACCGCCCGGACGCTGGCCGTCTCCCTCGGCGTCCCCGTCGCCGGGGTCTCGACCCTGAACGCGCTCGCAGCCGGCGCCCCCGGGGCCGTCCCGGTGATCGACGGGAAGCGGCGCGAGGTCTTCACGCTCGTCGCGGGAGAGCCGGCCTGCGTGGCCGCCGCCGAGCTCGAGGTCGAGCCGGGCAAGACCTATGTCGGCGACGGCGCGGTCCGCTACCGGGAAGAGATCTCCGAACGCTGGCGGCGTCGTGCCCCCAGACGACGCTCCGGAGCACGTTCCCTGGGCCCGCCACCACGCGCTGCTCGCGCGCGACTTCGGACCGGGCGAGGCCGCGGAGCCGATCTACCTGCGCGCCCCCGATGCCGAGAGGGCGCTGGGCCGATGATCGATCTCGAGCGGGTTCGCGTCGACATCCGCCGGCTGACGCTCGGCGACCTCTCCGACATCGAGCGGATCGAGCAGCGCGTTTACCCGACGCCGTGGTCGCGCTCGATGTTCGCCGGGGAGCTCGCCAAGCCGTCCTCGATCTGCCTCGGAGCGTTCGACGAGGAAGGTCGTATGGCGGGCTACCTGATCGTCTCCCGCTACGTGGACGCCTGGCACGTGATGAACCTCGCCGTCCACGACCTCCGCCGGCGCTCCGGGATCGGCAGCCGGCTGCTCGCCGCCCTCTTCGAGCTGACAGCCGGGGACGTCCACCGCGGCTACACGCTCGAGGTCCGGGTCTCCAACAAGGGCGCGATCGCGCTCTACGAAAGCTCGGGCTTCGAGTCGAGCGGTGTGCGGCGCGGCTACTACACCGACAACCGCGAGGACGCGCTGATCATGTGGAAGGACCCGTTAGGCGAAGCGGGCGACGGGGCCGGGGAATGATCCTCGGGATCGAGACCTCCTGCGATGAGACCGCGGTCGCGCTCGTCACGCAGGACGGAGAGGTGCGCGCGAACGTTGTCGCCTCCCAGGCCGAGCTGCACGCGCGCTACGGCGGCGTCGTGCCGGAGGTGGCCTCGCGCCGCCATCTGGAGCTCGCCGCTCCCGTCCTCGCCGAGGCGCTCGAGCAGGGGAAGGCCACGCTGGACGATGTCGAGGCGGTGGCGGTCACCTACGGGCCCGGGCTGATCGGAGCGCTGCTCGTCGGCCTCTCCGCCGCCAAGGCGCTGGCCTGGTCGCGCCGGCTGCCGCTCCACCCGGTCGACCACCTGCACGGGCACGTGTCCTCCCTCTACCTCCAGCCCGAGCCGCTGGAGCCACCGTTTCTCTGCCTGCTCGCGAGCGGCGGCCACACGCTGCTGCTCGACGTCCGCTCGCACGCCGGCTACGACGTGGTCGGGACGACGCTCGACGACGCGGCCGGCGAGGCGTTCGACAAGGGCGCCCGCCTGCTCGGCCTCGGCTACCCGGGCGGCGCCGCGCTCGACCGCGCTGCCCGAAACGGGCGATCCCGAGGCCTATTCGTTCCCGGTCGCGCGCGTCCCCGGCTTCGACTTCTCCTTCTCCGGGCTGAAGACGGCGCTTCTCTACGCGGTGCGCGACCTGCCGGCCGACGAGCTGGAGCGCCGCCGGGCCGATCTTGCCGCTTCCTACCAGCGCGCGATCGTGCGCGCGCTCGTCGAGCGGACGCGCGCCGCCGCGGCCGAGCGCGGCTCCGAGCAAATCGCCGTCGTCGGGGGAGTCGCGGCGAACTCGGAGCTCCGGGCCGCGCTCGGTGAAGCCGTTCTTGCCCCGCTCGACCTCTGTACCGATAACGGTGCAATGATCGCGTCGGCCGCCCGCTTTACGCATGGACTCCCGTTCCCCGAGTATCTTGCGTTGGATGCGTATGCCACAGCGGCCTGAGGCTGTGCGCTCCGCCACGCTCGCGGCGCTCGCGCTCGTTGCGACGGGACTGGCGCTCGCCGGCACGGTGGAGGGGGCGGGGGACACCGTCGCACGCACGGCTGCGCGTGCCTGGCACGGCGTCTTCGGCGACCGGCCCAAGCCCGCGCCCGAAGCGCAGCAGCGCGTGCTGGTCGTCCTCACCTCGCCGTCGCTCGCCGACCGGATGGCCGCGGCCGAGGAGGAGCCCGGTACCGAGCAGCAGCAGCTGTGGACGGCCGAGGCGGAGGGCGCGCAGCAGCTCCTTCTGGCCGGGCTTCGCGAGCGGGAGATCCGCATCGTCCGCGACCAGGTCTTCACGCGAACCCTCAACGGCTTCTCGGCGCTCGTCGGCCCGCGCGCTCTCGCCGAGCTGGAGCGGGCGCACGACGTGGCAGGCGTCTATCCCGTGCGTACCGTCTACCCGGCGGCGCCGACCGCGGAGACGATCGTCGGCCGCGACTTCGCGCCGGCGAACGGGCGCGGGACGCAGATCATGCTTCCAGGCTTCACGGGGAACGGCGTCACGATCGCGCTGCTCGATACCGGCGTCGACCGGCGCCACTCCTACCTGCGCGGGCAGGTGACGCGCGGCTTCGACGTCGTCGACGGGGATACCAGCGTCGTGCCGGAGGCCAAGCCGGGCGACCCGGGCGTGGTCGAGGCGCACGGGACGCGCATGGCCGGCCTGCTCGTCGGCCGTGACGGGCCGTCCGGCCTACAAGGCGTTGCGCCGGGGGCGAAGGTGTTCCCGATCCGGGTCATGGGCTGGCGGCAGACGACCGACGGCGCGTGGGCCGTGCTCGGCCGCGGCGACCTCCTGCTCGCCGGCCTCGAGCGGGCCGTCGACCCCGACGGAGACGGAGACGTCGAGGACGGGGCCGCGATCGCGCTCGTCGGCGGCGTCCAACCCTATGCGGCTTTCGCCGACAGCCCCGAGGCGCGCGCCACCGCGGGCGCCTCGCAGCTCGGGACGCTCGTGGTCGCGCCGGTCGGCAACGACGGGCGCCCCGGCCCCGGGTTCGGCACGGTGGCGGCTCCGGCCGCGGCCGCCGAGGCACTCGCGGTCGGGACGCTCGACGCCCGCCGCGAGGTGCTCCAGACCGAGGCCGAGCTCCGTGTCGAGAGCAATACCGTCCTGCAAGAGCCCGTGCGCCTCCTGGGCGGAGTCGGGCCGCAGGCGCCCGTCCGCTTCGAGGTGGCCGCCGTTCTCGGCCCGACGCTGGCCGAGCCGGCCCGCGAGGCCGGGGCGCCCGCGAGCGGCGACGCTCTCGGCGACTTCTTCGGGGCGAACGGCGTGAGCCTCGTCGCCGGCAAGGCTGTCGTGATCCAGGCCGAGGCGGGCGCCGTCGAGCGCCGCGTTCGCAACGCGGCCGAGGCCGGGGCCGCCGCGGTGCTCGTCTCGGGGACGAATCTGCCCGCCGGCTCCCTTGACCTCGAGGACGGAGTCCGCGTCCCGGTCGTCGCCGTTCCAGCGGAGGCCGGCAGCAAGGCGCTCGAAGGCGGCGGCGAGCTGACGCTCTCCGGCGCCGAGGCCCTGCCCAACGCCGCGCTCATGGACGTGGCGGCCTTCTCCTCCGGCGGCGTCGCCTTCGACGGGCGCGTGAAGCCGGATCTCGTCGCACCCGGCGTCGGCCTCGCGACCTCGGACGCGGGCGGGGAGGGCTACGCGACCGTGACGGGGTCCAGCGCGGCGGCCGCGGTGGTCGCGGGCGCGGCGGCGCTCGTCGCGGAGGCACGGCCGACCCTCTCGGCGCTCGACCTGAGGAGCGCGCTCGTCGGCAGCGGCGGCCGGCTGCGGCGCGAGAACCTGGCGCTCCCCGTCACCTCGCAGGGCGGCGGCCTCGTCGACCCCATGCACGCCGCCACCGCGGAGATCGCGGTCGAGCCGGCCACGCTCGCATTCGGACGGGCCGACGGGGCGCGGGTGGAGCACGACGCGCACCGTGACCGTCCGGAACATCTCCAGCCGCCCGCTGACGGTCTCCTTCGGGCTCCTCTCGGACGGGACGACCGCCAACCTCTCCTTCTCCGCCGGGCCCGCCCAGCTGACGCTCGAGCCCGGCGCCGCCAAGGACGTGACCATCGGCGTCGCGGCCGCGGAGGAGACGCCGGCCGGCGCCGGCGGCGTCCTCGTCGTCTCGGCGGAGGGCGCCCAGCCGGTGCGCGTCCCGTGGGCGATCGCGAGCCGCGAGGCAGACCGGGCACCGCTCGTGGGCGACGTCCAGCTCTCCCACCACGAGTTCTCGCCTTCGGATCGCGCCCCCGTCGTGCTCGCGTTCCGCGCGGGTCGCGTCGACCGGGCGCTCGACGGCGAGATGATCGAGCCGGTCGGCGTGCTCGAGCTCGAGCTCTGGACGGCGGACGGCCGGCGCCTCGGCGTCCTCGCGCGCCTCCGCGACGTGCTCCCTGGCCGCTACGCGTTCGGCCTCACGGGCCGCGGCCCGCAGGGGCGGGTCCTGCCGGAGGGCGTCTACGTCCTCCGCCTCCGCGCGCATCCGGTCGACGGCGACGACGGCACCCAGCCGTCCACCGCCGAGGCAGTCTTCACCATCCAGCGCTGAAGTGCCCCTCCAGGCAATACACGCCTGCCCCTGCCGCGATCACGCGGCGCCAGAGCCCCCCTCCCCGGCTCGCACGAGTGCGGACTCTGGCTTGGTGCTCGCGACGCAGGAGCGAGGCAGCATCACCTGAAGGGGCACTAGCTGTGGCGACTCTCGAGGCACGGACTCCTTCGCACCTGAAGGAAGACCCGTGGGAGATGGCGCGGAGCCAGCTTCGGCGCGCCGCCGAGCTGATCGACCTCGACGAGGCGATGCTCAACGTCCTCTCCGAGTGCAAGAAGGCGGTCGCCGTCTCGATCCCGACGCGGATGGACGACGGCTCGGTCGGCGTCTTCGAGGGCTACCGCGTCAGCCACAACGTCGCGCGCGGGCCGTCCAAGGGCGGCATCCGCTACCACCCAGCGGTCACGCTGCGGGAGACGAAGGCGCTCGCCATGTGGATGACCTGGAAGTGCGCGCTCATGGGCCTGCCGTTCGGAGGCGCGAAGGGAGCCGTCGTCTGCGACCCAAAGCGCATGTCCGTGGCCGAGCTCGAGCGCATGACACGCCGCTACACGACCGAGATCATCAACCTGATCGGCCCCGAGATGGACATCCCGGCGCCCGACATCGGCACGAGCCCGCGCGAGATGGCGTGGATCTTCGACACGTACTCCATGAACAAGGGCTACTCGGTGCTCGGCGTCGTCACCGGGAAGCCGCTCGAGGTCGGCGGCTCGCTGGGCCGTCTCGGCGCGACCGCGCGCGGGGCGGCGTTCGTGCTCAGGGAGGCCCTTCGCAAGCGCGGCCAGACCGTGGAGGGCAGGCGCGTCGCCGTGCAGGGGTTCGGCTACGTCGGCCGCAACCTCGCCAGGATCCTCACCGGCGAAGGCGCGACGGTCGTCGCGCTCTCGGACTCGGTAGGAGGCATCCACAACCCGGCGGGGATCGACGTCGAGGCCGCGGTCGCGCACAAGGAGGCCCACGGCGTCCTGAACGGCGTTCCGGGCACCGAGCCGATCACGAACGACGAGCTGATCGTCCTCGACTGCGACGTTCTGGCGCCGTGCGCGCTCGAGCACGCCGTCAACGGCGAGAACGCCGCCGGCGTGAGGGCGAGCGTGATCCTCGAGGGTGCGAACGGGCCCGTCACGCCGGAGGCCGACCGCATCCTCGAGGACCGCGGTGTGCTCGTCCTGCCGGACGTCCTCGCCAACGCGGGCGGCGTCGTCGTCTCGTACTTCGAGTGGGTGCAGGGGCTCCAGGAGTACTTCTGGAAGGAGTCCGAGGTGAACGCGAAGCTGAACGAGATCGTCACGCGCGCGTTCGCCGAGACCTGGCGGATCAGCGAGGAGCGCTCGATCTCGCTGCGCCAGGCCGCCTATGTCTGCGCCGTCGGCCGCGTGGCGGAGGCGACCGCCACGCGCGGCCTCTACCCGTAGTCGTGGGCGAGCGCGTTGTCACGCTCTACCGTGCGCCGGGCTGCCATCTCTGCGAGAGCGCCCAGCGGGTGCTCGCCGCCGTGCGCGAGGAGATCCCGTTCCAGCTTGTTGAAGTCGACATCGACGGCGATCCCAAGCTGGAGAGCGCGTACCGCGAGCGCATCCCGGTCGTCGCCGTGGACGGCGAGGAGGCCTTTACCTACTTCGTCCATCCGGACGGCCTCCGCAGGCGCCTCGGAGCTTGACGGAAGGCAGGCCGGGTACCTGCGCCCGTGATCGCCGGGCGTCGATATGGTGTCCAGCGCGATGGCCATGAGAATCGTGAGCGAGCGGGGCGCGCGCGCCGGGGACCGGCTGACGGTGGGCGTGGCGGCGCGGCTCTCGCAGTATCTCCGCGTCCTCACTCAGGCCCGCAAGATGGGCAAGGACCGCATCTCCTCCCAGGAGATCAGCGAGTACACGAACATCAACGCCACGCAGATCCGCCGCGACCTCTCGGCCTTCGGGAAGTTCGGCAAGCGGGGCGTCGGCTACAACATCGACAGCCTGATCGCCGAGATCCGGAAGATCCTCCGGACGCAGGGCCAGCACAACATCGCGCTCTTCGGCGGGGGCCGGCTGGGCCAGGCAATCGCGAGCTCGACGATCTTCGCCGACCACGGCTTCAACATCTCCGCCGCGTTCGACACCGACCTGTCCAAGGTCGGCAAGCCGATCGGCGGGACGACGATCTCGTCCTACGACGAGCTGCGCGAGCAGATCCGCGACAAGAACATCATCGTCGCCGTCCTCGCGGTGCCGCCCGACGCGGCGCAGCAGGTCGCCAACCAGGTCGTCGACGCGGGCGTCAAGATCATCTTCAACTACACCGAGGCGCTCCTCGACGTCCCCCACGACGTCATGGTGCACACCACGAGCCCGGCCGTCGAGCTCCTCTACGCGCTCTACTTCTACTTGACGTAGATCGCGGTCGGCGAGTTCCCGCTTGCCGCAACGTCAGCGGCGACCCGCTCGGGGCGCTCGTCTACCTCTCGTCTACCACGTGCGAGCGGGTCGAAGCGCTCGGCGGCCACGGCGAGCCCTTCCCTGAACAGGTGCGCGTAGACGTCGAGGGTGACGCTCGGCCGCGTGAAGGCGCAGAGACTCACGGAGGCCGGAGCGCGTGCGGGCGGGCAGGAACTCGCGCCGTGCCCAATCCGCCGGACGCCCGGGTGACCAGCCGCGTTCGCGAAGACGAGGTCCCGGGGCCGCTTGAAGCGAGAACGCGCCTTCTGCTCGAGGAGAGCGCGCCGAGCGGAGCCGAACATCGGCACGCTGCGCTCGCCGGCAGGGTAGTCCTAGGGGGTCCCTTGCGGCCAGTGCCTCGGCGCGACTTGCTTGACTCCCTCCGCCGGCAGTAGGAGACTCCCGGCGCGGGAGTTAGGAGGCAGGGACATGCCGACCGCGTTCGCGCGTCTCGACGGCAGGGGTAAAGGGGTATGCAGCGACGTCTACGCTCTTGCGCTCCCCCGTCGGCGTTGCAGGGGACGCGACGCCTGTCGTCAACCCTCGCCACGGCTCACGCATGCGGAGAAGGCTGCCCGGCGCGCTACACAAAGGAGGTTCTCATGCTTCGTCGCTTGGCCATCGGGCTCTTAGCCACTGGTCTGCTCTCGGTTGCGGCTCCGGCCTTCGCGCAGCCGCCCACCACGGTAACCACCCACGAGAAGGGGCTCGTGGAGACCTTCGTCGATACCATCCCGACCTGTGAAGAGGGCGGCCCGCTCTACACGATCACGATCACCAGCAACCTCGTCATGCACGAGACCATCTTCGACGATGGCCGCGTTCATGCGACGTTCACCCAGACGGGCAAGTTCGTGGCGGTGCCGCTGGATCCCGGCCTGCCGAGCTTCACGGGTCGCTTCACGCAATGGGGAGGCTTCAACCAGAACGGGAACACGGTGAACGGCACGTTCACCTTCAGTCTTCGGGGGACGGGTTCGGACGGGTCGACCGTAAGTCTCAATCAGGTTGAGCACTTCAACGAGCGACCCGACGGCACGGTGAACGAGTTCTTCCGCTGCCACTAGCCCAGGCGTATAGCGGCTCCGCCGGTCATGCGCCGGGCCTGGCGGAGCCGCTCGCTGAAAGTCACCGGGGGCGTTGGCAGGGTAGTTGGAGAGCGTTCATCTCGACGGTCGCGAAACCCCTGCTAACGGTTGGATTCTCCGAACCACCCCGTACAGCGTTCACCTGGCGGCTTACTTCTACTTGACGTAGACGGGGACGTCCCCGTCGGGGCGCCCGGCGAGCGCTGCCTCCACGTCCGCCCGGCGGGCCGCCGCGCGCACCGAGCCGTCCTGCTCCGCCTCGGCCTCGATGCCCTCGCGCCGGAGCAGGCGGACGACGTCGGCCGGCGGGCCCTGGACAGCGCGGACGAACCCGGCGGGCTGGTCCAACTCCTGGACGGTGGTGACGGCGTCCTGGCCAGCGGCGGGCGCGCCCTCCTCGCCGCGCTCGTCGGCAGACGACTCGAGCGCGCTTCCCGCCGATTCGTCGTCGTCCCCTCCGCCGCCCAGCTGCGTCCCCGCGAGGACGAAGACGCCGACCAGGCAGGCGGCGGCCGCGACGGGAGCGGCGACGACGAGCACGCGCCTGGCGGGCCTGAACCGGCGCCAGGGATCGCGGCGCTCCGGGAGCGCGGCCATGATCTCGTTCCGGCGCTCTGAGGGGAGCTCGAGCAGCGGAGAGGCCCGGAGCGCGGCCCGGCCGGCCTCGAGCCGGCGCACCTGCCCGGAGCACGCGCGGCAGGCGACCAGGTGCTCGGAGACCTCCTGGCGCCCGGCGTCGGTCCAGCTCCTCCTCGACGAAGGAGAGCAGCGCGAGCTCGTCTGGGTGCTTCTCGGCCATCACTCGTACGACTCCGTTCGCTCCACTGCGGTTCCCAGCCGTTCCGCCAGCTCGCTGCGGCCGCGGAAGATGCGCGACTTCACCGTACCCTCCGCCACTCCGGTCATTTCGGCGATCTCGGCGTACGAGCACCCGAGGACGTCGTAGAGGACGACGGCGACGCGGTAGTTCTCGTCGAGGCCGTCGAGTGCGCGCTGGAGCTCGTTCGAGAGCTCCTGCTCGGCGAAGCGGTCGCGCGGGTCGACGGGGTCGGGCGGCTCCTCGACCGGCCGCTCGCGGCGCTTCGCGCGGATGTCGTGCGCCGCGTTCACGACGATGCGGTAGAGCCAGGTGGAGAAGCGGGCGTCGCCCCGGAACTTCGGCAGCGAGACCCACGCGCGGATCAGCGCCTCCTGCACCGCGTCGGCGGCGTCCTCGCGCGACCCGAGCACGCGGGCGGCGAGCGTGTAGAGACGCTGCTCGTGGCGCTCTACGAGCTGCTCGAAGGCGTAGCGTTCGCCGCGCTGCGCACGACGAACCAGGACCTCGTCGGCATCCATCTCCGTGAACATTCTCATCCGAGGGGGCTTCTCCCGCCTGGAACCGGCTCGGGCGCTGGGATCGAGGGCTGCTCTGATACTTTCGGGCCGTGGGTGACGCCCAGACACTGACCCCCGACGAGCAGATTGCGAGCGCCCGGGAGGCGTTCGAGTCGGGTCGCGACTTCACGGTGGCCGTCGAGGAGGAGTTCGCCATCGTGGATCCCGAGTCGCTCGGGCTCGTCAACCGCTTCGAGGAGCTCGAGACCGCCGCGCGGGGAACGCCGCTGGCCGAGCACCTCGTCGGCGAGCTGATCGCCTCCGAGATCGAGGTGCGCACCGGCCGCTGCGAGACCTTCGGAGAGGCCGCGGCCGTCATGGGAGAGCGTCGCCGCCAGCTGCTCGAGCTGGCCGGGCGCTTCGACGTCCTCCTCGGGGCGACGGGCACGCACCCCTGGAGCCCGTGGCAGGAGCAGCGCATCATCGACACGCCTCACTACCGGCGCAACGACGAGCTCCTGCGCTACGTCGTCTGGCGCAACAACAGCTTCGGGCTGCACGTCCACGTCGGCATCCGGGGCGCCGACCGCGCGATCCGCGTCACGGACGGCCTGCGCACCTACCTTCCGCACCTGCTCGCCTTCTCCGGCAGCTCCCCGTTCGTGGAGGACGTCTGCACGTACCTCCACTCGGCACGCACGCAGATCTTCACGCGGATGTTTCCGCGCTGCGGGATTCCGGATGCGTTCGGGAGCTGGCACGCCTACGAGCGCTACGTCCGCTTTCTCTACGACACCGGCTCCATCACGGAACACACCCAGATCTGGTGGAGCGTGCGCCCGCACCTCGCCTTCCCGACCGTGGAGATCCGGATCTGCGACGGCCAGCCCGACCTGGCCGAGGCGCAGTCGCTCGCGGCGCTGATGTATGCCCTCATCGTGCGGATCGCGCGCGCCCTCGACGAGGGCGAGCCGCTGCCCGAGCACCCGCACCGCCTGCTCGAGGAGAACCTCTGGCGCGCGATCCGGCACGGCCTCTCCGGGGAGCTGATCGACCTGGGGACGGGCGACGTCCGCCCGGCGCGCGCCGAGATCGAGCGCCTGATCGAGTGGGCGTTGCCGGTCGCGGAGGAGCTGGGCGTCGCCGCGTACCTCAACGTCCCCGCGCGTGAGCGCGTCCGAGCGCCAGATGGCGCGGTACGAGGCGGGGGAGACCTTCGCCGAGATCTACGCGCAGGAAGTCCTGGAGCCGGTCCGTGTCTGAGCACGAGTTCGAGGATGAGCTGGACCAGGAGGCGATTGCGCGCGAGCTCGCGGAGGAGCTCCGCAAGCTTCGCGTCGAGGACGTGCTCGTGAACACGCTCGTCCACGTCTCGTCGATCGGCTACCGCCGCCTCGGCCTCACGGAGGACACGCGCGGGGAGCGCGACCTGCCGCAGGCCGCTCTCGCAATCGAGACGATGCAGGCGCTCGTCCCCGTGCTCGGGGACTTCCTCCCGGGGAGCTAATCACGGGCTTCGAGGAGCAGATCGCGAACCTCCAGCTCGCGTACGCGAAGGCGGCCAAGGAGACCGGTGCCGCCGACGGCTGAGATCGGCGTCTTCGGGGGGTCGGGCTTCTACTCGTTCCTGGAGGACGTCGAGGAGGTCGAGGTCGAGACGCCCGTACGGAAAGCCCTCGGCCCCGTTCACGATCGGCGTCGTCGGCGGCCGGCGCGTCGCGTTCCTGCCGCGCCACGGGCTGAAGCACGAGCTGCCGCCGCACGCGATCCCATACCGGGCGAACGTCTGGGCGATGAAGGAGCTCGGCGTCCGGCGGATCATCGGCCCCAACGCCTCAGGCGCGCTCAGGGCCGAGCTTGAGCTGGGCGAGTTCGTCGTCTGCGACCAGTTCGTCGACCGGACGAGCGGACGGAGCGACACGTTCTACGACGGCCCCGAGACCACGCACGTCTCGGCCGCAGACCCGTACTGCCCCGACCTGCGCGGCCTGCTCGTCGACACCGCGCGCGAGCTCGGGATCACGGTGCGCGACGGCGGCACCGTCGTCGTCATCCAGGGCCCGCGCTTCTCGACGCCGCGCCGAGTCGAGGTGGTTCCAGGATGCCGGCTGGGACACGATCAACATGACCGCGTACCCGGAGGGCTACCTGGCGCGCGAGCTCGAGCTCTGCTACGCGAACATCTCGATGGTCACCGACCACGACGTCGGGGTCGAGGGCGCCGAGCCGGTCTCGCACGAGCAGGTGGTCACGGTCTTCAACCAGAACAACGAGCGCCTGCGCGAGCTCCTGTTCGCGGTCATCCCGAGGATTCGGCCGCAGCCGGAGGAGCACCTGTGCGCGACGCGCGCTGCGCGAGAAGCGTCCCGCGATCTGGAGACTGTGATAGAACTCCGCGCCGGCCGTTTCCGGGCCGGGCCGAGGGGATCGAGCGCGACCGGCTCTGTGCGGCGGCCTGTCTCGTTGCAGCCGTGACCGACTTCTTCCAGAACCACACGTACCTGTTCGCGCTCGCTGTGCGCGGCTGTTCGGGATCGCCGTCGGGCCTCTACCTGACGTGGTGGATCCTCAAGCAGCCCGCCGGGCTACGAGCGCATGCGCGAGATCGCGCGCGCCGTCCAGGAGGGCGCGGCCGCGTACCTGCGCCGGCAGTACATGACGATCGGCGATCGTCGCGATCGTGCCCGTTCCTCCTCATCGGCTTCTACAACCAGCTCGGCTGGGGCACGGCGATCGGCTTCCTGGTCGGCGCCGTGCTTCTCGGCGGCCGCCGGCTTCATCGGCATGAACGTCGCCGTGCGCGCGAACGTGCGCACGGCCGAGGCGGCCAAGCGGGGCCTGACGCCCGCGCTCAACGTCGCTTTCCGCGCCGGCTCCGTCACCGGGCTGCTCGTCGTCGGGCTCGGCCTCCTCGGCGTCGCCGGCTACTACTGGGTGCTCACGGACTGGTTCGACATCGCGCAGGAGGACGCGATCGACGACCTCATCGGCCTCGCCTTCGGCGGCTCGCTGATCTCCGTGTTCGCGCGACTCGGCGGCGGCATCTACACGAAGGCCGCGGACGTCGGCGCCGACCTCGTCGGGAAGATCGAGGCCGGCATCCCCGAGGACGACCCGCGCAACCCCGCGGTCATCGCCGACAACGTGGGCGACAACGTCGGGGACTGCGCCGGGATGGCGGCCGACCTGTTCGAGACCTACGCCGTCACCGCGGTCGCGGTCATGCTTCTCGGCACCGCGTTCCCTGCCGGCGGGCTCCCGCTCTCCCGCTCGCAATCGGCGGCGTCTCGATCATCGCCTCCGTGATCGGCATCTGGTTCGCGCGCGTCGGCCGCGGGCGGCTCGATCATGAACGCGCTCTACAAGGCGGTCGCCGTCGCGACGGTGCTCTCGGCGATCGGCTTCATCCCGGTGATGATGGCCTTCGACGAGGGCGCCTTCACCTTCCGCGAGCTCTACGTGTCCGCGCTGATCGGCCTCGTCATCACGTTCGCGCTCGTGGCCATCACCGAGTACTACACGGGCACGCGCTGGGGGCCGGTGAAGTCGATCTCGCGTTCGTCACAGACCGGCCACGCGACGAACATCATCGAGGGGCTCGCGGTCGGCATGCAGGCGACGGCGCTGCCGGTGATCGTGATCGCGGTCGGGATCGTCGCGGCGTACAAGGTCTCGGGCGACAACCTCTACGGGATCGGCGTCGCCGTCATGGCCCAGCTCTCGATGACCGGTCTCATCGTCGCGCTCGACGCCTACGGGCCGGTCACCGACAACGCCGGCGGCATCGCCGAGATGGCCGACCTGGACGAGTCCGTGCGCGGGATCACGGACCCGCTCGACGCGGTCGGCAACACGACGAAGGCCGTCACGAAGGGCTACGCGATCGGCTCCGCCGGCCTCGCGGCACTCATCCTCTTCGACGAGTACGCCCGCGGTCTCACGGAGAGGAACGTGGCGAGCGTGTTCGCGCTCGACGACCCGTGGGTGATCGCAGGCCTCTTCATCGGGGGGCTGATGCCGTTCCTGTTCGCGTCCCTCGCCATGCAGGCGGTCGGGCGCGTGGGCGGCCTGGTCGTGGACGAGGTGCGCCGTCAGTTCCGGGAGATCCCCGGCATCCTCGAGGGCACGGGGCGGCCCGACTACAGCCGAGCCGTCGACATCGTCACGAACTCGGCGATCAAGAAGATGCTCCTTCCCGCGCTCATCCCCGTCGCGATCCCGATCATCGTCGGCATCATCAGCCCGGAGGCTCTGGGCGGGCTCCTGATCGGGACGATCGTGACCGGCATCTTCCTCGCCATCGCCATGACCTCCGGCGGCGGCGCCTGGGACAACGCGAAGAAGCTGATCGAAGACGGCGCCTACGGCGGCAAGGGCTCCGAGGCCCACGCCGCCGCCGTCACCGGGGACACCGTCGGCGATCCCTACAAGGACACCGCCGGCCCGGCGATCAACCCGATGATCAAGATCGCCAACATCGTCGCCATCCTGATCATCCCGATCATCGCCTCCATCCACGGGTAGGCATCCGCCCCGTGGACTCCGCCGTTTAGGCGGAGCGGCGGCGGCGGACCTGCGGGCCCTGGGTGCCGAGCGCCGCGAAGGCGAGCGCCTGCAGCGCCTCGTTGAGGCTGCCGAGCTCTGCCACGATCCGCTGCAGCTGATCGTTCGAGTCGAGGCGCCGGTTGAGGGCGTGCACCTCGTCGCAGAGGCGGTCGAGCCGCTCGAGGATCGCGTCGAGCTGGCGGTCGTCGAGGTGCTGGCGGTCGGAAGGCATCGCTTCGGATAGTAGTCGCGGCGCGCCGCTTGACAAGGCGAGAGCAGATAGTAGACTGTCAATGTCTAGTCACGTCTACCCAAGGAGTGCTGGCGACATGTCTAAGTTCCTGCTGACCCTCGCACTCGCCTTCGGCGTCCTGACCGCGGGCCAGGTCGCCCAGGCCGCCGACTCCGCCTCGGAGCCGACCGCACCCGAGTGCAACAAGCGCGTCGAGGTCGTCTTTTGGACGGCCAACCGGCATCGCCCCCTGATGCGCGCCCTGGCGGCGAACCCTGCACCGTGCACCGACTACTGGATCTCGATCCCCGCCGGGGACAACGACAAGACGACCACCCGCATGCCGGCGGTCTACCGCGAGGTGCGCAACCTCGGCCCACAGTTCCATCCGCTGGTCGAGGTCGTCCTCGGCGGCACCGGCTGGGGGCGGTGGGTCGCCGCCGGCAACGGCAGCTGGTACGACGCCGGCGTCGAGATGCGGAGGCGCATCGCGGCGCTCAACCTGCGTTTCGACCTCGGCGAGACGTGGCTCCTGAATGAGTTCAACCGCACGACGCGGATCGACGGCGATCCGTACACGCGCTCGGCGATGAAGGAGCTCGTCCGCGGCCTCTACGAGGGCGCTCCGGGCATGCAGCCGCTACCAGGCGCGGTCGAGATCGGCGTCTCGTTCGGCCATCAGAACCTGCCCGATGTCGCGGGCTACAAGGCTGAGCTCAAGCCGTACCTGCAGGACGCGGACTTCTGGAGCTTCATGCAGGGCAAGGTGCGCTGGCTGCTGCACGAGGCCTACGCCGACACGCGCAACCACGGCGTTCCCGGCAGCACGCTGGAGGAGAGGCGGAGCCATCTGGAGGACTACGTGTTCCACCTCCTCGAGCTCGCGAAGGCAGGCGGCCGCCACACGACGACCGTCGACCGGTTCCTGAACGACGCATTCGTGCCGTTCGTGAACGGCGGCGGCTACGTCGCTCTCGGCGGCGACGCGTTCGACTTCACCACAGGACACGGGAACACCGAGGTCTCGGTCGATCAGATGATGAGGTTCGCCTCGGAGCAGATCTACACGGTCCGCCACTACGCGCGAGACGCATCGCGGCGAGCCCGTGGCCAAACGGATCGGCTTCTCGTGGCAGCCGCAGAATCGCTATCATGCTCCCGCTCGACGAGTTCGAGGCCGACGTCGACACGCAGGCGGCTCGCCTCGCCGAGGCGCTCCGTTGGGCCTACGGGCCCGGCGGCACTCCTGAAGGAGCTTGCATCGCTCCAGCCACTGTCGTCGACTGGTGCACGTCCGAGCGCGAAGGAGCGCTCTTCGTCGACACCTGGGAGATCTTCAGGTCGTGGAAGTAGCGCGCTGAGCGAGGTCGAGGAGGTCGTCGGCGTTCCCGGCGACCTCCGTCGCCTCGCCGAGCCGTGCCACGAGGATCTCCCTGGCACCTGCCCCAGCCTCCAGCGCCTCTACGCGCCGCTCCGCGCCGAGGTGGGCGAGCGCGACGCGGGCCAGCGTCTCGGGGGCGTCCGTGAAGACGCCAATGCGGATTCCGGCCGAGGTCAGCGCGCGGAGCGCGGCGCTCGCCTCCGAGCTGGGACGGAGGTAGACGGGAGCCCGGTCCTCGGCGAAGCGCTCGAGGGCGCCGCGCCAGTCGCCGACGCCGGCCTCGGCCCAGCGGTCGAGCTCCTCCGCGGCGGCGGCGCGATCGTCGGGGAGGGCGGCCGGGTCGAGGGGCGAGATCGAGGCGAAGCGGCGGGCGGCGTCCGTGAGGAAGTCGCGCCAGAGCGGTCGCGTGTCGCCGAGCGCGTCGAGGTCGACCGCAACCGCCTTCACGGCCGCGACGCCGGCCCAGCGCGCGAAGAGGAGGACGCCCGCGGCGACTCCCGACCGTGTCGATCAGCCAGTCGACCGGCGAGCCCTGACGGCCGGACACGAAGGCCTGGTGCATCTCGTCGGTGACCGCGTAGGCCGACCCGAGCGAGGATGGCGAGCGGCTCCCGGCGGAGCGCCCGGAAGAGCAGCGCGCCCAGCACGGCGTACTCGGCGACGTGGGCGAGCTTTCGCAGGACGACGTCCCAGGTTCCCAGCCCGGTCCCGAGGCTCGGGATCGCGGAGAAGGTGAAGATCAGCGCCGCCCACAGGAGGACGGGGAGCCAGAGGTTGAGTCGAGCCGCAGCCACGGCCGTGCAGGGTAACCAGACGCTGTATGCTCCCGCCCGACAAGAGAGGCGAGCGGTCTAGGGAAGCCGGTGCGAGTCCGGCACGGTCCCGCCGCTGTGAGGGGAGACGCTCCTTCGCCGAGACGCCACTGGCCGCGAGGCTGGGAAGGCGGCGAAGGGGGGAGCCCCGAGTCAGAAGACCTGCCGCTCGCCGAGATTCGTTCCCCTCGCGGAAGGAGAAACGTGCTCCACCGTCCTCTCGCAGCCCTCCTGGCTGTTCTGCTCGCCCTCGCCCTGGTTGCGTGCGGTGGCGACGACGACGACACGGCGGCGCCGCCGCCGGCCACCTCGTCCGCCGCGGTCGACACCACGCCCGCAGCTCCGGCCTACCCGGTCACGGTCGAGGCCGACAACGGCTCGATCACGCTGGAGGAGCAGCCCGACGAGATCGTGTCGCTCTCGGCGACCGCGACCGAGTCGCTCTTCGCCATCGGCGCCGGCGAGCAGGTGATCGCCGTGGACGACCAGTCGAACTACCCGGCCGAGGCGCCCGTCACGGAGCTCTCTGGCTTCCAGCCGAACATCGAAGCGATCGCCGGCTACGAGCCCGACCTCGTCGTCGCCGCCTACGACCCCGGCGGCCTCGTGGAGGGGCTGGAGAAGCTCGACATCCCCGTGCTGCTCCAGGACGCGGCGCCCGACCTCGACGCCGCGTACGAGCAGATCGAGACCCTCGGGCGCGGCCACGGGGAACGTCGAGGGCGCGGAGACCGTCGTCCAGTCGATGCAGATCGAGATCGAGGGGCTGGCCGAGGCTCCGCTCCCGGCGCGGTCAGCTCGACCGTCTATCACGAGCTCGGCCCCGACTTCTTCTCGGCCACGTCGAACACGTTCATCGGCAGCGTCTACGAGCTTTTCGGGCTGGTCAACATCGCGGATGCGGCGGACGAGGCGGCCGGCTCGGACTACCCGCAGCTCAGCGGCGAGTACATCGTCTCCGAGAGCCCCGACGTGATCGTCCTCGCCGACACGACGTGCTGCGGGCAGACTGCCGCCAAGGTGGCGAAGCGCCCGGGCTGGGACCAGATCGAAGCGGTAGCCAACGGCGACATCGTCGAGGCCGACGACGACATCGCCTCTCGCTGGGGCCCGCGTACCGTGGACTTCGTCGCGCTGATCGCCGAGTCGCTCCAGGGGATCGGAGGGCCGTAGTGGCGAGCGCCGGCGGGCTTCGAGCTCGTTTCCCGGCTCGGCCGGAGCGGGCGCTCCGCGGCGTCTCGCTCCGCTGGGCGGTCGCGGCCGGTGTCTTCGTCGTCGCGGCGACGCTGCTCGGCCTGGCGCTCGGGCCGGTCGACCTCGGAATCACGGCGCGTGGCCCGCGAGGTGCTGAGCCACGTTCCGTTTCTCGGCGTCGAGTCGACGTTCTCGGACACCGAGGACGCGATCCTGTGGGAGCTGCCGCGCGCCCCGGGTCGCGCTCGGCTTGCTCGTCGGCGCAATGCTCGCCTCGGCCGGGGCGGCCTACCAGGGCGCCTTCCGAAACCCGCTCGCCGACCCGTATCTCCTCGGCGCGGCCGCAGGGGCAGGGCTCGGCGCCACGATCGTGATCGCCTACGACGTCGGGGCAGACGGCGGGTTCGATCTGCGGCCCGGTCGCTGCCTTCGCGGGCGCTACGCTCGGCGTCGCCGTCGCCTACCTGCTCGGCCGGTCGGTCGGCGGGCGCGAGACGGCGACGCTCATCCTCGCCGGCGTGACGGTGGCCGCGTTCTTCACGGCCCTGCAGACCTATCGTCCAGCAGCGGAACGCCGAGACCGTGCAGGAGGTCTACAGCTGGATCCTCGGTCAGCTCGAGACGTCAGGGTGGACCGACGTCCTGATCGTGCTCCCGTACGTCCTCGTGAGCTCGATCGTCCTCCTCTGGCACCGGCGCCTGCTCGACGTGCTCGCGGTCGGCGACGACGAGGCGTCGAGTCTCGGCATCCCGGTCGCCCGCGTCCGCCTGCTCGTCGTCGCCGCCGCGACGCTCGGCACGGCGGCGGCGGTCGCCTTCAGCGGGCTGATCGCCTTCGTGGGCATCATCGTCCCGCACGCCGTCCGGCTGATGGCGGGACGAGCTATCGCGTCGTCCTGCCGCTCTCGCTCGCCTTCGGCGGCGGCTTCCTCGTCCTCATGGACCTCATCTCCCGGACCGTGATCGCGCCGGCGCAGCTCCCGATCGGCGTCGTCACGGCGTTCCTCGGGGCGCCGTTCTTCGCCGTGGTCCTCCGCACGACGAGGACGGTGGGGCCGTGATGCTGCGGGTCGAACGACGCCGGCGTCGTGCTCGACGGCGTGCAGGTCGTCGCCGATGTTGGCTTCGCGCTCGAGGAGGGCGAGTGGCTGGGCCTGATCGGCCCGAACGGCGCCGGCAAGACCACGCTCCTGCGGGCGGTCGCCGGGCTCGTGCCGTACACGGGGTCGATCCGGATCGGGGGCGACGAGGTGTCCGGGCTCGGGCGCCGAGCAGGCTGCGCGGCGGGTCGCGGTCGTGCCGCAGATCCCCGTGATCCCGCCTGACGCCAGCGTGCTCGAGTACGTCGTCCTCGGCCGGACGCCGCACCTCGGCTACACGGGGACACCCGGCCCACGGGACGTCGTGGCGGCGCGCTCCGCGCTGGCACGCCTCGACGGGGCGCACCTCGTCGACCGCCGGCTCGGGTCGCTGAGCGGTGGCGAGCGCCAGCGCGCCGTGCTCGCGCGCGCGGTCGCGCAGGACGCGTCGCTCCTCCTCCTGGACGAGCCGACGAGCGCGCTCGACATCGGCGCGCAGCAGCAGGTGCTGGAGCTGGTGGCCTCCCTGCGCGCGAGCCGGAGCCTGACCGTGCTCAGCGCAATGCACGACTTGACGCACGCCGGGCAGTACGCCGACCGGCTCCTGCTCATGGACGGCGGCCGCGAGCAGGCGAGCGGGCCGCCCCCCGACGTCCTGTCGGAGCAGCTGATCGCGCGCCATTTCGGCGCGTCCGTCCGGGTCGTGACAGACGAGGAGACGGGCATCGCCGTCGTCCCCCTGCGCCCGCGCGTGGAGTCGGAGCAGCCCGTCCCCTGATGGCGCTCACCTTCCTCCTCGGCGGCGCGCGGAGCGGAAAGTCGGCACTGGCGGTGCGCCTGGCGTCGGACTGGGAGGGACCGGTCATCTTCATCGCGACCGCGGAGGCGCGCGACGACGGGGAGCTCGCGGCCCGGATCGCCCGCCACCGGCTGGAGCGCCCGGGGGGCTGGCGGACGGTGGAGGAGCCGCTCGACCTGATCGGGGAGCTCGGGCGCGTGCCGGAACGCGCCTTCCTCGTCGTCGACTGCCTGACGTTCTGGACCGCCAACGCGCTGCACGCGGGCTGGAGCGACGAGGACGTCGAGCGCGCCGCAGCCGACGCGGCTGCTCTTGCCGCGGCGCGCGGGTCGCCGACGGTCGTCGTCAGCAACGAGGTGGGGATGGGCATCGTCCCGGCGACCCCGCTCGGCCGCTCCTACCGCGACGTGCTCGGGCGCGTGAACGCCGTCTTCGCGGAGCATGCCGAGCGTGCGTGCCTGGTCGTTGCCGGCCGCATCGTCGAGCTCACGTGAGCCTCGACGCGCTGCTCGGGCGCATCCGTCCCGCCGACGCCGCGGCCGGTGTCGCGGCCCAGGCGGCTCTCGACGCCAAGACGAAGCCGCGCGGGAGCCTCGGCGAGCTCGAGGCGCTCGCCTGCCGGATCGCCGCGATCCGCGGGACGGCCGCGCCGGGCCGCCTTCGCGCCGGCGCTCGTCCTCGCTGCCGGCGACCACGGCTACGCGCGCGGCGGTGTCAGCGCGTACCCGCAGGAGGTCACCGGCCAGATGCTGGCGGCGTTCGCGACCGGCGGCGCGGCGATCGACGTCCTCGCGCGCGAGACCGGCCTGCACCTGGTCGTCGTGGACGCGGGAGTGGTCGAGCCGGTCGAGCATCCCGCGATCCGGGCGCTCCGGCTCGGCGCGGGCACTGCCGACGCGACCGTCGGGCCGGCCATGAGCCGTGAGGACGCCGTCGCCGGGCTCCTGGCCGGCGCGACGCTCGCCGAGGAGCTCGCCGGCGAGGGGTACGGCATCGTCGGCACGGGAGACATGGGCATCGGCAACACGACGGCCGCGGCGGCACTGTGCGCAGCTCTGCTCCCCGCGGAGCCCGAGGCCGTGTGCGGTCGCGGCACCGGGGTCGACGACGCCGGGCTCGCGCGCAAGGTCGAGGCCGTTCGTAGCGCCCTTGCCGTCAACCGGCCTGACGCCGCCGATCCCGTCGGCGTGCTGGCGGCGCTCGGGGGCTACGAGCTCGCCGTGCTCGCCGGGGTCTGCCTCGGCGGCGCGGCGGCGGGCTCGGTGGTCCTCCTCGACGGGTTCGTCACCGGCGCGGCGGCGCTGGTTGCCGCTCGACTCGCCCCGGCCGCCGCCGGGCGGATGATCGCCTCTCATCGCTCGCCCGAGCCCGGCCACGCGCTCGTCCTCGCCGACCTCGGGCTCCGCCCGCTCCTCGACCTCGGTTTGCGGCTCGGGGAGGGAAGCGGCGCCGCGCTCGCGCTGCCGCTGCTCTCGGCCGCGCTTGCGATCCTCGCGGACATGGCCACCTTCGAGACGGCCGGTGTCACCGATGCAGGCGCTTGAGGACGGGCTCCGCGCGGCCGCCGGCGCGGTCTCGTTCCTCACCAGGATCCCCGTAGGCCGCGCCGTCGTGCTCGGGCCGGAGGACGTCGCCCGCGGCGCGGTCGCGTTCCCGCTGGTCGGAGCCGGGATCGGCGCGCTCGTCGGCCTGGTCGTCACCGGTCTCGACGCCCGTCTGACGGTCCTCGTCGCGGCGGGGCTCGCCGTTGCCCTCGAGGCGCTGCTCACCGGGGCGATTCACCTCGACGCCCTCGCCGACAGCGCGGACGGCCTCGGCGCGGGGAGCCGCGAGCGCGCGCTGGAGATCATGCGAGAGCCGACGATCGGCGCCTTCGGCGCCACCGCGCTCCTGCTGGACGTCGTCGTGAAGATGGCGGCGCTTGCCGCGATCGCGGTCGGGCCGGAGGCGGTTCTCGCGACCGCGGCGGCGTTCGCTCTGGGGCGCGCGGCGCCGCTCGCGCTCGGCTGGGCGCTCCCGTACGCGCGGCCCGACGGGGGCAGCGGCTCCGCCCTCACTGGCGGCGCCGGCGAGGTCTCGCGCGCGCTTGGCATCGGCCTGGGAATCGGGCTCGCAGTCGCTGCGCTCGGCCTGCGCGGGATCGCGCTCGTCGGCGCAGCGGCCTTCGCCGTCGCCGTGGTCGGCGTGGTCGCGCGGCGGCGTCTGGGCGGAGTGACCGGCGACGTGCTCGGCGCCTCGGTCGAGCTGGCCACGACGCTCGCGCTCGTCGCTGCGGTGGCGACGCGCTGATGCTGGCGCTCCCGCCACAGGGGGCGGCCACGCGCGTGGTGCTCGTCCGCCACGGCGAGACGGACGAGGCCATGAGGGGCCGCTGCTACGGCCGGCTCGACGTCGAGCTCTCGCCCGAGGGCCGGCGCCAGGCGGCGGCGCTCGCCGGCGCCCTGACCGACGTCCCGCTCGCGGCCGTCTACTCCAGCCCGCTCCGGCGAGCGCTCGAGACAGCGACCACGATCGCGGCTGCCCAAGGTCTCGAGCCTGTCGCGGAGGACGCGCTGAGCGAGATCGACTTCGGCGAGCTGGAGGGCGCGCCCTACGAGGAGATCCGCGCCGAGCGCCCCGAGCTCTTTCGGGTGTGGATGGAGACGCCGGCCTCCGTGCGCTTCCCGGGTGGGGAGGCGTTTGCCGACCTCCGGGCCCGCGTGCTGCCCGCCGTCGCGGAGATCCGCGCGCGCCACGAGGGCGAGGCCGTGGCGATCGTCGCGCACGGCGGCGTCGTGCGGATCGCGCTCGCCGACGCGCTCGGCCTCGCCGACGGCGCGGTCTTCCGGCTCGGTCAGGCCTACGGCGGCGTCAGCGTCGTCGACTGGATCGAGGGCGCTCCGGTCGTGCCCGTCGTGAACGCCGTCCTATACTCGCGCGCATGACGACGGCCGTCGTCCTCACGGTCGGCAACGAGATCGTCTTCGGCGACGTCGAGAACACGAACGCGTCATGGCTCGCGCGGCGGCTTGCCGAGCTGGGGCTCGAGGTGCGGCTCCTGGCCGCCGTGCGCGACTCGGTTGAGGAGATCGCCGAGTTCCTGCGCGCCGAGATGGGCCGGACAGGCGTCGTCATCGTGACAGGAGGGCTCGGCGGCACGCCCGACGACCTGACCCGCGAGGCCGTGGCAAGCGCGTTCGGCGTGCCGACCGAGGAGATCCCCGACCTGGCCGCCTCGCTCCGCGAGCGCTTCGGGGCCCGCGGACTGGGCGACTACGCGGCGCGCTGGGCGTGCATCCCGCGGGGCGCGGTGCCGCTGGCGAACCCGCTCGGCGGTGCGCCGGGCTTCGTGCTCGGCAACGTGCACGTGCTGCCAGGGCTCCCGAGCGAGATGGAGGCGATGTTCGAGACCCTGGCCGATCGCTTCCGGGGCGATCCCATCGGCGCCTGGCGCCGCCGCTACGCGACCGGCGAGGGACAGATCGTCTCGGTGCTGGAGGAGGCGACTCAGCGCCACCCGGCCGTGACCGTCGGCAGCTACCCGTCCTTCCTGGACTCGGGCCCCGAGGTCGAGGTCGTGCTCAAGTCCGCCGACGCGGAGGCGCTGGGAGAGGCCGCCGCCTGGCTCGAGGCGGCGCTGGACGCAAGGATCGGGAGGTGACATGAGGGTTTTCGTCATCAGCGACATGGAGGGCGTCTCGGGGGTCGTCAAGTGGGAGCAGGTGGACGGAGGCAAGTCGCTCTACGAAGAAGCGCGCAAGCTCTACACGGAGGAGATCAACGCGGCCGTGCGCGGCGCCAAGGCGGCCGGGGCGGCGGAGATCGTCGTCATGGACTGCCACGGAGCGGGGAAGGGCTGGACGTTCAACAGCCTCGTCCCCGAGCTGCTCGACCCCGACTGCGAGTGGGTCGTCCAGGACGAGTGGACGGAGTACACGGAGCTCCTGGAGCAGGGGTGCGACGCGGCGCTCTTCGTCGCCATGCACGCCAAGTCCGGCGCGGATCGCGGTGTCATGAGCCATACGATCTCCGGCCGCGACTACCGCGACCTGCGCTTCAACGGCGTCTCGGTCGGCGAGACGGGTATCAACGCTGCGCTGTGCGGGACGTGGGGCTGCCCGGTCGTGCTCGTCACCGGCGACGACGTCGTGTGCCGGGAGGCGATCGACCTCCTCGGGCCCGAACTCGTCACCGTGGCGGTGAAGCAGGGGCTCGGGCGCTCGAGCGCGCGCCACCTGCCTCCCGCGCGCGCCCGCGCGCTCATCGAGGCCGGGGCGAAGGAGGCGGTCGAGAAGCGTGCCGGCATCCCACCGTACGATCCGGGCAAGCCGTGCGAGGTCGTCGCCGTCTTCGCCACACCCGACCTCGCCTTCCGGTACCGCTTCCGCCACGGAGTCGAGCTCGTCGACCCCGTCACCATCGCCTCGCGGGCCGAAGACTGGTGGACCGCCTGGCGCCAGTTCTTCTTCTAGGAGGGATTGGCGGAATATCGCCCGGCGGCACAGCCGTCATTTCGTCAAACCCTCCTTTGGGCGCGTCCCCACGCGCGCGGGCACGGCGGCGCAGCCGGATACCATCGACGGGATGGCGGTCACCTCCCCCGAGCAGTACCTCTCCGACCTGAATCCGGCCCAGCGCGAGGCCGTGCTCGCTACGGAGGGCCCCGTGCTCGTCGTCGCCGGCGCCGGCTCGGGGAAGACGCGGGTCCTCACCCACCGCATCGCGCACCTCGTGACCGCGTGCGGCGTGAAGCCGAACGAGATCCTCGCGATCACGTTCACGAACAAGGCCGCCGGGGAGATGAAGCGCCGCCTCGAGGGCATCCTCGGGGACGTCGCGCAGCGGATGTGGGTGATGACCTTCCACGCCGCGTGCGGTCGCATCCTCCGCCGCGAGGCGCCGCGCCTGAACTACCGCTCCAACTTCACGATCTACGACCAGGCCGACCAGGTGCGCGTCGTCAAGGCGATCGTCGAGGAGGAGGGCTGGGATCCCAAGCGCTTCGTCCCGCGCGGCATCCACGCCCAGATCTCCAGCGCCAAGAACCAGCTCGTGGGCCCGGAGGAGTACGCCCGTCGCGTCGGCTCCTTCTACGAGCAGACAGTGGCCGCGGTCTACGAGCGCTACCAGAGCCGGCTGCTCACCTCGAACGCGATGGACTTCGACGACCTGCTCATGCGCACCGTCGAGATCCTGGAGAACCACCCCGACGCGCGCGAGAAGTGGCAGAAGGCCTTCCGCTACGTCCTCGTGGACGAGTACCAGGACACGAACCACGCGCAGTACCGGTTCCTGCAGCTTCTCGCCGGCCTGCACGGGAACGTGTTCGCAGTGGGCGACCCCGACCAGTCGATCTACTCCTTCCGCGGCGCCGACATCCGCAACATCCTCGAGTTCGAGCGCGACTTCGGCGGCGCGCAGACGATCGCGCTGGAGCAGAACTACCGCTCGACGAACGCGATCCTCCGCGCCGCGAACTCCCTCATCGCCGAGAACCGCGAGCGCAAGCCCAAGAACCTCTTCAGCGAGCTGGGGGACGGCGACCCCGTGCGTGTCGTCGAGGTCGAGGACGAGCACGCCGAGGCGCGCTTCGTCGCGTCCGAGATCGCCGGGCTGATCGACGAGGGCCACGCCGGCGCCGAGATCGCGGTCTTCTACCGGACGAACGCGCAGTCGCGCGTGCTGGAGGACGTGCTCGTCCGCCAGGAGATCCCGTACCAGGTGATCGGCGGCCCGCGCTTCTACGAGCGCGCCGAGATCAAGGACGCGGTCGCGTACCTCCAGGTGATCGACAACCCCTTCGACGGAGTCTCGCTCGCCCGCATCGCCAACAGGCCACGCCGCGGCATCGGCGACACCTCGATCGCCCGCCTCCAGGTCTACGCGGACGCGCAGGGCATCTCGCTCTTCGAGGCGCTCGCCCAGGCTGAGGAGGCGGGCGTCGGTGCCGCGCCGCTCAAGGCAGTGCACCGCCTGCACTCGCTGCTCGAGTCGCTGATGGCGGGCGCGCTCGAGCTGCCCGTGCCCGAGCTCCTGGAGCGCGTCCTCGAGCAGAGCGGCTACCTGGAGTCGCTCAAGGCCGAGCGGACGTTCGAGGCGCAGGGGCGCGTCGAGAACCTGCTGGAGCTCGGGGGCGTCGCGCTCGAGTACCAGGCGGCGTCGGAGAGCCCGAGCCTTTCAGAGTTCCTCCAGCAGAATCTCGCTCTTCTCCGACCAGGACGCGCTCGCCGAGGAGGGCAGCCGCGTCACGCTGATGACGCTCCACAACGCGAAGGGCCTCGAGTTCCGCGCCGTCTTCCTCGTCGGGATGGAGGAGGGCGTGTTCCCGCACGCGCGCTCGATCGAGGAGCAGGGGATCGAGGAGGAGCGGCGGCTGGCGTACGTCGGGCTCACGCGCGCGCAGGAACGGCTGGCGCTCCTGCATGCGGCGACGCGCTCGCTTTGGGGCTCGCGCGACTACCGCAAGGCGAGCCGGTTCCTGGAGGAGCTCCCCGAGGACGAGATCCAGCGCGAGCGCCTGCGGCCGGCGTCGTGGACAGGATATAACGCGCCTCGCGCGTCGCAGCTGCCGACTGGCCCGGCGCCCGATCTTTCCACCGGCGACTCCGTGCGCCATTCGACCCTCGGTGAGGGTGTCGTCGTCCGCATCGAGGGCGACGGCATCGTCACGGTCCGCTTCGCCCAGGACGGCGCCGAGCGCCGCCTGATGCTGGACTACGCACCCCTGGAGAAAGTGCTCTGAGCATCGAGATCCGCACGGCCGGGGGCGACGAGCGCCTCCGCGCGCTCGCGCCGATCTGGCACTACTTCGGCGCCCCGGAAGGGCCCGACGAGGAGCGCGTGGCCAGGATCCCGGTCCCCGAGGGCCGTATGCACGTCGCTCTCGACAGCGATGCGATCGTCGGCGGCGCGGGGGCGTTCCAGTTCGACCTGACCGTGCCGGGCGGGCCAGTGCGCACGGCCGGCGTGACGGTCGTCGGAGTTCTGCCGACGCACCGGCGTCGCGGGATCCTGCGCGAGCTCATGCGCACGCAGCTCGAGGACGTCCACGAGCGCGGCGAGCCGCTCGCGGCGCTGTGGGCCTCGGAGGGCGCAATTTACGGGCGGTTCGGCTACGGCCTCGCGTCGCTAAGCGGCGACATGGAGATCCTGCGTACTGACGCGGGCTTCGCGCGTCCGGTCGAATGGCCAGGATCGACCAGGCTCGTCGGTCGCGACGAGGCCCTGCGGCTCTTCCCGCGTGTCTTCGACCAAGTTGCAGCCGTGACGCCGGGCATGTTCGCGCGGACCCGCGACTGGTGGGACAAGCGCATCCTCAGCGATTCGGAATGGCGCCGCGCCGGCGGCGGTGAGCTCGCGTTCGCGGCGCTCGAGCTCGACGGGCGGCCGGACGCGTACGCGATCTATCGGCTGAACTTCTCGTACACCGACGGGGTTCCGACCGGCAAGACGGTCGTGGTGGAGGCGATGGGGGCGACCCCTGGCGCGACCGCTGCGGTCTGGCGCTACCTTCTGGACATTGACTGGATGGCCCAGGTCGAGGCCGGGCTCCTGCCCGTCGACCATCCTCTCTTCCTGCTCCTGCTCGATCCGAACCGGATGAAGTTCCGCGTCGGCGACGGCCTCTGGCTTCGGCTCGTCGACGTGGGCGCCGCGCTGGCGAAGCGCTCCTATGCAGTGGACGGAGATCTGGTCTTCGAGGTCTCGGATCCGTTCTGCCCGTGGAACGACGCGCGCTTCGCGCTCGACGGCGCGAAGACGACGGCGGAGCCGGATCTGCGGCTGTCCGTGGACGCGCTCGGCTCCGTCTACCTCGGCGGCTTCACGTTTGCGGACCTCGCCCGGGCAGGCCGCGTGGAGGAGGCCGCGGAGGGCGCGATCGCGCGCGCCGATGCGCTCTTCCGAACCGATCTGAAACCCTGGTGCCCGGAGATCTTCTGACGATTGACTTCTCACGCAGGAGTCGTAGAGTTCTCGCAACGTATGTGACGACCGTCACCATGTTTGGCCGGGAGGATGAGCTTGGCGGACCAGGACGAGGCTCGACGCAAGGCCGCGCTCGACGCGCGTAACGATCTGAAGGCGTTCCTCGGCGAGCTCCAGGATCTCCTCGCGGGTTGCATCACCGAACGCCCGGAGCTCTTCCGCCGCGGCGTGGACGACCTCGGTCGCGCCTGGGCCAGGATCGAGCCTCGGTTTGGCTCCGTTGGCCTTGCCCTCGACAGGAAGGATGCAAGCGGAAAGGATCTTTCGAAGGCTCGATCAGACAAGCTCGACCGCGAGCTCGAGCAACACGGTCTGGCAGGGGAGGAGCTCGCTCTCAAGCTGAATCTCTTCAGGCGCCTGGCGGCTGACTTCCTCGACGAGCTCGCTGCGCAGGACGAGGCTGAGGAGTTCTGGAGCACATGGGTCGTTCGTCTCCGAGGATCGTCGAGGTTCGAGCGGTTTCTCTCGGCCCGCTTGGTCCGTCGCCTCGAGAGCCTGAGGAGGGCGGGCCGACGCATCGTGCGAGGACGCCTGAAGCAGGCGCTCGACGCAGCGAACGTGGTGTTGGGCAGCCTCGGCCCGGCGCTTGCGTTCCTCCCCGGAGTGGGAGCGGCCGTCGGTGGAATCGGTGAGTTCAAGGATGCGATGGAAGTCGTCCTCGCTGAGCCCGACGAAGCCGAGAAGCCTCCACGTCCCAGAGACGCGGCAAACCAGTCCGACGAGCCGGGGCCTGCGCTTCGACGGCTGCGCTTCAAGCTCCGCTGAGACCTCTCGGCGGCTTCCGCTTCCGACTTGACGCCGGCTCGCGGGCCCGCTTCTGCTAGCGTTTCGCCCCGTGATTCGAGTCAAGGCCCTGCTCCTGGGCCTTTTTTGTTGCTCCGTCATCGCAACGCCCGCGCTGGCCGGCTATGAGGAATCGCCCGCCGACTCCTTCCAGGAGCCGCGCTGGCTGCTTCCCATGGACGGCCCGCTCGGCTCGCCGTTCGGGCCACGCTGGGGCCGGATGCACGACGGCATCGACATCGAGGGCTGGGCCGAGACGCGGGTGCGCGCGACTCGCACTGGAGTCGTCTCCCATGTCGGCTGGCTCGACGACCAGTCCGGCTATGGTCTCGTCGTGAAGCTGCGCCACGAGGGCGGGATCGTGACGATGTACGCGCATCTCTCGCGCGCCTTCGTCAAGCGCGGCGACGTCGTCACCACGCGCCAGCTGATCGGCCGTGCAGGCTGTACGGGCTCCTGCACGGGCACCCACCTCCATTTCCAGGCGTGGCGGCGCGGACAGCTGATCGACCCGCTCACGCTCCTGGGCCGGCGCGCCTTCGAGGGAATCTGATGCGGGTCGTCTACTTCGTCGCGGCCAGCCTCGACGGCCGCATCTCCGGGCCGAACCACGACCTGACGTTCCTGGAGACGCTCTCCAGCAACGCGGGCGACCACGGCTACGAGGAGTTCTTCGCGGCCATCGACGGCCTGGTCATGGGTGCGAATACGTGGGACTTCCTCGCCGGCCACTCCTGGCCGTACGGGGACAAGCCGACGTGGGTCGTCACCCATCGGCCCGAGCTGGCTCCAAAGGAGGGCGCGAACGTGCGGTCCTTCTCCGGCGACGTGGCCAACCTCGTGGAGGTGCTTGACGCCGCGGGCCTGCAGCGGGTGTGGCTCGTCGGAGGCGGCAGCATCGCCGGCCAGTTCCTGGCGATCGATCGCCTCGACGAGGTCATCCTCACCCTGGCTCCGACGTTCGTCGGCCCGGGCCCGGCGCTGGTCGACGGCCACTTCCCGCTGCATCGATTCCGGCTGGTCTCGTTCGGCCGTGCCGAGGACACAGAGGGCCTGACTCTGAAGTACGAACGCGCCACGTCCTGACCCGGGCTTGAAGTTCCCGGCTCGGGACGCTTTCGTTCCTTCCAGATGACTGTGACCGATGCGGCCCCGCCGGACACGCTCTCCGCGGGCATGGTTAGGCCGAACGAACCCGGACGCGACCGCTCCGAGCTCGTCGCCGCCCGCATCCTCACGGGGGCCCTCGCTCTCGCCGTCGCCAGCGTCGCGCTTCAGAGCGTGGTCGACCTGGTCGACTTCTGGGCTCTCGATCGCGAGGTCGAGCTCCTCCTCGCGGACAGCGACGTCGGCGTCTTCGCCTGGGCGAGCGTCGTCGCGACGTTCGCCGCCGCCCTGGGAGCGCTCCTGCTCTCGTCGGTGGCGACGAGCTCGCGGAACCTCCTGTGGTTCGTCGCCTCGACCACGGCGTACATGTCGCTCGACGACCAGGTGATGCTCCACGAGCGAGCGGGCGACCTCGCCGACCGCGCCGAAGGCCTGGCGCTCTGGGAGCCCGCTCGCCTGCTCTGGCCGGCGCTCTACCTGCCGCTCCTCGCCGGGCTCTTCCTGGCGCTGTGGAGGTGCGCGGGCAGGCTGCCTGCTCGCCCGGGCCGCTTCGTCGTAGCCGGCCTCGCCCTGCTCGCGGCGGCCGTCGTGCTCGAGCTCCTCTCCGCCGCCGTCATCCGGGCCGGCTTCGACCGGGGCTCGGTCCTGTACGAGCTCGAGGTCGTCCTCGAGGAAGGCGCGGAGCTCGCCGGCTGGATCCTGATCGCAGGCGCGCTCCTGTCGGCGTTCGTGCTCGCGCTGCGTGGCACCGCACCCACCTTGACGGTCAGGCCTCCGATTACGTAGCGTCGCCGAAGTGCCGAGCGAGCGCCCGAGGCCCGTCAGCTCCATCAGCCAGGCTTATCCGGACCGAGTCGAGGTGCGGGGACGCGATCTCTGCGGCGACCTCATGGGCAGGCTGAGCTTCACCGAGTACTTCCACCTCCTGCTCACCGGCCGCGAGCCGAGCGAGGATCAGCGCTTCTTCTTCGACCTGCTCCTCGTGAGCATCGCGGAGCACGGGATGATGCCGAGCAACATCGCGGCGCGCATGACGCTCGCCGCCGATCCCGAGTCCTTGCACGGGGCCGTTGCTGCGGGGATCCTCGGCTGCGGTCCGGTCGTCCTCGGCACGTCCGAGTCGTGCGCGCAGCTCCTCAGAGAGGCGCAGGAACAGGTGGCGGCGGGGCAGGAGCCCGCGGTGGTCGCCGACCACATCGCGCGCTCGACACAAGCGACCGGCGGCAAGGTGCCCGGGTTCGGTCATCCGGTGCATCGACCGGTCGACCCGCGTGCCGAGCGCATCCTCGAGCTTGCGGATGCCCGTGGCGTGAGCGGGCCGCATGTCCTCCTGGCGCGTTGCCTGCGCGACTCCGTCGCCGCGGCCTGGGAGAAGCCGCTGCCGATGAACGTCGCCATGCCCATCGCCGCGGTCCTGCTCGACCTCGGGTTCTCGTCCGACGCAGTGAAGGCGGTCCCGATCCTGGCGCGCACGGCCGGCCTGCTCGCGCACCTGGCCGAGGAGCGGGAGCACCCGCTCGGGTTCCTCCTGGCGGGCAAGGCGGAGGAGGCCGTGGAGTACGAGCCGCCTTCCGCCGGCGCCTCGGGCTGATGCTCGCTCCCGAGATCGAGGGGCTTCCGTGGGCCGAGCAGCTCGTGCTCGACGACCGGAGCTACCGCGAGCAGCTCGCGTACCTCTTCCAGCGCTCGCCCTTCTACCGCGAGAAGCTCGCCGCCGCAGGCATCGCCTCCGCGGAGGCCGCCGGCGGTCTCGCCGAGATCGCGCAGCTGCCCCTCACTGACAAGAGCGAGCTCAGGGCGACGGCCACAGCGGACAACCCGTTCGGCTCGCACTTCGCCGCCGACCTGTCCGAGCTCGTCCGGATCTACTCGACGAGCGGCACCACCGGCACACCGAGCTACCTCCCGCTGACGGTGGGCGATCTCGAGAACTGGGTCATCGGGTCGGCGCGCAGCTATGCAGCTTCCGGCGTGGTTGCCGGCCAGCGGATCGTCTCGACCTACAACGCCGGCCCGTTCGTCGCCGGGGTGGCGCTCACCGCCTTCGAGCGCATCGGCCTCTGCCACGTCCCGGTCGGGACCGGGAACACGGAGCGTCTGCTGCTTGCGATCGAGCTTCTCAGACCCGAGGCGGCCGTGCTGACCCCGTCCTACGCCGCCTATCTCGTCGAGACGGCGCGGGAGCGCCACCTGGAGCTGAGGAAGTCCAGCGTCGCGCGCGTCCTCGTCGCGGGAGAGCCCGGCGGCGGCGAGCCCGCGTTCCGCGCGAAGCTCGAGGAGGGCTGGGGAGCGCGGGTCACGGAGGCGATGGGCATCGGCGACATCGGGCCGTCGCTCTGGGGGGAGTGCGACGAGCAGGACGGAATGCACCTGGGCGCCCGCGGCTTCGTCCATCCCGAGCTCATCGACCCGGGGACGGGCGGAGCGATCGAGCTCGAGGACGGCGCCGCTGGCGAGCTCGTGCTGACCCATCTCCGGCATCGCGCGGCGCCGCTCCTGCGCTTTCGCACACGCGACCACGTCGAAGTGCGGGCGCAACCGTGCAGGTGCGGGAGGACCGGCCCTCGCGTGCGGTGCGTGGGACGTACCGACGACATGCTCATCGTGCGGGGTGTGAACGTTTTCCCGTCGGCGGTCCGAGAGGTCGTGAGCGCTTTCGCTCCCGCCGTGAGCGGGCATGTCCTCGTCAGGCCGCAGTCGCCCGGCGTGAAGCAGGAGCCGCCGCTGCCGGTGTCCGTCGAGCTCGCGTGCGGGACGGACGACGATCCTGTGCTGGCGCAAGCAATCCGTGAGAGGATCCGCGCCGTGCTCGTGGTCCAGACGCAGATCGAGCTCGTGCCGTGGGGGAGCCTTCAGCGGAGCGAGTACAAGTCGAGGCTCGTGGAGCGCTAGGACGGCCCGTGCGCAAGCTCCAGAGCGAGGGCGTTCACCACATCACGATCGTGGGGGCGAACCGGCAGACGTCGATCGACTTCTGGGAGGGCGTTCTCGGAATGCCGTTCGTGTTCGAGCAGCCGAACCTCGACAACGAGTCGGAGAGCCACCTCTATTTCGATCCGGGCGACGGGCGGCTGATCACGATCTTCACGAACGAGGACCGCGCGCCCGACCCGACGCGGACGGCCACGGACATCGGCTGCGTGCACCACGTCGCGTTCGCGGTCTCACAGGCGACCTTCAAGCAGGTGGTCGAGCGGCTCGACGAGCGGGGAATCCGCCACAGCGGCCCCAAGGACCGCGGCTTCATGGACTCGATCTACTTCGAGGACCCGCTCGGGCTCCTGATCGAGCTCGCCTCGTACCGCTTCGAGCCGCCGTTCGGCTTCACGCACGCAGAGGTCCTGCTCGAGTCGCACAAGCTCCGGGTGGAGCGCGGCGACCACAACATCGACCAGGAGCACCTAGCAGATGCCATCGAGACGCTCGTCGGGCGATCGCGAGCATCCCTCTCGGAGGACCGATCGCCGAAGGACCCGTACCGCTAGAGACTGGGGAGGAGCCATGTCTGCGAACACGCTGAGCATCCTGAAGCCGAGCGTCAACAACCTCACCGCTCGGATCTTCGTCCGAGCCGCCGGCCTCGAGTTCGAGGAGCTGGACGTCTGGGGGAAGAAGAGCACCCCCGAGTTTCTGGCGAAGGACCCGGCCGACCTCACGCCGCTCCTCGAGGAGGAGGGCCTGCCCAGGGGAGCGCTCTGGGAGAGCTGCGCGATCATGCAGTACCTCTGCAACAAGCATGGCCTCGACCAGTTCTATTCGAGCGATCCGGGCGAGCGGGCGATGGTCGACAGCGCGATGTTCTACCTGATCGGCACCTTCTACCCGCTCCTCGCGCGCGCCACCTACCCGGCGCTCGGCTTCGGGCAGTACCCGGGCGAGGTCGCCACCTCCGCGGCCGACGAAGCCATGAAGGCCCGGGCGCAGAAGGACGCTCAGGACGCCCTTGCGGGGCCGCTCGAGGTCTACCGCGTGTTCTTCCTGGCCGGACGGCCGTTCATCGGCGGAGACAACCCCTCGATCGCCGACATGCGCCTGGCGGCGACGCTCGAGTTCCTGCGCGCGATCGACTACGAGTTCCCCGGCTGGGCCGAGGAGTACATGAACCGGATGGAGGAGAGCCTCGGCGACGCGTACTCGGAGCCCGTGGCGGACGTGCGCGGCTACGTCGAGTCGGTCAAGTCGCCGGCCGCGTGACGCTGACGACGACCGTCGTCGGGAGCTATCCGCAGCCCGACTGGCTGATCGACCGCGAGCGACTCGGAGCGCGCTTGCCGCCGCGTGTGCGCGCGTTCGAGCTGTGGCGGGTGCCGGCGCCGTTGCTCGAGGAGGCCCAGAACGACGCGACCCGCCTCGCCGTCCAGGACATGGAGCGGGCAGGCATCGACGTGATCACGGACGGGGAGATGCGACGGGAGAGCTACTCCAACCGCTTCGCGACCGCGCTTGACGGCGTCGACCTCGACAATCCCGGCGTCGCGCTTGATCGTACGGGTCACGAGAACCCCGTTCCGAGAGTCGTCGGCCCGATCCGGCGCACCCGACCGGTCGAGGTCGGCGACGTCGAGTTCCTGCGCACGATCACCGACCGTCGGATCAAGATCACCGTGCCCGGGCCGTTCACGATGGCCCAGCAGGCCCAGAACGACCACTACACCGACGGGCGGAGCCTCGCGCTCGCGTACGCGGAGGCCGTCAACGACGAACTGCGGGACCTCAAGGCAGCCGGCGCCGACGTCGTCCAGATCGACGAGCCGTATCTCCAGGCGCGCCCCGAACCGGCGCAGGAGTACGCCTTGGAAGCGATCAACCGCGCGCTCGAGGGAATCGAGGGCGACACGGTCCTCCACACCTGCTTCGGCTACGCGCACATCGTCAAGAAGCGACTCACCGGTTACCCGTTCCTCCGCGAGCTCGAACGACTGCCTCGCGACCCACATCTCGCTCGAAGCGGCGCAGCCGAAGCTCGACGCGCAGGTGCTGGGAGATTTGCCCGACAAGGTAATCGTCGTGGGCGTCCTCGACCTGGGGTCGGCTGAGTCCGAGACGCCGGAGGCTGTCGCCGACCGGATCCGGAAGGCTCTCGAAGTCGTCGGGCCCGAGAGGCTCGTCGTCGCGCCGGACTGCGGGATGAAGTACCTGCCCCGCGAGCTGGCATTCCGCAAGCTCGAGGCGATGGTCGCGGGCGCCCGGCTCGTTGGTTGAGGGCTCTTCGTGAGCCGCTACACTGAGCAGCCGCGAGGGCGGTTAGCTCAGTTGGGAGAGCACCAGCTCGACAAGCTGGGGGTCACTGGTTCGAGCCCAGTACCGCCCACCTCGGAAAGCCCCCGCTAATCGGGGGTTTTCTTTCTAGTCGATGGTCGACGAGTCCCGCGGTAAAGAGGAAGGCCCGCCGGAGCGGGCCTTCCGTCGTGCGTGCACGCCGATGCTCAGAACTGGACGTCGACCGGCACGGTGCTGAACGGCTGCGAGCTGCCGTCGCCGAGCTGGCCGCCGCTGTTGTTGCCCCAGCACTTTGCCCCGCCCGCGCTCGTCAGCGCGCAGCTGTGGATCCCGCCGGCGGCGATCGCGCTGATGCCGCTTCCGAGGTCGCTGACGTCGACCGGCACGTTGCTATCCGTGCTCGTGCCGTCGCCGAGCTGGCCGAAGATGTTGAAGCCCCAGCACTTGACCGCGCCCGCGCTCGTGAGCGCGCAGCTGTGGTTGCCGCCGGCGGCGATCGCGCTGATGCCGCTTCCGAGCCCGCTGACGTCGACCGGCACGTTGCTATCCGTGTTCGTGCCGTTGCCGAGCTGGCCGGCGAAGTTGCTGCCCCAGCACTTGACCCCGCCCGCGCTCGTCAGCGCGCAGCTGTGGCCGCCGGCGGCGATCGCGCGGACGCCGCTTCCGAGCCCGCTGACGTCGACCGGCACGTTGCTCTCCGTGTTCGTGCCGTCGCCGAGCTGCCCGTAGCCGTTGGCGCCCCAGCACTTGACCCCGCCCGCGCTCGTCAGCGCGCAGCTGTGGATTCCGCCGGTGGCGATCGCGCTGACGCCGCTTCCGAGCCCGCTCGACGTCGACCGGCACGTTGCTCTCCGTGTTCGTGCCGTCGCCGAGCTGGCCGGAGAAGTTGAAGCCCCAGCACTTGACCGCGCCCGCGCTCGTCAGCGCGCAGCTGTGGCGGCCGCCGGCGGCGATCGCGCTGACGCCGCTTCCAAGCCCGCTGACGTCGACCGGCACGTTGCTATCCGTGTTCGTGCCGTCGCCGAGCTGGCCGAAGGCGTTGCTGCCCCAGCACTTGACCCCGCCCGCGCTCGTCAGCGCGCAGCTGTGGGCATCGCCGGCGGCGATCGCGCTGACGCCGCTTCCAAGCCCGCTGACGTCGACCGGAAATCTGCTTTCCTCGTTGTTCGTGCCGTCGCCGAGCTGGCCGGAGCCGTTCCAGCCCCAGCACTTGACCCCGTCCGCGCTCGTCAGGGCGCAGCTGTGCTCGCCGCCGGCGGCGATCGCGGTGAGGCTGACGCCTGCGATCGTGAAGTGACGGGTGGCCGTGGCGCGTGCCGCCGTCCGTCAGAGTCAGCGAGACCGTGAACGTGTAGGAGCCGTTTGGGAGGGCGCTGTAGCCCTTGTGCGACAGCGAGCCGCCGTTCGGGATCGCCGTGGGGTCGTCGCAGAATCCGGAGATAGAAATCGGCCCCGAGAGATCGCAGAGGAGTGTCCTCGTCTGCTTCCGCGTCCGGTTGTAGGTGAAATAGAACTCCACCCTGTGCACCGTCAGCGTCGCCCCCTCCGCGGGCGAGGTAAAGACGAACGTGATCGTCGGCTTGTTTGGCGCCGCAGACGCAAGCGCCGTCGAGAAGCCAAGCAACACCACTGCCGCCACCGTCACGAGCAGCGTCTTCCGAAGTAGGGGACCCGTACCGCTCGCCTTCTCGGTCACGGGCACGGCAGGTTGGGGCGCCCTGATCCGCATCAATCCACGCATCGCTCTTTTCATTTCACGACCCCTCCTGTATTGCGCGAGCCCGATGCGAGGCACCACCCTCGCGTAGGTATCCCCTCTCGTGAAGGTTGTTACAATATTTCTACACCTGACCGGTGGGCGACTTCAAGCCCCTGGATGACGGTCCCGAGTGGCGAGAGGGCCCAGACCACGTCGGGTCGGCGGCTTCTGCGTCGCTACTGGATGGAGATCGACGCAACACCAACGGCGGAGCTCGCGGTCGCGGTGTGGCCCCGGTGTGATCTCATAAGCACTCGTCGCGCTGCCCTTTTACACGCAGTTTGTCCGTGCCCGTCAGCCTGGGCTAATTATTCGCCAATGCTCGACAAGCTGGGGGTCACTGGTTCGAGCCCAGTACCGTCCATAATAGTCCCTGTAAAACCGTATCTTCTGTTTACAACACACCACGGGATCCGAATCGGCGAGGCGATCGTGACCGACGGGCTCGCCGACGACGGCGTCTTCGAGTTCGTGTATATCGTCACGCCCCAGTTGGCCTTCGGCGCCACCGCGGGAAACACCCCACCGTGCGCGCTCGGCCAACCACGCTAGGAGGCACGGGCACTGGCTGAGATCGACCGGCTGACTCTGCGGAGCCGTACCGCGTGACAGACGCTTACGACGTCGTGGTCATAGGCGGCGGGAGCGCGGGCTGCGTTCTGGCCGCGAGGCTCGCGGAGAACCCCGAGCGGACTGTCCTCCTTCTCGAGGCAGGGCCGGACTACGGTCACTACGAGGACGGCCGCTGGCCGGAGGACATCCTCGATGGCCAACTGCTGGCGCTCGAATCGCACGACTGGGAGTTCGCCGGTGGGGAGGATGCTGCGCGGGCGCGAATCCTGGGCGGCTGCTCCAGCCACAACGGCTGCTTCGTCGTGCGGGCACCACCGGCGACCACGCACGCTGGGTGGAACTGGGGAACCCGGGTGGGGCTTCCAAGAGCAGACCGCGTACCTCGAGCTGGCTGAGGCCCAGGTGCGCATCAGGGTGCCGAGTCCGGGGAGCTCACAGTGCTCGAAGCCGCCTTCCTTGATGCCGTTGAGGAGGTCGGCCTGTCCGTTCTCGAGAGCCTGAATGGACCTGAGTGGGGGCCAGGAGCCGCCCGGATCCCCAAGAACATGGTCGACGCGGTCCGCTGGAAATGCAGCGTTCGCCTACCTCGATCCCGTTCGCGCGCATCCCAATCTGACGATCAAGGCGGAGACGCTCGTCGACCGGATCGTGTTCGACGGGACGCGCCCGGCTGCGATGGTAGCCCGAGGAGCAGAAGGCGAGCAGCGAGTGCCCGCCGACACGGTGGTGATTGCCGCGGGCGCGTACATGTCTCCCGCCATCCTCCAGCGAAGCGGGATCGGCCCCGAGGACGAGCTCGCCCGCCTCGGTATCACGGCAGTTGCACCGCTGCCCGGGGTCGGCCAGAACTTGTTGGAGCATCCCTGGGTCGGCGTGAGCTTCACGCCGACGGGGAAGCTTGACGCGACAACGCCGGACTTGCTGCCGAACGTCATGCTCAAGGCCCCTAGTAGCCGCTGCCGCGACGGTTCCTGGGACACACACGTGCTCCCCCGACTTCGAGTCTCCTCGGACGGTAGCCGGCTCGAGGTCACGTTCCATGTCTTTGCGGTGGAGTCAGACTCCGCCGGGCGGGTAAGGCTTCTCTCGACCGACCCCGAGGCTCTGCCCGTGCTCGAGCAGCCGTTCTCCGACCTGAGCGACCACGACGTCGGTCTGCTCGTCGAGGGCATCGAGCTCGTCAGGCGTCTGGCCGGCTCGACGCGCCCTCGCGCCGTTCGTCGGCCGAGGAGCTCGAGCCCGGGCCCGTCTCAGATCTGGAGGGGTGGGCGCGCGGAAACACCGGAGGCTACTGGCACCCGGTTGGCACCTGCCGGATGGGACCTACCGGGGACCCAGGCGCCGTCGTGGATGCGATCGGTCGCGTCCACGGAGTCGAGGGCTTGGTCGTCGCCGACGCTTCGATCTTTCCGACGATCCCCAGGGCGAACACCAACCTTCCCACGATGGGAGCGGCCGAGTACATTGCCTCCACGCCCGCCGTCGCCTAACGCCGCATCGGTAGCACGGTGACCGTGCTCGACACGTCTGAGGATGCCTTTGGTCGGGCCTTGCGTGACTACAGCGTCGGCGCGCTCGGTCCGACGCTGATCCTGGAGCGCGATGACGGTTCGAGCGGCCCAGCGCTCCAGCCGGCGGAGTTCTTCGCTCCTCCCGGCGCGTGGCCCGAATGGGAGCAGCGAGCGCTCGCCATGGTGTCGGGACCCGTCCTCGACCTGGGCGCGGGTGCCGGACGCCACAGCCTGTTCCTCCAACACGCCGGCCACGAGGTGACCGCAGTCGACCATTCTCCGGGTGCCGTGGACGTCTGCCGGGCGCGAGGCGTTCTCGACGCCCGCCTTGCCGATCTCATCCATCCTCCCGAGGATCAGCGATGGGGGGCGATCCTGCTGATGTGCGGCAACCTGGGGTTACTGGGCGACCGGCAGGCCACGCGCTCCCTGCTGTCCCGTCTCGCACGCAGCTGTCGCCCGGACGCAATCCTCGTCACCGACACGGTCGATCCCACGGTCGACAACGATGCAAGCGATCTCGCCTACTTCGACTGCAACCTTCGCATGGGGCGCGAGATCGGCATCGTTCGTCTGCGCCTCCGATATGGAGATCTCCTCTCTCCTTGGTCGGAATCTGTTGCTCGTGCCTCGGTCGGACGTCGATCAGCTCGTGGGTGGAACAGGGTGGGCGGTCAGAGAACGTGTCGACGACGGGGCGGAGTACCTGCTGATCCTGGCGCGCGCGTAGGTTCGTCCGACGCCTCGGGGATGGATGACCGTGGGGCCCCAAAGAGTCTCCGCGATGCGGAGTCGTACACTCGGCACGAGGCCGGTTCGAACGTCTTCGCCTACTTCGCGGTTCCGCTGAGCCCCGCTTGTCGGTGCGTCGGCACCGGCCCAAGGGGCTGGGACCTGAGTGGCAACAATGGCAACGCTCGACGTTCGCTCGCGTTCGCTGAAGCGTTCGCTCGCTTTGGGATTCCGCTAACCATGCGCCGTGAGCGAACCCCGGCGAACTGGCGCGAACGCTGCTGCGAATCGACAAGCTGGGGGTCACTGGTTCGAGCCCAGTACCGCCCACCTCACGAAAGCCCCGCTAGCCGGGGCTTTCTCTTGGTCGTCTCCGATCGCCAGCCTCTGCGATCGCCTCTCGTGGCAACGATGTGGCAACGGGGAGTCGGCGGGTAGCCGCGCGCCGTGCGAACATCTGTTCGTGACTTTCCAAGGCTCACCCTACGCACGCTTCCGCTGCGCCCTCGACTCACGGAACGCGACCGTGGCGTTCGCCACGGCAACCGAGCTCGACTTCGTGAGCCTGCCCGACGCGCTCGAGCTAGTCCTCCTCGCGGTCGACGCACCGTCGTCAGCATGAGTCGTCGCTGCCGCGACGAAATTGCCGGCCAACAGGCATTGAGCAAGGTGTCGCCGTCGAGAGGTCACACGCCGGACGTCGGTCGGCTCAGCGGCCGGTCGCCGATCCAGTAGCGCGGCCCGGGGCCGAGACGGGCGGCGCGGTCGCCGGGGTTGGCCAGTTGGCAGCGGTCGAGTGAGAGGCAGCGCAGCCGATGCACTCGGTCAGCCCGAGCCTGAGGCGCTCGGGCTCGGCGATGCGCTCGTCGAGTCGCGACGTCCACGTGGCTGAGAGCCGGGACCAGTCTCGACGGGTGGGCGCCTGATGGAGGGGAAGCTTGGCGAGCTCGGCGCCGATCTCCTCGAGCGACAATCCGACGCGCTGGGGCGAAGACGATGAAGGCGATCCGGCGGAGTACCGGCCGCCGGTAGCGGCGGTGGCCCGAGCCCGCACGCTCGGAGCTGATCAGGCCCCGCTCTTCGTAGAAGCGAAGTGCCGAGGAGGCGACGCCGCTGCGGCGTGCGACCTCGCCGATCGTGAGCAGGTTGGACATGTCGGAGGCGACTGGACTCGCAGGACTTGACTTCAAGCTTACTTTAACTTGTAGTCTGGCTCTGAGAAAGTCCGACCGGGAGGAGGCAGTCATGGAGAGCAGACAGAGGGCGAGCGAGCGGATCACGGAAGAGGTCACCTCCTGGCCTGGCGTCACGGCGGGTCCCGGGCGGCGGGGCGAGTTCGCGTTCAGGGTGGGAAGGCGGGAGATCGGTCACCTGCACGGCGACCACGCCGCCCACTTCGGCTTCCCGAAGGAGGTCTGGCATGCCCTGTTCGAGCAGGGGCGGATCGACTACCACCCGGTCTTCCCCAGCAGGCCCGGCTTCGGCGCCCGCAGGATCGAGACCGACGAGGACGTGGCGGACGTGATCGCGCTCATGCGCCTCAACTACGAGCGTGTCGTGGCTCGCGCGAGCGTGCCGCTAGACGCGGCTGCGTGAGCGCGGTGCCCGTCGGCATCGTCACCGGCGCATCGCGCGGCCTCGGCTTTGCCCTCGTCCGCGCACTCGTGGAGCGCGGGTGGCGGCTCGTCGTCGACGCCCGAGGAGCGGACGTGCTCGAACGAGCCGTGTGTGACCTCGACGGTGTCGTCGCGATCGCGGGCGACGTGGCCGATCCCGAGCACCGGCGCGCCCTCGTCGCAGCGGCAGGGGATCGCATCGACCTGCTCGTCAACAACGCGGGCGTGCTCGGCCCGAGCCCGCAGCCCCTGCTCGCGGCGTACCCGCTGACCGAGCTCGCATACGTCTACGACGTGAACGTGTTCGCGCCGCTCGCTCTCGTCCAGGAGGCTCTCCCACGGCTGAGAGTGGGCGCGGCCATCCTCGACATCACTTCGGATGCGGCGGCCGAGCCGTACGTGGGCTGGGGCGGCTACGGCTCCTCGAAGGCCGCCCTCGAGCAGCTGACGGCGATCCTGGCGGCGGAAGAGCCGCAGCTGCGCGTCTACAGCGTCGACCCGGGCGACATGCGCACGCAGACGTACCAGGAGGCCTTCCCTGGGGAGGACGTCTCTCACCTGCCCTTGCCGGCGGCGAGCGTGCCCGGCCTGCTTGCGCTGATCGAGGGCACGCTTCCGAGCGGCCGCTACCGGGCGCGCGAGCTCGTGGGCGTGGGCGCATGAGCTCGCTCGAGCTCCCCCTGCGGCTGGAGGCGCACGAGCCGCCCGAGGTGCTCGGGGAGGGCCGCGACGACGTCGCCTTACTCGTCGCGACACGTCAGGATCTCGAGCTCGTCCATGCCCGGTTCCGCGAGCTTCCACGGTTCCTGTCCGCGGGCGACCTGCTCGTCGTCAACGTCTCGGCGACGCTCGCGGCAGCGCTCGACGCTCGCCTTGGTGGGCAACCGCTGCAACTCTGGCTCTCGACCCCGACGACACCGGACGGCTCCTGGCTCGTCGAGCTGCGAACGAGCGACCGGCGGCCCTTCCCGCGGCCGCCCTTGGGCGCCCGACTCGACCTCCCGGGCGGCGTTCAGGCCGAGCTGGTCGCACGGTTCGCGGGCAGCGATCGACTCGCCGTCGCCCGCTTCGAGCTCGACGAGCCGCTCGAGGACTACCTTCGGCGCTACGGGCAGCCGGTCCGGTATGGCTACGTCCCCGAGCAGTGGCCGCTCGCTGCCTACCAGACGGTCTTCGCCCGCGAACCCGGGAGCGCGGAGATGCCGAGCGCTGGCCGGCCCTTCACGGCGGAGCTCGTGACGAAGCTCGTCGCGGGCGGGATCCTGGTTGCGCCCGTGATCCTGCACACGGGCGTCTCCTCGCCCGAGCGCGGCGAGCGGACGTATCCCGAGCGCTTCCACGTGCCAGCCGCGACCGCCCGGCTCGTCAACGCGGTCCACGGCTGGAACGGGCGTGTAATCGCGGTCGGCACAACGGTCGTGCGCGCGCTCGAAACGGTGGCCGCGGCGGACGGCACCGTGTCCGAGGGACGAGGCTGGACGAGCCTCGTCGTGACGCCGGAGCGCGGGCTGCGCGCGATCGACGGCCTCCTCACCGGTTGGCACGAGGGCGCGTCCTCGCATCTCGAGCTGCTCGAGGCCGCGGCCGGCGCCGAGCTCCTCGAGCGCTCCTACCAAGCCGCGCTCGAGCACGGCTACCGGTGGCACGAGTTCGGCGACCTCCACCTGATCCTGCCGTGACACGCCTCGTAGGGATCAACCACGTGGCACTCGAGGTCGGCGACGTCGACGAAGCGCTCGCCTTCTACGGCCGCTTCTTCGAGTTCACGCTGCGTGGTCGCGCGAACGGCGCGGCCTTCATCGACATCGGCGACCAGTTCCTCGCGCTCATGGAGGGGCGCTCGAGCCCCGCGGACCGCGCCCGTTACTTCGGGCTCGTTGTCGACGACAAGGAGGCGACACGGCGCGCTCTCGAGTCGGCCGGCGTCGCGATTCACCCCGGCCGCGGTCTCGGCTTCCTCGACCCCTGGGGGAACTACCTCCAAGTCGTCCAGTACGACGAGGTGCAGTTCACGAAGACCGTGCAGGTGTTGCGCGGCATGGGCCTCGACCTCGGCAAGACGGAAGCGGCCTTCGCCGAGCTTCGAGTCAAGGGCCTCGCCTAGCCGTGCCCACGATCACGCCGCACATCGTGGTTCGCGGCGCGGCAGAGGCCGCCGACTGGTACGTGCGCGCACTGGGGGCAGTCGAGCACAGCCGGGTTCCCCTCCCGGACGGGAGGCTGTTGAGCGTCGAGCTCCGCTTCGGCGACTCGACGGTGATGGTCGCCGATGAGTTTCCGGAGTTGGACATCGTCTCCCCGCAGACCATCGGGGGGACGGCGGTCGTCCTCCATCTCTCGACCCACGAGGTCGACGCACTCTGGCAGCGGGCGCTCAGCGCCGGGGCCGAGGTGCTGCACCCGCTGGCCGACCAGTTCTGGGGCAACCGGCAGGGGCAGATCGCCGATCCCTTCGGTCACCGCTGGAATCTCGCCCAGCCGTTGCGTGGGATCTCCCCTGACGAGCTTGCCCGCGCCGCCGCAGCCGCGTTCGGCTGACGAACAGATCTACGAGGCTAACCCAGCCCCTCCGTGGCAGGGAGGTGCTCTAACGCACAGCGACTGCCGGCCATGTTGGCCGGTCATCCCGTTTGCGGGTTTTTCCGGCTACAAACCGTTCCCTCCGGGGATTCCCGTGCGGGATGTGTGCGGGACGAAAATGAGGCCGGCGGTCGTCTGCGCCTCGGTGGGCAACAAGACATGCAAAATTTGCAGGCATTTTGTAGAGAAGGAACGGGAGCGACGGGACTCGAACCCGCGACCTCCGGCGTGACAGGCCGGCGTTCCTTCTGGCTCCCTCGGCACCGAATGTAGAACGACTCCATCGGCCCGTCCGCGGTGGGGTTGTCGTGGATCCGCGCGGCAGCTGGCCAAGCATGCACGGCTGAACGAGTGGGCCGCGTTTGCGCAGACGGCGTGGCAACAATGGCAACGCTCGGCGTTCGCTGCCCTTCGGCGTGTTCGCATTGCATGGCGCCTGCTGCTCGCGGTTGGGAGTCACCGTTTGCAGCGGTTCGGAGTTGGCCTAGCCGACGAGGCGGTGAACCGAACCCTCCGTTTGAACGAGCCGACTCTTGTCGGCGCTGCGGTAGGGTCGCGACCGATGAGCGTCGCGGCTGTCGATCACGAGCACCGCGTCACGCCACGCGAGCTCTTCTTCGACCTCGTCTTCGTCTTCGCATTCACGCAGGTCGCAACGCTGCTCGCCGACGACCCGACGTTCGCAGGGATCGGACGAGGTGTGCTCGTCCTCGCCGCGCTCTGGTGGGCCTGGGCAGCATACGCCTGGCTGACGAACATCGTTGACCCCGAGGAGGGCGTCGTCGGCGCCGCGCTGCTCGTCGCGCTGATCGCGATGTTCGTCGCGGCGCTCGTGGTGCCCGGCGTGTTCGGCGACGAGGGCGTGCTCTTCGGCGCCGCCTTCCTCGTCATCTGCGCGATGCATGTAGCGCTCTATGCTCTCGCCGGCCGCGGGAACCGAGAGCTGCTCGGCGCCGTGCTCAGGCTGGCGCCGTGGACGCTGCTGGGCGCGACCCTGATCCTGGTCGCAGGCTTCGTGGACGGCGCGCGCACGGGGCTCTGGATCGCTGCGCTCGTGTGCGCGTACTTCGGCGCCGCGCTGAGTGGATCGACGGGCTGGCAGGTGCACCCCTCGCACCTCGCGGAGCGCTACGGCCTGGTGCTGATCATCGCGCTTGGCGAGGCGTTCATCGCGATCGGGATCGGCGCGACGGGGATCGGCATCGGGCTGGGCGAGGTCGTGGCCGCGATCCTCGGGCTTCTCATCGCCACCTCGTTCTGGCTCGCGTACTTCGACTTCTTCGCGATCCGCGGCGAGCAATTGCTCGGGGACGCCCAGGGGCCGGAGCGCATCGCCTTCGCCCGCGACGCGTACACGTACCTGCACTTTCCGATGATCGTCGGGATCGTGCTCTTCGCGTTCGCGATGAAGAACATCGTCGCGCATGTCGGAGACGAGCTCGACGCCGTCGTCGCGTTCGCGCTCTGCGGCGGGAGCGCGCTCTACCTGCTGACGTACTCCGCGATCCGGATCCGGATCGTGCGGCGGTGGCAGGTGAGCCGCGGCCGGTTCGTTGCGGCGCTCCTGCTCCTGCTCCTGCTCCCGCTCGCGACGATAGTTCCGGCGCTCGCCGCGCTGGCGCTTGTCACCGCCGTATGGCTGGCGTTGCACGCGTACGAGCTCGTGGCGGTGGCGCGAGGCTCGTGCGGAGGCGCGCTCGCTGCTCACCTCTTAGACAGGATGGAGCCGTAGCCCCTTCGGTTGCGGCGTCCGGTTCCTGGCAGAGAGTGGTCGGCGCCTACGCATCTGTCGTGGGTTGCCGGGGTGCGCCCGGTAGAGCCACATACGGAGGTCGCCGACCATGTACGACTCTACGACGACGGTAGCGGTCGGGCTGGACGTTCACGCTCGCTCGATTCGGCTGGCGGCGGTGTGTGCCGACGAGCTGCTGGAGGAGCGGACGTTGCCCTACGACGAGGAGGCGGTCGAGCGGGTGCTGCGCCGCTGGCCCGCGGCGCGCTGCTGCTACGAGGCGGGTCCGACCGGCTTCGGCCTCTACCGACACCTGGTCGGGCGCGGGATCGACTGCGCGGTGGTGGCGCCTGGGCTGGTGCCGCGGCGGCCGGGCGATCGTGTGAAGACGGATCCGCGGGACGCGCGCAAGCTCGCACGGCTGCTCGCCGGCGGGTTGCTCGAGCCGATCCACGTCCCCTCGCCCGAGCTGGAGGCTGCCCGCGACCTCGTGCGTGCACGCGAGGACGCGCGCCTCGACCGGATGCGCGACCGGCACCGGCTGTCCAAGTTCTGTCTGCGACACGGGCGCTTGCTGCCGACCAGCTCGTGGACGATCGTGCGGCGCAGGTGGCTCGGCGAGCAGCGCTTCGAGCACGCCGCCGAGCAGATCACCTTCGACAGCTACCTGCACGCCGTCGATCTCGTCGACCGCCGGATCGAGGCGCTCGAGCGGGCGATCCGGGAGACCGCCGAGCAGGGACCGTGGAGCGAGCTGGCGGCGAGGTTGCGCTGCCTGCGCGGCGTCGAGACGCTGACCGCGCTCGCGCTCGTCGCCGAGATCGGCGACTTCAGCCGCTTCAAGCGCGCCGAGGAGTTGATGGCCTTCGTCGGCCTCGTGCCCTCAGAGCACTCCTCGGGCGAGCGCCGCCGGCAGGGCTCGATCACCAAGGTCGGCAACAGCCACGTGCGTCGGCTGCTGGTCGAGGCCGCCTGGCACGCACGCCGGCAGCCGAAGGTCGGCTACGAGCTCGCCCGTCGCCAACGCGGCCAAGACGCCCTTGTCGTTGAGCGCGCCTGGCGCTGCCAGCAACGGCTCCACCAACGCTGGCAGCGGATGGCCGCCCGCGGCAAGCCACAGCAGAAGATCGTCGTCGCCTGCGCCCGCGAGCTCGCCGGCTTCGTCTGGGCGATCGCGACCGAGCAACCACTCAGGAGCACCTGACCATTACATCGATCCAGCCTCTCGGCCTCGACCAGCGGATGCGTCCGACCACACGGAGAACCCTCGAGAGCTCTATGCGGCACCGCCCGCCGGTGACCCGCGACCTTAGACCGAGGCAGCTCCCGACGGTTACCAGTCATGCCGTCCCGACCGGCGAATGTCAGTCTGATCCACCGTCGCTGCTCAGGACGCTCCGCTGCTCAAGGCCGAGAGGACAACCACTCAACCAAGCCGCACCCCTTGACCTTTTGCTCCATGTCAGAACTCGAATCGGAATGACGCTCGCCGGTGCGGCGTCCTGGGTGAGTGCGATGCAAGGACGACAGGGCGCGCCGAATAGCATCGCTATTCGGGCAACCGAGGACGCCGCAGCGCGCCGCCCAGGGCGTCGCGACGGCTCAAGGCTTCATTCTGCTTCGGGTTCTTAGGCGAGCCCGGACGAGCGTTCAGCCGCTGAGTGGCCATCACCGCCGGAGAAGACACCGCTTGATTACACACCCGGCCGCTTGACCGTCGTACCGCCGTGATCTACAAGAGCACTGGAAGGAAAGGAGCAGACTCGTGGAGACTCTTCGGTCGCCTGCCGACAGCTCGCACCGAAAGTCGGGGACCTCGAGGCCAACCGCCGTCTCACCCGCGAGGCAGTTCGCGAGGCGGTTGACGCGGGTG
>CAWCCL010000005.1:0-305380 GCA_963794055.1 uncultured Actinomycetes bacterium
TCATCAACATCAACGGCATGCTTCGCCATCCCGATCTCGTCGAGCCGGCGCCCGTCCGGCTGTACCTCGACCTCGACCCTGTCTTCAACCAGCTCTGGGCCGAGGACGGCATCGACATCAGCCTCGCGCGGCACACACATTTCGTCACGGTCGGGCTCGGGATGGCGGCGCCGGGCTCGACTCTGCCGAGCGCCGGCCGTTCGTGGCTGGCGACGCCGCAGCCCGTCGTCCTCGCGGACTGGCCGGTGGCCGGTCCGGCGGTCTGGGAGGGCCTGACGACGGTCGGGAACTGGCGGAGCTACGGGTCGATCGAGCGCGACGGGGTCCGCTACGGGCAGAAGGCTCACTCCTTCCGCCGCTTCTTCGAGCTTCCGACGCGGCTGCCCCTTCCCGTCTACGCCGGACTCGCCATCCACCCCGACGAGCGTGGCGACCTCGACGCGCTCGTCGAAAACGGGTGGCACCTGCTCGACCCTGGCGAGGTCGCCGAACCCCCGCGCGCTACGGCGAGTTCGTCCGGGCTCCTGGGCGGAGCTGGGGCTGGCGAAGGAGGGGTACGTCGTCTCGGACTCCGGCTGGTTCGGCGACAGGAGCGTCTGCTACCTCGCATCTGGTCGACCGGTGCTGGCGCAGGAAACGGGGTTCAGCGCCTTCCTCCCGGTCGGCGAGGGGCTGATCCCGTTCGAGACGATCGACGACGCCGTCGCAGGAGTCGAGGACCTGCGGCGCGACTACGAGCGGCACCGGCGTGCCGCGCGGGCGCTCGCCGAGGACGTGTTCGACTCCGACAAGGTGCTCGCCGGGCTCCTCAGTGGGATCGGCGTTGCGTAGTGGAGATCCTGGAACGCAAGCCGTACGCGTACAGGACGAGCTTTCCGCTCGACGAAGCCCGGATTCGCCTCCCGGACGGCGATGAAGCGATCGTCCTCGTCAAGGAACTCGGCCGCTCGGGGCTCGACGACACGATCCAGCGGGCGAAGCCCGCGTTCGTCTACGACCCGCGGCGGGAGATCGCGGTGTACGAGAAGAATCCTGGCCGGCCTGGAATCTCGGCACGGCTCGGTGTTACGGATCTGTCGTCGCTCCGGAGTCCGGCCGCTACGTCCTCTTCCTCGAGAAGGTCGACGCGGCGGAGCTCTGGCAGCTCGAGGAGATCGATCCGTGGGAGCGGGCGGCCCGCTGGGCGGCGCGTCTCCACGGGAAGGCGTCGCCCGAGCCGCAGGCGCCCTTTCTCCGCTACGACGGCGCCTACTTCCGTCCCTGGCTCGAACGGGCCCGCTCGTTTCATCCGGCCGGGAGCGTCGCCGCCCTTGCCTCTGCTCACGAGCGGGCGCTCGCCAGGCTTGCCGGGCTTCCGGCCGTGTTCGTCCACGGGGAGTTCTACGCGTCCAACATCCTCGTCTCCCCGGGGCGGGTGTGCCCGGTCGACTGGGAAATGGCCGGCATAGGCCCGGGCGTGCTCGACCTCGCCGCGCTCGCGACCGCATGGGAGGGCGCTGACCGCGCTCGCATCGTGGGGGCGTACGCGGACGAGCGTGGTGCTCCGGTGGACGAGGAGGACCTCGACGCGGCGCGACTCGTCCTCGCCGTGCAGTGGCTCGGGTGGGCAGAGGGCTGGGAGCCGCCGCGCGAGCCGCAACCGATTGGCTCGCCGAGGCGACCGCCGCGGCACGACGATTCACAGCGTGAAGGAGCTCGTCGTCAACGCAGACGACTTCGGCCGCAGCGAGGCCGTCAACCGGGGAGTCGCCGAAGCGCATGAGCGGGGCATCGTCACGAGCGCGAGCCTCATGGTGCGCTGGGTCGCCGCTGACGCCGCTGCCTCCTACGCCCGCAGCCGTCCTCAGCTGGGCGTCGGTCTCCATCTCGACCTGGGCGAGTGGGTCTACCGCGGTGGGACGTGGGTCGCGCTGTACGAGCGGGTCGACCTCGGCGACCCGCATGCGGTTTCGGAGGAGCTCGACAGCCAGCTCGAAACGTTTGAGAAGCTCCTCGGGCGCCCGCCGACGCACATCGACTCTCACCAGCACGTGCACCTGCGCGAACCGGTCCGCGAAGCGGTCGTCGCCGCGGCCGGCTCGCTCGACGTCCCTGTGCGCCGGATCAGTCCGTCGATTGCCTACCGGGGCGAGTTCTACGGCCAGACCGGCCGCGGCGAGCCGTTCCCGCAGGGGATTACGCCCGAGGCTCTCGCGCGAATCATCGCGAGCCTCACGGACGGGGTGACCGAGCTCGCTTGTCATCCCGGGATCGCATGGGAGGGCTCGACGTACGGGGAGGAGCGGACACGCGAGACGGCCGCGCTCTCCGACCCCGGACTCGCGAAGCCGTTGCCTCCGCCGGGGTGCGCCTTCGCTCTTTCGTCGGTCTTGGCTTCCGCTAGGGGGAACGGGCGATTGGCGCTAGACTCGACTGTCTATGCCGATGCCGCTCGACGAAGCCCGGCAGGTCAGGCTCGAGGCGAAGCGAGGCCGCTACGACCAGCGGACGGTCGACAGCCACGTGGCCTCGTTGCTCGAGGGCTGGGAGGGAGCGGTGAGGGAGTGCGACGAGCTGCGCTCCCGCGTCGGGGCGCTCGAGGCGGAGCTGAAAGACGTCCGCGGACTCGAGCGCGACCTTCGCGACATGCTCCTTGCAGCGCAGCGCGTCGCCAAGGAGCTTCGCGATTCGGGCGAGAAGGAGCGGGACGAGATCGTCAAGGCCGCGCACGAGGAGGCGACCAGTTTCCGTCAGGCGATGGCGAGCGAGCGGGAGCGGATCGAGGCCGAGATCCGACGCCTCCGCGAGGTCGACACTCAGATGAAGACGAGCTACAAGCAGTTTTTGGCCGCGGCGCTCGAGCTCCTCGAAGAGGCGACCGGAGAGCGCGAACCGGCCCCAGCTGCAAACGTCCGGACCGTCGTGAGAACGGGCGCAGGCGAGAACGGCTAGCGTAGCTGCGCCGGGGTCGCAGCGACCTCGGCGTGTAGTCGATGACGCCGGTGATCCGCCAGGTGCCGCCGGCGCTGGTCTCGAACTCGGAGAAGTCGGTCTGCCAGACGCGGTTGCGCCACCCGAGGCGGCGGGGCGTCGAGCCCGCGCGTCGGCTTCCGCAAACTTGCAGGGTGTGCAGGCCAGCGCCCGCGGGTCAAGAACCCGCCCGCTCAGTCTTCGCGTGTGACGTCCTCGAGCAGACGCGCGAAGTCGGGGCCGTCGAACTCCTCGACGGCGCGGTCGTACTTCTCCATGCCCCACGCCCAGAAGTCGAAGTCGATCTCGGAGACGCCGTCCTGGATCGAGGCCCAGAGCGTCCACCCGTACTTCGACATCAGCCCCCAAAGGCGTGCACGAGCAACCTTGTTGCGGAGCGGCCGCCCGTAGTAGTGGCCGACGAGCTCGTCGAGCTGCTCGGGCGCCAGGTTCGACTCGCTCCAGATGTTGCCGAGCTCGAAACAGACGTCGTTGTTGCCCGAGTACTCGTAGTCGATCAGCTTGAATTCGCCCCCGACGTCGATGAAGTTCTCGGCCAGGAGGTCGTTGTTGCACGGGACCGTGCCCTCGTCGCGGACAGCCATGGCCGCCTCGATCGCGCGCACCTGCGGCTCGAACTCGAGGTAGCGCTCGGGCAGCCGGAAGCCGCGCTCCTGGACGATCTCCAGATAGCGCGCCTGGATCCGGAACATGTTGAAGTCGTCGCGGAAGCGGCGGGCGCCGTGGAGCCGCCGGCACGCGGCGGCGACCTGGTCCAGCTTGTCGCCGCGCCGAAGGGCCTCCGGGCTCTGCGTCTGACCGACGATGAACTCGAGCACGAGCACGTGCTCCTCGGGGAGGTACGCCGTCACCCCGGCCCCGACGCCGGCGTCCGCGGCCGCCACGGTGTTCAGGTACTCGTTCTCCCGGTCGATCGCGAGCAGGCCGGCGTCCTTGGCGGAAACACGGACGACGTAGGCCCCTGACGCGGTCGTGACCTTGTAGTTCGTGTTCGTGAGGCCGCCCGGAAGCTCAGCCACGTCGGCGGCGTCGGAGAGCTCGGGCACCTGGGCCAGGACGCGCTCGAGAGTTCGGTCTACGCTCACGTGTCCGAGTTTCTATCGCAGAGAAGGGAGCCGCGTGGAATGAGCGAGCGCGCCGCGATCGTCGTCGTCGGCGGCGGGATCACCGGGTGCAGCGTCGCGTACCACCTCGCGAAGGCGGGGCTGCGCGACGTGCTCCTCCTCGAGAAGAGCGAGCTGACCAGCGGCTCGACGTGCCACGCGGCCGGCCTCGTCACCCAGTTCAACCCCTCCCCGACGATGATGCGCTTCCGTCGCTACAGCGTCGAGCTCTACCGCGAGCTCGACGTCTTCGACAGCGTCGGGAGCCTCCGCATCGCCTCGAGCCCCGAGAGCCTCGAGGAGCTCGAGCGCGGCGCCAGCCGGGCCCGCGGGATCGGGCTCGACGTCGAGGTGCTGTCGCCGGACGAGGTCGTGCGCTTGCTGCCCGCCGCGACGCGCGAGTCGCTCTACGGGGCGGTCTGGATCGAGGGCGACGGGTCGGTCGATCCCCACATCGCGACGCACACGCTCGCGAGCGCCGCTCGGGAGCTCGGCGTGCGGATCGAGACCGGACGTCGCCTCACCGGGATCCGGCTCGGACCGGCGCGCGAGGTGACCGCCGTCGAGACCGACGCCGGGCCGATCGAGACCGAGCTGGTCGTGAACGCCTGCGGGATCTGGGCGCCGCAGGTGGCAGCGATGGTGGGGGCGTTCACGCCCTCGGTGCCGGTCGACCACCAGCACATCGCTCTCGCCGCGGTGGACGGGCACGAGCTGCCTCGCGAGATGCCGTGCTTCCGGGATCTCGACAATCTCGTCTACGGCAAGTCGGAGGCCGGAGGGATCCTCTTCGGCGGCTACGAGCCCAACCCCGTCGCGCGCTGGACGGACGGGGTGCCCTGGGATCACGCCGGCGTGCCGGTTCCACCGGACCACGAGCGCTTCGCGCAGCTCATGGACGGCGCCGTGCGGCGCTTCCCCTTCCTGCGCGACGCAGGCGTCGTCGCCCTCATCTGCCACCCCGACGCGATGACCCCGGACGGCAATCCGCTCCTTGGGCCGATGCCCGGGGTGCCGGGGTTCTGGACGGCCGCCGGTCTCTCGCTCAACGGCTTCGGCGGGGCCGGCGGCCTCGGCAAGACGGTCGCCGAGTGGATCTGCGAGGGGGAGACCGAGCTCGACGTGACCGGCTACCGCGCCTGGCGCTTCGGCGCTTCGTACCGCGATCCGCGCTTCGCGCAGGAGACGGCCCGCGAGGTCTACCGCTACTACTACCGCCTCCGCTACCCGTTCGACGTCGACGAGTGGGGCAGGCCGAAGCGGCTCTCGCCGCTTCACGGACGGCTCCAGGATCTCGGCGCGGTCTTCGGGACGAAGAACGGGTGGGAGCGCGCAGACTTCTTCGAGCCGGGGAAGCCGAGCCGGAGGGCGGGTGCCGACCAGCGGGCGTTCGGGTTCACGAAGCCGCCCTGGTTCGAGCGGCTCCGTGTGGAGCACGAGGCCTTCCGCGAGCGCGTCGGGATCATCGACATGACCTCGTTCGGGAAGATCGAGGTTTCCGGTCCGGGTGCGTTGCCCCTGCTCGAGCGGGTTGCCGACAACCGAATCGACAGGCCGGTCGGGAGCGTCGTCTACACGCAGTTCCTGAACGACCGGGGCGGGATCGAGGCGGATGTGACCGTCACGAGGCTCGAAGACTCGCGCTTCCGCGTCATCACCGGCGCAGGAACGATCGATTCGGACCTGGGCTGGCTCCGGCTCAACCTCCGCGAGGAGGACGGGGCGGTCGAGCTCCGCGACGTCTCGGAGGAGCTCGCCGTGATCGGGCTCTGGGGCCCGCGCGCGCGGGATGTGCTCGAAGGCGTCACCGAGGACGACGTCGGGGGCCAGGCGCTGCCGTTTCGCACGGCACGGACGATCCAGATCGGCGGGGCGGAGGTGCTCGCGCAGCGGATCACGTACGTGGGCGAGCTCGGGTTCGAGCTCTACGTGGCGCCCGACTGGGCCGTTCAGGTGTGGGACCGGCTGCTTGCGTCAGGCGAGCCGCACGGGATCGAGCCCGGCGGCTACCGGGTGCTCGAGTCGCTGCGACTCGAGAAGGGCTACCGCTACTTCGGCACCGACCTGACCGCGGGGGACACCCCCTACGAGGCGGGACTCGGCTTCTGCGTCGCGCTCGAAAAGGGCGAGTTCAACGGCCGCCGCGCGCTCGCGGAGGCGGGCGAACGTCCGGCCCGACGGCTCCGCACGCTGCTCGTCGGAGGCGACGAGTACGTGCCGGTCTACGGAGGCGAGGCGGTGCGCGCGGGCGGCGAGGTCGTCGGCCGGCTTCGGAGCGCGGGCTACGGGTTCACGGTCGCCCGCAACATCGGGTTGGCGTATCTCCCCACGGAAGTCGAGACCGGCGCGAAGCTCGAGGTCGAGGTGCTCGGGGAGCCGGTGGGCGCCGTCGTGGCCGAGGACGCGCTCGTCGATCCGGCGAACGATCGGATTCTGGCCTAGTGATTTGCGATGCACGGAGCACCCTCGGTCGCATACCACGATCTCGACGTCGGCCAGGCATCGCGTGATCTCCGTTCAGGGTCGTTCGCCGGGACCGTGTATCGCGTGTGTCTCAGTCGAAATGCGCGACCTGGCTGACCTTCTCCGCAGTGAACTCGAGGATCCCCTCAGAGACGACCGGGAGCTCGTGGAGAAGGTCGAGAGCCTCGCCTTCCGTCTCGCAGTCCATGTAGGCAACGATCCCCACCGACTGGCCCACCTTGAACATCGGTTCGAGCAGGATGCTCCTCTGGACGAGATCCCAGGCGTCGGGACTGACCTTGTGTTGATCGACCCAGTCGATGAACTCATCTCGGCTGACGCCGGCGCTAAGCGTCCCGTTAACCAGGATTCGCTTTTGGTTGGGCATCGAATCGCTCCTTGGCTCGCGGTGGTCTACGGTCGGCCCGCCGACCGTAGCGCCGCCGGCTCGAGCATGCGACGGCCGGCTACAGCTTCGCTACCAGCTCTTCACAAGAGAGTCACACAGGGGCCGGGGTTCGGGGCAATTCGCCCGCCCGCCGGCATTCATTGAGTTGGACGCCGCAAGCGGTCGCTTCCCTCCGGCGCGCGGTCTTGGTTTCGCAGCAGGGCTCGTGACTTCCCGGAGCGTCGCAGCGCGCCGCGCCATTTCCGAGGGATTTCGGCAGCGTCGCGAAGTGAGTTACGATCAGGTCGTGGCCACCGTGGTGGACGACCTGAAGCAGGTTCCGCTCTTCAGCGACCTCAACCAGCGACAACTCAGGCAGCTTGCGCGTGGCTGCAAGGAAAGCGACTTTCGGCCCGGCACGACTGTTGTTCGGCAAGGGCGCATGAGTGGGATCGGCTTTTTCATCATCGTGGACGGCGAGGCGGTGGTTAGCATCGACGGGACTGAGGTTGCGACGCTCGGGCCGGGCGACCACTTCGGCGAACTCGCGCTCATCAGCGATGACGTTCGGACGGCAACCGTGACAGCAGTAACAACCTTGCGCTGCCTCGTCATGATGTTGTGGGACTTCCGGGTTTTCGCTAAGCGCAACCCCGACGTTTTGTGGAAGCTCCTCGAGCACGTAGTCGGCCTTCTCGCTGACGCGCGGAGCAAGCAGGCGAAGGCTTCGCTGTCAGCCAGCTGAGGCGAAGTCGCTGCGCGAGCAGGGCGTGATCGAATAGCGGTTTCCGAGTCGGGAGCCGTAGCCTGAACCCTCGCCGGGGCGTGGGCAGGGTAGTCCTAGGGTGTCCTTGCGGCCCGCGCCTCGGCCTCCCGCAGCGGAAAGACGTGGGCGCTGATGGGCGGGTAGTGCTCGTAGGTCTCGACAACCGGGACGGCGGCCTCGGTCGGAATGCCGAGCCGAGCGGCCGCGGCTGCCGTGATCAGTGCGTACGCGCTGTGACCCACCAGGGTCGCCGCGTTGTTCTTGAGCAGGCGGTGCGCCATGACCACTTCGGGCCCGACGAGTTTGCTCTTGCCCGCGATCTCCTGGGTCACGTACGCGCCGGCGTGGAGAATGAACTTGAGGTCGAGGACGTAAATCCGCGTGCAGGCATCGCACCCGCATGGCCAGATGTCGAGAGCCGTGCCTACGCGACGACGGAAATCGGCGTAGCACCCGGTGAGGCAGTCGAGCATGGCCGCTCCGCGTGGTACCGGGTCTGAGTTGGTTGTATATGCGAAGACCGCGTCCCCCTCGAGCTCCGACAGTGTGAACGGCGGTACCACGCGCCGGACGATTCCGTCGAGCAGGTTCGACAGAACGGCGTAGGCGGGCGGGACGGCACCATCGGCGAAGGCATCGTCTTTGTGGGCCAGGGCTACGGACTGCAGGAACGACGTGTAGCCGCTGATGTCGGCGAGGAGGAGCTGACCGCTCGCGGCGGTGGGCGCTTCCTGACTGGTCACGATCGAGCCCTCCTGAGCGTTCCTAGCGAGCGTCGGCACACACCCTCACGATCCAGCGCGTTGAGGGTACCGTACCGATCGACGGGATTATCGTCTGGTAGCGGCCCCTCGGCTCGAACGCGGGGCAGGCGCCACCCACGACGAAGAGCCGTCCTTCCTTGCAAACGAGCCCGGGTCGAGCTCGCCGCGGTTCTGCGCAAGGGCGACGAGAATCGCGCGAGGGGCGCGCTCCTCGCGGCCGGGCCCACCCTCCTTCCCGAGCTCGAGGCCGGCCGAACGGGGCGTACACTCGGTCTGGTGAAGGTCTGCCCGAGCTGCGGGGAGGAGAATCCGGAGCGGTTCCGGCTCTGCGGTTTCTGTGGGGCCAAGCTCGAACCCGAGGCCGCGCCCCAGGAGGCCCGCAAGCTCGTCACCGTCGTCTTCGCGGACCTGGCCGGGTCGACGTCGCTCGGCGAGGCGCTCGACTCCGAGTCGCTCCGAGAGCTCATGTCTCGCTACTTCGAGGAGATGCGCGGCGTGCTGGAGAGTCACGGCGGTGTCGTGGAGAAGTTCATCGGCGACGCCGTCATGGCCGTCTTCGGCCTCCCCATCGTCCGCGAGCACGACGCGCACCGCGCCGTCCGGGCAGCCGAGGAGATGCGAGTCGCCCTCTCCGGGCTGAACGACGAGCTCGAGACCGGCTGGGGCGTGCGCCTCGCGGCCCGGATCGGAGTGAACACGGGTGAGGTCGTCGCCGGCGACCCGGAGTCGGGCCAGCGCCTCGTCACCGGGGACGCCGTCAACGTTGCCGCCCGCCTGGAGCAGGCGGCAGGCGAGATGGAGGTCTTCCTCGGCCCGCTCACCTACCGGCTCGTGCGTGACGAGGTCGAGGCCGAGCCGGTCGAGCCGCTCGCCCTCAAGGGCAAGGCGGATCGTGTGCCGGCTTACCGGCTCCTGGGGCTCGCGCGCACCGACGGCGGCCGGCGACGGCCCGCCGCGCCCCTCGTCGGCCGGGGAACCGAGCTCGCCGCGCTGCGCGACGAGTTCTCCCGCGCGGTCGACGCCAAGTCGTGCCGGCTCGCGACTGTTCTCGGTGATGCCGGCGTCGGCAAGTCGCGGCTCGTCGCCGAGCTCGCCGAGTCGCTCGAGGGCGAGGCCGTCGTCCTGCACGGCCGGTGCCTTCCGTACGGACGGGGCATCACCTTCTGGCCTCTGCGGGAGGCCGTTCGCCAGGCTGCCGTCATCTCCGATGAGGAACGGCCTGAGGCAGCGCGGGCGAAGCTCGTTCGCCTCGCCGGGCCGGAGGCTGCCGACGCGGTCGAGCGCGTCGCCTCGGCGATCGGGCTCTCCGGCTCCCAGTTCGCCGTGGGTGAGGTGTTCTGGGGCGCCCGCAAGCTGCTCGAGACGATCGCACGAAGGCAGCCGCTGCTGCTCGCGTTAGAGGACGTCCACTGGGGAGAGACGACCTTCCTCGAGTTCGTCGAGCACCTGGCGGAAGAGGTCGAGCAGGCCCCGATCCTGCTCGTCTGCCTCGCGCGACACGAGCTGCTTGAGATCAAGGGCGACTGGGGCGAGCGCGTGGTCGAGAGGCGGATCCTGCTCGAGCCGCTATCGGAGCAGGACGTGGGGCGGGTGATCGAGAACGTGCTCGAGCAGGCTCAGGTAGCCAGCGAAGTCCGCGCGCGAATCGCCGCCGCGGCCGAAGGCAACCCGCTCTTCGTCGAGCAGCTCGTCGAGATGATGATCGACGAGGGTCTCCTTCGCCGCGAGGACGACGCCTGGGTAGCGGAAGGCGATCTGAGCAGCGTTTCCATGCCGCCCACGATCCACGCGCTCCTCGCGGCGCGCCTCGAGAGGCTCTCCACGCGAGAGCGGGCCGTGATCGACGCGGCATGCGTGGTCGGTCAGGTCTTCGCCGAAGGGGCCGTCGTCGAGCTCGTCGCCGACGGCGTCGCTGAACACGTCCCTCAACTGCTCGAGGCGCTCGTCCGCAAGCAGCTCGTGCGGCGAGAGCCCTCCGAGCTCCTCTCCGAGCGGAGCTATCGGTTTCGCCACATCCTGATCCGCGACGCCGCCTACAAGGGGCTCCTCAAACGCTCTCGCGCGGTCCTGCACGAGCGTTTTGTCGCCTGGGCAGACCGCGTCAACCAGGATCGTGACCGGGCCGTCGAGTACGAGGAGATCCTGGGATACCACTTGGAGCAGGCCCACCGCTGCCTCTCCGAGCTGGGGCCGCTGGGCGAGCACGGACGCGAGCTCGGGATCCGGGCTGCGGCTCGCCTTTCGTCCGCGGGCGGGCGGGCTTTTGCCCGAGGGGACATGCCGGCGGCCGCCAACCTTCTTCGCCGAGCAGCCGCTCTCTTGCCCGCGGAGAGCAAGGACCGGCTGACGCTCATGCCCGACCTCGCCGAGGCAATGATGGCGATCGGGGAGTTCGCCTGGGCCGAGACCTTCCTCGACGAGGCGATCGCGACGGCGGGGGCGACCGGCGAGGCAGGGCTCGCGGCGAGCGCGCGACTCCTCCAGATTCGCGTCCGGAGCCACTCAGCCGTCCCCGAGGACTGGACGGAGCAGGTGGTCGAGGAGGCGAAGCGCGGGTTGCCGCTGCTCGAGTCCGGCGGCGACCATGTGGAGCTGGCGCGCGCCTTCCGCATGCTCGCCTGGGCGAACGGGACAGCGTGTCGGTACGGCGACGCGGCGGTCGCGGCCCGGCGGGCGATGGACTATGCGGCGCAAGGCGGTGACGAGCGGCAACGTCGGCATGCGGCGTCCCAGTACGCGATCGCAGCGCTCTACGGACCCACGCCGGTCCCTGAGGCGATCTTCCGTTGCGAGGCGATCGTCGCCGACGCGGTTGGCGACCGGCGGACGCAGGGACTCGTGATGAGCCTCCTGAGTGGGCTCCGGGCGATGCAGGGCGACTTCGACCGCGCGCGCGACCTGTACACGCACGCGCGGCTCATGCTCGCCGACCTCGGTCGCAGCGTCGTCGCGGCCTCCACCTCCCAGCAGTCCTGCGAGGTCGAGATGCTTGCCGGGGACCCCGCGGCGGCGGAGCGGGAGCTTCGTCGCGACTTCGCCGAGCTCTTGGAAATGGGCGAGAAGTACTTCCTCTCCACCGCCGCGGGCGAGCTTGCCCGCGCCGTGTACGCGCAGAGCCGCTACGCCGAAGCAGAGGAGCTCACCCTGATGGCCGAGGAGCTCTCGGCAGACGACGATCTCACGTCGCAGGCCCTGTGGCGCTCGGTTCGGGCGAAGGCGCTGGCACAGAAGGGCCTGGGCCGCGAGGCGGAGGAGCTTGCGCGCGAGGCCGTCGAGCTCCTGCGTGGCACGGACGCCCTGGCTCTGCAGGCCGGCGCGCTCGAGGACCTCGCCGAGGTGCTCGCGCTCGTCGGGGCGGACGGTGCCCGCGAGTATCTAGAGGAGGCGCTCGGCCTGCTCGAGCGAAAGGACGACGTCGCCTCGGCCGAGCGAGTGCGAGCGTCGCTGCAGGCGCTCGGCGCTACCGCCGCCTAGGAGGCTTTGGCGAAAACGCAGGCTGTGCCGCCGGGCCGCGCTGCTCGTCCCGAGGCTGCGTCCTCAGTCGCGCCCGTAGCTTTGGCTACGAACGCTCCCTGCGTCCTTGCCTCGGAACGACCATCGCACCCCAGCGACGAGCGACGTTCCGCCAAAGCCTCCTAGTGCATCTTCCCGTTGTGGGCGGAGATGAGCGTCGCTTCGAAGCCGCTACTCCTCAGATCGCGCACGTTCCAGAGGCAGGGGAGCTCACCAGGAGACGGCGTGGCGGAGCTACACCGCGTCCTAATGATCTCGAGCGTGCACGTGTCGCAGGCGATATAGAAGAGGGCGAAGTTCCGCTCCGTCTGCTTCGCCGGCACGAGCTCGTCCGGCCAGCGGAGGACGAACTGAAGTCCCGGGTCGAAGGTGCCCGGGATCGAGGCGCTCACCCAGCCGCCGCCCCGGCAGATCTCACCTGTCGGGCAGGTGAACGGCGGCTCGTCCGTGATGGCAAGCGCCGCGCTGAGGGCGTCGTGCTGCGAAGGGAATCTTCGACTGCCCGCTCTGGCCCCCAGCCGCTGCCAGGAGCTCCGTGGCGATCCCTTTCGGGACGAAGGAGCTCGCCCTTGGGCCTCCTGGGACGAGCGTCGTCGCCCCCTCGGAGACGGTGACCGTGTCCTGCGTTCGGGTCCTGGCCCGGGCTGTCGCTTCCCCGCTCTTTGGCGGAGACGGTCACGAGGTCTTGGAAAGACCCGGGCTGAGTCGGCGCGCGGGCAACCAGCTCGATCGTGGCAACCGCGCCTCGGGCGAGCGATCCGAGCTCGCAGCGGGCCGTGCTCCCCGCAATGCTGCAGGCGCCTCTGCTCGGAGTCGCCGAGAAAAAGGCGGCGCCCGGCGGGACGGCTGCGCAGGCTCCCGCGCTCTCGGCGCCGGCCGTCAGACAGGCGTTGACCGTCGTGTGCGTGAGGGTGCTTCCGCCGCCGTTTCGCACGGTGACGGCGTAGGCGACGAACGTCGGCGCGCCGGGGGAGGCGGCGGACACGTCCACGGGCGTGTGGGTGACGCTCACGCAGAGAGCCCGGCCGTCCGGCGGGGGGCACGGCGACTCGCTGGCAGCCACGGTCTCTGCTCCTCCGAGCCCGGCGACCATGAACACGCTCACGACGAGAGCTCCCCAAGCAATGCGACCCTGTCGCCGTCTCTTCATCCGACCCCTCTCCCTACGGTCGTATTCGCCCTTGAGTATCTCCTCACTCTAGCTGGCGTGTCTCGTCGTGGACGCGCCGAATCGGAGACGGGCCCGGCCAGGCGCTTGTGACTACCCCGTGCGTCGCGCCGGTCGTATGCTAGGGGCGAGATGGGGAGCCCGAGGATCGCTGGTGCCCGAGCGCGGGTGTCGAGTGACCTGACCAGACTGGGCAAGCGCCGCGCGATGGTGCTGGCGCTCGCCGGGGCCGCGCTCGTGCTGCTTCCCGCTGCGACGGCATCGCATACGCCGAACCCGACGTCGGTCACGATCGCCGGCTCGTTGCAGTCGGAGCTCGGCTGCCCCGGCGACTGGGATCCTGCCTGCGCGGCGACGCACCTCGCCTACGACGCGGGCGACGACGTCTGGCAGGGGACGTTCTCGCTGCCGGCCGGGAACTACGAGTACAAGGCCGCCCTGAACGACGCGTGGACCGAGAACTACGGCCTCCACGCGCAGCAGGACGGCGCCAACATCCCGCTCAGCCTCCCCTCGGACGCGAGCGTCAAGTTCTACTACGACCACAAGAGCCACTGGATCACCGACAACAAGAGCTCGGTGATCGCGGTCGCGCCCGGAAGCTTCCAGTCCGAGCTCGGATGCCCGACCGACTGGGATCCCGGCTGCCTCCGCTCCTGGCTCCAGGACCCGGACGGCGACGGGATCTTCTCGTTCGTGACGACGGCGCTGCCCCCGGGCTCGTACGAGGCGAAGGTGGCGATCAACGAGAGCTGGGACGAGAACTACGGTGAGGGCGGCGTCCCCGGCGGGTCGAACATCGCGTTCACGGTCCCGGTCGCCAACGCGAAGGTCACGTTCACCTACGACGGGACGTCGCACGTCCTCACGGTCGTCGCCGAGAGCACTCAGGGCGCCCCGGACGGCCCCGGCGCGCTGTCGCACTTCGGCCTCGCGCGGAAGGACTGCCTCGGCACCGCCCGCAACACGACCTCGAAGGTCTGGTACACGATTGCGAACGGCGTCCTGAGCGACGTCTACTACCCGACGATCGACAACACGAACATCGAGACGCTCCAGTACGTCGTCACCGACGGCTCCACGTTCACCGACCTGCAGACGCGCGACATGAGCTACACGGTGGAGGCGGAGCGCGACGCCGGCGGCATGGCGTGCAAGGTCACGGCGACGGCGAGGAGCGGCAAGTATCGGATCGAGACCGAGTACGTCACCGACCCGGACCGGAACACGGTCCTCATGCGCGTCAGGTTCAGGCCGGCGTCGGACGACTACCGGCTGTACGTGCGCTTCGACCCGACGGTGAACGGCAACGGGGGCGGCGGCCCGGGGAACGGGGGCGCCGACCAGGCGACGATCGACGACTCGACCGGCCATCCTGTGCTCGTCTCCTTCGATCCGGTCACCGCGACGAACGCGGCGAATCGCGACTACGCACAGCCGGTCTACGCAGCCCTCGACGGCCCGTTCGCAGAGGCCTCGAGCGGCTTCGTCGGCGCTGCGAGCGACGGGCTCGTCCAGCTCGACGCCGCGCACGCCCTGACGACGACGTACGCGGACGCGCTCGGCGGCAACGTCGTCCAGACCGCGAGGGTCGAGCTGAAGGGCGGCGGAAGGGCCATCCTCGCGCTCGGCTTCGGCGCCTCCCAGGACGAGGCCGTCGATACGGCCGAGGGCTCGCTCGACGCCGGCTTCGCCAGGGCGCACGCGGCCTACGTGGAGGGCTGGAGGCAGTACGACCGCTCGCTGACGAAGCCGCGGACCGAGAGGCTGCCAGGGATCGCGCGGCGCAGACCAGAAGCGGCTCGAGGACGAGTACTACCTCAGCGCCAACGTGATCAAGGCGTCCGAGGACAAGACGTTCCCCGGCGCGATCGTCGCCAGCCTCGCCTCGCCGTGGGGCCAGGCGGTCTCGGCCGGCGACCCGGCGAACACGTACTTCGGCTCCTACCGCGAGGTGTTCGCGCGCGACCTGTACGAGTCGTGGACGGGCCTCGTCGCCGCCGGCGACCTGGCGACCGCGCGCGCCGCGACCCTCTTCCTCTTCGAGCGCCAGCAGCTGCCGGACGGCTCGATGCCGCGCAACAGCCTCGTCAACGGCAAGGTCGCGCCGGACTCGTTCGGGACGCAGCTCGACGAGACCGCCTACCCGATCCTGATGGCGTACCAGCTCGGGCTCACCGATCCGTCGCTGTACACGGACCACATCAAGTCGGCCGCGAACTTCGTGGCAAGCCACGGCCCCGCGTTCGGCGTCGAGCGGTGGGAAGAGCAGAGTGGCTTCTCGCCCTCGACGATCGCAGCCGAGATCGCCGGGCTCGTCGCGGCGGCCGAGCTCGCGCGCGCGAACGGGGACACGGCGTCGGCGGCGGTCTGGCTGGGCGTCGCGGACTCCTGGCAGCGGCAGATCAAGGACTGGACCGTGACGACGAGCGGGCCGCTCGCGTCTCGGTACTTCATCCGGCTCTCGAAGACGGGCGACCCGAACGCGGCGATCTCCTACAACGTCGGCAACGGCGGCCCGACGCTCGACCAGCGCGAGGTGATCGACGCGGGCTTCCTCGAGCTCGTGCGGCTCGGCGAGCTCCCCTTCGGCGACCCGGACATTGCCCGGTCGCTGCAGGTCGTGGACGCGACGATCAAGTCGACGACGGCGAACGGGCCGGGCTGGCATCGCTACAACGGCGACGGGTACGGCGACCGGGCCTCCGACGGACGGCCGTGGGCGCCGAGCGGCCAGGGCACCGGCCATCTCTGGCCGGCGCTCTCGGCCGAGCGCGGCGAGCAGGAACAGGCCTCCGGCAACACGGCCGATGCGGCTTCCTTGCTCCTCGGCATGAGTCGGTTCTCCTCGGGCGTCGGCCTGATTCCCGAACAGAACTGGGAGCTGCCCGATCTGGCGCCCTCGCCCTACGGCACCGACCCCACGCTCGCCTCGATCGGCTTCGTGAACGGCGGCGCGGCCGGCTCGGCGTCGCCGCTCACCTGGTCGGCCGCGTCGTTCGTGCGGCTCGCGGCCGATCTCGCCGCGGGCCGGAACGTCGTGCTGCCGGCGGCGACGCACTCGCGCTACGTCGCCCACTCGCAGGGCGAGACGTCGCTGACCGTGACGAGCCCGGCGGACAACTCGTCTGTCACCAGCTCGCCCGTCACCGTCACGGGGACGACCGCGCCCGGGAACACCGTGTACGTCGCCGCAACGAACACCGACGCGAACTCGGCAACCACGGTTGCCTCGGCAACCGCGCCCGCCGGCTCCTTCAGCATCGACGTCGCCGTGACCGGCGGCACGAACGTCCTCAACGTCGTCGCGGTCAGCCCGAGCGGCGCGACCGCGCACGCGAAGCGCACCGTCCTCTTCGACTTCGTGCCCGGAACGCTGCTCCTCGACGTGACCGACCCGGACGGCGACGACAACGGCCCCGGCAACTACGCCTATCCGACGTCCGCGAACTTCCACCCGGGCGCGTTCGACATCCAGAGGTTCCAGGTCTACGACTCCGGCGCCGACGTGACGTTCCGGCTGCAGACCCGCGACCTGTCGGAGACGTTCGGCAGCCCGCTCGGCGCGCAGCTCGTCGACGTCTACGTGCGCGTGCCGGGCGCGTCCACGACGTCGACCGCCGCCGCGAACCCGCTGCGCAACTTCTCGATCGCGCCGGCCTTCGCGTGGAGCCGGCTGATCCAGGTGCAGGGCTTCGGCCAGCGCTACGTCGACGCGAGCGGGAGCACGCTCGGGACGGCGTCGATCACCGCGAACCCGATCTCCCGCTTCATCACGTTCAGCGTTCCGAAGGCGTCGCTCGGCACGCCGGGCCCCGGCTGGGGCTTCACCGTGGTCCTCACCGGCCAGGACGGCTTCAGCCCGGACCAGGCCCGCGGTTTCGCCCCCACGCCGCAGGACTTCCAGTTCGGGGTCTGCGCGGCGGCGAGCGCCGATCCGCACTGCACGTTCTACTCCGAGCCTCGTGCCGAAGGCGATCGACGTGATCACCGCCCCGGGCGTCCAGCAGTCGACGATGCTCGACTACACTCTCGGACCGGTCGTGCTGACTGGCGTCGCGCTCCCCTAGGCGGTTTCAGACAGAACCACCGGCGAAAACGTCCCGCGTTGCCGGATGAGCTCGCCGAGATCGCGGCAGACGCCTTCCCCTGCGAGGCCGCGCACGGCGAGGGTCGTCCGCCGGGACGTGATGTCCTCGACCGTCAAGGCCCACTCCTCGTCGATGGCGAAGAATGCCTGGGCCCATACATCGGGCCCGTCGGGATGCATGCGCTCGAGCGCGTTCGGCTCGGAATCGGCGTACGCGAGCAGCCGCAGCACGTTGGTGCCGTAGAGGTGGGTGAGGTGGGCGATTGTCTCGGGATCGGCCCGGCGCCGCGACACCACGGCCGCGGCGTCCGGCGCGGGCGCGCCGGGAAGCGCCTCGTCGCTCGGCGAGAGGCGGCGCGGCCTCAGGCTTGCAGGAAGACGGCGTAGTGCGTCGAGCGCGATCGGCCGGTGGTTGGTGAGCTTGCCGCCCCCGATCGAGATCATCCCGCCTCGCCCGACCGTGATGACGTGCCGCCGTGACGCTTTCGCGGTTTCCCCCTTCCCCGGTGACAGGACGCGGAGACCTGCAACCGCGTGGACGACGCGGTCGGCGCGGAGCTGGTCAGGCGGGAGCACGCAGCCGAAGGACGTGAGGAGCGCCTCGATGTCCGCGGAGTCGGGAGCGGCATCAGCCGGATCGCCCTCGAACTCTGTATCGGTCGCTCCCAGCATGAGCATGCCCTGCCAGGGGATCGCGCACGTACTGCGGGAGTCGTCGAAGAGCGCGACCCCGGCGCGCCAGTCGCCGTCGAGCGGGAGAAAGGCGTGCACTCCCTTGCTCAGCCGCGTCAGCGGCCGCGCCAGGGGATCCTCGAGGCGACGGACCGAATCGAGCCACGGACCGGCCGCGCTCACGACGGCGTCGCACCGAAGCGTCAGCCAGGCACCCGTTTGCGCGTCCTCGAGAACGGCCGCTCCAATCCTCCCGCCCGCCCGCTCGAGCGCGATAACCCGGACGTGGTTGAGCGTGACGGCCCCCGCCCTTGCGGCGGCGCGCACCGTCGCGAGCGTCAGGCGCGTGTCGTGCGTACATGCCTCGTGGATGAGGGCGCACGCACAGATCGCTGCTCGGTCGACCGGCGCGAGCGTAGGGGCGAGCGTGGGCCGCAGCAGCCGTGGGAGTGGACGGCTGAGGCCCGACACCAGCGAGTAGACGGCGAGGCCGGCTACCAGCTTCGGGACGCGGCGCGCGTTGCCGCGCTCGACGACGAGCAGCAAAGGAAGCGGACTCACGAGGTGAGGAGCGACGCGGGTTGCCAGGGCCGTGCGCTCGTTCTGCAGCTCGCGGACGAGGCGGAAGTCGCCCGTGGCGAGGTAACGGAGGCCACCGTGCAGAAGCTTCGACGACGCGGCCGAGGTCTCGCCGCCAAAGTCGCCCGCATCGACGAGGGCGACCCGCAGGCCCCTGGATGCCGCCTCGTAGGCGACCCGGCTTCCGATGATGCCGGCGCCGATCACTAGGAGCTGGACGCCTTCTTCCGCTAGCCGATGCAGCGAGGAGGCGCGGTGCTCGGCGGCCTCGCTAGCCGGCACGATCCTCCGCCCGGGCGACCGCCGCCAGTAACCGCTCGACGTCGCGCTCGCCGAGCTCGGGGTAGACGGGCAGGAAGACCGCTCGATCGATCATCCGCTGGGCGGCGTGGGGAGTCAGGTCGGGCCGATCGGGGGGTGGAGCGATCGCTGCGATGCTGCTCGTCGCCGTCGCTGCATCGAAGCCGGCCCGTCGCAGAGAAGCGACCATTCCCGCGCGGTCCATGGTCAGAACCGGGAAGAGCCAGTGCGTGCGGTCGAGCGCCGAGCCCCCTGGATGGAGCACGAAACTGGGCAGGCTGCCTGCGACGCGCTCACCCAGTCGGGCCCGCGCGTCGAGCCGACGGTGGTCGAAGCGCCGCAGGCGCCGCTCGAGCAGCGCAAGTAGGGGCCGTGACGGTCGCCGGCGAATGCCGGCGACGAGAGCGGGTTCGGGGAACCCGCGTACGGTGTCGTTCACGACGGTGTCGAGGTCGCGCCCAAACAAGGCCAGGGCGCGCGCGAAGAGCCAGTAGGCCCGCGGCCGCCCGAGGGGAACGAGCGCGGCGAACTTCGCAACCCTGGCCGCATACTCCCGCCGCGGCTGAACCGGCCAGGTCTCCTGGAGCGCGCGCATGCGTCGCCGCAACTCGGGATCCTGGACGCGCGCGAGGGCCCCGCCGAGCGCCGTGGCTGTCTTGATCGGGCCGAAGCTCAACAGAGAGACGTCGGCGAGCGGGTCGCCTTGGGTCTCGGGCCCGCGGAAGCTCTGGGCGCAGTCCTCGACGAGAAGCAGGCGCTCGCGGCGCGCGACTTCCGCAAGGGCCTCGAGGTCCGCGCGGCCGCCGAAGAGGTGAGCGATGACGACAACACGGGTTCGGGGGGTGAGAGCGCGCTCCAGGAGCTCAGGTTGCGGGGTGAGCGTCTCGGGGTCGAGGTCGACGGGGAGTGCGCGCAGGCCGTGTTCTTCGAGGATGCGGATCATGTCCGGGTGCGTGACGGCCGAGACGGCAACCTCGTCACCCGGCTGGAGCGCGAGCGCCTGTAAGAGCAAGTCGAAGCTCGAACGAACGGAGAGGCAGACGAGCCCATCGTCTCCGCCGGCCCACGCCTGCCGCACCCGCTCCTCGTAGTTTCGCCGCCGAGGTGCGAGGCAAGCGCAGAAGGCGAAGACCAGGTCTCGGGGCGTGATGTCGAGGTGGAGACGCGGCTGCAGGCTACGGGGCGGGCGCGGGGTCTCTGCCTGCAGCTCGGCTTCGAGCGCCGTGATCGACTCCCACAGACGGCGCACAGCCTCACGGGAGGCAAGGCGACGGTTCCCGTCGAGATCGGCGACCGGAACCGGGCTACCGAAGGCCAGCCGCCAGCGACGGAGGAGCAGCAGCCGGTCGGTGCCCACGATGGCGGCGGGGACGAGGGGGACCGCCGCAGTGAGAGCGACGCGTGCGGCTCCGACGTGCGGCCGAGCCACACGCTTGTGCTTCCCCTTCCGGCGCCGCGTTCCCTCGGGGAAAATGCCGATCACCTGACCCTCCCTGGCCAGGTCGACCGCGGTGCTCACAGCGTCGAGGTCTCCCTCGCCCCGTCGGACGGGAAAGAGCCCCAGACGCCGCAGCGCGGGTGCGACGAGCGGGTGGAAGAGCTCTGCTTTCCCCATCCAGCGGAGCTGGCGCGGGTAGAGGGAATAGGCCAGCGCGAACCCGTCGAGGTTCGAGAGCTGGTTGGCCGAGAGGACGAAGCCCCCGCCGGTGGGCACGTTCTCGAGCCCGCTCACGCGTGGGCGAAAGAGGACACGGACGACCGGTCTGCAGGCTGTGGCCACGAGCCGGTAGAGGGCGGTCTGCGTCTCCGGCGGAGCGGCCAGAGATCGTGCGGGGCCCTTCATGCGCGCACCTCGTCTGAAACGGGGACCGTGAACCTACAGTCCTCGCCTCGCGCACGCGAGCTGTGGAGACGCGGTGATGGGGGAACCCCGTGCGGGGTTCCCCCACCGGTCCCTTAGGCTGCGAGGTCGAGCACCGGCTCTGCCTCCAGGGTCGCCTCGAGCTCCTCGCGGCGGATGAGCGTCAGAGCGGCGACGATTCCGAGAGCCGCGATGATCGCGCCTGCGAGGAACGCCGCCGTGAAGCCGTCGACGAGGGCTACGGGTAGCGCCGAGCCGCTTGCGACGGCGTCCGCGCTCTGCGAGGTTGCGATCGTCGACAGCGCCGCGATGCCGAGCGCCCCGCCGATCTGCTGCGAGGTGTTGATCAGGCCGGAGGCGAGGCCCGCCTCGGAGGGCTGCACACCGGCCAGGGCCGCGATCGAGATCGGCACGAAGGAGAAGCCGATGCCGATCCCGATCAGGAGGAAGCCCGGCAGGAGGTCGCCGAGGTACGAGCCGCCGACCGAGACCTGCGTGAAGTACACGAGGCCTCCGGTGAGCATCGTCATCCCGACCGTGAGCACCGGCTTGACGCCGATCCGGGTGACGAGCTGCGCCGCCACCGCCGACCAGACGATCGCCGAGCCCGCGACCGCGAGGTACGCGACGCCGGTCTTCATCGGCCGAATAGCCGAGCACCTGCTGCATGTACAGCGTGAGCATCAGGAACATCGAGAACATCGCGGTGCCCATGATGAAGCCGGCCACGTTCGCGCCGGTCACGGTCCGGGTCCGGAAGATGCCGAAACGCATCAGCGGCTCGGGGTGCCGTCGCTCCCAGGCGACGAAGCCGGCGAGCAGGGCGAAAGCCGCCGCGAAGAAGGCGAGCGTCTCGCCGGCGAGCCAGCCCTCGCGGCCGGCCTGCGTGATCGCGTAGACGAGCAGCGACAGGCCGCTCGTCACGAGCACCGCGCCGGGGACGTCGAAGCGTCTTCACGCGGGCGTCGCGGCTCTCGGCGAGCAGGATCGGCGCCAGCACGAAGGCGAGCTACGCCAACCGGGACGTTGACGAAGAAGATCCACTCCCAGCTGAGCGCGTCGGTGAGGATGCCGCCGAGCAGACGCCTGCCGCCGCGCCGAAGCCGCCGACGGCGCCCCAGACGCCCGAGCGCGATGTTGCGCTCGCGGCCCTCCGCGAACGTCGTCGAGAGGATGGAGAGCGCGGCCGGCGTGATGATCGCCGCCCCGAGGCCCTGGAGCGCCCGCGCCGCGATCAGCGACGCCTCGGACCAGGCCAGGCCCGCGAGCAGCGACGCCACCGTGAACACGACGACGCCCAACGAGGAAGATGCGACGGCGCCCGAGCAGGTCGGCCGCCCGCCCGCCGAGGAGCAGGAAGCCGCCGAAGACGAGCGCGTATGCGCTGATCACCCACTGCAGGTTCTCCTGCGAGAACCCAAGGTCGACCTGGATCGAGGGCAGCGCGACGTTCACGATCGCGATGTCCAGGACGACCATGAACTGGACCACGCTCAAGAGCGCCAGCGCCAGCCACTTACGTCGTTCCGAAGCCACCATGTCGTCCGATTTCCTTTCGCTTGCGTAGAGAAGACTAGCGAACTTAGCAGAGATTCACTTGTAATTAGCAAGTAGACTCTTCACAACAGCAAGCTGGATCGCTACACTGTCCACATGCGCAAGCGCTACGACCAGTACTGTCCGGTCGCCCACGCGCTCGGTCTCGTCGGCGAGCGGTGGGCGCTTGCTCGTCGTCCTGGAGCTGATGAGCGGCCCGAAGCGCTACACCGACCTCGCCGACAACCTCCCCGGCATCGGCACGAACATTCTCGCCGACCGGCTGCGCGACCTCGAGGCCGGCGGCATCGTCATAAGGCGGAAGCTGCCCCCGCCGGCCGCCTCGCGTGTCTACGAGCTCACCGAGTACGGACGCGCATTGCGGCCGGCCATCCGCGAGCTCGGCCTGTGGGGGGCGCGCTCGCTCGGCCCTCCGACCGACGATGACGAGCTGTTCCCCGGCTGGCTCGAGAATGCGCTCGACACCGTGCTCGCGCCGATCGCCCCGCCTGGCCGCTTCGAGTTCCGCGTCGGGGAGGAGGTGGCGTCGCTCGTCGACGGCGAGGCGCAGGCCGGGCCCGTCGAGCAGCCGGACGTCGTCGTCGAGGGAGACCCCCAGGGCGTCTACTACATGTTCGTCGACCGCCGGCTCGATCTCGTGACTGTCCAGGGGGACCGCGACCTGCTCGAGCAGCTCATCGACGTGGCGCCGACCCCGGTGGAGACTCCGGTCTCCGCGTAGCGACCAGGCTCCTCGTCCCGGACGCGGGCCGGCCGCTAGCCTCTCGTTCGTGAACAGCTTCTCGGTCGCGAGGGCCGGGCTGCGTGAGCGCGAGCGTCTCTGGCGTACGCTGGCGTGGGCCGGGCCGGTCGTGTACGGCGCAGTGCTCGCCGCCTCCGTCCTCCGCGAAGGGGTGCCGCTCTCGCGCGACCGCCTGCTCATGTGGATCCTGCTCGGGCTGCTCGCGTTCTCGCTGACGAACCTCCGCGCCTGGATCCGCGGCGTCGTCTTCGAGTGGCTTCCGTTCGCGCTCGTCCTCTGGGCCTATGACCTCCTGCGAGGCCAGGCCGACGGCCTCCTCTTCTCGGCGCACGTGCAACCGCAACTCCGCGCCGACGAGATCCTCTTCGGCGGCACGGCTCCCACGGTTTGGCTCCAGGACCATCTCTGGCACGGCTCGTTCGATCTGCAGTGGTACGACTACGCCACCTGGCTCGTCTACGTGAGCTATTTCCTGGCGACCTATCTGGTGGCCGGCTTCCTCTGGTTCTTCGCCCGCGGCCTGTTCCGCCGCTTCGTCGCGATGGTGTCGCTCCTCGCCCTGATGGGCTTTGCGACCTACGCCCTCTTTCCGGCGGCGCCTCCCTGGATGGCGAGCGAGCTCGGAGCGCTCGAGCCGACGACCCGGTCGATCGGCTACATCTGGAACCACATCCCGATCGCCTACTTCAACACCCTCTTCGACCGGGGCTCCGGGTACTCGAACCTGGTCGCGGCGGTACCGTCGCTGCACGCCGCCTACACCCTGCTCATCGCGCTGTTCCTCTGGCGCCTGGCGCCCCGGTGGGGCCGGGTGCTGCTCGCCGCCTACCCGCCGGCGATGGCCTTCGCGCTCGTCTACACGGCCGAGCACTACTTCTCGGACATCCTCGTCGGCTGGGTCTACGCGGTGATTGCGTTCTGGACGGTCAACCAGGTGGCTGACCGGCTTGCCGCGCGACGGGCGACCGCGGCAATTAGCCGTGGCTAGAGCAGGATTCGGGCGGCAGTGTCCGGCGGACAGCCGGCGTGGCCGAGCCGGACTGCGAGATGGAGGTCGACGTCCGGGCGGAGTGCCAGCTTGAGCGCGAGCCGGAGGTCGTAGCCCGCCGCGAGGAGGCTCGACTGGCGCCAGGAGAAGACCCGTTCCTCTTCGGTCTCGAGGGCGCTGAGCTCGTGGGTGATCGCGTCGATAGCCGCCATCTCGTCTCTACCGCACTAGACGGAGTTCGCGGCCAGTTCCTTCCCGGATCGCCTCCCGGACGAAACGGCTAGCGCCGGGTTCCGAGGACGAGCAGGTACTCGCGCGTGTGGACGATCTCGTCGCCTACGCGGTAGTTCTGCTCGAAGAAGTCGACCCAGTCGCGGTAGAGCTCCTCGCGGCGGTCGCCGAGGGAGTCCGCCAGCGTCTTGGTTGGGCCGTAGCTCGTGGAGAAGAGCTCCCAGTACTCGTCGCCGGACGCGGTGCGCAACGTCGAGACGTGCTCGGTGAGGTCGAGCTCGAACGATTCTCCGAGCAGGTCGCGCACGCGCTCCTGGTCGCCCCAGTCGAACGGGCTGCTCGGGGGCGTCGCCGGCTGGTACGGCGCCATCACCTTGAACATCCGCGCCAGGCCGCTTGTGGGCGTCCAGTTGGCGAGCCCGATCCGTCCGCCCGGGCGGGTGACGCGGGCGAGCTCGCGCGCCGTTGCGAGGTGGTCGGGCGTGAACATGATCCCGCAGACGGAGGAGACCTTGTCGAAGCTCGCATCCGAAAGGTCAAGCCGCTCGGCATCGCCGACCCCGTAGTCGATGTCCAGACCGAGCTGCTGAGCCCGCTCCTCGGCGGTCTCGATCAGGACGGGCGCGAGGTCGATCCCGGTAACGCTCGCCCCGGCGGCCGCGGCGCGCTCGGCAACAGCGCCCGTACCGCAGGCGAGGTCGAGCCAGCGGTCGTCCGGCTCCGGCGCCAGCCGCTCGACCACGAGCTCGTGGATGTCGCCGATTGTCTCGGTGATCCGCTGGTAGGGACCGTTCCCCCACATGACGCTTTGCCGTTGCTTCAGTTCCTCGTACGGCATCGTCCTCCCTTTGTTTCGCTCGGCGCTTCCACAGCCGAGACGCTTGCAGTATCCCCGAGGATGCCTAGCATGTCAGACCGTTCTAGAGCCTCGGTGGGCCAGCCGAGGCTACACGTCGCGGATCGCGTCGACGGCCAGCGCGATCCCCGCGGCGATCTCGAGCGCCCCGAGGAGCCGCCCGCCCGCTGCAAGCAGGGGGTCGGCCCGCTCTCCGCGTGGAATCGCCGTTCCAAGGACGACGAGCCCGAGCGCCACGCCGAGCGCTCCGAGGGCCGCGGCCTCGACGTTGTCGCCGCCCGCGGCGAGGGCGAGCGCGACGACGCCCGGGGAAAGGAGCAGCGGGAACGCGACGGGGACGATGGCCGCCCTGAGCCCGGCCAGCTCGGGCTCGGCGCCGGGTCGCGCCGAGAGGAGGGCGCGGGCGCCTTCGAGGGCGAGCACGACCGCCGCGGCGAGCCGCCAGCTCTCCGGGCTCACGTCGAGCGCGTCGAGGAAGGCGCCTCCCATGGCCGCAAGGGCGGTGACGGCTCCGAGGGCGAGGAGGGCGCCGAGGGCGACGGCCTCGCGCCGCTCGGGCAGGGCGAGGCGCAGCCGGCACGGGTTCACCGCGGCGAGGAACGCGACGAGGAGGAAGGCGAAGCTCACCGCGCGCGCTCCGCCTCGAGGAGCTCCAGAGTGGCGAGCAGGCCGGAGAGCGGGTGGCGCACGTGGTCCATCTGCGCGTAGCCATCCTCCGTGAACCAGGCGCCGCGGGCGAGGAGAGGGCGCGCTGCCTCTTCGGCCTCGACCGGGTCGATCTGCCGGTCGACGGTACGCCCGGCCGTGCAGCGCAGGCGCTTGCCGAGGTCGTCTCTGAGGTCGGCGAGCCGCGGGTCGGCCACGCTCAGGCCCCACAGCTGGGCCAGGCCCTCGGTGACCGTGCCGAGCCCGGCGCCGGAGGCCGGCTCGCCGCGGAAGAGCCGGTTGAGGCCGCCCTGCCCGCTCTGCGACTCGAGCCGGGAGTTGAGGCCGAAGATCCCCGCAAGCTCGCGCGCGTACGCGATCTCCGGCTCGCCGAGTCGGTCCGGCCCGAGCTCCGCGAGTCCGTACGCGGCCCAGTGATCGGGGAACGTGAGGTAGTAGCCTTCGACGTCGTCGCGGCGTGTGGCGACGAAGCGGACAAGGCGGCGCGCGCGCTCGTCCCACCCTTCGCCGGGGAAGAGCCCGTCTGCGAGCGCGAACGTCCAGAGCGCCTGGCCGGTGCCGAACGTGGCGTACTCGCCGGGGACGGCGCGCTGGGTCTCCCGGCTCCAGGTGCCGAGGACGCTGCCGTCGGCCTGCTGCTGTGCGGCCAGGAAGCGGGCGAGCCGGCGGATCAGCTCGTCCTCGCCGGCGTCGCCGGTCGCGCGCCGCCGCTGGACGAGTGCGGCGGCGACGAGTGCGCTCGCGCCCAGTCGCGCGTCCTGCCCCGGCTCGGCGAAGGCAGTCCAATCGTCGTGTGAGAGGAGGTTCGCGCGCAGGAGGCCCAACCCGTGCTCCGCGGCGGTGAGCGCCTTCTCGTCGCCGGTCTCGGCGGCGAGCCGGTAGAGGCCCATCATCACGCCCGCGTGGCGCGTGATGTTGTAGTCCTCGGAGACGGCGTCCGCGCTCCGGTCGTAGCCGTACGTGTAACGTCCGCCGGGCTGCACGCCTCGCTCGAGCCAGGCCGCCGCCTCGGCCACCGACCGCTCGACAGCCACGGAGTCGATCGGCGGGCAGACCTCGGCGGGAACGACCGCGAGCCGGAGCGCCACCGCCCCGAGCACGAACACTGTCGCGTAGACCAGCAGACGCCTCACGCGAGGAGGCTACGCGAGCGCGACAAGCCTCGATCGGGATCTCAGACTCGGGCCGCCCGTACGTTCCCCTGCCCGAGGAGGTGCCCGGTGGCGAGACCCCGGAAGCCAGCAAAGCGAAAGCCCGCTGCCAAGCGGCAGCCGAAGCGCATTCTGAACTGCAAGCCCTCGCCCAAGTCGGCCGAGGACTGGACGTTCCAGACGGCCGAGGAGGCCAGCATGGTCGCCGCCGCGCCGGCGATCCCGGCCTCGAAGGATCTCCGCTCGACCTGGTGGAAGGTGGCCGACCAGGGCTCGACCGGCTCCTGCGTCGGCTGGGCGAGCGCCGACTCGGTGCTCCGCTGGCACTTCGTCAGGACCGGCCGGATCTCGAGGACGGAGCCACTCTCCCCGCGCTTCGTCTGGATGGCATCGAAGGAGACCGACCCGTTCCTCACGCGGCCGACGACCTTCATCGAGAGCGAGGGGACAAGCCTCAAGTCGGCGCTCGACATCGCCCGCAAGTTCGGCGTCGTGCGCGACTCCGTGCTCCCGTTCGCGACCGGGTCGCTGTATCCGGGCGACGCGAGCACCTTCTACGCGATCGCCGCCCAGCTCAAGCTCCTCGCCTATTTCAACCTTGGCACGAACCTGACGAACTGGCGGACGTGGCTCGCGACGAAGGGGCCGATCCTCACCCGGCTGAGCGTCGACCAGACGTGGGACCGCGCGACCGCGAACGCAGGCAACCTCGACGAATACAAGCAGGAGACCGCTCGGGGAGGTCATGCGGTCGCGCTGGTCGGCTACCGGCCGGGCCGCTTCATCGTCCGCAACAGCTGGGGCGCGAGCTGGGGCCACGGCGGCTTCGCGTACGCCTCGCTCGCCTATGCGCAGGAAGCGTTCACCGAGGCGTACGGCGTCGAGGTCTAGTTCCCGAGCCTGATGGCGTTGGACCGCCGAGGGCGCCGAGCTGGCGACCAAGCGCCTCGCGTGAGCCGGTCAAGCGCGGCGTTCGTCCCGCTCGCTGACGCGGTGGCGGAGCACGTCCGCGACGGCGACATGCTCGCCCTCGAGGGCTTCACGCACCTGATCCCGTTCGCAGCGGCGCACGAGATCGTCAGGCAGGGCCGGCAGGAGCTCTCGCTCGTCCGCATGACCCCCGACGTCGTGTACGACCAGCTGATCGGGATGGGCTGCGCCGCCAGCCTCACCTTCTCCTACGGCGGCAATCCCGGAGTCGGCTCGCTCCACCGGTTCCGCGACGCGGTCGAGCACGGCTGGCCACGGGAGCTCGAGGTCGTCGAGCACTCCCACGCCGGCCTGGCGGCCGCGTACGCCGCCGGCGCTGCCCACCTCCCGTTCGGCGTCCTGCGCGGGTACGAGGGCACCGACCTCCTCGCCGAGAACGACTCGGTGGCGCCCATCGAGAGCCCGTTCACGGGGGAGCGCGTGAGCGCGGTGCGTGCGCTCAACCCCGACGTGGCGATCATCCACGCGCAGCAGGCCGACCGAGGCGGCAACGTGATGCTCTGGGGCCTCGCCGGTGTCCAGAAGGAAGCGGTCCTGGCCGCGACGCGCGCGATCGTGACCGTGGAGGAGGTGGTCGACGAGCTCGTGCCCCGGCCGCACGCCGTCTTCCTCCCCGCCTGGGTGCTGGACGCGATCGTGGTCGCCCCGGGCGGCGCCTGGCCGTCCTACGCGGCCGGCTACTCGGTGCGCGACAACGCCTTCTACGCCGAATGGGACGCGATCTCGCGCGACCGTAAGCGCTTCACGGAGTGGATGCAGGTGAACGTCCTGGCGCAGGAATGACGGCTCCCACTCCGGAGGAGGTCATGACCGTCCACGCCTCGCGCGAGCTGGAGGACGGCCAGGTCTGCCTGGTCGGCGTCGGCATGCCGAACGCCGCGGCGAACCTGGCGCGGCGCCTGCACGCGCCGAGCTGCGTACTCGTCTACGAATCCGGCGCGATCGGTGCGAAGCCGGTGCGGCTGCCGCTCTCCATCGGCGACGACGACCTGGCGGCGACCGCCGACGAGCTCGTCTCCGTGCCTGAGATGTTCAGCTACTGGATCGGGGCCGGGCGCATGGACGTCGGCTTCCTCGGCGCGGCCCAGATCGACAAGCGCGGGAACATCAACACGACGGTGATCGGCCCCTACGACCACCCGAAGGTGCGCTTGCCCGGCGCGGGGGGGGCGCCCGAGATCGCCGCCGCGGCGAAGGAGGTCATCGTCATGCTCCTGCACTCGCGGCGGGCCTTCGTGGAGCGTCTGGACTTCGTGACGTCGCTAGGCCGCGACGCCTTCACCGTGATCACCGACCTGGGCGTACTCCGGCCGGGACGCGATGGCGAGCTGGAGCTGACCACGCTCCACTCCGGGGTCGAGCTCGAGCATGTGCTGGAGGCGACCGGCTGGCCTTTGCGCGTGCGCGAGCCGCTCGCCGTCACTGACCCCCCGACCGAGCAGGAGCTCGGCGAGCTGCGCACGCTGCGGGCGCGGGATTCGTAGCCGGATCCGCTTCGACCAGCGCGGTTGATCGACACGGGGAGGTAGCGAGACGACGCGGTGGTCGGCGCCGGAGCTCAGCTCGTGTCGGGGAACGGGCCCGGAGTCGACGGCCGCAGCGCGTCCGAGAGGTCGCGAGGCTGGCCGACCGCGGGACGCGCGGCTATCGCATCGGCCGCGGGCAGCTCGAACGAGAACGTGGAGCCCTTGCCTTCCTGCGACTCCACCCAGATGCGGCCGTCCATGCGCTCCAGCAGCTCGCTGCAGATGTAGAGCCCGAGGCCGGTGCCGCCGATCCCGCGGGTCATCTCGGGGTCGAGGCGGTAGAATTTCTCGAAGATCCGCGCCTGCTCGTCGGCCGGGATGCCGAGGCCCTCGTCGCGGACGTGGAAGCAGACGACCCCTTCGGCGCTCTGGACGCCGACCTCGACGAGGCCGCCGTCGGGCGAGTACTTGATCGCGTTCTCGACGAGGTTGACGAGCACCTGGCGGACGCGGTCGCGGTCGGCCGCGACGGGCGGGGTGGAGTCGGAGACGATCGTCTCGAACCTGATCCCCGGAGGGCCGTGCTCCCGCGCCGACTCGACCACGCGCTGGAGGAGGTCGCCGGCGTCGAACGGCTCGTCCACGAGGTCCAGCCTGCCGGCGTCGAGCTGGTTCGCCAGCAGGATCTCGTTGACGATCCGGTTGAGCCGCTCGGACTCGTCCACGATCAGGGAGACGAAGCGGTTGCGGCCTGCCTCGTCAAGCGCGAAGTCGTGGCGGCGCAGCGTCTGGGCGGCGCCGTAGACGGCGGCCAGCGGCGTGCGCAGCTCGTGGGAGGCGGTGGCGACGAAGTCCGCCTTCAGCTCTTCGAGCCGGCGGGCGTCCGTAACATCGCGGAAGGCGTAGACGATGCCGCCGAAGAAGTCGACGCCGGAGATCGAGATCCAGCGCTCGCCGCGCACCGTCTCCAGCGGGAAGGTCTCGGGCTGGACGGGCTCCGCGGCGGTGCCGACGGGGATGCGGTCGGCGAACCCCTTCCAGCCGGCGATCGCGTCGGCGGCGCCCCTGCCGAGCACCTCGTCGCGGGTGAGGCCGGAGATCGCCTCGGCGGCAGGGTTCCAGAGGCGGATCGTTCCGGTCTGGTCGACGAGGACGACGCCATCGGCAACGTAGGTGAGCACGCGGGCCGCGTCGGCGGACTCCTCCACCTGGTGTGCGAGGCGGGCGTTGTCGATCGCGAACGCTGTCATCCCGGCGAGATCCTGCGCGGCTGCGAGGTCGTCGGCGCCGTAGGAGCGGCCGGGCGAGCGGGTCAGCAGGGTCAGTGCCCCAAGGGTGCGGCCGCGGGCGCGCAGCGGGACGCACATGCGGGACTCGGACAGGTCGGGCCGGCCCCCGCGAGCGACCTCCAGAATCTCGTGCTCGGGCGCCGGGCCGGGCACGTCCCCGGGCGGCATGCCCGGCCCGGCGTGGGCGGCGGCGAGGCGGGTGGCGGTCCCGTCATCGTCCAGCAGATCGACGAGGCACCAGTCTGCGAACTCGCGGACGGCCAGGTCGGCGACGCGCCGCAGAGCTACTTGGTAGTTGGGCGAAGAGCCGAGGATCTCGCCGGCGCGGGCGAGGACGTCGAGCTTCCGCTGGCGGTCGAGGGCGTCGGCGGCGGCGGCGCGCTCGGCGGTGAGCAGGCGCTCGCGCTCCTTGCCCGCGTGGCGGCGCTCGCTCACGTCGAGCAGGTAGCCCTGGACGTAGAGCGGGCGGCCGTCGTCGTCCCGCACGGTGACCGCCTGGTCGTGCACCCAGACGATGCGGCCGTCGCGCGAGAGCATGCGGTACTCGCAGCGGAGCGCACGCGCGCCCGTTGCGGCGGCGGCGATCTCGGCCGAGACTCGCTCGCGGTCGTCCTGGTGCACCAGCTGGAAGAAGAGGTTCGGCTTGGCGAGCCAGTCCTCGGCCGAGTAGCCGAGAACCGCGTCCACCTGGGGGCTGACGTAGATCGGCGTCCCGCGCTCGCCGAGAGGGTGGACGTAGGTGATCGTGGGCAGGTGCTCGGTGAGGGCGCGGTACTTTGCCTCGCTCTCGCGCTGGAGGGCCTCGGCACGCTGGGGCTCGCCGATGTCCCGCGTGATGACGACTGCCCCCGCCCCGTTCGGGATCGGCGCGACGGTCAGGGCGACGGACAGCTCGTCCGCCGTCTTGGTGGCGGTGGACCGTGCTGGGGATGTCGAGGCGCTCCCCGAGCTGCGCGGCGGCTGCGGGACGCATGGACTCCTCGTCCTCGTCCGGCACGAGCAGAGAGATCGGCTGGCCGACGGCCTCCTCGGAGTCGTAGCCGTAGATCGTCTCCGCGCCGGCGCTCCAGCTGACGATCGTCCCGTCGAGGTCAATGCCGACTATCGCCTCGGCTGCCGAGTCGCGCACGGCGTCGAGCTCCTCGGAGACGAGCCGGCGCTGCTGTGCGGTGCGCTGCCGGCTCGTGGCGAGCCAGCCGGCGAGAGCGCCGACGAGCAGCCAGGCTGGGAGGCCGATCAGCGCGCGCAGCGCCTCGTCGGCGACGAAGAAGAAGTGGAGCGTCCAGCCTGCGCCCGCGACCGCGAGCCCGCTCCAGATGCCCCCCAGGGCGCCCGCAACTGCCGCGACCAGGAGCCCGGCGGCTACGGCGACTCCCGGGTAGTTGTCGTGCCAGTCACCGGGCAAGCTGACGAGCGCCTCCAGAATCACGCCGGCGGCGATGGCGAACGCAAGGCGCGCGCGGGTCGGGAGGCGGACGGCGGCCCCCTTTAGGACGGCCAAGTCGGGCACGGATCGGGAGTTCGGCCTCGCAGGGCCTGTCTCCTTCCTGGCGGCAGGGTTTCCGGCGAGAATGGGCAAGTATGAAGCACCTCTACGTCCTGCGTCACGCCAAGTCGAGCTGGGACGACTCGGGTCTTCCCGACCACGACCGGCCGCTTGCCCCGCGCGGGGAAAAGGCAGCTGTGCGGGTCGCCGAGCGGCTGCGGAGCGAGGGGATCGCTCCCGCACTCATCCTCTGCTCCAGCGCGCTCCGCGCGCGTCAGACGCTGGCGGCGCTCCTGCCCGTGCTGGACGGGGATGTCGAGATCAGCGTCGAGGACGGGCTCTACGGGGCGGGAATGCGCGAGGTCCTCGCGCGCGTGCGCGAGGTCCCCGAAGCGATGCCCTCCGTGCTGCTCATCGGGCACAACCCCACGCTGCACGAGCTCGCGCTCTTCCTCACCGACCGAGGAGACGTCCTCGAGCGCTTCCCCACGGCCGCGCTCGCGAGCCTGGCGTTCCCGGGCGCGTGGGCAGACCTGGCCGAGGGCGAGGCGGAGCTCGAGGGCTTCGTCGTCCCGCGCGAGCTTTAGCCAGGAGTGTCCTGGGGTGACACGTCCTGGGGTCAGGTCTTGCAAACGCGCATGGCTGTCGTGGCGGCTGTGACCCGGGTCCGCTGGCAGGTTTCGGACCTCGAGCGGACCCTGTTATGGTCGGGCCGGGTCTCGAGAGGAGCAGCGAGGGAGAGCGCATGGCGACCGTCCAGCTTCCGCGCGACGATGCGCTGGCCTATCCGGGCCGCTACGAGCCGCCTCTGCGCTGGGTCCGGCACACGCTCTGGCTGCTCGGCGCCGTAGCCGGGGCCGGGCTGCTCGTGCTCGCGTTCTCGCGCGAGGGCCCCGACACCGCGACCGTCCTTGCCGTCCTCGCCGGCTGGTCCTTCATCGGCAGCGGCCTGATCGCCTGGAGGCACAGGCCCGAGGGCCGGCTCGGGCCGATCATGGCCCTCGTCGGCGTCGTCTGGTTCTCGTGGAGGCTCCTTGCCGAGTCGGACTCGCCGCCCGTTTTCACCGCCGCGATGTGGCTCAGCGACCTGTGGGTCGTTTTCTTCGCGTTCTTCCTCGTCTCGTTTCCGGACGGACGGCTCGCCTCGAAGCGCGACTATGCGCTGCTAGCGCCGTTCGTCGTGGCCGTGGTCCCGCTCGAGCTCCTGTGGTTCCTGTTCCTCGATCTCGAGGGCCAGAACGTTCTCCTTGTCTGGCCGAACGAGGCCGTCGCCAACAACATCGACTGGGTCCAAAGGGTGCTGCTCGTGCTCGGCTCAGCGGCTGTGACCGCAGTGCTCGCGAGGCGGTGGCTGAGGGCGAGCTCGGCCCTCCGCCGCGTGCTCACGCCGATCCTCGTCGGCGCCGCCGCCATCATGGTCGGCGCGGTGACCACCGTGCTGGCCAAGTTCACGACGCCGCCCGAGATCGTGACCTGGGTCGTGCTGTCGACGATGATCGCCGTTCCCCTCGCCGTGCTCGTGGGACTGCTGCGCGCGCGCCTTGCCCGGTCGGCTGTTGGAGACCTCATGGTCGAGCTGCGGGACGCGCCCACACCCGGCGAGCTGCAAAGGGCTCTGGCGCGCGCGCTGCACGACCCGTCCGTGGAGATCGCGTACTGGGTGCCGGAGTATGCCGCCTATGTCGATGCGGAGGGTCGCCCGCTGGTGCTTCCCTCCGGAGACGACGGCCGGGCGGTCACGACGGTGGAGCAGGGCGGGCGAACGGTGGCGGCGCTCGTCCACGACGCCTCTTTGCGCGAGGAGCCGGAGCTGGTTGCCGCGGTCACGGCCGCCGCGGGCATCGCGCTCGAGAACGAGCGGCTCCAGGCCGACCTGCGCGCGCGGCTGGAGGAGCTCAGGGGCTCGCGCGCCCGGATCGTCGAGGCGGGTGACGCCGAGCGGCGGCGCCTGGAGCGCGACCTCCACGACGGGGCGCAGCAACGCCTGGTCACGGTGTCGGTCGGCCTCCACCTGATCGCATCGCGGGTCGAGCCGCGGCTCCGAGGCGGCCGAGCTGCTCGCGCGGACCAGAGACGAGGTCGCGGCTTCGCTCGAGGAGCTGCGCTCGCTGGCGCAGGGCATCCACCCGGCGGTGCTGACCGACCACGGCCTCGAGGTCGCGCTCGAGACGCTTGTCGCGAGGGCCTCGCTTCCGGTCCGGCTCGAGGTCGACGTGGGCGAGCGGCTTCCGGAGGCCGCCGAGGTGGCCGCCTACTACCTCGTCTCGGAGGGTCTGACCAACGTCGCCAAGTACGCGGGGTCGCGCTCGTGCTCGGTCACGGTCGAGCGCGCCGGCGACGCTCCTGCTCGTCGAGATCGTCGACGACGGGGTGGGCGGCGCCGATCCCGGCGGCGGCTCCGGCCTCCGCGGGCTCGCCGACCGGGTCGAGGCGCTGGGGGGCCGCCTCCGCGTGTGGAGCCCGGACGGCGGCGGGACGACCCTGCGGGCGGAGATCCCGTGCGGGTAGTCATCGCCGACGACACCGTTCTGCTGCGCGAAGGCGTGGCGCGCCTGCTCACGGAGGCGGGCTTCGACGTCGTCGGCCAGAGCTCCGACGCGGACGACCTCCTCCTCAAGGTGCGCAGCTACTCGCCGGACGTGGCCATCACGGACATCCGCATGCCGCCGACCCAGACCGACGAGGGCCTGCGCGCGGCGCTCGCAGATCCGTGCGACGTACCCGGACGTCGGCGTGCTGGTTCTCTCCCAGCACGCGGACGTGGGGCTCGCCATGAAGCTCCTAGCCGACAATGCCGAGGGGGTCGGCTACATGCTCAAGGATCGCGTCGGCGACCCCGACGAGCTCGCGGAGGCCGTGCGCCGGGTCGGCCACGGGCGGCTCGGTGATCGACCCCACGATCGTGTCGCAGCTGCTCGGGCGCCGTCGCGGCGACGACCCGCTGGAGCACCTGACCCCGCGCGAGCGCGAGGTGCTCGAGCTGATGGCGCAGGGCCGCTCGAACCAGGGGATCGCCGAGCGGCTCTTCGTGACCGAGAGGGCCGTGCAGAAGCACATCACGAGCATCTTTCAGAAGCTCGGCCTGCAGGCGGGGAGCGAGGACCACCGCCGCGTGCTCGCCGTGCTCGCGTTCCTGCGAGCGTAGCGACTCCGCCAAAGGGTGCGTCCTGACGTACCCCAAGACACCTGAAAGCCTCCTTACCGTCGGCGCCGCAGCCTGCAAGCGTTGCAGCATGGAGATCACCGATGTCTCTCGGGAGACGACGGGGCGCAGGGCGACCATGGGGCGGGAGTACGGCCTCTTCCTGCTCGGAGCCGGGGTCGTGGCCCTGCACGTCCTCGACGACAACTTCATCCAGCCGCAGCCGGGCACCTCGGCCGGAGACCATCTCGTGAGCGGGCTCGTCCCGCTCGCGCTGATCGCCGGCGCGGCAGCGCTGTACCCGCGCCTGCGCGCCGGCTTCCGTGCGATCATCGCGCTGACCCTCGGCTTCCTCGCAGTCGTCGGCGGTGGGTCGGAGGCCGGGTACTACACCGTCAAGGTCGGGGCGTCGGGCGACGACTACACCGGGCTGCTCATGATCGCCGCAGGCGCGCTGCTCCTGGTCGTCGGCGCCTGGACGCTCTGGACCTCGAGGCGGGGCGGCAGTCGACGCCGGCGCTACCTGCGCCGGCTCGGGATCGGCGTTCTCGGATTCGTCGTCTTCTTCGAGCTCGTGGTTCCGGTTGCCTTTACGTACGGCTACACGCATGCGGCGCGCCCGATCGTCCGCGAGGCGAATCTCGGCGCCGACCCGGAGGAGGTCACGTTCACGACGAACGACGGCCTCGAGCTGTCCGGCTGGTACGTCCCTTCGACGAACGGCGCCGCCGTGATCGCGTTTCCGGGCCGCAAGGGCCCGCAGCGGATCGCCGGGATCCTCGCCGACCACGGCTACGGCGTCCTCCTCTTCGACCGGCGCGGCGAGGGCGAGAGCGACGGCGACCCCAACGCGCTCGGATGGTCGGGTATCCCGGACATCGAAGCAGCCATTGCGTACCTCCAGAGCCGACCCGACGTCGACCCTGAGCGCATCGGCGGCATCGGCCTCTCCGTCGGCGGCGAGCTCCTGCTCCAGGCCGCCGCCGAGACCGACGCGCTCAAGGCAGTCGTCTCCGAGGGCGCCGGAGTCCGCTCGGTCCGCGAGGCCCTGCTCGCCTCGGGCGGCGCCGAGAGGCTAGGGCTGCCGTTCTGGCTCGTGACCACGGGGGCAACCGCCGTCTTCGACAATCAGCTTCCCCGCCGAGCCTGAAGGACCTGGTCGGCGAGATCGCGCCCGCGCCCGATCTTCCTCATCTACGCCGGTCACGGCCAGGGCGGCGAAGAGCTCAGCGCCGACTACTACGCGGCCGCCGCGGAGCCCAAGACCCTCTGGGAGATCCCCGAGGCGGGCCACACCGGCGGGCTCTCTGCCCGCCCGGAGGAGTACGAGCGCCGTGTGGTCGCGTTCTTCGACGACGCCCTGCTCGAGAACAGATGACCTACACAAAGGAGTCACAGTGCAGACCGTTCTGATCCAGACGGATGGACAGCAGGCCAACTCCGACGCGGTCGTCACGGCGGCAGGCGTCACGCGCCGCTACGGCGAGGGCGACACGAGCGTGAACGCGCTCCGCGGCGTCTCGCTCGACGTCGCGCGGGGCAAGCTCACCGCCGTGATGGGCCCGTCCGGGTCCGGCAAGTCGACCCTCATGCACATCCTCGCCGGCCTCGACCGGCCGACGGAGGGCGAGGTCGCCATCGGCGGCACCGCGATTACCGACCTGGGAGACACCGAGCTGACGAAGCTCCGCCGCGAGCACATCGGCTTCATCTTCCAGTTCTTCAACCTGCTCCCGATGCTGACGGCCGAGGAGAACATCGTCCTCCCGCTCCAGCTCGCCGGCACGAAGCCCGACAAGGCCTGGGTCGAGGAGCTGACCGGCAAGGTCGGCCTCGCCGATCGCCTCACGCACCGGCCTTCGGAGCTCTCGGGCGGGCAGCAGCAGCGCGTTGCGATCGCACGTGCGCTGGTCTCGCGGCCGACCGTCATGTTCGCGGACGAGCCGACCGGCAACCTCGACTCGACCACGGGCGCCGAGATCCTCGAGCTCATGCGCGACTCGGTGGCGACCTACGGGCAGACGACCGTCATGGTCACCCATGACGCGCATGCGGCGGCGATCGCCGACCGCGTCCTGTTCTTGGCCGACGGCCTGATCGTCAAGGACCTCGGCCGCTCGTCGGCGCACGAGATCCTCCAGGCGATGGAGGAGGTGAGCGCGAAATGATCCGCGTCACTCTCAAGGGCCTGGCGGGGCGGAAGGTCCGCGCGTTCCTTACGGCGCTGGCGGTCGTGCTCGGGATCGCAATGGTGAGCGGCACCTACGTCCTCACCGACACGATCCAGAAGGCCTTCGACGGCATCTTCACCGAGTCGTACGAGGGCACGGACGCCGTCATCAACGGCAAGCAGGTCATCGACTTCTCCTCGAGCGGCCGTGCGACCGTCCCGGCGGAGCTGCTCGACGACGTCACGGCGCTGCCCGAGGTCGAGGCCGCCGCGGGTGGGATCATCGACCTCCAGAGCAACTCCAACCCAGCGCGGTTCGTCGACGAGAACGGCAAGACGATCGGCGGGGCCGGCGGTGCGCCCACCTTCGGGGTGGGCCTCGACTCGAGCCAGCTCGGTTTCAGCCCCCTCAGCCTCGTCGAGGGCGCCTGGGCGGAGGGCGACGGGCAGGTCGTGATGGACGCGAACACCGCGGACAACGAGGGCTACGAGGTCGGCGACACGGTAGGCGTCGCCGCGCTCGGCCCGGTCGAGCAGTACGAGATCACCGGTATCGCGAAGTTCGGCTCCGTCGACTCGCTCGGCGGCGCAACGATCGCCGTCTTCGACGTCCCGACCGCGCAGGCTCTCTTCCAGAAGGAGGGGCGCTTCGATTCGATCTCGGTGGCGGCCAAGGAAGGCGTCTCGCCCGAGCAGCTCGTCCAGGCGCTCCAGCCGATCGTGCCGGACGAGGCTGAGGTCAAGTCGGGCGCGGCCCAGGCCGCGGCCGACTCGGAGGACACGAACCAGGGCATCAGCTTCATCACGTACATCCTGCTCGGGTTCGGAGGAGTCGCGCTCTTTGTCGGCGCGTTCGTCATCTTCAACACCCTCTCGATCACGGTCGCCCAGCGGACGCGCGAGTTCGCAACCCTCCGAACGCTCGGCGCCTCCAGGCGCCAGGTGCTCCGCTCGGTCATCCTGGAGGGCTTCGTCATCGGCCTGCTCGCTTCGGTCGTCGGGCTCTTCCTCGGGCTCGGCCTCGGCAAGGGGTTGAACTCACTCTTCGTCGCCGTCGGGATCGACCTGCCGCAGGCGGGCACCGTGTTCGCGACTCGGACGGTCGTCGTCAGCCTGCTCGTCGGCACGATCGTCACCGTGCTCGCGACGCTGGTGCCCGCCTTCCGGGCCACTCGCGTGCCGGCGATCTCCGCTGTGCGGGAGGGATCAACGCTGCCGCCGTCCCGCTTCGCTCCGTACGTGCCGTACGTCGCCCTCGCGACGATCGCGGTCGCCGTCGTCTCGCTCGCGGCCGGGCTTTTCGTGAGCGGCCTCGGGACGAAGGGCGTGCTCCTCCTGCTCGGGCTCGGCGTGATCGCACTGTTCATCGGCGTGGCGCTTCTCTCGTCCCGGCTGGTGAAGCCGCTCGCGGCCTTCGTCGGCTGGCCGGCGGCCCGGATTGCGGGCTCGGCCGGGCAGCTCGCCCGCGAGAACGCGGTCCGCAACCCGGGCCGAACGGCCTCGACTGCGGCCGCGCTCATGATCGGACTCGCGCTCGTCACGGTTGTGGCGGTTCTCGGCGCGAGCCTTCGCGGCTCCGCCCAGTCGGCCGTGGAGAAGCAGATCGATACCGACTACGTGGTCACGCATGAGAACGGCTTCGACCCGTTCCCCGCGGCTGCGGGCGACGCGGTCGCCGCCGTGCCGGGGGTCGAGGAGTCTTCGAACGTACGCTTCGACCAGGCGCTCGCCGCGGACTCGGAGGTGGAGGTTACGGGCCTCGAGCCGACGACCATCGCCAACTTCTACGACTTCGCGTGGGAGCCCGGCTCCGAAGGGGCGCTCGAACGGCTCGGCGGGGACGGCGCGATCGTGCAGAAGAACTTCGCCGACGACCACGACCTGGCGCTCGGGAGCCGCTTCACGATCGAGACGTCGAACGGGGCTACGCTTGGAGCCGTCGTCCGCGGGATCTACGACCCGCCCGAGCTCGACCAGCTGCTCGGCGCCGTGAGCGTCAGCCAGCGGAACTTCGACTCGAGCTTCCCGCGACCGAGGAACCAGTTCACCTTCGTGAACGTCAGCGGGGGAGAAACCGCCGCAGCGACGGAGGCTCTCGAGACTACGGTTGCCGCCTTCCCCGACGTGAAGCTGCACACCGAGTCGGACTTCGTGACCAGCCGGACGGCGGAGTTCACGACCCTCCTCAACCTCCTCTACGTCCTGCTGGCCTTCTCGGTGGTCGTGAGCCTGTTCGGGATGGTCAACACGCTCGTCCTCTCGGTGTTCGAGCGGACGAGGGAGCTGGGGATGCTCCGTGCCGTCGGCATGACCCGACGGCAGGCGCGGCAGATGATCCGCCACGAGAGCGTGATCACGGCCCTCATCGGGGCCGCGCTGGGGCTGCCGCTCGGCATCTTCCTGGCCGCCCTGGTGGCGCAGGCGCTCTCGCAGTTCGGCGTCGGGTTCTCGCTGCCGATCGGGACGCTCGCCGTGTTCCTGGTCGTCGCGATCGTCGCCGGCGTGCTGGCGGCCGTCCTTCCCGCACGCCGGGCCTCGCGCCTGAACGTGCTCGAGGCGCTCCAGTACGAGTAGCGAGTGCGTCGAGGGCGGCTCCGTTCAGGCGGGGCCGCCCTCACCTCGCCCCGAGCACCTCGTCGAGCGCGTCCTCGCAGGCCGCGGTTCGGTCGAAGGACCCGTCGTTTCCGTCGACCCTGAAGCCGAGGCTCCAGACGGCGTCGTCCTCGAGCACCTCGTCCCAGCCGCTCGCCTGCGGGCGCAGGGCGGCGTCGACGCTCTCCGGCCGGAGGAGCCTGACCCCGTCGAGCTCCCCGCCGCCGGCGAGGCCGCCGTAGAAGCGGGCGACCGCGCGGGCCGTGCCGTGGCCGTTGACCGCCGGGACCTCGGCCGCGCGATACGCGGCGGCGTTGACGACGTCGACGTCGAGCATCCCGGGCGGATTCGCCAGGGAGGCCTCCAGCCACCGACGCGGATCCTTACCGATCGAGCGTCGCCAGGCGCCGGCCTCGTCGACGAGCCGTGCCGCGCGCGCCTGCTCCGCCGGTCGGAGGCCGATGTGGAGGTCGAGTGCCCACGGCGTCGCGATCTCCTCCGCGAGGAAACGGCCGAGGCTGCGCCCGTCCACGCGGCGGACGACCTCGCCGACGAGGTGGTGGTAGAACCCCGCAATCTCACCGTGCTTCGTGCCGGGCTCCCAGAGCGGAGGCTCGGCGGCGAGCAGCGCGGTGAGGCGCTCCCAGTCGAGGAGCGCCTCCGCCGGCTGCGGCTCCCGGAGGATTACCAGCCCGGCCTGGTGCGCGAGCAGGTGCCGGACGAGCGTGCGCTCCTTCCCGGCCTGCGCGTACTCCGGCCAGTAGTCCGCGACGGGCGCGTCGAGGTCGAGCTCGCCCCGCTCGGCGAGGAGCAGCGCACAGGTGGCCACGACCGGTTTCGTTACCGAGTACACATGCGCGATCGTGTCCTCCCGCCAGGGCTCGCCCGCGACCGGGTCGGCCAGGCCCGCCCAGAGATCCACGACGAGGCTGCCGTTCAGATGGACGGCGACCGCGGCGCCGAGCTCGCCGCGCTCCTCGAAGCCGCGGGCGAACGCTTCGCCGACCGGAGCGAAGGCCGGATCGCAGAATCCGAGCGTCTCGACGGGCACGGGCGCAGCATGCCGGGAAACGGCCTAGCCGTGCTATTCTCGACGCGATAACCAGAGCGAGTCCGGTTCGCGCAAGTCGCTTTCCTTACCCGTTCTTGTACTTAGGTGAGGGAGGTGTTTTTCTCTATGGCCAGCGGAACCGTCAAGTGGTTCAACGACAGCAAGGGGTATGGCTTCATCACCCCTGACGAGGGCACGAAGGATTTTTTCGTGCACCATTCGAACATCGCCGGTGAGGGCTTCAAGACTCTCGCCGAAGGCATGCGCGTCGAGTACGAGGCGCGCGAAGGTGCGAAGGGCCCCGAGGCGACCAACGTCGCCCCGGCCGCCCCGGTCGCCTAGCAAGCTGCTGGAAGCGCCCGTGGTCGCTTCGGCGGCCACGGGCGAGTCCACCGTTCTCGAGGGGGCGCCGACTACGACGAGGGAGGGAGGAGCTATCGCCGGCAAGGAAGAGAAGATCGAGATGGAGGGTGAAGTGGTCGAGGCCCTCCGCAACCGGATGTTCCGGATTCAGCTCGACAACGGTCACGAGACGCTCGGCTATACGGCGGGGAAGATGCGGCGCTACCGCATTCGAATCTTCCTCGGAGACCGCGTGAAGGTCGAGCTGTCCCCGTACGACCTCACCCGCGGCCGCATCGTCTACCGGTATCGCTAGCGCGAGCCCGTCAGCAGCGGTGAAGCCCCGCCTGCGCGGGGTCTTTCACCTGTACGGGTTCGTCGTATTCGCCGTGCTTGGCGCCTTGCTCGTCGCAATGGCCCCGGGAGGCCGCGAGCGCGTGGCCGCGGCGGCGTTCGGCGGCGCCCTCGTCCTGACGTTCGGGGTCAGCGCGCTCTACCACCGGGGCGACTGGCGGCCTTCGGCCCGGCGGGTGATGCGCCGGCTCGACCACGCGTCCATCTACCTGCTGATCGCCGGCACATACACGCCGTACGGCCTGCTCGTGCTGAGCGGCGCCTGGCAGCTCTCCATCCTCGGGGTGGTGTGGATCGGAGCCGCGCTTGCCATCGTGCAACGGGTCTTCTGGCTCGACGCGCCGCGCTGGGTGCCCGTCGCCTCCGGCATCTTCCTAGGCTGGATCGGCATCCTTGTCCTGCCCCAGATCATCGAGGCCTCAGGCTTCTGGGGCACCTTCCTCGTGGCCGCGGGAGGAGTCTTCTACACGCTGGGCGCGGTCGTGTACGCGATCCAGCGGCCCAACTTCGTGCCGACGGTCTTCGGCTTCCACGAGCTCTTCCACGTGCTCACGGTGCTGGCGGCATCCTGCCAGTTCGCCGCGATCGCGCTACTCGTCGCGGACTCCGCGTGAGTAGCGGCCCAGCCGTGAGGCCGGGCCGCTCCCCACGATTCGCTACGGGTTGATGCGGACGACCGCTCCGCCGCCGGGGCCGAAGAAGGTGCCCGTCGTGACGGAGAGCGTGCCGTTGTAGCCGACGGCCACGCCGCCGGGGGCCAGGAGGGTTCCCGGCGCGAGCTCGGTCTTCGAGCCGCCCTCGACCGCCCAGAGCGCGCCGATCGGCGGGTCGCCGAAGATCTCGGCGCCGAGCAGCCCTTCCTTGACGATCTCGAGGACGTACATCGTTCCGTCCCGGCCGAAGGCCAGGTCGATCACGGAGGTGAAGCCCGTGGCGTACGAGCGGCACGGGCCCACGTTCGGGTTGGCGGGATCGCAGGTCGCGTTCGTCGCTCCCGGCTCGATCCGCCAGATGCGCGAGGCGCCCTTCGTGAACGGGAAGCCCTTCAGCTCCGAGACGTACCAGGCGCCGTCCGGGCCGATTGCGACCGACGTCGGGACGGACTCCGCCGGCACGGGGGTGCCGGGCGGCGGGCCCGGGAAGGGCAGGCCGTCAGGCCACGGGAGGTCCTCCGTCTTGAAGCGGGCGACCGTGGTGATCCTCCGCTTCTGGTCGATCCTCAAGACGTCGTTGCCCGCCGAGTCGGCGACGAGGACCCCTCCACCGCGGAGTACGGCCAGCCCGAACGGGTTCGACTGCTCCGGGAAGTCCTCCTGGTCGTCGGGGTCCGGGTCGGTGACCTGGTAGGCCGCGATGTCGATGGAGACCTTGACCCTGCCCTTGCGGTCGAGCCGCACGACTCTGCTGCCGCCCGCCGCCGGGTCTCCAGCCAGGGTGACCCAGACGTGGTTCGGGCCCTGGTAGGCGACCTCGACCGGGAACGGTCCGGCTTCCGGGTCGAACGGGAATTCCGCGAAGGTGCTCACGGATGCCGAGCCCCTCCGCCTGGGCTCGATGCGCGTGATCTTGCCGTTGCCCTCTGCGACGAGCAACGCCCGGCCTCCGGCCCCTGAGATGCCGCGTGGATCGGAAAGCCCTTCAACGACAACCCCGTCCGGATCGGGACGGGCCCCCGCCGGTACCGCCGCCACGGCGAGCACGACGACGAGCGCCGCGATCAAGCCGACCGCTAGGCGACTTCTTGCCACAGTAAACCCCTTTCTTCGGGTCTTGAAGTCCCGACACCCAACACGATTCCGCCGCATCGTTCAAGTCCGGAACCGTAGGCTGCCGCCATCGCCTTCGAGCCTGCCGTGAAGAAGCCGTCCCTGGCCCTCGAGATCGCTCTTGCGATCTCGATCGCCGTCGCCTTCGCCGACTCCTCGATCGTCGTCCTGGCCCTCCCCGACCTGTTCGTCGACCTGCAGACCACCATCCCCCGGATCTCGTGGGTCGTGACCGCCTACAACCTCGCCGTCGTGGTCGGTGCCTTCGCGGTCCTGCCCTTCGTGCGGCGGGTGCGACCGGCGTGGCTTGCGCTTGCCGGGCTGGCGGTCTTCCTGGTCTCCTCGGTGGTCTGCGCGGTCTCGGACACCCTGGAGACGCTCGTCGCGGGGAGGGTCGCGCAGGGCCTCGGCGCCGGCCTCCTCCTGGGCGCCTCGCTCCCGCTCCTGGTCGTCCTCAGCGGCGAGCGCCGGCGCGCGATCGCGATCTGGGTCGGCGCGGGGACGCTCGGGACCGCGGTAGGCCCCGCGCTCGGCGGCATCCTCACGGAGGCCTTCGACTGGCGCGCGATCTTCGCCGTCCAGGCGCCGCTGGCCGCTGCGGCCTTGGTGGCCGCGCTCCATCCGGCGGCGCGCGCACTGGCGGCGCCGGCCGAGCGCGGGCGCGTCCCGCTCGGCTCCGCCCTCGCCATGGCCTTCACGTATGCCGCCCTCGTCGGAGCCCTGTTTCTCGCCGTGCTCCTCGTGGTCACGGTGTGGGACTACGGGCCGCTTGCCGGGGCCGGCATCGTCAGCGCCCTCCCCCTGGCCGCCCTCTGCGCCCGGCCGCTCTCCGCGCGGCTTTCCGGGCTCGCGGACGTCGTCGGCGGCTCGGCCCTGCTCGCCGCCGGGCTCGCGGCGCTCGCGCTTCTGCCGGCGAGCGACCCCGTCTACGCCGTGCCCGCGCTCGCGCTGGCCGGCGTCGGCCTCGGCCTCGCGCTGCCGCCGCTCACCCGGGCCTCGCTCGCGCCGGAGGGAGACCTCGCACGGAGCGGGACGACCTCCGTGGGCGTCAGGCACCTCGGCCTCGTCGTCGGCCTGCTAGCGGTAGCGCCGCTGCTCGCCTCCGAGCTGACGGCCGCCGAGGAAACCGCGACCCAAAACGCGACCGCGGTCATCCTCGACGCGCCGCTCCCGCTGACGACCAAGATCCCGATCGCGCTCGACCTCTACCGGGAGTTCCAGCGCGCTCCCGAGGGCGAGATCCCCGACCTGACGAGGCCCTTCGACGAGAACGGCGCGGCCGGAGACTCGAACGTCGCCGAGGTCCGCGACTCCCTCCTGGAGTCGGTGCAGGCCGTCCTGACGCGGGCGTTCCGCTCGTCGTTCGTCCTCTCGGCGCTGTTCGCCGTGCTGGCCGGAATCGCGGGCTTCGTCTTCCTCAGGAGGATCTCGACGTGAGTCGCCGTCGGCAGGGACTGCTCGCCCTCGGCGCCCTCGGCCTGGCGGCCGCGGTGCTGATCGCGATCGAGCTGGCCAACGGCGCGCTGACCTACGGGGAGTCGACCGTGGCCGACCCCTGCGTGCAGCGCGAGAACTTCCCGAACGAGGGCTTCGAGGCGACGATCCAGCAGATCGTCCTCGACGGCCTCGACGGAGCCGCCTGCGAGCTCAACACTACGCGCGAGGAGCTCGTCCTCTCCATCGACCCCGAGCTCGGCCGCGACGTCGAGTGGGACATGGAGACGCTCGAGCGCGCCGTCCGCTCCGGCCTCCTCGAGGCGATCGACGACGCCGAGGCGCGCGACGACATCGGCGGCCTCGAGGCCGGCCTCCTCACCCAGGTGGTCGAGCGCGCTCCGCTCGACTGGCTGATCGAGGGCGGCTCCTCCCTCGCCGACCTCCTCGGCGGCATCTTCGATCGGCGGTGAGTGACCGCTGCGGTCTCCGGCGGCGTCTGGAGGGCGTGCGGGAACCTTTCGCGCCCGTCCGGCGTCGGATGGTTATGCGGACGACGTTGCTTGCCGGCGCGCTCCTGTCGGCCGTGTTCCTGGCGGCCTGCGGCGCGGGTGAGCCTGGCGCGGTCGGCGTGAGCACGGCGCCGCCGCTCGCCCCGGGGCAGCTGTACGAGGCGAACGCGACGGTGCTCGAGCAGGGCGACGGCATGGAATCACCCTCGCACGGCCCCGAGCTGTGCGTGGGCGGGGTCGCCGACTCGCTTCCGCCCCAGTGCGGCGGCGTGCCGCTCGTGAACTGGAGCTGGGACGCCGTCGAGGGGGAGGAGTCCGTTTCCGGGACGACCTGGGGCGACTTCCACGTCGTCGGCACCTACGACGACGGCGTCCTCACGGTCACTGAGGCCGGCCCGAGGAACCCCGACCCGGAGAGCGACGGAAGCCACCGCGACTTCACCACCTCGTGCCCCGAGCCGGAAGGCGGCTGGGTCCCCGTCGCCCCCAGTCGGGCCTCGGACGACGATTTTGGCGCGGGTGCGTCGGCGGCCGAGAAGCGCCCGGACTACGTGAAGCTCTGGGTCGACTACGTCGGTGACTACACGCCGGAAGAGATGGACGTGATGATGATGGAGGGCAAGCCGGTGCTGCAGATCATGAGCGTCGTCGTCACCGAGGACGTCGCCGGCGCGGAGGCCGCCATCCGAGAGGTCTGGGGCGGGCCGCTGTGCGTCACGCAGCGCGAGGGACATACCGAGAACGAGCTGATGGCCATCCGCGAGGAGGCGGAGCGGTTCATCCAGGACGAGCTCGGGCTCCAGTTCACCTGGTCGTCCGACGGCGACGTCGGCCTGGCAGCGGAGGTCGGCGTCGTCATCGACGTCGGCGGTGCCGGCCAGGCTGCTCTCGACCAGCGCTACGGCCCGGGCGTCGTGCGCCTCTTCCCGGCGCTGAAGCCCGTGTCCGGCCCGTAGAATTGAGCGGCGGCCGCCTGGCCGCAGGCGGCCGCCGCTTCGTGCCCGGCTACAGCCGGATCCGCTCCCAGGAGAAGATCTCGGGCGTGCGCGGGTCGATCGTGAGGCGGAGCCACTCGCTCGCCGTCTCGCCCTCGACGACGATGCGCGTGAGGTTGGGTGCCTTAGTCGTGACGCCGTGAAGCGGGCTCCCGTTCGCGAGCGGCTGGTCGACGAGGTAGTCGTGCGTGTCGCCCTGGATCAGGAGCACCGGGCCCTTGAAGCCGGCGGAGAGATCCGCCAGGCGCTGGATCACCTCGACGAAGCCGTTGGCCGAGACCCAGGTGTTTGCCTGCATGGCAATGACGACGCCCTTCGCGTTCTTGCGGTCGGCGACGGCGAACGTCTCGTCGAGCCAGGCGAGCGCCGCCGCCAGGCGGGCCTGGTACTCGGCGAGGCGCTGCATCGTCTGCGTCGGCGTCTCCGCTGCGCCGAACCAGGGCTGGAGGTCGTTGTTCGAGCCGACGACGTGCAGGACGCCGAACGCCACGCGGGACTGAAGCCAGAGCTGGTTCTCGGCGAACTCGCCGAAGCCGGGCTCGTCGGCCTGCGTGAGCACGGCCTTCTCGCGGCCCCCAATCGTCACGCCGGGCTCGGGGTAGAAGAGCGACCGCAGCGCGGCCAGGCGCTCGAGCGGCTGGTAGCCGCCGTTGTTGGCGCGATGGCAGTCGGTCCACTCGTTGTCCCCGGGCGTGTAGACGAAGGGGTCCTCGAACGTATCGACGAGCCCACGGATGGCGGCGAAGTACGAGTCCGTGCAGAGGCTGGAGCCGTTCTTGATGTCGCCGACGTGCAGCACCAGGTCGGAGGCCCGGGTCTCCGTTGATGCTGGCGACGAGGTTCGGAAAGGCCAGGAGCTGCGCCTCGCCGTACGGGGTGTCGCCGATCACGGCCATGGTCAGGGGCTTCAACGAGTGCGGGTTGATGGGCTTGCCGTCGTTCCCCAGCGCGGCGACAGGCAAGGTCAGGGCGGCTATGAAGGCCGCCAGGGCGGCAGCTAGGCGTCTCATCGCTCTTCCTCCTCCTTCGATGTGGGATTCCGCGCCGAACGTAGCCCTGTGAGCCCCGGCCAGGGGTAACCGTGAGGTGAAGGCGCGGGCTCGGTCTGGTGGGGCTGCGCGGCGCATCGGATCGCTGTCACCGCGACGGTGGACCAGGGCGCTCAATGACGGCTCAAGACCGTTTGCTCGCGCGCACGTCCCTCGGCGGAGAGGAACCCGTTTCGAAACGACGAGGGGCGGGTTTCCCCGCCCCTCGCGTTGGTTACCTAGTTGGCGGTCAGCCGGTCTACTGGTCTGCCCAGTAGGCTGCCGCGCCGACCATTGGCCACTCGCGCTCAGGATTCCGCCCGGTAGAGCGGATTCATAGCGAACGCGGTGAGCCGCGCCGTGCCGGCGTCGTTCATGCCGTGCACGATGAGCGGCGACCCCGGTGCCGACGCCGACTCGCGCGTCGAAGAGCCAGAGGCCGGCCAGGAAGAAGTTCGTGGCGGCCAAGCGCGCGTCCACGGCGAGCGAGGACGGCACGGCCGAGAACCAGGCCGGCGGATCGACGATCGCCGTGTCCTGGGACGGATAGGCGCCCACGATCGGGCTCGAGACGCCGCCGTCGTTGTTCCAGCGGATGATTCCGCTGCGTCCGTTGCCGCCCCTGGTCGCGACCGTGAGGCCGACTTACCTGCGCGCCGTTGACGAGGAAGCTGGAGCCGTTCACGCCCGGTGCCGATGTAGCCGCCCCCGGCCGCGAAGAACGCGGTGAAGCGTGCCGGCGCAGTCGGCAGGGTCGCTCCCGGCCATGCCGCCGTGTTGTAAACGATGTCGTAGTTGACGAGCGGGTCGGTCGGTGACGTTGTTGATCGTCGCCGTCGTCACGACCGGGTCGGCGGGAAGCCGAGGTTCCGCAGCGACCAGACGTCCTGGTTCACCGCGCCGGTGAGCACCGCGATCCGCGGGACGCCTTCGATCGGATCGGTGTCGTCCGGAATCGCGCTCGAGACGATCCTGCGGAACAGTGATGCCGTTGTCGCGCCCGGCCGTTGCCACTTTCACGCGCGTGGCATGGTCGGCCGAGAAGAGCGGCGTACCGGCGGGCAGCATCCCGCCGGTCTGGGCCGCGAACGGCTCGAGCGGCGATCCTCGCCCAGTGACGCCGTCGCTCTCAGCGAGTTCAGCGACCCGCACCGCCGTCGCCGAATCGAGCTCGAGGGCGTACGCCTCGGCCCGACCGGGCTCGACGCCGCCCGTGATGATCCGAGGCCTGCGGATCTCGATGGTTTCCGGCGTAAACGCCGCGTTGTCCGGGATCGCGGCGATGTCCGCACCCCAGAGGTAGCCGTGGCTCCAAGCGCCCGGAGGGGCATAGAGCCGGCTGATCGAGGCCGAGATGTCGTCACCGACGTTGAGGGCCGAGTCCGCGAGGCCGCGTAGCGCCTGGTTCAGCCAAACGACGTACGAGCCCTTCTCGAAGGTCTGCCCGCCGAACGTGTAGTTCGCGCGGAGCTCGTGGACCTTGATCCCGTTGAAGAAGAGCCACTCGACCAGGCGGTTGGCCTCGGCGGCGCTCCGCTGACCGGCTCCCAGCGGGATCACGTAGGCGGTGTTGTACTCCCGCATCCAGTTGTTGTTGACGTCGTACGGAGCTGGACAGCAGGCCGGCCGGTCGGCTGCGGTGACGCCGCGGCGGTAGACCTCCATCTGCGTGTCCAGCAGCTCGTTTCGGTTCGCGATCATGAAGTCCATGGTCGAGAGCGTGACCATGCGCTGGGCGAGATAGGCGCCCAGGCGACCGCGCTGGTGCGTGGTGTTACCAGGCAGGCCGCACGAGAAGTTATTCGGCTGGTTGCACATCTCGACGGTGGACGAGTCGAAGCCCGTCAGCTGCGCGTACTGACCGGTGTAGAACGGGCCCCAGTCGTCCCAGCCCTCGGCAACTGCCGGGCCGGGCACGCTTCCGTCGAGGCAGAGGCCGCTGGGCTGAGGAAAGTCTGCCTCGGGGCACCAGTCGAGGATCGGTCGCGTCGTGCCGAGCCCGACCGACGCCAGGGCGTCGGCGTTCGCCTGCGACCTGCGCGGATTCCACTGGAGGTAGAGGTCGTACTCGATCTGCGGCGCGTGCGGCTTCGTCGTCGACTCGATCAGGGTCGGGGTGACGTAGCCGTGCAGGTCGAGGTTCTCTGGTGCGAGCCAGATCTGCTGGAGCGCGACCGAAGCCTGATCCTCGGACTGCGACTGCGTGAGCCAGTCGCGGTTGAGGTCGAAGCCGTTCCCGTTCGCCCGTGTGCCCGCGATCCGGCCGTCCGGGTTCTGAATCACGTTGAAGACCATGATCACGTGATCCAGGTAGGAGTCGATCTTCGGGTCGACCCCGTACGGCGTCGTCGCCAGCTCCTTGATGAGCTGCATGTTTGACTCGACGCCCTCGTACTCGTTGCCGTGGATCCCGCTCTGGTTGAAGATCGGGACCTTGACGTCGTCACCCCACTGCTCGAGCAGGGCCTGAGCCCGCGCAGGATCCTCGAGCGCGAGCGCTCGGATCTTCTGCCAGCGGCTGAAGTCACGCTGCTGCTCAGGGGTGTCGAGCGCGTTGATGACCACGCCGTACATGTCGCGGCCGAGTGCCGACTGGCCGATGACCTCGACGGTCATGCGGCCGTTCGACTGCGCCGCGATCTGGTCGAGCGTGCAGCCGATGGCGTAGTACGGAATGTGCGCGAAGCTTCCGACCGGGTGGGTCGGCAACGACCCGTCCGGCAAGTTCGCCGCCGCGTCGGGCATCGGCGTCCCGCACCACGGGGGCGTCAGCTGCGCCCCTGCCGTGCCCGCCGACCCGAGCGCAACTGTGAGCGCGGCGAGCATCAGCAAGGTCAACCTTCTAAATTTGCCTGCCAACGAAGAGCACCTCCTCGAAATGGGTGAAGACGCCTCGCCGCGGGCCGGCAAGCAACTTTGCGCGATGGGTCACGCTCGTCCCGGACCGCACACGGCACCCCCTCCTTTGCCGCAGAACCTTCCGGCCATTGAAAACCTCTGCACCGAGCGTGTCAAGCTGCCTCTGGTCGCACGCTCCCGCGGGCCGCTTGACAGACCGGTCGGCAGTGCGCTAAGTTCCCGAACGATGTTCGGTAATGTCGAATATCGCCCGGATTCTGACGTACGCGTCGATCCCGTAACCGGCGGAGAGCAGCTCGAGCCTCCTCCGGCCCGAGCTGGTGCAAAGGAGGTTTGGGTATGGAGGAGCACACTTCCATCCAGCGGGCGGCGGCGGAGGCGATCGGGACGTGCCTCCTGGTGTTCATCGGCGCCGGATCGGTGCCGGCCATCCTCACGCTCGAGGGGGGCAGCGGAGCACCGTTCTCCGGGGCGGACCTCGGCTTCATCGCCGTCGCGTTCGGCCTGATCGTGACGGCGATGATCTACACGATCGGCAAGGTCTCAGGCTGCCACATCAACCCGGCGGTGACGTTCGCCCTCGCGGTCACGAAGCGCTTCCCCTGGCGCGAGGTGCCGATGTACTGGTCCGCTCAGGTCGCGGGAGCGATCGCAGGCGGGCTCGCAATCTGGGCGAGCTTCGGCGGCCGCGTCTTCGACCTGGGCGCCGGCTTTGGCGTGGTGAACTTCAACCAAGACGTGACCGCCTGGGGCTCGGCGATGTTCATCGAGGCGCTCGGGACCGCGATCCTCATGTTCACCGTCCTCGGGATCGTCGACTCCCGCTCCCCGGCGGGCTGGGCCGGCCTCGTCATCGGGCTCGTCGTCGTGGCGATCATCATCACCGTGGGCCCCGTGACGAACGCGTCGCTGAATCCCGCCCGGGGACTCGGACCGCTGATCGTCTCCGACCTCAACGGCTCGTTCCACAACTGGTTCGAGCAGCTGTTCGCCTACATTCCGGCCAACCTCGCCGGCGCGGCGATTGCGGCCTTCGCCTACGACGCAGTCGCGACGCCGCGGAAGGTCGCGCGGCCGATCAGGGAATCCGTCAGCGAGCCCGACCGCGGCGAGAAGCTCGAGCCCGCGGCGACCCCCTAGAGGAGGCAGCATGAGCGTTGTAGCGCCAGTTGTGAAGAAGTTCCTCAACAACCCCGACGATCTCGTCCCCGAGTCGCTCGCCGGCCTCGGCGCCGCGCACGCCGATCTCGTCCGCATCGACTTCGAGAACCAGCTCGTCCTGCGCAAGGACGCGCCCGTGGAGGGCAAGGTGGCGCTCGTCTCCGGCGGAGGCTCGGGCCACGAGCCGCTCCACGGCGGCTTCGTCGGGCGCGGCATGCTCGACGCGGCCTGTCCCGGAGCCGTGTTCACCTCACCCGTGCCCGACCAGATGCTCGCCGCGACGACGGCCGTCGACGGCGGCGCGGGCGTCGTCCACATCGTCAAGAACTACACGGGCGACGTCATGAACTTCAAGCTGGCCGCCGAGGAGGCGGCCGACGAGGGCATCGAGGTCGAGTCGGTGCTGACGAACGACGACGTGGCCGTGGAGGACTCGCTCTACACGGCGGGCCGCCGCGGGACCGGCGTGACCGTGCTCGTCGAGAAGATCGCGGGCGCGAAGGCTGAGGCGGGCGGCTCGTTGGCCGAGGTGGCCGCGATCGCGAGGCGCGTGAACGAGCAGGGGCGGAGCTTCGGCGTCGCCCTGACGTCGTGCGCCACTCCGGCCGCCGGTCAGCCGACCTTCGACATCGGCGCGGACGAGATGGAGTTCGGGGTCGGCATCCACGGCGAGCCGGGTCGCCGGCGCGAGAAGGTGCGCCCGGCGGCCGAGATCGTCCAGGAGATGGCCGAGCTCGTCCTGGGAGACCTCGACCCGCCCAGCGGCTCGAACGTCCTCGCCTTCGTCAACGGGCTCGGCGGCACGCCGCTGATCGAGCTCTACGTCGTCTACAACGAGCTCGCGAAGCAGCTCGAGGCCCGAGGGCTCAAGGCCACCCGCAACCTCGTTGGCGACTACATCACGAGCCTCGAGATGGCGGGCGTGTCGATCACGATCCTCCTGCTCGACGACGAGCTCACCGAGCTCTGGGACGCTCCCGTGCACACCCCTGCGCTACGCTGGGGAGCCTGAGCGGGCAGTGTCTCGGAATGGGGAGACGAGCGTGAACGCCGTGACGTTGCGGCGCTGGCTCGAGTCGGCCGCGGCCTCGATCCACGACCAGCGCGACTACCTGACGCAGCTCGACGCGGCCATCGGCGACGCCGACCATGGCACCAACATGGACCGCGGCTTCGCCGCCGTCGTCGAGAAGCTCGACGGGCTCGAGAGCGTCCCGCCGGGCAAGGTCCTGACGACGGCCGGCTCCACGCTCGTCTCCACCGTCGGAGGCGCGAGCGGCCCGCTTTGGGGCATGGCCCTGCGGCGGGCCGGCCGCGCCCTCGGAGACACCGACGACTTCGGCGGCGCCGAGCTCGCCGACGCTCTCGACGCTGCCCTCGCGGGGGTCGTCGAGCTCGGTGCGGCCGAGGAGGGCGACAAGACGATGGTCGACTCCCTCGCCCCCGCACTGCGCGCGTTTCGGGAGCGGGTCGACGCAGGGGCGGCGATCGGCGAGGCGGCCTCGGCCGCGCGCGCGGCCGCCGACGAGGGGATGCGCGCGACCGTCCCCCTCAAGGCGCGGAAGGGCCGTGCTTCATACCTGGGCGAGCGGAGCATCGGGCACCAGGATCCGGGCGCGACGTCGACTGCCCTGATCATCGCCGCGCTCCAAGAGTCGCTCGCGGAAGAATGACCGAGACCGTCCTCCGGGGCCTGACCGCCGCAAGCGGTCTGGCGCTCGGGCGGGCCGTCGTGCTCCGAGACGTGGAGCCCGGCAGGTCGGCTCCGGCTGGGCCGGAGGCGCAGGCGGCCGCGCTCGAAGCGCTCGGCCGAGTCGCCGAGGAGCTCGCCGCCGCTGGCGCCGAGCTGCGCGCGGCCGGACGAGTCGCCGAGGCGGAGATCTTCGAGGCGAACGTCCTCATGGCCGAGGACCCGGCCCTTGAGTCGGACGTGCGCGCGCTGGCGGTCGAGAAGCCGGCAGCCGTCGCGCTCCTCGAGGCGACGGAGCGCCATGCGGCAGCGATCGCCTCGCTTCCCGACGCCCTGCTCGCCGCACGGGCGGCCGACATCCGTACGCTTGGCCGCCGGGCCGCCCGGCGCGTCGCAGGCGAGCCGGCGAAGCGGTCCGCCGGAGGGCGGTTCGTCCTCCTCGCGCGCGACCTGGGCCCTGCCGACGTCCTCGACCTCGATCTGTACTCGGGCGATGTCTGCGGGATCGCGCTCGCTGAGGGCGCCGCGACCTCTCACGCGGCGATCATGGCCCGCGCGCTCGGCGTCCCGATGGCGGTGGGGCTCGGCGAGGATCTGCTCGCAGTCGACGACGGCGTCGAGGTGATCCTGGACGGGGACGATGGGGCCCTCGTCCTCGCGCCTGCCCGCGCCTCACGGGAGGCGGCCCGCGCGGAGTCCCGGCGCCGCGCGGCCGGCAGGGCAGCGCTCGCCGTCGCCCGCACCCTGGCGCCCGAGACCGTCGACGGAAGGCGGATCCGGCTTCTCTGCAACGCGAGCACGGCGGCCGAGGCGGCCGCAGGCGTCGTTGCCGAAGCGGAGGGAATCGGGCTCCTCCGGACGGAGCTCACCTTCCTCGAGTCGGCGTCGTGGCCCGGAGAGGACGAGCACGAGCGGGCGCTCGAGCCCGTCCTCGCAGCGATGCCCGCGGGTATCGTCACGGTGCGGACGCTCGACTTCGGGGCCGACAAGACGCCGCCGTTCCTTGCCGGGATCGCCGAGCGGGGTCTTGCCCTCACCCTGTCGCATCCCGACGCGCTCGCGGATCAGCTCGGGGGCATCCTCCGAGCCGGCCGCGGCAGGCCGTTGCGGATTCTCCTGCCGCTCGTGACCGGGCCCAAGCACGTCCTCGCCGTCCGCGCCCTCCTCGAGGAGCGCGCCGCCGCGCTCGGCTGGGAGGCCGAGCTTCCGCCCCTCGGCGCCATGATCGAGACGCCCGAGGCCGCCGCGCGCGCCGAGGAGATCGCGTCCGTCGCGGACTTCCTCTCCATCGGGACGAACGACCTCGTGCAGTACACGCTCGGGCTCGACCGGGCGCTTCCGCTTGCCTCTGCGAGGGCGGCAGCGGACCCCGCCGTCCTCGCCCATGTTGCCGCGGCCGTCGAGGCGGCTCACGTAGCTGGACGCGCCGTCGAGGTCTGCGGCGAGGCGGCCGGGGAGCCGCCGCTGGCGGTCCTGCTCGTCGGCCTCGGCGTCGACGAGCTGAGCGTGTCTCCCTCCCGGCTCGACGAGATCCGGGCGACCGTGAGGGCGATCTCGGCCGAGGACGCCGCAGCTGCGGCGCAGTCGGCGCTCAGGGCCGGGTCGGCCGGCGAGGCGCTCGCGCTGGGAGAGGCCCTACTCGGAGAGCTGCTCGACGAGCGCGGTCAGGCCCGAGACGGCCTGGGCGGCGTCCTCGCCTGAGGCCGCGATGAGGATCTCCGCGCCGCCCGTCGCTCCGAGGGCGAGGACCTCGAGGATGCTCTTGGCGTTCGCGCTCCTCCCGTTCGCCGAGACGGTCACGTCGGCGCCGAAGCCGGCCGCTTCCCGGACGAAGAGCCCGGCCGGCCTGGCGTGGAGAGCCACCTCGGCAGGAAGGGACGCCCGCGCTTCGACGGCCCCGGCGGGTCTAGAGCTTGCGTGCACCGCGCGCCTCCTCGGCCGCTTTCGCCACGTCGGCGGCGAGCCCGCCGGTCGAGGCGATGACGCCTGCGGCGATGGCTCCCTCGACGAGCGGCGCGTCGGCCACCTCGAGCTTGGAGCGCTCCTCGGGGGTCAGCTCCTCGAGTGCGGCGCGGACGGCGAGCACCGAGCTGCCGAGATCCATGAGGACGACCGCGCCCGCTCCGGACGCCCCGTCACGGAGGGCGTCGAGGACGCGCGTGCCGTCGGTGCCGAGGGTTCCGTCCGGGCCGCCACCGATCGCTACGATCGGCACGTCCGAGCCAGCGACCTGCCCGACGAGCTCGGCGACACCCTCGGCGATGGAGGCGCTGTGCGAGACGAGCACGAGGCCCACGAACCCGTTTCGGTCGCTGTCCGTCGACACTCCAGCATTCTACAATGTCGAACGGCATTCGACAATGATGAGTTGCCCAGTCAGAGCCCGTTTCGAAATGACGTCGGCTCAGGGCTTCGTTTTGAAGCGGGCTCCTAGATGATCCAATCCGTCGACAGGGCAGTTCGCATTCTGAAGGCGCTCGCCGCAGGCCCGGGCCGCCTCGGCGTGAGCGAGCTCTCCGAGCGCCTCGGCCTCGCGAAGGGCACCGTTCACGGCCTCCTCCGCACGCTCCAGGCCCACGGGCTCGTCGAGCAGCATCCAGACAGCGACAAGTACCAGCTCGGGCCAGAGCTGCTGCAGCTCTCGAACCGCTACCTCGACCTGAGCGACCTGCGCTCGCGCGCCCTCGCCTGGTCGGAGCTGCTCGCGACGCGGGCGAACGAGGCAGTGCGTGTCGGCGCGCTCCACGGCGGCGGTGTCCTTATCGTCCACCACGTCTTCCGGCCGGACTCGAGCCTGCAGATCCTCGAGGTCGGCGAGGTCCTGCCGCTCCACGCGACCGCGCTCGGCAAGGCGGTGCTGGCGTACCTGCCAGACGACGTCCAGAGCGATCTGCTGAGCGACGGGCTCACCAAGCTCACCGGCCACACGCTCGCGACGGTGGCTCCTCTTCGGCGAGAGCTCGTCGCGGTTCGCGACCGCGGGTACGCCGTCGAGCGTGAGGAGGCGGTGCTCGGGGAGGCCGGGGTGGCCGCGCCGATCTTCGATCGCTCGGCCGCTCCAATCGGAGCGGTGGGGATCGCCGGGCCGCGCGAGCGGCTGCTGCGACGCGGTCGCGAGCCGGGTGTCGCCGCCGCGGTGCTGGAGGCCGCGAGAGGCATCTCCCGCGATCTCGGCGCCCCTCGCTGGCCCGGCGTCTGAGCGCGACTGGCATGTTCCGTCGAGCTCGGTTGGCGCGGAACGGCCCCCTGCACATTTCGTGGTAGGCTCGGCACCCCCCCGGATCGGTCGGTGCGAACGTATGTGCAAGGCACTCCTACTCCTGCTGCTCGTCGGGCTCCTCGGCCTCACCGCGGCCTGCGGGAGTGATGACGACGAGGCGGCCCCAGAGCCCGCGGCGCCGACCGAGGCCGTCGACACGGCCGACGCCACCACCGAGGAAGAGCCCGATCCGTGCGCAACGGACCAGCTTGAGACGGTCGTCGACGGCTCGCTCTCGATCGCCACCGACAACCCGGCCTTCCCGCCGTGGTTCCAGGACGCGGAGGGAGCTCCGTGGGATCCGACCGGCGCGCCGACCCAGGAGGGCTACGAAGCGGCGGTGGCCTACGCGGTCGCCGAGCAGCTCGGCTTCGGCCCGGACGAGGTGCGCTGGGTCGTCGTCCCGTTCAACAACGTGTTCAAGCCCGGGCCCAAGGACTTCGACTTCGACATCAACCAGGTCTCCTACCTGCCCGCGCGGGACGAAGCTGTCGACTTCAGCGACTCCTACTACGACGTCGAGCAGGCAGTCGTGACGCTCAAGGGCTCCGAGTTCGCGGACGCGGCCTCGCTGGCCGACCTCAAGGGAGCGAAGCTCGGCGCCCAGGTGGGGACGACGAGCTACAACGCCATCGTCGAGACCATCCAGCCCGACCAGGACCCGGCGGTCTTCGACAGGAACGACGACGCGATCACGGCGATGAAGAACAAGCAGATCGACGGAATCGTCGTCGACTTCCCGAGCACCGGCTACATCACGGCCGTCCAGGTCCCCAACTCGACAGTCGTCGGGCGGCTCCCGGCCGGCGAGGAGTACTTCGGGCTCGTGTTCGAGGAGGGAAACCCGCTCCGCGATTGCGTCAACGAGGCGATTGCGAACCTTCACGCGGACGGCTCGATCGACGAGTTCGCGCAGATGTGGATCGAGACGGCGGCTCCGCCCGTCCTCGAATAGCCCGCCCTTGAGGGCTTCCGGCCGGCGAAGCACCCTGATCGCGCTCGCGAGCACGATCGTGTTCGCAGCTGTCGTCGTCCTCGTCGTGTCGAACGCCCCCGGCTGGCCGGAGGTCAAGCAGCAGTTCTTCAACGGCGCCGTCTTCCGGGACTCGCTCGAGGTGATCCCGGAGGCGTTCTTGGTCAACGTCAAGATCTTCCTGATCGCGGAGGCGCTCATCCTTCCGTTCGCACTGCTGATCGCGGTCCTGCGAAGCCTCCGGGGGCCGGTGTTCTTTCCACTGCGAGCGCTCGCCGTCGTGTACGCCGACCTCTTCCGCGGGATCCCGACGATCCTCGTCATCTACTTGCTGGGATTCGGCATTCCGGGACTCGGCATCTCCTGGCTGCCGATCGACCCGCTCTTCTGGGGAATCGTCGCGCTCGTGCTCGTCTACTCGGCGTACGTCTCGGAGGTCTATCGGGCCGGAATCGAGTCGGTGCACCCGAGCCAGGAAGCCGCTGCCCGGTCGCTCGGGCTCTCTCACCTCAAGGTCATGCGCTTCGTGATCCTGCCCCAGGCGGTGCGCCGCGTGATCCCGCCGCTCCTGAACGACTTCATCGGCCTGCAGAAGGACACCGCCCTCGTCGGCCTGCTCGGGGTGGTGGAGGCGTTTCGACAGTCGCAGATCGAGGTGGCCTCGACGTTCAACTACACGCCGTACCTGGTCACTGCGATCCTCTTCGTCCTGCTGACGATCCCGCTCGCGCGGCTCACCGACTGGCTGGTGGCTCGCGATCGGCGCCGCCAGCTCGCTACGGCCAGCGCTCGATGACCGAGGCGCCCGCCCTTCTCCTCGAGGGCATCCACAAGTCGTTCGGCAAGCATGAGGTGCTGAAAGGGATCGACCTGGAGCTCGCCCCGCACGAGGTCGTCTGCCTGATCGGCGCGTCGGGCTCCGGCAAGTCCACGCTCCTGCGCTGCGTCAACCTCCTGGAGCCGATCGACGAGGGCCGCGTCATGCTGAGTGGAGACGAGATCACGGCGCCCGGGACCGACCTCAACCGCGTCCGCCGCCGCGTCGGGATCGTCTTCCAGGCGTACAACCTCTTTCCGCACATGACGGTGCTCAGGAACGTGACGCTGGGGCCGACCCAGGCGCTGGGGAAGCCGCGCCCCGACGCCGACGCCGAGGCGCTGGACGCTGCTCGGCCGCTTCGGCCTGGCCGACCGCGCCGGCGACTACCCGGACCGGCTTTCGGGCGGCCAGCAGCAGCGCGTCGCCATCGTGCGCGCGTTGGCCATGCAGCCGGAGCTGATGCTGCTCGACGAGGTCACGAGCGCCCTCGACCCGGAGCTGGTGGCCGAGGTCCTGAGCGTCATCCGCGAGCTCGCCGAGGGCGGCATGACGATGCTGATCGCCACGCACGAGATGTCCTTCGCCCGCGACATCGCCCATCGCGTCTGCTTCCTCGACGAGGGCGTGATCCTCGAGGAGGGCGAGCCGGCGCAGATCTTCAGCGCGCCGCGCGAGGCGCGAACGCGGCAGTTCCTCCAGCGGATCGTCGCCGCCGGCCGGCTCTAGGCGTGGCTGGAGGTCCTACGGGACGAGCTGGGCCCGGAGCTCGAACGCCCGGTTGTTGTCGAGCGGATGCCCGAAGCACGAGGTGGACGGCGGCCCGGGGTACAGCCAGCAGCCGCCGATGCGCGTGCTGCCGTTCGAGAGGACGACCTCGACGCGCCTCACTGTCCCGCGCGCGAACGGCGCGCGCCAGGCGACGTAGCCTTTGGCGTTCTGGTTGAGCGGCCGAACGGACGTCGAGCCGTCCGTGTTGACGACAATCACAGTCGCGCGGGACCCGTGCTTCGGCAGCATGAACTGGAGGCGCAGCTTCGCCGCGGGCCCCGTCGTCCCCGGCGTGAAGGAGAAGTAGCGCGTGGCGAGGTGGTTGATCTTCCAGGATCTCCACCTGATCACCCGGTTTCCGGGGCCGACGCCGTACGAGGCGGTCCGGGGCGGCGTCGGGTAGCCGGCGGTCTCCGCGTCGGCATAGTCGAGGAGCCGGTTGGCGACTCCGAACTGGGCGAAGATGTCGCGGAAGGCGAGGCCGCGCTGGCTGAGCTCGTGACGAACCGCGAGCAGCGAGTAGTCGTCCGGAGGCTCGTCCCCCGGCGCAGGGCTCGGGTCGTAGGCGTCCGCCCGCTGCCAGATCTCCCGGATGATGCTCGGATCGCCTGCGACCTTCTCCTGGAGGAAACGCCAGAAGATCCACGAGCCGTACTCCGCATCCTGAAGACCGCCGCGATCGAGCGGCGAGCCCGGCTTCGACAGCGGGCTCCACGAGAGCAGGAAGTTGACGTTGTCGTCGACGGCGGGGTAGACGGTCTCCTCCATGTTCGAGGCCGTGCCCTCCATGAGCCAGTAGTCCTCGAACCAGTCGTAGGAGAACTGCGAGGCATGGTGGAACTCGTGCGCCGAGGTCACCTCGAGGAGCTCCCGGGGCGTGTGGTCGCCGCCGAACTCCGTGAAGTCGTTGTCCACGACGCAGTAGGCGGAGACGGCGTAGACGTCGTCGGCGTCGGCGTTCGGGTCGTCGCTCGTGCAGTAGCCGAAGACGCCGGCTGGTCTTAGGTTGTCCAGGTAGACGTCGAGCATCCCGTCGCCCCCGTTGTGCTGGGAGTCGATGTCCGAGAGCGGGGCGCGGTAGCGCAAGGTGTCGATCTCCTGGAACCACACGCCCTCCCAGATCTCGAGCGTGAGGTCGACCCAGTCGGGCACGCCGTTGAACGGATCGTCGTCCAAGGGGTCGGGTGCGTCGGTGTTGCCCGGCGCGTCGACCCAGTGGACGCAGACGTTGGCGCCGCAGGTGGGGCTCGCCAGGGCCTCGGGTACGTTCCAGCCGTCGCCGACGGCGACCTCGCCCTGGCCCAGCGGCGGCCTCGCCAGGAGCCGTTCCGCGGCGAGCCGCTCCAGACCGGAAAGCTCGCCAAGCCGGGCCGCGAGGTCCCGCAGGATCAGAGTCGCGTCGTGCGGGGAGGGACGCGCGACGTCCCCGAACGCTCGGCGGACGCGGGCAAGCTGGAAGATGCTGCGAGCCCGCTCGAGCGTGTACTCGGCCTCCGTCAGCTCGCCGGTCTCGAGCGCCTCGGTGAGCGCGTCGCCGGGCGCTGCGACCGGTGCGGGGAGCTCGCGCTCGGCCTCCTGGGCCGCGGCGGTGCCGGCAAGGGCGAGGAGGACCGCGGCAAGGCAGGCCATCAGGCCAAGGCCTCTCACAGCTGACCCCGCTTGCCGCATCTGCCGCATGAAACTCTACTGATCCATCGGCATCGCCGGCACTGCCCGTTAGGAGCAGGCGGGGGTCGGTTCAGATCCGGCGACGAGGCTACGGTGCCGTGCGGTCGTTGGCGAGATAGCTCGCATGCGTGACCGGCATGTGCTTCTCCAAGAACGACTCCGCCACCCTCGCGTACTCACGGATCTCGAACTGCGCGTCGGGGTGATTCCGAAGCGAGCAGAAGTGCATGAGGCTGCGGGGGTTGCAGCTCCAGTAGTACTTCGTGTACGTCGAGAGAGGGAGCACCAGGCGTGCGACTTCCTTCGCCACTCCTTGCTCCAGGAGACGGTCGTACGCCGTGAAGGCCTCTCGCCCGGATCGCTCGATCTCTTCACGCGCAGACTCTCGCGTCTCGTCGTCCACCGGCTCGAATGTGTAGGCGCCGGGCTTGCCGGTCTGCGTCCGAACGTAGTCAGGGACGTAAAACTCCGGTTCGATCTTGGAATAGCGGCCCGACCACTCGTTGTACGAGTGACCTGCTCGGTGACGATGATGCTCCCGCACAACCGCCAGAGGCGCCTTCACGAGGAAGCGGAAGTACCCGTGCTCGAATGGGCTCCCGTGACGATTCCTCATCAGGAATCGGATCAATCCCTCGTCGCGCTCGCCCATCTCTTGGGACTGTGCATTGAACGAAACGCGTGCCGCGTTGACGACTGCCAGGTCGGACGCGAGCGCTCCGTCAAGCGCCAGGAAACCCTTGTCCAAAACGCGAACGACGTCCTCTTGAACCGGGACTTCGGCAAGCACCGACATCGTGATGAGTCTATCGCCGCCGCCGGGCGGCACCGCGCCCCAGGGCTAGGCCTGTGGGATCTCGGCGACGAGCAGCGGGGGCTGCTCCTCGCGGCGGTCGCCGCCTGAGATGACCCACGCGTCGAAGTCGCGGAACTCGTAGGAGACCGTCATGCGCACAGAGGTCTCGCCCTCTCCGACCGCGAAGTAGCCGCAGGTGGCGACCCACTCGCCGTCCTTCTCGAGCCAGAGGGCGTACGGCTCGTCCGCGGCCAGCTTGGGGAGCCCGGAGACGTCCATGAGCAGCTCGACGTTGCCGGAGTCCTCGTCGCGCTCGCCCACCTGGACGACCGCCGACGCGCCGGGAGCGCTCGCGGTCGGGGTGAGGTCCACCGAGTAGGCGGCGTCGAAGCTGCTCCCGGTCCAGTGGCCGACCCCGAAGGCTGCCGCCGCCAGGGCGGCCGCGAACGCGAGCGCGACGGCGACGCGGCGCTTCGGGTGCCGTCGATCGGCGAGCGGAACCTCGGCCACTGCCTGCGTCAGCGTCGCCGGCACCTCGTGCGGCGGGGGCGGGACGCTGCGCAGGAGTCCGTCCACGCGGCGGAGCTGCTCGAGCTCCTCGGGTGGCAGGTCGCTGCCGACCAGCTCGCGGAGATCGGGGGGCTCTCTCACGGCCTCACCTCGTCGAGCAGGCCGGCCAGGCGGGCCAGCCCGGTGCGTGTCCTGGTCTTCACCGTGCCCAGGGGAACGTCGAGGTAGCTGGCGATCTCGGCCTGTGAGAGACCGCTCCAGTAAGCCAGCTCCAGCACCGCGCGCTCACGCTCGGGGAGCTGCTCGAGCGCACTGTGGACGCGCCAGGCAAGCCAGGCACCCTCGGCCTGCTCGTCGGGGCCCGCCTCGGACGTCGCCTCGTCGGGAACCTCGACGACCGGCTCGCGGCGCTGCCGGGCGCGGTCGATGATCGCGTGGCGGGCTACCGCGTAGAGCCAGGCCGACGCCGACCCGCGCTCGGGCCGGTAGCTCCGCGCCGAGCGCCAGACGGCGGCGAAGGTCTCCTGCGCCGCCTCCTCCGCGCGGCCGCTGTCGCCGAGCTGGCGGACTGCCATGGCGAGCACCGGGCGCGCGAAGCGCCGGTACAGCTCGGTGAACGCGTCCCGATCCCCCCCGGCGACACGCTGTATCAGCCGGGAGTCGCTCTCGGCAGTGGCCACGGCGACAGACATATACGCCACCGGTATACGAAACTCAACCCGGAAGCGGATTGTGACAGGGCGGTTACCGCGATCAGCGAAGAAGGCGGCCGCCGTCGACGACGAGTGACGTCCCGGTGACGAAGGGTGCCTTGACGAGGTAGGCGACCGCCTCGGCCACGTCGTCCGGGGTACCGACCCGGCCCAGAACGGTCTCCGCCGCGCGCCGCTCCTCCTGCTCTGGCTCGACCGCGACCGGACCCGGGGCGACGCCGCAGACGCGCACGTCCGGCGCGAGCGCGCGGGCGAGCACGCGGGTGAGCATGGCCTGCGCGGCCTTGGCGGCGCAGTGCGGAGCGAAGGAGGACCAGGGCTGGTAGGCGGCCACGTCCTCGACGAGGACGAGCAGCCCGAGCTCCGAGGCCCGCAGGTGCGTAGCGGCCGCCTGGGCGACGAAGAAACTGCCCTTCGCGGTCGCGCCGAAGGCAGCGTCCCAGTCCTCCTCGCGGACCTCCTCGACCGCCCTGGGCTCGAAGCCCTCCGCCGCGGCGTGGACGACCAGGTCGAGGCCGCCGAGCTCGCGTACCGCCCGCTCGACGAGCGCGCGCGCCGCGTCTGGATCGGCCAGGTCGCCGTCACGGCGCCCAGCCGCCAGGACTCGAAACCCGTCCGCCTCGAGCCGCGCCGCGACGGCGCTCCCGACGCGTCCGGTTCCGCCGGTGACGAGTGCAGTGCGCGAGGTTGCCATGCCGGGAACGATAAGCTCCCGCGCGCGTAAACGAGTCGACGGAAAGGCTGGCATGGCGACCTTGGCTTTCAACCGGGCGGAGATCGCGGCGCGCGAGCTGAAGCCCGAGCTCCTCGAGTTGGACGGCATCTCCCGCGCTTCGATCGAGGCGCACTACAAGCTCTACCAGGGCTACGTGGCGAAGCGGAACGAGATCCTGGCGAAGCTCGGCGAGGTCGACCTCGCCTCCGCGAACCAGGTCTACTCGGACATCCGCGCGCTGAAGATCGACCTCACGTTCGCAATCGGAGGCGTCAAGAACCACGAGGTCTACTTCGAGCACCTCGGCGGCGGGGGCGGCAACCCCGACGGCGCCGTCGGCGAGCTGATCTCGCGCGACTTCGACAGCGCGGAGGCCTGGCGCGCCGACCTGAAGGCGACGGGCATGGCCGGCCGCGGCTGGGCCTGGACGGCCTACGACTTCGACGAGCAGCGGCTCTTCAACTACGTCGGCGACGCCCAGAACACGTTCCCGATCTGGAACGCGGCGCCGCTCGTCGCGCTCGACGTCTACGAGCACGCCTACTTCCTCGACTACCAGACCGACCGCGCCTCCTACATCGAGGCGTTCTTCGGAAACCTCGACTGGGACGTCGTCAACGGCTGGGTCGCGGGGTACGGAATCGTCTAGTGCCCACCGACGCGCTTCTTATCGCCGTGGGCTACGTCCTCGGGAGCATGCCGTGGGGATACTGGCTTCCACGGCTGCTGAGCGGCGTGGACATCCGCACGCTGGGGAGCGGGAACCCGGGCGCGACGAACGTCTGGCGGACTCTCGGGTTTCGCTTCGCGATCGCGGTAGCGCTGCTGGACATCGCCAAGGGCGCTGCCGCGGCGCTGCTCGGACTGTGGCTCGGCGGTGACCTCGTCGGGGTCCTCGCCGGAGTCGCGGCGATGATCGGTCACTGGCGGCCGCTCTTCCTCGGCTTCGCGCGCGGGGGGAAGATCGTGGCGACCACCGGCGGCGTCGCGCTGGCGCTCGCGCCCTTCGCAGCCCTCTCGGCGGCCGGAGTCTGGATCATCATCTTCCTCGTGACGCGCTACGCGTCGGTGGCGTCGATCGCCGCCGCGATCTCGCTGCCGCTGTGGGCGCTCCTCTTCGGCGCGTCGTGGCCGGTGCTCGCGTTCACGTCCGGCGCTGCGCTCGCCATCATCCTCCTCCACCGCACGAACATCCGCCGACTCCTGGCCGGGGAGGAGCACAGGATCGCAGCTCCGCCGCCCGAGCCTGGGCAACTCGGGCACCGCGCTTCGCTCGAAGCGCGTCTGAGCCCTGTGCGGCTCAGACGGCGCGGAGCCAGTCGCCGAGCTCCGTGTGGCGGGCGGAGTGGCTCCGGTTCGCCAGCTCCTCGCGGAGCTCGCCGACGGTCCCGAAGCGCTCGGCGAGGACGTCGTGGTTGTGGATCGTCTCGAAGTTGACCTGGCGGGCGAGGACGAAGTCGTCGTCGCGGAGGTCGCCGTAGGCCTCGAGCGCGCCCTTGACCATGAGCCGCACTGAGTCCTCGACGAACCGGGGCGAGAGGTGGGCGTGCTCGACGACGAAGAGCTCGTCAGGTCGCTTGAGGAGCTCGTAGACCGGCGAGCTCATGGAGGCCTCGACCAGCTCGACGAGGTCTTCCGCGTCGAGCCGGAGGTCGGTGCCGAGGTAGAGCGTCCCACGGCCGCGCTGGTTGTGCGTCGCAATCGGGACGAGCTCGAGGATCCGAGCGACTTCCGCGTCCTCGAAGCCCGCTTCGCCGAGGCGCTCGGCCGCCTGGTCTCGGACGAGTCCCTGTGCGCACGGGCAGGCGTTGATCCCGGTCGCCTCGACGCCGACGAGACGGCGCGAAGCGGTGCGGGACGCGGCGGCCCGGCCGATCAGCGTCACGAGCTCCTGCGTGCGCAGCCCGGTGACCGGCGTCGTGCGCTCGATCGGATACCGCGCGGCGATCCTCACCTCGGCCCGCAGCGCGTCCTGGCGCTCGACGATGTGGCGCGCGATGTGCTCGGCCAGCTGCTCGACGAGGAGCATCTCGCCGATCACGAGCTCGTCGATGGCCTCCTCGAAGAGCTCCGGGAAGCGGGACATGTGCACGCCCTTCCGGGCCGGGTCGAGGTCGACGAAGCAGTCGATCTCGGCGGAGACGAGCGCGTCGCGGCCGCGGTGCTGCATGCGCACCGCCTTCTGCACCCCGGTGACGCCCGCGCGGGAGAGGCCGAGCTGCACCTCCGGGACGGACGCCTGCACGTCAACTGTTCCCGTCCCCGTCCCCGTTAGTCTCTGCTCCATCCGGAGAACGTAGCAGCCCAGTGACATGACGAACGACCGCCAATTCGCCGAGCTCGTCTCGGTCGCCTGCCACGACATCCTGACGCCGCTCGCGACCGTCTACGGATTCGCGCGCACGCTCGAGCAGCTGCCGCTAGAGCCGCCCGCGCCGCGCTACCTGGAAATGATCGGCGCCGCCTCCGCGCAGATCGACGACCTCGTCGACCAGCTCCGCCTGGTGGCGCGGATCGAGGCGGGCAAGTACGACCCGACCCTGGTCGAGCGCGACTCCCTCGAGCTGGCCCGCGAGGCCGCTGCGCGGCTGGAGGAGGGGCGGCTCAATGTTGCCGGCCGGGGGGCTCCCGTCCGGGTCGACCCGGACCCGACCGTCCGCGCGCTCTCCCAGCTCGCCCGGGCGACCGCCCGCTTCGGCGGCCACGAGAGCGTCGACCTCGAGGTGCGCGGCAGCGAGCTCGTCCTCTCGCCGCTCGCGAGCTCCGCTCAGCCGGTGGTGCTCGGCGAGGACCCACGGGAGCTGGCCGCCCCCGCGGCAGCGCTGCTCATCCGCGCGCTCGGAGGCAAGCTCGAGGCCCGCAACGAGACGCTTGTAATCTCACTCCTGGGCTAGCGGTTCCTGAACGGATCGACGTAGACGTCGTCGATCTGCCACTTCGCGCCCAGCCCGCTCGGCGTGAATCGGAACGCCACCGCCAGCTCGCCGTCCTCGCCGAGGACCGAGAGGAAGTCGGCGAGCACGAGGCCGGGGAGGGAGGGGTGCCAGCTCTTGCCGCCCATGTGGACGCCTGCCGGCAGCGTCGAGGACCTGGCCGGTGAGCGGATTCTCGATCAGCGCCTCCACCAGCAGGCTGGACAACACGACGGTGCCCTGGTTCTTGGCGAAGTAGCGGACGGTCGGGTGGAGAAGCTGGACGCACATGGCCCGCGTCGTCGCCGAGCTGCCGGCGGGCAGGTAGAGCGACTTCGAGTCCCTTGCACCGCCGACGTAAAAGGTCTCGTTGTCGTCGACGACCTTGGCACCGCCGGTGAGCTTCCACTCCGCCGCGCCGCGCTCGAGGCCGCCGTTCGGCGCGAGCACGTAGCGCATTGGGTCGAGCCAGCGCTTGAACGGCTGCTCCGCCGTGCGGCCGTCGCAGGAGGTTGCCGAGTCGCCGAACGAGCCGGCGTGGACCGGCGCCGCCAGAGCGAGCGACGCAACGAGCGCGAGCGCGACGTGCCGCAACAGACCTCTCATGACCGCTGAACCCTCCCTTGCCGCTTGGTCCTCTCAGTGTCCCCGTGCGGCCTCGGGGCGCATCCCTCGGACGAGGGAACTCGCTTGTCACGATCCCCCGTTCGAGTGAGACCGGGGCGTGCCGCGCCCCCGACTATTCGGTGAGATGACCGCGGCGCCGTCCACTGCGGCCGAGCTCGACCCGCAGGCCGGCGGGCTGATCGAGGACGCCCGCGCTCGGGCGCCTCAGCGGCTCGGCGGGCGGGACTCGCGCGCGGCGCTCTTCGGAGCCCTCGCCTTCCTGGCGGTGGCCGCCCCGTTCGCGTTCTTGACGCCGTCGTCGCGGGCGGCCTCGCCCGGAGTCTTCGTCCTGCTCGTCCTCGCCTACGCGCTCGCCGCGCGGGTGGAGTTCGAGGTCGGGCCGGGCTTCGCGGTGCCGACCCAGATCGTCTTCGTCCCGATGCTCTTCCTCTTGCCGGTCGGCGTGGTGCCGTTATGCGTCGCCCTCGGGTTCGTGCTGTGCGCGGCGGTGGACGTCGTCCGCGGGAAGGTGCACGGCGAGCGCGCGCTGCTCGAGGTCTTCAGCGCCTGGCATGCGCTCGGGCCGGCAGCCGTGCTCGCGCTCGCGGGAGAGCCCGACCCGACCTGGTCGGTTCTGCCGGTGTTCGGCCTCGCGCTCCTCGCGCAGCTCGCCCTCGACTTCGCCAGTTCGGCCGCGCGGGCGCGCTATGCCTTCGGCGTTCCGGCACTGACGCAGGTCCGCGCGATCGCGCCTGTCTACCTCGTCGATGCGGCGCTCGCGCCGGCGGGCTTCCTCTTCGCCGTCGTCGCGTTCGACGCGCCATACGCCCTCCTGTTCGTCCTCCCGCTCGTCGGCCTGCTCGCGTTCTTCGCGCAGGAGCGGACAAGCCGCATCGACCACGCCCTCGAGCTCGGGCGCGCCTACCGGGGCACCGCGCTCCTCCTCGGCGACGTGATCGAGGCCGACGACGCCTACACCGGCACTCACAGCCGCGACGTCGTCGAGCTGGTGGTCGCGACTGCCGCCCAGCTGGGCCTCGACGCGAAGGCGCAGCGCGACGCCGAGCTCACCGCGCTCCTCCACGACGTCGGCAAGATCCGCATCCCTGCCGAGATCATCAACAAGCCCGGGAAGCTCACCCAGGAGGAGCGCGCCGTCATCGAGACGCACGCGGTCGAGGGCGAGCGCATGCTCGAGCAGGTGGGCGGCCTCCTCGGCCGCGTCGGCCGCCTCGTGCGGTCGTGCCACGAGCGCTGGGACGGCGGCGGCTATCCGGACGGATTGGTCGGGGACGAGACACCGCTGGTCGCGCGGATCGTGTGCGCCTGCGACGCCTTCAGCGCGATGACCACCGACCGCCCGTACCGTGCAGCCCGCTCGGCCGAAGTGGCGCTGGCGGAGCTAGAGCTCTGCGCCGGCGCGCAGTTCGATCCGGACGTGGTTCGCGCGTTGGCGGCCGTCGTGCGCCGCTGACGGCGCCAGCGCCCGCTGCGCGAGCAAGCTGGAACGCGGGGCTCACTTCGTAACCGCGATAACGAAGCTCCCTCCGAGTAGGGATTGCAGGCTCGTGTCCGGCCGATCACCGTTCGGCAGGAGAAACGGCGATGCGGCTCGCCCGTGACCTTGCGGAAGGAGACCAAATTTGAAACGCCGCATCTTCGTCGTCTACCTGCTCATCTTTGCCGTCGCCGCCTCGGCGTCGGCCTACGGGGGCAAGCCCTCTGCGCCGGCCAAGCCACACAAGCCTCGCGATCGGACAAGCGAAGGCGGGCAGGCACAGATCGCGACATTCGCGATCGCGACCCAGGCGCCCGGCTCGATGACCTTCAGCGTGTCGACCTCGAACACGGGGCCGTTCGCACTGGCCGTCACGGACAAGTGCTACGACAGCATGAGCGAGCTCGCGTGGACGGATGACCTCGCCGTCACGTGGGACAGCAGCACTGTCGGCCACGCCGGGCCGACCTCTCCCCCCCGGGAAATGTCCTGCGTCGCGTATGTCCACGCGGTGGGTTCCGACACGGCCCTGGCCGTGTTGAGCTACGTCGCCCACTGAGCCGTCCCGGCGACCGTAGTCGCAGAGGGTTCGCCGACGCGCCATGCAACGACAGCGCTCGGGCCAATCGGCCCGAGCGCTTCGCTACTTCCGGCCGGCACCGCTTTGCAGCCGGGTGCATCACATCCAAGAGGGTGTTCCAGCTTCCGCCGGCGTGGGCTGCCGTTCGTCCGCTGGATCGCTGTCAGTCGGCCCACCACGCACGCCGGACTTCGCCTGCCCGCGTGGAGCGTCCTCCGACGCTCATGCGCGCGACATGGTGGTGGCTGGAAAAGGAGGGCCCGGCATCGCCGGGCCCTCCTTCCAATCGACTGTCTACTGCTGTTGTTTCGTTACGGGCAGGCTGTTCCAGAACACCTTGTTCGCGATCGCTCTGGCGTTCTTGCTGTCTGCCGACGTGCCAGGCGTGAAGGTGCCGCTGTCTCCCGAGTTGTTGAAGGAGGCAGCCCCCTGCATGGCGTTCTGGATCGCCGTCGGGTTCGTGCCGCAGTACGCGGCCTCCCACACGGCGAACTTTCCGGAGCCGCCGGCCGGCACGCTGCCGAAGGCCGAGGCGTTCAGCTCTGCCGCGAGCAACTGCTGCAGGAGCTGCATCCTCGCCTGGTCGAGCGCCGATCCGCTTGACGCCGGTCGACTTCTTGGCGATGTCGCTCCAGAAGCCGCCCATCAGCTTTCCGAGCGTGTCGATGTTCTTGCCGCACGGATCGAGCGTCTTGTTCATGAGCCCCGGGGTGTTAGCAACGCCCGGGAACGAGTGCCCGAACGCGTCGCCGCCGAACCAGGCGATGTTGGCGAGCGGCGAGTGCGTTGCCCAGAAGCCCTGGGTGCGCGTGACGCCCTGGCCCGTGTTCTCGAACGTGCAGGTCACGGTGTCGCCGTTCTTGATGGCGATGGTGACGGCCTGAGTATTCAGGTCGCCGACGCCCGTGCTGCCACCGCTCCCGGTGACGACGCAGTTGTACGGAGTGTTCGCATCGGTCGATCCGCCGATCCCCGTGAGGATCCACCCGAGCTGCGTCTGCTCGGTCACCTTGTACGTACCGACGTCCACCTTGAACGTCTTCGTGTTCCCACCACCGGTGGGATCGCCGTTCAAGGTGAAGCTGGCCGGCCAGCTCGTCCCCGGTCCACTGGTCGAGCCGGTGGTCGGATACGTGAACACTCCGCTCGCAGGCTTCGCGTTCTTGATGATGACGATCGTGCCCGGCTGGTCGTCGTTGGTGATCGTGCAGGTCGCCTCACCGTTGAGACCGACCTGGATCGTCTCCACGCCGCCGGCCGTCTTGTTGTACGTGCCGCCGCCGACGCAGTCCCAGTCGGTCTTCGTGTAGCCGGCGACCACGCTCTCCGACAGCGTCCACGTGTCCGCCTTCAGGCTGGCACCCGAATCGACCGGGCTGGTGCCCGAGAGATCGTTGGCGCCGGTGCCGTCAGCGTTGAGCGTGAAGTCCGCAACGGTCTTCGTGCCACCGTTGTCGTTGGTCACGATCTTGCGCAGATGCAGCTTCGGAGCGATGTCGTCGTTGGTGATCGTGCAGGTCGCCTCACCGTTGAGACCGACCTGGATCGTCTCCACGCCGCCGGCCGTCTTGTTGTACGTGCCGCCGCCGACGCAGTCCCAGTCGGTCTTCGTGTAGCCGGCGACCACGCTCTCCGACAGCGTCCACGTGTCCGCCTTCAGGCTGGCACCCGAATCGACCGGGCTGGTGCCCGAGAGATCGTTGGCGCCGGTGCCGTCAGCGTTGAGCGTGAAGTCCGCAACGGTCTTCGTGCCACCGTTGTCGTTGGTCACGATCTTGCGCAGATGCAGCTTCGGAGCGATGTCGTCGTTGGTGATCGTGCAGGTCGCCTCACCGTTGAGACCGACCTGGATCGTCTCCACGCCGCCGGCCGTCTTGTTGTACGTGCCGCCGCCGACGCAGTCCCAGTCGCTCTTCGTGTAGCCGGCGACCACGCTCTCCGACAGCGTCCACGTGTCCGCCTTCAGGCTGGCACCCGAATCGACCGGGCTGGTGCCCGAGAGATCGTTGGCGCCGGCGCCGTCAGCGTTGAGCGTGAAGTCCGCAACGGTCTTCGTGCCACCGTTGTCGTTGGTCACGATCTTGCGCAGATGCAGCTTCGGAGCGATGTCGTCGTTGGTGATCGTGCAGGTCGCCTCACCGTTGAGACCGACCTGGATCGTCTCCACGCCGCCGGCCGTCTTGTTGTACGTGCCGCCGCCGACGCAGTCCCAGTCGCTCTTCGTGTAGCCGGCGACCACGCTCTCCGACAGCGTCCACGTGTCCGCCTTCAGGCCGGCACCCGAATCGACCGGGCTGGTGCCCGAGAGATCGTTGGCGCCGGCGCCGTCAGCGTTGAGCGTGAAGTCGCGCAACGGTCTTCGTGCCACCGTTGTCGTTGGTCACGATCTTGCGCAGATGCAGCTTCGGAGCGATGTCGTCGTTGGTGATCGTGCAGGTCGCGTCCTGACCCGGGGCAAGCGAGATGTTGCTGCCGTTCTGGGTACCGCCGACGCACACCCACGCGCTCGCCGTATACCCGGACGGGCCGTTGGTCTCCGTCAGCGCATAGCTGCCCGCGTTCACCGTCGCGTTCGTGACGTTAGCCGAGCCCGATGTGCCCGAGATCGGCGTCGGGCCGTTCGCGTTCAGCGTCCAGTCCGTCGCCAGCGCGGTGCCGCCGTTGTCGTTGGTCACCTGCTTCACCAGTGTCAGATGCGACTGGAGCAACGTGTTCGTGATCGTGCAGACGACGCTGTCGCCGGTCGGCACGTTCACGCCGGGTCAGGCTGCGTGCCCGAGCCGCTTTTGACCGGGTTGCCGGAGCTGTCCACGCACGAGATCGACGAGCTGAAGCTCGCGAGGTTCGTGCCTCCCGCTCCGAGCTCGCCGACGCTGTGGCTGCCGGCGGTGACCGCCATCGGGCCCGTCGTGCCGCCGTTGCCGACGGCCGAGGCCTTCGTCGCGTTGTCGATCTGCAGGTCGAAGGTCCCCGAGCCGACCGGGGACAAGACCTTGCGCACCTCGAGCGTCTGGACGATCGCGCTCAGCTGGACGCTTCGGTCCTGGTTCCCGCCGCTCGTGCCCTGGGCGTTGTCGACCCCGAGGATGCGCATGTGGAACGGCGCGCCCGAGATCGAGCCTGCGCCCTTACCCACGCCCCAGTCGAGGTGAGAGGCGATATGGCCGCTCCACCCCATCATGAGGTCCGTGCCCTGACCCTGAGGACAGCCCTGGATGAGGACCTTGAACGCGAATTGCCGTTTGCTGTCGCCGGCGGCCGACCCGTCCTGCAGGACCTTGCCGTCGCTCGAAGCTCGTCGCCTTGGCTACCGGTCCAGTCCTGGCCCGCACCGTCGAATGTCGCAGTGCAGTTCGAGTTTTCGTTCCAGACGTACATGTCGTTGGCGTCCACACCCTTCGTGCTCAGGAGCACCGACGAGAGCCCGTTCCACGTGTGCAGGTTGGGGGGAGGAGTGCCCGGGAGCGCCGGCTGCGTCGCGCTCGGCGTGACGACCTCGCTCGGCGCAGTGAAGTTGAATGCCGGGCTACCGACCGTGCAGGTGACGTCATTGGTGCTCAGGCACGGGTTCGACGCCTGGGTCAGGTTGAACTTCGTCAACCGGTCGATCGCCGGAATGCCGCCCTTCGTGAAGTCGTACTCGACCCTGATCGTCCACGTGCCGTTCGTCAGGCCGGTGATCGAGCTCCGATAGGGCAGGCCGTCGCCTTCCCGGTACTGGGAGTTCGATTGGTTCACGTCGCCGTTGGCCCAGCTCGGATGCTGGTTCGCCGGCGTCGTGCCGCACGGGTCGCTCAGGAACGCCAGTGTGCTTGTTCTGACACTGGTCGAGGTTCGCTGCGACCTGATCGGTGAACGTCGTCGTCGCCGTCCCGGATACCGTCCCCGTCGCCGTCACGTCGTAGTTGGAGACGAAGTAGGTCGGGAGCTGGAAGACGTCAGTGATATTCCCGTTCGCGTCCGGGGTGACGGTCGCTTCGTGGGACCACGTCTGTCCGATTGTGTCGTTGACGACGATGTGCACCGACTCGGCTGGAGTCGTCTCGGTAGCACCGAGCCAGCCGCCGCCTGTGAGCGTCACCGTAGCCCCTGGGTTGTAGTCGGCCTTGTCGCTCGCGATCGTGGGCGCGCTTCCGCCCGAGGTCAGATCACTCGAGCCTCCGAGAGCGACGCCGGCAATAACGCACGCGAGCAACGCTCCCAAAATCAGTGTTGTGCCACGCCATCTTGCGCCGATCCCTCGGCGCGCCTTCCCTATCTGTCTTGCCACAGTTTTTCTCCCTCTCCTGCATTGAGAACCAAGGCCGTCACCGGCGTCGCCAGTGTTAGCCCACGTAAACGTGCACGCTGAACCGCAGTTCCCCCCTCAGATCGAAGACGCCTTGCGTGCGCCTTCAATACTCCGTGCCGGCCGCAGGGCCCGTCCACGGTTTTCCACAGCAACTTGTGCATACGTCGAACAACCGATGCGGACGAGCTATTCTGCGACGAATGACGTACGTCGACGCTTGCCCGCTCCGGTGCCCTCTGTCACAATCGGCAGCGAAGTCGCGGTGACGAGTAACTCTCAACTGGCCGTCTCGTCTCCAGTGTTGGTAGTCGACGACGAGCCGGATTTCCGCTGCTTCGTCGTGACCCTGCTGGAGCGGATGTCCCTGCGTGCTGTCGAGGCGTCCACCGGTGCCGAGGCGGTCGCGGTCGCCCGTCGGGAGCGGCCGGTGCTCGTGGTCGCCGACGTGCGACTCCCTGACATCAGCGGACTCGAGTTGTGCCGCGAGCTCCACGAGCTGCTGGGCGCCGAGTTGCCCGTCATCCTCGTCTCCGGCGAGAAGGTCGACGATCTCGACCGCTCGGCGGGCCTGCTTCTCGGGGCGGACGATTACCTCGTCAAGCCCTTCCAGCCGAGCCACTTCACGGGACGGGTGCGGCGGCTCCTCTCCGGGTCGCGGAACGGAAAGGGGCACAGGGCCCCGGCCAGGGGCCCGAGCGATCGTGGAGTGACACCAAGAGAACGGGAGGTCCTCGTGCTCCTCGCCGAGGGACTCAATCGCTCGGAGGTTGCCGAGAGGCTGGTCATCAGCCCGAGGACCGTGGGCAGCCACATCCAGCACCTGCTGAGGAAGTTCGACGTCCACAGCCAGGCGCAGATGGTCGCCGCGGCCTACCGCGAGGGCCTGATCGAGTGGCCTTCCCCGCCGGTAGCGGCAGTCTCGAGGTAATCCGGCTACCTGAGCAGCCGCGACAGCCGGCGGTCCTTGAGGACGCGCCCACCCGTCTGGCACTCGGGGCAGTAGTAGATCGTGTGCTCCTCGAAGTCCACGCGGGCGATCGGCGTCGCGCAGTTCGGGCACGGCTCGCCCAGCCGCTTGTGGACCTTGTAGACCTTGGCGTCGGCCGCCCCGGCCAGGCGCAGCTCGAGACCCGCGGCGAGGAGCTCGCGGGTCGTCGCGGCGAGGAGGTCGAGCTCCTCGTCCGAGAGGTCGGTCGTGAGCGCGTACGGTGAGAGCTTCGCGCGGTTGAGGATTCGTTCGACCACGCGCGGCCGATGCCGGCGAGCGCTCGCTGGTCGCGCAGGAACGGGTGCAGGCGCCGGGACTCTCGCGGCGGGCGATCTCGGCCAGCTCGCCGCCCGTGATCTCGGAGGCCTCCGGGCCGAGGTGCTCCAGCTCGGCCTCGAGCTCGTCAGGACGGTAGACGCCGACACGGGCGCGCTTCTTCGGGCCGCCCTCGGTGAGGATCAGCTCGCCGCCGTCCTCGAGGCGGAGCCGGAACGCGGGCGTCTTCGGGCCCTTCGCGCCGGGTTCCAGGAAGCGGATGCGCCCGGCGCTCATCAGGTGGACGTGGAGGACGAGCTCGCCGTCGTCGGTAGGGAAGAGGAGGTGCTTGCCGCGCCGCCGCGCTCCGGCGAGGCGCCGGCCCTCGAGCGCCGAGAGCGGCGGGTCGAACGTCTTCAGCGTGGCGATGTGGGCCGGCCCTGCAGTGCCGACCGGCGCGCGGGCCAGGGGCTCGTCCAGCGCGCGGCGGGCCGCCTCCACTTCCGGAAACTCGGGAATAGTCTTCCTCCTCGTGGACGCGATCAGGGTAGCCGTGACCAGAGGGGGTCTCGTCGAGTCGAGGCACGTTGCCCACGCCGTCGTCGTCCGCGACGGCGAGGTCGCCGAGGCCTGGGGCGACCCGGAGCTGGTCGCGTACGTCCGCTCTGCGGCGAAGCCGTTCCAGGCGCTCCCGCTCGTCCCCTACGACCTGCCGTCGGAGGAGCTGGCGATCGCGTGCGCCTCGCACGAGGCCCGGCCCGACCAGCTTGTCGCCGTCCGCGCGCTCCTCGAGCGGGCCGGGGCCTCCGCCGACGACCTCGAGTGCGGCGCCGAGCACGGCTCGCGGCTCCGCCACAACTGCTCGGGCAAGCACGCCGGCTTCCTGTTCCTCTCGCGCGCGCGCGGGTGGGATCTCCAGGGCTACAGGCTCCCCGAGCATCCGCTGCAGCGGGAGCTCCTCGGCCTCGTCGCGGAGATCGTCGGCCGGCATCCGGCGGAGATTTGGACGGCGGTCGACGGGTGCGGCGTGCCCACGTTTGCGCTCTCCCTGACGGAGATGGCGCGCATGTTCGCCGGCCTCGCCCAGGGCCGGCCGCCGGGGTCGGAGGCGGTCGTCGCCGCGATGACCGCGTACCCCGAGCTCGTCGGCGGGCCCCAGGCCGTCGACACGCTGGTCATGCGCGCGCTCCCAGGCTCGGTCGCCAAGCGTGGCGCCGAGGGCGTGCTCTGCGCCGGCCTCCCGAACGGGACGGGCGTCGCCCTGAAGGTCGAGGACGGCGCCTATCGAGCCGCGTACGCCGCGGCCGGCGCGGTGCTCGGCATCCAGGAGCTGGCGGAGCGCCCGCTACACTCGAGCCGTGGCGACGTGGTCGGCTCCGTCGTCCGCCGAGGTCTGAGAAATCTCGTCTACCACTTTTCCACAGGCGTTGTAGAATCCGGGCCGGATGTGCCTGTGAGTCGGCGAACGGCAGTACCTCGCCGGCTCTCTTTTCGTTCCAGCGGACAACGTTGCACGGGTAACGAGAAAGGCGGGTCAATGCTCCAGGTCGACATCTCCCTGCCCGAGATCGAGGAGCTGGTGAAGCTCGTCGCCGACGGACAGGACAAGGGGTTCCTCACCTATGACGAGATCGTCTCGGGGCTCGAGGAAGTCGACCTCACCAAGGAGCAGGTCGAAGAGTTCTACACCTACCTGATCGACCACGGCATCGAGCTCGTCGAGGGCGTGGAGCACAAGACGCCGCCCCACGAGGAGCCGGCCCTCGCCGAAGAGGAGAAGGTGCCGAAGCTCGACCTCACGGTCGAGCCGTCGCTCGACTCGCTCCGGCTGTACCTGCGCGAGATCGGGAAGGTGCCGTTGCTCACCGCCGACCAGGAGGTCACGCTCGCCAAGCGCATCGAGCGCGGCGACATGGCCGCCAAGACCGAGATGATCGAGGCGAACCTCCGGCTGGTCGTCTCCATCGCCAAGGGTTACCTCGGGCGCGGGCTGTCCTTCCTCGACCTGATTCAGGAGGGCTCGCTCGGGCTCATCCGCGCGGTCGAGAAGTTCGACTACCGCAAGGGCTTCAAGTTCTCGACGTACGCGACCTGGTGGATCCGCCAGGCGGTCACCCGCGCGATCGCGGACAAGGCGCGGACGATCCGCATCCCGGTGCACATGGTCGAGAAGCTGAACAAGGTCGTCCACATCGAGCGCCAGCTCGTCCAGCGCCTGGGCCGGGAGCCCCTGCCGGACGAGATCGCCGACGAGCTGGAGATGACGACCGAGGAGGTTCGCGAGATCCTCCGCATGGCGCAGCTGCCCGTCTCGCTGGAGAAGCCGATCGGCGAGGAGGAGGAGTCCGAGCTCGGCGACTTCGTCCAGGACGATGCTGCCGAGTCGCCCTTCGACTCCGCCTCGCTCAACCTGCGCCGCGAGGACATCGACAAGGCGCTCGAGTCGCTCCCGGACCGCGAGCGCAAGGTGATCGAGCTTCGCTTCGGGCTCAAGGGCGAGCAGCCCCGCACGCTCGAGGAGGTCGGCCGCGCCTTCGGTGTTACGCGCGAGCGCATCCGCCAGATCGAGAACAACACGCTGAAGAAGCTCGAAAGCCTCCCTGAGGCGCAGGGCCTGAAGGACTGCGTCTAGTCGAGTAGGCTGGCAGGCGGACGGGTCGGGCCGGTAGACCGGCTCCGAGCTGCGCACGCTGACGAAGCGTCCGCCGGCCGCGCCGGTCGAGGGCGCGAAGAAGTCCATGCTCCAGTGCCCGTCCGCGCAGACCGCGAAGGAGACCTCGCGGGTGCGCCCGGCCTCGACGACGACCTCCTCCGCCGGGGCTCCGGGCGGGTCGAGCTCCACCGGGACGGGCGGGGCCCCCTCGGGCCCGGTCAGCTCGAAGGTCAGCGTTCCCGCCAGGCCCTCGGCCGCGGTCTCGGGCCAGAGCTGGAAGCTGCCGCCGAGCCCGAGCCAGCCGTCCTCGTAGCGACCAGGGGCGTAGAGCGCGAGCTGCTGCCGGCCCGGCGCGGCGAGCAGGCGGTAGACGGGTGAGGTGGCGAGCTCGTCCGCGTCGCGGAAGCGGAGCGTGTCGCTGTAGGCGTCGGCGAGGAGCGGGCGCGTCACGGGCCTGTCGTCGGCGAGGAGCGTCCCGTCGGCCGCGATCGTCAGGCGCGTGACCGCGAAGGAGTCGGGCGCCTCGGCGTCGGGAAGCAGGTACACGGCGTCCACCGAGCGGTTCCAGAAGAGGTACTCGGAGGCGACCGCGCGCTCGCTCGTCCGGGTCTGCAGCATTGCGGCGCCCTCGATCCCCGACGAGTCGACAAAGGACGGGTCGGCGCCGAGGACGTCCGTCCTCGTGCGCTCGGCGTTGGCGAGGTTGAAGGAGGTCGCCCCCGCGTACGTCGCCCCGCACACGGCAAGGGCGAGGGCCAGAGCGAGCGGCGTTGCCAGCTGCGGGCGCCGGCTCGCCAGGACGAGGGCGGCGGCGAGGAGCGTCACCCCTCCGGCCAGGACGAGCGACGCCGTCGCGACGTCGCCTAGCGCCTGCTCGAGCCGTGCGGTCGCGAAGAGCAGGGGTGCGTTCGTCTTCCCGTCCGCGGCGGAGTAGCCGGAGAGCGGGACGCGCGCCGCGAGCACGACGAGCCCGCCGGCGAGCACGCTCAGCGCGAGCCGGTGCGGCCAGCCGCGCGAGGCGTACAGCGCGAACAGGATTCCGACGAGGGGGACGGCGTAGAAGAAGTACCGCTCCTGCATGCGCCCGTCGAGCCCGTACGCGGCAGCCTCGAAGAGCAGCGCGACGACGAGCGTAAGGCAGAGCGCGCCGAAGGCCAGCTCCTCGCGCGAGCGCGGGCGGCGGAGCGCGAGCCAGAGGCCGAGGACGGCGCACGGAGCGAGCACGACGCCTGATACGTATGCGAGGAACATCGCATCGAGGCCCACCCAGCGCGGGAAGGCGGTCGACGCGAAGTCGATGTCGAGGATCACGTCGTAGAAGCCGAGGACGCGGCCCGGCCCGACGGCGAAGAGGCCGAGGACCGGGAGCGCGAGGGCCCCGACGACGACGGCCTGCTCCCGCAGCGCGGCGCGCACGCGCCGCTCGAGCAGACCGACGAGCAGGGCCGCGGCGAGGAAGCAGACGGGCAAGACGACGAACTGCACGCGCGCGAAGGTCGCCAGTCCCGCGAGGCCGAGGAAGGCGAGCTGCAGCCGCAGGCCGGGGCGGGCGAGGGCGAGCGTCCCGGTGGCGACCGCGCCGAGCGCGAGTGGGTAGGCGAACGGCTCCGCGACGACCCAGCCTGCGTAGACGAAGTCCGGCACGAGCAGGGCGAGCGTCGCGAGCGCGAACGAGATCCAGCGGGCGAGGCCGAGGCGCCGGGCGAGGATGAACACCGGCACGGCCGCCAGCGACATCGCCAGGGCCCCAAGCGCCTGCACGAGGCGGAACGAGGTATCCACGTCGTCGAACAGCCAGGCGGGGGCGGTCAGGAGCGGCTGCAGCAGCGCGGGGAAGCTCGCCGAGGCGCCGCGGATCAGCGGGCGGCCGGTCTCCGCGAGCGAGCGCCCCAGCTCCCCGTAGATGTACTCGTCCGCGAAGAACGTCGGCGTCGCGCGGAGCAAGCCCAGCACGAGGCGCACCAAGAAGCTCGCCGCGACGAGGGCGGCGAGGAGGGGCGCGGTTCGCGCGCCCGCGCGCGCGAGAGCGACTCTGGGCGCCTCCACGCGGTCGGCGGTGCGGGCCGCGACGGACACGCTCTCTCTATCGGCGGCTCTGCGGCGATCGTTAGGGGCTCGGCTCGATCCGGTCCTGCTCCTCCGCCGGCTTGTACGCGACGAAGAGCCGGCAGTGCGGGCACTTGAAGCCGAGGTTCCGCTCGGACTCGCCGAGAAGGGGGGCTTCGAACGACTTGCCGCAGTGCGGGCAGTCGACGGTGAAGGTCTCGCCGGTGTCGGGAGGAGTCGGCACCCGCGGGCAAGGTTAGCCTGTGGGCCGTGACGCCTCAGCGCCGGATCGCCCTGGCCTCGGTCGCGGCCGCGGTCGTGCTCATCGCGATCAAGCTCGTGACCGGGCTCGCCACCGGGAGCCTCGGGCTCCTCTCGGAGGCTGCGCACTCGGGGACGGACCTCGTCGCCGCCCTCCTCACCCTGTTCGCGGTTGGAGTCGCCGGCCGGCCGGCCGACCGCAGCCACCCCTACGGCCACGGCAAGGCCGAGCACCTGTCCGCGCTAGCGGAGGCGTCGATCCTCGTCCTCATCTCCCTGCTGATCGCGTTCGTTGCGATCCGGAGGCTCGTCGACGGTACCGACGACGTGGACGCGACCTGGTACGCGCTCCTGGTCACGTGCGTCGTCATCGTCATCGACGCGAGCCGGACCGCGGTCTCCAGGCGGGCCGCGCGGGAGTTCAGCAGCCCGGCCTTCGGCGCCAGCGCGCTGCACTTCGCCAGCGACCTTGCAGGCTCGACCGCGGTTCTCCTCGGGCTGCTGGCCGCGCGCGCCGGCTATCCGGAGGGAGACGCGGCGGCCGCCGTCTTCGTCGCGGTGCTCGTCCTCGCCGCCGCGGCGCGCCTCATCCGCCAGAACGTCGACGTGCTCATGGACCAGGCGCCCGTGGACGAGGTCGAGGGCGCGCGCCGGGCTATCGAGGAGCTCGGGCCCGGCGTCACCCTGGTGCGCCTGCGCATGCGGCGCGCGGCGGGCAGGCACTTCGCTGACGTCGTCATCGGTGTCCCGCCGGGCGCTGCGGTCGGCCAGGGCCATGCGGCCGCGGACGCCGTGGAGGAGGCCGTCGAGCGGGCGGTGCCCGGCGCCGACGTCGTCGTCCACGTGGAGCCTGCCGAGTCCGGCGAGCTCGCCGAGCGCGCGACGGCCGCGGCGCTCCGGGTCCCCGGCGTGCGCGAGGTGCACAACGTCGCCGTGCTGGACGAAGGCGACCGCACGGAGGTGTCGCTCCACCTGAAGCTTCCCGGCTCCCTCACGCTGGCCGAGGCCCACGACGTCGCCGAGCGTGTCGAGCAGGAGATCCTCGCCGCCGTCCCCGAGGTCGACGCCGTCCAGACGCACCTCGAGCCGCTCTCGGAGCCGGCGGCCGTGAGCCCCGTCCCGGACGGCGCCCTCGCCGCCGAGTCCGAGGCGGTCCGCGAGATCGTGCGGGAGACGATCGGCGCCGACCCGCGCGAGCTCAGGTTCCTCTCGACCGACCGGGGCCTGGTTGCCTTCCTCACGCTGGCCATGGCGCCGGAGCACGCCCTAGCTGAGGCTCACGCGCGCGCGAGCGAGATCGAGGAGCGCATCCGGCGCGACCACCCGGAGATCGTCGACGTCATCGTCCACACGGAGCCGTGAGGGACTAAAAGCGGAGGGAAAGCCGGATGACCTGGATCAAGGCGCACCCCATCTGGACGTTCGTGATCGTGCTCGTCGTGATCGTCGGCGTCTTCATCTACCTGACAACGTCGTAGGCACCCGTCGAGCGTCCATACCCCGGAGGGGACCGTCCTCGGGGAAGGAGACCGGCCACGGACGAGGGGGCCGAGGCGCGGGCCGCAAGGTGACCCTGGGACTACCCTGGCCCGCGCCCGGCGACGTCAGGGTACGACGCAGAACAGGCCGAGCCTAGATGGCTGTTCGGGGCGCGTCGGCAACCGGCTCTAGTCGGTCACGTCCTCGACGCCTGCGGCCCGTTCGTGACGGGCACGGCCGAGCACCTCGTCCACGCGCTGACGCGAGACGCCGAGCGTACGGGCAAGCTCGGCCTTGCTGGCGCCCGCCTCGTGCGCGGTAAGCAGGGCGCTGCGGAAGGTGCGCCGGGCCCGGTCGAGGCGCTGAAGCGCGTCGAGTGCTTTCCGGTAAGCGCGCAGCACAGCCTTGACTTCGGTGTCGTGTGCCATGCCCGTACGATACAGCACGCAAGGGGGTCTTCCACCTGCTGAGCAAGAGATACTTGCACTTGCGCTTGAGAGTGGCTATCCTTTCGGCGCCGGTGTAACCGCGACCGGTCAGGACACACTGACGGGACGCGCCCGGTCGTTGCGACGAGGACCGCCCGCAGGTGGAGGACCCCCGTTCGTCACGGAGCGCCCGTGAGGAAGAAACCGGCGAACGAATAAGCGCCCGGCGGAATCCCCCGTTGCGCCCGCCCGAGAACAGGTGCGGCCCACCTGAAGGTCGGGCGGAGCGGCGGATAGGCCCCGCTTCAGGAAGAAAGGAACAGCAGGTGAACTCGTAGTGACGATCAAGGCCGCCGTCTGGTGATGCTCTGGGCGATCATTGGACTGTCCTGGGCCGCTCTCTTCCTCGTAGTGCTCGTCTTCGCTCTGGCGTTCTGCCGTGTATCGAGTGAGGCGGACAGAGAGATAGAGAGATTGAGAGAGGCCGAGGCGACTTCTGACCTACGGCGCTCGTCGGCGGGTTCGGCATCCCGTGAGCGCTTGGGATCAGGCGCAGGAAGTTGAACGGCCCAGGGGAGGCTAGGACAGCCGCAGGGGGAGGGTAGGCAGGGCAGGGTGGGACGCCTGTCGCAGGGCTCGTCGTCCCGCAGGTGCGGCGCCGAACAAACGAGAGGAGGTGGCAATGACGGACTCGCGGTGGTTGATCAAGACCAAGATGACGCCACGCAAGGCGGTCAAGTTCGCGGACGAGGTTGGCGGCGAGGCGACTGCGGTCGTCGTCGTCACGCTGACGGCCGCGACGCACAACGACGTGCGCAAGCTCGAGCAAGCGGCCGGAGCTCACGGTGTCGAGTTGCACCGGCTGCCCGACCTGGTCGCGCACTAGTTGGCTGCGGGGTCGGGGCCGTGGTCCAGGGAGCTACCACTCCCGTCGCAGCGCTCGCGATCCGGAGTGGCGCGAGCGATTCTGACGAGCCGGGACGATTTCTGAGGGGAGCGCCTGGGGGAGCGGTCCGTGGGCATTTCCGTCATGCCTGACGTCCCTGACGTCAGGTTTCAAGCGGTTCTCGCTCAGTGCCAGGGGTGAAGGTGGGGGAGGTTAGGATTCGGACGCCCCTGGAGGTCACGGGTTTTCGCCGTTCCGTGTACGTAGGGATGCACGTGGTCCCCAAACGTTCGGACTGGCTTCCTCGTCGGGAACCCGAACCTGCCGGGAAGCGGCGCTGGTCTCAGAACTGGAATGCGCCCGACCCCGTGCCGGATGATGTCGTCATCCTTGGGGGCGACTAGGAAGCGCACACAGTGTCCCGAACGGCCATCTAGCCGACCGCGCCCGCGAGAGGAGCGCCAACGGCGTCATCGCTGCGCGGTGGGCCGAGCGGGCCCGTCAGGGGTCGAGAACACCATGATGAAGCGGGTGGTCGAGCGTCTCGGGTTGCGGTAGGCGTGTGCGGTGGCTGCGTCGAACCATGCACTGTCGCCGGCGCTCAGGCTGATGGTCTCACGACCGACGTCGAGGTCGAGGGTGCCGGCGGTTACGCTGAGAAGTTCGACGGATCCAGGGCGGTGCGGCTTGCTTTCGTACACCTCGCCCGGTTTCAGCGTCCATGACCACAACTCGATCGGACCGTGGCTGACGAGCAGCCTGCAGGCTCCGCCTCGCGGTCCGTCCCATAGTTGCAGCGTTTCGCTGGCAGGACGTACACCGATAGTCGCCGCTGGCTGCTCTGGAAGGAGCTCGCTCAAAGTCACCTCGAACGCGTCCGCGAGGCGAAGCAACGTGCCGATGCTCGGGTTTGCTCGCGCCTGCTCGATCTGCACGATGAGTCGGCGGCTTATGCCGCTTCGGGCGGCGAGTTCGGTGAGCGTCCACGACCGCTCGGTCCGGAGACGGTGAACCGCCTGTGCGATCGTGACGGCCACCCGGTTGTACTCCTCTTGACCCCGCGCAGGCTCCGAGTGCATTATTTTGCATTATATGGTGCAGCAGGGAGCCGCCAGCCACTTGGGCGGTGATCGGTGCGCGGGCGCGTCGATGAGGGCCCGCCGCTGCGTCGTGACCATCGGCGACGACGTCGACGCTGACACAGCCCCATGGCCGGGGCTGACGAGCATCCTCGCGCTTTGCGGGACGACCGCACAGGAGGATGTGAGAAGCGTCAGGTTGCAACCCAACGTGGGCGTGCCGAGCCTCGCCCCGCTCGTCGGAGACCGCGAGCAGTGAGGCGATTGCTTGCGGAGCAGCGATTGCGAGCGACCGGGCCGTCCGCCGAACGCAACCGACGCAGGCGCAGTCGACTCGCGAAGTTCACTAAACCGCGCTCGGTCGGGGCAGCGTTAGTCGGTGGTGCGGTCGTGGTCTGGATCGTCGGCAATTTGGCGGCCAGCCCTTCGTCGTTCGCGTTTCTCTTGTTTGTCGGTGTGACTAATGGCGCGATATACGCCCTGGTCGCACTCGGCTTTACATTGTCGTACCAGCTGATCGGTCTGATCAACCTTCCCCACGGCTTCGTCTTTGTAGGCGGTGCCGCCGTGTGCGCCTACTTGCTCGACGTCGTAGGCGTGAATGAGGGCAGTAGTTTCGCCGGGACCGCGCTCGCGGTCCTGATCACGCTTCTCCTCGTTATGAGTTTCTGCGGATTACTTAGCGCCGTAATCGAGATCGTCGCGTACCGACCTCTGAGCAACGCGCCGCGCCTATCGAGACTCGTGACCGCAGTAGGGGTCCTATTTATCCTGGACAACATCATCCTCGTTTGGACAGGGGGGGCGCCCATCACGCTTCCAGATCTGCTTCCACGGGGAACCGTGTTCAGCGTGATGGGGGTTGCGTACACTTGGGATAAGTTAGTAGTTCTACTTAGCATGGGTCTTGTTCTCGCGGGTTTGTATTTCGGACTACAACGAACCAAGGTCGGCCGATCAATTCGGGCTGTTAGTCAAGATTCCATCGGCGCCCAGCTCGTAGGCATCAATGTCGCCTTTACCGTCACGCTCGGGTTCTTCGTTGCCGGCGCGCTTGCGGGCGCTGGCGGGGAACTCTACGCTCTTTACTTCACGACGGTGACTTGGGGTCATGCGCTTCGCCTTACCTTGATCGCGTTTGCCGCCGTAGTCCTTGGCGGGATCGAGAGTTTGGTCGGTGCGGTGATTGGCGCGATGATCATCGGGATCACCGAAAGCTTTGTGAATGGGTTCACGTGGTACTCACCTGGGAGCGAATGGACGCTGTCGGTCGTGCTTGTGATCATGATTATCTTGCTCGCCCTTCGACCACAGGGATTACTCGGGAAGGACCAATAGTGAGGCTGCCGGGAGTTGTGTATTCACTTCGCGACGCGGGACGCCTCACTCACCCCTGGTGAAGCCAATGTCCATCCAGGGTTGCCATGTCGTGTCGTCCTCGGTCCGTTCCCACTGTGCTGTCATCGACGCTCGGTCGCTTGCGACGGTGAGGGTCGATCGGACACGAGAAGTCGGGGCCTCGTGCGGTTGGGCTGCTTGCGCAACCTCGCCGCCGCCAGCGAAGTGGAACACGCCGTCGTCGTCGATGCGCAGATGCATGACTTCGGCGTTGCCGCCGCTGTCGTAGCTGCGCACCAGATAGCCGCCTTCGCCGTCGGGTTCGCCAATGATCTCAATCGCTCGCACCGACTGGCCGCCGACGGTGACGTTGACGTGGTGGACGAGGAAGTACCCTCCCGGGAACACCTCGTAGATGTCGGTTCCAACAACTGGAACCTGCGGATCACCGATGACGTGACCGGACGTTCGCCATCGTCCTGCGATGGCGGTGAGGCGAGGGTCGGGAAAGCGAGTGGCGGTATCAGACATACGTTTCTCCTTTCGTACGTTTCCAGCGCGAGCGGGTGACGAGAACGGAGTCCCCGATCGTGACTCCGGGGGACTCGCTCCTACGTCCAGATCCAGAAGAACGCGACGAGGAGAACGAGGACGACGGCCACGATCATCGTCCAGCCACGATGAGCGAGGAACCAGTTCATCGAATGCCTCCCTTTAGAAGATCCGCACCCAGCCACCCGGTCCGGACGAGCGTCCCGCCGCGGCCCGGATCAGATCGTCCGGAGTGACTTCACGACGCGGGATGCCGCGGGAGCGCGGTCCCTGCGCGATGAGCGGCGCTGGCTTCGGAGTCTCCTCCGGCTCCTCCTGGGACGGACGCTGGCGATGCCGCCGAAAATAATCGTCCTTCGAACTCATCCCTCCGAGGCTACCGCTTCCGACGCCTCCTCCCCCGAAACCCTCGATAAGTCCCGCCGATCGGTCAGGGACGAGCGGACTTTTTCTCGCGGCGTCAGTCTCCTCCGGGGATTTAGGCCATCCCCGGCGGGGGCCTTGTCCCCTACTTGCTGTAGTCCTCGTCGATCGCATCAAGCGTCCGGATGAGTTGCCCTGCTCGATTCTGCAGATCCTCCAGCGCGAGCGCGGCGTCCATCACCGCGTCGGCGTTCCTGACCTGGTCATCCCGCTTTACAAGTTCAGCCAAGCCATTCACGTGAGCATTGACAGCCTTTCGGAGGTGTTCGTCGCGAACCCGGCTACCGAGCATCTCAAGGTGACTGGCCGCGGTGTCGAACTTGAGCCTAACTGCGTCGGATTCAGCGCCCTCCTCGAAGCTGAACGCGAGTTCGCCGAGTTCGACTGCGGCGTCCTGCAGCGCGACGAGCGTGTCTCGCTGGAAGGTCTTCACAGCCATCCGGCGCTCCTCACGTCGAGCTTCGCGTCCAATACGGACAGCGAACACCTGCGTTATGAGTGCCCCGAGGACGGTGCCGAGGAGGGCCAGGCCGCCGCCCGTCAGAAGGACGACGACCAGTTCTTCCGTGTCCATAGGGGGCGGAGGCTGGCACCGAGGTCGGACAGCAAGATCGACTCCGTGCGGTTCGCTCAGTCCGACGCGCCGAACAGCGCCTCCACGTCGGCGAGCGTGAGCGTCGAGTCGTCATAGACCGTGAAGATCGACGCGAGTCCCTCTGGGAGGGCGCGGACGACGAACGCGATCGCGTCGAGGCCGTGATCCCGCGGCTCGATCGGCTCGATTACTTCCCTCGCCTCTCGGAAGTGGGCGGGAACGAGCAAGTCCTCCGCGATCTTCGACTCCATGAGATAGACGACAAGAGCGCGACCGCTCGCGGCGATGCCTTCCGTCTGACGCCTCCGCGCCTTCCTGAGCGCGCGCTCCACGACCGTCCTGAAGACCCCCGCTGGGGAGTAGCCGCTGATACCCGGGTATCTGAACGTCCCTTCCCGCCTGCTGCCTTCCTTCACGTCCACGAGTTCGACCGTCGTCACGAGCGGCGTCCCCTCGTGCTCATAGGTCTTCTCAAGCGGACGAAGCCCCCGAAGGGCGTTCTCCACGTCGGGAACGATCTCCGCAAGAACCTGCGCTCGCGTCTTCGCGAGCGCGTCAGCCAGCGCCCACGGATTCAGCGGCAACGGCAAGCTCTCGTCACGAGTCGAGACGCGGGACACGAAGCTCGCCCGGATATCGACGTAGCTCAGGAGGTCGGTCACTTCGCGCGTCCAGTCGTCCACCGCGCCGAGTTCGCGGGGGTTGTAGACCTCGACGGCCAGATCGATCCCTCTCCCCGTGACGTGAAGATCCGGACTGGCGTGGCTTGAGGTCGGGACCGTCTCCACGGTGTACCCGCGCCGGAGGAGATCCTCCGCTACGAAGACCTCGGCGATATGGCTCACGAACTGCGCTCGACTTCGGGTCTTGACGAGATGGCCGAACGTGCAGCCAGCCGCGTGGACGCGCTCAAGTGTCGGGACGACTTCCGCCAGATGCTCGTAGTGCGTGTTCGCGATCCAGCGATAAAGCTCCCGCTTCGTCTTCCGGAGGACGCCGGGGAACGCCTCGGAGGACTCTCCCTCGTCGGCGGGATCCGGGATGAGCGCGGCCACCGTCGGGAGGGTGGCAAGGATGCTCTGAACCCTCGCCGGGTCGAAGAGGATTTGGGTTCTCACGTCCCAGCGATTCTGCCGACTCGACGGATCAGCGTCGGTCGTCCGCGAGTCCGATCGCGAGGAGAGCGCGCTTCACGTCCGCGGCGATCCCGCCGTTCAGGACGTAGCGATCTCCGACGAGGAGGACGCGTCCGGATCGGACTTCATCCGCGAGGACGATCCGGAGCGACGAGCGCTCCCCGAAGTGGGGGACGCGCGTCTCAAGTTCGTGGAACGTCAGTCCGCTTCGCGCGAGCGCTCGACGGCGACGATTCCGCTCGCTCGCGGCTCGACTCGCGGCGGCGCGCTCCTCGTCGGAGAGGCGTCGTCTCCGTTCGCGCTCAAGTTCGGCGCGTTTCGCGCGGACCGCGGCGAGACGCTCCGGGTCCTCCCGGAGTCGCTCCCGATAGCGGCGGCACGCGTCACGGTGGGAGGCGAGGAACGACTCCGGATCGTCCTCGCGGCGGCGCGCGTCTCGTTCCAGCGCGGACGCGATCTGAGCGTCCCGCCACGCTGGATCACGGGCGCTGCGACGGGAGTAGTAGCTCGCCTGAGCCACGTCCCGATTCTGACGCCCCAGGACGATTTCTGAGGGGAGCGGCTGGGGGAGCGGTCCACGAGCTTTCCCGACGTTTCCGGAACGCACGAACCGCTCTGTTGAGCGGCTCTCGCGTATCCAAAGGGATCCAGGTGGGGGAGGTAGGATTCGAACCTACGTAGGCTGAGCCAACGGGTTTACAGCCCGTCCCCTTTGGCCACTCGGGTACTCCCCCGCGGCCGGCGTAGTGTAGCCGAGCGCCACATCCCCCCTTTGAGCTAAGCGGCTCGCGGGGCCCCGCCGATAGGCGTCCTCGTCGTCATGAATCTAGACGAGCTGCTGGCACGCGTCATCGACGCTGGAGGAAGCGACCTTCACCTGAAGGTGAACTCCCCTGCCATGGTCCGGGTCGACGGCGACCTCCAGCCGGTCGAGCAGCGCCTCGTCACGGACTCCGACCTGGAGACCGTCCTGCTGCTCGTCACCGACCGCTCGCCCGCGAAGCGCGAGCTCTTCCTCGAGTCCGGCGACCTCGACACCTCGTACCTCGCCGACGGCATCGGCCGCTTCCGCGTCAACGGCTTCCGCCAGCGCGGGTCGATCTCGTTCGCCTTCCGCTTCGTGCCGAAGGAGATCCCCAGCTTCGAGCGCCTCGGCCTGCCCGAGGGCGTCGGGAAGCTGGCCCAGGAGCACAGGGGCCTCGTCCTCGTCACGGGCGCGACCGGGTCCGGCAAGTCGACGACTCTCGCGGCGATGCTCAACTGGATCAACCGGAACCGGAAGCAGCACATCGTCACGATCGAGGACCCGATCGAGTTCATCCACGACGACTGGGCCTCGATCGTCAACCAGCGCGAGGTCGGGCTCGACACCGAGTCCTTCAAGCAGGCGCTCCGCCGGGTGCTGCGTCAGGACCCCGACGTGATCCTGATCGGCGAGCTTCGCGACGAGGAGACGACCCAGACCGCGCTGCAGGCTGCCGAGTCCGGGCACCTCGTCTTCTCGACGCTGCACACGCTCGACGCCGCCGAGACGATCGGCCGGCTGGTCGAGTTCTACCCGCCCCAGAAGCAGATGATGGTGCGGGAGATCCTGGCCGGCGTCCTCCGCGGCGTCGTCAGCCAGCGCCTCGTCCCACGCAAGGTGGGAGGCCGCGTCGCGGCCATCGAGGTGATGGTCAACACCGCCCGCATCGCCGACCTGATCCGCGAGCCGGAGAAGACCCACGGCCTCGCGGAGGCGATCGAGGACGGCGGGTACCACCACATGCAGAGCTTCTCTCAGCACCTCGTCCAGCTCGTCGTCGACGACGTCGTCGAGCTCGAGGTCGCTGCGGCGGCGGCCACCAACCGCCACGACTTCGAGATCGCGGTCGAGCAGGCGGTTCGCCGCAAGCGCGTCGCCGAGGAGGCCAAGACCGTGGAGGACGAGGCGGAGCCGGAACCCGAGCAGGAACCCGTGCCCGAACTGCGGCTCGCAGCGTCCGACCAATGAGGCGGCTCCTCCTCGTTCTCGCCGCCGCGGTGTCGCTGGCCACGGTTCCGGCCGCCTCGGGCCAGGTCTTCACCGTCATCCGGTCGCAGCCTCAGCAGCTCCCGAGCTACACGGAGCCAAACGGGCCCGGGTCGATTCGGGTCCCCTTCAACCTCTCTCGGCCGCCGGCTCGACCGGCCGTCCAATCCTACGGCCAGCTCCTCACCCTCTGGAAGCAGGCCGGAGACGGTTACGGCATCCCGTGGCAAGTACTCGGCGCGATAAACGAGATCGAGTCGAACTTCGGACAGAACATGGGGCCGAGCTCGGCCGGCGCCGTGGGCTGGATGCAGTTCATGCCCTCGACCTGGATGCGGTGGGGCATGGACGCGGACGGCGACGGGCTCGCCAACCCGTGGGATCCTGAGGACGCGGTCTTCGCGGCCGCGCGCTACCTCGCAGCAGCGGGCGCGCACGAGAGCATCGAGCGCGGGATCTTCGCCTACAACCACGCGCAGTGGTACGTCGACGACGTGCTGGCGCTGGCCGCGACGCTCGGCGACGCACCATTCACCGCGGGGCTGACGCCGCTCGGCGCCGACCCAGGCCCGGATCTCGAGGCGAAGCTCGAGCTGGCCCGCAACCACTTGGAGCGCCTCTCCGACGCGCTCGACCGGGCCATCGGCAGGGTCGACTCCCGCAACTGGCAGCGGCTCCGGCTCGAGCGGCGAGTCGGTAACCCGAATCTGTCCGACGCCCAGTTTGCGACGCTCGACGCCAGGCTCTCCCAGCTCGGTGAGGCCGAGCGCAGGTCACAGGCCGAGATCGACCGGCTCCGCACCCGGCTGGCGCAAGCCGTCGAGGCGCTGAAGGAGCTCGAGGCGGCGCAGGAGGCCGCAGCGCTGGGCGGAGGCCTCGCCGGAGGCGGCTACGTCTTCCCGGTGGCCGGGGAAGCATCCTTCTCGGACGACTACGGGGTGCCGCGCACGACGACCTGGCATCACGGGAACGACATCTTCGCCCCGCTGGGGACGCCCGCTCGTGGCGGTCGCCGATGGCTCGCTCTTCAAGGTGGGCTGGAACGAGGTCGGCGGGAACCGCCTCTGGCTGCGCGATGCCTCCGGCAATGAGTTCTACTACGCGCACCTCTCCCGCTTCTCGCCGCTCGCCCGCGACGGCGCCGGCGTCCGGGCCGGCGACGTGATCGGCTTCGTCGGCGATAGCGGCGACGCGGCCGGGACGCCCCCTCACCTTCACTTCGAGCTGCACCCGGCCGAGCTCAGTGCGTTGGGCTACGACGGCGTCGTCAACCCCTATCCGTACCTGACCGCCTGGAGGGCCGGAGCGGCAGCCGGCGGACAGCAGTCCTTCGACGGCTGGGTCTTTCCCGTCGGTGGAGGGCCCGAGCGCGTCTCCGTCGCCCATACCCACCACGACTATCCGGCCGCCGACATCGCCGCGCCGGAGGGCTCGCCGCTCTACGCGCTTGCCGAGTCCGTCGTCACAGAGACCTACCCGGAGGGCAACGGCAAGTGCGGAATCGGCTTGCAGCTCCGTGTCGCGACCGGCGAACTGTTCGTCTACTGCCATCTCTCTTACCTCGAGCCCGGTGTCGTCCCGGGAGTCGCGCTTGCCGCCGGAGCCCCCGTCGGCCTCGTCGGTTCGACCGGCAACTCGACCGGGCCGCACCTCCATCTCGGCTTCGTCCCCTCTGTCGCCTACCCGCAGGAAGAGCGGTGGTTCCAGGCGTATGCCGGCGTCGCCTTCCAGCTGGCAAGACGCGCCGACTCCCGAGCGCTCGAACGCCATGGCGCGTGCGGGCCTGAAGCGGCGAGACTTTGTGAGGGGACCGGTCTTCCGGATCATCCGGACGACCCGCATCGTCCGTTTTACGACCTCGAGCTCCGGCTGAGCCGGGCGCTCCGCGGCTTCACACCGAGCTCATACCGGATAGGGGCTTGACCTTTGCACGGTCCCTGCCGATTGGAAGGACATGGCGGCTCGCCTGGCTATGCTCGCGCCGCGCCTGATCGTGCTCGTTGTGATCTGGCTGCTGGCGGCTGCCAGCTGGACGCTTGCGGCCGGAGGGCCGCAGACGTCGCAGCCTGCCGCTCCCGCGGCGGGCGAGCCGGCCAAGCCGGACGTCCTTGTCGTCCCGGACGTGCGCCGGCAGGCCTATGTCTTCTCCAAGGGGATCCTCCAGGACGCCGGCTTCGCCTGGCGCGTCGAGGGCTCCGTCGGCGGCTACGCTGCTAACACCGTCGTCTCCCAGACGCCGGCGCCGGGCGTCCGCGTCGTCGACAACGGCGCGCCCACGGTCGTTCTTCGCCTGAAGCGCAGCGGCGAGTACGACGAGCGCGGCGTGCCCGAGAACGAGTCGGCCTACGAGGGCACGCCCGTCGTCCTCCTGAGCGCATGGCAGGCGACGCAGAAGGAGAGCGCCCAGGCCACGACCGAGACGCAACCGGTCGCAACCACGACCACCTCCGCGCCGCCTCCCGCGCCGCCCGCGGCTCAAGAGCAGGGCGAGGAGGACGCGGCTTACCGTAAGCCTGACTTCGTCGTGGAGGGCGCGCCGCGCGAGCCCGCCGACGAGCTGCCGCTCCCGCAACGCGCCCTTGCTCTCAAGCAGCGGACCGCCGGGCTCGCCAGGCCCAACCGGAGGTTCGTGAACCACTGGCTCTACCAGCATGCCTGGCTCGTCGTCGGAGCTCGCTTCGGCTGGAAGGATGGGGACGAGGCACTCCGCACCCTCATTCAGGTCGACCGGAGCCTGTACGTCCGCTTCGGCTTCGGCGCTCGCAGCGAGAGAGTCGCACGCCGTGCCCTCGCGTACGTCGAGGCCAGGAACCCCTGATCGTGATCGCACGGGTGCCGTCGCTCCGCGGCCGGGGCGGCTACACATTGATCGAGCTGCTCGCGGTCCTTGCAATCTTCCTCACCATCGCGACGGCGCTCACGACCCTCTTCGTCTCGGGCTCGAAGGCCGAGCTCGACGCCAACAACCGCTTCCAGGCGCAGCAGAATGCGCGCCTCGCGCTCGATCGGGTACGCCGCGAACTCCATTGCTCGAGTGGCGTGACGAACACGGACGGATCGGCGCTGACGGCTACGCCCGTCGCCGCGATCCGGGTCGCACTCCCGGCGCACTGCCCGACGGCCGTCGGCGCGACGACGACGGTCGACTACCAGGCTGTCGCGAAGGGCAGCGGCCGGTGGGAGCTTCGCCGGGTGCAGGGCGGGACGTCGATCCCGATCGCCGACTACCTCATCGGGGACGACGTGTTCACCTACACCGCCGAGTCCTCGAGTAGCCGGGCGTTCCTCCACGTCGACTTCCCGGTGAACGTAAACCCGAACGAGGGATGGAAGACATGGCGGCTTGTTGACGACATTGTCCTGCGGAACACGCTTCGCCAGGACCCCTAGTCCGGACGGGACATGATGAGATTGCGGCAGCTGCTCAAACGGCAGGATGGGATCACGCTGATCATGGCGGTCGGCATCCTCGGCGTGCTGTCCGTTACCGGGGTGACGCTTATCTACTACTCGAGCACGAACGCGCGCAGCTGCCGAATATTCCGTGCAGAACGCGAGCGCCTACGATCTCGCCGAGGCCGGAATCGACGAGATGATGGCCGTCCTGTCCAAACCCACGAACAACGCCCTCATGCCCGACCTCCTTCCGGAGACGAGCCACGACTACGACGGTGGCACGCTGACCTGGTCCGGAACGCTAAACCAGCTCACGCAGACGTGGTCGGTGACTTCGACGGGCCGGATCGACAACCCGACCGGTCAGGGCGCGAGCGAGGTGACGCGCACCTTGAGCGCCAAGGTTCCGGTCACGCCGACGCTGGTCCAGCCGCTCAACAACCCGGCCTGGAACTACATCTACGCGACCGGCACGGGGCAGCCGTGCGACATGACCGTGTCGCAAAACGTCACTGGCTCGTCCCGGCTCTACGTCCAGGGCAACCTCTGCCTGGAGAACAACGTCGCGGTCACGCAGACCTCCCTGCTCGTGCACGGCAACCTCGACCTCGCGAACAACGCCGCGGTGGGGTCGAGCACGAGCATGAGCACCCGGGTGGAGACCTACGTCGGCGGCAGCTGCCGCTACGGCGGCGGCTCCTGGGCAACGCCGTGTACCGGCAACCAGGACTCGCGCCGGATCTATTCGAAGATGAACCCCCCGACCTACGCGGTCGGCGTGAACACGGCGGTGCCTGTCATTGCGGCCCCGACGGCCGACGTGAGCGCCTGGTACGAGAACTCGATCCCCGGGCCGTCGCTCGACTGCTCGACGGCGAACGGGGCGCGCAGCGGAACACCGCCCACCTGGGACAACGACGGCGTGATGAACAACAGCGTGCCGGTCTTCAACCTCACATCCTGGTCCTCGTACACATGCCGTGTCGGGCCCGCGAGCTCGCCGACGGGCGAGCTGTCCTGGGACGCCACGACGAGGGTGCTCACCGTCTTCGGGACGATGTTCATCGACGGCAGCCTCAAGCTCAACAACGGACTCCTCAACTCCTACAACGGGCAGGGGACGATCTACCTCGCGGGCAGCGTGTACATGAACAACAACACGAAGCTCTGCGGCGGCATCTCCGGTTCCAACTGCGACTTCACGTCCTGGAACCCGAACAGCGAGATGCTCACCTTCGTCTCGGGGGGGAGCGGGGGCCTCGCGGGCACGGGCGTCGGGATCCTGATGGACAACGGCGCACAGTTCCAGGGCGGGCTCTTCTCCTCGTATGCCGTTCGCTTCGCGAACAACGCCCGTTCCGACGGGCCGATCGTGGGCTCGACGATGATCTTCGACAACAACGTCACGAATGACCAGTTCGAGACGATCACGACGGTCCCGGTCGGGATGCCGGGCAACCCCGCCGTCTACGCGCAGCCGAACCCGCCGCAGCTCTACAGCGGCTAAGAGCTCCTAACGTAATGAGGCGCTGTGCCGCCGGGCCGCGCTGCTCGCCCCGAGGCGGCGTCCTCAGTCGCGCCCGTAGCCTTGGCTACGAGCGCTCCCTGCGTCCTTGCCTCGGAACGACCATCGCACCCCGACGACGAGGCCCCATTACGTCAGGAACTCTAAGGGCCGCGGCCGCCGCCGCCGATAGGTGAGGGGATGAACGCCGCCCTCGCCGCCCTCGCGCTCCCGCCGGCGCTCGCGCTGGGAAGCTTCCTCAACGTCGTCGCAGCGCGCCTGCCGGAAGGACGCTCGCTCGTGCACCCGCCGTCGGCCTGCGGCTCGTGCGGGACGCAGATCGCGTGGCGCGACAACGTCCCGGTGCTCTCGTACCTGCTCCTTCGGGGCGAGTGCCGGACCTGCGGCGTCCGCATTGGGGCACGCTACCTCGCCGTCGAGCTGCTGACGGCGTTCCTCGTCGCCGCCTGCTTCCTTCACTTTGGGCTCACGGCCGACGCCTTCGTGGCCGCGTTCTTCTGCTCGACGCTCGTCGTCCTCTCGGCGATCGACCTCGAGCGGCTCATCCTCCCGGACAAGATCGTGCTCCCGGCGGCGGGGATCGTCCTCGCCGCGCAGCTCGTCCTCTACCCTCAGCAGTGGCTCGAGTGGATCCTGGCGCCGCTCGGCGCGGCCGCGTTCCTCTTCGCCGCGCTGCTCGTCTATCCGAAGGGAATGGGCATGGGGGACGTCAAGCTCTGCCTGCTCCTAGGCGCGATGCTCGGCAAGCTCGTCTTCGTCGGGCTCATGATCGGGATGGTCGCGGCGCTGATCCCTGCCGTCTACCTGCTCGCGCGCCACGGGGGCGCGGCGCGCAAGATGGCGATCCCGTTCGGCCCCTTCCTCGCTCTCGGGGCCGTGATCGCGCTCTTCTTCGGGGACGCGCTCCTCGACGCCTACTTGAGCGGCACCGGGCTCTGAGGAGCCGTCTATCCCCCCTCTTGGGGATGGACGGCGCACAGCCGATAACTCCCTGAGATGGAGTTCGACGAGCTTCAGCCGCTACGACGCACGGGCGCGAACGAGGGCGAGGAGAAGGCGCCCGGCATCGAGCCGCAGTACCCGCAGGGTGCGGGCATCTCCACGAACCCGATCGCCCAGCTCGTCGCCGACCTGCTCGAGACGACGGGCCTGATCCCGCTCGACCGGCTCTCGGGCGCGCGCTCGCGCGCGGGGACCGGGTCGCTGGCGCAGGCGATCATGGACGAGCAGCTGACCGCGAGCTCCGAGCTTCTGGTGCCCGGCCCCAGAAGCCGGGCTGCGACCGCCGGCGACGAGGCTCGCGAGCTCGCCGAGCGCCACCACCTCCCGTATGTCGACCTGGGCTCGACCGGTGTCCAGAAGCTCGCCGCCGACTCGATTCCCGCTCACGTCCTCGAGCGGGCGGTGGCGGTGCCGTACCAGATCGCCGGCGACCGCCTCCGCATCGCCATCGCCGACCCGACAAACGTGCAGGCGATCGACGAGCTCCGGCTTGCGACCCGCTACGTACTCGAGGTCGGCGTCGCTCCGAAGGAGGAGATCGACCTCGAGCTCAAGCGGCTGCACAAGGCATCTGAGGCCTGGGAGCGCGCCGCTCTTGTCGAAGAGGAATTCGATCTCGGCGACGAGGACGAGGAGGAGGGCGACGACCTCGAGGCAGACGACGGCGTCTCCGACGCGCCGCTCGTCCGCCTCGTCAACTCGATCATCCTCCAGGCCGCCGAGGACGGCGCCAGCGACATCCACTTCGACCCCCAGGACGATGCCCTGGTCGTGCGCTCCCGCGTCGACGGCGTCCTCCACGAGCTGCAGCGCATCCCCAAGCGGCTCGCGGCCGGGGTGACGACGCGCCTGAAGGTGCTCGCCAAGCTCGACATCGCCGAGCGGCGCAAGCCGCAGGACGGCCGCATCTCCCTGAACGCGAAGGCAGCCGGACGCCTGCTCGACATCCGCGTCGCGGTGCTGCCGACCGTCGAGGGCGAGGGCGTCGTCATGCGCCTCCTGGACAAGTCGAAACGCCCGCCGACGCTGGCCGAGCTCGGTCTCTCCGACGACATGCGCGCGGTCTTCGAGGAGATCGTCGTCAAGCCGACGGGCGCCCTCCTCGTGACCGGACCGACCGGCTCCGGTAAGTCGACGACCCTGTACGCGGCGCTCAACGAGATCAACCGCTCCGAGATCAACATCATCACGGTCGAGGATCCGGTCGAGTACCGCCTCGCCGGCCTCAACCAGGTCCAGGTGAACCTGCGCGCGGGCATGACCTTCTCGGCCGCGCTGCGCTCGATCCTGCGCTCAGACCCCGACGTGGTGATGGTGGGGGAGATCCGCGACGCCGAGACGGCCAAAATGGCCGTCGAGGCCGCCCTCACGGGTCACCTCGTCCTCTCCACGCTGCACACGAACGACGCCCCGAGCGCGCTCACGCGCCTCAACGAGATGGGCGTCGAGCCGTTTCTGACCGGCTCGGCCGTCACCGCCGTCCTCGCGCAGCGTCTCGCGCGAAAGCTCTGCACGCACTGCTGCGAGATGTACATGGCCACGCGGGAGGAGATGCTCGAGGCGCGCTTCAGCCCCGAGCAGGCCGCCACCGCCGACGGCGTCGGCCTCTACCGCAAGCGCGGCTGCCCGAGGTGCAACCAGACGGGCTACAAGGGCCGGATCGGCATCTACCAGCTGATGGTGATGACCGAGGACGTGAGCCGGCTCGCCGCGCAGCACGCGAGCCGTGAGGAGCTCGAGCGCGCCGCGCTCGAGACCGGCATGAAGACCCTGTGGGACGACGGCCTCTCCAAGGTCGTCTCGGGGCTGACCTCCCTCGAGGAGCTCGCCCGCGTGCTCGTCTAGCGAGACCCCTAGAGCGAGTCGTCGGGGACGAGCCGGGTGCCGCCGATCTCGGCGGCGATCTGCGTGTAGACCCGCGTCAGGTCGCCGGGGTTCGGGCGGTTGAAGAACGTGTCGCCGTTCGTCGCGATCAACCGAACCGCGTCATAGGCAGTGATCGCGGGTGACTCGAGCGCGCCGGTGTAGGACTGGCAGACGTTCGCGCCGCCGCTCAACGCGTCGAGGTCGTAGCCGATCGAGTAGACGAGCGTGCCCGCGCCCTTGATGGCGCTCGCCGAGTTGACTCCCTGCCGGCACGGCTGGCGGCGGTACGGTGACGTGGAGGGGTAGTAGGTCGGACCAGTGTTCGCGGCGCCGTCGGTGAAGAAGACGATCACGTTCTGGACGCCTGGGCGTCCACGCGAGCTCGTGAGCTCGGACTGTGCCCGCTCGAGCGCGTTGGCGTAGGCCGTCGCGCCACCGCCCCGCTGGCAGCGGATCGTCGAGACGAGGCTGGAGGACTCGTTCAGGTCCGTCCCGGTCTTGTAGTCGCTCGACAGCTGGACCACGGTGTACACGGCCGACGTCGAGTTGTAGTTGCTCGTCGCCGGCGTGTTGCAGCGGGCGCCGCTGCTCGTGGCCGGTGGGAAGACGGCGAAGCCGATCTTGTGGATCGTCGGGTCCATGTACTGGACGAACTCCAGCAGGCCGTTGCGCGCGTTGTTCAGGTCCGTGCACGCTGGGTCGTTGTTGCCGTTGGAGTCCTGGCACATGGACCCCGTCCGGTCGAGGACCAGCATGATGTCGAGCGGCTTCGACGAGCACGGCGAACAGGCCGTCGCCTTCGCCCTGATCGTGAAGTGATCGATCCCGAGCACCTTGGCGAAGATCGTCGGCACGATCGTGGTCTGCTCTACCTGAACGGCATTCACCGGGCTACAGGGAGCGAGCGAGAGGCACTTGGTTATCACCGTCGTCGAGACCGAGGGAAGCTTGTTGTTGTCGTTCTTCGCCCCGTCCAGACCGCTGTAGTTCAGCGCGTAGTTCTGCGCCTCGATGGGGTCCGGAAGCTCGAGCGCCCCTGCCGTCGCCGCGGCGTCCGCGGAGGCCTGGAGGTGGCGCTTGGCGAGGTACGCGCGCCCGACGTCGATCACGAGCGCTGCGGAGCCGATGAGGACCACGAGGGTGACTGCCAGGAGCACTACGACCTGGCCGTTTTCGTTATCGCGCCGCAGGAGCGTCCTCATCGTCGGCATATCCGCTCCTGTCCCAGCCTTGGAACGTCGGTGGTGGAACTGCTTACCGTCGCACTGTGCGTGCTGCCCGCAGGTTGGGAAGCCCCCGATGAGGGGATTCGCCGGGCGCGGGCGTCACGTGACGTCGCAGCCGAGGTACTCCAGGATCGTGATGGTCTCGCGGATGAACGTGTCAGCGTCGTCGCGCGTCCTGAACCGGTAAGGCCCAGGCCGCAGCGGCTCGACGCGCAGGCCGCCCAAGGGGTAGACCTCGCATTCGATCAAGAAGTTGCTCTGCTCCTCGACGTAGCGCAGGCGGAGCAGCTCGCGGCCGTCCTTGCGGGCCGAGCGGAGCTCGACCTCCTGCGGCTCGACCGCCGCGTCGCTCACTTCAGCGCGTTCGTGACCGCCTGGGCCACGGTCAGGCGGTCGACGACGCCTGCGAAGCGCGAGCGCAGCTCGCCGCCGCGGACGATCACGAGCACGGTCGGCGCTTCGAGCACCTCGTACTCGGCCGCGAGATCCTCGACTGCGCTCTCCTTCGTGACGTCGACGGCGAGGTAGCCGGCGTTTGCGGCCGCAGCGCCCGCTCGCGCTTCTCGCACGGCCTGGGCGTCGAGGTCGGCGCCGGGGGTGTGGAAGACGACGACGACCACGCGATGCGCTGCGAGCTGCTTCTGGAGCGGCGTCTGCTTCTCTGGCTCCGGGGTCGTCGGCGTCGGGGCCGGCTCGGTCTCCGTGGTCGTCGGCGCGGTGGTGGTCGGCGCCGTGTCCGTGGCGCCCGTGTCGGTCGCGCCGGTGTCGACCGCGGCCGAACTGGTCGGATGCACGGGGATCGACTCGGGAGCGGCCGGACCGCCCATGGCGAACGCGCCGAAGCCCGCCCCGAGGAGGCCGAGGACGGCGACGGGGACGAGCACGCGAAGTCTCAGCTGCTGCCGCATTCCACGGTTCCTATCGGCACCTGTCACGAGCCTCTTAGCAGAACCCGTGCCGAAATGACGCCGGCTCAGGGCTTCGCTTCGGGACGGGTTCAGGAAAAAGAAGAGGCGCGGTCTCCCGCGCCTCTTCTCGATCCAGTCCGGATGCCTTGTCTAGCAGGCGCCGGAGGTGATGTCTGCTGCCGGGCCGCCCTTCTTGTACGTGGCCTGGCCGACGATGCTCTGGATGCAGTACGACCCGGTCGTCGCGCGAACGACGTTCACGTTCTTGATGCCCTGGTCGTACGAAGCCTTCAGGACCGCAGACGTGAGACCGGAGTAGCCGGTCGCCGTGTGGTCGGCGTAATACGCCTCCACACCCGGAATCGAGGCGCGAACATTCGCCTGAGCTGCCGACCGCTCTGCGCGGGCACGGAAGCTGAGGTACGAGGGGATCGCGATCGCGAGCAGGATGCCGATGATGATGATCACGACAAGGAGCTCGATGAGCGTGAAACCGCCCTCGGACTCCGAGCGTGTGATTCGGTTCCTGAGCCTCTGAATCATGAGCGGAACTCCTTCCTTGGAACAAGCGTTAAGCGTGCAGTGGCTCAGGGGGTGGTATCGGCGGTTGGGGTCCGGCTGGCTTCCCCTCGTTCGGGGGATTCTCCACACCCCTTTAGTGGTGCCGGTTCGCTGCCGATAGCACGGGTCGAGAGGATCCATGGACCCGACGCTGCAGCCCACTCCCGAACCCGTCGCGCACCCCGACCCCGAGCCCGCCCAGGCGGTCGACGGCACGCCTGCGCCGCCCGAGCGGCGCGCCGCGACGTCCGTGGACGACCTGCTCGAGCAGGTCGTCGTACGCGGTGCCTCGGACCTCCACGTCACCGTCGGCTCGGAGCCCGTCGTCCGGGTCAACGGCCACCTCGAGCGGCTCGACGATTTCGCGCGCCTGAGCCCCGACGACACGCAGCGGATGCTCTACCGCATCCTCTCGACTGAGCAGCAGAAGCACTTCGAGGTGAAGCGCCAGATCGACATCTCGTACTCGATCCCGGGCCTCGCGCGCTTCCGCGTCAACGTCTACTTCCAGCGGGAAAGCCTCGGGGCGGCCTTCCGGCTCATCCCGGCGGACCTGAAGACGCTCGATCAACTCGGGCTTCCGCCGGTCCTCAAGGACTTCACGTCGAAGCCGCGCGGCCTCGTCCTCGTGACGGGCCCGACCGGCTCCGGCAAGTCGACCACGCTCGCGGCGGTGATCGACGAGATCAACCGCACGCGCGACGACCACATCATGACCATCGAGGACCCGATCGAGTTTCTTCACCGGCACAAGCGCTGCATCGTCAACCAGCGGGAGATCGGGCCCGACGCGACGAGCTTCGCCGACGCCCTGCGTGGCGCGCTCCGCCAGGACCCCGACGTGATCCTCCTGGGCGAGATGCGCGACCTCGAGACGATCGGGACCGCGCTGACTGCGGCCGAGACGGGCCACCTCGTCTTCGCCACCCTGCACACGCAGGACGCGCCCTCGACCGTCGACCGCCTCATCGACGTCTTCCCGGGCGCCCAGCAGGAGCAGGTGCGCGTCCAGATCGCCTCGACGCTCCAGGGCATCGTCACCCAGACTCTCCTCCCCACCGTCGACGGAAAGGGCAGGGTCGCGGCGCTCGAGATCCTGCTGCCCGACGACGCGGTCCGGAACCTCATCCGCCAGGCCAAGGTCGAGCAGATCTACTCGGTCATGCAGACCAACACGAGCCGGGGCATGCAGACGCTCGAGCAGGCGATGCTCGAGCTCGTCCGCCACGGGAAGATCACGGCAGAGCTCGCACTCCAGCGCTCGAGCCGCCCCGACCAGCTCAGGAGCCTCCTGGAGCGCAACGGCCTGATCGCGGGCGACCAGCCCGGGGCGACGCCCGGAGGCAACCTGCGGGTGGCCGGGGGCTAGGGAGCGGGACTGTGGCGAAGAAGGTCGTGGGTTTGAAGCTCGGCGCGTCGAGGCTCAACGCCGCGTGCGTCTCCGTGAACGGCTCCACCGAGGTCGTGCAGCTCGCCGGCTCGCCGCTCGCTCCCGGTGTGATCGCCGGCGGCGAGGTGCGCGAGGTCGAGGCACTGGGCGCGGCTCTCAAGGAGTTCTTCCGCCGGCACAAGCTTCCGAAGCGCAACGTGCGCATCGGCCTCGCCAACAACCGGATCGGCGTGCGGACGATCGAGATCTTCCGGGATCGAGGACCCGAAGCAGCTGGCAAACGCCGTGCGCTTCCGCGCCCAGGAGGCGCTCCCGGTCCCGATCGACGAAGCAGTGCTCGACTTCCAGATCCTCGGAGAGGGAACGGCGACCGACGGCACGCCGTCGAAGCGGGTTCTCCTCGTCGTCGCCTACCGCGATCTCATCGCCGCGTACGTCGAGGCCTGCAAGCTCGCCGGCATCCGGCTGCTGGGCGTCGACCTCGAGGCCTTCGCGCTCCTCCGCGCGCTGACGCCCGCGTTCGCCAGCGAGGCGGGCGGAGGCTCCGAGCGGAGCGCGCTCGTCGCCGTGTCCATCGGCTCCGAGCGCAGCGTGCTCGGGGTCTCCGACGGGTTCAGCTGCGAGTACACGCGCGTGCTCGAGTGGGGCGGCAACTCCCTGAGCGACGCGGTCGCGCGCGGGCTCGAGCTCGAGCCGGCCGACGCCGAGCGCGTCAAGGTCGAGCTCGGCCTGCAGGGCGACACGGTGCCGGAGGGCATCGGCCCGGAGCAGGCGGTTCGGGCTCGCGAGGCGCTCAGGGTCGGCCTCCAGGGCTTCGGCCGCGAGCTCGTCTCCTCGCTCCAGTTCTACCAGGGCCAGCCCGATTCCCTCGGGATCCGCGAGCTTGTCCTCGCCGGTGGAACCGCACAGCTCGCCGGGCTCGCCACCGAGCTCCAGCAGCTCGTGGGCGTACCGGTGCGGGTCGGTGATCCGCTCGCCGGTGTCGCTGTCGGCAAGAAGCTGAAGGGCGAATCGCCCAACTCCTCCCACACGGTGCCGATCGGCCTCGGCATGGCGATCTAGGACATGGTCGACTTCAAGAAGGAGATCAAGCTCTCGGACCTCTTCGGGCGCCGGGCGAAGAATCCGAACACGGAGGCAGCCGCAGCCGCGGCCACCCCCGAGGCTCCTTCCGTTGAGGAGCCGAAGGAACGCCGGACGCTCTTCGCGCGGGCGCCGCGGGAGAAGGAGCCGAAGCAGCGCCGCCGGCGGGGGGCGAAGGCTCCCGCAGTCGAGCCGAAGAGCGCGGCCGAGCTCCCGCAGATTCCCCTCATGCGCGCCTTCGACCTCATGCCGAAGGAGGAGACGCGCGAAAAGGGGGGACGCGTCGGCCTGGCCAAGATCGCAGTCGCGCTGCTCGGCCTCGTCCTCTTCGCCGGTCTCGCCGCCGCCTACCTCTTCACGGGGGCCGCCGTCATGACGAAGCAAGGAGAGCTCGACGACCTGCGGGCGCAGCTCGCCGAGCTCGATGTGGCGTCCGAGGAGCCCACGTCGGCGGCGCCCGCGCTTGCAGGCCAAGGACAGGAGCGCACCACCGCGCTCTCGGCGGCGCTCGCGATCCGGATTGCCTGGGATCGGATCCTGCGCGAGGTGTCCCTCGTCCTACCGGAGGACGTCTGGCTGACTCAGCTCTCCGCGACCACGCCCAACGCCGCACAGGGCGCCGCGGGAGCCCCGCCGCCGGCCGCCGCCGGCTCGACGTCGCCTAACTCGCTCACGGCCGTCGGGCTCGCCCGGAGCCATGAGAGTGTGGCGCTCTTCCTGTCGAGGCTCGAGAGCATTCCCGAGTTGACAATGGTTCAGCTCCAGGCCAGCACCGGCGCAGATAGCGAGACCGGGCGCGTGTACTCGTTCACGATCCTCGCCGGCGTCGACCCCCTGGGGGCTCCGTCGTCGTGAAGCGCCAGATCCCCGCCGCTGCACTCGTCGCGCCCGCACTTCTGATCATTGCTGCAATCGCGTTCTTCCTTCTGGTCAAGCCGAAGATGGACGAGAGCTCGAGCATCGACGGGCGCATCGCGGAATTTCAGGGCAAAGTCGACGCCGCCCTCGCCGCGCAACAGCGGGCGTCTGCTGGCGAGACGATCAAGGTCGCCGACCTGTTCCGCCTCACGAAGGCGATGCCGGATGCAACCGACACGTCGAGCGTGATCCTCGAGCTGAACGCCGTGGCGAAGGCCTCGGGCGTCGACTTCATCTCGATCGCGCCTCAAGCGTCGGTTGCCCGGGAGGGGGTTTTCCTGGCTGTTCCATTCATGCTCACCTTCGAGGGAAGCTACTACGACCTCACGGACTTCCTCTTCCGCCTTCGCAACCTCGTCATCGTCCGCGACGGCGAGCTCGAGTCGGCAGGGCGCCTGTTCACGCTCGATGCGCTCGACCTGCACGAGGGCTCGGTCGGCTTTCCCCAGGTGCAGGCTGCAATCACGGTCAGCGCATACTCGTACTCGGCCGCGCCGGCGGCCGCCATTCCCGGCGCGACCGCGCCGTCAACTGCAACCACGCCCGCATCCGGCCAGGATCCGGCCGCGGCCGTCGGGACCGGCTAGACAGATGGCCCGGCGCAGCGCAGCGGACATCCAGAAGGCCAAGGCGGCCAAGCAGAAGAAGCTGCTTCTCCTCCTCCTGCCGCTCTTCCTCGGGCTCGTCGCGTGGCAGGGGCCGAAGATGTACAAGTCTCTCTTCGCTCAGCCGGCCCCGGAAGCGACGCCTGTGACAGCAACGACGACTACGTCCTCTTCCGTCCCGGGCGCGGCGACGCCCGCCCCCGGTGCGCCCCCGGCCGGCGCCCTCGTCGACAGCGAGCCGCTGCCCACGGCCAGGAGCGACCAGCTTCTGTCCTTCAGCCGCTTCACCGCCCGCAACCCGTTCGTGGCGCCTGGCGGTGGCACGCCGCCCCCCTCCGATACGAGCCAGCTCACCAACACGGCCGTGATCGAGGTGAACGGCCAGTCGGAGGAGGTCGTCTACGGCGCGGCGTTCCCGACCGCAGAATCCCGTCTTCCGACTGGCGAACGTCACCGAGTCGGGCGTCGAGGTCGGGCTTGCGAGTGGTTCCTTTGACGACGGCCGGGAGACCGTGGCGATCGCGGTCGGCGAGCAGGTTCAGCTCGTCGGGGACGACGGCACGAGCTACACGGTGCGGGTGGTCTCGGTGGACTTCAAGGTGCCCTGAGTCCCCGGGTCGACCGCAGAAGACTGTCTCAGCAGCTAGCCCGGGCCGTGCTCGCCGCGCAGCGCTTTCGGGCCGGAGGGGCACGCGGGGAATCGGGTGCGACCCGTACTCGGCGGCCTAGAGGCCGGTCGACTCGTCGAAGATCGACGTCACGCGGGCCCACTCCTTGTACGGCACGGTCGGCTCGCGGACTACGACCGTCAGCTTCTTCACGGCGCGGCCGGCGACTCCGCTCCCGTTGGCGACCTGGGTCCAGGTGACGAAGGTGTCCACGCGGTAGCTCTTGCCGTCCGCTCCCGTCGAGGTCTTCGACGGATCCAGGGTCGTGCACGGCGACCCTCCGAGAGAGCAGGCGCCGACGGTTACGCTCTCGCGGAGCGTGACAGTCGCGCCGGCGCTGTGGGCCGCCGGGCTCGTGCCGTCTGCGCCGCGCTCGACGGTCCAGGTCGTGGTGCCCGCGCCCGCGGTGACGATCAGGACTTCGCTGTCGATCGTGACGCGGAACTCGGGCGAGACCGGAAAGCCGGTCCACCCGGCGACGGTGAGTGTCGCCCCGCTGCTCGTGAGGCCTCCGGTCACCGTTGTCGTCATCGAGTCGGGAGCGTAGGCTTCGTCTGCCGCGTACACGTCGGGGTTCTCCGCCGCCAGAAGCGCGGCGATCTCGGTCGCATCGAGCCCGAGCGTGTCGTACCGCGCGGCCCGGGAGCGCTCCATTTCCGCGTCGGCCAGGGCCCCCGCGGTCGTCACCGTGCTAGCCCTGCGGAGTTGGACGAGTCCTGCTTGGAAGAGCGCGAAGACCGCGAGGACGCCGATGAGCATGATCGTCATCGCCGCGACGAGCTCGATCATGCCGAAGCCCCGCTCGTCGCGAAGGCGTGCCATGAGGAGTCGGCTCGAGGCGGACACAAATTTCTTCATCGGCACAGCGCCGTCCCCACTCAAGCGAACAACGGCGGCTGCCGATTCCCTGCCACATGGCGTCGTTCGCGTATACGGCCATCAACGCGACCGGTCTCGAATCGGTCGGTGAGATCACCGCCCCTGACGCGGGCGCCGCTCGGGAGGCACTGCGCGTCCGCGGGCTCCTGGCGGTCGGGCTCGAGGAGCGGGCGGCCGGAGTCAAGAGCCAGGCCTTCGCGGTCAAGAAGGTCAAGGCCAAGTCGCTCCAGATCTTCTCGCGCCAATTCGCGACGATGATCGAGGCGGGGCTGAACGTCGTCACCGCACTAGTGATCCTCGAGGAGCAGACCGAGGACAAGAAGCTCGCCATGGTCATCGCCGAGCTGCGCGCCGATGTCGAAGGCGGCCTCCTTCTCTCCGAGGCCCTGGCGCGGCACCCGCGTGTCTTCTCCCGCCTCTACATCGCCATGGTCGAGGCAGGCGAGGCGGCCGGAATCCTCGACGTCGTCCTCGATCGCGTTGCCTACCAGATCGAGAAGGAGACGAAGATCAAGCGCCGGGTCCGCGGGGCGATGATGTATCCGCTGATGGTCATGGCCTTCGCGACGCTCGTCCTGATCGGCATGCTCCTCTTCCTCGTCCCGATCTTCGTAGGGATCTTCCAGCAGCTCGGCGGCGACCTGCCCATGCTGACGCAGATCGTCGTCACGGCCTCGGACTTCCTGCGCGCACGCTGGTACATCGTCTTCCCGGTCGTCGGGCTCGGCATCTACGGCCTCCTGCGCGCGAAGAAGACCGAGAAGGGCCGCAGAATCTGGGACGCCATGCGCGTCCGCGCCCCGATGGGCATCGGCAAGGTGATCATCAAGATCGGCATGGCGCGCTTCTCGCGCACCCTCTCGACGCTGGTCGCCGCCGGCGTCGACATCATCCGCTCGCTCGAGATCACGAGCGCCACGGCCGGCAACAGCCTGATCGAGGACGCCACCCTGGTCGTCAAGGAGCGCGTCACCCAGGGCGTGCCCATCGCTATCCCGCTCGCCGAGGCGGCCATCTTCCCGCCGATGGTCTCCCACATGGTCCGGGTCGGCGAGGAGACCGGAGAGCTCGAGAAGATGCTGTCGAAGATCGCGGACTTCTACGAGGACGAGGTCGACTCCGCAATCGCCAACTTGACCTCGATCATCGAGCCGCTGATGATGATCGCGGTCGGCTGCGTCGTCGGGGTGATCATCATCGCGATGTACCTCCCGATGTTCAAGCTGCTCACGCTGATTCAGTAGCGGCGGCGCGAAGAGGTCAATGGAGGGTGGGTCGGTAGATGAGTTCTTGGATGTGACCGTCGAGCGTCCGGTGCTCGAGCAGCTCCAGGTCGAAGTCGGCCGCACCCTGGAAGATCGGGTCCAGCCCGGTCTGACCGGTGATGACAGGGAAGAGCGTGACCTGTACGCGGTCGACTAGGCCGGCGGCCATCAGCGCCCGGTTCAACGACAGGCTGCCGTGCGAGCGCAACGGCACCTCGGACTCCTCCTTGAGCCGGGCGACGATGTCGACGGCGTCACCGCTCACGAGCGGTCGCGTTCGGCCAGTCGAGGGGTCCTTCGAGCGTCGTCGACACCACCGTTGCCGGCATGCTCCTCATCCGAGTGACCCATGGGTCACGCACTTCGGACTCCTCGGTGCTCGAGGCCAGCATCCGCGCGAATGCCCGATACGTGTTTGCCCCGAAGACCATCCGCTGCTCCGCGCCGTACAAGGCAAGGCGGTGGTCGAGCAACTCGGGGCCTTGCTTACCCCAGTAGCCGGTCCAGTTTGCGCTGGCAGAGCCGTAGCCGTCGAGGCTGGAAAAGACGTCGAAGGTGTAGGTAGCGGTCATGTCGTCTCCTCGAGTGCGGTTGACCGGTGTGTGGGTACAGACTGGGGACCACTGCGAAACTCATCGCCGTCGGACTGGCCAAAGCGTTGTCCAGGTGCTTCCACTTCGTCACGCCACAGGCATCGTGTCTTTAGCCGTGGGCCGCCGGATGAGGGCTAGACGGCCGCCGGGTCTTGGCCGCTGGGCAGTGCCGCCGCTGTCGTCGTCATCGCTACCGGGATCGTCATCACCATCATCACCAGGCTCGTCGTCGGGATCGTCAGGGTCGTCGTCTTCGAGCGCGGCTTCGCACGCGGCATCCCAGCTGCTGTAGCGCAGGATCGCCGGAGATGAGCTCCGCCGCTCACAAGGCGTTCACGTAGTCACCAAACAGGCGCCCGAAGACGCCGTACGACGCTCGCCGTGGCGAGCCAGCAGAAGATGCTGCAGCGGCTGCAAGAGATGCTGCACGCGGAAGACGTCTCCACATATGCGACGGAGAAAGCGCGCGTCGCGATCGCCTCGGCTTACAGCGTCCGGCCGAAGGCGGGCGCGCCGGTCTCCGCACCGGTCACGTGGGACGAGCTCGCCGAAGTCGCGCCTGAGGACTTCACGGTCGCGACCATGCCCGCGCGCTTTGCCGAGGTGGGCGATCGCCACGCGACGATCGACGAAGCCGTCCACTCGCTCCAGCCGTTGCTGGACATGTACGAGAACGACGCCGCGGACGGACGGGGGGACATGCCTTACCCACCCGACTATCCGAGGATGCCGGGAGAGCCAAAGCGCGTTCAGCCCTCGCGCGATCGTGACCGCCCGCGGTAACGCCCCCGGGGGCCCCTACCGCGACTGCGGCAGCTTGGGCGAGCCGCGCGTCGTCACCGGAGCGGAGGGCGGCGGCACGACTGGCCCGATGTCCCCGTCCGGCGCCTCGTCCATGTCGACGATCACCGGCGCATGGTCGCTAGGCCCGCTTCCCTTGCGGGCCTGCCGGTCCACCCATGCCGCCCGCACACGGTCGGCGACCGTCTCGCTGGCCAATACCAGATCGATCCGCATCCCGAGGTCCTGATGGAACATCCCCGCCCGGTAGTCCCAGTAGGTGAACACCCGCTCGTTCGGCCAGCGATCGCGCACGACGTCACGCAAGCCGAGCGCCTGGAGCTCCGCCAGGGCCGCCCGCTCAAGGGGGGTGACGTGGGTCTGTCCTACGTAGGCCTCGGGATCGAACACATCGTCGTCGGTCGGTGCGATGTTCATGTCGCCGCATACGACCGTCGCCTCCGGACCGGCGGCAACCATCTCCCGCAGCGAAGCCAGCCAGGCGAGCTTGTATTGGTAGTGCTCCGAGTCCGGCACGCGCCCGTTCGGTACGTACACAGAGACCACCCGGATCCCGCCGCACGTAGCAGAGACCGCACGCGATTCTGGACGCGGGAAGCCCGGCGCACCGGCGAGTCCCACCACCACGTCATCCAGACCCACACGCGAGAGGATCGCGACTCCATTCCACGTCGCCTCGCCGTGAACTGCGACGGCGTACCCGCGGTCTCGGAGCTCGTTGCCGAGCAGGTCGAGGAACGCATCGTCTGCGAGCTTGGTCTCCTGCAAGCAGACCACGTCCGGCCGCCGCTCATCCAGCCAAGGCAGCAGCCGCGGCACGCGCTGCTTGACCGAGTTGACGTTCCAGGTCGCGATTCGCACCTGCCCCACGGTACCCGCACAGTCGACGGCGGCCCCTCGACCAACCCGGCGGCCGCTTCGACGGATCGTCCAACCGAGCTCGCCGTGGCCATGCTCGAGCCGCGTCACCTTCGCATCTTTCTGCCAGGCGTTCTTCCGTGCTCGGAAGCCACCGAAAGGTGGCGCACCATCGGACGGACCAAATGCGATCGTCCCCCCTCAGCCGCGGCGGACGTCCGCAAGGGATGACCCGCGGTCGTCTGCGCCGGCGCCGAGTTCGTCCCCGCCTTACAGGAGGAGCGAGCCTGCCACCCATTTCGCCGGCTTCGCCCGCGGCGACCTGATCATGTTCCAGCAGATGGGCTTCACGGTCGCCGTCGCGCTTCTGATCGACGCGACGGTCATCCGCTCCGTCCTGCTTCCAAGTGCGATGCGCCTGCTCGGAGAGTGGAACTGGTACCGACCCTGGTGGCTCGCCTGGCTCCCGAGGCTCCAGGTCGAGGGTGGATCAACGCACGTGGGCTCGGCACCTTCCTCTCCCCGCCCGAGGGCTGAGCATCGCAGCTCGCGAAGGAATTCAGCCGCCTGCGGGTCTAAGGGTGAGTCAGCGTATGCGGGCGAATGTCAAAGAGAGGAGCCAAGGGTGAGGAGACTTGTCATCGGTATCGCGATCAGCGCTGCGCTTTTCCTCGCGGCCGCCCCGGCCGGCGCCCACACCTTCACGATCAGAGGCGACTGGAAGATCGGGCCGTTTCTCGTGAAGCGGGACGGCACCCTTCGAGGGGCAATCGAGGCTTTCGGGATGCCGGGCGAACGAGACCGACGCTACGGCGGCGCGGTGTGCACCGTTCGCTGGCCGCGTCATGGGCTGAGAATCGACTTCTACAACCTCGGCGGAAGGGACGCCTGCCGCCCCGCCTTTGGGTTCTTTTCCCATGCTCGTGCCCGCGGGCCGCACTGGCAGACCGACCGTGGTCTCGACATCGGCGATTCTCGACGGCGCCTCAGGAACCTGTATCCGGAGGCCGCCTACCACGCGGGGCTGCCCGGCTACTGGCCCGCGGGATGGTGGCTCGTCCGCCGGACGTCGCCGTTCGGCGCAGGAGGCTCGTATCCAGGTCTTCTCGCCGTCGTCAGCGAACGTCATGTCCAGGCCTTCCACGTTCGGTATCCGGCGGGGGGCGATTGACGTATCCAGGACGACCTCTGAAGTGCCGCCTGGCAAGGAGCGAACAGAATCGCGGCGCATGCGAGTCTAACCGGCATGAGTACAGGAGGCCGCTCGAATGGACGGACCACGATCGAGACGCCGGCATCCGAGGTCGCTCCCGCGGTCATCGAGCAGGCGAAACGGGGCGACGAGGAGGCGTTCATGACCCTGGTCCGCCACTACGACCCCGGCCTGCGATCGCTCGCGTACCGGCTCCTCCGCGACCCGGACCGGACGGACGACGCGCTCCAGGAAGCGTACGTGAAGGCCTTTCGTGCGTTGCCGCGGTTTCGCGGCGACTCGAAGCTCGGGACGTGGCTCTACCGCATCGTCTACAACGCCTGCCTGGACGAGCTGAACGCCTCTCACGGCGCCACGTCGCTCTCGCTCGAGAGCGTGGCCGAGCAGGCCGACCCACGCGCCAGTGTGCCTGACATCGTGGCGACCAGGAACGACCTTGCGGCAGCCCTCGAGCGTCTCCCTGCGGAGGAACGAGGCGGCGGTCCTCCTGGTCGACGCGCAGGGATTCGGCTACCGAGACGCAGCCCGGGTCCTCGGCGTGCCGGAGGGAACGATTGCCTCGCGGCTGAGCCGCGCGAGGGCCGGCCTACGCTTAGCCCTTGCCCGCCGTGCCAAAGGAGCGCCCTGGCGATGAGCGACCGCCGGTCGGTCGAGTACCGGGACGAGCCGCTCGGCGCCGCGCTGCGCGAGCTCGATGTGCCGGATCACCGCCCGGGATTCGAGGAGGAGCTTCGTGGCCGGCTCACGGCGGAACGCCACGGCCGGCGACGTTTGCGGCCGCTCCGCAGGCGACACCGCCGCGCGCCGCGCGTCATTGCCGTAGCCGCAGTTGTCGGCGCTGTTCTCATCGTCGCGATCGGCATCCCGAGGACGGGTCATTCGCCGGAGGTCGGGCCGGAGGCGGCGACCGCGGCCACGATCAAGGCCAAGGTCCGCTCGGCGCTCGCTTCGATGCGAACCCTGAGCGGCGTGCTCGTCTACGACGGCACCGAGCGGGCAGACCGCCGCCGCTGGCGCTTCGTCATGACCGCGAATGGGGATTTTGCGCTGGTCGGGCCGCGTTCGGACGAGCGCGTCACCTATGACGCCTCGGCCGGCATCGCCCGCTCCGCGCAACGGAGCGAGAGCCTCGGCGGTGGCCCGCTGTTCTACGCAGAGCGGAACGGCGTTGCCCCGGGCCCGCCGGATGCCGGTCCTCCCATCTGGCTGCTACCGACCCAGTTCGCGGCTTTCGTGCGCGCTCTTCTCGCGGCCGAGGATCCGCGCGTGCGGGAGACGACGTACGACGGGCGGCCGTCCTGGGTGCTCGCCGTCGACGCGGTCCCGAACGCGATCGTTCCCGAGTTCTCGGGCGACCGATTCGAGATCGTGGTCGACAAGGCGACCGGGATGCCGGTGCGCGTGCTCGAGCTCAAGAACGGCACCTTCCTTCGCGAGCTGCGGCTCCGGGACCTGGAGGTCAACGCCGACTTTCCGCGGGGCACCTTCGAGCTCGACTTTCCGTCCGGCGCCGAGGTGGCGCGAATGGACGACGGCTTCGAGCGCGTGCGCCTGGAGGACGTCGCGGAGATCGTCGGCTACGCGCCCCTCGTTCCGGCCTGGGTCCCGGAGGGCTACCGGCTCGCCGAGGTTGCGGTCGCGCGGGAGGGAGCGCCAACAGGCGCAGAGGCCGGCAACCCGCCCTCGACGTCCGTGGTCTCGCTTTCATACCGGCGGGGTCTCGACCAGTTCCTCGTGACGACGAGGCGCGCGAACGGCGGGCTCTGGGACGATCCGCTCGCGACCGGAGAGGGCCACGTGGACGAGAGCGAGCAGGCGGTCATCGATAGCGGCGTGCTCGCGGGGCGACAGGTGGAGATCGTGCTCGTCCCGCGCGGGATTCCTCACCTCTGGACGCAGACCGACCGGCTCGTCATCACAATCGGGGGCGGGCTGAGCCGGGCCGAGCTCCTGCGGATTGCTGGCTCGCTTGAGGCTGGTGATCGATGAATGGAGAGCAGTCGGTGCGATGACACGGGAGCTGAAGACGGTGACTGCCGTTAGTGATGGCTACTGGCTCAGGCACTGTCACGGCTTCAGTATCGAATCGCCGCACGTTCGGCTCGGGGTCGTCGAAGACGTCCTCTACGGGGCCGAGCACGACCGCCCCTCAGCGCTGGCCGTGCGCGGCGGGCTGTTCGGCCACCGGCTGGAGCGTCCTGGTCGAGACCGTGGACACGATCGAGCCCAGGTACACGCGCCTCACCCTCGACGGGACGTCAGGGACTCGCTGACGCACAACGGCCAGAAGCAGTATTCGGGCCGCGCCGCCGCGCGCCTGCTGATCGAGGCGCTCGGCGTCGGAGCCCGACCCGCAAGGGCGAGGGCGCGGCCCGCCCCAATCGAGAACGACTCGTCTGCGGCACTACTTGCTCAGTGGTCGTCCGATATAAGACGGAGCGTGACCGTTAACCGGGCGGTGCCCAACATCAAGTCCGATCGGCCCGCTGAGACGCGCGACTTCTTCCTCGACCTGCTCGGCTTCGAGGTGGCGATGGACATGGGCTGGGTCGTGACGGTGGCGTCGCCGACCAACCCCTCGGCCCAGGTGACCATCATCGGGAACGACGACATGGCGGCGCCTGGCATCTCGGTGGAGGTGCCCGACGTCGATGCCGTCCACGCCAGGGCCGTGGAGCGAGGCTTGGAGATCGCCTACTCGCTCCGCGATGAGGAGTGGGGGGTCCGGCGCTTCATGGTTTGCGAGCCGAGTGGGACGCTAATCAACGTCGTCTCTCACCGCTCGGGCTGAACTCCGCGAGCCTTTCCAACGGAGAGCTCGCCGCTCCGTGAACTCGCGCGCGCAGTTCGGGAATGATCCGTCGATGGAGGTGACGCGCAGCGACGCCCAGCTCCTCGCGCAGGCGTCGCGGGAGCCGGAGCTCTTCGGGATCGTCTTCGATCGCCACTTCGCGACGATCCACCGCTACCTGGAGCGGCGAGGGTCGCAACGTGGCCGACGAGCTCTCGGGTGAGGTCTTCCTGATCGCGTTCGAACAGCGCAGGCGCTTCCGCCCGGTGCACGAAAGCGCGCTCCCGTGGCTCTACGGGCTGGCGACGAACCTGATGCTGAAGCGCTCGCGGAGCGCCGCGCGTCAGGCGCGTGCCCTCGCGCGGCTCGAGGTCGCGTCGCGGAACGGGCACGCCGACGAGCTCGAGGGGAGCGAAGACCGCATGACGGCGAGGGCGGCCCGGACACGGCTGCTGGAGGCGCTCGCAGACCTCGGCCGGGAGACCGCGACGTCGTCGTCCTGGTCGCCTGGGAGGACCTCACCTACGAGGAGGTCGCGGCCACGCTCGACATCCCCCTGGGGACCGTCAGGTCGAGGCTCAACCGGGCGCGGCGGACGCTCCGCGAACTCCTCGCAGACTTCGGGAATGAGCCGGTGAGGGTCAACAGCAAGCTACGTGAAGGGGATTCGCTATGAGGGATGAGATCGAGCTCCTGCGAGAAGCACGGCCCCGGGTCGAGGGGCCAAGCCCCGAGGTCGCCCGGCAGGCACGGGCGTCGCTCATGGCCGAGATCGGGCCGCCCGCCGGCCGCGCCGCTGGAGCGGATGGCGCCTCCTCCGCGTCGCCGGGCCCGTGGCTGCGGCCGTCGCAGCCGCGGTCGTGGCCGCGATCACCCTTTCGGGCGGAAGCAGCGAGCAGGCCTGGGCTGCGCCGCTCGTCCGGGTCGCCGAGGCGGTCCCGCGGCTTCTGGTGGACGAGCCGGGTTGGGAGATTACGCGGGCCGACCAGTTCAGCGTCGATTTCGGCGAGATGACGCTCGCGAACGGCGAGCGGAGGCTCGATCTCAAGTGGCTGCCCGCAGGTCAATACGAACACGCCGTTGCCACGCGCATCGCCGAGATGGACGACCTGGCGACAACCCCCGTGGCCGGCGCGCAGGCCCGCGTCTTCCGGTACCCCGGCACGAGTGACTACGTCGCTGTCTGGCAGGAGGGCGACTACATGGTCGAGGCACGCGGTCTCGCTCCGAACGCCGAGGAGTTTCGGGCGACGCTCGCTGCGCTCGACGAGGTTGACGTCGACACCTGGCTCTCGGCAATGCCGGCCAGCGTGATCCAGCCGGCCCTGCAGGCGGAGGCCGTCGACGAGATGCTCGCGGGCATCCCGCTGCCCCCCGGCTTCGATCGGACGACGATCGCGACGAGCTCCGCCGTGCGCGACCGCTACCAGCTAGGTGCGCAGGTCGCGGGCGCCGTGGCTTGCTCCTGGATCGACCGCTGGGTCGCGGCGCGCCGCGCGGGCGACGAGGTCGGCGAGCGCGAGGCGGTCGAGGCGATGGCGACCGCGTCGTCCTGGCCCGTTCTCCAGGAGATGGAGGACGAGGGTGCCTACCCCAAGGTGTTGCGCCAGTACGCGACCGCGATGGCCGGGGACGGTCTGGTCCCCGCCGGCAAGCTGCTGACGGTCGAAGAGAGCTACGCGTCCGCCCTCGGCTGTCCGGGCCGGTAGCCGACATCCAAGAATCGACCCGGGGCGTGTCCCAGTGGGCACGCCCCGCGATTGAGCGATCACTCGTCAACCGGGATCCGCACGCGCTTGCGGGCTTGGCCTTTCCACCTGCAGTCTGAGAGCAACTCGGGCCCTTGGGCCGATGCGGGCACTCTCGGAGCGGGCTAGGGTCGGCCACGTGACGGACCTTCGTTCCCGAAGCACAAACGTGCGCAACGACGCGAGTTCGACAGGGGATCCGAGGAACCAGGGTCCCGAGGACGCGGTCGTCGACGCGGCTACGGCGGGCGATCAGTCAGCGTTCGCCGAGCTTTTCGTGCGTTACCGGCGGGAGCTAGTGGCACACTCCTATCGGATCCTCGGTTCGCACGAGGATGCGGAGGACCTCGCCCAGGAGGCGTTCTTGCGTTCCTGGGACAAGCGCGAGACCTTTCAGGGCCGCTCCTCGTTCCGGTCCTGGCTCTACCGGATCGCGACGAATGCATGCCTGACGGCGCTTGAGCGGCAGCGCGGGCGACAACGTTCCCCCAACGTAGAGGGAATCGACACCCACCGACTGCTGGAAGCGATGACGACGCCCGACCCAGAGCCTGCCTCCGTGGTCGTCTCGAAGGAGACGGTCGAACTGGCGCTCCTCGTTGCGATCGAGCACATGCCGCCGAGGCAGCGCACAGTCCTGGTCCTGCGCGACCTTCTCGGCTGGTCGGCGAACGACACGGCGGCTCTCCTCGAATCGAGCGTCGCATCTGTAAACAGTGCTCTGCAGCGTGCCCGAGCAACACTTAGGAGCCAACTCTCCAGCCCCCGCACCGAGTGGGCGCGCGCGTCCGATCCAAGCGAGGTGAAGCGTGCGCTGCCAGGGCACTGCCTCGACGTCGCCGCTTGAGCAAATCCTGTTCCACGGCAAGACAGAGAGTCAGCCAGGTCCCGCATCTTCTCGGCTATGGGACACAGGGCGGAGACCGGATCGTCGTGGCCCTGAGGTAGTGAGCGCGCTGGCCAATCACCGTTGAAAGGAGCTTGCATGATCACTGGTGTCGCCAAGGTCGTCGTCTCGGTCGACGATCAGGAGCGGGCAAAGCAGTTCTGGACAGGCGCGATCGGGTTCGACGTCGTCATGGACGAGAGCTACGGTGACGAGCGCTGGATCGAGGTCGAGGCACCCGATCGCTCGCTCGTGCTGGTGCTGAGCCGCCGTCCCAGCGACGAGCCGAGGCCTCAGGTGCCCGACGAGCTGCCGCACGCGAATGTGTTCTTCACGTGCGAGGACATCGAGCAGACCTACGCCGAACTCAGTGAGCGAGGCGTGCGCTTCCCGGCGCCGCCCACGGAAATGCATTTCGGCTGGTGGTCGATGTTCGAGGACTGGGAGGGCACGCGGTTCGCTCTCGGACAGTGGGGATCGCGCTCCGCGTGAGCAGACGAACGACCGGCTAACCTCTCTCCGCTCGCCAGATCCACCCACGGTCGGGTCGGCCAGCTCCGCCTCGAGAATGATGTCGAAGTCGAGAGTCGCGCAGTAAAGTCGGCGTGTGGCTGGAAGACCCGGTGGAGGTTGGCTCGGAGCTAACGACCTTCGCCGTGTTCTCCCGTTCTTCTCGCTGGCGTTTGCGCTCGTCGCCGCAATCACCCAACCCTCCTCGGCAGCCGATCTCGTCCTCACGGCGGTGCCCGTCGCCGCCTTCGCTCTGTGGGCTTTCGCTCCCAATGTGCCGCTCGCCGCTGTCTCTGTCGCCATCGTCATTCCGGTGGTGGTGGCACAGCGCTCCGGACAGCTCGAGCCGGTCATGTTCAATGCCACTCTGCTCGCTTTCGCGGCCGCCCGTTGGTCTCGGTCGCTCGAGGCGGCTGTGTCGCTCGGTGTTCTCGCGGCGGCCACGCCGGTGTTGGTGGCCCTGGTCCAGGATCCAATGGAGGTCGCCGTCGGCATCTGGGTCGTGGCGATCGTCTTCATCTGGGTTGTCGGTCGCGCGGTCGCTCGCCAAGACCGACTCGTGGTCCAGCTCGAGGGCACCCGGCGCGAGCTCGCCCAGCAGGCGCTGCTGGCAGAGCGGCGGCAGATCGCGCGTGACGTCCACGACTTCGTCGGGCACGGGCTGGCTGGGGTCATGCTGCAGGTCACGAGCGCCCGGCACGTGCTGCGCCGCGATCCTGCGTCCGCCGAGGAGGCGCTGAGATCGGCCGAGGAGGTCGGCCGCCGCAGCATGGAGGAGCTGCGTCGTACGGTCACGCTGCTCCGTAGCGATGACGAGGCCGGAGTGGCGCCGCCGCTTCCGTCGGCGAGGGAGATTTCCGCCCTTGTCGACCAGGCCAGGGCCGGGGGTCTTGCCGTCGAGCTGCGAATGCAAGGAGACTTCTCCCAGATACCGGCCGCGGTGGGTGTTGCCCTGTACCGGATCGCACAGGAGGCGCTGGCGAATGCTGCACGGCACGCGCCGCGCGCGCACACGGTTCTCGGACTCGAGCTGGCCGACCGCCACATACGTCTCGTGGCTGAGACGAGCGGACCGGCCGGCGTCGCGCCGGCCTCCGAGCCGGACCGCCCTCGATACGGACTGATCGGGATGCAGGAGCGGGCGACCGCACTCGGCGGCGAGTTCGCCGCCGGGCCAACGCCCAGACGGGTGGCGAGTGAGCTGCCGGCTTCCGGTGGAGAGCAACGACGAGCTACCAGGCGGAGCGCGAATCCCGTGATCCGAGTCGCTCTCGTCGACGACCAGGCGATCGTGCGCACCGGGCTGGCGCGGATCCTCTCGCCGGAGGACGGGTTCGAGGTCGTAGCCGAATGCGCCGATGGGCAACAGGCGGTGGAGGAGCTGCCCGCCCTGCGTCCGGACGTCGTCCTCATGGACATTCGCATGCCGGCGCTCGACGGTATCGTCGCGACGGAGCGGTTGCGCGCCGCCGACGACCCTCTCGACGTACTCGTGCTCACCACCTTCGGCGAGGACGAGGTGCTCTGGGGAGCGATCGAGGCCGGCGCCTCCGGTTTCGTGCTCAAGGACTCGTCCGCCGAGGACCTGATCGCGGCAGTTCGTGCGGTCGCGGGGGGCGGGGCCTGGTTCGACCCGGCGGTCGCGCCCCGGCTGCTCGACCGATACAGGAGCCTGGTGGCGCCGGCAGCCCGTGACGCGGCTCGGCTCGACCTGCTCACGGAGCGCGAGCACGAGGTCCTGCGGCTGATGGCGCGCGGAGCGACCAACGCCGAGATCGCAGCGGCCCTCCACGTCGCCGAGGCGACTGTGAAGACCCATGTGGGCAGCATCTTCACAAAGCTGCGTGTGCGCGACCGCCCCGCTGCGATCGTCTTCGCCTACGACCACGGTGTCGTCACGCCCGGCGCGCCGCCGCCGTAGCCGCTTCTCCACCTGGAGTCGGAGTGCAAGTCGGACCCGTGGGCCGAGGCGGGATGGCCCCCAACGGGCTAGCGTCGGTGCCATGACTGAGAGGCTCGCTCGGGCGAGCAGCCGCAGGCCCTGGCTCGTCGTCGGTCTCTGGCTCATCGCCGTTCTCACTGCCTTCGTCCTCGTGGCGATGTTCCTCGCCTTCGAGGGCGAGGCGGAGATCACGCGGGAGACGGAGTCGAAGGAGGCCGAGCGGATCCTGGACGAGGGCTTTCCTCAGGTCGGCGCAAACGGGCAGGCGATCACCGAGGTCGTCGTGGTGCGGGCCGAGGGGGGCGAGGTCGAGGCGGCGGCGACGCGCGCGCGCGTGGCCGCGCTTGCCGAGGAGCTGCGCGCGGCGGGCGCTTCGCGGGTCGTCACCTACGACGAGCAGCCGGGGCTCGTCTCGGAGGACAGTGACTCGACCGTCCTCCTCCTCGCCCTGGGCAGGGATGGGGAGGGAGACGTCGACGGGGTGGTCGAGGCGGTCGAGCAACTCGATCGGGAGGGTGGCTATCGGGCGGCGATCACGGGCGAGTTGACGGCCGACGCCGACGAGGAAACCGCGTCGCTGGAGGATCTCAAGAACGGCGAGCTCTTCTTCGGCGCCCCGCTCGCGCTCGTCGTCTTGCTGCTCGTCTTCGGCGCCGTCGTTGCGGGGCTCGTTCCGCTCATGCTCGCGATCGTCTCCATCGCCGTTGCGCTCGCGCTCGTCGCGCTCCTGGCGCAGGCGTACGACCTCTCCGTCTTCACCCAGAACATGCTGACCGGCATGGGCCTCGCGCTGGGGATCGACTACTCGCTCTTCACCCTCTCGCGCTATCGGGAGGAGCGGCTCGGGGGGCGGGAGAAGCACGACGCGATCGCCACGGCCGGTGCCACCGCCGGTCGTGCTGTGCTCTTCAGCGGGATCGCCTTCGTGCTCGCGATGCTCGGTCTCCTGCTCGTCCCGAGCACGATCTTCCGAAGCCTCGCGGCCGGCGCGATCCTGGTCGCGATCGTCTCTGTGATCGCGGCGCTCACGCTCCTTCCCGCGGTGCTCGCGCCTGCTCGGAGATCGAGTGAACGCGCTCCGCATTCCTTACTTCGGACGCGCGGCTGAGCAGGCGGGCCGGGAGGGCCGCTTCTGGGGCGCGCTCGTCCGGGGGGTCATGCGCCGTCCCGTCTTGAGCCTCGTCCTAGCCGCCGGACTGCTCCTCGCGCTCGCGGCGCCCGTGCTCGCGCTCGACACGGGTACCTCGGGGCCCGCGACGCTGCCCGACCGCTTCGAGTCGAAGCAGGGCTTCCTGCTGCTCAACGAGGAGTTTCCGAAGGAGACGACCGACCCGGTCGAGATCGCGGTCGCCGGGGAGGTCGACACGCCTGCGATCGAGGGGGCGTTGGCGCGCCTCGAGCAGGAGCTGGCGGGCCGAGCGATCTTCGGGGAGCCGGCTGTCGAGACGAACGAGGCGGGCACGGTCGCGCGCGTCACCGTGCCGATCGCGGGCGACGCGAACGGCACACGGGCGATCGAGGCCGTCCGCGAGCTGCGCGACGACGTCATCCCGCGGGTGTTCGCGGGGGCGGATGCGCAGGTGTACGTGGGCGGCGCCACGGCCGAGGAGCTCGACTACCACGACACCGTCGACTACTGGCTCCCGCTCGTGCTCCTGTTCGTGCTGGGGCTGAGCTTCCTCTTGCTCACGATCGCCTTCCGCTCGCTCGTCGTCCCTGCGACGGCCGTCGTCATGAATCTGCTCGCGGTGGGAGCGGCCTACGGGCTGCTCGTCCTCGTCTTCCAGGAGGGCATCGGCAACGAGCTCCTCGGCCTGCGCGAGGCCGAGACGATCGATGCCTGGGTGCCGCTCTTCCTCTTCGCGGTCCTCTTCGGCCTCTCGATGGACTACCAGGTCTTCCTCCTCAGCCGCATCCGCGAGCGCTACAGCCAGACTGGCGACACGGACGCCGCCGTCGCCTTCGGCGTCGGCTCGACCGCACGGATCATCACCGGCGCCGCGCTCATCATCATCGCCGTCTTCTGGGGCTTCGCGATGGGCGACACGATCGCCTTCCAGCAGATGGGCTTCGGCGTGGCCGTCGCGCTCCTGATCGACGCGACGATCGTCCGCACGGTTCTCGTCCCGGCAACGATGAAGCTCCTCGGCAAGCACAACTGGTACCTGCCCCCGTGGCTCACCTGGCTCCCCGACGTGCACGTCGAGGGCGCCGAGGCGCCGCCGAGGGCCACGCCGCGGCCGGTGCCCGACGGAAGCTAGGGAAAGGACGAGTTCATGGTGAGCACGGACGAGGCCCGGGAGGAAGCTCGGCGGTACGTTCGCCGCAAGCGGATCCTCTACACGGTTGTGGGGATCTGGATCGCCCTCAGCCTGATGTGGTTCGCCATCGACATGCTCGACGACAGCAGCTCCTTCTGGTTCTACTGGCCCATGCTGGGCACTGGCATCGGCGTGGCCATTACCGGAATCGCGCTCCTGGGGATCGGGGGGCTCTTCGGGATCGACTGGGAGCGCCGCGAGATCGACAAGTATCTTCGCCGCAGAGGGAACGAGCCTGGCCCGTGACAGTGAAAACGAAGCGGCCGCGTGTGCGTCGGTTGTGTCTGCTCGCGGGCGGCGTCTTCGGGTTGCTGATCGTGGCGGTGCTCGGCGTGTACGCCTGGGCGTGGACGTCGACCGACGAATCCACGATCGCTCGGGCCATGATCTGGCGCGAGTCGGACGTCGGCGACCAGCACAGATTCCCTGCGCGGCCGATACCGGCAGGTGCTCGCACGAGTTCCCTTCGCGCCGGCGTCGAAGCCGACCTCGTCGTAAGCGCTGCAGGGAAGGGCCTCGACGAGCTCCTGCGCGAGACGGACACGCTCGCGTTTCTCGTCGTCCACGAAGACCGCCTCGTCCACGAGCGCTACTTCGACGGCGCGACTCGCGAGAGCCTCCAGACGTCGTTCTCCGCCGCGAAGTCGTTCGTGTCTACGCTCGTCGGGATCGCGATTGACGCGGGACTGATCAGAAGCGTCGAGGACCCGTTGACCGACTACCTACCCGAGCTGGCGGAACGCGATCAGCGGTTCGAGCAGATCACGCTGCGCGACCTGCTCACGATGTCGTCGGGCATCCACTACGAGGAGGGCGGCTTCCCGTGGCCCTTCGGTGACGACACGTACACGTACTACGGGGTGGATTTGCGGGACGTCGCGCTGAACCGGGTCCGAATCGACGGGCCTCCCGGGTTAGCGTGGCACTACAACAACTACCACCCCCTACTGCTCGGGCTCGTACTCGAGCGCGTCACGGGAACGACGGTCTCCGACTTCATGGCCAGGAGGCTCTGGCAGCCGCTGGGAGCCGAAGCCGATGCCACCTGGAACTTCGACTCCGAGCAGTCCGGGTTCGAGAAGATGGAGAGCGGCCTCAACGCGAGGCCGGTCGACTACGCCCGCTTCGGCCTGCTCTTCCTCCACGACGGCGAGTGGAACCGCAGACGAATCGTCTCTGAGGACTGGGTGCGCGCGGCGAGCGGCGCCGATCCGACCACCGGTCCGGCGTCCTACCACGGTTACGGGTACTTCTGGTGGATCGACGTGGAGCGGCCGGGGCGCTTCTACGCCCAGGGGAAGTACGGTCAGTACATCTACGTCGCTCCCGACGCGGACGCGGTGGTCGTTCGCTTCGGGCGCGACTGGGGCATCGCCAACACCGGCTGGTTGGCGACCTTCCGCGACATCGCGGACCAGCTCGAGCGTCGGCCGTGACGGCAACGCGCCCCAGCGTCTTCGGTAGACCGACCGCGTGTGGACGTATCGCAACAGATGTGTCTTGGAACCAACATCGGACTGGTCGCAGCAAGACAAGTACCGTCGGGTGTGTTTACGCATGCGTTTCCGCCGCGCGAGCGGAACACCTGCACCTGACGACGAGTAAGCACAAAGCGGGCTGAATTCGACGCTCCAGATGACACACACCATGGGCGAAGTGTCAGCTACGTAGAGTCCCTACAGGCGGCGGCGGCTGTTCTCCGTGTACGGCGGCCGAGCCGGCGGAAGTGTCTCCGCCGGCTCTGAGAGTTGGCCTAGGACGCCGTCTCCGCCGGTGCCTTCACGCCCTTGACGACGAGTACCGGCCGCGACGCGTGCCGGAGGACCCCGTGGGAGACGCTGCCAAGGAGTGCTGACGCGACAGCGTTGCGGCCACGGCTGCCGAGGACGATCACGTCGGCGTTCTTGGTGTCGGCCAGCGCCACGATCGTCTCGACGGTCTCGCCGGAGATCCGCTCGAGAGCGTAGGAGACACCCGCCTCCTCCGCCGCATCGGCGGCGGCCTTGAGAGCGGTTTCGGACTCGTCGATCTCCTCGCTGTGGGTGTATGCGTGCGAGCCGCCGCGCCCGCCGCGGACCTCTTCCGGCGAGGTCACGTGGACGAAGGTCACGTCCGCGCCCTGCTCCTTGGCGAGCTCGAGCCCGACGTCCACGGCCTCCTGAGCGGAGGGAGAGCCGTCGGTTGCGATCAGGATCTGCTTCATGGCTTCTCCTTGGCTTGACTTCAGCCGACGGTAGCGCCGGGCCAGCCGGGAGCCATCGGGGAATCCACGTCTTCGTTCGTGCGGAGTTCTGCGGATAGTGCGGCGCGCCCTCCCGCGAGCGAGAAACGTCGTTCCAAGGCCTGGTCGAAGCCGGAATCGCCCTCAGCTTCTCTGCGGCTGCCGGCGGGCTCGCACTAGTGCAGGGACTCACCCGCGGCTTTTGGGGCGACGAGGTCGTAGTCGCCCGGATCGACCCTCAAAGGCTGGAGCATCGTCTGCCGCCGGGAGGCGGCGTCCCGAAGCGAGCGCACGAAGCCGAGAGCGCGCCCGCGGTTGACCGGGTCGACCAGCGGCTCGACGTCTGCGCCCGTGGCTTCGGCGATCGCCTGGCCACTGTCTCCCTCGTTCCACTTCGCGAGTAGTAGACGACGAGGATGCTCGCTCTCGGCATGGTTTCGTCTCCCCCGACAGTCTCTGTAGAGGGACGGCCGGGCCGCCGGCAGGGGGCCGACGGCTCCGGCTTGCTCGCCGGGGGAGGCGAGAGATGTGGCTAGGCGAGAGCCGTCTTCTCGACGCGCGCGGCCTCGACCTCTGAGTGGCGCAGAGCGCCGCCGAGCGCCAGCACGAGGAACCCGATGCCGGTCAGGATCAGCGCGATGCCGACGACGATGCCGAAGAGCGCCAGCTGCTCGGCCATGTAGGAAAGGTTGAGCGCCGTCGAGAGCGAGGTCTCGGTCACCCACGTGTTCCGGGCCTGGTTGGGGACCGGGTTGCCCTCTTCATCGGTCAGCGCCGCGGCCTCGTCACTCGTCCCGGCCGGGTTCTCCGGGTCGTCGGCGGCGAGGAAGCGGCCCATCTGCGCGTACGTCAGGCCGCCCGAGGACTCGAGGGCGTGGATGCGCATGTACTGCGAGAAGCAGCGCGCGTCGGCGCCCGTCTCGATCGGCTGATCGGCCACATCGCACGACGGGGCAGTCACGCCGGTCAGGCCGGCTTCGTCGATCCCCGCCTGGATCGCGGACGGGCTCATGTCGGGGGAGCCGACGATCTGCTCGCGCTTCAACTCGTCCTTCACGGTGCTCCGCGCGTCGAAGCTCAACCAGAGCGCGCCGATGCCGAAGGCGATCAGCACGACTCCTGCGGCAAGACCCGCGTACTCGAACAGCTTGCGTCTTGTCATCTTGCATTCTCCTTCCAGTTCGCTCGGTAGAGCCTTGCGTGGTGGGGGGCCGATTCCATCCGTGGGGCCGCCGATCGCGGGTGCGGCTTTCCCGCAGATTTGACGCGGTTCGTCCCGATCCTCACCATCGGCCCAATGGCGGTGCTCGTCGCAGTCGCGAGCAAGTACGGGGCGACTTGCGGGATCGCCGACTGGGACGAGATCGCGGACTGGGCCGCGGAGATCGCGAAGGCGCTAGGGCGTCACTCGTGGCGCAGCGCCTCGGCGGGGCCTACCCGCGCGCCCCGGCGGGCCGGCGCGACCGTCGCGACCATGGCGACCGCGTAGACCAGCAGGAAGATGACCGCCAGGTTGAGCCAGGGGACGACGAGCGTCATGTTCTCCCAGCTCGGCTGCCGGCGCACGTCGGCGATGATGTTCCAGGAGAGGATGAGCCCGAGCGCGGTGCCGACGACGATCGACGTCAGCGCGATGAAGGTGGACTCGAGCAGGAACGACGCTTCGACCATCCGTCGCCGGAAGCCGATGGCCCGCATGACGCCGATCTCCTGGCGGCGCTCGACGACGGAGCGGGCGTTGATGACGCCCAGCGCGGCCACGCCGACCAGGAGCCCGAGGCACATGAACCCCTGGATCAGTCGATTGAAGGTGATTGACGCCGCGGTGACGTCCTCCATCACCTCGCGGATCGACTCAGCCTCCATGCCGTTGGCGAGGAATGCGGACTCCAGCCTCGTCGCGGCGGCGGCTCCGTCACACCCGGCGCGAGGTCGAAGTAGAGGATGGTCGGATAGGCGCGGCCGGGGAACGCGCCGTCGAGCGTCCTCTGTGAGGTCGAGATGCCCGCCATGGAGCATTGAGTTCGGCTCCAGCATCCGGCCTGGAGCCAGCCGGGCGCATCAGCGGCCGCGCCGATCCCGAATGCGGAGAACTACGGAACTCGGGGGCGTCCCGGGACGGCATGATGCGGGCGTGGCAGCGGATCCTCAGGTCCTCGACGTCATCCTCAAGGACGGGAGCACCCTGCGGCTCCGTCCGCCGGCCGTGAGCGACGCGTCCGTGCTCCTTCGGCTCTTCCAGGAACTCTCCCCCGAGAGCCTCCACCTGCGCTTCCACGGAATGCCCGCGCTCACGCCCGGGCTCGTCGGAAACGTGCTCGAGCCAGACTGGATCGAGCGCGGCGCCCTGATCGGGACGCTCGGGGGCGGCGACGGAGAGCGGGTCGTGGCGGTCGCTGCGTACGATCGGCTCCGGGACCCGACCAAGGCCGAGGTCTCCTTCGCCGTCGCGGACGAGCTCCAGGGCCGCGGGATCGGGACCCGCCTGCTCGAACAGCTGGCCGGGATTGCGGCGCGGCGCGGCATCGAGCGGTTCGTCGCGGAGGTGCTGCCCGAGAACGTCGCGATGCTCCGCGTCTTCTCCGACGCCGGCTTCGACGTTGCGCGGAGGCTCGACCAAGGGACGGTCGAGCTCGAGTTCGCCATCGCCTCGAGCGAGGCCTACCGGACACGCGTGGACGAGCGGGACCACGCGGCGGTCGTCGCTTCGTTGCGCCCCTTCTTCGAGCCAGAGAGCGTGGCCGTCCTCGGCGCCTCCCCGCGCCCGGGGTCGATCGGCGGCGAGCTGTTCCGCAACATCGTGGCCGGAGGCTTCCGCGGCCCGGCCTATCCGGTCAACCGCTCGGGCGAGGCGGTCGCGGAGGTCGACGGCTACACGTCGATCGAGCAGGCCCCCGGCGAGGTCGAGCTCGCGGTCGTCTGCCTTCCTGCCGAGCTCGTCTTGGACGCGTCCGAGGCTGCACTCCGACAGGGCGTCAGGGCGCTGTGCGTCATCTCGGCGGGCTTCGCGGAACTCGGCCCGGAGGGGGCGAAGCTCCAGGACCGGCTGCTGGCGCTCGTCCGGACGCACGGGGCGCGGCTCATCGGCCCGAACTGCCTCGGGATCGCGAGCTCAGCCGCCGACCTCAACGCCACGTTCGCGCCGCGAGCCTTTCCTCCCGGGTCGATCGGCTTCTCCTCCCAGAGCGGCGCACTCGGCCTGGCGCTCCTCGAGCAGGCCAGCGCGAGGGGTCTCGGCTTCTCCTCGTTCGTCTCGGTCGGGAACAAGGCGGACGTATCCTCGAACGACCTGCTCGAGTACTGGGAGGACGACCCGGCTACGGCGGTCGTCCTCCTCTACCTGGAGTCCTTCGGCAACCCCACGCGCTTTGGACGGATTGCTCGTCGCGTCGCGCGCACGAAGCCGATCCTCGCGATGAAGAGCGGCGTCACCGGAGCAGGATCGCGCGCGGCAAGCTCCCACACCGCGGCGCTGGCGGGCTCGGAGGCCGCCGTGTCCGCCCTGTTCCGCCAGGCCGGCGTCATCCGCTGCGCCACGTTCGAGGAGCTCGTCGACGTCGCCGCGCTCCTGTCCGCTCGGCCGCCCCCGCGGGGCCCGCGCGTAGCCGTGCTGACCAACGCCGGCGGGCTCGGGATTCTCTGCGCCGACGCGTGCGACGCCGCCGGGCTCGAGCTTCCGCAGCTTTCGGAGGAGACGAGGGCCGGCCTCGCCGCCGTGCTCCCGCCCGAGGCCAGCGCTGCCAACCCCGTCGACATGCTCGGGTCCGCCCACGCCGGGCTGTACGAGCAGGCACTCCCGCTCCTGCTCGCCGATCCGGCCGTCGACGCCGTCGTCGTCATCTTCGTCCCGGCGGCCAGGGTGAGGGTGGACGACGTCGCGGCCGCGATCGCTCGGGCCGGGAGGGGGTCGGACAAGCCGGTCCTCCGTCCTCATGTCGGCGGAAGGGGCGCCCGGCTCCTTCGCGTATCCGGAATCCGCGGCACGAGCGCTGGGCCGTGCGGCCGAGCGAGCCGAGTGGCTCCGCCGGCCCGTCGGCGCGGAGATCGCCGTCGACCGCATCGACCCCGCGGCGCGGCCGAGGTGGTCGCGGGAGCACTCGCTCGGTCCGACGATCTTGGCTGACCCCGGAGGAGGCCCGGCGGCTGCTCGAGGCGTACGGCGTCCACCTCGTGCCGGAGCGCTCCGCCGCCGATCCCGGCGCGGCGGTCGCCGCCGCGGCGGAGCTTGGTTTCCCGGTCGTCGTGAAGACAGCCGAACCGGGCGCCCACAAGACCGAGCAGGGCGGCGTCGCCCTCGACCTCGCGGGCCCTGACGAGGTGAGAGAGGCCGCGGAGCGGATCGGCGGCCCCGTCGTAGTCCAGGCCATGGTCAAGGGTGGGGTCGAGCTGCTGGCGGGCATCCTCCAGGATCCAGTCTTCGGGCCGCTCGTGGCCTTCGGCCCGGGCGGTGTTCTGGCCGAGCTCATCGGGGAGGCGGGGTTCTGCCTCGCGCCGCGTCACCGATGCCGACGTGCAGGCGCTCGTCCACGCAGGGAAGGCCGGGCGCCTCGTCGCCGGATTTCGCGGCCGCCCGGGAGCCGACCTCTCCGCGCTGATGGGCCTCCTCGCGCGGCTCTCCCGCCTAGGGGAGGATATCCTCGAGATCGCCGAGCTGGACCTGAACCCGGTTCTCGGCCTCGAGGAGGGCTACGTCGCTGTCGACGCCCGCATTCGCGTGCGCCGGCCCTCGCCCGCGGCCACGCCGAAAACCTGGTAGCCGGTTCGGACTGCGGCTTTCCCGCAGGGCGTTCAGCGCGTCCGGTCGGCGCTCGCTTCGGATCGCCCGCCAGAGCGTGCTCGCCGGCATCGGGCTCAGCCTGGTCGCGGTGGCCTTCGCCGCTGGGGGGCTCGTCGCCCAAGGTCTCGAAGACGAAGACGGCCTCGTGGTCCGTGAGGTAGACGGAGTGGCGCTCCAGGTCGGTCGTCTCCAGGTCGAAGGGCGGGCCCTGGTCCAGAAGCTCGCGCGCGCGATCCTTCGCGCCGTCCGCGAGCGGGACGACCACGACCAGCCGGCTCATGGCTTCGCCCGGCGCGGAAGCAGGCGCGCCAGCCGCTCGACGATCTCGTGCACGGCCCCGAGCCCGTCGACCGCGGCGATCGCAAGTCGATCCCGCCCGTGACGCTCGACGACGGCCGTCGGCCGTCCGCGGATGCGCTGGGCCAGGGGCTGCGGTCGCGACCGACGCGAGCTCCTCGTAGCGGAGGCTCTGCGCGGAGAGGCGTTCCCGCGGCGCCCCGGTCTCCAGCCGGAGGCTGGTCGGGCCCAGCACGAGCTCACCCGCACGCACCGGACCCTCGCCTTCTCGCCAGACGACCGCATAGCTGCGTGGAAACATGGCCTACGCAGCGTCGCCTCGGCTTCGCCCCGTGGCATCGGTGGGCGGCCCGATCTCGTTGCGGCTTTCCCGTATGGGCTTCCGTGTGGACACGGATGCGTTCCCCTGCCCGTAGGGCCGACCATAGAGAGATGCCCGGGAAGGACGGTAAGCGCCATGTGCTGATCGCGGGCGGCGGCGTCGCAGCGCTCGAGGCGATGGTCGCGCTCAGGCACCTGGCCGGCGAGCTGGTCGAGGTCGAGCTCGTCTCGCCCGATCTCGACTTCCTCTACCGACCCCTGTCGGTCGGTGAGCCGTTCGGCGTCGGCGACGTCCTGCGCTTCGACCTGGCGAGCCTGGCCCGGGGGTGCGGCGCGACGCATCGACTCGACACCCTCGTCGCCGTCTACCGCCGACCAGCACCGCGCCCGAACAGGCCGGAACGCGACGTTCGACTACGACGCCCTCCTGATCGCGACCGGTGCGCGTCCCCGAGAGGCGGTCCCGGGCTCGCTCACGTTCAGAGGAGAGGCCGACGTCGTCCGGATCAAGGGCATGCTCAGCGACCTCGACCGCGGGGTCATCCGGCGGGTCGTCTTCGCGCTCCCGGGCGGGGCCACCTGGCCGCTCCCCCTCTACGAGCTGGCCCTCCTGACCGCCGACCACGTCGCGCGCGAGAGCGTCCCCGAGGTGGAGATCACGATCGTGACGCCGGAGGAGGCGCCCCTCCGCCTGCTCGGCCGCGAGGCGAGCCAGGCGGTTGGAGGTCTCCTGGAAGAGCGCGGGATCGAGCTCCTGACGATGACGTACCCGGACTCGTTTCAGGGCGGCCGGCTTCGCATCGTCCCCGGGCAGCCGTTGGCGGCCGACGCCGTCGTCTCGCTTCCGAGGCTGAAAGGCGTGCCGCTCGCCGGCGTGCCCCAGGACGAGGACTTCTTCGTCACCGTCGACCAGAGCTGCCGCGTGCCCGGCCTCGAGGACGTCTACGCGGCCGGCGACCTCACGACCTTCCCGGTGAAGCAGGGAGGGCTCGCCGCCCAGCAGGCTGACGTCGCCGCAACGGAGATCGCGGCGGCCGCAGGCGCGGACGTCGTCCCGGAGCCCTTCGACCCGGTCCTGCGCGGGCTCCTCCTGAGCAGCTCTCCGCTCTTCCTCCGGACCGAGCTGGGCGGCGGCCGCGGCGACGTCTCGACTGTGGATCTCGACGCGTTGTGGTGGCCGGCCGCGAAGATCGCCTCGCGTTACCTGAGCCCGTACCTGGCCGAGCACGCAGGGCTGGCGTACGGGCCGCGGTCATTCATCTAGAAGACCCTGGGCGAGCGCGTAGCGGACCAGCTCGGCCCGGGTGGTCAGGCGCAGCTTCTGCATGATGTGCGCTCGGTGCGTCTCGGCCGTGCGCACGGAGATGAAGAGGGTCTTGGCGATCTCCTGGTTCGTGTGGCCGAGGGCGAGCAGCCGCAGGACCTCCCGCTCGCGGTCGGAGAGCGGATCCGCCTCGGCGCGGGCAGAGGCCTCCGCCTCGGCGGTGGCCAGGCGGGCGCCGAGCGCGGGGTGGACGTACCTCTCGCCGGCGGCGACCTGTCGCAGCGCCGCCACGAGCTCGGTGTCGGCAGCCTCCTTCAGCACGTAGCCCGACGCGCCGGCGGCGAAGGCCTCGCGGACGTAGCTCGGATCGTCCTCCATGGAGAGGATCAGCACCTTCGCCTCCGGCGCCTCCGCCAGGACGTCGGCGGTTGCCTCGATCCCGCTCCTGTCGGGGAGAACGACGTCCATCAGCACGACGTCGGGCTTGTGCTTGCGGACCTCGAAGACCGCGTCGCGCGCGCTTCCGGCCTCGGCGACGGTCTCGAAGCCGTTCTCCGCGTCGAGGAGCAGCCGCAGGCCCGACCGCACGACGGCGTGGTCGTCCACGATGACGATGCGGACGCTCATTCGACCGGCACCTGGACCACGATCGTCGTCCCGGAACTCGACGACTCGACCTCGACGTGCCCGCCGACGAGCGCGACCCGCTCGCGCATGCCGAGGAGGCCGAGGCCGCCGCGGCCGGTCTCGCCGTCCGTTGAGAAGCCACGACCGTCGTCCTCGATCACGACGGCGACCTTACCCGGCTTCGCGTGGAGGATGACGCTCACCCGCTCGGCCCGCGCGTGCTTGACGACGTTGGTGAGCGCCTCCTGCACGACGCGGTAGAGGACGGTCTCGATCTCGCTGGGCAGGCGGGCCTCCGGCAGGCGCGACTCGAGCTGCGTGTCGATGCCGGTCTGTTCCGCGAAGGTGCTCGTGAGACGCTCGAGGGCGGCGACGAGCCCGAAGTCGTCGAGGGCCTTGGGACGGAGCTCGACCGCGAGCCGCCTCACATCCTGGAGGGTGGCGACGACGAGCTCGCGAAGCCCGGCGAGCGCGAGGGGAAAGCGGTCGGTTCCTTCGGCTTCCTCGATCGCCTTGAGGCCGAGGAGGATCGACGTCAGCGCCTGGCCCGTCTCGTCGTGAAGCTCGCGCGAGAGGCGGCGGCGCTCGTGCTCCTGGCCTCCGACGATGCGCTGCACGGTCGTGCGCGCGACGCGCCGCGAGAGGTCGACGGCGACGGCCGCGCGCGCGGCGAAACGCTGAGCGAGGCGCAGGTCGGCGTCGCTGAAACGGGGATCCAGCCGGCGCCGGTCCAGCGCCATGAGGACGCCGATCGTCTCTCCGCGGGCGACGAGCGGGGCCCAGAGCCCGGCCGTCGCGCCCAGCCGCCGCATCAGGTCCTGATCGGCCTCCGGGTCGTCGAGCACCGAGTCGACGCGCACGCTCGCTCCCTCGCGGAAGACCCGGCCGCTAATCGAGCGGTCGACGGCGAGCCGCTCGCCGACGAGCTCTTCCCCTCCATCCCCGTGGGCGGCCGCGATCTCCAGCCAGCCCTCCGCTCCGGAGATGAGCACCGCGACGAAGCGGGCGTCGAGGAGCTCGCTCATCCGCCTCGACGATCAGATGCAGCAGCCGTGAGGGCTCGATCTCGCTCAACATGGCGCTGGTGATCTCGTCGAGCGACTCGAGCTGGTTCGCCCACGCACGGCTCGACTCGTAGAGTCGCGCGTTCTCGATCGCGACGGCGGCCTGAGAGGCGAGGAGGGTGACGACCTCCTCGTCCTCGTCGGTAAAGTCGGCGCCGTCCCGCTTCTCGGTCAGGTACAGGTTTCCGTAGGAGACGCCCCGGAGCACGATGGGGACGCCCAGGAAGCTCTTCATCGGCGGATGGTTCGGGGGGAAGCCGACCGACCGCTCGTCCTCGGCGATGTCGTGGAGGCGGAGTGGCCGCGCATCGCGGATGAGGACGCCGAGGATCCCGCGACCGCGAGGCAGGTCCCCGATCGCCGCGTGGGTCTCGGGGTCGATCCCGTGCGTGATGAACCGCTCCAGCTCTGTCCCCGCCGCGTCGATGACCCCCAGCGCCGCGTAGCGGGCGCCGGTCAGCTCGGCCGCCGTCTCGACCAGCAGCTGGAGCAGGCCGTCCAGCGTCAGCTCGGAGCTGAGCGCGATTCCGGCTTCGACCAGGCCTTGGAACGAGGATTCTCGCTCGCGGGAGTGCACGCCGCATTATCGGCCGAACTCCGCGGTCGAGGCGGCGAAAGCTTGTCCGGGTCGCTCCATCTGCGGGAAACCCGCGGTGAAGTCTGCGGGAATGCCGCGAGGCATGCGGCTTCGCTCCGAGGCGGAACGCAGGCCGAGCCACTAGGGTCGGATCAGACCATCGAGCTGAAGGAGAGCGAGACGATGACAGCCCACCCCGCCCCCGCCTACCGCCGGCCGTCCGGCAGCGACTCCGGCGCCTTCTTCAAGGTCGCCGCGCTTCTCCTGGGCCTCCTCGTGAGCGTCGTCGGCTTCTTCGCGCTGATGATGTGGGCGGACGCGCGCGAGGCGCGTGACGATGCCTCGGCCGCCCAGGCGTCAGGCCGGGCACCTGCGGAGAATTCTGCTGCCAGCGACCCTGCGACCGACCACAACGTCGCGCTGCCCCTCGACAGCTTCGCGGGCGTCGTCCCGGAGGACGCGCAGCAACTGGCCGAGGCGCACCAGGCCATGGACGCGACCCTTCCCCCCGTGCCCGCGGGCAATCTCGTCAAGGTGGAGATGACGCTGAAGGACATGGTCGTCGAGGTGGCGCCGGGGGTGAAGTACAACACCTGGGCCTTCGACGGCCACGGCGCGCCCGGCCCGATCGTCCATGTCCGCGAAGGGCAGACGGTGGAGATGACGCTCGTGAACGGGGGTTCGATCCCGCATTCGATCGACTTCCACGCTGCGCGGATCGCTCCAGATGTTGCGTTCAAGGACATCGACCCGGGTGAGTCGTTCACGTTCCGCTTCAAGGCCGGCGACCCCGGCGTCTTCATGTACCACTGCGGCACCAAGCCGGTGCTGGCCCACATCGCCAACGGAATGTACGGCGCGATCGTCGTCGACCCCGCGAAGCCGCTCCCGCACGCCGACCGCGAGTACGTGCTTGTGGCCAGCGAGTGGTACCTGGACGGCCCGGGCATCGAAGCGCCGGCCAGCCTGAACATGGACAAGGCGCGTGCCATGGCGCCGGACTGGACGACGTTCAACGGCTACGCCAACCAATACGTCACCCATCCGCTCACCGCGAAGCCGGGCGAGACGGTTCGCTTCTACGTCGTCGCCGCGGGGCCGACGCTCGACAGCGACTTCCACGTCGTCGGCACGATCTTCGACCGCGCCTGGGTCAACGCCGCGGTCACGAACCCGCCGCAGAATGGCGTGCAGACCGTGCTCGTCCCGGCAGGCGGGGGCGGGATCTTCGACGTGAAGATCGACCAGCCGGGTCTCTACCCCTTCGTCAGCCACGCGTTCGCGCACGTCGACCTGGGTCAGGTTGGTCTGCTCGAGGTCGGCAACGTCGCCTGAACGGCGTCACGGCTGACGAGCACCGCCTGGTCCCGGCTCCGACGCAAACCCTCGAACGGCGCTCACGGAATCCTCGGCCTTTCACGACAGTGAGTGGCGACGCCCCCCACGACCCATGCACGCGACCGACCACGGGAGACTGTACGTCTACGCCCGACGCCGGCTACCTCGGCGGGGATAGGTTACGTAAACGGTCGGCGACGGCCCGGCAACCGGCGAGGGGCTCGTCTCAATCACCGTCGAGGAGGCCAAGTCGTTCAACTCGTTCGGCTAGGCGAGCAGGGCCCTGACGGAGCTCAGGGCCTCCGGGACGACCCGGTAGTACGCCCAGCTCCCGCGCTGCTCTCGCGTGACCAGGCCGGCAGTCAGGAGCGCCTTCAGGTGGTGGCTCACGGTTCCCTGCGACAGGCCGAGCGGCTCCACCAGGTGGCAGACGCACGCCTCGGCGCCCGGTTGCGCCTGGATGAGGCTGAGAAGGCGGAGGCGCGTCGGGTCGGCGAGCGCTTTGAGGGCGTGAGCAAGCTCTTCGGCTTCGCTCCGATCGAGCGCTTTCTGGAGGAGCGGCGGGCAGCTGGAGGCGATCGTGGCGACGGTCTTCATCCGGTGAAAGGATATTGACGTCCGTAGATGTCTTCGGCAAGATCGCATATCGACGGCGATCAATGTCCCAGGAGGCCTCGATGAGTGTGCTCGACCCCGCCACCCGGCGCCATGTCGACAAGCAGGTGGACGACCTCGCCGACGAGTTCCAAGGCATCTACTCCCGCGAGACGGTCGAGCGCTTCGTCGGCGAGTCACTCGAAGGCCTCAAGCGGGCGCGCTTCGCGGACTTCGTCCCCGTGCTCGTCCATCGCTTTGCGCGCGAGCGCCTGCGGGCGCTGGCCCAGGCCGAAGGGAGGATCGTGAAGGACGTCCCCGAGGTGCTCTTCGTCTGTGTTCAGAACGCCGGCCGTTCACAGATGGCGGCGGGGCTCATGAACCACCGGGCGCAGGGTGCGGTGCACGTGCGTTCGGCCGGCTCGGACCCCGCTGAGCAGATCAACCCTGCCGTCGTCGAGGCGATGGCCGAGCTGGGCATCGACCTCGGCGAGGAGTTCCCCAAGCCGCTGACCGACGAGGTCGTCCGCGCAGCCGACGCGGTCGTGACGATGGGCTGCGGCGACGCGTGCCCCGTCTATCCGGGCAAGCGCTACCTCGACTGGGAGCTGCGCGACCCGGCTGGGCAGGATCTCGAGGCGGTGCGGGCGATCCGCGACGAGATCGACGCGCCGGGTGCAGGCCCTGCTCGCCGAGCTCGTCCCGGACTGAGTGCCCCTGACCCGCCGCCTCGCAGCCGAGGCGCTCGGCACGTTCGCGCTTGTCTTCTTCGGCGTCGGCGCGATCATGGTCGATGCGACGACCGGCGCCCTCGGCCAGCTCGGGATCGCGCTCGCCTTCGGGCTCGCCATCACGACGATGATCTACGCGCTCGGCCACGTCTCCGGCGCACACTTCAACCCGGCCGTCTCGTTCGGCTTCGCGTTGACCCGGCACTTCCCCTGGAGCAGGGTGGCCGCCTACTGGGCGGCGCAGCTCGGAGGCGCGATCGCCGCTGCCGCGCTCCTACGTGCCTCGCTCGGCGACGTCGCGAACGTGGGGGCGACGCTCCCGTCGGGCTCCGACCGCCAGGCGTTTCTTTGGGAGGTCGCGCTGACGTTCTTCCTCATGCTGGTGATCATGGCTGTGGCGACCGACACGCGGGCGGTGGGGGAGGCCGCCGCGCTGGCGATCGGCGGGATGGTCGCGCTCGGCGCCCTCGTCGGTGGGCCGGTCAGCGGGGCGTCGATGAACCCGGCGCGGTCGCTCGGGCCCGCGCTCGTGTCGGGCGACCTCGACGCGCTCTGGATCTACCTGCTCGCGCCGCTCGTCGGCGCCTCGCTCGGCGCACTGGCGTACCAGTTCCTGCGCAGCGAGCCGGCGGCGATCAGCAGCAGCCCGGCGCCGCGGCCGTGACCGGTAGCTCGGTGGCTGTGCCGTCGGGGCGCCGGGCCTTGACGATCGCGCCGTGGATGCCGTCGGTGATCTCGTGGGTGAAGGTGATGCTGACGTCCTCGAAGCCGGCGGCGTCGAGGCCCGCCTCGTACTCGCTCTTCGACATCGCACCGACGATGCAGCCGGCGAAGTCTCCGCGCTCGAGCCGCTCCTCGGCCGTGAGGCGATCCTCGGCGACGACGTCCGTGATCCCGATCCGCCCGCCGGGACGCAGCACCCGCGCCATTTCTGTCAGCACGGCCGGCTTGTCGGTGGAGAGGTTGATGACGCAGTTGGAGATGACCACGTCGACCGAGTCGGCGGGGAGTGGGATCGCCTCGATCAGGCCCTTGAGGAAATGGACGTTCGGGATGGCTGCCTCGCGTGCGTTTTGCTGGGCGAGCGCCAGCATCTCGTCGGTCATGTCGAGCCCGTAGGCGATGCCGGTCGGGCCGACGCGCTTGGCGGAGAGGATGACGTCGATGCCACCGCCCGAGCCGAGATCGAGGACGACCTCGCCTTCGTTCAGGTCGGCAACGGCGGTCGGGTTGCCGCAGCCGAGGCTCGCAAGGGCGGCGGCGTCAGGGAGCTCGCCGCGCTCGTCTGCCGAATAGCGGGCCTCCCCGAAGGCACCGGGCGGGTCGCTTTCGCAGCAGGAGCCGCTGCCGCAGCTCGCTCCCGTTCCTTGGGTGACCGTGCGAGCGGCCTCGGCGTAGCGCCGACGAACCTGCTCGCGGAGCTCTTCGGTTTCCGTGCTCAGCGAACGACCTCCGGGAAGTGAATGAGGCCGGCCAGACGAGCCGATGCCTCCGGGTTGAGAGAGAAATAAGCCCATTTCCCTCGTTGCTCGCGCTCGAGCAGCCCCGCGTCGGTCAGCTTCTTCAGGTGATGGCTGGCCGTCGCCTGGCTGAGGCCCAGCGCAGGGTGGAACTCGCATGCGCAGACGGGCTCACCGCGCGTCGCAAGCATGTTGACGATCCTCACTCGCGCCGGATCGGCTAGCGCCTTGAAGAGCGTCGAGGTCGCCTCTGCCTCCTCGTCCGAAAGCCGTGCGGCGGCTAGGGGTTGGCAGCAGTCGATAAGGTCGAGAGTCGCGCTCGTCATTTCGACAATCATCGTAACGATGTCGATCGATGTATGTCAAGTCGCGAGCGGTAGCAGGCTCAGAGGTTCACCCGCGACATGTCCTTGTAGCGGTCGCCCGCGGTCGCGCCGACCGGGACCGCCTCGTCGAGGCGCCGCAAGTCGTCGTCGGAGAGCTCGATCCGGAGCGCAGCCACGTTGCTCCTCCAGGTGGCGGACCTTCGTCGTGCCGGGTATCGGGACGATGTCGTCGCCCTGGGCGAGCACCCAGGCGAGCGCCAGCTGGCCGGGCGTGCAGCCCTTCTCCTCGGCGATCGCCTCGACGCGCTCGACGAGCGCCAGGTTCTGCTCGAGGTTGCCCTCCTGGAAGCGCGGGTGGTCGCGGCGGAAGTCGTTGTCGGCAAGATCCGCGGCGCTACGGAACCTCCCCGAGAGGAAGCCGCGCCCGAGCGGGCTGTAGGCGACGAAGCCGATGCCCAGCTCGCGGACAGTGGGCAGGACCTCGGCCTCTGGGTCGCGGGTCCAGAGGGAGTACTCGGTCTGGAGCGCGGTGATCGGGTGGACTGCCTGCGCGCGGCGGATGGTCGCGGGCGCGGCCTCGGAGAGCCCGAGGTGGCGCACCTTGCCGGCCTGGACGAGCTCCGCCATGGCGCCGACGGTCTCCTCGATCGGCGTGTCGGGGTCGACGCGGTGCTGGTAGTAGAGGTCGATGTGGTCGACGCCGAGGCGCTCGAGCGAGGCGTCGCAGGCTTCGAGCACGTACTCCGGCGTCCCGTTGATGCCGATCCAAGAGCCGTCCTCCGCGCGCTGGTTGCCGAACTTCGTTGCGAGCACTACCTCGTCGCGGCGGCCGGCGATTGCCTTGCCGACGAGGCGCTCGTTCGTGAACGGCCCGTACATGTCGGCCGTGTCGAGGAACGTGACGCCTAGGTCGAGGGCTCTGTGGATCGTCCGGACCGCCTCGTCCTCGTCGGCGGTCCCGTAGAACTCCGACATGCCCATGCAGCCGAGGCCGAGTGCGGAGACGGTCAGGCCGGTACGGCCGAGAGTGCGGGTGGGGAGGCTCATGCGGCGGCGCTCCTTTCGCTGATCGTGAGAGGCATGCCGACACGGTAGACATTCGAGCGCGCTTGGCTCCGTCGCCACGTCACCTTGATGCAGGCGTAGGCTACGACCGATGCTGCTCGTGACCGGCCTCGTCCTGCTCTTCGTGCTGCCCTCGCCCTGGAACGTGGTCGCGCTCCTCGCCGGCCTTGTGCTCTGGCTCGGCGAGGTCGCCTTCATCGCCCGGCGCGTGCGCGGGCGAAAGGTCCAGGCCGGCGCCGAGACGCTCGTCGGGCGAACGGCCACGGTAATCGCCGAGTGCCGGCCGCTCGGGCAGGTCCGCCTGTCCGGGGAGTCCGAGATCTGGCGCGCCCGCTGCGCCGAAGGCGCCGAGGCGGGCGAGACCGTCGAGGTGGTCGGGATCGACGAGCTGACGCTGATCGTCGAGCGCTGATCAGCCCGAGAAGCCGCCCCGGCGCGACGGCAACCCGTTCAGTGCGCGAGCGCAACCTCGAGGGCGACGATCACGAGCCCGAGCGCCAGGTTGACCGTCACCGCGGCGAACGTTGCAGCGCGGCCGAGCCGCTCCACGCGCGCGTAGAGCAGCCCCTGCACGGCGAGCGTGGCGGCGCCGATCCCCAACGCCAGCCGGATCGCGGTCTGCTCCGGGACTACTTCGAGGGCCCCGAGCGTCAAGGCGCCGACGGGCGCGACGGCCGCGAGCGCTATGGAGGCCTCGCGCCGCGTGAGCCCGCGAAGTTCCACCCACGCAAGCCGCCGCCCCGCCTCCACGCTCTCGGAGAGCGCATGCGCATAGACGTGCGCTGCCCACAGGACTAGGACCGTCGCGGCGGCGAAGCCCGCGAGTCGCCGGGGATTCTGTGTCCTCGCCCCGGGAGCCCGCGGCTATCACCGCCATCACGACGATCGTCCCGTAGACGGTGCCAGCGATGCCGCCGCTGGTTCCGTGGGGGACGGGTTTCACGTTCCAGAACTCCTCACCCGGCCAGTCTGGCACCGGCGCCGGTCTTTTTTGACCCGGGTGGGTCGAGTCCCCGATACTACGCGCCCAGATGGCCGGAGAGGCTGGGCAAACAGCCGCGGGCGCCGCGGCGGGTAGAGCCCCTTCGGGCGGTCAGGTCGTGCTGCTCACGCTGGCGGCCGGCCAGTTCTTGATGACGCTGGACAGCGCGGTGATGAACGTCTCGATCGCGACGGTCGCGGAGGACCTGGGGACGACGGTGACCGGGATTCAGGGCGCGATCACGGCGTACACGCTGGTGATGGCGGCGCTGATGATCACCGGCGCCAAGGTCGGGGCGATGATCGGGCGGAAGCGGGCGTTCGCGATCGGCTGCGTGATCTACGGGTGCGGCTCGTTCGTCACGTCGATCGCGCCCAACCTGACGGTGCTGCTGATCGGCTGGTCGTTCCTGGAAGGAGTGGGCGCGGCGCTGATCCTGCCGGCGATCGTGGCCCTCGTCGCCGGGAACTTCGCGGTCGAGCGGAGGCCCGCCGCGTACGGGCTGGTCGCGGCCGCGGGGGCGATCGCGATCGCGGTCGGCCCGCTGATCGGCGGCTTCTGCACGACGTACTTCTCCTGGCGGTGGGTGTTCGCCGGCGAGGTAGTGCTCGTCCTGGTCATCCTGCTGCTCGGCCGGCGGATTGCCGACGCACCGGTGGAGAAGCGTCCGCACCTGGACGTGGTCGGCGCGGTGCTTTCGGCTGTCGGTCTCGCGCTCGCCGTCTTCGGCGTGCTCCGGGCGGGGGAGTGGGGGTGGGTTCAGCCGAAGCCGGACGGGCCCTCGTGGGCCGGGCTATCGCCAACGGTCTGGCTGGTCCTGGCGGGCCTGTTCGTGATCTGGGTCTTCTTCCGCTGGGAAGCCCGCCTCGACGCGAAAGGCGAAGAGCCGCTCGTGCGCCCGGCCATGCTGCGAAACAGGCAGCTGACCGGCGGGCTGACCATGTTCTTCTTCCAGTACCTCGTCCAGGCGGGCTTCTTCTTCGTCGTGCCGCTGTTCCTGTCGATCTGCCTGGGCCTGTCGGCGCTCGCGACAGGCGCTCGGCTGCTGCCGCTCTCGATCACGCTCCTGGCCGCCGCGATCGGCATCCCCCGCCTCTTCCCGAACGTCTCGCCCCGGCTCGTCGTCCGCAGCGGCCTGCTCGCGTTGCTCGCAGGCACGGTCGTCCTCCTCGCCGCTCTCGACAGGGACGCCGGGGCGGAGATCGTCTTCGTGCCCATGCTCCTGATCGGGCTCGGGATCGGCGCGCTCGCCTCGCAGCTCGGCGCCGTCACCGTCTCCGCCGTCCCCGACGACGAGAGCCCCGAGGTCGGAGGCGTGCAGAACACCATGACCAACCTCGGTGCCTCGCTGGGCACGGCGCTGGCCGGCTCGATCCTGATCGCCACCCTCACGTCTGCCTTCCTGACGAACGTCGACCAGAGCTCGGCGATCCCCTCGAGCGTGAAGTCCCAGGCGCAGGTCGAGCTCGCCGGCGGAGTCCCCTTCATCTCCGACGCCGACCTCGAGGCTGCGCTCGACGAAGCCGACGCCGGCTCGGAGACGACCGACGCGGCACTCGACGCCTACGGCGACGCGCGCATCGCCGGCCTGCGCTCCGCGCTCGCCATCCTCGCCCTCCTCACGATCGTCGCCCTCTTCCTCGCCCAGCGCATCCCCGTCACGCAACCGGGGACGAGAGCACCTCCGTAGCTAGCGGATGCGCCAGGTGCGCTTGGCCGGCGTCGCGTCCACGTTGCCGGCCACGTCCACCGCACGCACCCGGAACGTCTGCGGGCCGCTCGTGAGGCCCGTGTAGAGCTTCGGCGAGCTGCACGACGTCCAGGGCTTGGCCTTATGGCGGCACTGGAAGGTCGAGCCGGCCTCTGAGGAGCGGAACCTGAAGGTCGCGCGCCTGGCGTTGACCGTCCCTCTCGGCCCGGCCGTGATCGTCGTGTTCGGGCGGGTCAGGTCCACGGTCCACGTGTGCTCGGCAGGGGTCGCGTCGGCGTTCGACTGGGTGTCGATCGCGCGGACATGGAACGCGTGGGCGCCGTTCGCCAGGCCCGTGAGCTGGTACGGTGACGTGCACGGTGCGAAGGCCGCCGCGTCGAGCGCGCACTCGAAGGTGGCCGCCTCGTTCGCGCGGAACGAGAACGTCGCGCTCGCGCTCCTCGTCAGGGCGGGCGGAGCCGAGGAAATCGTCGTCTCGGGAGGCACGCCGTCGGCGACCGAGGCCAGCGAGGTGGTCGCGTTCAGGCGGCCGCCGGTCAGCACCTTGTCCTCCAGGCCGGCGACCGGGTCGACGCCGCCGAGGATTGCCGCCTTCAGCTCGACGACTGTCCGCGACGGATCCCGGGAGAGGAGGAGCGTGGCCACGCCGCTCACGTGCGGCGCGGCGCTGGACGTCCCAGCGGGCGCTCCGTAGCCACCGCCCTCGAGGTCGAGGCACTCGGCGGAGACATTGTCCAGATAGGCGCCGTCGCGATCGTCCGTCGGTCCGCTCAGGAGCCGGAAGCGGAGGAACAACGAGGGCAGGCCGTCGAGGGCGGAGAGGTCGGTTGTCTTCTCGACGAACACGCCGCCTGTCGAGCCGGAGTAGCCGTCGACCGAGCCGGGCTCCGAGGTCGGGCCGGCGCCGATCTCGAGCCAGTCGGCGCCCTCCTCCGTGTCGAGCTTCAGGTCGTAGGCGAGCCGGCAGCCGCTCTTCCCCACCGTGCCGAACGGGCTCAGCCGGCCGATGGACGTGTCCGAGTTCGGGGCGTAGTCGCCGCCGGGCGAGTCGGTGAGGGTGAAGGGTGGGCCGGCCCGATCCCACTCGAAGCTCCCCTCGGTGGCCGTCCGGTCGCCCCACAGGGCGGCGAACTGCCCGTCGAAGCCGTCGGGGAAGCCGGGGAGCGGTGCGTAGCCGGGCGTCGTGCTCACGATGCCCGCCCCCGGCGCAGCCAGGTGGACGGCCGTCGCGCCGCTGTTGGAGAAGCCGGCCAGCCCGTCCGTCTGATCGGAGGCCGCGACGCAGAGGACGTTCTCCGCGAACACGCCCCCCGCGGCCGGTGAGCGGTGCAGCTCGCAGGGGTAGGCGTCGTTCGCGGGGCCGTTCAGCTCGAGATCCCGGCCGTCGTTCCCGGCGGCGAAGACGAAGAGCGTGTTCTCGCAGGCCGGCGCCGTGATCGCGTCCGCGATGGTCTGGCTGAAGTCTGAGCCGGCAAAGCTGCCGTTGACGACGTCGGCGCCGCTGGAGCAGGCGTACTCGATCGCGGCCGCGACGGTCGAGGCGGGGAAGTTCCCGGCGGCGTCCCCGGCGCGCAGCGGCATGATCGCCACGTCCCAGTTGACGCCGACGACGCCGAGCCCGTTGTCCCCCTGCGCGCCGATCGTCCCGGCGACGTGCGTTCCGTGCCCGTTGTAGTCGAGCGGCGTGGCGTCGCTTTGGACGAAGTCCCAGCCGTGGGTGTCGTCGACCTTGCCGTTCGCGTCCTCGTCGCCGCCGCCCGGCGGGTCGTCGTTGACCCAGAGGTTCGGCGCGAGATCGGGGTGGCCGTAGGCGACTCCGGTGTCGATCACGGCCACGACGACGCTTTCGCTGCCGGTGTTGAGATCCCAGGCCTCCGGCGCGTCGATGTCCTTGTCGGAGGCGGCGCTCAGTCCCCAGAGGTCGGCGAGCAGTGGGTCGTTCGGGGTCTGGGCCGAGGTCGAGCGGTACACGTAGTTCGGCTCCGCGTAGAGCACGCGCGGGTCACGCTCGAGCACGGCGACGGCTTCGGCGAGGGAGGTGCCGGCGGGGATTCGGACGAGGGTTCCGCCTGGGGCGCCAAGCCGCCGCACCGCCGTCGCACCTGGGGCGGCGAGCGCGTCGCTCCTCTGCGCGGCGGACACGTCGGCGCGGAAGCGCACGAGCAGCTCGCCCGGCACGGAAGCCGGGTCGTCGGGGCGCTCGAGGCCCGCGGCTGCGCCCGACGCCCCGAGAATCAGGACTAGGCTGGCACCGACCAAGACTCGACGGAGGACGGCGATCCCCATCACCACTGATCATGCCCGAAGGAGCCGCGTCGGAACAGACCAATCTCCGGACGAGCTGCTCGGGAGCTACACCGAGTCGTCGTCGGCGCGCTGCTCCGCTCGCACCGCGTTGTCGAGCACCTCGCGAACGTGCGTGGGCTCGAGGAGCGCCTTGAACTCGAATGCGCCGCCGGATGAGCCCGCGGTGTCGATCAGCAGCTTCCCGACGCCGAACATTCGGTCGAAGAGCGTCTGCTGCAGCGTGACGTCCTGCACGCGCTCGAGCCGGGCTGTTTGCTCGTGGATCGAGACCAGGCCGTGGCGGACGAAGACGCGGCGGTTCGTGATCGTGTACTTCCAGCGAATCGTCTCGAGAACGGCCCAGACGATCGTGACGACGGCGACGATCCCGACCAGGACGAGCGTGACCGTGGCCGAGAAGTCTGCCCATAAACAGACGACGAGAGCGAGGATCGTCAGGAGCACGCCCGGGAAGAGAATCGCCATCCGCCCGCGCCACGAGGGTCGACCGGACCAGATTCCGCGTTCTTCCTCGGCGGCCACGGCGGGACGATAACCCTGCGGCCGATGCGGCGCCAGCTGCTCGGGATAACCCCACGGCGAAAGGCCAGCTAGCCGCCTTCCGAGTGCGAGCGCCTGCTGAGACTGTGAGCGCACGCACGAACCACTTCCCGAACGCTCACGGAGGACGCACCGCCATGACCCACACGCTCACCGTCAACACCGAAGAGGCTGCCGGCGTCGGCGTCCTCCGTGACCTCCTCGACGGGGAGGTCGTCACCCCCGGCGACCCCGACTGGGACGCCGCCCGCGGCGCCTGGAACCTCGCCGCCGACCAGCGGCCCGCCGCCGTCGTCTTCGCCGAGTCCGCGGCCGACGTCGTGGCCGTCGTCGACTTCGCCCGCGAGAACGGCCTCCACGTGACCACACAGGGCACCGGCCATTTCGCCATGACCCTCGGCTCCTTCGCCGACACGATCCTGCTCAAGACATCCCGCCTGCGCGGGGTCGAGATCGACCCCGAGACGCGCACCGCGCGCGTCGAGGCCGGCGTCCTCTGGGAGGAGGTCAGCCTTGCCGCGGCCGAGCACGGGCTCGCCGCGCTGGCCGGCTCGTCCCCGGACGTCGGCGTCGTCGGCTACACGCTCGGCGGCGGCCTCGGCTGGCTCGCCCGCCGCTACGGCCTCGCCGCCAACAGCGTCGTCGCTGTGGAGCTCGTCACCGCCGACGGCCGCCACGTCCGCGCCGACCGCGACAACGAGCCCGACCTCTTCTGGGCCGTCCGGGGCGGCGGCGGGAGCTTCGGCATCGTCACCGCGATCGAGTTCGCCCTCTACCCGGTGCCGGAGGTCTACGCCGGCGTGCTCTTCTTCCCCTTCGAGCGCGCGGGCGAGATCCTGAGGGCCTGGCGGGAGTGGGTCGACGGGACGCCGGTCGAGCTGACCTCGGTTGGCCGCGTGATGCAGTTCCCGCCGATCGCCGAGGTCCCGGAGCCGCTCCGCGGGCAGTCCTTCGTCATCGTCGAGGCCGCCTACACCGGCAGCGAGGAGGACGGCGCCGCGCTGCTCCAGCCGCTCCGCGAGCTCGGCCCGGCCATCGACACCTTCGCCATGATCCCGGTCGAGGAGCTTCGCCATCTGCACATGGATCCGCCCGAGCCGGTCCCGGGCGTCGGCGACGGGATGGCCCTCGTCGACGTGACGCCGGAGACGATCAACGCGCTCGTCGCGATCGCAGGGCCGGGGTCGGGGTCGCCGCTCGTCTCTGTCGAGGTCCGCCAGCTGGGCGGCGCCGTGGCCGAGGGCTCGCCGGAGCACGGCGCGGTCGGAGCGATCGACGCCGGCTTCGCCCTCTTCGCCGTCGGCATGGCCGTCGACGCCGAGACCGCCGCCTTCGTCGAGGCGCGCGTGACCGCCTTGAAGACGGCTCTCGCTCCCTGGGCCGCCGACCGGGGCTGCTTCAACTTCGCCGACAACACGATGGACGGCGAGTCGCTCTACCCGCCGGATACCTACCGCGGCCTTCAGTGGGTCAAGGCGGCCTACGACCCGGGCGAGCTGCTCCGGGCGAGCCATCCCATCCGGCCCGCCGCCAGGCCGTAACCCCTCCCTCCGACGCAAAGGCCCGCCCACCGGCGGGCCTTTGCTGCTTCCGCGGGCCCTCCTAGCGGTCGTCCAGCTCCCAGCGGGCCGTCAGCTGGTAGATGATGATGATGTCGAGCGTGATGATGAGGATCGACCAGATCGGATAGGTGGCCATCCACGCGATCTGCGCGAACGCGCTCAGCATCGCGAAGAGGATCGCCATCCAGCGGGCCCAGCCCTTGCCCCCGAACAAGCCCAGGCCGGTGGCGATCAGGACGACGCCGAGGATGAGGTGGATCCAGCCCCAGGCGGTGAGGTCCCAGACGATCAGGCCTTGCTGGCCGACCGTCACGGCCGTGTCGTTGAGGAGGGCAGTGAGGCCCCAGATGATGTTGAAGACCCCGATCATAAAGAGCAGGATCCCGGCGAAGAACGCCCAGCCTGACGGTACGGTCGTGCTCATCCCCGCTCTGGACATCTGCGTTTGCGTCGCCTGTGTCCGTGGGTCGGTCATGCGCGCGCTCCTTTCGCTCCTATGGTCGGCGCAATTCTGGCAACGGCTGCGGACGGGGAGTCAGATGCTTGACCGGCATTCCCCGCGCCCGCGGATGACGGCTGCCCCCGGCGAGCACGCGAACTGCCGGCCAAGCATCTAGGCTCAGAGCATGGAAAGCCGGCCGGACACGCTCGTCTTCATCCCCGCCTGGAACGAGGAGAAGAACCTGCCTGCCGTCCTGGACGAGCTCGCCGATGGTCTCCCGGGCGTTGACCTGCTCGTCGTCGACGACGGGTCCACCGACGGGACCGCCCAGGTCGCGCGCGAGCACGGGGCCCAGGTCGTCAGCTTCGGAGAGAACCGCGGGCTCCCGTACGGGGTCGCGGCGGGCTACGCCTATGCCGCGGAGAACGGCTATGCCTACTGCGGCCGCGTGGACGCGGACGGGCAGCACCCGGTGGCGGAGCTGGCGCGCCTGCTCGGGCGCGTGCGCTCGGGGGAGTGCGACGTCGCGGTCGGCTCGCGCTTCGTCTCCGGCAACGGCTACGAGCCGGGCCGCTACCAGCCAAGCCCGGCGCGGGTCGTCGGGACGTCGCTTCTGCGGCGGGGGATGCGCTACGCGCTCGGTCGCCCCTTCGCGGACGCGACCAGCGGCATGTATGCGGTCAACGCCGGCGCCATGCCGGTCCTCTCCGAGCCGTACGGCACGGGCGCGCCCGAGGTCGAGGGCCTCCTGCGCCTCCGCGACGCCGGCCTCAAGGTCGACGAGATCCCGGTGGACATGCGCGAGCGCGCCAGCGGCGAGTCGAAGCTCGCCGGCAAGAAGGCCGCGCTCCTCGTCCTGACGGTGATCGGGACGCTGTTCGCCTACCGCCGCATGCGCGGCCGCTCCTAGGAGATTTCGTCAGATTCCTCCTAGCCCGGGAGGCTCGGCCGCTCGCCGGCGAGGCGCTCCTGCGCCCAGGTGCGCCATTCCTCCCCGAGCTCCGGTGCCCGCAGGAGCTCCGCGCACCTGCCGCGGTCTCCGTGATAGATCCCGGCCACGTCGCCCACGGTCAGGCGGTGCCGCGGGCGCTGGACGACCTCGACCGCGTCGCCGGCGCCCAGCTCGCCCTCCGTGACGACCCGGAGGTAGGCGCCCGGGCGGCCGGCCGCGGCGAAGTAGACGGGGAACTCGACGTTCGCCATGCGCGCGCCGAGCTTCCAGCAGGGCGTGCGCGGCCCCGTGATCTCGAGGACGGCGGAGCCGACCGCCCACCGCTCGCCGACGACCGCGCCCGTGACGTCAACGCCTGCGAGCGTCAGGTTCTCGCCGAACGTCCCGTCGGCGAGCGGCCCACCCAGCTCCACGGCCCACCAGTCGTAGTCCTCGCGCGCGTAGACGTAGACGGCCTTGTCCTTGCCGCCGTGGAAGCGCCGGTCGGCCTGGTCGTCGCCGGCGAGGTTCAGAGCCCCGACCTGCACGTGCCCGGCGACAGGCTCCTTCCAGATCGACGTCGTCGCGCGGCGGCCGAGCCACTCGATCTCCCGGGGCCCGGCGACGCTCACGGAGACGATGGAGGCGCCCATTCTCGCCGAAACCGTAACCCGCGGGTGCTCTCCAGCGTCGGCCCGCGCAGCTAGGATCCGAGCCGTGGGTAGCTGGGGTCTCTATTTCGTGTTTCTCATTCCGCCGCTCGTCCTCGGCCTGGTGGTGCAATGGCGGCTGAAGAAGACGTTTGCCGAGCAGGCACGCGTCCAGGCCTCGAACGGGATGACCGGCGCACAGGTCGCCCGGGCGATCCTCGACGCGAACGGCCTCCACGAGGTGCCCGTCCACGTCTCTCCCGGCGGACCGCTGTCCGACCACTACGACCCGCGGAAGCGCTCGGTGCACCTCTCCCAGCCGGTGTACGAGGAGCAGTCGATCAGCGCGACCTCGGTCGCGGCCCACGAGGTGGGGCACGCGATCCAGCACAAGGAGGCCTACTCCTTCTTCCGCTTCCGCTCGGCGCTCTTCCCGGCGGTCGCGTTCTCGTCGAGCGTCTGGATGTGGCTGCTCATAATCGGGATCCTGCTCAACGCCTCGGGGCTCTTCCTCCTGGCGATCGCGCTGTACTCGGTGGCCGTCCTGTTCCAGTTCGTGACGCTCCCGGTCGAGTTCGACGCGTCTCGCCGCGCCGCCGTGCAGGTGCAGAACCTCGGACTCGTCACCTCGCAGGAGACCCGCGGGGTCAAGAAGGTGCTGAACGCCGCCGCCCTGACGTACGTCGCGGGCGCCCTGGCCGCGCTCACGCAGCTCCTCTACTTCGTCCTGCTCTTTCTGGGCAACCGAGACTAAGAACCCGTTTCAAAACGAAGCCCTGAGCCGCCGGGCCGCACTGGTCGGCGCGATTCTGCGTCCTCGGTTGCGCCCGTAGCCTCCGGCTACGAACGCGCCCTGCGTCCTTGCCTCGCACTCGCCCAGCGCACCCCGGCGACGAGGCGTCATTTCGAAACGAGTTCTAGGCGAGCGGCACCAGCCGCGTCCCGGTCGCCTTGAAGCTCGCGACTACCGGCTCGCCCTGACGGAGGGCGAGCCGCTCCGCCGACGCCGCCGTGATCTCCGCCGTCAGCGGCCCGACGCGGACACGGACCCGGTTCGCCACCGGCACGAGGCTCGCGATCGGCCCGGCGACGTGGTTCTGGGCCGAGTCGAGCGGCGCCTCGCGCGCCACCGCCACCTCCCACGGGTAGACGACCGCGCCCACATGCCCCTCGAGCCGGTCCGTGGAGAAGATGCGCGACCCGTCGCTGAGAATCACCTCGGTCAGCCCGGAGGACGCCGGCCTCGCCGTCCCCCGGAGCAGGTTGCCGCCGGTGAAGTCGGCGACGAAGGGGCTCGTCGGGCCGGCGATCAGCTCCGCAGGCGAGCCGACCTGGACGATGCGGCCGTCCACGATCACGCCGACCCGTTCCGCCAGAGCTGCCGCGTCCTGGAAGTCGTGCGTGACGAGCAGCGTCGGCAACCCCAGCCGTGCGAGCAGGTCCCCGAGCTCCGCGCGCACGCGCGCACGCGTGTGGGAGTCGAGCGCCGCGAGCGGCTCGTCGAGCAGGAGGACGTCCGGGTCTCGCGCGAGCGCGCGCGCGAGCGCGACGCGCTGGCGCTCTCCACCTGAGAGCTCGCCCGGCCTCACGGCCCGCAACGGGGCGATGTCGAGCAGCTCCAGCAGCTCTTCCGCTCGCCCGCGGCCGCCGTAGGCGACGTTCTCGGCGACGGTCATGTGCGGGAAGAGCGCGTACTCCTGGAAGACGAGCCCGACCGACCGGCGCTCTGGCGGGACGTCGATGCCGGCCTCCGCGTCCAGCCACACGTCCCGGCCAAGAGCGATGCGTCCCTGCTTCGGCCGAAGCAGGCCGGCGATGGCGCGGAGCACGCTGGTCTTTCCAGCCCCCGAGGGGCCGACGAGCGCGACCGTCTCCGCCCCGACCTCGAGCTCTAGCGCCAGGCGGAAGGAGCGGAGCGGATGAGCGAGGCTGACGTGAAGCGCGTCCACGGGAGGAGCTTGACCGTGACGAGCACGGCGCCGCTGACGACGACGAGGAGGGCGCCGATCGCGATGGCGACGTCACGGTCGAGGTCGAGCTGGGCATAGATGGCGAGCGGGAGCGTCTGGGTCACCCCCTGGAAGCTCCCGGCGAACATGATCGTCGCCCCGAACTCGCCGATCCCGCGCGCCCAGGCGAGCGCCGAGCCGGCGCCGAGCCCCGTGGAGGCGAGCGGCAGCGCGACCCGCCAGAACGTGCGGGCAGAGCTCGCTCCCAGCGTGCGCGAGGCGTCCGTCAGCGCCGGGTCGACGGACTCGAAGGCCGCGATCCCCTGGCGGAGGTAGAAGGGGGCTGCGACGAAGATGACGGCGAGGACGACGGCCGTCTGCGTGAACGCGATCTGGATCCCCAGGACCTCGAATGTCTCACCCAGGAGCCCGAGGCGGCCGAAGAGGGCCAGAAGCGCGATGCCTGCAACAGCCGGCGGTAGGACGAGCGGCAGCTCGATGAGCGCGATCGCGAGCCCGCGCCCTCGGAAGCGCCGGGTCCCGATCAGATAGGCGGCCGGCGTCCCGACGAGGAGCACGAACACGTGCGCGATCAGCCCCGTCTTGATTGTGACCCAGAGCGCGTCGAGCGCGACCTCGCTGCCGAGCGCCTCGATGAGCGCGGCCGGGGTGATCCGGAGGAAGAGCGCGAGGATGGGGAGGAGGAGAAAGGCGAGCGCCAGTCCCGTCGCAACCGCGAGCAGGACGTCGAAGCCGCGCCTCATGGGACGCCGAAGCCGGCGTCCTCGAGTGCCTTCCGGCCGTCATCGCCCAGCACCAACGCGACGAAGGCCTCGGCCGCCTCCCGGTTCTCGGTCGCGCCGACGATCGCGATCGGGTACTCGACGAGCGCCTGCGCGGGGAGCTCGATCGCCTGAACGTCGTCACCGGCCGTCTTCGCGTCCGTGAAGTAGACGAAACCCGCGTCCGCGTCGCCCGAGACGACCTTCGCGAGGACGCCCTTTACGTCCTCCTCGTTCGAGACGACGTTGTCGAGCACCGCGGTCTGACCCATGGTCTCGAGAATGGTGCGCGTGTAGTCGCCGACCGGAACCCCCTCGGCGCCGATCACGAGCTTGACCCCGTCGGCGCTCAGGTCCTCGATCGACTCGATCCCTGCCGGGTTGTCGGGGGGCACGATCAGCACGAGGCGGTTCGTGGCGAAGATCTGCGGCTCCTCTACGAGAGCTTCCTGTGCGAGCTCAGCGGGATAGCGAGGACTGGCGGCGGCATACACGTCGGCCGGCGCGCCCTCTCTGATCTGCGTGGCCAGCTCGTCGGAGCCGGCGAAGTTGAAGGTGACGTCGGGAGCGATCTCCTGGAAGACCTCGGTCAACGACGCGGCCGCGAACACAGTCAGGCCCTCGAGCTCGCCGGAGCTCTCGTCGTCGTCTCCGCCGCACGACGCGGCCAGCATCGCCGCGGCGGCGAGCAGCAGGGCGAGGAGCCTCACCGCTCGACCATCACGGACGTCGCCTTGACGAGCGCCGTTGCGTCCTGGCCTGCGGCGAGGGCGAGCTGCTCCGCCGCCTCGCGCGTGATGACTGCGACGACCCGGGCCGGCCCCGTCACCTCCAACTCGACCTGGGCGAGCAGTCCCTCGACGCGAACCTCGACGATGCGACCACGGAACCGGTTGCGGGCGGAGAGGGTGTGGTGTTCCGGGCCGCCGCGCAGCCGGTCGATCTCCGACGCCGGCACGAGGCGCCGGTTGCTGCGGTCGCGCTCGGTACGGATGCGTCCCTGGCGGTCCCAGCGCCGCAGGGTGTCGAGGCTGATCCCGAGCTGGCGGGCCGCGTCGCTCGCGAGGAGGGGCTTCCTAGGCAATGCCTAGGCAGCCTAACAGACGCCCTCCGCGTAAGATCGAGCGCGCATGTTCTTCCGTCAGGTGCTGCACGAGGACCTCGGGTGCGCCTCCTACGTCGTCGCGGACGGCGGAGAGGCGGCGGTGATCGACCCGAAGTGGGACGTCGAGGACTACCTCCGGCTCGCGGAGGAGCACGGGCTCGCGATCACGCACGTCCTCGAGACCCACAACCACGCCGACCACGTCTCCGGGAAGGGCCGCCTGGCGAAGGCGACCGGCGCGACCATCCACGTCCCCGCCAGGGCGGGTGTCGACTTCCCGCACGAGCCGCTTGCCGATGGGGAGCAGGTGAGAGTCGGCGAGGTCGCGATCACCGCGCTCGCAACTCCGGGCCATAGGCCCGAGCACACCGCCTATCTCGTGGCGGACGAGAGCCGCGGCGCCGAGCCCTGGCTCGTCGTCACCGGCGACTCCCTCTTCGTGGGTGACGTTGCCCGCCCCGACCTCGCGGTGGACAAGGAGGAGGGAGCGCGCGGCCTCTACGCGTCGGTGAAGCGCCTCCTCGCGCTCGGGGACTTCGCCGAGGTCTGGCCCGGGCACATTGGGGGCTCGCTCTGCGGCGGGGCAGGCATGAGCGAGAAGCCCGGTACGACGATCGGCTTCGAGCGCCGCTTCAACCGGCTGGCGGCGAGCCCGGACGAGGAGACCTTCGTCCGCGCCCTCACGGGCAGCCTCGCGCGGCAGCCTCCGAACTTCAAGCGCATCGTGGCGCTGAACACCGGCCCGCTCCTGACGGAGGCGGCGCCAGTGGACACGCTGTTGCCCGCCGCTGTGCACGAGCGCCTCGACGCGGGCGCCACGCTCCTCGACGGGCGCGACACGCTCGCCTACGACGGCGCCCACATCCCGGGCTCGATCAACGTGACCATGGTGCGCGCGGCGGTCGGGACGCGGGCCGCGTGGGTGGTCGACCCGGAGAGCGAGGTCGTCGTTGCGGCCGAGACCGACGCGGAGGCCCGCCGCCTGGCGCGCCTGCTCGAGGCCGTCGGGTTCCGGCGGATCGCCGGTCTGCTCGCCGGCGGGATCGCCGCCTGGCGCGACGCCGGCCTCCCGGTCGAGACCACGCCCGCCATCGGCGTCCCCGAGCTCGCCGAGCGCCTGCGCCGCGGCGAGGTGCGCCTCCTGGACGTCCGCGACCTGGACGAGTGGGAGGAGGGACACGTCGACGGCTCGCGCCACCTGCCGTACTACGACCTGCGCGACGGCGTGCCCGACGACCTGCGCAACGGCGGCAAGCCCATCGCCGTGGTGTGCTCGGTGGGCAACCGCAGCTCGATCGCGGTGTCGCTCCTGCGCCGGGCCGGGGTCGACGACGTCGTCCACGTCGCTTCGGGCGGGGTCGCCGAGCTCGCCGGCGAGGGCATCGAGCTCGTCCAAGACATCTAGATGCTTGACCGCCGGGCAGCCGCCCCCGACGGGCGGTCCGGCCAGCGGCCAAACATCCGATGAAAAGGCGGCTCTTGCTACACTCCGCCGCGCAGGGCGGCGTAGCTCAGCTGGTTAGAGCAGCGGAATCATAATCCGTGTGTCGTAGGTTCGAGTCCTACCGCCGCTACCTGGAGACCCCTCTCGAAAAGGCAAAGAAACGATGGCAACCGGAGTACGAGTGGCGATCACGCTCGCCTGCACGGAGTGCAAGCGCCGCAACTATCAGTCGCAGAAGTCCAAGCGGAACACCCCGGACCGCTTCGAGACCAGCAAGTACTGCCGCTGGTGCGGCCGTCACACGCTGCACCGGGAGACTAGGTAGGTGGCGAGACCGTCCCGTACCCGCCGGAAGCGCAGCGATTTCCAGGCCCCGGCTCAGCCCGAGCGCTCGCGCACCCGCCAGCGCCAGGTCAAGCCCGCCGGTCAGCCGAAGAGCCAGACCGGCCAGAAGCGTGAGCGCCGCGGCGGCTTTCGCGCGTTCATCGGCGAGTGCTGGGGCGAGCTTCGCAAGGTCGACTGGCCCGGCCGCCAGCAGCTGATCTCCGCGACGGTCGTCGTCATCATCGCCGTGGCGATCACGGGCGCGTATCTGTTCATGACCGACTGGGTTGTCCAGCGGTTCGTCTCCGACGTCCTCCTGAACCTCTAGCCATGTTTCGCTGGTACGTCGTCAACACCTACTCGGGCCACGAGAACAAGGTCAAGGCCAACCTCGAGCACCGCATCGACTCGATGGGCCAGACGGCGCGCTTCCGCCGCGTCGTCGTCCCGACCGAGCAGGTCGTCGAGACCAAGGACGGCCAGAAGGTGCAGACCGAGAAGCGCGTCCTCCCGGGGTACGTGCTCGTGAACATGGATCTCAACGACGAGGCCTGGACGGTCGTGAAGAACACGCCGGGCGTGACCGGCTTCGTCGGCTCGGGCACGAAGCCCGTGCCGCTCTCGCAGCCCGAGGTCGATCGCATCCTCCACACCGCCACCGCGGCGGCCGACAGGCCGCGGACGGTCGTCGAGTTCTCCCTCGGCGAGACCGTCAAGATAACCTCGGGGTCGCTGTCCGACTTCGACGGCGAGGTGATCGACGTCAACGCCGACCAGCAGAAGCTCAAGGTGCTCGTCAACATCTTCGAGCGCCAGACCCCGGTCGAAGTGAGCTTCGACCAAGTCAAGAAGATGGATTGATGGCCAAGAAAGTCCTCACACTCATCAAGCTTCAGATCCCGGGCGGCCAGGCCAACCCGGCGCCTCCGGTCGGCCCTGCGCTCGGCCAGCACGGGGTCAACATCATGGAGTTCTGCAAGGCGTTCAACGCGCAGACCCAGCAGGAGAACGGGCGCATCACTCCGGTGGAGATCACGGTCTTCGAGGACCGCTCGTTCACCTTCATCACGAAGACGCCCCCGGCTGCCGTCCTGATCAAGGAGGCGCTGCGGATCGACAAGGGCTCGGCCGAGCCCAACCGCGAGAAGGTCGGAACGATCACGTCCCGCCAGGTGCGCCAGATCGCCGAGGCCAAGCTCGTCGACCTGAACGCGCGCGACGTCGACCAAGCGATGCGCATCATCGAGGGCACGGCGCGCTCGATGGGCGTGGAGGTGGCGAGGTAATGGCACGGCACGGAAAGCGCTACACCGAGGCCCGGAGCAAGATCGACCGCGAGCATGCGTACACGCCGCTCGAAGCCGTCCGGCTCGTCAAGGAGGTTCCGGCCGCGAAGTTCGACGAGGCGGTCGAGGCCCACTTCAACCTCGGGCTCAACGTCCGCCACGCCGATCAGCAGCTCCGCGGGACGCTCATGCTCCCGCACGGCACGGGCAAGGACGTCCGGGTGGCCGTCTTCGCCGAGGGCGAGAAGGCGCGCGAGGCGGAGGAGGCGGGCGCCGACGTGGTCGGCTCCGGCGACCTCGGCACGCAGATCGAGGGCGGCTTCGACGACTTCGACGTCGCCATCGCCACTCCGGACATGATGGGCACGGTCGGCAAGCTCGGCCGCATTCTCGGCCCGCGCGGGAAGATGCCGAACCCGAAGACGGGCACCGTCACCTTCGACGTGGGCAAGGCCGTCCGCGAGGCGAAGGCGGGGAAGCTCGAGTACCGCACGGACCGCGGCGCCAACGTCCACCTCGTCATCGGGCGCAAGAGCTTCGACGAGCGCACGCTGCTCGAGAACTACGCGACCGTCGTCGAGGAGATCGTCCGCGCCAAGCCGGCCGCGGCGAAAGGCCGCTACATCCGCTCGATCACGCTGACGAGCTCGATGGGCCCCGGCGTCCACGTCGACCCGACCAGGACGCGCGAGATCGCCGCGGAGCTCGAGGAGGAGCAGGTCCCGGCCTAGGTTTCCGACTCAACGCGCCCGTCGCCACAGACCACTGGCAGCCCGCGAGGGCGGAAGCCCAGTCGAGGCGGCTGATCGACAGGAGTGTCCTCCTTTCCATCAGGCCCGCCGCTGGCGGGCCTGATGGATGAAGAAGGAGGTGATTCGATGCTGAGAAAGGACAAGGAGCAGGTCGTAGCCGACCTCGTGGAGAGGCTGCGCGCTTCGGACACGCTCATCCTGGCCGACTACCGCGGCCTGTCGGTGGGCGAGCTGGACGACGTGCGCACGAAGATCCTCGAGCACGGCGCCCGCTTCACCGTCGTCAAGAACACGCTCACCAAGCGGGCGGCGGAGGAGGCCGGGCTGGCCTCGCTCTCGGCGCTCCTCGAGGGCCCGACGGCGATCGCGTTCGTCGGCGACGGCGACATGGTCGCGGTCGCGAAGGCCCTCAACGACACGGCCAGGCGCACGAAGACGCTCGAGATCAAGGGTGGGATCCTGCAGGGCTCGCCCCTGGAGGCCGGCCAGGTCGTCGAGCTGGCCTTGCTGCCGCCCACCGACGTGCTCCAGGGTCAGGTGCTCGGCGCGATCGTCGGTCCGCTGACGTCGATCGTCGGGCTCTTCGCGGCCCCGCTCCAGAACCTCGTCGGGCTCATCGACGCGCGCATCGACCAGCTCGGCGGCGCGGAGGCCGCACCTGCCGAGGCGGAAGCGGAGCCGGCCGAGGAGCCGACCGCCGAGGCCGAGGAGGCCCCGGAGGAGACGGACGAGGCGTCCGCAGAGGCGTCCGGAGAGACATCCGAAGACACGGCTGAAGAAGCAGCCGAAGAGACCACGGAGGAGGAATAGCCATGGCTGCAACTGCAGTCGACAAAGTGTTCGAGGAGCTCGGGAAGATGACCGTTCTCGACCTCGTCGAGCTCAAGAAGAAGATCGAGGACGAGTGGGACGTCACCGCCGCCGCTCCCGTCGCGGTCGCCGCCGCCGCGGCCCCCGCCGCCGGCGACGGTGCCGGTGCGGAGGAGAAGACGGAGTTCGACGTCGTCCTCACGGGCGCCGGCGACAAGAAGATCCAGGTGATCAAGGTCGTCCGGGCCATCACCGGCCTCGGCCTCAAGGAGGCCAAGGACCTCGTCGACGGGGCGCCGAACGCCGTCAAGGAGGGCGTGACCCAGGAGGAGGCGGATTCGATCAAGGCGCAGCTCGAGGAAGCCGGCGCAGGCGTCGAGATCAAGTAGCTCCAGGACGTTCGGAGCGAGCGAAGGGCCGGGCTAGACCCGGCCCTTCGCGTTCCCCGCGCCGCACCGTCCCCTCCGGCCACGGCCGCGTGCCTGGCACCGGCACCGTCCTCTCCAGCCACGGCCGCCTGCCTGGCAAACGGGGGCGTCCGCGCTCGCCAACGGCACCAGGCATTCCGGCCGATTCCGGGCTTCGGAAGCGCGGCAACGAGACGCCGCATCGTCCCCTCCAGCCACGGCCGCGTGCCTGGCACCGAGGTGGGCCGCGGAGGACAGTGCGGAGATGTGAAGAGGCCCGCCGGGGGCGGGCCTCTTCGGGGGGAGGGGAGGGGTGGGCGCCAGCGGCTAGGCCGCGGTGTCCCAGTTTGCGGTGCCGTCGGAGGAACCTCCGCCGGCACCGTTGTCATCGCCGCCGTCTTGCGGGGCGAAGCCTGGAGGGCCGCCGAAGCGGAAGTGCCCGCGCTCTTCGCGGGTGTTGTTGACGATGTCGTCGATGGAGCTCTGCAGGCGCTCGTACATGGCGTCCGCCTGCTCCTGGGTGAGGCGCTCGTCCTGCACTGCCTCGTCGAGGCCGGACTTCGCGCCGGCGAGGATGGCCTGCTTCAGGCCGTCCACGGACTTGCCCTCGGCCTCGGCGACGTCCGCGAGGGACTTGCCCTCGCCGAGCTGCACGCGGAGCTCGGCCGCGGTCAGGCCGAGGTACTCGGCCGCGGAGGAGAGCTTGTCGCCGAAGAACATGTGGTGGCCGCCGGGGCCGCCGAAGCCGCCGTCCGGCCCGCCGTGGCCGCGGAAGCCGAACAGCCCTGGGCCGAGGAAGAAGGGAGCCTCGCCCGACTCGATCCTTGCTTTGAGCTCGTCGGCCTGCTCCTGGGTGATGCGCCCGTCGGAGAGGGCCTCGTCGACCTGGTCGACCGCCGCCGCCTTCGTGGCGTCCTCGAGCTCTTCCGGCGAGATGCCGAGGTGCTCCGCCACCGAGTCAAAGAACGACGAAGCGGGGGAGTCGGTCTGGGAGGCGGCGATCGCTGCCCCACCTCCGGCGACCGCGAGGCCGGCCACCGTGGCGGCCAGAACCTTCTTCTTCGCAGTGAGCTTGCTCATAGGGAGAGTCCTTTCGGTCGCTCTTTCTCACGATGGAACCAAGTGGGCCTAAGGGCAACCTGAGACGTCCCTAAGAAAGCTCTAAGAAACAGTCCTCGAGAAAATGGCCGAGGGGGCCGCCTCGTGCGCGGCCCCCTCGGCGTCCGTTCCGGCTTCCGCGCGTCAGGAAGGCCGGGTCCCGAGGGACACTTCGACAGTGGTGGTCTTGCCGTCACGCGAGTACGTGATGGAGACCGTGTCGCCGGGGCTCTTGGAGTCGATGGCGGTCTGTAGCTCGGCGCCCGTGGCGACGGCCTTGCCGTCGATCGACGTGATCACGTCGCCGCCCGTCGGGTAGCTCTGGCCGTCGACGGTGGCCGAGCCGCTTCCCGCGCGGAGCCCGGCCTCGGCGGCCGGCGTGCCCTGGCGCACCTCGGTCACCTCGACACCGGCAGGGAGGCCGAGCTCCTCGGCGACCGTGCTCGGGATCGTCGCGACGGCGACGCCCAGGTAGGCGTGCTCCACGGACCCGCCGGAGATGATCTGCGGGACGATCGTGGCTACCGTGCTCGAGGGGATGGCGAAGCCGACCCCGTCGCTGCCGCCCGACTCGCTCTTGATCTGCGTGTTGACGCCGACGACCTCGCCGGCCCCGTTGACGAGCGGGCCGCCGGAGTTCCCGTGATTGATCGCGGCGTCGGTCTGGATCGAGTTGTTGATCGTGAAGTTGTTCGGGGAGGTCATCTGCCGGTTGAGGGCGCTGACGATCCCGCTGGTCACGGTGCCCTCGAGGCCGAACGGGCTTCCGAGCGCGACGACGCCCTCGCCGACGGTGAGCTGCGTCGAGTCGCCGAGCTCGAGCGGGACGATCGCGTCGGCCGGCGCGTTGACCTTGATCACGGCGAGGTCGGTCGACGGGTCGGTGCCCACCACGGTGGCGTCGTAGATCGCCCCGTCCCAGAGGCGGACGGAGACGGACTCCGCGCCCTCGACGACGTGGTCGTTGGTGACGATGTGGCCTTGGGAGTCGAAGACGAAGCCGGACCCCTGGCCCTGGGCCTGCTGCTCGCCGCCCAGCTGCGACGACTGGCTCGCAGTCGAGGTGATCTCGACCACGCTCTTGTAGGTCTGCTCGTAGATCTCGCTGACGGACAGCGACTCGCTCGTCGACGCCGCCGGCTGCGCGCTCTCGGCGGTCACTTGGCGGACGACCGTGCGGCCGTTGTCAGAGCCGAGCGCCGCGAACGTGGCCGCCCCACCGCCGGCGCCGATGGCTGCGGCGGCAACGAGCGCGGCGGTCACGGTGACGGTCCGGGTAGTGGATGTCATGACGCCTGTTCCTTTCTGGACGTGGTTGCCGTCCATGGCAGCAACGGCGCCTAAGACGCGTCTGAGACCGGCCTAAGAACTCGCTAAGAGTTCCGCCCGGGAGCCGGGCTCTTAGCCGGCTCTCAGGTTTCGTGCGCACAATGCGCCCATGCGAGTACTCGTGGTGGACGACGAGCGCGCCGTGCGCGACTCCCTCCGGCGCGCGCTCGAGCTCGAGGGCTACGACGTCGACCTCGCTGCCCACGGACAGGAGGCTCTCGACCGGCTCGAGTCCGAGTCGGAGCCCGAGCCCGACGCGCTAATCCTCGACGTGCTCATGCCCGAGGTCGACGGGCTCGAGGTCTGCAGGCGCCTGCGCCGCACCGGGAGCCGTCTCCCGGTGCTGATGCTCACCGCCCGCGCCGAGGTCGAGAACCGCGTCGAGGGCCTCGACGTCGGGGCCGACGACTACGTCACGAAGCCGTTTGCGCTCGAGGAGCTGCTCGCGCGCCTGCGCGCGCTTCTGCGTAGGACGGCCGACGGTTCGGGCGAGACCCTGCGCTTCGAGGATCTCGAGCTCGACCCGAAGACCCGCGAGGTGCGCCGCGGCGGCGAGCCGATCGACCTGACGCGTACGGAGTTCTCGCTCCTCGAGCTCTTCCTGCTCAACCCGCGCCAGGTGCTGACGCGGTCGCTCATCTTCGAGCGCGTCTGGGGCTACGACTTCGGCGCGACCTCGAACTCTCTCGACGTCTACATCGGCTACCTCCGGCGCAAGACCGAGGCCGGCGGGCGGCCGCGCCTGATCCAGACGGTGCGTGGCGTCGGCTACGCGCTGCGCGATACATGAGCTTCCGCGCCCGGCTCACGGTCGCCGTCGCGATTGCAGTGGCGATCGCGGTCGCCGTCGCTTCCGCGGCGGCTTACGTCGCCGTCCGCAACCAGCTCCGCGGCCAGGTGGACGACGCGCTCACCGACCGGGCGCGGGTGATCTCCCGCATCCCGATCGGCGTCGTCGAGACGGCGCCCGGCCAGTATTTCCTCCGCATCCCGGGGCCCCAGCTCGGCGGGCCGGGGGGCTACGTCCAGGTCTACGGGCCCGAGGGCGTGATCCGCGCGCAGGGCGACGAGGTCGCGCTCCCCGTGGACGATCGCACGCAGCGCGCCGCCTCCGGCGGCTCGGACGCCTACTTCAGCGACGCCGAGGTCGCCGGCACCCACATCCGCATTCTCACGACCCCGATCGACCGCGGCTACGTTCTCCAGATCGCCCGTCCGGTCACCGAGGTGGACGACTCCCTGAGCCGGCTTCGCACGATCCTCATCCTGGTCGCACTCGGCGGGATCGGGCTCGCGGCCGCCCTCGGCCTCCTCGTTGCGCGCGCCGCGCTCGCGCCCGTGCGGCGCCTCACCGAGGCGACGGAGGAGGTGACCGAGACGCGCGACCTCTCCCGCCGCATGGCCGACGAGGGGACCGACGAGCTCGGCCGTCTCGCCGCGAGCTTCAACACGATGCTCGCCTCGCTCGAGGAGGCCGCGCGCAGCCAGCGCCGCTTCGTCGCGGACGCCTCGCACGAGCTGCGGACGCCGCTGACGAGCCTCCGTACGAACATCGAGGTGCTCGCGCGCACGGACGCCCTGCCGCCGGACGAGCGCGAGCGCCTGCTCGCCGACGTCGTCGAGCAGCTGGCCGAGATGAGCGAGCTCGTGGCCGAGCTCGTCGCGCTCGACCAGGCCGAGGACGGGCCCCATGAGCGCGAGGACGTGCGTCTCGACCTCGTCGCCGAAGAGGCGATCGAGCGGGCCCGCCGGAACCGGGCCGGGGTCACGTTCACTCCCGACCTCGATGAGTCGGTCGTCCGCGGTGTGCCGAGCTCGATCGAGCGCGCCATTGGCAATCTGCTCGACAACGCGGCCAAGTGGAGCCCGCCCGCCGGGAACGTCGAGGTGAGCGTCCGCGACGGCGAAGTCGTCGTCCGCGACCACGGGACGGGCATCGACGAGAACGACCTTCCCTATGTCTTCGACCGCTTTTACCGCGCCCCCGCGGCGCGCGGGCAACCCGGCTCCGGCCTCGGGCTCGCGATCGTCCGCCAGGTGGCGGAGGCCCACGGCGGGGAAGTGACCGCCGAGGGGGCCGAGGGCGGTGGGACGCTGGTGCGCCTCCGGTTCCCCTTGCCGCACGAGAACGGCCAGGTCTAGAACCCGCTCTAAGAACCCGTTTCAAGACGAAGCCCTGAGGCGTCATTTTCGAAACGAGTTCTTAGGAACTTCTTAGGGCCGCCTTAGGTCCATCTCACGGGCGGGTGATTTCCTCGACCTCGACCCAGGCGAGCGACCCAAAGGAGCGTCCGTGTTCACCATCATCGGCAGGCCGTCTCTGACCAACGCCCGGCTCGCCGCCGCCCTCTGCGCGGCCGGCCTCGAAGCCTGCGTCGTCGCCCCGGATGCGATCGAGGCGCGGCCCGGCGACATCGCCCTCGGGCGCCTCGACGTCCGCCCGACGCTCGACGGCGTCGAGGACGGCCTCTGGCGCCTGCCGGCCGTCGAGCGGGCCGGCGGCCGCCTGCTCAACGGGCCCGCCGCCCTTCTCACAGCCCACGACAAGCTCGCCACGGCCGTGGCGCTCGGCCGCGCCCGCGTGCCCCAACCGCGCACCGCGCACGTTCGCGACGCGCGCCTCGCGCTTGCCTTCGGCCCGCCCTTCGTCGTGAAGCCGCGCTTCGGGAGCTGGGGTCGCGACGTCTTCCTCTGCGGGACCCTCGCCGAGCTGGAGAGCTGCCTGCGCGGGCTTGGCCGCCGCCGCTGGTTCCGGCGGCAGGGAGCGCTTGTCCAGGAGCTCGTGGGCCCCGCCGGCGTCGACCTCCGCGTCGTCGTCGCGGGCGGAGAAGTCGTGGGCGCGATCGAGCGGGCCGCGCCGGCCGGAGAGTGGCGGACGAACATCGCCCTCGGCGCCGTGCGCCGCCCGGCCGACCCGCCTGCCGAGGCGCGCGCGCTCGCGGTCGCAGCGGCCGAGGCGGTCGGGCTCGACCTTGCGGGCGTCGACCTGGTCGGGCGCGAGGACGGGAGCCACGTCGTCCTGGAGGTGAACGGCGCCGTCGACTTCACCCCGGAGTACCGCCTCGACGGAGTCGATCCGTTCGCCGCTGCCGTGGAGGCGCTGGCCGGCGCGCCGGTCGACCGCCCGCTTGCCCTCACCGGCTAGGAGGAGGGCTTGGCGAAATGACGGCTGTGCCGCCAATCCCTCCTGGCGTCTTTCGGCATTCCGCGCTATCATGCGACTCCGACCAAGCGGTTTCCGCGGGCTTTACGTTGCGCGGAGACCGCTCGTCGTGCTACTCTTATCGGTCGCGCCGCTTTACCGCTAGATCCTGCTTGCTTACTTGTCGCTAGACCCTGCCTAGAGGGAGGTCTCCGTCCTTGGCTACCAAGGTCGCTGCGCGCCCTGCGCGCAAAAGTTTTTCTCGTCTCAAGCACGTCATCGACCTACCCAACCTGATCGACATCCAGAAGGCGTCCTTCCACTGGTTCCTGGAAGAAGGCCTGCGGGAGACGATCGCCGACATCTCGCCCATCGAGGACTACACCGGCACGCTCGCGGTTGAGTTCAAGGACTACGAGTTCGGCGAGCCCCCCGTGCCGATCAAGGAATGCCGTGAGAAGGACCTGACCTACCAGGTCCCGCTGTCGATCTCCGTCCAGTTCGTCAACAAGGAGACGGGGGAGATCCGCGAGCAGACGGTCTTCATGGGGGACTTCCCGATGATGACCGACCAGGGCACCTTCATCATCAACGGGACCGAGCGCGTCATCGTGACGCAGCTCGTCCGTTCGCCCGGGGCGTACCTCATGGAGCCGAAGGACGCGGCGAAGCAGGTCTTCATCGCGAACCTCATGCCGAGCCGCGGCTCGTGGCTCGAGCTCGAGATCGACAAGAAGGGCGTCGTCTACGCGCGCATCGACCGGAAGCGCAAGCTGCCGATCACGACACTCCTGCGCGCGCTCCCGGCCGAGGACCCCTCGACCGGCTTCGTCCTGGACACGAGCACGAACGAGAAGATCCTCGAGCTCTTCGGCAACTCGCTCTTCATCGCGAACACGCTGGACAAGGACACCACCACCCGCGAGGAGGAGGCCGTCGTCGAGGTCTTCAAGAAGCAGCGCCCGGGCGAGCCCCCGACGCTGGAGAACGCGCGGAACCTCCTGCGCGGGCTCTTCTTCGACCCCAAGCGCTACGACCTCACCAAGGTCGGCCGCTACAAGCTGAACCAGCGCCTCGAGGTCGACGTGCCCGACGGCGTCCGCGTCCTCACGACGCAGGACATCCTCGCGCTCGTCCAGCGCCTCGTCTCGCTGCCGACGACGCTCGGCGTCCCCGAGGACTCGAAGGACTACGCCGCCGATGCCATCTCGCTCTCGCGCGAGCCGATCCGAAGCGAGCTCGACGAGTACGAGCACTTCGGCAACCGGCGCCTGCGTACGGTCGGCGAGCTGATCCAGGAGGCGTTCCGCGTCGGCCTCTACCGCATGGAGCGCGTCGTGCGGGAGCGGATGACGACGGAGGACGTCGACACGATCACTCCCCAGACGATCATCAACATCCGTCCGGTCGTGGCGGCGCTGAAGGAGTTCTTCGGCTCCTCGCAGCTGTCGCAGTTCATGGACCAGACGAACTCCCTGGCCGGCCTCACGCACCGCCGGCGCCTGTCGGCGCTCGGCGCCGGCGGCCTCACGCGCGAGCGCGCGCCGATCGAGGTGCGCGACGTGCACCCGACCCACTACGGCCGCATGTGCCCGATCGAGACGCCGGAGGGCCCGAACATCGGCCTGATCGGCTCGCTCTCGTCGATGGCGACGGTCTCCGAGTTCGGCTTCGTCCAGACGCCCTACCGGGTGGTCAAGGCCGGCAAGGTGACCGACGAGATCGTGTACCTCGACGCCGCCGAGGAGGAGAAGCTCACCATCGCGCAGGCGAACGAGGCGGTCGACGAGCGCACGGGGAGGTTCGTGCACCCGACCGTCCTCTGCCGCGGCCCCGGCGGCCAGCCCGTCGAGGCCACCCCGAAGCAGGTCCAGTACATGGACGTGAACCCCGCCCAGATCGTCTCGGTCGCGACGGCGCTGATCCCGTTTCTCGAGCACAACGACGCGAACCGCGCTCTCATGGGCTCGAACATGCAGCGGCAGGCGGTACCGCTCATGATCACGGAGCCGCCGCTCATCGGCACGGGCCTCGAGTACCGCGCGGCCATCGACACGGGCGACGTCACCATCGCGGCGGACGCGGGCACGATCGTGGACGTCGACGCCGAGGCCATCGTCGTCGAGACGAAGGACGGGCGCGACGAGTACGAGCTCGAGAAGTTCATGCGCTCGAACCAGGGCACCCTGATCCACCAGAAGCCCACCGTCCGCCTGGGCGACAAGGTCAAGGCCGGCGACGTCCTCGCGGACGGCAGCTCGACCTCCGAGGGCGAGCTCGCCCTCGGCAAGAACCTGCTCGTCGCCTTCATGCCGTTCGAGGGCTACAACTTCGAGGACGCGATCGTTATCTCGGAGCGGCTCGTCAAGGACGAGGTGCTCTCGTCGATCCACATCCACGAGTACGAGATCGACGCCCGCTCGACGAAGCTCGGCGACGAGGAGATCACGCGCGACATCCCCAACCGCTCGGAGGAGTCCCTCAAGGACCTCGATGACCGCGGCGTCGTCCGCATCGGGGCCGAGGTCGGCTCGGGCGACCTCCTCGTCGGCAAGGTCACGCCGAAGGGCGAGACCGAGTTGACGGCCGAGGAGAAGCTGATCCGGGCCATCTTCAAGGAGAAGGCGCGCGAAGTGCGCGACACGTCCCTGAAGGTCCCGCACGGCGAGGGCGGCAAGGTCATCGACGTGAAGACGTTCTCCCGCGACGGCGGCGACGACCTGTCGCCGGGCGTCAACGAGCTCGTGCGCGTGTACGTCGCCAAGAAGCGCAAGATCGCCGAGGGCGACAAGCTCGCTGGGCGCCACGGGAACAAGGGCGTCATCGCGCGGATCGTCCCCGAGGAGGACATGCCCTTCCTCGAGGACGGCACGCCTGTGGACGTCGTCCTGAACCCGCTCGGCGTCCCGAGCCGGATGAACATCGGCCAGGTCCTCGAGACCCATCTCGGCTGGGCGGCCCACCACGGCGTCTTCGCCGAGGACGGCGAGCGCAACGGCCCGACGCCGGTTGCGAGCTCGGTCTTCGACGGCGCGACGCCGGAGCAGGTGGACGACGCCCTCGTCGAGTGGACCCGCCAAAACCCCGACTCGCCGATCAAGTTCGTGGTCGACGAGAAGCGGCCCGACGGCCGCCACTGCTCGGGCAAGGCGCGGCTCTTCAACGGCCGCACCGGCCAGCCCTTCGACCAGAAGGTGACCGTCGGCTTCATGTACATCCTGAAGCTGCTCCACCTCGTCGACGACAAGATCCACGCGCGCTCGACGGGGCCGTACTCGCTGGTGACGCAGCAGCCGCTGGGCGGCAAGGCCCAGTTCGGCGGCCAGCGCTTCGGCGAGATGGAGGTGTGGGCGCTCGAGGCGTACGGCGCCGCCTACACCCTCCAGGAGATGCTGACCATCAAGTCCGACGACACCGTCGGGCGCGTGAAGGCCTACGAGGCGATCGTCAAGGGCGAGAACATCGCCGAGCCGTCGATCCCCGAGTCCTTCAAGGTGCTCCTCAAGGAGATGCAGTCGCTGGCGCTCGACGTCAACGTCATCTCCGAGGAGGGCGCAGAGGTCGAGGTGCGGGAGGAGGACGACGAGCTGCTCCGCGCGGCGGAGGAGCTCGGAATCGACCTCTCGCCCGGTTCGCTCCGCGCGGCGGCCCGCCCGCCCACGGCCGAGGAGGCCGAGGAGGGGCAGGAGCGCGTCGACACGGACGGCGAGCTGACGCTGCCGGCCGACGAGCAGCTCGGCGACCTCGACGAAGCCGAGGCCGCCAAGCTCGAGGCCGACGTCGCCCCTGCGGAAGCACCTGACCTGGCCGACCTGGAAATCGAAGACTGACGTAGGGGAGAGCGACTTGATCGATATCAACAACTTCGACGCGATCCGCATAGGCCTCGCGTCGAGCAAGCAGATCAGGGATTGGTCGTCCGGCGAGGTCACCAAGCCCGAGACGATCAACTACCGCACGCTCAAGCCCGAGAAGGACGGTCTCTTCTGCGAGCGCATCTTCGGTCCGACCAAGGACTGGGAGTGCTACTGCGGCAAGTACAAGCGCGTCCGCTACAAGGGCATCATCTGCGAGCGCTGCGGGGTTGAGGTCACGCGCCAGAAGGTGCGGCGCGAGCGCATGGGTCATATCGACCTGGCCGCCCCCGTCTCCCACATCTGGTTCTTCAAGGGAGTCCCCAGCCGCATCGGCTACCTCCTCGACATCGCTCCGAAGGAGCTCGAGAAGGTCCTGTACTTCGCTGCCTCGATCGTGACGTACGTCGAGGTGGACAAGCGGGCCGCCGACCTCGCCGACCTCGAGGACAAGGTGCGTGGCGAGTACGAGCGCATCAACGTCGACCGCGACGAGGCGCTTGCCGCGCTCGAGGACCGGCTCTCGCGCCGGCGCGACTACTTCACGAAGGGCAAGGAGCGCAACTTCGACGAGGACGACGAGTTCTGGGCCCGCGGCCTCGCCAGCTGGTCCGAGGAGCAGGGCCTGCCCACGCTCGAGGAGGCGCGCACGCTCGCGGGCGGCATCTTCACGGAGGTGGCGCAGACCGTCACGACCGAGGACTCGAAGAAGATCCGGGAGCTCGTGCGCTCGACGGCCGTGCGGGACGACCGCCGGCTGACCCCGCGCGACACCGAGGCCGTCGGCAACGCCGCCGTCCAGATCCTCGACGCCCTGGCCCCCCTCGTCAAGCAGGCCGACAAGGCCACCGGCTCCAAGAAGGGCGCGATCACGAAGCACATGAACAAGGTGCGCGACGCCCTCCTGGCCGGCGAGCCGCTCGACGGCGAGGACGCCGCGCTCGTCTCCGGCGTCGACGCCAAGAACCTCGAGAAGGCCCGCGAGCTCGGAAACGGGCTCCTGCGCGACGTCCTCGACCGGGCCGAGACGGGCGAAGACCCGGCGGCCGTCAAGGAGCTCGCGTACGACCTTTGTCTGCGCGAGGGCGCTCGCAAGGAGGACTTCGACGCGCTCTCGCAGTGGGCGCTCAAGGTCCGCGAGATGTACCAGGACATCGAGTCCCGGCGCGGCGACGCGCGCGAGGCCGCGGTCGACTCGATCGCGCGCCTCGAGCAGACGTGGCAGCTCTTCCGCGAGCTCGAGCCCAAGCTGATCGTCAACGACGAGATGCTCTTCCGGGAGCTGAAGGACCGCTTCGGCTCGCCGTACGGCTTCGGCGTGTACTTCAAGGGCGGCATGGGCGCGGAGGCGATCCGCGATCTCCTCAAGGACCTCGACCTCGACGGCGAGGCGAAGTCGCTGCGGGAGATCATCCGGACGTCGAAGGGCCAGAAGCAGCAGCGCGGGATCAAGCGGCTGAAGGTCGTCAACGCCTTCATCACCTCCGAGAACCGTCCGGAGTGGATGGTCCTCGAGGCGATCCCGGTTATCCCGCCGGAGCTCCGCCCGATGGTGCAGCTCGACGGCGGCCGCTTCGCGACGAGCGACCTGAACGACCTCTACCGCCGCGTCATCAACCGGAACAACCGGCTGAAGCGGCTGCTCGACCTCGGCGCGCCCGAGATCATCGTCAACAACGAGAAGCGCATGCTCCAGGAGGCCGTCGACGCCCTGTTCGACAACGGGCGCCGCGGCCGCGCCGTGACCGGCCCGGGCAACCGGCCGCTGAAGTCGCTCTCGGACATGCTCAAGGGGAAGCAGGGCCGCTTCCGCCAGAATCTGCTCGGCAAGCGCGTCGACTACTCCGGCCGGTCGGTGATCGTGTCGGGCCCGACGCTGAAGCTGCACCAGTGCGGCCTGCCGAAGCTGATGGCGCTCGAGCTCTTCAAGCCGTTCATCATGAGCCGGCTCGTCGAGCGGAAGTCCGTCCAGAACATCAAGGCCGCGAAGAAGTACGTCGAGTCGATGGTCCCGGAGGTCTGGGACGTGCTCGAGGAGGTCATCGCGGAGCACCCGGTGCTCCTGAACCGGGCGCCGACGCTCCACCGCCTCGGCATCCAGGCGTTCGAGCCCGTCCTCGTCGAGGGCAAGGCGATCCAGATCCATCCGCTCGTCTGCCACGCCTTCAACGCGGACTTCGACGGTGACCAGATGGCCGTCCACCTGCCGCTCTCCGCGGAGGCGCAGGCCGAGGCGCGCATCCTGATGCTGTCGTCGAACAACATCCTCTCGCCGGCCCACGGCAAGCCGCTCTCCACGCCGTCGCAGGACATGGTGCTGGGCGGCTACTACCTGACGTACTGCCTCAAGGACCTGAACGCGATCACCGCCGAGGAGCTCGATCCCCGGCCGCAGCGCTTCGGCTCCGAGGAGCACGTCATCCTCGCGCTCGACGCGCGCCAGGTCGGGCTCCAGGATCCGATCGAGTACCGGCGCGGCGCCGAGCTGCTGCTGACGACGCCCGGACGGGTCATCTTCAGCGAGGAGGTCGCCCGTGCGGTCAACTCCGCTCTCCCGGACGTCGACACCGGCTCCGTCGAGTTCGTCAACCGGACGCTCGGCAAGAAGGAGACGAACGAGTTCGTCACCAGCCTGGTCGACGTCTACGGCGCGGCGGTCATCTCCGTCCTCCTCGACACGATCAAGGACCTCGGGTTCCACTACGCGACCCAGGCCGGGATCACGATCTCGAAGAACGACATCGTCATCCCGGAGGAGAAGGGGAAGATCCTCGAGGAGTACGAGGAGCGCGTCCAGAAGATCGAGACGCAGTTCGAGCGCGGCCTCATCACCGAGGAGGAGCGCCACGAGTCCATCGTCAACATCTGGACCGAGGCGACCGACACGGTGGCCGAGGCGATGGAGAAGACGCTCTACGAGCTGAACCCGATCTTCATGATGGCCAACTCGGGCGCGCGCGGATCCTTCAAGCAGATCCGCCAGCTCGCGGGGATGCGCGGCCTCATGGCGAATCCGAAGGGCGAGATCATGGAGCTGCCGATCAAGGCCAACTTCATGGAGGGCCTGTCGGTACTCGAGTACTTCATCTCGACTCACGGCGCGCGCAAGGGCCTCGCGGACACGGCGCTTCGCACGGCCGACTCGGGCTACCTGACCCGGCGCCTGGTGGACGTGTCCCAGGACGTGATCATCAGGATCGAGGACTGCGGGAGCGCGGAGGGGGTCGAGCTGCCCGTCCTCGTGCCCGAGGGCCTCAACCGGTCGCTGGCCGGCCGCGTCGCGGCCGCCGAGATCAGGAAGCCCCTGAAGGACGGCAAGCCCGGCAAGACCGTGCTCGTCGCCAAGGGCGAGGAGATCACGTTCCTGCGGCTCCGCGAGGTTGCCGACGAGCTGGAGGAGCACCTCGAGGGCTTCACGGTTCCGGTGCGTAGCGTCCTCAAGTGCCGCAGCGAGTACGGCGTGTGCCGGGTCTGCTACGGCACGTTCCTCGCCACCGGCCAAATGTGCGAGATCGGGGACGCGGTCGGCATCATCGCTGCCCAGTCGATAGGCGAGCCGGGCACCCAGCTGACGATGCGGACGTTCCACACGGGCGGCGTGGCCGGCGCGGACATCACGCACGGCCTCCCGCGCGTCGTCGAGATCTTCGAGGCCCGGAACCCGAAGGGCGCCGCCACGCTCGCACTCGTGGGCGGCCGGGTCGAGATCGAGGAGACCGACCGCGGGCCGAAGGTGACGATCCACCCGGACGGCGTCGACGAGAGCGGCGAGCCGCTGCAGCCGAAGGAGTACCAGCTGCCCCGGCGCACGCGCCTGCTCGTCGCGAACGGCCAGGTCGTAGAGCCGGGCGACCCGCTGCACGAGGGCTCGCTCGCCCCGGCCGAGCTGCTCGCCCTGCACTCCAAGTCGGCCAAGGGCTCGACGCCGACGGAGCTGTACCTCGTGGGCGAGGTGCAGAACGTCTACAAGTCGCAGGGCGTGGACATCCACGACAAGCACATCGAGCTGATCGTCCGCCAGATGCTCAAGAAGGTTCGCGTCGAGAACGCGGGCGAGACCGATCTCCTGCCGGGTCAGCTCGTCGACAAGGTCGTGCTCGAGCGCGAGAACGCGCGCGTGAAGGCCGCGAAGAAGGAGCAGGCGACCTTCGAGCCGCTCATCCTCGGGATCACCAAGGCCTCGCTGGCGACCGAGTCATTCCTCTCGGCGGCCTCCTTCCAGGAGACCACGAAGGTGCTGACGGACGCGTCCATCGAGGGCAAGATCGACCGGCTGCTCGGCCTCAAGGAGAACGTGATCATCGGCAAGCTGATCCCGGCGGCGACGGGCCTGAAGCGGTACCGCGGCGTCGAGATCAAGCCGAGCGACAAGGTGCCGGCGGCCGCGTACGCGCGCCCGCAGACCGAGGAGCAGCTCCTCGCCGCGCTCGAGGAGATCGGGACCGACGGCGAGAGCCTGGGGCTCCTCGACCTGTCGTTCGACGGCGAGGCTGATACGAACGGCGGCGACGGCCGCAGCTCGCTCGAGGCCGAGGAGATCCCCGAGGTCGACTCGCCGCTCGACGAAGAGAGCTAGCCAGACATCGAGTCGCGGAGTCGGGGGCGTCCGGGAGGGCGCCCCCGATTTTGCCGCTCTTTGCGAGGACTTCGTGGGGCGTCCCTCAAAAGGGGGATCGGCGGGGCGGTGGCAGAGCGTAGACTGGCGCAGTCGCGGGCGAAGAGGGCACTCGAGCGAGGCTCGCGAGGGTGTTACGCGGCAAGTTATCCACAGGATCCACAGCGAGGTGGGGAGAATTTGACTGGTCCCGAGCGTGAGCGTCCGCCTGCAAGCGAGCAGGCCCAACCGGCGCCGCCCGGGCACTTCCTCTCCCAGGAGCTCGAGTCGGACTGCGCGAGGTTCCTCGAGGACATGCGCACGCTCGTGCGCCGCCGCGAGCAAGAGGCGGACGGCATCCGCCTAGGCTCTCAGGCCTGACCGCGCCCGCAGCCCCAAAGAAACAGTGTTACTTGGGTGGGCTCGACGCCTGGTCGGGCAGCTGTTCGCTTGCGCCGGGCTCGAGGGCCCAGCCGCCCGGCGGGCCGCCGGCCTGCTGGACCTGGCCCTTGCCGATCTCCTTCGCGCGGTAGAGGGCCTCGTCGGTGCGCTCGAAGAGCGACACCGCGTCGTCCTCCGGCCTGAGCTCCGCGATGCCGGCCGACAGCCGGACGCGCTCGGCCGGGCCGGAGGCGCCGGAGCCGACCGCGAACTGGATCCGCCGGTAGAGCTGCTCGGCGTCGCGCGCCCCGGCCTCGGGGAGGATCACCGCGAACTCGTCCCCGCCGACGCGGCAGGCGACGTCCGATTGGCGAACGGCGCCCCGCAGGCGCCCGGCGACTGCGGCGAGGACGGCGTCGCCGGCCAGATGCCCAAGCCGGTCGTTCGTCGCCTTGAAGTCGTCGATGTCGAGGATGATCAGCGCCACGCCGCGCTCGTACCGGTGCGCTCGGGCGCACTCGCGCTCGAGGGTCTCGTGGAAGTAGCGGCGGTTGTGGACGCCGGTGAGCGCGTCGATGTCGGCCAGCTGGCGCGCCTCCCGGAACTCCTGCGCGTTGCGGATCGCCGGCGCGCTCGTCTCCGCGAGCGCCTCGAGCTCGGCGATCTCCTCGTCTTCTGGAACCCGGTCGCCGCCGCGCCAGAAGACGGCCAGCGTCCCGATCGTCCCCACGTGCGGCTCGCGCAGCGGGACGGCGAGGCCGCCGCGGATGCGCTCGCTCCCGGGCTCGACGGCCGGCGGGTCGGTCCCGTCGTAGCGGTAGCTGATCCGGACCGCGCGCGCCCCGCCGGACGGCGAGCTCGACACCGGCTGGCGGGCGGCCTCCTCGGCCGTCATCCCGAGCGTCGCCACGAGCGGCGTGTCCTCCGTCTGGCGCACGACCGCCATCGCGGCATCGACCCCGTCGGTCGAGCCGGCCGCGGCGAGCGTCCGCTCCAGCACCGCGTCCAGGTCGATCGTCGTGGCGATCTCCGAGAGCCGGCGCGAGCGCAGGGTCTCGGCACGTTCGTCCTCGAGCGCGTCCTCGATCTCCTCGGTGGCCGGCTCGGCGCCGGCAGGGGCGGCAGCGGCGGCCGTGCGAGAGCGTCGCAGCACGAGCAGCAGCAGGACGAGCGAGGCCGCCAGCGCGAGCACGGCGGCTCCGGTGGCGAAGCCGACGGCGATCCAGGTGGCGGTGTCGGCGAGGGTGGGCATGTGACTATGCGAACCCACGATACGTGGGCGTCGCGGTTGCCACAATCCCTGGCGACGGCGGCGTTCCAGCTGCTAGCATGCCGCAAGGTTCGGCTTGGGCCCGCCCCACGCCGACCTTTTGTTGCGTCTGGGAGCCGTCCAGAGACACCTCGAAGCGAAGGAATCAGCACCGCGTGCCAACCGTGAACCAGCTCGTGCGGAAGGGTCGCAAGACCCCTCCGACCAAGGTCAAGACGCCCGCCCTCCGTGGCGCCCCGCAGAAGCGGGGGGTCTGCACGCGCGTGTACACGACGACGCCCAAGAAGCCGAACTCCGCGCTGCGCAAGGTCGCGCGCGTGCGGCTGACGAACCAGATGGAGGTCGGTGCGTACATCCCCGGCGAGGGGCACAACCTCCAGGAGCATTCCGTCGTCCTCATCCGCGGCGGCCGCGTCAAGGACCTCCCGGGCTTCCGCTACAAGGTGATCCGCGCCGCGCTCGATGCCGGCGGCGTCGCCGAGCGGCGCCAGGGGCGCTCGAAGTACGGCGCGAAGAAGGGCGGCTCCTAACCGTGCCGCGCCGCGCCGAGATTCCCGTCCGCGAGCTCGTCCCGGATCCGCTCTACGGATCCAAGCTCGTCTCGCAGGTGGTGAACAAGGTAATGGTCAAGGGCAAGAAGTCGACGGCCGAGCACATCGTCTACTCCGCGCTGGAGAAGGTCGGCGAGCGGACCGGCAAGCCGCCGGTCGAGGTGCTCGAGCAGGCCGTCAAGACGGTGACTCCCGTCCTCGAGGTCCGCTCGCGCCGCGTCGGCGGCGCGAACTACCAGGTTCCCGTCGAGGTGCCGCAGCGCCGCGCCCGCACGCTGGCGGTGCGCTGGCTGGTCGGCTACGCCCGCGATCGCCGCGAGAAGGCCATGGACGAGAAGCTCGCCAACGAGATCATGGACGCGCTCAACCAGCAGGGCGGCGCGTTCAAGCGCAAGGACGACCTCTACCGGATGGCGCAGGCCAACAAGGCCTTCGCGCACTACAGGTGGTAGGTGTGGCTGCCGTGAAGACAGGCGGGAAGGTCGGTCTCGACCACGTCCGGAACATCGGGATCATGGCCCACATCGACGCCGGCAAGACGACGACGACCGAGCGGATCCTCTACTACACCGGTCGCACCCACAAGATGGGCGAGGTGCACGAGGGCGGCGCCGTCATGGACTGGATGGCCCAGGAGCAGGAGCGGGGCATCACGATCACGTCGGCTGCCACGACGGCGTTCTGGCGCGATTTTCGCATCAACATCATCGATACGCCCGGGCACGTGGACTTTACCGTCGAGGTCGAGCGCAGCCTGCGCGTCCTCGACGGCGCCATCGCCGTGTTCGACTCCGTCGCAGGCGTCGAGCCCCAGTCAGAGACCGTCTGGCGCCAGGCCGACCGCTACGGCGTCCCGCGCATCGCCTTCATGAACAAGATGGACCGCACCGGCGCCGACTTCTTTGCCTCCGTGCAGTCGATGATCGACCGCATCGGGGCCCACCCGGTCCCCGTGCAGCTGCCGATCGGCCAGGAGGAGCACTTCCGCGGCGTCGTCGACGTGGTGGAGATGCAGGGCACGGTCTGGGACGACGACCTCGGCACGAAGCACTCGACGATCGAGATCCCCGAGCAGCTCAAGGAGCAGGCCGGCGAGTATCACCACCAGCTGATCGACGCGGTCGCCGAGCACGACGAGGAGCTCCTCGAGACCTACCTGACGGACGAGAGCGCGGTGACGCCGGAGATGATTCGGCGCGCGCTTCGCAAGGCAACCCTCGCGATCGCGGTCACGCCCGTTTTCCTCGGCTCCGCCTTCAAGAACAAGGGCGTGCAGCCGCTGCTCGACGCGGTCGTCGACTATCTCCCGAGCCCGCTCGATGTCCCACCGATCCACGGGGTTGACCCGCGCACGGGCCACGAGCTCTCGCGCCGGCCGTCCGAGGACGAGCCCTTCTCGGCGCTCGCCTTCAAGGTGATGAGCGACCCGTACGTCGGCAAGCTCACCTATTTCCGGGTCTACTCGGGCAAGGTCAAGGCCGGCGAGCGGGTCCTGAACGTCACCACCGGCAAGACGGAGCGCGTCAGCCGCCTGCTCCAGATGCACGCGAACCACCGCGAGGAGCGGGAGGAGATCGGCGCAGGCGAGATCGTGGCGGCCGTCGGCCTCAAGGCCACCACGACCGGCGACACGCTCGCCCTCGACACGGCGCCGATCCGGCTCGAGTCGATGGAGTTCCCCGACCCCGTCATCTCCGTCGCGATCGAGCCGAAGACCAAGGCCGACCAGGACAAGCTGGGGCAGGGGCTCGCGCGCCTGGCCGAGGAGGATCCGACCTTCCGCGTCCGCACGGACGAGGAGACCGGCCAGACCCTCATCGCCGGCATGGGCGAGCTCCACCTGGAGATCATCGTCGACCGCCTGATGCGGGAGTTCTCCGTCGACGCGAACGTGGGCCGGCCGCAGGTCGCCTACCGCGAGACGATCGGCAAGGCCGTCGAGAAGATCCAGGGCCGGTTCGTCCGCCAGACCGGCGGCCGCGGCCAGTACGGCCACGTTGTCGTCAACATGGAGCCGTCCGAGCCGGGCGAGGGCTACGAGTTCCTCGACCGCATCACCGGCGGCAAGGTTCCCAAGGAGTACATCCCGTCCGTCGACCTCGGGATCCAGGAGGCCATGGAGGCAGGCGTGCTCGCCGGCTACCCCGTGGTCGACATCCGGGTCGAGCTGGTGGACGGGTCGTATCACGACGTCGACTCGAGCGAGATGGCGTTCAAGATCGCCGGCTCCATGGCCTTCAAGGAGGCCATGCAGCGGGCCAAGCCGAAACTGCTCGAGCCGGTCATGGCGGTCGAGGTCGTCACGCCCGAGGAGTACCTCGGCGACGTCATGGGCGACCTCAACTCGCGCCGAGGCCGGGTCGAGGGCCTCGAGCCGCGCGGCAACGCCCAGGCGGTACGCGCCCGCGTCCCGCTTGCCATGATGTTCGGGTACGCGACGGACCTACGGTCGATGACCCAGGGCCGCGCGACCTTCACGATGCAGTTCGACCGCTACGAGGAGGCGCCGCAGTCGGTCGCGGGCGAGATCGTCTCCGCAGCGCAGGCCACGTAGGAAAGACCACCGGAGGAGCTGATGGGAAAGCAGAAGTTCGAGCGCACGAAGCCGCACGTCAACGTCGGAACGATCGGTCACATCGATCACGGCAAGACGACTCTCACCGCGGCGATCACGAAGGTCCTCGCGGAGCAGGGCACGAACACCGAGGCCCGCGACTTCGCGTCGATCGACAACGCGCCTGAGGAGAAGCAGCGCGGCATCACGATCAACACGGCGCACGTCGAGTACGAGACGGCCAACCGTCACTACGCGCACGTCGACTGCCCCGGCCACGCGGACTACATCAAGAACATGATCACGGGCGCCGCCCAGATGGACGGCGCGATCCTCGTGGTCTCGGCGGCCGACGGCCCCATGCCGCAGACACGCGAGCACATCCTCCTGGCCCGCCAGGTGGAGGTGCCGTCGATTGTCGTCGCGCTCAACAAGGCGGACATGGTCGACGACCCCGAGCTGCTCGAGCTGGTCGAGATGGAGGTGCGCGAGCTCCTCTCCAAGTACGAGTTCCCGGGCGACGACATCCCCGTCGTGGCCGTCTCGGCGCTGAAGGCGCTCGAGGGCGACGCCGAGTGGACGGCCAAGATCCTCGAGCTCATGGAGGCTGTCGACTCCTACATTCCGGAGCCCGAGCGCGACGTCGACAAGCCGTTCCTCATGCCAATCGAGGACGTCATGACGATCCAGGGCCGCGGCACCGTGGTCACGGGCCGCATCGAGCAGGGCAAGATCGAGTCCGGCAACGAGGTCGAGATCGTCGGGATCCACCCCGAGATCGCCAAGACCGTCGTCACGAGCCTCGAGATGTTCCACAAGACGCTCGACTACGCCCAGGCCGGCGACAACGCGGGCGCGCTCCTGCGCGGCACGAAGCGTGAGGAGATCGAGCGCGGCCAGGTGCTCGCCAAGCCCGGCTCGATCACGCCGCACACGCAGTTCAAGGCCGAGGTGTACGTGCTCTCGAAGGACGAGGGCGGCCGCCACACGCCGTTCTTCAACGGCTACCGGCCTCAATTCTACTTCCGCACGACGGACGTGACCGGCTCCATCGGGCTGCCCGAGGGCCAGGAGATGGTCATGCCCGGCGACAACACGAACATGGAGATCGACCTCGGTCAGCCGATCGCGATGGACCAGGGCCTCCGCTTCGCCATCCGCGAGGGCGGTCGCACGGTCGGCGCCGGCGTCGTCACCGAGATCGTCAAGTAGGGACCGGAGAAGCCGCTTGCCGCAGCAGAAGATCCGCATCCGTCTCAAGGGGTACGACCACACCCAGCTCGACCGGTCGGCGCTGTCGATCGTCGAGACGGCGCAGCGCACCGGCGCGACCGTGACCGGTCCGGTGCCCCTGCCAACCGAGAAGAACGTCTACACGGTGATCCGGAGCCCGTTCAAGGACAAGGACTCCCGTGAGCACTTCGAGGTGCGCACCCACAAGCGCCTGATCGACATCCACTCGCCGACCCCGAAGACGGTCGACTCCCTGATGCGCCTGGATCTTCCTGCCGGCGTGGACATCGAGATAAAGCTGTAATGGCGACCCCCACCCTCCAATATCGCACTCTCGATCCCGCTGCGAAGCGTCGCTTCTCGCGGGCCCAGAGCACGATCTGCTCGGGCGGTGATCGCAGATGAAGGGCATCGTCGGCAGAAAGCTGGGCATGACGCAGATCTTCGATCAGGAGACCGGCGTCCTCACGCCCGTGACGGTGATCGAGGCGGGGCCCTGCCCCGTGGTCGCCGTGCGGACTGCCGAGACCGACGGCTACGAAGCCGTGCAGCTCGCCTTCGACGAGGTGGCCGAGCGGAAGCTTACGAAGCCCGAGCTCGGGCACCTCGCCAGGTACAAGGTCGGGCCGCACCGGCGGCTGGTGGAGCTGCGCGGGCCGAGCGAGCTCGCTCCAGGGGAGACCGTCACGGTCGAGGCGTTCGAGCCCGGCGAGAAGGTCAAGGTGACCGGCGTCTCGATCGGCAAGGGGTTCCAGGGCACGATCAAGCGCCACAACTTCAGCCGCGGCCCGGTGACCCACGGCTCGCACAACGTACGCAAGCCCGGGTCGATCGGCGCTTCGGCAACCCCCTCACGCGTCTTCAAGGGGATGAAGATGGCCGGGCAGATGGGCGCGAAGCGGGTGACCCAGCTCGGGCTCACGGTCGTCGACCGCGACGTCGAGCAGAACCTGCTCCTCGTCAAGGGCGCGGTTCCCGGGCACAAGAACGGCTACGTCGTCGTGCGGGAGGACTCGAGGTAGTGGCTGCGCCGAAGGCACCCGTGCTCGACGCGTCGGGCAAGAAGTCGAAGGACCTCACGCTGGCGGAGGTCGTCTTCGCGGCCGAGATCAAGCCTCACCTCGTCCACGAGGCGGTGCGGGCCGAGGCCGCTGCAGCACGCTCCGGGACGCGCGCCGCGAAGAGCCGTGCGCTCGTCTCGGGCGGTCGCTCCAAGCCGTGGCGCCAGAAGGGCACCGGCCGTGCACGGGCCGGCTCGACCCGTGCTCCCCAGTGGACCGGGGGCGGCGTGGCGTTCGCGCCGCAGCCGCGCAGCTTCGACCTGAAGGTGAACCGCAAGGCGCACCGCGCCGCCTTCCGCGCGGCGCTCTCCGACCATGCCCAGCGCGGGACGCTGGCCGTGATCGACGGAGGCGCCTTCGAGGAGCCTTCGACGCGGGAAGCCGCGGCGCTGCTCTCAGCGTGGGGCGCCGACCTGCCGCTGCTCGTGATCGCGCAGCCGGAGGAGGAGGCGTTCGTCAAGAGCTTCCGCAACCTGCCCAGGCTGCTCATCGTCGAGCCGTCCGAGCTCGAGGTCGGAGCGATCGTCTGGGCCCGCTCGGTGCTGGCCACCGAAGGCGCGCTGGAGCGCGTCACGGAGGTGGTCTCGAAATGAGCCTCGACCCGCGTCAGGTGATCATCACCCCGGTCGTCTCCGAGAAGAGCTACAGCCTGATCGAGGACAACAAGTACTCGTTCCGCGTCCACCCGAAGGCGCACAAGACGCAGATCCGCCAGGCGGTCGAGCAGCTGTTCGACGTCAAGGTCGTGGCCGTCAACGTCCTCAAGGTGCAGCCGAAGCCCAAGCGGCGCGGTTTCTCGCGCGGGACGAAGCCGGGCTGGAAGAAGGCCATCGTCCAGCTCCGCCCGGGCGACAAGATCGAGATCTTCGAGGGGGCCGCCGTCTAGTGGCCCACCTGGCAACATTCGGCGGCGCCCGGCGCGCGATCACGCTGCGCCATTCTGCGTCCTCAGTCGCGCCCGGGCTTGCCAGCCCGAGCACTCCCTGGGTCCTTGCCTGGCTTGGTGCTCGCACCCCGGGCATCCACCAATGTCACCAGGTGAACCACTGATGGCTCTCCGCAAGTACAAGCCCACGTCGCCAGGCCGGCGCTTCCGCTCGGTCTCCACCTTCGAGGAGATCACGAAGACCGAGCCCGAGAAGAGCCTGCTCGAGCCCGTGACGCGCAAGGGTGGCCGCAACAACCAGGGCCGCATCACGACGCGCCACCAGGGCGGCGGCCACAAGCGCCGCTACCGGGTGATCGACTTCAAGCGCCGCAAGGACGGCGTTCCCGCGAAGGTGGCCGCCATCGAGTACGACCCGAACCGGTCGGCCCGAATCGCGCTGCTCCATTATGCGGACGGCGCCAAGGCGTACATCCTCGCGCCTGCCGGCCTCAAGGTCGGCGCGCGCGTCGAGTCCGGCCCCGCCGCGGACATCAAGCCCGGCAACGCGCTCCCGCTCGCCAACATCCCCACCGGCACGCTCGTTCACAACGTCGAGCTGAAGCCGGGTCGCGGGGGGCAGCTGGCGCGCAGCGCCGGCTCCGGCATCCAGCTGGTGGCCAAGGACGAGGGGCACGGCGTGCTGCGCCTCCCGTCCGGCGAGATGCGCCGCGTGCCGCTCACCTGCCGCGCCACCGTCGGCCAGGTCGGGAACACCGACCACGAGAACATCTCGAGCGGGAAGGCGGGCCGCAGCCGCTGGCTCGGCAAGCGCCCGACCGTGCGCGGCTCCGCCATGAACCCGGTCGACCACCCGCACGGCGGCGGCGAGGGCAAGTCGAAGGGCGGCCGCCATCCGGTCACCCCCTGGGGCGTGCCGACGCTCGGCAAGCGTACGCGCCGCAAGCACAAGGAATCCAACAAGCTGATCGTCCGCGGCCGCCGCCGCGGGAAGGAGCGCCGCTAGGTGTCCAGGTCTTCCAAGAAAGGGCCGTTCGTCGAGGCGACCCTCATGAAGCGCATCGAGACGATGAACGAGACCGGTGAGAAGCGCCCGCTGCGCACGTGGTCGCGCACCTCCACGGTCTTCCCCGAGATGGTCGGGCACACGATCGCCGTGCACAACGGCAAGAACCACCTGCCCGTCTTCGTCACGGAGGCCATGGTCGGCCACAAGCTGGGCGAGTTTGCCCCGACGCGGCTCTTCCGCGGCCACTCCGGCGACCGCAAGACCGAGGTGAAGCGCAGGTAATGGCCCCCGTCGAGACCCGCTCCCAGGTTCGCGCTGAGGCGCGCTACGTGCGCGCGGCCCCGCGCAAGGCCCAGCTCATCGTCGACCAGATCCGCGGCCGCTCGGTGCCCGAGGCGCGGACGATCCTCGCGTTCATGACGCGGGACGCCGCGCACGACGTCCGCAAGGTCCTCGACTCGGCCGCCGCGAACGCCGAGGCGAATCACGGGCTCGTGTCCGACGACCTGTATGTCGTGAGCGCCTTCGTCGGCGCCGGCCCGACCCTGAAGCGCTGGCGCGCTCGCGCGCGCGGCCGCGTGGGGCGGATCAAGAAGCGGACCTGCCACATCACGATCGGGCTGGCCCCGCCGGCCGGCGAGGCGATCCCCGAGCTGATCGAGCGACCCGCTCCCGTCACCCTGACCGAGGAGCCGGAGCCGATCGTCGTCGACGACGAGACGGGCGCGGTCGTCGAGGGGGAGGCGCCCGTCGAGGAGGAGGCCCCGGCCGAGGAGAAGCCGAAGCGCAAGCGCGCCCCGCGCGCGAAGGCGGAGGCAGCACGCCGACGCGGAGGCCGCGACCGAGGCCGAGGCGAAGCCCGAGACCACTCCGAAGAAGACCGAGAGCGACGAGGGGAGCGAGAAATAGTGGGTCAGAAGATCCATCCCGGCGGATTGCGCGTCGGCGTCATCCACGACTGGAAGTCCAACTGGTACACGGGCTCGAAGGAGTTTCCGGCGTACCTGATCGAGGACGTCAAGATCCGCGCGCACATCTACGGCAAGCTCGGGCACGCGGGGCTCTCCGACATCCTCATCCGCAAGGACAAGCAGCGGATCACGATCGACGTCTACACGGCGAGGCCGGGGATCGTGATCGGCAAGTCCGGCGCCGAGGTGGACGCCCTCAGGCGCGAGATCCACGGGATGACGCACAAGAACGTCCAGATCAACATCAACGAGATCAAGCGCCCCGAGCTCGACGCGAAGCTCGTAGCCCAGTCGATCGCCGAGCAGCTTCAGAACCGCGTGAGCTTCCGTCGTGCGATGAAGCGCTCGCTCGCCTCGGCCATCCGCTCGGGCGCCAAGGGCGTGAAGATCACGTGCGGCGGGCGTCTGGGCGGCGCGGAGATGTCGCGCTCGGAGACCTACTCCGAGGGCCGTGTCCCGCTCCACACCCTGCGCGCGGACATCGACTACGGCTTCGCCGAGGCGAAGACGACCTTCGGCCGCATCGGCGTCAAGGTCTGGATCAACAAGGGCGAGATCATGCCCGAGGGCTTCGACACCGGCGAGCGCGGCGCCGCCGGACGGCTGGGCGAGCAGGACCAGGCCCGGCGTCGAGGCGGGCGCCGCGACGGCCTGGGCGCCCTGGGGCAGGGCGGACGGCGCGGAGGCGGCGACCGCGAGGGCCTCGGCCCCGTCGGCCGGCCCCGCCGCGGCCAGCGCCGCCGGCCAGGCGGCCGCGACGAGCAGCGCGACCAGCAGCCGGCTCCCGAGCAGGAGACACAGCAGCAGCAGCCCCCGGCCGAGGCGGCTCCCGCCGAGCCCGAGGCGAAGGCTCCCGAGGCCCAGACACCCCCCGAGCCGCCGGCGCCCGAGGCGCCCCCGGCCGGCGATGCAGGCGGTGAGTCGTAGTGCTGATGCCGCGCAAGACCAAGTACCGCAAGCAGCAGCGCGGACGCAGGCGGGGAGTAGCGAAGGGCCAGCAGCAGGTGCACTTCGGGGACTTCGGCCTCAAGTCCCTCGAAGCTGCCTGGGTGACCAACCGCCAGATTGAGGCGGCCAGGATCGCCATGACCCGCCACATCAAGCGCGGCGGCAAGGTCTGGATCAACGTCTTCCCCGACAAGCCGGTGACGCAGAAGCCTGCCGAGACCCGCATGGGCTCCGGGAAGGGCTCGCCCGAGCACTGGGTGGCCGTCGTCAAGCCCGGCCGCGTGATGTTCGAGCTGTCAGGAGTGCCGGAGCCGCTCGCCCGAGACGCCATGCGCCTCGCGGCGATGAAGCTGCCGGTCAAGACCAAGTTCGTAAAGCGGGAGGCCGATCTCTTTGAAGGCTAGGGAGCTCAGAGATATGTCCGACGAGGAGCTCGTGAGGCGCCTCGCGGACAGCCGGGAGAACCTGTTCAACCTCCGTTTTCAGATGGCGACCGGGGCGCTCGACGCGACCACGCGCCTGGCGCTCGCGAAGCGCGACATCGCCCGGATCCTGACGATCCAGGCGGAGCGCAAATACTCGTTGGAGAGAAGGTAGATGGGTAGGCCAAGGAAGAACGAGGAAGAGATGAAGGACAAGGTCGAGGAGACTCCGGCAGAGGAGCCGGAGGTCGACGCCGCGCCCGCCGCCGAGATTCCCGCCGAGGAGACCGTGGCGGAGGACGCCCTGGTGGCCGAGGAGGCCCCCGCGGAGGAGCCGGCAGAGGAGCCGGCGCCTGAGCCCGTCGCCGAGGAGAAGCCCGCCGCCGAGGCGGAGACCCCCGCCGAGGAGCCTGCGGCCGAGGAGCCGCCCGCCGACGAGCCCGCAGCGGAGGCCGAGCCTGCGCCCGAGGAGGCTGCTCCCGCCGAGGCAGAGGCGGAGGCGCCCGTCGCTCCCGCAGCTCCCGTCGCTCCCGAGCCCAAGAGGAAGCGCAAGCGCGTCTCCCGCGCGGAGCGCCGGCATCGCTCGAAGCCGAAGCGCGAGAAGCCGGCCGGGCGCAAGCCAGTCGTGCGCCTGCCGAAGCCCGAGCACGCCCGCGGCCGGCGGAAGGAGCGTCGCGGCGTCGTCGTCTCCGATGCGATGGAAAAGACGATCGTCGTCCGTGTCGACACGGTGAAGCCGCATCCGGTCTACAAGAAGGTCGTCCGGCGCTCGACGAAGCTCCACGCGCACGACGAGGCGAACGTCGCCAAGATCGGCGACCTCGTCCGCCTTGTCGAGACGCGTCCGCTCTCCAAGTCGAAGTCCTGGCGCCTCGCCGAGGTCCTCGAGGAAGCCAAGTAGTGACGGCCCCCAACCTCACATCTCGCACTCTGCGGCAGGCTGCAAAGCGTCGCCTCGCGGCGTCCTCGGTCGCGCCCGTAGCCTCGGGCTACGAACGCGGGTGGGTGGGATTCCCCATCAGCGCCGGAACTCGCTGCGCGAGTTCCGGCGAGCGACGCTCGCTTTTCGCCTGCGCAGAGCACGATCTGCGAGGTAGGTGACCTGTGATCCAGCAGGAATCGCGCCTTCGCGTCGCCGACAACACGGGAGCCCGCGAGCTCCTCTGCATCCGCGTGCTCGGCGGCTCGCACCGCCGCTACGCGCGCGTGGGCGACGTCATCGTCGGCACTGTCAAGACGGCGACCCCGCAGGGGACGATCAAGAAGGGCGAGGTCGTGAAGGCGGTCGTCGTTCGCACGAAGAAGCCCTTCGGGCGAAACGACGGTACCTCGATCGCGTTCGACGAGAACGCCGCCGTGATCATCGACGCGCAAAACAACCCGCGCGGGACGCGCATCTTCGGGCCGGTGGCCCGTGAGCTGCGCGAGAAGAACTTCATGAAAATCGTCTCACTGGCGCCGGAGGTGCTTTGACATGGCGCACACAATGAAAGTGCGAAAGGGCGACGTCGTCCAGATCCTCTCGGGCAAGGACCGGGGCAAGCAGGGCCGCATCATCGAGGCGGACCCGAAGAAGCGCCGGGTCCTCGTCGAGAACCTGAACATCGTTCACCGCCACCGGCGGCCGCGCCCGATGAAGGACTCGAGCCGGATGGGCCAGACGCAGATCCAGCCCGGGGGCATCTTCGAGCTCGCCGCCCCGGTGGACGCGTCCAACGTGATGGTCGTCTGCCCGACGTGCAACCGCGCGACACGCGTCGGCTACGAGTACCGCGACTCGAAGGACGGGCGCGTCAAGGTGCGGGTCTGCAAGCGCGCCGACTGCAGAGAGATTCTGGATCGGTAATGGCCACCAAGACGAAGACTGACACCGGCTACGTCGCCCGTCTTCAAGATCCAGTACGAGCGGGAGCTGCGCCCGACCCTGAAGGAGCAGTTCGAGTTCAGCTCGATCATGCAGGCGCCGCGCGTCGAGAAGATCACCGTGAACATGGGGGTGGGCGAGGCGAAGACCAACGCCAAGGCGCTCGACAGCGCCGTCGAGGAGCTGACCACGATCACGGGCCAGCGCGCCCAGATCACGCGCGCGAAGAAGTCGATCGCCGGCTTCAAGATCCGCGAGGGCATGCCGATCGGCGCCAAGGTGACGCTCCGCGGCGTTCGCATGTACGAGTTCCTCGACCGGCTCGTCTCGATCGCGCTGCCGCGCATCCGCGACTTCCGCGGCCTCACCCCGAAGAGCTTCGACGGGCGCGGCAACTACTCGATCGGGATCCGCGAGCAGATCATCTTTCCGGAGATCAACTACGACGACATCCAAGAGGTCCGAGGCCTGGACGTCGTCATCACGACCTCGGCGCAAACGGACGAGGAGGGACTCGCGCTCCTGCGCGGGCTCGGCCTCCCGTTCCGGACCGAAGACTGAGTAGGAGGACCATGGCCAAGAAGAGCCTGATCGCGAAGGCCGCCCGCCCGCAGAAGTACAGGACGCGGGCCTACAGCCGGTGCAACCGGTGTGGGCGCCCGCGCGCGGTGTACCGCAAGTTCGGTCTCTGCCGGATCTGCCTGCGCGACCTCGCGCACGAGGGGTTCATCCCCGGCATGACCAAGTCGAGCTGGTAAGGAAGAGGTACCGATGCTGAACGACCCCATCGCCGACATGCTGACCCGCATCCGGAACGCCAACCGGGCGCTCCACGAGACGACCACGATGCCGACGTCCCGGATGAAGGTCGAGATCGCCCGCGTGCTCAAGGACGAGGGCTACATCAAGGACTACCGCGTCGAGCGCGGCGAGGCCTTCGATAACCTGGTCGTCGAGCTCAAGTACGGGCGGAGCCGCGAGCGCGTCATCACCGACCTGCGCCGCATCTCGAAGCCCGGCCGCCGCGTCTATGCCCGCAAGGACCGCCTCCCGCGCGTCCTCGGCGGGATGGGCACGGCGATCATGTCCACGTCCCGGGGTCTCGTCACCAGCCGGACGGCGCAGGAGCTCGGCGTCGGCGGCGAGGTCCTCTGCTTCGTCTGGTAGCTGAATGTCGCGAATCGGAGCCAAGCCAATCGACCTGCCCGCCGGCGTCTCGGTGTCGATCTCCCCTGGCCGCGTGATGGTGAACGGGCCGCTCGGCGAGCTCTCGCAGCAGGTTCCGCTCCGCATCACCGTGGAGCAGCGCGACGGCCAGCTCGTTGTCACGCGCCCGACGGACCGGGGCGAGGACCGGGCTCTCCACGGCCTCACGCGAACGCTCGTCGCCAACATGGTCGAGGGCGTCACCAAGGGCTTCGAGAAGCCGCTCGAGATCCAGGGTGTCGGCTACCGCGCCGCCCTGCGCGGCGTCGACCTGGAGCTGAACGTCGGCTATTCGCACGCGGTCGTGAAGAAGGCGCCGCAGGGGATCACCTTCGAGGTGCCGCAGCCCACCCAGATCATCGTGAAGGGAATCGACAAGCAGCGTGTCGGACAGGTCGCCGCCGAGGTGCGCGCCGTCCGGCCGCCAGAGCCGTACAAGGGCAAGGGCATCCGCTATGCGGGCGAGTACGTCCGCCGCAAGGTCGGAAAGCGAGCGTAGGGGCACCAATGGCCACGCTGACAGTTCGCCAGGCCCGCGAGCGCCGCCACCGGCGCGTGCGCCGCAAGATCGCCGGGACCGCCGAGCGGCCGCGCCTCGCCGTGCACCGCTCCAACCGCGGGATCGAGGCGCAGCTCGTCGACGACGTCGAGGGCAGGACGCTTGCGTCCGCGAACCACCTCGGCGTCAAGAAGGGCTTCAAGGGCTCAAAGACCGAGCAGGCCGCCGAGGTGGGCAAGCTGCTCGCCGCGGCCGCGAAGAAGGCCGGAATCGAGACCGTCGTCTTCGACCGAGGCGGCTACCTGTACCACGGGCGCGTGAAGGCGCTGGCCGACGGCGCCCGCGAAGGAGGATTGAGCTTCTAGTGGCTATCGACGCCAAGCAGGTGCGAAACCGTGAGATCGACGCGCGCGAGCTCAAGGAGCGCGTCGTCGAGATCAACCGGGTGGCCAAGGTCGTCAAAGGCGGCCGGCGCTTCTCGTTCACGGCGCTCGTCGTCATCGGCGACGAGGTCGACCGGGTCGGCGTCGGCTACGGGAAGGCGCGGGAGGTCCCGCTCGCCATCTCGAAAGCCGTCGACGACGCGAAGAAGAACCTCTTCCAGGTGCCCAAGCACGGAACGACGATCACTCACGAGGTGCTGGGCCGCTCGGACGCCGCGCGCGTCCTGCTGCGCCCCGCAAGCGAGGGAACCGGCGTCATCGCCGGCGGCGGCGTCAGGGCCGTGCTCGAGCTTGCCGGGATCCGCGACATCCTGGCCAAGAGCCTCGGGAACCCCAACCCCATCAACCTCCTGAAGGCTACGGTGAACGGGCTCAAGAGCCTGCGCCGGCCGGAGGAGGTCGCGCGCAGCCGCGGCAAGGTCGTTGCGGACGTCCTCTTCCCCGCCAAGAAGAGGGCCGACGTGCCCGCCGACGCGCCTCAGGCCGCGGAGCCGGTCGCCGAGGCCGATACCGTGACTGAGACTGAGACGGAGACAGAGACGGATGACAGTGGCGAAGCTGCGGATAACGCAAACTCGTAGTCAGATCGGCCAGACGGAGCGGCACCGCGGCACGCTGCGTGCGCTCGGCCTGGGCAAGATCGGCAGGATGACCGAGCGCGAGGACAGCCCCGAGACCCTCGGGATGCTTCGCAAGGTCCGTCATCTCGTGAAAGTGGAGGAGGGGCAGTAATGCCCACGCCGCCTGAAGAGCTCCGAGAGCAAGAGGGCCTGACCCTTTCGAACCTGAAGCCCGCCCAGAAGCGACGCGCGCGCAAGCGTGTCGGCCGCGGCCTGGGCTCGGGCAAGGGGCGCTACTCCGGGCGCGGGATCAAGGGTCAGAAGTCGCGCGCCGGCTCGCACACGATGCGGCCCGGCTTCGAGGGCGGCCAGATGCCGATCTACATGCGGCTCCCGAAGCAGCGCGGCCCGTACTCGAAGGACGCGATGCCGATGGGCCCGCACCGCACGTCGACCGTGCCCGTCAACCTCCGCGATCTCGAGCGCGTCTTCGACGAGGGCTCCGACGCGACGCTCGAGGCCATGATCGAGAAGGGCTTGATCAAGAACACGCGCACCGACGTCAAGGTGCTCGGCCAGGGGGAGCTGACCAAGAAGCTCGCCGTGACTGCGCACTCGTTCTCGGCCACTGCGCGCGAGAAGATCGAGGCGGCCGGCGGCACCGCGACGGCGCTCCGCCCTCCGAAGGAGGAGAAGAAGCGACGCCGCGGGCGCAAGAAGCCCGCCGCGGCTCCCGCGCAGGAGCCCGAGGCCGCCGCGGAGGTGACTGAGCCCGAGGCTGTCGACGAGCAGCCCGCCGAGGAGCAGGCCGAGGAGACCGCGGAGTAAGTGCTCCACCAGGCAACCCAGACCCGCTTCTGCCCCGCGATCACGCGGCGCCTGAGCCCACCCTCGCCCTTGCCAAGGCATCCAGCCTTGGCCGCGGGCGAGTGCGGACTCATGCTTGGTGCTCGCAACGCAGAAGCTAGCCTGCGTTACCTGGAGGAACACTGATGTTCTCCTGGCTCACCAACGCGTGGAGGGTCCCGGAGCTCCGGCACCGGCTGCTCTTCACGGCGATGATCCTGGCGTTCTACCGCCTGGGCAGCTGGATCCCCGTCCCGGGCGTCGATTCCGCCGCGATCGAGGAGTACTTCTCGGGCCAGGGCAGCACGATCCTCGGCCTCCTGAACATCTTCTCGGGCGGCGCGCTCTCGCAGTTCGCCGTCTTCGCGCTCGGGATCATGCCGTACATCACGGCGTCGATCATCCTGCAGCTGATGACCGTGGTGATCCCGCGGCTCGAGCAGCTGCAGAAGGAGGGCGAGGCCGGCTACGCCAAGATCAACCAGTACACCCGCTACCTGACGGTCGTCCTCGCGGCGCTGCAGGCGGCAGGCTACTCGTACCTCTTCAGCCGCCAGGGCGCGCTCGACCTGAACCCCGGCCGCTTCGTGCTCATCGTGGTCTCGCTGACCGCGGGCACGACCCTGCTCATGTGGATGGGCGAGCTGATCACCAAGCGCGGCGTCGGCAACGGCATCTCGCTCCTGATCTTCGCGTCGATCCTTGCCGGGCTCCCCGGCGGCCTGCGCGCGTGGTGGTCGGGCGACGCCTTCACCCGGCTGATGTTCCCGCTGATTGCGCTTGCGATAATCGTCGCGGTCGTCTTCGTGCAGGAGGGCCAGCGCCGCATTCCGATCCAGTACGCCAAGCGCATGGTCGGCCGGCGCATGACGGCGGGCGGCTCGACCTACATGCCGCTGCGCGTGAATATGGCCGGCGTCATCCCGATCATCTTCGCGGCGGCGATCATGGCCTTCCCGCCCACGGTCGCGCAGTTCTTCCCGCAGACGCAGACGTTCATCAACGAGAACTTCTCGCCGACGGCCTTGCCGTACCTGCTCCTGCAGGGTTTCATGATCGTGATCTTCACGTACTTCTACACGGCGGTCCAGTTCAATCCGATCGACCAGGCCGACAACCTGCGCAAGCACGGCGGCTACATCCCGGGCATCCGCCCCGGTCCGCCGACGGCGCAGTACCTGGACCGCGTGCTCACCCGCCTGACGCTTCCCGGCGCGCTCTACCTCGCGCTAGTCGCCACGTTGCCGACCCTCTTCATCCGCTACGGCGGCTTCTCCCAGGCGACGACGTCCGCGCTCGGCGGGACCTCGATCCTCATCGTGGTGGGCGTCGCGCTCGACACCATGCGCCAGATGGAGTCGCAGATGATGATGCGCCACTACGAAGGCTTCCTGAGGTAGCACCCTGCCTCTCGACGTAGTCATCCTCGGCCCTCCCGGGGCCGGCAAGGGCACCCAGGGCAAGCGCATCTCAGCTGCCGAGGGCATTCCTCACATCAACACGGGGGACATGTTCCGCGCCGCGTGCGCGGCCGGCACCGCACTGGGCCGGCGCGTGCAGGAGATCGTTGACGCCGGTGACCTCGTCCCCGACGACCTCACAGTCGAGGTGGTGCGCGCGCGGCTTGCGCAGGACGACACCGCCGGGGGCTTCGTCCTCGACGGCTTCCCGCGCACGCTCAACCAGGCCGAGGCGCTGGACCTCGCCCTCGTCGAGCTCGACCGCGGTGAGCTCTGCGTAGTCCTCGACTTCGAACTTCCGGACGCGACCGCCGCCCAGCGGCTGCTCGGGCGCGCGGGGGTCGAAGGCCGCAGCGACGACACACCCGACAAGGTTCTGCACCGCCTCGATGTCTATCACGAGCAGACCGAGCCGCTCGTCGAGCACTATCGCTCGCGCGACCTGCTCGTCGGCATCCATGCCGACCGCGGTGTCGAGGACGTCTTCTCCGAGGTACAGCAGGTGCTCTCGAGCGCAAAGCAGGCCTCCTCGTGATCATCCGCAAGTCCACGGACGAGATCGAGACGATGGGCCGCGCCGGCGCCGTGGTCGCCGAGACGCTCGCCAGGCTCGGCGAGCTGGCGAAGCCCGGAGTGACGACGGCCGAGCTCGACGAGGCCGCCGAGAACCACATCCGCTCCGAGGGGGGCGTCCCGACGTTCAAGGGCTACCGAGGTTTCCCGGCCTCCATCTGCACGTCCCCGAACTCGATGGTGGTCCACGGCATTCCCGGCCCCTACGAGCTCAGAGACGGCGATCTTATCTCGGTCGACGTCGGCGTCACGCTCGACGGCTTCGTGGCCGACTCCGCGTATACGTTCCCCGTCGGCGACGTCGGGGGCGATGCGGAGCGGCTGCTCGAGGTCTGCCAGGCGGCGCTCGCCGCCGGGATCGAGCAGGCCCGCGCAGGCAACCACGTTCAGGACATCTCCGCCGCCGTCCAGCGCACGACGGAAGCCGCCGGCTTCTCGGTCGTCCGCTCGCTGGTCGGCCATGGGATCGGCCGGTCGATGCACGAGGAGCCGCAGATCCCGAACTTCGGCGAGCCTGGGCGCGGGCCGCTGCTCCAGCCGGGGATGACCCTCGCGATCGAGCCGATGATCAACGCGGGAGGCCCCGACGTCTGGATGGGGGACGATCGCTGGTCGATCTCGACCGACGACGACTCCCTCTCCGCCCATTTCGAGCACACCGTGGCGATCACCGACAACGGGCCGCTCGTCCTCACGAGAGCGGGGTCGGAGTGAAGAACCCGTTTCGAAATGACGCCTCGTCGCCGGGGTGCGCTGGGCGAGTGCGAGGCAAGGACGCAGGGCGCGTTCGTAGCCGGAGGCTACGGGCGCAACCGAGGACGCAGAATCGCGCCGACCGGTGCGGCCCGGCGGCTCAGGGCTTCGTTTTGAAACGGGTTCTTTGTCAGCCCTTTGCTACGATGCACGGTCGCGGCTGGTCCGCGCTTTGCCGTGGATGCCGCATCAACCCTGATCTCTCATGAAGGTACGCCCGTCCGTCAAGCCGATGTGTGACCGCTGCCGCGTGATCAAGCGGCACGGCAAGGTGCTGGTCATTTGCTCGAACCCGCGGCACAAGCAGCGGCAGGGCTAGGAGCGAAGGAGAAGAGTTGGCCCGAATCGCAGGAGTGAACCTCCCACGTGAGAAGCGCCTCGAGATCGCGCTCACGTACATCTACGGGATCGGTCAGTCGACCGCGCAGAGGATCTGCGCGGAGCTCGGCCTTTCCTGCGACCAGAAGGTCCGCGACCTCACCGACGAGGAGATCACCAAGCTCCGGGCGTACATCGACGCGAACCTCGAGGTCGAGGGCGAGCTGCGGCGCGAGCGCTCGCAGGCGATCAAGCGCCTGCAGGAGATCGGCGCCTACCGCGGCATCCGCCACCGCCGTGGGCTGCCGGTGAACGGGCAGCGGACGAAGACCAACGCGCGCACACGTAAGGGCCCGAAGAAGACCGTCGGGCGCGGGAAGAAGGCGAAGGTTTAATGACAACCCCCTTCCGTCCATCTCGCACTCTCGGCTCGGCTGCAAAGCGTCGCCTCGCGGCGTCATCGGTCGCGCCCGTAGCCTCCGGCTACGAGCGCTCTCTGCGTCCTTGCGACGCTCGCTTTTCGCCGTCCGAGAGCACGATCTGCCCGGAAGGTGATCGCTAATGGCGCCTCCCCGCAGACCCTCTAAGGGCCGTGCCCGCCGCCGGGTGAAGAAGAACATCGCCATCGGCCAGGCGCACATCAAGACGTCCTTCAACAACACGATCGTAAGCCTCACCGACAAGGAGGGGAACGTCATCGCGTGGGAGAGCGCCGGCTCCGCCGGCTTCAAGGGCTCCCGCAAGTCGACGCCGTTCGCCGCCCAGGTGACCGCCGACTCCTGCGCCCGCAAGGGCATGGAGCACGGCCTCCAGAAGGTCGAGGTCTTCGTGAAGGGCCCGGGCTCCGGGCGCGAGACCGCGATCCGGTCGCTCCAGGCCGCCGGGCTCGAGATCCTCGGCGTCAAGGACGTCTCCCCTCAGGCCCACAACGGCGTCCGGCCCAAGAAGCGGAGGAGGGTCTGATGGCTCGCCCGCTCGGGCCCAAGTGCAAGCTGTGCCGCCGCGAGGGGATGAAGCTCTTCTTGAAGGGCGAGCGCTGCCTGACGGAGAAGTGCGCCGTCGAGCGCCGCAGCTACCCGCCGGGAGAGCACGGGCGCGGCCGCATCAAGCAGTCGGAGTACCTGCTGCAGCTGCGCGAGAAGCAGAAGGCCCGCCGGTTCTACGGACTGCTCGAGAAGCAGTTTCGCAACTACTACGAGAAGGCTGCGAAGCAGTCCGGGATCACCGGCGAGGAGCTCCTGCGCATGCTGGAGACGCGCCTCGACAACGTGGTCTACCGCCTCGGCTTCGCCGCCTCGCGCGCGCAGGCGCGCCAGATCATCCGCCACGGCCACTTCCAGGTGAACGGCCGGCGGGTGAACATCCCGAGCTTCCAGGTGAAGCCGGATGACGTCGTGGCGCTCAAGCCCGGTAGCCCAGTCGAGCAGGTCGTCCGGGACGCGACCGACCTCACCGCCTCGGTCTCCCCGTGGCTCCAGGCCGACCACGACAACCTCACGGGCAAGGTCTTGAAGCTCCCCGACCGGTCGGACATCGACACGCCGGTCCAGGAGCAGCTCATCGTCGAGCTGTACTCGAAGTAGAAAGGAAGCATGGCCACCAGAACGTCGCTCATGGAATTCCAGGTGCCCCGGATCACTCACGAGGAGGTGACCGAGGAGCGCGGCATCTTCGTGATCGAGCCGCTCGACCGCGGCTTCGGCTACACGTTCGGCAACTCGCTCCGCCGCGTGCTCCTCTCCTCCCTCGAGGGGGCCGCCGTCACCTCGGTGAAGATCGAGGGCGTCGCGCACGAGTTCACGACCCTCAAGGGCGTGCGCGAGGACGTCACCGACATCATCCTCAACCTCAAGAACCTCATCTGCCTCCTTCACGGCGAGTCGCCGGAGGTGGAGGTGCGGCTGGAGAAGAAGGGCTCGGGCATCGTCAAGGCCTCCGATATCGAGGCCCCGGCAGACCTCGAGATCCTCAACCCCGACCTCGAGATTGCCAACCTCTCCGACAAGGGCCGCCTGGAGGTCACGCTGACCATCGGCCGCGGCCGCGGCTACGTCCCGGCCGAGCTGAACCGCGGGCCCGAGCACACGATCGGCGTCATCCCGGTCGACTCGATCTTCTCGCCCGTGCGCCGCGTCTCCTACGAGGTCGAGGCTGCGCGCGTCGGCCAGCGAACCGACTACGACAAGCTGACCCTCGACGTCACGACCGACGGCTCCCTTGCCCCGCGCGACGCGATCGCGCGAGGCCGCCGAGATTCTCATCCGCCAGCTGGCGATCTTCACGGACATCGACAAGATCGAGGGCTTCGGCGAGCAGGCCGAGGCCGAGGCCGAGGCGCCGCAGGCGCACGGGATGGAGAACTTCCCGATCGAGGAGCTCGAGCTCGGCGTCCGCAGCTACAACTGCCTCAAGCGTGTCGGCATCGAGACGATCGGCGACCTGGTCTCCAAGACGGAGAACGAGCTCGCCGCCATCCCGAACTTCGGCAAGAAGTCGATCGAAGAGGTCCGCGAGACGCTCCAGGCTCACGGCCTCACGCTGAGGGACGACTAGCGAGATGAGGCACAAGCGCGCAGGCAGGAAGCTGGGCCGGGACTCGGCCCATCGCAAGGCGCTCTACTCGAACCTCGCCTGCGCGCTGATCGAGCACGGCCGCATCAAGACGACCGAGGCCAAGGCCAAGGAGGTGCGGCCGATCGTCGAGGAGATGATCACGCTCGGCAAGCGCGGCGACGTCTCCGCCCAACGACAGGCGGTCTCGTTTCTGCGGTCGAAGAGCGTGGCCCACGTGCTCTTCGCGGAGGTCGCGCCTCGCTTCGCCGAGCGGGCGGGGGGCTACACGCGGGTCGTGAAGATCGGCCCGCGCCAGGGCGACGCCGCGCCGATGGCGTACCTCGAGCTCGTGGACTACGTGCCGGCCCGGGCGCCGGTCGGCTCGACGGCGTAGCGCGAGCGCCACCTCCCGGATACATCGTCAGCTCTCCATCGCTGCGGCCTCGGCGAAGAGACCGAGCACCGTGCCCCAGCCCTCGTTGTAGCCGGCCATGCGCTCACGGAAGTCAGGCCCGATCCGCTCCCAGCCGGTGTGGACGACGTCGACGCGCGTGCCGTCGCCCTCCTGCGTGAAGCGGATGCTCAGCTCCTGGGACGTCTCCTCGCCCCGGTCGGGGTGCCACGTCATGGCGAGCTCGCGCGGCGGGTCCCAGACGATGATGGTGCCCCAGACGCCCTCCTCGCCGCTCGACGAGCGCTCGTAGACGCGCCCGCCCACGTGCCCCTCCCAGACGACGGTGGCGTCCGTGTCGTCGTAGACCGAGTGGCCCTCGAGCGGGTACCACTCGTTTATTCGCTCCGTGTAGACGTGGAAGGCGTGCTCGGGCGTGCAGCGCACGAACACCGTCTTGCGCACGGCGAGCTCATCGGTCCTCTGGCTCATCCTCATGTCCTCCTTCTTCGCTTTCCGCCGCCGCCTTGAAGGCCGCGAGCGCTTCGTCCCAGAACCCTTCGAAGTACGTGCGCAGCTCCGCGAGGCCGTCGCCGTTGACGCTGTAGAAGTTGCGCGTCCCGTGGCGGCGAGCCGTGACGAGCCCCGCGCGCTCGAGCACGCGCAGGTGCTGCGAGACCGCCGGCCGGCTGACGGGGAGGCCACGGGCGAGGTCGCCCACCGAGCGGGGCCCCTCGCGGAGGGTCTCGAACACGGTCCGCCGCGTAGGATCGCCGAGTGCCTGGATCGCATCAGCGTAAGCCATAACTTACCGTAAGTTAGTGCTTACCATGGACGTTGTCAAGCTCACGCTGGAGTACGACGGCACCGGCTTCTCCGGCTGGGCGGCGCAGCCAGGTCTCCGCACCGTCGAGGGCGAAATGCGAAGCGCGCTCGACCGCGTCTACCCGCGGTGGAGCGGGCTCGCTGTGGCCGGGCGAACCGACGCAGGCGTGCACGCGCTCGGGCAGGTGGCGAGCTTCGAGGCGGAAGGCGGGCCGCCGCCGGAGCGGGCCGCGAAGGCGCTGAACGGCGTCCTGCCGGACGACGTGGCCGCCGTGGCGTGCGAGGAGGCGCCGGAGGGCTTCAGCGCCCGCTTCTCGGCGACGGGCCGCTCCTACCGCTACCGCATCTGGCGGCGCGCGATGCACTCGCCGTTCGAGCTTCGGCGCTCGCTGTGGCTCACTCGCCCGGTCGACGAGGATGCGCTGGCCGCCTCGGCCGCGCTGCTCCTCGGCGAGCACGACTTCCGCGCGTTCACCCCGGCCGAGTCCCAGCACGACTCCTTCGTGCGAGTCGTGCGCGAGGCGGCCTGGGAGCGGGACGGCTACGTCTTCACCTTCACGATTACCGCCGACAGCTTTCTGCGCCACATGGTGCGGACCCTGGTTGGGACGATGCTCGAGCAGATCCCGACGCAGTTAGGCGCCTCCTGGAGGGCCGGCCGCGGGATGAGGCGGGCGCGACGGCCCCGCCCTGGGGTCTCTATCTGGAGAAGGTTCTCTACTAGGAGGGCTTGACGAAACGACGGCTGTGCCGCCGGGCCGCGCTGCTCGCCCCGAGGGCTGTGTCCTCAGTCGCGCCCGTAGCCTCCGGCTACGAGCGACTCCCTGCGTCCTTGCCTCGGAACGACCATCGCACTCCGGCGACGAGCGACATTCCGCCAATCCCTCCGAGCTAGAGCGCCCGCATGCGGTTGTTGCGGGGGTTGTGCTCGAGCTCCGCCAGGCCCAGCGCCTCCATGAGCGGCGGGACGTACATTCCGAAGCGGCCGCGCAGGCCCTTCTTGAGCCCGTACCAGCCGCCGACCGGGTTGTCGGGCGAGCGCGCCCAGGCCTCGACCGTTCCCTCGGCGGCCGGCTTCTGCTCGTCCGCGCTGCCGAGGAGCATCCAGTCACCGTGCTCCTTCAGCATGGCGTGGAGGTCGTCCAGCGCGCGCAGCTGGTAGCTCAGGGTCGTCTTGCCCACGACGCAGACCAGCGCCGGCGGGTCGGCCGACTCGTCTCTGTACATCTGGTACTCCGACGTCCCGGGCGGGGTGGTCAGGACCCACGGCGATTCCTTCGTACCCTCGCCTGGCATGGCGCGATCATGGCACAGGTGCGCCGGGGCGCGTCGATACGATCAGGCGGTGCGCTACCCGAACGTCCTCTTCGACCTCGACGGCACGCTGATCGACTCCGGGGCGATCATTCTCGCCTCCTTCAAGCACGCCACGCGCACGGTGCTCGAGCGGGAGATCCCCGACGCCGAGCTGACCGCGATCGTCGGCGGCTCCAACATCTACGACCAGATGCGCGCGATCGACCAGGTGCAGGCGGACGAGCTCGTCCGCGTCTACCGGGAGCACAACGCGCCGCTGCACGACGAGCTCGAGGCCTTCGAGGGGATCGAGCGCGTCCTCGCCGAGCTCAAGGGCCAGGGGCGGCGGCTCGGGATCGTCACCGCCAAGCGCCGCAAGACGGTCGAGCTGGCCTTCGCGGTGCTCCCGCTGGAGCCGTACTTCGACGTCGTGGTCACGGCCGACATGACCGAGCGGCACAAGCCTGATCCGGAGCCGGTGCTCGCCGCGCTCGAGCGGCTGGGCGCCGGCCCCGAGGCGACGGCCTTCGTCGGCGACTCGCCCTTCGACGTTGGCGCGGGCAAGGCGGCCGGCGTCTTCACCGTCGCGGTCGCCTGGGGGAACATCCACCCGGTCGAGAGCCTGGCCGGCGCCGACGCGATCGTCGAGAGCCCGGAGCAGCTCCTGGATGTCCTCTAAGCAGCTCCAGAAGCGTGCAGCCGAGCTTCGCGAGCAGGTTGCTCACCACAACTACCGCTACCACGTCCTCGACGACCCCGAGGTCTCCGATGCCGAGTACGACAGGCTCTTCGACGAGCTGAAGCGCCTCGAGGACGAGAACCCGGACCTGGCCACGCCGGACTCGCCGACCCAGCGGGTCGGCGCGCCCCCCTCCGACAGGTTCCGCAAGGTGGAGCACCTCACGCCGATGGGGTCGCTGGAGAAGGTGACCACGGACGAGACGCTGGCGAAATGGGCCGACGACGTGCGCAAGCGCCTCGACTCGGACGAGCCGGTGGCCTACGTGACCGAGCCCAAGATCGACGGGTCGGCGGTCTCGCTCGTCTACGAGGACGGCGTCTTCGTGCGCGGCGCGACGCGGGGCGACGGGGAGCGCGGGGAGGACGTCACCCCGAACCTGCGCACGATCAAGGCGATCCCGCTTCGCATGCGCACGGCGGACGGCTCCTTGCCACCGCCCGTGCTCGAGGTGCGCTGCGAGGTCTACTTCCCGCTCTCGGCCTTCAACCGGCTCAACGAGCGGCTGGCGGCCGAGGGCAAGAAGACCGCGCCCAACCCGCGCAACGCCGCGGCCGGCTCGCTGCGCCAGCTGAACCCCCAGATCACGGCCGAGCGGGACCTCTCGATCTGGGTCTACGGCGTCGGCCGTGCGGACGGCCTCGACCTGCAGACGCACTGGGAGATCCTCGAGTGGCTGCGCGGGCGCGGGTTTCGCACGAACCCGCACGCGAAGCGCCACGAGTCGATCGAGTCGGTAGCCCGCGAGTGCGCGGAGTGGGAGGCGAAGCGGATCGAGCTCGACTACGAGATCGACGGCATCGTCATCAAGGTCGACTCCCTCGACCAGCAGCAGCGCCTCGGCGCCCTGCACGGGCGGCCGCGCTGGGCGCGCGCGTTCAAGTGGGCGCCGATGACCGCCCAGACGAAGCTCGAGAAGATCCACGTGCGCGTCGGCCGCACGGGCGCGCTCAACCCGTGGGCGAAGCTCGCGCCCGTCGAGGTCGGCGGCGTCACGGTCTCGCAGGCGACGCTGCACAACGAGGAGGACATCAACCGCAAGGACATCCGCGAGGGCGACACGGTCATCGTCCAGCGCGCGGGCGACGTCATCCCGCAGGTGGTCGGGCCGGTGCTCCCGCACGCGAAGGGGACGAGGCGCTTCCGGATGCCCAAGCGCTGCCCGCTCTGCGGGACGGACATCGTGAAGCCCGAGGGCGAGGTCATGCACCGGTGCCCCAACAACGACTGCCCGTCGCGCGGGCTCGAGTCGCTGATCCACTGGGTCATGGCGGCAGCGGACATCGAAGGGGTGGGCGAGCAGTTCGTGCGCCGCCTCTGGGACCTCGGGCTCCTACGCTCCGTCCCGGACCTCTACCGGCTCACCAAGGAGCAGCTGGCCGAGCTCGACGGCTACGCGGACATCTCCGCGCAGAACGCGGTCGACGCGATCGCCGCGTCCAAGGAGATCGCATTCTCGCGCGTCCTGGCCGGCCTCAACGTCCCCGACGTGGGCTGGGTGACGGCGCAGAACCTCGCCCGCCACTTCGGCTCCGTGGACGCCCTGCTGGCCGCGCGCCAGGAGGACATCGAGGAGGTCGACGGCATCGGCCCCGACCGCGCCGAGTCGATCGCCACCTGGTTCGCGGACGAGCGGAACCGGGCCCTGGTCGAGGAGCTGCGCGGCCTCGGCATCCGTCTGGAGCTCTCCGAGGGCGAACGGCCGGTCGCAGGCCCGCTCACCGGCCAGACGTATGTGATCACGGGGACGCTCGAGCACTGGTCGCGCGACCAGGCCCGGGCGGCGCTGGAGGCGAAGGGCGCCAAGGTAACGGACTCGGTCTCGAAGAAGACGACCGGCGTGATCGCAGGGGAGAGCCCGGGTTCGAAGCTCGACAAGGCGCGCAAGGCCGGGGTGTCGAGATGCCTGCCGATCGAGGCCGGCGTGGCTCGAGACGCTCGGGTCCTCCTAGAGCGCACGCGCGAGCGCCTGCGCGAAGCGGTCCTGCGCGCGGCGGGACTGCGTCCACGAGACCGGGTTGCCGTTTTGGAGGACGGCGAAGACGTAGCGCGTGCCCGCGTAGCCGGAGAGCGCCGACGCGACGCTCGTCGTCCCCGTCTTCGCGCGTACCCGGCCGCGGGCCGGGCCGGTTAGCATCCGGTCTTCGAGCGTCCCGTCCACGCCCGCGATCGCAAGCGACGCAAAGAACGGCGTCCGCAGGGCCGGGTCGCGCCAGGCGGAGAGGAGCAGCGAGCCGATCGCGTTCGCCGTCGCGCGGTCGTAGCGGGAGAGGCCGGAGCCGTCGGCCATGCGGACCCCCGCGAGCGGGACGTTTCGGGCCTCCAGGACGCGGCGGACGACGATGCAGCCGGCGATGGTCGTTCCCGCACTCCGGATGCGGGCGCCGAGGTGCTTGACGAGCATCTCCGCGTAGAAGTTGTCGCTGATCTTGTTCATCCGCTTGACGATCGCCGCCATGGGCCCGGAGCGCACCACGGCGAGCCGGGTCGCGCCGCGCGGTGCGGCGCCCTGCACCGCTCTCCCGCCGACCGCGATCCCCGCGGCGATCAGCGCGTTGCGGAACGCCTTCGCCGCCGAGAGGGCGGGCTTGTCCACCGTGCGGCCCTTCACCCTCGCCCGGTCGACGACGAGCGCCGAGAGCGGCGGAGACTCGTCCTTGTAGTAGGACGGACGCCAGCCGTTGGCGGTGCGCCGCTTGTCGAAGTACGACTCGTCGCCCGCTACCTGACCTGTAACCCGTCGGATGCCTGCGGCCCGCAGCCTCGACGCGAGCGTGCGCAGGTCGGCGGTCGTGAGGGTCGGGTCGCCGAAGCCCTTGAGGAAGAGGCGTCCCTGCCACGTGGAGCCGACGCGCGCGCCCTCGCCGTGCACCTCGGTCTGGATGCGGTAGGAGGGCCCGAGCCGGTCGAGCGCTGCAAGCGCGACGCCGAGCTTCTCGTTGGAGGCGGGGCTGAGGGAACGGGTGCGATTCCACCCGTAGACGACCCGGCCGGTCTGGAGGTCGAACGCGAACGCACCCGTCTGCGCACGCGAGACTCCCGCGATCGTGAGCGCCCTGTCGAGCCGCTGGCGCAGCGTCTGCCCGGCCGCGGGCCCTGCGAGCGCCGCAAGCACGACGAAGAGCGCCGTGGCGACGGCGAGCGTGCGTCCTCGAATGACCCCTGCCCTCCTCATGCCTGCAGACGTAGGTCCGAGCGTCCTGCAGGATAGGCCGTTCGGCCCTTGGACGCGATTTCTGCGGGCGGTACCTTCAGTCCGCCGGTGAGCGACGACGACATCTCCATCCTCTTCGACCGCATCCGCGTCCTGCTCGAGCGCCAGGAGGCCGAGCAGAAGGCGGGCGCGGACACGGTCGAGCTTACGCTGACCGACGGCTATGCCCGGGCGCTCGCGCTCGACGGCGACCGCCTGCGCACCGAGGAGCGCTTCCGCGAGCTCGCCGGCAGCGACGAGCACGTGGGCGAGGTCCGCATCCTCAAGGCGCGCCTGGTGCTCTTGGAGGAGGAGCTGGACCAGCTCCGCGGGCTGCTCGGCACGCTCTCGAAGACCCGTTAAGGAGGGTTTGACGAAACGCAGGCTGTGCCGAGCGACGTTCGGCCAAGCCCTCCTAAGAACTAGACGATCCCGCTTCTCACGGCGTATACCGCCGCCTGGATGCGGTTTTCGATCTGGAGCTTCATCAGGATGTTCGAGATGTGGTTCTTGACGGTCTTCGGGCTGATGAAGAGCTCGCGCGCGATATCGGCGTTGTCCTTGCCGATCGCGATCAGACGCAGGACCTCGAGCTCCCGGTCGGAGAGCTCGGTGCGGATCGTGCGGGCGGCGGCGGTGTCCGCGGTCTGCGCGCGCAGGCGCTGGAGGACCTTGGCGGCGATCTGCGGCGAGATGAGCGACTCGCCGCTCGCCGCCGCGCGGATGCCGACGATCAGCTGGTCGATGGACGAGTCCTTCAGCAGGTAGCCGCAGGCGCCGGCCATGACCGCGTCCATCACGTCGTCGTCGTCGACGGAGATCGTGAGCACGACGACGCGCGTCCGCGGGGCGATGCTCGAGACCTGCCGGGTTGTCTCGACCCCGGTGAGCCCGGGCATCTTCAGGTCCATGACGACGACGTCCGGTGCGAGCTCCCCGACGAGCCTCAGCGCCTCGCGGCCGTTGTCGGCCTCGCCCACGACCTGGAGCCCCTGGGCCTCGAGCAGGCTGCGCAGGCCGCTGCGGAACAGGTCATGGTCGTCCACGAGCAGGATCCGCAACTCGTCGAGCTGCTTCCCTGAGCGCCGATCCTCGGCGACTGACGTCGCGGCCTCCTCTGCTCGGGATGACAAGCGTCGATTGTAGAGCGATCCGACCCCTCGGGCCTGGCGCGTCTTACCAGTAGACGGTGATCGCCAGGGTCTTCCTGCCCCAGGCGCGCGCCTGCGCGCACGTCGGGAACCAGATGTCGATGATCCTGCCGATGATCGCCGTGCCGGTGTCCGCCGCAACCCCGTTCCCGTAGCCGGGGATGTACATCTTCGTCCCGAACGGGAAGACGCGCGTGTCGACGGCGACCGTGCCCCAGCCGAGCGGAAGCCCGCTCGCCGTGCCCACGCCGCCGCAGTAGGCGACGACGTCGACCACCATGCGCGAACCGCTGGGCTTCGGCCCCGTGGAGCCGGGCGGCGGGCCGGGGGTCGTGCTCGGCGACGGCGTCTGGGCCGACGCAGCGGCCGCCTGGTCGGCAAGGCGGGCGATCTGGCGCGCGTTGAGCGCCTGCCTGCTTGCGAGCCCGGCGACATACGCGGCTCGCTCGCTGCGCGCGGCCTCGAGCGCCGCCTGTTCCTGCTCGGCCTGCTCAAGCACGTGGCCGAGGCTCGCGCGGCGTTCGCCGACCGCCTCGAGCGAGCTCCGAAGCGCGGCGCGCGCAGCGCGGAGCTGACGGAGGATGTTGCCGTCCTGGTCGGCGAGCCGGGTTAGGCCGTCGAATGCGGAGAGGGCCTCGTCGAGCGACTCGGCGCCGAGCAGTACCGCCAGCGGATCGACCTCGCCCCGGATGTACAGCTCGCGGAGCCGCAGCCCGAGCTGTCGCTCGGCGGAGCCCACGCTGGTACGGGCGAGCTCGAGGCGGTGCTCGGCTAAGGCCTCCTCGCGCTCGAGCGCCTCCCTGCGAGCCCCGAGGGTCGCAAGGCGCGCCTCCGCGCCCGCGAGCCGCCTCTCCAGCGCGTACAGCTCGAGGAGCGCGGTCTGCGAGCGGGCGGCCAGGCTGTCGTTCTCGGCGCGCAGCTGCTCGGCCTCGCTGCGAAGTGTGGCTGGATCGTCGGCCCGGGCCGCGGCGGTGGTGGTGGCGAACGAGGCTGCGAGGACGAGTGCCCCAAGTGCCGCGAGCCGGATCCGTGGTCTTCGGAAACCCGCGTCCACGAAGGCGGGACCCTAGCAGGTACCCTGGAGCGAACGCCGGTCCGGGCGGATCCTGTTTGCGGCTCGTCCAGAGGCCCTGTTACCATCCCCGACTCGCGAAGGCGCCGGGCCTGACGTTTACACCCGCACTCTCCCCTGGCAGGGGGTAACGCATCAGACCGAACATTCGACACACCTTCCTCTTCCTGCTGCTCGCGCTGGCGACGCTCCAGCTGGCCGGCCCGGCGGCTCCGGTCCCTCCGATCGAGTCGAAAGAGGCGGAGGCGAGGCAAGTCCTCGCCCAGATCCAGGAGCTCGACGCGAGCCTGGAGCTTGTGGTCGAGTCCTACAACACGGCGCAGGTCGAGCTCGACGGGATCGTCGCCGCCCAGAAGGTCAACGAGAAGCGCCTGAAGATCGCGCGCTCGAACCTGGGCGCGGCGCAGGGCTCCCTCGAGAGCCGCCTCGTCGAGCTGTACCAAAACGGGAGCCCCGACCTCGTCGAGATTCTCCTCGGCTCCTCCAGCCTCGACGAGATCCTGGCCGGGATCGAGACGGCGAACCGCGTCTCCGACCAGGACACCCAGATTCTCGACGAGGTGCGCCGCTTCAGGACGGAGATCAAGCAGCGCGAGAAGGAGCTCGAGAACGCGCGGAGCCGCCAGGAGCAGGTCGTCGCCGAGCGCGCCGCGCGCCGGGACGAGATCGAGACGCGGATGGGCGAGCGCGAGGCGCTCCTCTCCTCGATCAGGGATCAGATCGCCCAGCTCGAGGCCGAGGAGCGCGCCCGCCAGAGGCGCATCGAGGCGGCAGCGCGCGCCCGGCTGGCCGCGCCGTCCGTCGAGACCACGGACTCGCGGACCGGCGCCCCGCCCTCGCAGTACGGCGGCGTGGTCGGGATCGCCATGCAGTACCTGGGCATCCCCTACAGGTACGGCGGCGAGTCGCCGAGCACCGGGTTCGACTGCTCCGGTTTCACGATGTACGTCTTCTCGCGGGTCGGCGTCTCGATCCCGCGCACGGTGTCGACGCAGTACGGGGTCGGCGTTCCCGTCTCCCGCTCGGAGCTTCAGGCCGGCGACCTCGTCTTCTTCAACGGCCTGGGGCACGTGGGCATCTACATCGGCGGGAACCAGTTCATCCACTCCCCGCACACCGGCGACGTGGTCAAGATCTCCTCGATCACGGGCTATTACTCGTCGGGCTGGGTCGGGGCGCGCCGGATCCTCTGAACAAGCTCCCCGCGGGCCTGTTAGCCTCCCGGGCTTCGTCGAAAGGGGACTGCCGTGACGGCAACGCTGGATTTCCGCGTGCGGCGCGATCTAGGGGCAACCGAGCTGTGGGAGCGCTCGCTGGCGCGTTCGCAGCGCCGCCGCGCCCGCGAGAGCCCGGGTGCGGAGGCCCGACGGAGCCTGGTCTCCATCGCCCTGAGCGACCTCGACGGGCCGGTTCTCCGGAGCCCCGGCGCAGCGGGCGTTCCCCGCGACCTCGCCGATGCGGAGCTGTGGGACCTCTCGCAGGCCCTGGCCCGGGGGAAGCGGCTCGCCGCGGAGCCCGGCGTCCTGCCGCAGGCAAGGGTGGCAGGTGCGGCGCTCGTCGTCGCCGCTGTCGCCGCCGCGCTGCCCGTCCAGGGCGGGGCCCACGGCCGCGCGCGCGCCTCCGGCGTCGCGACCGTCCACGTCGAGCTGCTCGAGCTCGGGAGCCGCGGCCCGGCCGTGGTCAAGGTCCAGAAGCGCCTCGGAATCGAGGCCGACGGCATCTTCGGCCCAAGGACGCGCGCCGCGGTGCGCGCCTTCCAGAAGCGCCGTGGACTCGTCGTCGACGGGATCGTCGGTCCGCAAACCCGCGCCGCCCTCTTGCAGAGCGACCAGGCCGGGAAGCTCATCCGCGCCTGGTGGGTCGCACCGGTCCAGCGCGCCCTCGGCGTGCCGGTCGACGGCGTCTACGGGCCCTTGAGCCGGGCAGCCGTCCGGGCCTTTCAACAGAGGCGCGGCCTCGAGGTGGACGGCGTCGTCGGGCCGCAGACCCTGGGGGCGCTCGGGATCCGCCGTCAGGCCACGACCGCCGAGCCGGCTCCTCCGAAGAAGACGGCCTCGAAGCCGTCGAGCCGCGGTGCCCGGGCGGCGGCTGTGGCGCAGCGCTATCTGGGGACGCCGTACCGGTGGGGCGGCGAGTCGCCGAGCGGCTTCGACTGCTCCGGCTTCGTCATGTACGTCTTCTCGAAGGTCGGCGTCTCGCTCCCGCGCGTCGTCTCGGCGCAATACCGGGCCGGCGAGCCCGTCGCGCGCTCGAAGCTGCGGCCGGGAGACATCGTCTTCTTCAACGGCCTCGGTCACGACGGCATCTACATCGGCGGCGGCCGGTTCGTCCACTCCCCGCGCACGGGTGACGTCGTGAAGATCTCGAGCCTCCACGACTCCTGGTATTCGACGCGCTGGGTCGGCGCCCGGCGGGTGGTTTAGGAGGGATTGGCGGAATGTCGCTCGTCGCCGGGGTGCGATGGTCGTTCCGAGGCAAGGACGCAGGGAGTGCTCGTAGCCGGAGGCTACGGGCGCGACTGAGGACACAGCCTCGGGGCGAGCAGCGCGGCCCGGCGGCACAGTCTGCGTTTCGTCAAGCCCTCCTGATAGAAGGGATCTGCTCCGCCGGGGAGAAAATCCCTGGTCCCGCTAGGCTTTTCTGACCCGATGCGTACGATTTGGAACGGATCCATGAACTTCGGCCTGGTCAACATCCCGATCGGGCTGGCTGTCGCGCAGCAGCGCAAGGACGTGTCCTTCCGCACGCTTCACCGCGAGTGCGGGACGCCCATCAAGCAGAAGCGCTGGTGCCCGTTCCACGAGCGCGACGTCGAGTCCGACGAGCTCGTCAAGGGCTGGGAGTTCTCCAAGGGCCAGTTCGTGATGGTCGAGGAGTCCGACCTCGAGGCGGTCGCGCTGACCCGCTCGCAGTCGATCGACATCAGGCGCTTCGTCGACCTCGACGAGGTCGACCCCATCTACTTCGACCGCGCCTACTACCTCTCGCCGGCCGACGCTCCGGCCCAGCGGCGCCCGTACGTTCTCCTCCTGCGCGCGATGCAGGAGGCGAACGTCGCTGCCATCGGCAAGTTCGTTCTCTGGGGCAAGGAGAACCTCTGCCTGATCCGCCCGCTCGGCGACTCGCTCGCCCTGGAGACGCTCTACTTCGCGGAGGACATCCGCGCGCGCGAGGAGATCGACCAGGCCGTGGCGGAGACCGAGGTGGAGGAGCCCGAGCTCGAGATGGCCCGCCAGCTGGTCGCCAGCCTCGTCGGCGAGTTCGACCCCGAGGAGTTCGTCAACGAGTACCGGGGCGACCTGAAGGCGATGCTCGAGGCGAAGCTCGAGGGCAAGGAGATCGTCGCCCCGGAGCAGCCCGCGCCGGCGCCGGTGGTCGACCTCCTGGAGGCGCTCAAGGAGAGCGTCGCCCAGGCGAGCAAGCAGAAGGGCGAGGCTGCGAAGAAGCCCGCCGCGCGGAAGAAGCGCGCCGCGTCCGGCTCGCGCTAGTCGGCGGCTAGCCCGGCGGCGAGGTGGAGGCTACCCCGGTCGCCTCGAGGTGCGCCTGGAACAGGGTCTTGTCGATCTTGCCCTGGTAGATCGGGATCGACTCCTCGATGCACACCCGGATCACCATGTCGCGCTCGATCCCCAGCTCCTTCGACAGCTCCTCGGGCGTCAGGTGGTTCGCCAATGTCGTCGCCTCCTTCGGGTCAGCGCGCAAAAAAGCCCACCGGCAGGGCGCGGGCGGGCAGGTTGCGCAGGTATGGGTGTGACGAAGCTCAAAGGCTTCGTCCTCCTTCTCCGATCATGGTCCACAGAATACGGTGTCTGGGGTGGAGAGGGCAACGCTTCTTCGGGGGTTTCAGCCGAACGATGCGGAGATCGGGGGAGTGCGCACCCGCTGGTGGGTCGGAGGCTCCGGTCCTCCACTCGTGCTCGTCCACGGGCTGGGCGGCGCGGCGGTCAACTTCACGGAGCTCGCGCCGCTCCTGGCGAGGCGGTTCCGCGTCCTCGTCACCGACCTGCCGGGCCATGGCGGGACGGCGCCGCTCCCTGTCGTGGAGAGCGCCGCCGACCTGGCCGCCCACGTCGCGCGGGTCGCGGAGCGCGAGGAGCTGCTGCCGGCGGCGGTCGTCGGCTACTCCATGGGCGGCGTCGTCGCGCTGCGGCTCGCGGCCGAGCGGCCCGCTGCCGTTTCCGCCCTCGCGCTGATCGCCTCGGCCGGGATCGTCTCGACGACGCGCCGCGCCCAGCTCTGGATCGACCTCGTGACGACCGTCCGCCCGGGGCGCGTGGTCGCACGCGCCCGCGCCGCGGTCGCGCGCCGGCCCAACCTCCGCGCGGCCGTGTTCGGCTACTGGGGAGCGGAGGATCCGCGCTCGCTCTCGCCGGAGGCCGTGCACGGCTTTCTGGCGGCGCAGCTCGAGCACACGGACCTGGGCAGCGCCGCGCGGGCGCTGCTCCGCGAGGATCCGCGCTCGTACCTGAACCGCGTTCAGTGCCCCGTCTACCTCGTCTGGGGCGCGCGCGACCGGCTCGTCCCGCTCGAGGACGGCCACGAGTACGCGCGCCTGCTCTCGGCTCCGCTTCGCGTCCTGCCGGCAGCGGGCCACCTGGTCGTCGGCGAGTACCCGGAGGAGTGCGCCGCGCTTCTGCACGATCTCCTCGGAACCTCCGCCGCCTGACCGGTGTATCGGCAGCGTGAGGGCCTCGGCTGTCGTTCTGACGGTGCTCGCGCTCACCGCGTGCGGAGGCGGAGAGGCGCCCCCCGAGGCGTACCCCGCGGCCGCCTGTCCCGTCGACGACGCTGCCCTCTGCGGGCGGGCGGCCGCGGTGGCAAACGCGCTGGTCGCCGACGACGTCGGCCGCCTGGTCGAGCTCAGCTACGCCGAGGAGTTCCGCTGCGACGAGGTCCCCGTCGACCTCTTCCCGGACTGTGTGCCCGGGCGCACGCTCCTCGGCCACGCGTCCACCGATGCCGACGGGCAGATCGCGATCCTGTCCGAGGAGGAATACCGGACGCGGCTCGCGAGTCTCGGCCGTCCGGCGGTGCTCGGCGTCGGCACGTGCGGCCCGGACGACCCCGATCGCCGCTCGTACCACCTCGCGTTCGAGAGTGACGAGGTGCTCGGGTCCCTGGAGCTCGTCCGCCGCGAGGGAAAGTGGTCGATCGGCATGGTCTTCGCCGACTCGAGCTCGGGCTGGAGGAAGCAGTTCGACGATCCGCGCGCCGAGCTCGCGTGCGGCAACGTCCAGGCCTGGGACTAGACGGGGTTGGGCAGGTCGACGAAGTCCCAGGCGACGTCGAAGCGCTCGCCGATCCGGGCTGCGAGCGCGCGAACGCCCAGGGTTTCCGTCGCGTAGTGACCCCCCGCGATGAAGTGCACGCCCGCCTCCTTCGCAGCGTGCTTCGTCGGCTCGTCGGCCTCCCCGGTAAGGAAGCAGTCGTAGCCGTCCGCGGCCGCGTCCACGAGGTAGCGGGCCGCGCCGCCGGAGCAGACCGCGACGCGCTCGACCAGCTCGGGACCGTAGGAGAAGACGAGCGGCATGCGCCCGAGCCGCTCATGGACGCGCTCCGCGAGGTCGCTGACCGGCGCCGGGTCGCGCAGGCGCCCGCCGAACCCGATGCCGTCGGCGAAGCGCCCCTCCCGCTCGACCCCGAGCTCGTCACAGAGGAGCGCATTGTTCCCCACCTCGGGGTGCGCGTCGAGCGCGAGGTGGTAGGCGGCGAGGCTCAGGTCGGCGTCGAAGAGGGAGCGCAGTCGCTCGCGCATGACCGGCCCGACCCGGCGCGGCTCCTTGTCCCAGAGGAGGCCGTGATGGACGAGCACCATCTGCGCGCCCGCCTCCGCGGCCCGCTCGAACAACTCGCGCGAGGCCGAGACGCCGCAGGCGATCTTCCGCACCTCGGTCGCGCCGACGACCTGAAGGCCCATCGGCCCGTAGTCCGGGTAGGCGGCGAGGTCGAGGTACTCGTCCGCCCAGGCCACGATCTCGTCACGGTGGGCCATCGCGGTCGAAAACGTAGCCGCTCTGCGAGTTGACCGGGAGCGGGGTCTCGCTTAGAGTCAATGCGCACGAATCGCCCGGACCTCGGGCGGAGGGGTTTGCGTATGACCATCGTGATGTGGGTACTCCTCGGAGTTCTCCTCCTTGCAGTCCTGTCGCTCGCCTGGCTCCTCTTCCAAGTGCTGCGGCAGCAAGGGCGGCTTCTGCTCCGCATCGAAGCGCTCGAAGCGCACCGCGGCGCTTCCGACGCGCCCGGCGCGGACGATCCAGCCCGGGGCGGCCTCCCACTGGCGACCGCCTTCCCGCCCTTCCGGCTGACCGATCTCGAGGGCGAGGAGGTCGGGCTCGAGGACTTCGGTGGGACGCGGGTCCTCCTCGTCCACTGGAGTCCCGAGTGCGGCTTCTGCAGGCAGATTGCGGCTGACCTCGCCCGCCTCCAGGGCGGCCTGTCGCAACGGAAGACGGAGCTTGTCCTCGTCAGCTACGGCAGTCCTGAGAGCAACCGGGCGCTCCTGGAGGAGCGCGGCCTTTACTGCCAAGTGCTCCTCCAGCCCGACGGCGGGACGGTTGAAGGGTTTGCCCGCATGGGAACACCCGTCGCCTACCTCCTCGACGAGAAGGGACGGATCGCGAAGCCCGTCGCCGTGGGAGCCCACGAGGTTCCCGAGCTCGCAGAAACGGCTGCCGGCCGTCGCGGGGGCCTGGCGAGCGAGCGCCCGCTCTCCGAGAGCCGCATCGAGCGTGAGGGGCTCAAGGCTGGCACGCCCGCGCCGCCGTTCGAGCTGCCCGATCTCGCGGGCCGCAAGGTCACGCTTGCCGAGCAGCGCGGGCGCCCCGTCCTCCTTGTCTTCAGCGACCCCGAGTGCGGGCCGTGCGACGCGCTCCTCCCCGATCTCGCTCTTCTTGAACGCGACCACCGGGAGAACGGCCTCGCGGTCGTGATGGTCAGCCGCGGCGAGTTAGCGGAGAACCGGCGTAAGGCTGAGGCGTCCGGGGTCGAGTTCCCGGTCGTGGTCCAGTCGGGGTGGAAGCTCTCCAAGGAGTACGGGATCTTCGCAACGCCAGTGGCCTTCCTCGTCGACGAGGAAGGCGTGATCGAGGGCGACGTCGCCCGTGGGCCGAACGAGATCCTGGCGCTTGCCCACGCGGCGCTGAGCGCAGAAGGGAGGGTGCCCATCAGCTGAGATCCGTAGGACTTCCCCGAGGTCGGACGGCCACGGGGATGACGCGAGCGAGGAGAGAGCCGTGAGTGACGAAAGACTGGATCAACTCTCGAAGGCGCTGGCGACGACCACGTCGCGCCGCCAGATGCTGAAGGTCCTCGCTGCAACTGCCGCCGGCGGTCTGCTCTCGTTTGCCGGGGCACGTGAGGCTCGGGCGGCCCGATGCCGAAGGGTCGGCCAGCCCTGTCGCGCCAACTTCGAGTGCTGCGACTTCTTCTGCCCGCCGAACACCGGCAGGTGCGCCTGCCGGCCCGGCGAGAACCTGTGCGAGAAGACGCGGCGCTGCATCAGGTGCGACCCGGAGGCGACATTCGACCCCGACACGTGCCAGTGCGTCTGCCCGGAGGGGACGACGCAATGCGGCAACGAGTGCTGCTCCGCCGAGGAGGAATGCTGTCCCGGCGGCTACTACGGCCCGACGTGCTGCCCGCCGGGCGAGATTTGCTGCCCGGGCGGCTTCTGCTCGTACTACGGGGGCCAGTGCTAGCGACGTGAAGAGGGCTCAGGGCCGCCGTCGGGCGGCCCTGAGCTACTCGTAGCCGAGGTCGCGAAGGCGACGGACGATCAGCTCCTCCTCCTCACTCGTGTAGCCGGACGGCTCGACAGGCCGCTGTGAAACCTCCTCGATCTGACGGCGGGGGCCCGTTGCGCTCGCGTCGAGGATCGCCTCGATCGCGGAGGCGTCGAGCTCGGCCTCGAGGCCGTGGAGGGCGAGAATCGTCGCCGGCATCTGGGTGATGTCGGAGCCCGGCGGCACTGCTGCGCGGGCGATTCCGGGCCCCGCAGCGGCCATAATGCCGGTGACCGCATGCTGGCCGGAGAAGTGTGCAGTGCCCCGAGCGAATAGGCGCTCGTGGCGCTGGAACGCCTCGCTCCAGCGCTGGCGCGACGAGTCCACGTGGACGCGCTCGTCGCGGGGGAGGAGGACGAGCTCCGGCGCCTTGTCGAAGTAGAAGCCGTGGTAGAGCTCTTCCTTCCGCCTCACGTCGAAGGCGGGCTCGCCCGACTCCGGATGCGGGACCTCGGCGAGCGCCTCGGCGAGCTCATCCGCCAGACGGCGATCCCCCTCCGCTCCGGTGACCTCGCCGAGATAGAATCTGGCCTCCGTACCCGAAGCAGTAGGCACGCGTGACGCCGAAGTCGATCTCGACGAACGGCCGCCGCTCGTCCGGGAGTGTCCCCTCGAGTTCGGGAGCGTATGCGGCCTCCTCCTGGGCGCGGCCCGTCGCCCGGTCGCGAAAACGGAGGTAGCCGGCCTCCTCGAGCCAGCGGTTGGCGCGGAAGAGCCAGTGCGTGGGCTTCATGCCGTGATCGGAGAGGACGACGACCGTGGGCTCCTCGCCCCAGAGCCATTCCGCCTGCTCGATGAGGCGGCCGCACGCGGCATCGACGGCCTCGTAGACCTGCACGAGCTCGTCCCCGGCCTCGCCCGGCCGGTGCGCCGGATGCGTGGCGTCGAGTCGGTGCCACATGAGGTGCCCGGCGATGTCCGAGCTCATGAAGTCGACGCACAGGAGGCCCAGGTCAGGCTCGAGCTCGAGGACGAGGAAGCAGACATCCGCGATCTCCTCGACGTGCCCGACGAGCGTGGCGGTCGCGGCCGCGAAGTCCCGCAGGTCGGCGGGATGGCGCGACACGCGTAGGTCGGGGTGGGCCGCGAGAATCGCGTTCCGGGCAAGGAGGGGGACGATCTCCGGACGCCGCGGCCCTCCGAACCCGGTGACGATGATGCCCCTGAGCGGCTCGGGCGGGTGGGTGAACGGCACTGTCACGAAGGCCGAACGCATGCCGGCCGCGCTGAGGTAGCGCCAAAGCGGCGCGCCCGCGCGGCTGGCGGCATTCTCGAGCCGGCCGCCCCCTCGGTTGGGATTCGATGTGAAGGCGAAGATGCCATGGCCGGCCGGGTTGAGCCCCGTGAGGAACGACGACCACGCCGTCGGCGTGAAGGCTGGAATCGTCGAGCGGAGCGCTCCGAACGTCCCCTCGCGCGAGAGCCTGGCGAGCGTCGGGAGCCTTCCCTGCGCGAGCAGATCGCGGACGAGGTCGTAGTCGGCCCCGTCGAGGCCGAGACAGAGGACCCTCATCGTTCCGATACCCTATTGCCCGTTCGGGGTGTAGCGCAGCCTGGTAGCGCGCGCCGTTCGGGTCGGCGAGGTCCCCGGTTCGAATCCGGGCACCCCGATGCCACTGAAGGGCCGTTTTGTGCGGCCCTTCGGTGGTCTCAGGCGAGCTGTTTGTGCACGATCGCCGTGCACTCGTCCTCGACGTAGTCGAGGCCCGCCGCCTCTGCGATCGCCCTTGCCTCGGCCGAGACGACGCCGAGTTGGAGCCAGAGGGCGCCCGCGCCGGCCTCCACCGCCTGCCGGGCCACGTCCGGGCAGAACTCGGAGCGGCGGAAGACGTCGACCAGGTCGATCGGCTCGTCGATCTCCGCCAGCGAGGCGACGCGCCTCTGGCCCAGGATCTCCGGCGGCCCGATCGGTCGCACGGGGATCACGCGGTAGCCCTCGCGCAAGAGGTAGCGCATTACCGAGTTGCTGGGACGCTCGGGCCGCGGCGAGGCGCCGACGAGTGCGATCGTGCGCGCCTCCGCGAGGATCTCCGCCGGGCTCCTGGACACTAGATGCTCGGCCGGTGATCGGCGTGCTCGTCGGGGGCGGCTGCGACCAAGCTGGGTTCGGTGATCGTTCGCAGGCCGTACCGACTGGTACGGACAAGAGAGAGCACCGCGATCCGGCGCAGCGTCGCAGCCGTCATCCGCGAGTGCGGTGATCGCTGGTCGAGCATCTTTACAAGGCTATCCTGTGAGCCATGGCCGACCGTCTGCGCGTTGCCTGCGTCCAGATCAACTCCTCTCCCTCGAAGGCGGAGAACCTCGAGCGGATGGAACCGCTCGTCGCCCGCGCGGCCGCGACCGGGGCCGACCTCGTTCTCCTCCCGGAGAAGTGGAACGGGCTGGGAAGCCACGAGATCCTGCTCGATGTCGCCGAACCGCTCGACGGCGGCGAGACCGTCGAGGCGATGAGCCGCTGGGCGCGCACGCACGGGATCACGCTCGTAGGCGGCTCGGTCGCCGAGCGCCGCGAGGGGCGCGAGAAGCTCTCCAACACGTGCGTCGTCTTCGACCCGGAGGGCGAGATCGCAGCGGTTTACAGGAAGATCCACATGTTCGACGTCGAGGTCGGCGGCATCGTCTACCGCGAGTCCGACAGCGAGGAGCCCGGCGACGGACCGATGAGCTGCGAGGTGGAGGGCTGGAGGCTCGGGCTCACCGTCTGCTACGACCTGCGCTTCCCCGAGCTCTACCGCATCCTCGCGGTCGAGGGCGCCGAGCTCGTCACCGTCCCTGCCGCGTTCACGCTCTACACGGGCAAGGATCACTGGGAGCTCCTCCTGCGCGCCCGCGCGGTCGAGAACCAGTGCTACGTGGTCGCCGCGAACCAATGGGGCGTGGTCGAGGGCAAGGCCTCCTACGGCCGCAGCTCGATCGTCGACCCGTGGGGAGTCGTGCTCGCGCAGGCACCCGACGAGGACGGCGTCATCTCTGCCGAGCTCGACCGCGCGCACATGGAGCGAGTTCGCCGCAGCGTGCCGTCGCTCGCCAACCGCCAGCCCGCCGCGTACACGTGGCCCGCGGAGGTTTAGTGCCTCTTCAGGTGATGTTGCCCCGTCTCTGCGTCGCGAGCACCAAGCCGGAGCTCGCACTCGCGCGCAGCCAAGGCTGGAAGCCTTGGTGAGGGCGAGGGTGGGCTCCGGCGCCGCGTGATCGCGGGGCAGAGGCAGGGCGGACATTGCCTGGAGAGGCACTAGACGGACAGCGGGTCGACGCGGTTCTCTTCGACGTCGACTTCACGCTCGCCAAGCCCGGCCCTCTGCTCGGCCCCGAGGGGTACCGCGACGCGGGGGAGCGCCACGGACTGACCCTCGAGCCGGCTCGCTACGCCGCCGCGCGGGCGGCCGCCGTCGAGGACCTCGAGCACCATCCCGAGCTCGAGCACGACGAGGAGATCTGGGTCCGCTTCACCGAGGACATCGTGCGCGGCATGGGAGGCGAGGGCCCGCGGATCCGCGAGGTTGCGGAGGCGATCACCGCGGGCTGGCTCCATTCGGCCAACTTCGAGCTCTACGACGACGTCCTTCCGGTGCTCGCGCACCTGCGGGGGACGGGCGTCGCGATCGGCCTCGTCTCCAATACGAGCCGCGACCTGACCGCCTTCGTGCACCACTTCTCGCTCGACGTGGACGCGTGGATCTCCTCGGGCGTCCACGGGAAGGTGAAGCCGAGCCCGACCATCTTCCTCGCGGCCCTCGAGCTGCTCGGAGTCGAGGCTCGCGCCGCGGTCATGGTCGGCGACTCGCCGCTGGACGACGTCGAGGGAGCCCGCGCCCTCGGCATCCGGGCCTACCTCATCGACCGCGAGGGGCGCTTCCCGGAGCGCGAGGACGCACTGCCGACGCTGCTGGCCCTGCCGGCCCTTCTAGCTAGAGACAGGCCGAGCGGCCGGGCGTGAGCAGCCCGAAGCCCCAGACCTGCTCGTCGTACACGTAGTACGCGCTGGTCGCGTCCGGGTCGTCGTCGACGAGAGCGAGGTAGTCGCCGCAGTCGAGCTCCGCCAGCTCGCCGTAGGTGGCGCCGATGTCGCCCGCGGGCGCCCCGAGCGCAAGGCCCTCGGGCGTCGTCCAGTCGTCGGGCTTCCACACGGTGAACGCGTGGACGACGCGGCCATCCTCGAACACGACCCCTGCGCCCTGGGGCTGGAACTGCTGCTCGTTCACGTACCACGTCGGCTCGTCGCAGTCGCGGCAGACTCCGTGGCGCAGCCCCCAGGTCTCCGTCACCTCCGCGCGAGTCATGCCGAGCTGAACGCCGGCGAGGCTCCGCCCCGGGGTGAAGGTCCCGGCGATGGGCGGCTCTGCGGACGCGGGCAGGACGAGGAGGAGCGTCCCGCCCAGCGCCGCGGCTAGCGCGACCGAGCGAGCAGCGCGGGAGCCCACGATGCGAGGGGGGAGACGTCGCCGTCGAGCCCGTTCAGGTTGCGCCACCCGAGCGCGTGCTCGGCCTGCATCATCTTGTGAATCTGGGTCGTGCCCTCGTAGATGATGGGCGCACGGGCGTTGCGGAAGTACCGCTCGATCCCGTATTCAGCCGAGTAGCCGTAGGCGCCGTGCACCTGGATGGCGAGGTGCGCAGCCTTGAACGCGCACTCCGTCGCGTGCCACTTGGCCAGGCTCGTCTCGCGCGTGTTGCGGACGCCCTTGTCCTTGAGCCAGGCCGCCTGCATGACCAGGAGCTTCGAGGTCTCGTAGTCGAGCACCATCTGGGCGATCATGTCCTGCACGAACTGGTTCTTGCCGATCGGCTTGCCGAAGGTCTCGCGCTCGCGCGCGTAGGCGACCGAGCGCTCGAGGCAGGCGCGGATGACGCCGCAGGCGCCCGCGGCGACGGTGAAGCGGCCCTGGTCGAGGCCGTACATGGCGATCTCGAAGCCCTGGCCCTCCTCGCCGACGAGATTCTCGGCAGGGACCTCGACGTTCTCGAAGAAGAGCTCGCCGGTCGAGCCCGCCCAGACGCCGAGCTTGTGCTCGGTGTCCTGGGTCGTGACCCCGGGCCAGTCCCGCTCGACGATGAAGGCCGAGATGCCCTTGTGCTTCGCGGACGGGTCCGTCTTCGCGAAGACGAGCGCGTGGCCGGCGACCGACGCGTACGAGATCCAGTTCTTCTGGCCGTTGAGGACGTAGTGGTCGCCGTCACGGCGGGCGTTCGTGAGCATCGCGGCGACGTCGGAGCCCGCCGCCGGCTCGGTGAGGCCGAAGCAGGCGAGCTTCTCGCCGCGGGCCTGGGGCACGAGGTAGCGCTGCTTCTGCTCCTCGCTCGCGTAGCGCAGGAGGCTGAGCGAGTTGAGGCCGACGTGGACGGAGATCAGCGTCCGGAACGCGGCCTCGCCGCGCTCGATCTCCTCGCAGGAGAGCGCCTCCGAGACGAAGTCCATCCCCGCGCCGCCGTACTCCTCGGGGATGACGATTCCGAGCAGCCCGAGCTCGGCCATGCCCTCGATCACGGACATGTCCAGGTGGTGGTTGATGTCGTTCTCGATCGCGTTCGGGAGCACGCGCTCGTCCACGAACTGGCGGACGGTCGCCTGCACCTCGCGCTGCTCGGCCGTGAGCTCGAAATCCACGGCATCAGTGTACGCACGAGCAGGCGCGAGCAGAGCTTGCATCCGTGCTCACGAGGTGCTTTCCTGGCACCGTGAGGAAAGGGGTCCTCGCCGTCTTCGCGGCTCTGGTCGCGGTCGCCGTCGCGCCGGCTCAGGCGGACGCCGTCTTGACCGCCAAGGCGATCCGGATCGGCAACCATCCCGCGTTCGTGCGTGTGGTCGTGGACTTCAGGGGCGGGAGCGTGGGCTCCGCCGACGTCGAGGCCACGGACACCGTGCCGTTCTTCGACGGGAAGGCCCGCGTCCGCGTGAGCAAGCCCGGCATCGACACAAATGCGCCGGCGAGATCCCGCTTCGGCGTGAGCGCCCGCCTGGTCCAGGGGACGAATCAGATCGTCCTGCGCCTGAGCGGAGCCCTTCACCGCTTCAAGTACCTCGGCTACGTCACCTACGCAGGGCCCGAGCGCCTCGTCGTCGATCTCTGGAAGGCCCGGCCGCCGGTCGCGGGAGCGGCCTTCACGACCGCGCCCCAGGGCGCCTGCCTCACGCTCGACAGCTGGTCCGTCGGCGCGGGGACCGCGAGCGCCGCCGGGCACGAGCAGGATCTCTTCGAGCACATGTTCCAGGTCGTGCTGCGCAAGGCGGGTGGGCAGGTCGCGCGCAGCGTGGGCGTGACGTCGTCTGGAGGAGCCTGGAGCCGGTCGTTTTCTTACTCCGTGGCCGGCCAGCAGTCAGGGACGCTCGAGGCTGTCGACTTCTCCGCCAAGGACGGCTCGCTCGTCTGCATCGTGCAGGTCCGCGTGACGCTCAGGCCGCCTCCGTAGCCCGCGGGTGGGGCTCGGAGCGCTCATCCAGGCGGCGCTTGCGCTGGCCGCCGCTCCCGCGCCTGCTCCGCCGCCTCCCCCCGACGACCTCGCGGGGCTGACGGCGCGGCAGAAGGCGGCGCTCGTCGTCGTCTCGGGCCTGCCCGCGCCGAAGGGAGTCGCCGGCGTGCTCGTCCGGCGCTGGAACCGCACGGACCGGAGGCCCGTGCAGGCGCTCGTGTTCGTCGACCAGGAAGGGCGGGGCGTTCGCGCGTACCCGGCGCTGCCGCCCGAGGAGGACGCCCGCGCCTACACGTCCGCGCGCGGGGCCGCCGCGGCCGGACGGCGCACGGGCCGGGCGCTTCGGGCCGCAGGCGTCCACGTCGACCTGGCGCCGGTCCTCGACCTCGACTCGGGGCCGCTCGGGCCGCGCCACTTCACGAGCCCCGAGCTCGGCCTCGCGTTCGCGCGCGGCCTCGAGGCGGGTGGGACGACCGCGTGCCCCAAGCACTTCCCGGGCCTGGGCTCCGCGCCGATCTCGACGGACGACGACCAGCTCGTCCCGGCACGCGTCCTCCCGGCCGAGCTCCGTGCCTTCCGTGCGGCGATCCGGGCCGGTGCGAGCTGCGTCATGGTCGGCCACGCCGCCTACGAGCGCTTCGGCGGCCGCCGCGCGTTGACGGTCCCGGGCACCTACCGCCTGCTGCGGAGGATGGGCTTCGAGGGAGTGGCGATCACGGACTCGCTCGGCATCGCGAGCGGCCCCTGGCCCGTGAAGTGGGCGCGCGAGGCGGCTCGCGCCGGCGCCGACCTGCTCCTCTTCACGAGCGGGGACGACGCCCGCCGCGCCATCCGGGCCCTCGTCCCGCTCGCCCGCCGGGGGGTCCTGGACGACGCAGTGCGGCGCGTGCTGCGCTTCCGGAGAGCGCACGGCGTGAGAGCTCGGCCCGATTGGTAGACTCGGACGCCTTGCGCGCGGAGGCTGGTGCCCGTCCCGCCCGGACGGAGAGACGTGCCCGCACCCGAGGCGGGCGTGCGCGCCTGGTCCGCTTCGGGGGAATCGGGCTGCTCGCCCTGGGGGCGCTCCTCGCGCTTGCCTTGATCGCCGGTGTCGTCTTTGCCGGCTCGGCCGATCGCATCGCCGCGGGCGTCACCGTGGGCGGCGTGAAGGTGGGCGGGCTGACCGCCGAAGAGGCCGCGGGCGACGCTCGAGTCGGCTGCGGCGCGCCAAGCGTCCGTGCCGGTCGTCTTCACCGCCGCCGACGAGCGCTTCAAGGTGCGCCCGGCGGCCCTCGACGTCCAGGCCGACTGGGCCGCCGCCGCCGAGGAAGCCGTCGATCGCGGCGACTCCGCCATCCCTTTCCGGGGCCTGCAGCGCCTCTGGCTCCGGCTGCGGGGCGCCGAGGTGACTCCGGGCGCCGAGGTCTTCGAGGCGGCGCTGAACGACCGGCTGGGGAGGATCGCCGCGCGGGTCGACCGCCCGGCGCGTGAGGCCGCGCTGGCTCTCAGCGGTCTGACCCCGGAGATCGTGCCCGGCCAGGCCGGCCGCGAGCTCGACCGCGAGGCCGCGGGCGCGATCATGGTCTCGGCGCTCGCCGGCTTCGAGCGGGCCGACACGCCGCTGCCGGTCGTCGTCGACGCCCCCGAGGTCACCAGCGACACGCTGAAGCCCGTGGCCCGCCAGCTCGGGATCGTCCTCTCCGCGCCCGTGCGGCTGACGTACAGCGGCGCCGGGTTCACGATCTCGCCGCAGGAGCTGGTCGAGCTGCTCGAGCTGCCCGCGAACGGCGCCACCCAGCTGCGGATCGACCAGGATCTCGCCGCCAAGCACTTCGAGAACATCGCGCGCGGGCTCGGGCGGCCTCCGCGCAACGCCAACTTCGCGGTCCGCCCCAACGGCCGCGTGCGCGTCGTGCCCTCGCGGGCGGGCCGGGAGCTCAACGTCGCGGCGACGTCCGCCGCGCTCCTCAGGGCGGCTTCGCGGTCCACCAACCGGGTTGCGGCGGTCGTGGTCGCCGAGTTCGAGCCGCGCCTGACCACGGCCGAGGCGAAGGCGCTGCGGGTGGAGCGCGAGCTTGCGTCCTACGCGACGCTCTACGCGGGCACCGCCGACCGCATCAACAACCTCCAGCTCGCGATCGAGATCCTCGACGGCGCGCGGATCGAGCCCGGGGCGACCTGGTCCTTCAACGAGTTCGTCGGCCCGCGCACCGAGGAGCGCGGCTTCCGCTCCGCGCCCGTGATCATGGACGGGCAGTACGAGGAGGGGGTCGGCGGCGGCGTCTCGCAGGTGGCGACGACGGTCTTCAACGCGGCGTGGGAGGCGGGGATCAAGATCGGCGAGCGTCACGCCCACGCGCTCTACATCAGCCGCTACCCGGACGGCCGCGACGCTACCGTGAACTACCCGGACGTCGACCTGAAGCTCGTCAACGACACGCCCCGGTGGATCGTGATCAAGGCGTCCTACGACGAGAGCGGCATTCTCATCCGGCTCCTCGGCGGCGGCCCGAAGCGCAGCGTCGAAACGACCGCCGGCGAGCTCGAGGTGACCGGCCGGCCCAAGGTCGAGCGCGAGCCCGATCCGACGCTCTTCGAGGGAGACCGCGTCGTCGAGTTCAGCGGCGAGCCGTCGCGCGAGATCCGCGTCGAGCGGGTCGTCTACCGCGGCGGCGAGGTGCTTTACAAGGAGTCGTGGTACACGCACTACCGCTCCGAGGCGAGGATCGTGCGCGTGGGGACGAAGCCGCGGCCCGAGCCGGCTCCTTCCGAGGAGGAGGAGAAGCCGAAGAAGGACGACCCGCCGACGACGACCGGGCCCGGCAACCGCCGGTAGCTAACCGCTCTCGGCGCTCGCGATCGCCTCCGCGAGCCAGGCCGGCATGCGCGTCGGCCGCAGCGTCTCGGCGTTCACGCAGGCATGCGCCGTCCACCCGTCGGCGACGACCGCCTGCGGCTCGCTCACCCGCTCGATGACGTACTCGAAGCGGAAGCGGGCGCCGCGCACGTCCGTCGCGCGCACGTGGACGCGTAGCTCGTCGTCGAAGCGCGTACCGTCGAGATAGCGGACGTGCGCCTCGGTGGTGGTCGCGTCGACGCCGTGCTCGACGAGCCCCTTGTACCCGCCCGGGAACCGGGCCAGGTAGGCGATCCGCCCCATCTCGAACCAGACGAGGTACACGGCGTTGTGCACGACGCCCTGGGCGTCCGTCTCGCTGAAGCGGACGGTCAGATCGGTGGAGAAGCGGAAGCCGTCCATCGAAGCTCGGAACTTTCGCAGGCCCGCTCCTGTCCAAGCAACCGAGATGAAGGAGTACAGGATGCGGAAGCTGGTCGTTATCGGGCTCATCGGGGCGCTGGCCCTCGTCGCTTTCGGGTGCTCGTCGGGCGAGGACGACTCGGAGAGCGCCGGCGGGGAGGCGGCTCCCGCGATGGAGGACTCCGCCGTGTCCGAGGGCGCGAGCCAAGGTGCAGACGACGTCCAGGCCGTGCCGGCGTCGCTCCCGGCGGTCGGGCCGAGCATCGTGCAGACGGCCTCGCTGGCCATCTCCGTGCCGCGGAACCAATTCGACCCGACGATCCAGCGCGCGCGGACGATCGCGACGGGCTCAGGCGGCTTCGTGATCAGCTCGAGCGCCTCCCAGGGCGAGGACCAGCGCCTCGTGACGGGCACGCTCGTGGTGCGTGTCCCGGAGCGCGTCTACGCGCGCGTGATGGAGCAGCTCTCCGGTCTGGGCCGCATCGAAGCGCAAGAGGAGGCCGGCCAGGACGTCTCGCAGGAGCTCGTCGACCTCCAGGCCCGCATCCGGCACCTCGAGGCGGTCGAGGCGCAGCTCCTGGCCCTCCTCGAGGAGACGAACACGGTCCCGTCCGCGTTGACCGTGCAGTCGGAGCTGAACCGGGTCCAGCTGGAGCTGGAGCAAGCCCGCGGGCGGCTTCGCTACCTGGACGACCAGGTCACGTACGCGACGATCTCCCTGGAGGTCCGCGAGCGCCAGGTCGTCGCGGCCGGGAGCGACGACGGCCCGTGGGGCATCGTCGACGCCTGGCGCGCCGCCGGCACCGGCTTCGTCACCGTCGTCGGCTGGATCTTCGTCGCCGCGGCGACCATCGCGCCCGTCATCCTGCTCCTCGTGCTCGCCTTCCTCGGCGCGCGGCTCGCCGGCTGGCGCGGGCTCACGAGCCTCAGGCGCGACTCCTAGCCCGCCGGGCCCGCCGGTATCGTCCCAGCGACGAACCGACCTGGGAGGGCCGCATGGCCAAGAAGTCCAAGAAGAAGGAGCCGGAAGCCGGGACGCTCGGCCGCCTCTCGAAGGCCGGGGAGGACGCTCTGACCCGGCTCGCCGAAGAGTTGGGGAAGAACGACCGGGTGACGGACGCCCTCGGAAAGGCGATGTCGGCCAAGGGCAAGCTCGACGAGAGCGCGAGGCGCGCGCTCGGCCAGGTCGGCCTCGCGGCCGCCGACGAGCTCAAGGACCTTCGCACGCACATCGAGCGGCTCGAGAAGCGCCTGGCCAAGCTCGAGTCGGACGCCAAGCCCGCGCCGAAACCGCGCGCCAAGCCGAAGCCGAGAACGACGACGACGCGCGCGAGAAAGCCCGCGGCGCCGAAGCCGCCGCCGCCGTCCGAGAGCTCCTTCGGCGAGCCGCCGGCAGCCTAGGAGGGTTTGGCGGAACGTTGCTCGGCACAGCTGCGTTTCGTCAGCCCCTCCTACGAAGAGGGAGCGCGTAGCCGGAGCGCCGCCGGGACGACCTCGAAGAAGGCGGGCGTCGTCCCCGGCTGCTCGCCGTCCAGCTCCACCGGAAGCGGCGTCTCGGCGCGCACGACCACGCGCCGCCCCCGCAGTGCCTCCGCCTTCGGGTGGGGGAGATGCGTGCCGCGGTAGACCTTCGGGAGCGTCAGCGCGAGGTCGCGGCGCGTGATGTCCCCGATCAGGAGGACGTCGAGGAGCCCGTCGTCGGGCACGGCGTCGGGGGTCATGGCCATGCCGCCGCCGAGGTAGCGGCAGTTGGCCACGATCGCGTCGTACATCAGGCCCGAGCGGCGCTCGTCGTCGACCTCGACCTCCATCTCGCTGGCGTGCCAGCGGGCGAAGACGGCGAGGGTCGCATACAGGAAGGACGCCTTCCCGCCGAGGGCCTTCGAGGACGAGTTGGCCCGCTGCGCCACGGCGCCGCTCATCCCGGCGCTCGCGCTGTTGGCGAAGTAGGCGGAGACGTCCTCTCCGCTCCAGGCGCGGTACGTGATGCGGCCGGCGTCGATGGCCCGCACCGTCCCGGAGAGCGCGACCTCGACCGCGCCCTCCAGCCTGGTCGGGATCCTGAAGTGGCGCACGAAGTCCGTTCCGGTTCCCCTCGCGATCACCGCCAGCTCGGGCGGCTCGCTCTCCGCCGCGAGGAGGCCGTTGACTACCTCGTTCACCGTGCCGTCGCCGCCGACGGCGACGACCAGGCGCGCTCCCTCCTCCGCCGCGCGGCGCGCCAGCTCGGCCGCGTGGCCTCGTCGCTCGCTCAGGAGCGTCTCGCCGGCGAGGCCGAGCTCGGCCGCCCGGTGGGCGATCTCGGGCCACCGTCTCCGGGTCGACCCGTTCGCCGAGGCCGGGTTGACGACGAAGACGACGCCTTCCTGCGCCACTACGACTCGTCCGTCGCCACGGCCAGCGCCAGCTCCGTCATCTGGTCGACCGCAGCCTTCATCTCCTCGTCGGTGATCCGCACGAACTCGCCCTCGACGATGAGGTCACTCACGGTGAGGAGGCACCCGGCCTGCACCTTGCGGAGCGCGCCGAGGGTGAAGAGGACGGCCGCCTCCATCTCCACGGCGAGGATGCCGCGGTCGGACCAGCGCTGATACTGGCCGTCGTCGGAGTTGTAGAAGACGTCGCTGGACACGATCGGCCCGACGCGCACGGGCTTCCCCAGCTTCTTGGCCGCGTGGACGGCCGAGTGGACGAGGCCCCAGTCCGCGGTCGGCGCGTGGATCTCGCGGGTGATGTGGAGCGCGGTCGAGTCCGCTGGCACCGCGGAGATGGCGACGATCAGTTCGCCGAGCTTCAGGTCGGGCTGGAGGCCGCCGCAGGTGCCGATGCGGAGCATCCGCTTGACGCCGAGCATGGCCAGCTCCTCAACGACGATCGCCGCCGAGGGGCAGCCCATGCCGGTCGCCTGCACCGAGACGGGCTTGCCCCGGAACGTCCCCGTGAAGCCGAGCATCCCGCGCTCCCAGTTTCGCTGGACGACGTCCTCGAGGAAGGTCTCGGCGACGTACTTGGCCCGGAGCGGGTCTCCGGGGAGAAGGCACGCCTCGGCGTAGTCGCCGGGCTCTGCACGAACGTGAATAGGCATGGGGGTATCGTCTCCGGGCATGGCGCGCCTGGTCAAGCGCCCTCGACTCTCTCAGGTCCTCGCCTTCTGCAGCGCGGACCCGGTCGAGCGCGTCTTCCTCGAGGACGTCGCCCGCCGCGGGCTCGGCCGTTTCGCCGGCATTCGCGACGGGGGCAGGCTCAAGGCGCTGCTCCACCTCGGCGCCAACCTCGTCCCGTCCGGCCCCGGCTGCGACGCCTTCGCGGACCTCGTCGCGAGGAGCGACCCACGCATGGTCGTCGGCGAGGAGGGCGCGGTCACCGAGCTCTGGGATGTCGTCGGGACCCGGTTCCCCGAGCCGCTCGACGACCGGCCCGGCCAGCCGGTCTACGTGCTCGAGCGTCCGCCGCCCCCCGGGCGGAGCGCCCTGCGCCGGGCGACCCTCGACGACCTCGACACGCTGGTCGTCGCCGCGGCCGCCGCCTACCGCGAGGAGGTCGGCGTCGACGCGTACGTCCGCGACCCAGTCCTCTTCGAGTGGCGCACCCGCTCCCAGATCGAGGAGGGCCGCAGCTGGCTCTGGATGGAAGACGGCCGCATCCTCTTCAAGGCGGAAGCCTCGGCGTGGACGCCGGACGCCGTCCAGCTCCAGCAGGTCTGGGTCGAGCCGGAGCTCCGGGGCCAGGGCTACGGCAAGCGCGGCCTCGCCGACCTCTGCCGGCTCCTGCTGGAGACAACGCCGACCGTCTGCCTCTTCGTGCGTCCGGAGAATGCGCCCGCGATCGCCCTGTACGACAGTGTCGGCATGCGCCGGACGATCACGTACCGCTCGCTGATCTTCGCGTAGGGCCTGGAGAACCAACGCTAAACGGGTGATTGCGCGGCCGAGAATCCGGCAGGATCATGCAGTTCGAGTTGCTGAGGGTCAGCCTTACTGCGGCGCTGTCCCTCGCGATCCTGGCCGGCTGCGGCGGATCGCGGGATCCACTTGCGCACTCCTGCGTCGCCACCGACCAGAAGTTCATCCAGGCGGCGAGCCTTGACGTCACCGCGTTCAACGTGCTCGCGGACGAGTTCCGCACCGGCAGGGTCGGCGCCGAGGAGATCGCCTCCGAGGCGTTCGATGCCGCTTCCCGGGTCGGGAAGGTCAAGCCGAGCGACCCCGCTCTCCAGCAGGCCCAGAAGTACCTCGATGCCATGTTCACGGAGTACGGAGAGGCGGTGATGCTCAATGCGGAGGGCAAGGACTCCGGCGACCGCATGTTCCGCGCGTACGGGCTCGCGAACTTCGCCAGGGACGTCCTGGTGGAGGCGCAGCCGGCCCTGCAGCGTGAGGGCTGCGACGTCGCGCCGCTCCTGTAGACGGCGGTAGATCAAACCCTCCTACACTTTCCGTGTGGACGCCGCGGCGCTGCGCGCGCGGATCGAGGAGGACGTCCGTCGGCACGACCTGATCCCGCCCGGCGGCGAGGTCGCCTGCCTCGTGTCCGGCGGCGCCGACTCCACCTGCCTCTGGCACGCGCTCGGCGCGCTCGGCTACCGCGTCTCGGCGCTGCACGTGAACCACAGGCTCCGCGGCGAGGAGTCCGAGGAGGATGCGCGCTTCTGCGCCGAGCGGCTCGGCGCCGAGGTCGATCGAGGCGCCGCCCGCCGGGCGCGGCACCGAGGCCGAGCTCCGCGACCTCCGCTACGCGGCCACCGCCGGGCGCGCTGCGCGCGACCGGGCCACACGGCCTCCGATCAGGTCGAGACGATCCTCTACCGGCTCGCTTCGAGCGGGGCCGTCACCGGGATCCGCGTCCGCCGCGAGGACGGCGTCGTGCGCCCGCTGCTCGCCGTCTGGCGCGAGGAGACCGAGGCCTACTGCCGCGCCGAGGGCCTCCCGTTCCGCGTCGACTCCTCGAACCCGGACACCGCGCGGGGGCTCGATCCGCGCGCGAGATCCTGCCCGCGCTCAGGCGGCTGCACCCGGCCGCCGAGCGGAACGTCCTCGCCGCCCTCGAGGAGGGCGAGCGGCTCCCGCGACCCGCCGAGAGAGCGCTGTTAGAGTTGCTCGCCTCTCGTGAGGGATCGAAGCGTTTCGACCTGGGCGACGGCCGCGTGGCGGTGAGGGAGTACGAGAGCGTCTGGCTCGAGCGCGGGCCCCGTGCCGCTCGAAGGCCGGGTCCGCTGGGGCCGCTGGACGCTCGAGTCCACGCCGCCCGGGCCTGCACGTGCGCGGCTGGCGCCCCGGCGACCGGCTGGCCGGCCACGGCAAGAAGGTGCAGGATGTCTTCGTGGACGCGAAGGTGCCGCGCTCCGAGCGCGAGGCCTGGCCGCTCGTCGTCCGCGGCGACGAGGTCGTCGCCGTCCCGGGGATCGCCGAGGCCCCGGGCTACGAGGGCGCCGTCAGCGGGGAGCTGGAGTGAGCTCCGTCAACGAGCTCACGGCGGGCGTCGCGGAGATCCTGATCGACGAGGACGACGCTCCAGAGCCGGATCGCCGAGCTCGGCGCCGAGATCAGCGAGGACTACCGCGGCCGCGACCTGCTCCTCGTCGGCGTGCTCAAGGGCGCCGTCTTCTTCATGGCCGACCTCATGCGCCGGATCGACATTCCGTGCGAGGTCGACTTCATGGCCATCTCGAGCTACGGCGCCGGCGATCGACTCCTCGGGCGTCGTCCGGATCCTCAAGGACCTCGACAGTCTCGATCGAGGGCGGAACGTGCTCGTCGTCGAGGACATCATCGACTCCGGCCTCACGCTCTCCTACCTCCTGCGCAACCTCGAGGCGCGCGAGCCGGCCTCGCTCGAGATCTGCGCGCTCCTGACGAAGCCGTCGCGGCGCGAGATCGACATCCACTGCCGCTACACGGGCTTCGAGATCCCGAACAGGTTCGTGATCGGCTACGGGCTCGACTTCGCCGAGCGCTACCGCAACCTCCCGTTCGTCGGCGTCCTCCGGGACGAGCTGGCCGCGCAGGCGGAGGAGATCGCGTAACGAAATCCTCATCCAGCGGCCGCGGGAGCCGAATAGGAGACTGCTACGCTTCGATCCAGGCCTCGAGGTCCTTCTGTTGAGCCGTTTTTTCCGCAGCGCACTCTTCCCCTCATCGTCATCGTTCTGCTCGTCTACCTGGCGTCGCAGACGCTGCTGCCGCGGTCCGAGGAGCGGAAGAAGATCGACCTACAGCCAGCTGATCAGCGACGATCGAGGACGAACCCGGAGACGTTCGAGGAGGTCGTCTTCAACCCGAAGGGCCGCTCGATCGAGGCGATCGCGACGGTCGACCGAACGGCGAGCGACGAAGATCAAGGTCAACTACCCGAGCGACCAGTCGCAGATCGAGTTCCAGAACCTGCTCCAGGAGAAGGGCGTGCCGTTCGACTCGAAGGGCACGGGCGAGTACGCGTGGTGGTCGATCCTCACGTACCTGCTGCCGTTCGTCCTCTTCTTCGGGTTCTGGATCTTCCTCATGAACCAGGTGCAGGGCGGCGGCTCGAAGGTGATGAGCTTCGGCAAGAGCCGCGCCAAGCGCATGGCGCCCGACTCGCCGAAGATCACCTTCAAGGACGTGGCCGGCGTGGACGAGGCGGTCGAGGAGCTGCACGAGATCAAGGAGTTCCTCGAGAACCCGAAGAAGTTCCAGGCGCTCGGCGCGCGCATCCCCAAGGGCGTCCTCCTCTACGGGCCGCCCGGCACGGGGAAGACGCTGCTCGCGCGCTCGGTCGCCGGCGAGGCCGGCGTGCCGTTCTTCTCCATCTCCGGCTCCGACTTCGTCGAGATGTTCGTCGGCGTCGGCGCCTCGCGCGTGCGCGACCTCTTCGAGCAGGCCAAGCAGGCCAGCCCCTGCATCATCTTCATGGACGAGATCGACGCCGTCGGCCGCCATCGCGGCGCCGGCCTCGGCGGCGGCCACGACGAGCGCGAGCAGACGCTGAACCAGCTCCTCGTCGAGATGGACGGCTTCGAGATGAAGGACAACATCATCCTCATCGCCGCCACGAACCGGCCCGACATCCTCGACCCGGCGCTCCTCCGCCCGGGCCGCTTCGACCGGCAGATCGTCGTCGACCGCCCCGACCGCAACGGCCGCCGCAAGATCCTCGAGGTGCACACGAAGGGCAAGCCGATCGACAACTCCATCGACCTCGACACGCTCGCCGCCGGGACGCCCGGCTTCACGGGCGCCGACCTCGCGAACCTCGTCAACGAGGCGGCGCTCCTCGCCGCGCGCCGCGGGAGGAAGACGATCGGCGAGCTCGAGCTCGAGGAAGGGATCATGCGCGTGATCGCCGGCCCGGAGAAGAAGACGCGGCTCCTCTCCGAGCACGAGCGCAAGGTGACCGCCTACCACGAGATGGGCCACGCGCTCGTCGGCCACTACCTGCCGAACTGCGACGCCGTCCACAAGATCTCGATCATCAGCCGCGGCCAGGCGCTCGGCTACACGATCTCGCTCCCGGCCGAGGACAAGTTCCTGACGACGAAGTCGGCGCTCATGGACCAGATGGCGATGACGCTCGGCGGCCGCGCCGCGGAGGAGCTCGTCTTCCACGAGGTCACGACCGGCGCCGCGAACGACATCGAGAAGGTGACGGCGACCGCGAAGCACATGGTCATGCGCTACGGCATGAGCGAGAAGCTCGGCCCGCGCGTGCTCGGCCGAAACCACGACATGCCGTTCCTCGGCCGCGAGATGGGCTGCCGAGCCGGACTACTCCGAGGAGATCGCGCGCGAGATCGACGACGAGATCCGCCGCGTGATCGAGGAGGCCCACGACCGCGCCCGCAAGGTGCTCGCCGAGCACATGGACGAGCTGCACAACCTCTCCGAGCTCCTGATCGAGCGCGAGACGATCGACAAGGACCAGTTCGAGCGGCTCCTCGCCGGCGAGTCCGCCGGAGACCGTCTTCCCCGAGGCCGAGACCGAGCCGGCCGGCGGAGGACGAGGCGGAGAAGAAGCCGCGCGCGGAGCCCAAGCCGCGCCCCTTCCCGCTCCCGGGCGCGACCATGCAGCCTCCGCCCGAGCCCGAGGGCGCGAACTAGGAGGGTTTGACGAGACGCAGCCTGGCCGCGGGCCGCGCTGCTCGCCCCGAGGACTGCGTCCTGAGTCGCGCCCGAGCTACATGCTACGAGCGCTCCCTGCGTCCTTGCCTCGGAACGACCATCGCACCCCGGCGGCGGCGACGTCGCCAAACCCCTACCCCTCCCCGTGCGGCTGCTGGTGGCGCTGTCGGGCCCTCGTGCCGTAGGCTGCGCCGGCGACGGGACGGAACCGTCTCGGTCACCGAGACGCGCACCGAGACGGAGACGCAGGCGGTCACGGAGACCGTCGCCGAGCCCGTCGGCTTGCCGCCCGCGGTCGCCGAGACGCACGCCGCGCTCCTCGCGGCGGCCGAGTCGGGCGACTACGAGGCGCTTCGGCCGCTCATCCCGGACGAGTTCTCCTACACGTTCGGCCTCCCGGCCGAGGGCGGGCCGATCGCGTACTGGCAGCAGGTCGAGGCCGAGTCCGGTGAGAGCCCCATCGAGATCCTCGCGCGGATCCTCGCGCTCCCGTACACGCTCTCGGCGGGCACGTACGTCTGGCCGTTCGCCTACGACAAGCAGGAGGCCGAGCTGACCGACTACGAGCGGAGCTCCTCGGCGACCTCGCCGTCTACTCCGGCCCGGCAGCGGCTACCTCGGCTGGCGCGCAGGGATCGAGCCCGACGGCACCTGGCGCTTCTTCATCGCCGGCGACTAGAGCAGGAGCTAGAGGGACAGACGGCTCAGGTAGCGACCGCCGGCGCGCCCTCCGCGGCGGGGCCGGCACCGTCTCGCCTGCGACGATCGCGGCCGGCGCCTCCGTGGTGAGGAAGGCGGCCAGCCGGTCGTCCCCGACCGCCTCGGCCGCGGCGCCGAGGCCCGCCTCCCGGATATCCGGCGTGTGGGCGTCGCTCGCGAGGACGTGGGCGAGGCCGGCGCCCAGCAGCCGCTCGGCTGCCCTCTGCGAGGAGCGGCCGATGCGCCCGTCCAGGGACGCCGCAGTCAGCTGGACGAGCGCGCCCACCCGCACGGCCTCGGCGAGCCGGCTCGGGCTCGACCTGCACCTCCCGGTTTCGCTCCGGGTGGGCGAGGACGGCCAGGAAGCCGCGCAGGCCCGAGGCCGTAGACGGTCTCCTCGAGGCCGGACGGCCAGCCAGAATACGGGAACTCGAGCAGGAGGTAGCGCTCCGAGCGCGCGAGCGAGAAGCGGCGCAGGTCGTCGTCGTCAGCGAGCCGAGCATGAACGAGGTCGATCTCCGCGCCCGGGAGCACCTCGACGTCGATGCCCTGCTCGACGAAGTCCTCGCGCAGGCGGGCGACGCCGCGCTCCATGTCCTCCGGGCGCGTCGGGTAGTCGCTGCGGACGTGCGGGGTGGCCGCGATCGCCGTCACGCCGTCCGCGGCGGCCCGGCGCGCCAGGGCTCGCGGCGTCCTCGACCGTGCGCGACCCGTCGTCGAGCCCGGGGAGGATGTGGGAATGGAGGTCGATCACGCCGCTCGTAGGATACGGTTGCCCCGTGAGACCCCCGCTGGAGCAGGCCTTTCCCCGGCCGGCAGTGGTCGGGGTCGTCAACGTGACGCCCGACTCGTTCTCGGACGGCGGCCGCTTCCTCCGGCCCGAGGCGGCGATCGCGCTGGCGCTCGGGCTACCTCGAGGAGGGCGCGGCGCTCGTGGACGTCGGCGGCGAGTCCACGCGCCCGGGCTCGGAGGGGGTCTCCGCGGAGGAGGAGCTGGCGCGCATCGAGCCGGTCCTGGAGCACCTCCAGGGCGTGCCCGGTCTCCGTCGACACGTCCAAGGCGGCCGTGGCGCGGCGCGCGCTCGAGCTGGGCGCCGTCCATGGTCAACGACGTCACCGCCCTGCGCGGCGACCCCGAGCTGGCGGGCGTCGTCGCCGACTCGGACGCCTACGTCTGCCTCATGCACATGCTCGGCGAGCCGCGGACGATGCAGGACGACCCGCGCTACGAGGACGTCGTCTCCGAGGTGAAGGCGTTCCTCGAGGAGCGGCTCGCGTTCGCCGTCGAGGCCGGGATCCCCGAGGAGCGCGATCTGCCTCGATCCCGGCATCGGCTTCGGGAAGACCGTGGAGCACAACGTCGAGCTGCTCGCGCGGCTCGACGAGCTCGTCGGCGATCGGCCGGCCGGTGCTGGTCGGCGCCTCGCGCAAGCGCTTCCTCGGCCGGCTTCTCGGCGACGGACGCAATCACCGGGCCGGTCGCGCGCCGGGGTCGCCGTCGCGGTGCTCGCCTTCGAGCGCGGGGCGTCGCTCTTCCGCGTCCACGACGTCCGCCAGCACGTCGAGGCGCTCGACCGCGGCCCGGGCGGTGGTGGCGCGATGAGCGAGGTCGTCATCGAGGTCCGCGGGCCTCGAGCTCCTCGGCTTCCACGGCGCCCTCGAGGAGGAGCAGCGCGCGGGCCAGCGCTTCGTCTTCGACATCACGCTCGTCGCGCACGACGCCGGCGTCCGCACCGACCAGCTCGGCGACACCGTCGACTACACGGCGGTCGTCGCCCGTGTCCGCGGAGATCAGCGACGGCCAGCGCTTCAACCTGATCGAGGCGCTCGCCGCGGCAATCGCCGACGACCTGCTGGAGCACTTCCCGGTCTCGCGCGTCCGCGTCCGCGTGCGGAAGCCCGAGGTCCAGCTCGAGGCCCCGGCCGAGTACACGGCGGCGACCGTCGAGCGCACCAGCCGTTGACCCGCGCCTACGTCGGGCTCGGGGCGAACCTCGGCGACCGCGAGGGCGACGATCCGCCGGGCGGTCGAGCTGCTCGGCGCGCGAGCCGGGGATCGAGGTCGTCGCGGTCTCGACACTGCGCGAGACCGACCCGGTCGGGTACGCCGACCAGCCGCGCTTCCTGAACGGCGCCGCGGCCGTCGAGACGGAGCTCTCCCCGCGCGAGCTGCTCGACCGCCTGCTCGCGGTCGAGCGGGACCTGGGCCGCGTCCGCGGGGAGGGCCCGCGCTTCGGCCCGCGTGCGATCGACCTCGACCTGCTCCTCTACGGCGAGCGAAGTCGTGGACGAGGCCGGGCCTGACCGTCCCGCACCCGCGCCTGGCCGAGCGGCGCTTCGCCCTGGAGCCGCTCCACGAGCTGGATCCCGGCGCTCGCGCTCCCCGACGGGCGAGCAGTGCGGGATCTGCTCGCCTCGCAGTTACAATGAGCCGCATGTCCCACCTCGACGAGCTCGACGAGTACGAGGCAGAGCTCGAGCTTCGGCTGAAGAAGGAGTACTCGGCCGTCTTCAGCCTCTTTCGCTACTGCATCGTCACGCAGGACTCGACCTACCTCTGCAACCGGCACGAGCTGAAGGTCCTGCCGCAGACGACCTACCCGTTCTTCCACCTGACGATGGAGGACGTCTGGGTCTGGGACAAGAACCGGCCGACCCGGATCATCCCGCGCGCCGAGGTCTACACGTCGAGCGACGTGACGATCGAGGAGCTGCGCGGCGAGGGTGACGGCCCGGCGCTGACGCCCGAGGCGCTCGCGCAGAAGCTCGGCGAGACGCTCGGCGGCGAAGAAGAGACCTCTTAAGCGCAGACGCCCATGCTGCTGGCCGTCGACGTCGGCAACACGCAGACGGTCCTCGGGCTCTACGACGGCGAGCGGCTGGCCGAGCACTGGCGCGTCGCCACCGAGGCCGAGCGCACCGGCGACGAGCTCGGCGTCCTCGTCGGGCAGGCTGCTCGAGCTGCGCGACGTCGGCTTCGAGGACGTCGCCGGCGTCTGCCTCTCCTCGACCGTCCCGCCGCTCGTCCGCGCCTACGAGGAGTTCGCGCGCGACTACGCGGAGGCGCCGCTGCTCGTGCTCGGCCCGGGGACGAAGACCGGCATCCCGATCGTCTACGACGACCCGCGCGAGGTCGGCCCCGACCGGATCGCCAACGCGGTCGCCGCGCGCGAGCGCTACGGCGCGCCCTGCATCGTCGTCGACTTCGGGACGTCCACGAACTTCGACATCGTCTCGGCGGCGGGCGAGTACGTCGGCGGCGTGCTCGCGCCCGGGATCGAGATCTCCATGGAGGCGCTCTTCGCCCGCGCGGCGCGGCTGGTCAAGGTCGACTTCTCGGCGCCGGCGTCCGTGATCGGCAAGACGACGGTCGCCGGGCTCCAGTCGGGCATGGTCTACGGCTTCGCCGGCCAGGTGGACGGCATCGTCAGGCGGCATCCGCGGCGAGATCGGCGACGACGGCGCCCGTGATCGCCACCGGCGGCCTCGCCGAGCTGATCGCCCCGCACGCGGAGACGATCGACACCGTCGACCCGCTCCTGACGCTCGAGGGCCTACGCCTCGTCTGGGACCGGAACGCGAGCTAAGGCGGGCATGCCCCTCGAAAGACGTCCGCTCGGCGAAGCGGCCGAGGAGTACGCTGCCTTTCGCCTCGGTTGGGGCCTCAGCCTCAGCAAGGCGATTCTGCAGGCCGGGGAGCTCGGCCGGTTCTCGTGGTCTGTCTACATGCCGGACGATGCCGAGCCGGTAAAGCTGCCCGATCTGAAGCACGGACGCGTGGCCGGTCAGATGGAGAGCTTCGAGCTCCTCGTCGGCGAGCTGACGACGTTCCTGGAGTCGTCGCCTGGGAGAACCCTGATCGTGGAAAGCCTCTTGGCGAGCCGCGGCGATCCATTCCTAGCCGAGGTCACCAGCACGACGAGGTACTTCGGCGACGAGGTCTACTACCTGGCCGGAGCCGATCGCGACGCGATCAGCGAGGCTATTGGTGACGGTGAGTCGGCGGGTGGCGTTGCGTTCTTCGTGACCTCGGAACCGCCCGATCTCGCGACGAGGAGGGATCCGATCGCCCAGGACGACCTGAAGGCGGTCGTCGCCGCGACCGAGCTGATCGGGCTCGATGCCTTCGATGGAGAATCATTCCTGCTTGGGGTGCTCCCAGCGCCGGGGCGCCGATGATCGACGAGGAAGTTCTCCACACAGACTTTCCGCCGGATCGGGTTTCGGATTGAGCCGCGCTCACGGCCTCGACCCTAGGGCTGTTCGCGGCGCGCGCGCACGGCGGCGCCGAGCGCCTCGGGGTCGGCGCCGAGCTCGCGGACGATCGCGACGGCGCCCGCGCGCTCGTCGGAGACGAGGCCGAGGAGGATGTGGTCGGCGCCGATGTAGTTGTCGCCGAGCGCCTGGGCCTCGCACACGCTGCGCTCGAGGATGCGCTTGGCGGCGCGCGTGAAGCCGCGCCGCCGGCGCTTCGCGCCGGCCGGCGCCAGCGCCGCGACGCGCTCGCGGATGGCGCCGCGGTCAGGCGGAACTCGGCGAGCACGGCGGCCGTCGACTCGTCCTCCGCGCGGGCGAGGCCGAGGAGGAGGTGCTCCGAGCCCGCGGGCGAATGCCCGAACGTCTCGGCCTCCTCCTGCGCCAGGACGATCACTTGCCGCGCCCGGCGCGTGAAGCGGGTGAAGGGCCAGTCGAAGCGCCGTTGCTTGCCGTGCTTGTCCTGCGGCCGGCCGCGCTCTCGTCGCCCTCGACGATCTGGTGCACGCGCTGATGGCTGAGGCCGAGGCTCTCGGCGATCTCGCGCAGCGAGCCGCCCTCGGCGTGGAGGCGCCGGAGTGCGTGGCCGTAGTCGGCGCGGGCGCGCTCGAGCTCGTGCTGGGCCTCGAGCATGCGGTCGCGCGAGTCACGAGCCTCGCGAAGGGCGGTGGGATCGAGGGGCGCCATGGTGTCTAGGGTAGTAGACAGCATAGGAAGGTGTCAAGAGGAGATAGACAGCAGTCCGGCGCCGGGCTCCACGCTCGATCGGCGGCGCTGTGGAGGGCCTACGCCTCGTCCGGAACCGGAACGGCTGAAGCCTCCGAGGCCGTAGCCGCCGGCGTCCGCTCCCCGACGACCACCGTGTCCAGGTGGGCCCGCGAGAGCGGGCTCGCCCACAGGCCCTCGACCCACGGGCGGCGCAGGAGGATGGAGCGCGGGTAGGCGATCGGGAGGATCGCCGCGTGCTCGCCCACCCAGAGGTGGTCGATCTCGTGGTAGATGCGCATCCGCTCGCCCTGGTCGCGCAGCGAGCGGCCGCGCTCGAGCAGCTCGAGGATGTCGTCGTCGCGGTAGAACGGCCACTGGCCGAGCAGGAGCAGGCCGCGGAAGAATCCGTCGGGGTCGGGGTAGTCGGCGGTCCAGCCGGTCCACCACATGTGCGCGTCCTCGAGGACCTCCCAGTCGACGTGGCCCGGGCTGGTGACGACCTCGACGCGCGCCCCGATCGGCTTCCACAGCTCGAGCAGCGGCTCGACCGGCTGGAGCCAGCTGGGGACGACCATGCGGATCTCCGGCAGCCCCTTCCCGCCGGGGTAGCCGGCCTCGTCCAGGAGCGCCCGCGCCTTCTCGAGGTCGTACTCGAGCCCGACGCGGTGGGAGTGAGCCGGCATCGCGGGCGGGATCGCCCCGCCGCGGGTGGCCGCGCGGTAGAGGCCCGAGCGCGGGTAGTGCGAGACGAGGAACTCGCGGTCGACGGCGTGCGTGAAGGCCCGGCGGACGAGCTCGTTCGAGAACGGCGCGCGGTCGGCGCAGAAGCCGATGTACTGCAGCCCGAGCTCGGGGACGACGTCGCTGAGCGTCTGCGGCTCGTCCTCGGGGACCGGGTCGTAGACGTGCAGGAGGTCGAAGCGGCCCGCAGTGCCACTCCGTCGACCATGTCCGCGCCCTTCGAGTAGAAGGAGAAGCGGATCTCGCCGACGTTCCCGCGCGCGCCGGTCCAGTGCGGGTTCGCGCGCAGCACGGCGTGCTCGTCGTCGTACTCGACGAGCACGAAGGGCCCGTTCCCGACCAGGTGCTCGGGCTTCGCCCACTCGTCGCCGAGCGTCTCGCAGCGGTGCTTCGGCCAGGGGAACGCCCAGGCCGAGCAGAGGACGTACGGGAAGTAGCTGCGCGGCTCGCGGAGCTGCACCTCGAGCGTGCGGTCGTCGAGCGCCTCGGCGGTCTCGACGTCCTCCATCAGGAACGCCGTGCGCGTCTCCTGCTCGCGCATCCGGCGCCAGGCGTAGGCGTAGTCCTCGGCCGTGAGCGGCTCGCCGTCGCTCCAGCGCGCGTCCTCCTTGATGCGGAAGAGGTACGTGAGGCCGTCGGAGGAGACGCGGAAGTTGTCGGCCATCGCCGGCACGACGTTCAGCTCAGAGTCGACCATGAGGAGGCCCGCGGAAGAGCAGCTCGGCGAAGTAGCCGGCCTCGGTCGAGTAGACCTCGCCGGGCGAGAGCACGCCGGGCCGCCCCGAGGCGGTCTCCAGGTACTCGGTCGTCGGCAGCCGCGGGTCCTCGCCGACGCGGCAGCTGAACGCCTCGTCGTACATCTCCTCCGCCTTCTCGAAGTCGAAGGCGAGGTGGTAGGCGAGGGCCATCTTGAAGAGGGTGTCGCGCGCGCGGCGCTCGTCGCCGAGGTGCGCCAGGAACGTGCGCGCCTTGCGGTAGTGCTCGAGCGCCTCGCGGTCGGCGTAGACGGCGCGCGCCGCGTCGCCGGCCTTCAGCAGGTACTCGACCGCCTTCTCCGGCTCCTCGGCCTCCGAGAAATGGCGCGCAAGCAGCCCGTAGGCCTCCTCGGGCGACTCCGCGGTAGATCTCCTCGAGCGCCTCGCCGACGCGCTTGTGCAGCTTGCGCCGCACCGAGTCGACGAGGCTGGCGTAGGCGACCTCCTGGACGAGGCCGTGGCGGAAGCGGTACTCGGGGTTCGGGCGGCGGCGCTTCTCCACGATCAGGTCGAGCCGCTGGAGCTCGGTCAGCGCCTGCGTCAGCTCGTCCCGCGGCACGAGCCGCTCGAGCAGCGGCATCGCCGAACGTCCGCCCGATCACGGCCGCGAGCGAGAGCACGTCGCGCGTCGGCCGGTCGAGCCGGTCGAGCCGCGCCTGCAGCGTCCCCTGCACGGCGGCAGGGATCGCCAGCTCGTCGACGCCGACGGCGAGCTGCCAGCCGCCGTTCTGACGCGCGGAGCGCGCCGCGCTCGATCAGGTCGCGGATGGCCTCCTCCAGGAAGAACGGGTTCCCGCCGGAGCGCTCGGCGAGGAGCTCGGCCACCGACTCCGGCAGCTCGCCCTCGGCCGCGTGCGAGACGAGGACGCGCGACGAGTCGGCGGGCAGCGGGCGCACCTCGATCTCGCGGTAGCGGTGCGGGTAGCGCTGGCGCGCGCGCTCGCCCAGCCGCCACGAGCCGTGGTCGCGCTCGGGGCGGTAGAGGAAGAAGAGCGCGACGGAGGTCTCGTCCGTGATCCCGAGCATGCGACTCGATCAGCTCGAGCGTCGCCTCGTCGGCCCAGTGGAGATCCTCGAAGACGAGGCAGAGCGGCTCCTCCTCGGCGAGCTTGCAGACGAGCTCGAAGAAAACCTCGAACGTCCGCGACTGGATGCTCTCCCGGTTCAGCTCGCGGACGGTGGCCTGCGCCTCCGGCTCGAGCGTGAGGCCGACGAGGCTGGCCAGGAACGGATAGGCCTCCTCGGCCTCCTCCTTGCCGAGGACGTGCGCGAGCTCCGCCTTCAGCTCCAGACGGACGCGCGCCTCCGGGGTGGTCGCGCCGACGCCGAGCCACTCGCGCAGCGAGGTCGCGGATCGGCCAGTAGGGGAAGGTCTGCGCGTAGGAGACGCCGCGGGCCTCGATGAAGCGCGCGCGGTCGCGGTAACGGTCGCGCACCTCCCAGACGAGCCGCGTCTTGCCGATCCCGGGCTCGCCCATGATCGAGACGATGGCGCCGCGGCCCTCGACGAGCGCGTCCATCGTCCGCTCGAGCACGGTGAGCTCGAAGTCGCGGCCGACGAGCGGCGGGCTCGGGGGCACGGGCTCGGACTCGAGGACGCGTCGTGACGCGGAACGTCTCGATGGGCGTGCCGACGCCCTTCAGATCCTGCGCGCCCATCTCCTCGAGCTCGAACGCGGTCTCGACCTGGCGCTTCGTCGTCGGCCCGATCGACGACGCCGCCCTGGCCGGCGATCTCCTGGAGGCGCGAGGCGACGTTGACGGTGTCGCCGAGCGCGTTGAACGGGTCGTAGCCGTCCTCGCCGTCGCCCTGGACGCCGACGACCACGGGGCCCGTGTTGACGCCGATGCGGACGGCGAGCTGGACGCCGTACGCGGCCTCGACCTCCTGCGCGTACTGCGCGAGCGCGCGCTGGATCGCGAGCGCGGCGCGGAGGGCGCGCTCGGCGTCGTCCTCGTGCGAGACCGGCGACGCCGAAGAGCGCCAGCAGCTCGTCCCCGACGAGCTGCGCGACGGTGCCGTCGAAGCGGCGGACCTGCTCGGTCATGATCCGCATGACCTCGTCGATCAGGAACTTCGAGCGCTCGGGGCCGAGCTTCTCGCCGATCGCGGTCGAGCCGACGACGTCGGCGACGAGCACCGAGACGATCCGCCGTTCTCCCGTCGCGACCGCCATAGCGGAGTTATAGCGGCGTGACGGCTGTCTGCTATCCGCCGCCGTAGATCGAGATCGGGAGGTCGAGGAGGACGTCGTCCTCGGCGGGCAGCTCGTCCTCGAGGCGGGCGAGGACCTCGACGGCGCCGGGAGCCGCCGCGAAGAGGCGCTCCTCCACCTCGGCGAGGGTCGCGAGCTGCACCAGCTCCTGCTTGAACGGCTTCGGGAAGCGGCCGCGGCCGAGGTACCAGCCGTAGAACTTCTTCAGGAAGCCGGTCGCGCGCTGCTCGCCCAGCTCGGCGACCGTCGCGCGCATGAAGAGGACGAGCTCGGCGACGACCTCCTCGCGGCCCGGCTCGCCGTCGCGCGGCGCCGGCGATCTCGCCGACCGCCCACGGGTTCCCCTGCGCGGCGCGGCCGACCATGACCGCGGCGCAGCCGGTCTCGTCGAGCAGCTGCCTGCGCCCGCGCGCGCGACGTGACGTCGCCGGAGGCGATCACCGGCACGTCGACGAGCTCGCACGAGCTCGGCCGTCAGCGAGTGGTCGGCGGTGCCCGTGTACATCTGCTTCGCCGAGCGCGGGTGGAGCGTGAGCGCGGCGGCGCCGGCCTCGACGAGGCGCGGGCCGACGTCGAGCGCGTCGCGCGAGCCGTCCTCGAGGCCGCGGCGCATCTTCACGGTGACGGGGACGTCGACGGCGCCGGCGACCGCGCCGACGATCCGGCACGGCGCGGTCGGGGTCCTCGAGCAGCGTCGCGCCGGCGCCCGTCTTCGTCACCTTGCGGACGGGGCAGCCGAAGTTGATGTCGACCATGTCGGCGCCGGCGTCCTCGACCATCCGCGCGGCCTCGGCCATCACGCCCGGCTCCGAGCCGAAGATCTGCACGGCGAGCGGCGTCTCGTCGCGCGCCGATCCGCAGGTAGCCGAGCGTGCGCTCGTTGCCGTGGCTGAGGCCGGCGCAGCTGACCATCTCGGAGCAGACGAGCCCGGCGCCGAAGCGCCGGCCCTGGCGCCGGAACGCCTGCACGCTGACGCCGGCCATGGGGGCGAGGACGATCCGCGTCGGGATCTCGACCGGCGCCGATGCGCCAGGGGGATCGAATGTCGACGCTCATCGGCAGGGAATGGTAGCCCTGGCGCGAACGTTTCACGCTTGACGGAGCGGCTACAATGCCGCCCACGGCGGCGCACGGTAGCGCCGCATTTCCCTGTCATGGGGCCATATGGAGGGCGGTCGTGAAGGAAGTGATTCTCACTCCCGAGGGTCATACGAAGCTCAAGGAAGAGATCGAGCATCTCTCCACCGTGAAGCGCCGCGAGGTGGCCGAGCGCATCAAGCAGGCGCGCGAGTTCGGCGACATCGCCGAGAACTCGGAGTACGACGACGCGAAGAACGAGCAGGCCATGCTCGAGCACCGCATCGCCACGCTCGAGGAGCGCCTGAAGAACGCGCGCGTGATCGAGAAGCGCGAGATCACGACCGACGTGGTCAGCGTCGGCACGATCGTGCGCCTGCGCGACGTCGACGCGAAGGAGACGATCGAGTACGCGATCGTCGGCTCGGCCGAGGCGAATCCCACCGAGAACAAGCTCTCGAACGAGTCGCCGGTCGGCAGGGCGATCCTGGGCCGCAAGAAGGGCGAGACCGTCGAGGTCGCCGCGCCGCGCGGCTCCCTGAAGTACAAGATCATGGACATCAAGGCCGCCTAGCGAGCGCCTGGCCGGCGGCGGCTCCCGCCGGGCGAAGCCCGGCTCCGCCCCCGCCTCGCACCGCTGGCGCCCGGGTGCTTCGAGGGCCCGTGCGCAGCACTGTGCCCTCTCGCCCCCGAACGCCAGCGGCACGCCAGACGCCCGCTAGGTAGTCTCGGGCGCGGGTGTTCGAGCGCTTCACGGAAAGAGCCAGGCAGGTCGTCGTCCTCGCCCAGGACGAGGCCCGGGACCTCAAGCACAACTACATCGGCACGGAGCATCTGCTCCTCGGTCTACTCCGCGAGGAGGAAGGGCTGGCCGCCCGCGTGCTCGAGAGCCTGGACATCACTGTCGAAGAGGTGCGGGCCCAGGTCGCGCGCATCGTCGGCGAGGGCGACGAGGTGACGACGGGCCAGATCCTGTTCACGCCGCGCGCGAAGAAGGTGCTCGAAGTCTCTCTCCGCGAGGCCCACACCCTCGGCCACAACTACATCGGCACCGAGCACGTCCTCCTGGGCCTCGTGCGAGTTGACGACGGTGTCGCGGCGCGGATCCTGCTCGACTTCGACGCCGATCCCGAGAAGGTTCGCCACGAGATCATCCGCATGCTCTCCGGGCCCGGACGGAGTCAGACGGAGCTCATCTCTGACGTCGTCGAGCCTGGTTACCCGCGAGGCGACTACCCGACGGACACACCAAGGGAGCGAATTGCGCTTCCCCTGCTCGTCGGCTGGTTGCTCTTCGCCGTCGCCTTCGGGCTGGGCGTCCTGGCCGGCTGGCTCATCTGGGCCTGACGCGCCGGGCGCGGACTAGACTCGCGGCCTGATGGCTCCGCCGAAGCGCTTCCCCGACCGCGACGAGATCGCCGCTGTGCGCGCCGAGGCGGACGCGCTCGAGCCGACCCAGGAGGGGGCGGAGACCCGCCGGCTCGCCGGGCGCGTGCTCGGGCGGCGTGGGCACGGAAAGCTCGTCTTCCTCGACCTCGTCGACCGCTCGGGGCAGATCCAGCTCCTCTGCTCCGCCGACCGGGCCGGACCGGTCGACCTCGACCTCGGCGACATCGTCGGCGTCACCGGCAAGCCGACGAAGACGAAGCGCGGCGAGCCGTCCCTGGCCGTCGACGAGCTCGTCCTCCTGGCCAAGACCGCCAGGCCGCTGCCGGACACCTACCACGGCCTCGTCGATGCCGAGACCCGCTATCGCAAGCGCTACCTGGATCTGCTCGTCAACGAGGACGCGCGCCGCGACTTCGAGCTCCGCAGCGCGATCGTCGCCTCGATCCGCCGCAACCTGGACGACGCCGGCTTCGTCGAGGTGGAGACTCCCGTCCTGCAGCCGCGCTACGGCGGCGCCTTTGCGGAGCCGTTCGTCACGCACTCGAAGACGCTCGACGCCGAGCTCTACCTCCGCATCGCCACCGAGCTCTACCTCAAGCGCCTGATCGTCGGCGGGCTCGAGAAGGTCTACGAGCTGGGCAAGGACTTCCGGAACGAGGGAGTCTCCTACAAGCACCAGCCCGAGTTCACGATGCTGGAGTGGTACGAGGCGTATGCCGATTACAGAGACGTCATGGAGCGCATCGAGAGCCTCGTCGCCACCGTCGCCCTGGAGACGACCGGGACGACGAAGACAGCCTTCCGCGGTTTTGAGGTCGACCTCGCGCCCCCGTGGCAGCGGCTGAAGCTGGTCGACGCGCTCGAGGAGCTCGGCCTCTGGACGCGGGACGAGGCCGACCTGCGGGCCCGCTTCGAGGAGCGCGGCGTCGACACCGCGGCCGACCGCTCCTGGGCCCAGCTCGTCGACCACGCGCTCAGCCACTTCGTCGAGCCCGAGCTGATCCAGCCGACGATCCTCCACGACTACCCGGTCGAGCTCTCCCCGTTCGCGCGGACGACCGACGACGACCCGAGCCTCACCGAGCGCTTCGAGTACTTCGCCGCCGGCATGGAGCTCGGGAACGCCTACTCGGAGCTGAACGACCCCGACGAGCAGGCTCGGCGCTTCGCCGAGCAGGCCGGCCGAGGTCGGAGGCGTGCAGGGCGACCCCGACTACGTCGAGGCGCTCTCGTACGGGATGCCGCCGACCGGGGGGCTGGGGCTCGGCATCGACCGGCTGGCGATGCTGCTGACCGGCCGCGAGACGATCCGCGACGTGATCCTCTTCCCGGCCCTGCGCGCCCGCGAGCGGGAATGACCGCGGAGGGCGACTCCGGGCCCACGGTCTCGGTCGTCGTCCCGACGCTCTACCGGCCGGTGAAGGCGGCCGTCGTCGTGCAGGCAGTGCTCGACGGGACGAGACCGCCGCTCGAGGTGGTCGTCGTCGACCAGAGCCGTGACGAGGAGACGAAGCGGTCGCTCGAGGCGCTCGGCGACGACCGGGTGCGCTGGATCGCGTACCAGCCTCCGTCCAGCTCGGCCGCGCGCAACGCCGGTGCGCGCGCCGCGCAGGGCCACTACGTGGCCTTCCTGGACGACGACGTCGAGATCAGCGCCACCTGGCTCGCCTCGGTCATGACGGAGAACCGGCGTCTCGGCCACCCGGACGCGCTCTTCGGCGAGGTGCACGCGCCGGAAGGGTTTGCGCCCGACCGCGACCACCTGCCCGTGAGCGTCTTCCACGTCGAGCGGGCGCGCGTCTGGAGGGGCGTCGTCCACCCGAACCGCGTGGGGTACGCGGCGAACTTCGTGTGCCGGCGCGACGTCCTCCTCGCGGTCGGCGGCTTCGACCCCAGGCTGGGCCCGGGCTCCCACTTCCCCGGGGCCGAGGACATGGACCTCGGCTACCGGCTCCTCAAAGCGGGCTATCGGGTCGCGTCCACCCCGGGGTTCGAGATCGTGCACCAGCAGTGGCGAGACCCCGGCGACCTTCCGCGGCTCTTCTACGGCTACAACCTGGGCGGCGCCGCCTTCTGCGCGAAGCACATCCGCACGGGCGACCTGCGGCCGCTGCGCTTCCTGCTGGAGCAGATATCGGGCGACGCGCGCATGGTGGCGAGCGCGTTGCGCCGCGGCTCCACCGTTCGCGCCCGCGTGGCCGCCGCCCGCTCGGCGGGCACGTGGAGCGGGCTCGTGCGGGGGTTCAGGAGCCTCGGCGGCGCGTCGGCGCGAGCCCGCGGTACTTTCCGAGAATCCCCGCCATCCGGCGGTAGTTGAGCCGGTGGAAGAGCCTGGAGTGCCGGTCGTCCGGCGGAGTCCACCACTCGTCGAAAGCGTCGGCGGCCGTGTACAGCGGGAGCGGCGCGAACTCGGCCAGCCCGCGCGTCTCCATCAGCTTGCGCCGGTACTGGGCGAGCGCGCCGCCGTCCCACTGGTGCGAGAGGTCGACCCAGAGCGCCGGGTCGAAGGCGATCACCCAGCCGGCCTCCGTAACCCGCAGCGCCCACTCGCGGTCGTCCGAGCTCGAGAGCTCCGCGTCGAAGGGATGCTCGCGCCAGACCTCGGCCCGCCACGACGATGCGTGGTTGGAGAAGCCCCAGAGCAGATGTGCCCGTACGTGGTCGGCGTCCTGGAAGAAGACGTAGTCGACGGGACGCCCGTCAGGGAAGGCCTGGGTCCCGTTCGTCGCCGCCACGTCCTCGCGCGCGTAGTGACGGAGCGAGAGCTCGACCCAGTCGTCGCGCTCGGGGGCGCAGTGCGCGGACAGGCAGAAGTGGAAGGGAGCGCTCGCGGCCTCGGCGCCGAGGTTCGTGCTGTGGCCGTAGGTGAAGCTCTCCTCGGGGATCTCGATCAGCCGGTCGCACCAGCGCCCGGCGAGCTCCACGGTCCCGTCGGTCGACCCCGAGTCGACGACGACGATCTCCACGGGAACGGTCTGGCGCCGCAGTGCCTTGAAGGTGCGCTCGATTCCCCGCGCCTCGTTCTTCGCGCGGACGACGACGCTTGCGCGCGGCTCGCTCATGACTGGGAGTCAGGATAAGCGGGATGGAGGAGAAAGCCATCCGCGGCATCCCGTGGACCTTCCTGACGCTGGCCGGCAGCCGGCTCGTCCAGATCGTGTCCATGGTCGTCCTCGCGCGGCTGCTCGTCCCGTCGGACTTCGGGCTCGTCGCGCTGGCGCTCACGATCTCGATCTTCCTCGGGCTCGTGGCGAGCCTGGGACTCGGCGGCGTCTTCGTCGTCGAGCAGGACCTGGGCGACCGCGAGAAGGGCACCTACCTGACCATGTTCCTCGTCATGGGCGCTGCCTTCGCGGTCGTGATGGCCGCGCTCGCGCCCGCGGCCGCCCGCTTCTTCGAGGAGCCGCGCCTCGACGACATCGTGCTCGCCCTGTCGGTGATGGTCTTCTTCAGCGGCGGGATCAACTGGTTCTACGAGGCGCTGATGCAGCGGGAGCTGGAGTTCCGCAACCGCTTCGTCGCGCAGATGGTGCAGGTGGTCACCTACAGCGTCACGGGGATCGTCCTCGCCGCGCTCGGAGCCGGCGTGTGGAGCCTCGTCACCGGGCAGATCGTGGGAGCCGTGGCCTACGCGGCCGCGCTCCTCTCGCTCGCGCCCTACCGCGTGCGGCCCGCCTTCGACCGCGCCGCGGCCGCCCGGGGAGTGCGCGAGGGCCGCGGCTTCCTCGTCCAGACCGTGACCGGTTTCGCCGCCCAGAACGTCGACATCGTCGTCGTCGGCCGCGTGCTGGGCGCCGCCCGCCTCGGCTTCTACTCCATGGCCGTCCGGCTCTCCGAGCTGCCGAACTGGATGATCGGGGAGTCCGTCGCCAAGGTCACCTTCCCCGGCTTCGCGCGCATGCGCCACCGCGGAGAGGACGTGACGCCGGCGTTCCTCTCGGCCCTCAAGCTCGTCGCGTTCGCAACCTGCCCGCTCGGGATCCTCCTGTCGGGCGCGGCGGAGCCGATCGTCCTCGTCGTCTTCGGCGACCGCTGGGCCGGGATGATCGGCCCGCTCGCCGTCCTCGGGATTCGGGGCGCGGTGAAGCCGATCCGGAACACGATCGCCTGGCTGCTCAACTCGGTCGGCCACCAGGCGGTGCTCGGGAGGATCTCCCTGATCATGCTCGTCCTGCTGATCCCCACCGTTTACCTGGGCGCGCGGCTCGGCGGGATCACCGACGTCGCCTGGGTCGTCCTCGGGGAGTCCGTAGCGGCCACGCTCGCCCTTGCCTGGTTCGCGCGCACGCGCGCGGGAGTGCCGGTCGCCCGCCAGTGGTCGGCGATCGCGGTCGTCGCGTCGGCCTGCCCGGTCGCCTGGGTCGCGTGCCGCCTGGTGGCGAACGCCGCCGAGGGCATGGTCGGCGTCCTCGCGCTGGGCCTGCCGCTGGCCGCCGGGCTCGGCGCCTACCTCGCCGTCATCCTGCTCCTCGACCCGAAGCTGCCCGGCCACGCTCTCGGCCAGGCACGGCGCATGGTCGGGAGAACGACAGCCGAGGCTTCTGCCTCGTGACCGAGGCGAAACCCGACGTCAGCGTCATCGTCGTCGCGCACGACGTTTGCGACGAGGTGCTGAATTGCTTCGCCTCGGTGGAGCGCCATGCCGCGCCCGCGACCTACGAGCTTCTGCTCGTGGACAACGGCTCGACGGACGGCACCGCCGGCGTGGTCGCCGAGGCGTTCCCGCAGGCGCAGGTGATCCTCCTTGACCGCAACGTCGGCGTCGCCGCGCGGAACGAAGGCCTGCGCCGCGCCCGCGGGCGGACGCGCATGTTCCTGGACAGCGACGCGAGCCTCACGCCAGGCGCTCTCGCCGAGCTCGTCGGCTACCTGGACGCGAACCCCGGGGTCGGCCTCGTCGGGCCGAGGCTGGTGTACGAGGACGGGACGCTCCAGCTCTCGGCGCGCCGCTACCCGCCGCTCTTTACCCCGCTCATGCGCCGCCCGCCGCTCGACCGCTTCTTCGAGGACAGTGACGCGATCCGGCGGCACCTGATGGCCGACGAGCCGCACGACCGGACGCGTGAGGTCGAGTACGTCCTCGGCGCGTGCCAGCTCTTCACCGAGCGCGCCCAGGCGGTCGCGGGGGAGATCGACCGCATCTTCTTCGGCCCGGACGACGCGGACTGGTGCTTTCGAATCCGGAGCGCCGGCCTCGCGATCGTCTACCACCCGGGGGCGACGGTCGTCCACGCGTACCGCCGTACGTCGGCGAGCTGGCCGCTCTCGCGCATGGCGCTGGAGCACCTCAGGGCCTTCGGCCGGTTCCAGTGGAAATGGCGCGCGGAGCGCGCGCGGCTCGTCCGCGAGGGCCGGGAGATGGACGCGCGTGCGGAGGGTAGGCAATCCGGGAGGCCTGAGTAAACTCAGACAGCCCCCTGTGTCTGCGGATCAACTCCTCATCACGCTCTGGCGACGGAAGTGGATCGTCATCCTCACGGTCCTCGTCGCGACGGTGGCCACGTACGTCGTCAGTCGCCAGCTGCCGAAGGTCTACCAGGCCGAGGCGACGCTCTTCGTCGGCAACCGCAGCAACTCCGCCAACGACTTCGAGGCGATCCAGTCGGCGCAGGTGCTCGCCCGGACGTACGCCGAGCTGATCCAGAGCGAGAACGTGGCCGACCAGGTCGCCGAGGCGCTTCCCGGGGGCGAGACGCCCGGCGAGATCCTCGAGCGGACGTCCTTCCGCCCGATCTCCGACACGCAGCTCCTGGTCGTCGAGGCTGAGGGCGACACGCCCGAGGAGGCTGCCGAGCTGGCGAACACCTACGCGGAGACGTTCGTCGACTACGCCGACGAGGAGCTTTCCGCGGAGACGAACGGCGAGGTCACCGTCGCCGACAGCGCGCAGCCGCCGGGCGCGCCCGTGCGCCCGAGGCCGACGCTCTACGCGGCGGTCGATGTTCGTCTTCGCGCTCTTCCTCGGCGCGGGCCTCGCGCTCCTCCGCGACCGGCTCGACACGCGCCTCGGGAGCGAGGACGAGCTCGCGCGCGAGCTCGGCGTCCCGGTGCTCGCCCGCGTCCCCAGCATCGCGCGGCGCCGGCTCTCGAAGAGCCGCGAGCAGCGCTTCCTGGAGGCCTTCCGCGTCCTGCGGACGAACCTCGCCTTCCTCTCGCCCGAGGTTCCGCATCTCGCGCGTCCTGCTCGCCAGCGCGTCGCCGGCGGAGGGGAAGTCGACCAGCTCGATCGCCCTCGCGCGCGTGATGGCGGAGCAGGGGAGGAGGGTGCTCGTGATCGAGGGCGACCTCCGCCGCCCCGCGCTCGCGAAGCTGTACGAGCTCGACGACCCCGGCCTCAAGGGCCTGACCCATCACCTGGCGCTCGGCTGGCGCTTCGAGGAGGTCGTCCACGAGACGCCCGTTCCGAACGTCTACGTCATGCCGGCCGGCGCGGTGCCGCCGAACCCGTCCACGCTCCTGCGCCCCGATGCCCTCGAGCACCTGCTCGCGGAGGCCTCCGAATGGGCCGACTTCGTGATCGTCGACAGCCCGCCGCTCTCGGCCGGCGCCGACGCGACCATCCTCGCCCACGCGGTCGGCACGGTGATCTTCGTCGTCAACCACCGCCGCGGCTCGCGCACCAAGGTGACCGCGGCGATCCGGCAACTGCGCCAGACCGAGGCCTCGGTCGCCGGGCTGATCGTCAACGAGATGGCCGGTTCCGAGGACTACGACCGCTACTACGGGGATGCCGCGCCCGACGCGCTCCCCGACCCGCTGGCCGCGCGGCCGGGGAGCTAACTTGACGTGCCAGGGCTGGGCGCGACCCGCCGCCCCGCAGTGGTCGGTGGCAGGCGCGCTTGCCGTCGTCGCCCTCGCCGCCGCGGCGGCCGCCGGCGCCGCGTACGCCTTCGGCTCCTACCGCCTCGACGACCCGACGATCCTCCCGATCGTGGCGGCCGGCCTCTTCGCCGTCGCGCTCGGGCTCTGGCGGCTGGAGTACGGGCTCGCCCTCCTCATCGTCCTGACCCCGTTCGCCGAGAACGCGCCCATCGCCGAGCCCGGGAACGCGCGCCTGCGGGTGGCTCTCGTCGCCTGGGCGCTGCTGCTCGTCTTTCTCCAGGCCGTCCGCTCGGTGTCTCGGGCAAGAAGCTCGTAGCGCCGCCGGTTTTCGTCGGGGCGCTCGCGTTCGTGGGCGCCGCCCTCGCATCCGTGCCTTCGCGGCGGCGGGCGGGGCCGCGGCCGCCAAGTTCGTCCTCCTGGCCGGCTCGGTCTTCATCTACCTGCTGATCGCCCTCTTCCTAGACGACTGGCGTTCGCTGAAGCCGATCTTCGCCGCGCTCCTGGTCGTCGGGCCTGCTGGTCAGCGCCCATGCGCTGTGGCAGTACTCGACGGGGAGCTCTCCCGGGTCGGCTTCATCAGCTCGACCGGCGCGGTCGAGTACCGCGTCTCGTCCTTTTTCCCGCACCCGAACCAGCTGGCCGGGTTCGTCGTCCTCTTCGTGCCGCTGAGCGTGGGGTTGTACTCGGTGTTCGAGAGCCGCCTGGCCAAGGCTGCGTGCGTGCTTCTGCCGCTGCTGGCGTTCTCCGCCGCGATCGTCACGTACTCGCGAGGCGTCCTGGTCGCGCTCGTCGCCCTCGTGCTCGTCCTGGCGCGGAGCAGGCGCGCCTGGCCGGTGATCGCCGCCGCCGCGGTGCTCGTCATCCTGCTCTCGCCCGCCGCCTGGCAGGACCGCGTCGCCGACGCCGGCCGCCTCGACCGCCCCGAGATCGCCACGCGCCTGGACTTCTGGGACGCGGCGGTCGCGATGTTCCAGGCGCAACCCGGTGCTCGGCGTCGGCCTGAACAGCTTCGACGTCGCCTACGTCGGCCTCGACACGACGGGCCGCAGCTTTCTGCCCGGGAAGCGGCCTCGCCCCGCCCGAGTCGGCGCACAACCTCTACCTGAACACGCTCGCCGAGCAGGGGCTCGTCGGCATCGCGGCGCTCTTCCTCCTCATCCTGGCCGCCGGGCGGATGATGCTGGCGCTCCGCCGTTCATCCGATCCGCGGATCCGCAACTTCGGCCTCGGGCTTCTCGGGGCGGGGATCGCCCTGCTCGTCTCGAACCTCTTCGACGTGACATTCGTCGACCCGAAGACCTCGATGCTCGTCTGGACGCTCCTCGGCGTCGGCGCGGCGCTCCAGCGCATCGACGCGCGCAGTGGGCGCCCGGCGCGTGAAGGGCGAGCTCCTCTTCTACTCGGACTTCCCCTTCGGCTTCCACAACACCGAGGCCGAGGAGAAGATGGCGCGGTTCGCCGCCCGCGGCTGGCAGGTGACGTACGTGGAGCAGCTCGGGATCCGCAACCCGCGGCCGCGGCACGTGCTGCGGGCGCTCCGGGCCCGGCGCTCGCCGCCGGGCCGCGCGGACGGCCCCGTTCGACGTCGTCTCGCCGAAGCTCCTCCCGCCGCGGCGGGCGCCGGTCGTGGACGCCGTCAATCGCCGCTGGCTCGCGCGGCAGCTGCTGGGCACGCGTCGCGATCCCCGCGCACGACCGTGCTGTGGGTGCGCTTCCCGACGCCCGAGCTCGTGTCGCTCGCCGTCGGTGAGCCCTGGCGCGCCGTCGTCTACGAGGTGGTCGACGACCACGCGGCCGGCCCCGGGCATGACGGATCGCGCTTCGCATGCGTGTCTTCCGCGAGGCGGAGGAGCGCCTGATCGCCCGCGCCGACCTCGTCTTCGCCTGGTCCGAGCCGATCCGGGAGCGGCTCGCCGCACGCCATCCCAACGTCCGGCTGGCGACTGCCGCCGTCGACCTGGAGGAGCTCGAGGCGGTCGCCGAGTCGCGCGGCGAGGAGCGCACCGCCGTCTTCGCGGGAGAGCTGGGCTTCCGCTTCGACGAGAGCTTGCGGCGGACGTTGCGGGGCTGCTGCCCGACTGGGAGCTGGTCTTCGCCGGGCCGGCGAGCGAGGAGGCCGCGGCGCGCTCGCGAGGCTCCCGAACGTGCGGCTCACCGGCCGGTTCGAGCATGACGAGCTCCCGCTCCTCCTCGGCCGAAGCCGCGTCTGTCTCGTCCCTACCGCGTCAACGCGTTCAACGACATGCTCGTCCCGCTGAAGCTCGTCGAGTACCTCGCCGCCGGGCGGCCGGTCGTCGCCACGCCGATGCGCGCGGCCGAGGAGTTCGCCGACGTCGGTCGCGTTCGCGCGAGGGCGCGAGGCGTTTGCGGAGGCTGTGCTGCCGCCGATCGCGACGACTCCCTGCAGGAGCGTCGCGCGCCGCGTCGAGCGCGTGCGCCCGTTCTCCTGGGACCGGCGGATCGACGAGATGGAGGCCGCGATCGAGAAGGCGTCCGTGCCTGAGCGGGTCGCCGTCGTCGTGCCCGTGCTGAACGAGGCCGGACGATCGCCGGGGCTCGTGGCCGACCTGGCGGCGCAGGAGCCGCCGGCCGCGGAGATCGTCGTCGTCGATGCCGGGTCGGCGGACGGCACGTCGCAGCTTCTCCGCAGCGCGCCGGGCTACCCTCCCGTCTCCGGGTCGTCGAGTCCCCGGCGCGATCCCGGGCCGCGGCCGGAACGAGGGCGTCCGCGCCTCGACGGCGGCCGCGATCGTCGTCATGCTCGATGCCGGCAGCCGCGTGGGCCGGGGTTCGTCGCCGCGCTCGCGGCGGCGGTCGCCCAGGACGCCGCGGTCGCCGTCGGCGTCAGCGAGCCGGAGGCCGACACCGGCGTTCGAGCGCGCCGCCGGCTGGTTCACGCTCAGTGCGTTCAAACCGCAGGAGCGGCTCGGGGCCGATCGCCGGCGAGCATCTCCCCGCCGGCCGGAACGGCGTCGCCTTCGCGCGCGAGGCGTGGGAGGCTGTCGGCGGCTATCCGCCGGGCCTGCCCTGGGGAGAGGACAAGGTCTTCCTGCAGCGCCTGCGGGCGGCCGGGCGTCAGGTGGAGGTCGTGCCGAAGCCGTCGTCCGCTGGCGGCCGCGGCGCTCGCTGCGCGAGATCTACACGGCAGTACCGCAACTACGGCCGCGGCGACGCGATCGCCCGCATCGACCGCCAGAACGAGCTCGTCACCTTCGGGCGTCTACCTGGCCTCGGCGCCGCCCTGGCCGTGCTCTTCGCGCTCGGCTCGCGCTCCGCCGGCGCCCTCCTCGTCGCAGGAGTCGGCGGGCTATCTCGCGCTTTCGTCCTGGCCGCGCGCCGCGCGCTCGGCTGGGACGCCGCGCTCGCCTGGATCCCGCCGCTCAGGCTGGTCGTGGACGTCGCGAAGATGCACGGCTTCGCGGACGGCGTGCTGCGCGGGCGGCGCGATAGTGGCAACGGCGCTAACCGGGGATCAAGACTTTCCGGCTTTCGGCCGATCTTCGTGGTCGTGGACGACTGGAAGGTCAGGGGCGCTGGCCAGGTACTCGGCCTGCGCGCCGGTCCGTGCGACGCTTTCGGCCGTGGCCGCCGGGCTGGCCGCGCTCGTGCTCGCGCACCCCGCCCAGGCCGCCGAGGTGGGCGTCGTCGCCGACGTCACCTGGGGTCAGCCCCGCGCCGACGTCGATCGCGAGATCGAGCTCCTGCGTACGCCGGCGTTCGCTGGATCCGCGCCAACGTCAACTGGGCTGGCCTCGAGCCCGACCGCAAGGGCGAGGTCGACGAGGGCTCCTCGCCGAGTACGACTACGCGGTCGAGAAGGCGCACGCGGCCGGGCATTCAGGTGCTGATGCCGATCGCGGACGGGGTGCCCCTACTGGGCCTCGGCCGACCCGACAAGCACGTCGGCCCGAGCGGTCGCAGCTGGGAGGTCACGTACCGCCCGGTCCGGGCGTCCGACTACGGCGACATCGTCCGGCTCGTCGTCGAGCACTTCAGCGCGCTCGGCGTGCACACCTATCCAGCTCTGGAACGAGCCGAACCACCCGCGTTTCTGGCCGTCCGGCCCGAGCGCGGCCGCGTACCTGCCGCTCCTGCGGGAGGGGTACCAGGCGGCCAACGAGGTCGACCCTGCCTCGACGGTGCTCCTCGGCGGGCTCTCGAAGAGCGACTTCTACTACCTCGAGGACCTCTACCGGCTCGGCGGCGGGGAGTACTTCGACGCGGTAGCGGTGCAGCCCTACACCTACGGCGTCGACCCGACCGTCGCGTGGAACGGCGTCCACGCCTGGGAGGACCCGGACCGGATCTCGATCAACGCGTTTCCCGGCGATCAAGGAGATCCGCGCCTCGATGGTCGCCTTCGGCGACGCCGGAAAGGACGTCTGGCTGACGGAGTTCGGGTACTCGACGACGACCCTGGACGGCGGCGTCTCCACCGCCCGGCAGGCCGACGTTCCTCGCCAAGGCCTACCGCTACGCGGGGCGCTTCCCGTGGGTGAAAGCGCTCTTCTGGTACTCCGCGCGCAACAGCCCGTTCTACGAGGACGAGAACACCTACGAAGGCCGCTTCGGGCTCATGACGACCCGCTGGCAGCTGAAGCCGAGCTACACGGCGCTCCGCGCGTACGCGCTCGGGCTTCCGCAGGCGAAGGTCCTCCTGCGCAAGAGCTCCCAGCACCGCCTCCCCGCGGGGGACAGGCCGGCCGCCCGCGTGACCCTGCGCGGCCGCGTCGCCCTCGGCCAGGGAGCCGCGGCGGCGCGCGTCTCCCGGCGCGTCGTCGTTGTCCAGCGGCGGACGCGCGCCGGCTGGGCCCGCGTCGCCCGCCTCCAGACCAGCACGAGCGGCGCCTTCCGGGTGAGCCTGGTCGCGCGCGGCACCGTAGTCCGCTACCGCGCCGTCGTCCGCGCGGGCACCCTGCGGGCGCAGTCGAGAGTGCTGCGCATCTTCCTCCGCTAGCCGCGGGCCCCGCTCGTGCAAGCGGCGCGCGCCGGGGACGCATCGCCGGGGGCGGCCGCGGGCCGAACTAGACTCGCGCGGCGATGAGCGACTCCGCCAACCCGCTGTCCTCCCGGGCCGCGACGGTCCTCGTCGGCGCGCTCCCGCTGGGCGTCTTCCTGCTCTGGGCCGCAGTCGACGGCGGCTACCCGCCGACCCTGTGGCTCCCCGGCGCGCTCGGGCTCCTGGGCCTGCTCGTGCTGCTCCTCGTCACCGCTCCGCAGCTCCTGTCGACGCTGCCCCGGACCGCGCTCGCCGCCCTCGGCCTCCTTGCCGGCTTCGCGCTCTGGAGCTGGGTCTCGATCGCCTGGGCGGAGGACAAGGGCGAGGCCTGGGACGCTGCAAACCGCACGCTCCTGTACCTCGCGGTCTACGGCATCTTCCTCCTGTGGCCCTGGCGTGCCCGCCACGGCGCGTTCCTGCTCGGCGCCTACGCGCTCGGGGTGGCCGCGATCGCGGCCGTGAGCCTCGTCTCCCTCTTCGGCGCCGACGACCCGTACTCGTTCTTCATCGGCGGCCGCTACGCGGAGCCTGTCGGCTACCTGAACGCAAACTGCGCGCTCTTCCTCTCCGCGTTTTGGCCCGCCGTCTTCCTCGCCTCGCGACTCGAGACCCCTTGGTGGCTCCGCGGCCTCTTCCTCGCCTCGGCGGGCTTTCTGCTGGAGCAGGCGATCCTGCCGCAGAGTCGCGGCTCGCTCTTCGTCTTCCCCGTCGTCGCCGTCCTGTACGTCGCGCTCGTCCCCGGCCGGACGCGCTCGCTGATCACGCTCGCCCCGGTCTGCCTCGCCGCCTACCTCGCGCGCGAGCCGCTCCTCGACCTCTACACGGCCTGGCGGGCCGAGACGCTGCCGACCGCGCTCGACGGCCTCGTCGAGCCGCTGGTCGGGACGGCGTTCGCCCTCTTTGCGCTCGGCACGGTCTACGGGCTCGTCGACCGCTTCGCGCCGCTCCCGGCGGACGTGGCGCGCCTCGGAGCGTGGATCGTCGGGATCCTGGCGGTGCTCGCGTCGCTCGTCACCGCCCTCGTCCTCCTCGCCGACTACGGGAACCCGGTCGTCCGGGCCCAGGACGCCTGGGACGAATTCTCGGCCGGCCAGAAGTTCGAGGAGGGCTCGTCCTATTTCGGCGCGAACCTGGGCAGCAATCGCTACGACTTCTGGCGTGTCGCCCTGGGCGAGTTCCGGGACTCGCCGCTCGCAGGCGCCGGCGCGGGCAACTTCGCCGACGTCTACCTCCGGGAGCGCGAGAGCCCGGAGGAGCCGCTCTATCCGCACAGCCTCCCGATCATGGTGCTCTCGCAGACGGGCGTCGTCGGCGGGCTCCTCTTCCTCGGCTTCCTCGGCTGCGCGCTCGCCGCGGCGTGGGTGGGCAGAGCTCGCCGCTCCCCGCTCGGGAACGCGGTCGCAGCGGTCTGCGTCGTCGCGTTCGCGTACTGGGCGCTTCACGGGTCGATCGACTGGTTCTGGGAGTTCCCAGGCCTGGCCGGCCCCGCGTTCGCCTGGCTCGGGCTGGCCGCCGCGCTGGAGCGCCCGGCGGCGGTGCCGCGTGAGCGCCCCGAGGGGTGGACTCGACGGAGGGCGACAGCCGCCGCCCTGTATACGCTCGTTGTCGTGGCCGCAGCCATCTCCCTTACCCTGCCCTGGCTTGCCGCGCGCGAAGTCGAGCGCGCCGCCGAGAGATGGCGGACGAGCCCGGAGGACGCCTACGCGATCCTCGACCGGGCGAGGAAGCTCAACCCGCTAAGCGCGCGCCCCGACCTGGTCGCGGGGGCGATCGCCATGCGGGAGGAGGATTACGGCCGGGCAGAAGAGGCGTTCGCGCGCGCCCTCGGCCGCCACGGGGACAACTGGTATGCCGAGCTCGAGCTCGGCGTCGTCGCGGCGCTGGAAGGCCGCCGCGAGGAGGCGCTGGCGCGGCTCGACCGCGCCGAGGAGCTGAATCCCCTGGAGGAGACGGTGGACATCGTCCGCGCCGGTATTGCGAGTGGCGAGCCGGTGAACCCGCACGTGCTCGACCGGATCTTCCTCCAGCGCGTTGAGGAACGGACGAGCTGAGGGCTTTGGAGAGCGCAGAGTTGACACCCGCGAAGCAGCACCGATACTGTGAGTGCGAGACCCCGTTGCGGCCACCATTTCGGCGGGGGCTCGAAGAACGACGCACGAGAGGGAAGGGCAGTATTCTGCGGCCAACAGAAGTCCTCGTTCGAGCGCGGCAGCGTGGCCGCTGCGTTCCGGAGAGAGGGCGAGGAAAAGGGAGGATGAAGTGAAGCGTCTGACGGCATTTGCAAGCTGTGTGCTTGCGTACCTCGTCACGGCGTCCGTCGCACTCGCGCAGGATCCGACGCAGAGCGGGTACGGCGGCACCGGAGGCAACATCCAGGGCGATGTCGAGGGCGGCGGTTCCCTGCCGTTCACCGGCCTCGACCTGCTGCTCCTCGTCGGAGCGGGCGTCCTGCTCCTTGCAGCAGGGTTCACCCTGAGACGGGTCGGCAGGGTCCGAAGCTAGTCGAGGCACCCGCGCGTGCTTCGTAGCTCTCGCGTGGAGGCCCGCACCCTCCCGGTCGCCGCACGGCGTGCGGTCGCGCGCTCGCGGCGCGCCAGCACCTGGACCAAGGCGTGCCTGGCCGTCGATGCGCTCATGCTCTTCGCGGCCGTGGTCGTCGCCGACCTCGGCGCGCCGCGCGCGGGCGTGCCGACGACTCCGGCGATCTGGCTGGTCGTCTTCCCGCTCCTGACCTTCGCGTTCATGGCCGCCCGCGGGCTCTACCGTCCGCGCGTCTTCCTCCGCGTCCTGGACGACCTCCGCGTCGTCGTCACGGCCACGGCGCTCGCGGCGATGATCGTCCTCTCGCTCCGCATCGTGGCCGCCGACGACCCCTGGGTCGCCGCGCAGACCGCCCGCATCTGGGCCTTCGCGAGCGTCTACCTGCTCGCCGGGCGCGTCGTCCTCTCCTGGGGCGAGCTGCAGGCGCGGCGGCGCGGAGAGTCGGTTCGGCCCACGCTCGTCGTCGGAGCCGGCCACGTCGGCCGCCTGACTGCGAAGCGCCTGCAGGAGCACCCCGAGCTCGGCCTTCGGCCCGTCGGCTTCCTGGACAAGGAGCCGCGCCCAGCCGAGGGCGAGGACGACCTCCCCGTTCTCGGCGCAAGCTGGGACCTCGACCGCATCGTCGCCGAGTACGGCGTCCGCCACGTCGTCCTCTCGTTCTCGACCGCGCCGCCCAAGGTTCTGCTCGGCGTCCTGCAGCGCTGCCAGGAGCTCGGCGTCGAGGTCTCCATGGTGCCGCGCTTCTACGAGAAGGTCGTCGGCCACATCGGCATCGAGTACCTCGGCGGGATTCCGCTGATGACCGCCCAGCCGACGAACCCGCGCAGCTGGCAGATCGCGATCAAGTATGTCGTCGACCGCTTCGTCGCCGCGCTCTTGCTCGTTCTGGTCTCACCGGTGCTGCTGGTCGCGGCGGTCGGCGTGTGGGCGACGATGGGCCGGCCGATCTTCTTCCGCCAGGAGCGCGCGGGGCTCGACGGCCGTGTCTTCAGGATCCTGAAGTTCCGCTCCATGCGGTCGGCCGAGAGCGAGCCCGGCTCGGCCGAGCTTCCTCCCGGCACGGCCCCCGGGGGCGTCGAAGGGGTGGACCGGCGCACCCGCTTCGGGACGACGCTTCGGCGGACATCGATCGACGAGCTGCCGCAGCTCTGGAACGTCCTGAAAGGGCAGATGAGCCTCGTCGGCCCCCGACCCGAGCGCCCCGAGTACGTCGACATCTTCAGCGGCCAGATCGACCGCTACGGCGATCGCCACCGGGTGAAGGCGGGGATCACCGGCTGGGCGCAGGTGCACGGCCTCCGCGGCCAGACGTCGCTCTCGGACCGCGTCGAGTGGGACAACTACTACATCGAGAACTGGTCCCTCTGGCTCGACGTGAAGATCCTCCTGCTGACGGTTCTGGCGATCGTCAGGCCCACGCAGGCCGAGTAGTCCGGCCACATTCAGATGCTCCACCGGCGATCGCCGCCCTCACGGCTGGCGGCTGCGACGCTGCGCCGGATCGCCGCACTCGCCCTTTACCCGTACTTGACCAGTACGGGCTGCGGACGATCACGACGCCCGGCTTGGTCGCAGCCGTCCCCGCGAGCACGCCGACCACCGGCCGAACATCTAACCCTTCGGCCAGTACCCGAAAGGGGTACGCCCCGCTTCTCTGGGATGCACGACCTGCGGCAAGGGGGAGGCAATGAGGGGAATCGCACGAACCGCGGTGCTGGCCGCGACGCGCGACATCGCCGACGCACCGGCTAGACCGGAGCGACCCTGCGCGCAGGAGGCGTGGGCCGCGCAGCCTTCCTCGCGGCGCCCACGCCCTCGTCCGTCGCGCTGGGGACGGATGAGACACGGTCCGGGGGCGGCGCTTGCGGCTCATGCGACGCCCCCGGTCCAAGCTTCCTGGGCCCTGGCCTCCTGGGCTCTCGGTCGCGCCGGCGCGGGTTGTGCTTGAGGCGGCGCTCGCCGCCGAAGGCACGCTTGCCGGCTCCGTCCTGGATGCGACTCAGGCGCTTGACGTCGACGTGCACGAGCTCACCCGGGCGCGAGCGCTCGTAGCGGTGCGGCGGCTCGATCCCGATCGGTCGCAGCCTGCGAAGGCGCAGCTGGGTGAGGATGCCGGAGACCGTCGAGAGGGCCAGGCCCAGCGTCTCGGCGATCTCCGCCGCCGTGAAGCGCAGCCCGCGCAGCAAGACGATCACAGCCACGCGATCGGCGGGCGTGCGGTTGGCGACCTGTCTGGGCGCCGAGGAGCGGTCGCAAAGCCCCGCCTCGCCCTCCCGACGGTAGCGACCGACCCACTTGCGCGCGCAGCGCAGGCTAACCCCGGCGGCCGCGGCCGCGGCGGCGAGCGTCCAGCCCTCCACGACGACCTGCCTCGCCAAACGACGGCGACCCTGCCAGCTGAGAGCGGCGTTACGGTGAAGCGTCACATACCTAGGAGGGATTGGCGGAATATCGCTCGTCGCCGGGGTGCGATGGTCGTTCCGAGGCAAGGACGCAGGGAGTGCTCGTAGCCGGAGGCTACGGGCGCGACTGAGGACACAGCCTCGGGGCGAGCAGCGCGGCCCGGCGGCACAGCCGTTATTTCGTCAAACCCTCATGACAGACGGGACGGGGCGGGCGAGCAGGTAGATGCTTGCCAGCCCCGCCCACTCGCCGTACGGCTCGAGCAGCCGGCGCGTGTCCTCCGGCTCGGCCCGGCGCCCGAGCAGGGCGGCGCAGAGCTTGATCAGCCCGAGGTCTCCGACGAGCCCGCGCTCGTAGCGGCCGAGCCCGTAGAGGCAGACCATCCCGGCCGACCAGGGGCCGAGCCCGCGCTCGCGCTCGATGCGGGCTACGGCGGCGTTCGTCTCGACGCCGTGCAGCCGTTCGACGTCCCACTCCCGCGAGAGCCGGACGAGCGCGTTCGCCTTGCGCGCCACGAGGCCGTCGCGGGCGAGCCGAGCCGGTGGGAGGCCGCCGAACGTCGCGCGGGTCGGCGGCAGGAAGAGGTCGCCGAACGGCGTCCCCAGCGCTCGGATCAGCCGCGCCTCGAGAAGCCGCGCCGCCCGGGCCTGGATCAGCTGGCCGCAGACGGCCTTGAGGAGGGAATGCGTCACCGTCGCCGTCCGCAGCGGCCGGAGCCCCCGCAGGTTCCGGACGGCGTGACCCACGAGCCGGTCGTCGGAGTAGCGGGCGAGGAACGGCGAGTGGTCGTCGTCGGCGGCCAGCACGAAGCGCACCCGTTCCACCGCGGCCTCCTGCTCAGCACCCTCGACGGCGACCGCCAGGCTCCCGTCAGGCCGCTGGCTCACCCGCGCGAGCGCGGGCTCGCCCCCGGCCTCGAGCGCCATGGTGAGGACGCCGTCGCGAAAGCGCCGCGTCGTGTCGGAGCGAAGCCGGGCCGAGAGCGCGAGCGAGTAGGGTCCGCGCGGGACGATCGTCGTCTCGAAGGCCACGCGACGAGCCTACCGCCCGCGTCGGCAATCGACACCGTGCGGCAGAATGCGAGCGTGGCGATGTTCCTCGTGCTGCGACGCCGCTCCGGCCCTCAGTGGGACCCGTCGCGGCCGCTGGAGGAGCAGTCCGACTGGCCCGCGCACGCGTCCTTCATGGACGGGCTCGTGGACGCGGGCTTCGTCGTCCTGGGCGGGCCGCTTGCCGACGAGCGCCGCGTGGTGCTCGTAGTCGAGGCCGAGTCGGAGGAGGCCGTCCGCGCCACGTTCGCGCGCGATCCGTGGAGCGAGACGCATCTCCGGGTCGACACGATCGACGCGTGGACGATCCGGCTCGACGGGCGGCGCGCCTAGCGCCGTACGCCGAACTCGGCGGCGACGATGGTGACGTCGTCCCAGGTCCGGTAGTAACCGCGCGGGTCGCTGACGTGGACAGCGGCGACGCCGATGTTCCGCCAGCGCCGCGTTGAGGATGTTGGCGCGGTGGCCGGGGCTCGCCATCCAGCGGCTGACGGTCTGGGCGGCCGTGATGTCGGGAGCGCCCCAGGCGAGGTTCTCGCCGGCGCTCCAGGCCGAGTAGCCTGGGCCCGGCCAGTACCAGCGGATCCACTTCCCGAACGACGTCCAGGTGGCCGGGCCCGACGGCGTGTAGAGCTCGTGGCGGAAGTAGCTCGCCGCCGCCATCGAGGTGGCGTGGCGATCGGCGGCGTCCCGGAGGCGCCCCACGACCGTGAGCGTATGGAGTCCGTGGTCCTTCCGGACAGTGTTGATGCGGGCGACGACGCTCGCCTCGAGCGTGTCCTTGTCGCTGACGGAGAGAGCGCTCGCGGAGCTCGGCGCCGCCAACGCAACGAGTGCGAGCGAGGCCACGACCGCCATGGTGACCCTCCTCCTCATACGTCAACAATCGGCGCGCTCCGCAGCTTGCCCCACCCCCGAAAGAGGCACCCCGTACTAGCCATACCGAAGGTCGGGGAATTTGACTCTCTAAATGTTTCGTCGCAGAGCCGATACGGACTCAATGGAGCGCTCGGACACTCCGGACTGGTTCGGTACCATAGGTCCGGCTGTCGAGCGGAAAGGATCCTGAGGCCTTGTTCGAGCGCTTCACCGAGAGAGCCAGGCAGGTCGTCGTTCTCGCCCAGGACGAGGCCCGCGCCCTCAAGCACAACTACATCGGCACCGAGCACATCCTCCTCGGTCTCCTCCGCGAGGAGGAAGGCCTGGCCGCCCGCGTGCTCGAGAGCCTGGACATCACGGTGGAGGAGGTCCGCGCCCAGGTCGCCCGCATCGTCGGCCAAGGCGACGAGGTGACCACGGGCCAGATCCCGTTCACGCCGCGCGCGAAGAAGGTGCTCGAGCTCGCGCTGCGCGAGGCCCTCTCCCTGGGGCACAACTACATCGGCACCGAGCACATCCTGCTCGGCCTCGTCCGCGAGAACGAGGGCGTCGCGGCCCGCATCCTGCTCGACTTCGACGCCGACGCCGAGAAGATTCGGAACGAGATCATCCGCATGCTCTCCGGCCCGGGCCGCCGCCAGCAGGGCGGCGCCGCAGCCGCCGGCGAGAAGGCGAAGAGCTCCAAGCTCCTCGACCAGTTCGGCCGCAACCTGACCAAGCTCGCGGCCGAGGGCAAGCTCGACCCGGTGGTCGGGCGCCAGACCGAGATCGAGCGCGTGATGCAGATCTTGTCGCGCCGCACGAAGAACAACCCCGTGCTGATCGGCGAGCCCGGCGTCGGCAAGACCGCCGTCGTCGAGGGCCTGGCCGCGCGCATCTCCGCCAACCAGGTGCCCGAGCTCCTGAAGAACAAGCAGATCTACACGCTCGACCTGGCCGCGCTCGTGGCGGGCTCGAAGTACCGCGGCGAGTTCGAGGAGCGCCTGAAGAAGGTGATGAAGGAGATCACCCAGCGCGGCGACATCATTCTCTTCATCGACGAGCTCCACAACCTCGTCGGCGCCGGCGCCGCCGAGGGTGCGATCGACGCGGCCTCGATCCTGAAGCCCGCGCTGGCCCGCGGCGAGCTGCAGACAATCGGCGCGACGACGCTCGACGAGTACCGCAAATACCTCGAGCGCGACGCCGCCCTGGAGCGCCGCTTCCAGCAGATCCGCGTCGACGAGCCGTCCGTGGACGACACCGTCCAGATCCTGCGCGGCCTCCGCGATCGCTACGAGGCGCACCACCGCTGCACGATCACGGACGACGCCCTGCGCGCCTCCGCGGTGCTCGCCGACCGCTACATCCAGGACCGCCACCTGCCGGACAAGGCCATCGACCTGGTCGACGAGGCCGCCTCCCGCATGCGCATCAAGACGATGACCGCTCCGCCGCGCTACCGCGAGCTCGAGGACGAGATCGAGAAGGTGCGCGAGGAGAAGGAGGCCGCGATCGAGGCGCAGGAGTTCGAGAAGGCGGCCAACCTCCGCGACAAGGAGCGCAAGCTCTCGCAGAAGAAGCGCGAGCTCGAGGACAAATGGCGCTCCTCGGAGCAGGTCGAGCAGCCCGAGATCGGCGAGGAGGAGATCGCCGACATCGTCTCGATGTGGACGGGCATCCCGGTCTTCAAGCTGACCGAGGCGGAGTCGCAGAAGCTCATCCGGATGGAGGACGAGCTCCACAAGCGGGTGATCGGCCAGAACGAGGCGATCATCGCCGTGTCGAAGTCGATCCGCCGCGCGCGCGCGGGCATCGAGGACCCGAAGCGCCCGACCGGCTCGTTCATCTTCCTCGGCCCCTCGGGCGTCGGGAAGACCGAGCTGGCGCGCACCCTCGCCGAGTTCCTCTTCGGCGACGAGGACGCCATGATCCAGGTGGACATGTCGGAGTACATGGAGAAGCACTCCGTGTCCCGGCTCGTCGGCTCGCCCCCCGGCTACATCGGCTACGACGAGGGCGGCCAGCTCACCGAGGCCGTGCGCCGCAAGCCGTACTCCGTCGTCCTCCTCGACGAGATCGAGAAGGCCCACCCGGACGTCTTCAACATCCTCCTCCAGATCCTCGAGGACGGGAAGCTCACCGACGCCCAGGGCCGCAAGGTCGACTTCCGCAACACGATCGTGATCATGACGTCGAACATCGGCGCGGCCACGATCTCCAAGAACCAGTCCCTCGGCTTCTCGGTGGGCGACGACACCGGCCTCTCCTACGACGAGATGAAGGACCGGATCATGGGCGAGCTCAAGAAGGTCTTCCGCCCCGAGCTCCTGAACCGCATCGACGAGGTCATCGTCTTCCACAAGCTGTCGAAGGACGAGATCAAGATCATCGTCGACCTGATGATGAAGCGGCTTCGGGAGCAGATGGGCGAGCACGAGGCCGCCATCGAGCTCACCGAAGAGGCCAAGGAGCTGCTCGTCTCCAAGGGCTACGACCCGGCCATGGGAGCCCGGCCCCTGCGCCGCGCGATCCAGCGCTTCATCGAGGACCCGCTCGCGGACTTCGTCCTCGGCCGCTCGCTCAAGCCCGGCTCGACCATCGTCATCGCCAAGAAGGAAGACGAGGAGGAGGTCGACATCTCCGTCATCGAGGGAGAGGCCCCGCCCGAGCCCGAGAAGGTCACCGTCCCGCCCGACGAGCCTTCGGCCGAAGCGAACGGCGGCGAGCCGGCCGACGACGAGCAGTAGGGCCGTTTTTCAGCCAAAGAAGTGGAGCGGCGCCGAGAGGCGCCGCTCCTGTTTGTGCCCAGGCCGCCGGGCCGTTCGCGGATGCCTCTACGCGCAGTTTCGGCGCCTGTCACCGTTGTTCGCGGCGCAGATGTCGCGCCCCGTGCCCCCGTCGAGGGTGTCACCTCCCGACCGGTCCAAGGAGTCGAGAATGTCCGCCCCTCTGCCTCCCACGAGCGCGTCCCGGCCGTGTCGGTCGATCAGGACGTCGTTGCCCGAGCCGCCGAAGCTCCGGTCGTTTCCGCGCCCGCCGACCAGTACGTCAGCGCCCCCGAGCCCTTTGAGGACGTCGTTGCCGCCCAGCCCGCGGATCTCCTCGACGCCCGCCGTCCCGACGAGCGCGTCATCTCCCTCCGTACCGAGAACGAGGGGCGACCATGAGAGATTGAACCTGCCCTGCTGCCCGTTCCAGCCTCCGACCGCGATCCTGTAGACAGTGCCTGCGACCGCGTCGAATCCGACGAAGCTGCTGGCGCAACAATCGAACAGCGGATCGTCGTCGTTCACGGCAATCGTCGTCAGCGCCTCGACGCCCGTCCCGGTGTAGACGCCCACCACCGTGTCGAAGCGAGCGCCCAGCGTGCTGAACTTCACCGTTCCGCTCGCCGGCGCGGTCCACTCGAACCACACCGAGGGGGCCGAGCTCGACGGGCTCGGTTCCCCGGGCTCCATCGTGGCCCCGACGTTCGTGCCTTCGACGCTGCCAACTGCCCCGGCCACGATCTGTGGGTGGGCGAAGAGATCGTTGGGCACCCCGAGGCGCCAACGGAGAACGGCGCGCCCGCTCTTGCCGCCGAACCCGTCGACCGCGACGGCATACGTCGTACCCTCGGTGGCGAAGAACGTAACTCGGCTCGTCGTGACCGGCTCGAAGAAGACGTCGGCGTCGTCGTTGCTTGTCACCTCGACCAGCGTGGCCACGTCGCCGCCGGTGTAGAGGGCGAGCAGCGTGTCGAACGAGCTGCCGAACGTATCGAACACGTAGGTGCCGTCCTCGGGCGCGGTCCAGCTGTACCAGACCGAACGTCCACCGGCGTTCCCAGCGTGCGCGGGCTCGCCAGACTCCTTGGTCGCGCCGGCGTTGCTGCCCTCCTGGCCCCCCTGGGCCCCGGAGAGCGGCGTGGCGGCCGCGAAGCTGTCGTTCGGGGGCGCGGCCGTGGCGATGGGCGCCGTGGCGAGCGCGAGGGCGGCCGCGGCAACCATTCCTACGAGTGCCTTCATGGCACACCTCCTTTCGCTAGTAGACATTATTTGACTATCTATGAATAGTCAAATATCGGCTGCGCCACATCCACCGCCCACGCTCTGTGGCAGACTCGGAGCCATGTCGCTGATCGAGTACGAGGACGCGTCCCCCGAGGTGCGCGCGGTCTACGACGACATCATGGAGACCCGGCAGACCGACTGGGTGAACAACTTCTGGAAGGCGCTCGCCGCCGACCCGGTCACCCTCAGGCGTACCTGGGAGTCCGTCAAGGAGGTGATGGCGCCGGGCGCGCTCGACCCGCTCGTCAAGGAGCTCGTCTACATCGCGGTGTCGATTACGAACAGCTGCGAGTACTGCATCGCCTCGCACAGCGCCTCGGCCAGGGCGAAGGGCATGAGCGACGAGCAGCTCGCCGAGCTCCTGGCGGTAGTCGGCATGGCCAACGAGACGAACGCCCTTGCGATCGGCTACGGCGTGCCCGTTGACGACGCGTTCCGGCGCTAGCCGTTTGTGGCAGACTCTTCACCGGTTGACCCACCCCGAGGAGGAAAGCCAATGAGCATCGGCCCGATCGAGTTTCTCGTCGTCGGGTTCCCCGGCAACAAGTTCAAGGGCGAGATCGTGCCGGCGCTGGCCGAGCTCGTCGAGAACGGCACCATCCGCATCATCGACCTGATCTTCATCATCAAGGACGAGGACGGCAACGTCGCGGCGGTCGAGCTCGCGGATCTCGACGACGACGACGAGGCTGCGGGCATGTCAGACATCACCGACATCGACAGCGGCCTTCTCAACGAAGACGACATCCAGCTCGCTGCGGAGTCCCTCGAGAACAACTCGTCCGCGGGTCTGCTCGTGTTCGAGAATGTCTGGGCGGCCCGCTTCGCCGAGGCCGTGCGGAACGCCGACGGCGAGCTGCTGGCGAACGAGCGCATCCCGTACGACATCGTCCAGGCGGCCATGGCCTTCGCGGCCGCCGATTCCGGAGAGGAGAGCTGACATGTTCAGGCGACGAGGTCCGGGCCTGGTGCGCGCGGCGGCCACGACTGCGGTCGTCGCCGGCACCGCCGGTGCCGTGCGCCACCGCCAGGACCAGAAGTACGCCGCGCAGGACCAGGCGCAGTACGACCAGCAGATGGCCGAGCAGCAGGAGATGGCGCCGCCGCCCCCGGCCGCCGCCCCTGCCGAGGACGACAAGTTCGCGCAGCTCGAGAAGCTGGCCGACCTGCAGAAGCAGGGGATCCTGACGGACGAGGAGTTCGCAGCCGAGAAGGCCAAGATCCTCGCCTCGTAGGCGACACGGTCTCGGCACGAACCGGCGCGGGTTCGGCGTCGGACCGCGTGCCTAGACTGGGTCGTCCATGGCGAAGGCGGCCCTCCAGCATGCGTGCTCCGACTGCGGGTACACGACCGGGAAATGGCTCGGCCGTTGCCCCGCGTGCGGCGAGTGGGGGACGCTCGTCGAGGAGCGCGCTCTCGCTCCGGCTCCCGGCGTGCGCGGCGCGACCGCGCAGGGGCGCCCGCTGCTCCGGCTGGTCGAGGTCGAGACCTCCGACGCCGACCGGATCCCGACGGGAGTCGCCGAGCTCGACCGCGTCCTCGGGGGCGGGCTCGTCCCCGCCTCGCTCGTCCTCGTCTCCGGCGACCCCGGCATCGGCAAGTCGACGCTCCTGCTCATGGCCCTCCAGGCCATGTCCGCGGAGCGCAAGGCCGTGCTCGTTACCGGGGAGGAGTCCTCGGCCCAGGTGAAGCTCCGCGCCGACCGTCTGGGCGGCGCCGGCGACGTCCACATCCTCGCCGAGACGAACCTGGACGAGGTCTGCGCCACGCTCGAGCGCGAGCGGCCCGACGTCTGTGTGGTCGACTCCGTGCAGACGCTCTACGCGCCCGAGCTCGGCTCGGCGCCGGGCTCCGTGGCGCAGGTGCGGGAGGCCGCGGGGCGCTTCCTCCGGGTGGCCAAGGAGCAGGGGATCGCCACGTTCCTCGTTGGCCACGTCACCAAGGAAGGCGCCGTCGCGGGCCCGCGCGTGCTCGAGCACCTGGTCGACTGCGTCCTGCACTTCGAGGGCGACCGCTACCGCTCGCACCGCATCCTGCGCGCGGTGAAGAACCGCTTCGGCTCGACGAACGAGCTCGGCGTCTTCGAGATGACCTCGGAGGGCCTGGTCGCCGTGGACGATCCATCCGAGCTCTTCGGGAGGCCCGACGAGGAGCAGCCCGGCTCCGCCGTTGTCTGCACGATCGAGGGGACACGGCCGCTGCTGCTCGAGGTGCAGGCGCTCGTCTCGCCGACCGACCTCGCCATGCCCAGGCGAGTCGGCACCGGGGTCGACCCGAAGCGCCTCTCGATGATCGTGGCCGTGCTCGGCCGGCACGCAGGCGTCGCCCTGGGCCAGGCCGACGTCTTCGTCAACGTGGCCGGCGGCGTCCGCATCGACGAGCCCGGCGCCGACCTCGGCGTCGCGCTCGCCATCGCCTCCGCCGCCCGCGGGCTCCCCGTCAAGCACGGGGTTTCCTGCTTCGGCGAGGTCGGTCTGACGGGCCGCCTGCGCCCGGTCAGCCAGGCCGAGCGGCGCCTCGCGGAGTGCGCCAAGCTGGGCTTCTCGGAGACACTCGTGCCGGACGGCACCGAGTCCCGTGGCAGAATGCGCCTGACAGCAGCGGGAACGCTGCGGACAGCGATCACTGCGGGGCTCGATGCGAGCGGACCCTCGGAAGGATAAGACCCTCCTCTCGGCGCTCAGGCAGGTCGCGCCGGGCACACCGCTGCGCTCGGGCATCGACGACATCATCCGCGCGGAGCACGGGGCGCTCATCGTCATCGGCGACCCGAACGAGCTCGCCTTCCTCTTCTCCGGCGGGATGAGGCTCGACCTTCCGCTCACGCCCCAGCTCCTCTACGAGCTCGCGAAGATGGACGGCGCCATCGTCGTCAACCCGGGCTTGGAGAAGCTCGTCTACGCGAACGTCCAGCTGATGCCCGACGCGTCGATCCCGACGACCGAGACGGGCACGAGGCACCGCACCGCCGAACGCGTCGCGAAGCAGACGAACGCGCTCGTCATCTCCATCTCGCAGCAGCGCGAGACGGTGACGGTCTTCGTCGGCGATCTCCGATACCAGCTCGGGGAGATCTCGGACACGCTTGCCCGGACGAACCAGGCGCTCGGGACGCTCGAGACCTACCGCACCCGGCTCGACCAGGGCCTCACCCGGCTGACGGCGCTCGAGTTCCAGAGCGCGGTCGTCCTCGACGACGTCCTCGTCGTCCTCCAGCGCGCGGAGATGACGACGCGCATGGCGGAGGAGATCGAACGGAACTGCGTCGAGCTCGGCGAGGAAGGACGCCTCATCCGCATGCAGCTGGACGAGTTGATGGAGGACGTCCCCCGCGAGAAGGCCGCCGTCGTCTACGACTACGAGCGCTCGGGCGACCGGGCGGCCTCGTCGACCGGCCTCGAGCGCCTCTCACAGCTCGAGTACAGCCGCCTGCTCGAGTTCGAGGAGCTTGCCCGGCTCCTCGGCTACGAGGACACGAACCCGCTCGACCACACTGTGCAGCCGCGCGGCTACCGCGTGCTCCAGCGCATACCGCGCCTACCCGACTCCGTCGTCCGCCATGTGGTGCGGGACTTCGAGAGCCTGGACGCGGTCGTGCGCGCCAGCCATCGCGACCTCGAGGCGGTGGACGGCGTCGGCTCGGTGCGCGCCCGGGAGATCCGCGAGGGTCTCCGACGGCTCCAGGAGCACAATCTCGTGGATCGCTATTTGCAGCTGTAGCCAATTCCCGTGAACAGTGGGAAATGTCCGGGAAGTTCGCTTTCCAAGCGGGTTTCCGGTAGAATGGCGTGATTCCGCAGGCGTCTCGGGCGCCTCTTTGTGCGCCCGCGTTTCACATAGAGGAGGAGCGGTTTGTACAAGGTCGGCGATAAAGTCGTCTACCCCCATCACGGCGCGGGGACCGTGGTGAAGAAGGAGACGAGGACGATCCTGGGGCAGGAACGTGAGTACCTCACGATCAAGATCCTGCACAACGACATGACTGTGAACGTCCCAACCGAGAACGCCGACCGCGTGGGCTTGCGCAAGGTGATCGACGAGGACATGGTCGTCCGCGTCGTCAAGGTCCTCCACGGAAACGGCACGAAGATGCCGAAGAACTGGAACCGTCGCTTCAAGTACAACCGCGACAAGATGAAGACGGGCGACATCTTCGAGCTCGCCGAGGTCGTCAGGAACCTCTCGCTGCGCGACCAGGAGAAGGGCCTCTCCACCGGCGAGAAGCAGATGTTCGTGAAGGCGAAGAAGATCCTCGCCTCCGAGCTGATGTACGCCAAGAGCATCGACGAGGACGACGCCGCGGTCTGGCTCGACGAAGAGCTGGACTCCGTGGACGCGAAGGTCGCAACCTAGTAGGAGGGGTTGACGAAACGCAGCTGTCCCGCCGGGCCGCGCTGCTCGGCGACGAGCGACGTTCCGCCAACCCCTCCTAGCCGCGACCGGGTCACCGGGTCCACAGGCATCCTTTCGGGATGCTCGAGCGCGTTGCCTTGATCGCGTGCGTCATCGCCGCCGCGCTGGCCGCCGGCTGCGGCGGTGACGATGGCGGGGCGACGGCGACGTCGTCGGACTCCGGCCCGCTCGTCGGCTCCTCCTTCAAGGAGGTAGTCCTGACCGAGCTGAAAAAGGCGGGCCTCGACGCCGACCCCGGCTACGACCTGAACGTCGTTGCCTCCGACGGGCCGAACCGAGTCGACGTCCCGCTGACGGACCCCTTCGCCGAGTACGAGGCGGACAACGACCGCAAGGACGAGATCGTCGCGGGGCTCGTGGAGGACGCGCAGCAGCGGCTCGAGGCGGGGATCTCCAGCCTCTCGCTCGAGGATGTGAGCGACGACCTCATGCCGCTCCTCAAGGGGAACTTCGCCCTGCGGACGTTCGGCTTCGAGCCCGCTGAGACGGCGTTCTCCGGAAACCTCGGCGTGGTCTACGTCGTGGACGCCGCCGACTCGCAGACGATCGTCAGGCCGGAGGACCTCGAGCGCTGGGGGACGACGGTCGAGGAGGTCCACGAGCTGGCCCTGGACAACCTGTTGGAGCAGACCAACGAGGAGGAGCAGCTCGTCTGCGAGCCCTCCGGCGACCAGGAGCTCTGCGGCTGGTCCTCCTCCGACGGCTACGACGCCACGCGCATGATCGTCCCCGGGCTGCGGCGCCAGATCGTGCGCGAGTACGGCGGTCCCGCCGTGTTCGCCTCGCCCATGGAGAACGTGTTCGTCGCGCTTCCTCTCGAGATCCTCAAGCGCGGGGACAACGAGGAGCTCCTGCGCACGAAGCTGCAGCGCGACTTCCAGACGTCCGACTTCCCGCTCAGCCCGGAGCTCTTCGTCGAGCGGGACGGCGAACTGGTCCTCTTCGAGTGACCGGCTCCGGCGTCTGGGCGGTGCTGGTCGCAGCAGGCCGGGGCGAGCGCTTCGGGGACGAGCGCCCGAAGGCCTTCGCGAACCTCGCGGGCCGGCCGCTCCTCGCCGAGAGCCTGGAGCGCCTCGAGGCGTCCGACTGGGTGGAGGCGCTCGTCGTTGTCGCGCCGCCCGAGTGGGAGGAGCCCAGCATCCTCCTTGCCGAAGAGATCGGCGCCGGCAAGGTTCACGCGGTTGTAGCCGGCGGCGTCACGCGGGCCAACTCGGTGCGCGCCGGGCTGGCCGAAGTGCCGGACGAAGCGGCGGTCGTGGTCATCCACGACGCAGTGCGCCCGCTTCTCCCCGAGGTCGTCCTGGAGCGGGTGGTGACCGGCCTCGGCGACGGCTGGGACGGAGCCGTTCCGGCGCTCCCTCTCGCCGAGACGATCAAGCGGGCGAACGGCGGCGCCGTGGTGGAGACCGTCGACCGCGAGGGGCTGTACGCCGTGCAGACGCCGCAGGCGTTCCTCGCGGAGGCGCTGCGGCGGGCGCTCGCCGGCGAGGGCCAGGCGACCGACTGCGCCGGGCTGGTCGAGGCGGCCGGCGGGCGGATCCGGCTCGTCGAAGGCGACCGCCGGCTCGTGAAGGTCACGACTCCGGCGGACCTGGACTTCGTCGAGCTGCTCCTCCGGGCCGAGGCCGGATGATCGTCGACTACCACATGCACTTGCGCGGGCCGTCCAACGGCCGGGAGGGCGAGGTGGAGCTGTCCGTCGACGCCGTCGAGCGGTTCGTCGAGCAGGCGGAGGCCCGCGGCGTGGACGAGATCGCGTTCACGGAGCACATGTACTACTTCCGGCAGGCCGAGCCGCTCCTCAGCTTCCCCTACCACCGCGAGCGAGTCGCTCACGATCTCGACGCGTACTGCGACGCGATCCTCGAGGCGAAGGGACGGGGGCTCCCGGTGAAGCTCGGGCTCGAGCTCGAATGGATTCCTGGCCGCGACGAGAAGCTTGCAGAGATCATGCGGCCGTACCCCTGGGACTTCCTGCTCGGCTCCGTCCACCTGGTGGACGGCCAGGCCGTCGACCTGGAGCCGGGTCTGTGGGGGCAGATGTCCGTCGAAGACGTCTGGCGCCGCTACTTCGCCGAGCTCGGCGATCTCGCCGCCAGCGGGCTCGCCGACGTCCTCGCGCACCCCGATCTCGTCAAGATCTTCGGCCGCCGGCCGGCTCCGGGGGTCGTCGACGTGTGCCACGAGGACGCGGCGACGGCGATCGCCGAGGCGGGCGTCGCCGTCGAGGTCTCGACAGCCGGCCTGCGCAAGCCCGTCGGCGAGCTCTACCCGGACGCTGGCTTCCTCGCGCGCTGCCGCGAGCGCGGAGTGGGGGCAACGCTGGCCTCGGACGCGCACGTCGCTCACGACGTGGGCCGCGACTTCGACGCCGCGATCGAGCACCTGCGCTCGGCCGGCTACGAGACGGTCACGGTCTTCGAGGGTCGCGTCGCGCGCCAGGAGCCGCTCGGATGAGCGCCCTGCGGGTCGGGATCGGCGTCGACGCGCACGCGTCCGCGGAGGACGCGGTACTCGTCGTCGGCGGCGTCGAGTTCCCTGGCGAGCCCGGGCTCGAAGGGCCACTCCGACGGCGACGTGGTCGCGCACGCCCTCGTCGATGCCCTGCTCGGCGCCGCCGGGCTCGGCGACATCGGCAGCTTCTTCCCGCCGGACGAGGCCGAGTGGGAGGGCGCCTCGTCGCTGGTGTTCCTGGAGCGCGCGATCGCGGCCGTCCGGGAGGCCGGCTTCGAGCTCGTGAACGCCGACTGTGTACTGATCGGCGAGCGGCCGCGCATCGCGTCGGTGCGGGTGGAGATGGAGGGGCGGCTCGCGGGCGCGCTGGGCGTCCGCGAGGGACAGGTCACGGTGCGGGCCACGACCACCGACGGCCTGGGGTTCACCGGCCGTGGTGAGGGCCTGGCGGCGCAGGCCGTGGCTCTGCTTCAGTCGAGCGGCAGCTGAACGGCCCCGTCCGCCACCACGACGAGCCCGTCGCGCTCGAGCGCGGCCACGGCGTCGGGGTCGAGCTCGGCGGCTGCGCGCGGCTGCTCGGCGACCGCGTGCAGCACACGGGCCCGGCGCTGCCGGAACGAGCCTTCGAAGCGGCTTTGCCGCCGCAGCGGCTCGTAGCGGCGGCCGCGGGACGGACACGCCGAGGCCAGCGGGCACACGCCGCAGCGCGGAACGCGGGCGAGACAGACGGTCGCGCCGAGATCCATCAGCGCCTGCCCGCATGCACTGCCGAAGCGGTGGCCGGTGCGCTCCTGCACGCGGCGCACGTTGGTGTCCTCCGGGAGGACCGGCGCCCCGAAGGCGAAGGCAGCCACCGCGTCCGCCGTGTAGCGCCCGACGCCCGGAAGCCGAGTCAGATCCTCGGGCCACCCGTGCTCCGCGATGTGCCGGGCGGCCCGGTGGAGGTTGACCGCGCGCCGGTTGTACCCGAGCCCCTGCCACGCGCGGATCGCGTCGGCGACGGGCGTGGCGGCGAGCGCCTCGGCGGTCGGCCAGCGCTCGAGCCAGGCAAGGTAGCGGGGGATGACCCGCTCGACCTGCGTCTGCTGGAGCATGACCTCGCTGACGAGGATCGCGTAGGGATCGCGGGTGCGACGCCAGGGGAGGTCGCGGCCTTGCTCGCGAAACCAAGCCAAAAGCTCCGCATCCACGGGCGAGAGGCTACTCGCCCGGGCGGCGCCGGAGGGCGAGGAGCGCCCTTCGTTGGACACGGGCAGCGCGTCCGTTCCCAGTCTTTGGGGCGAGCTCGCCGATCTCCATCCTGAAGGCCGGAAGCGAGTTCCGGAAGGCGCTGATTGCGGCGTCACCAGTCATGACCCTACTCTCGGCCGGCGCCGCCTTCGGACCACTCATGCTCGGTCGATCACGAAGACGGCGGCGTCGGAGTTCGGAAGCACGCCCCGCGCGCGGTCTTTACCGACCCGACGGGCGGGTCGGGACGGCGAGCCCGAGCTTCACCGCGTCGAAGACCGGCAGCGTTTCGCAGCGCTCGATGTCGGGGTCATCCTCGAAGAGGTGCGCGACGAGCTCGCGGCAGTGCGGCATGTCGCGGGCGGTCAGAACGACGACGTAGTCCCAGCGGCCTGCCACCTCGTAGCACTGCTGCACCTCCGGCGCGTCCAGCAGGCGTCGGCGAAGGGCTGCCTGGACCTCGGCCACTCCGGACTTGAGCTCCACCAGCACGAGCGCGAGGAGAACCTCGTCGAGCGCGCGCGGATCGAGTACCGCCGCCCGGCGGGCGATCAGCCCGCTCGAGAGATAGCGGCGGATGCGTCGCTGGACTGCGCTGGGCGAGAGCCGCACGGCCCGGCCGAGGTCGAGCAGGGTGCGGGATGCGTCCTCCTGGAGGAGCGCGAGCAGCTCGTGGTCGATCTCGTCGAGAGGCGGGCGGGCCATGTGTCGCAACATTCTTGCGCCTGAGCGGCAAGATTTTCAATCGGCTCCACCGGGAGCCTGGCTAGCGTTGCAGCCATGATCACCGGAGTCCACGCAATCGTCTTCAACGGCGACGCCGAGGCGACGCGCGCGTTCTTCCGAGACACGCTCGGCCTCCGCCACGTCGACGCAGGAGGCGGTTGGCTGATCTTCGCGCTCCCTCCCGGCGAGATCGCCGCCCACCCGGCGGACGAGGCGCCCCACTTCGAGCTGTACCTCATGTGCGACGACGTCCACGAGGAGGCCCGGAAGTTCAAGGCCAAAGGCGTCGAGCTCACGCGTCCGATCAGCGACGAGGCCTTCGGGCTGGTAACGGCGATCGCCCTCCCCGGAGGATCGGAGCTCGGCCTCTACCAGCCGACTCACCCGAGCCCGCTACTCCCCAAGGGCTAGCCGAGCAAGTCGTCGAGCGGGAGGCGAACGTCGAGCGACGAGAGGTCACCCTCGTCGCGAATCTGCGCGGGGCTGAGCCACTCGGGAGAGCGAAGCGCCTGGCTCGCTCCCTCGGCGGCGGAGGTACTTGTCGATCTCGCGGCGCTCCCAGTCGATGCCGAAGAGCCCGCCGATCCCTAGGAGCGCGATTCCGGTAATGGCGACGCCGATGCCGGTGCCGCGCATGGGCCAGTAGAACCAGAGAGCTGCTGTCATCGAGCATGTCGATGGCGAACCACATCAGGCAGAGCGCGATCCAGATCCCCAGAACCGTGTAAAAAGGATCCGGCGAGCTCAGCCCATCTGCGCTCGCTCGCAGACAAGGTGTGCGCGAGATCGTGGAACGGTTCGTCGATGCGTTCGAGCGCTCCTTCGTGTCCCTAAGGCATGAGCTTCGAGGCATGTCGTCCCCACTACTCGGCGATTGATCCGCATGTCAGGTTCACGACGGTGGCCGTCATCGCACTGGCCTGGTCGGATGCGATGAATGCTGCCACGTTTGCTACCTCGGCCAGTGTCGGCAGCCGTCGGAGCAGGGTCCTGCCTTCGAGAAGGTCGTGGAACTGCTTCAGATCCGCGAACTGCTTCGACTCCTCCGGGTACTCGCGCCAGCTCTCGGGGATCCCTTCAGGCCGGAGGCAAACGACCCGAATGCCGCGCGGTCCGAGCTCGCCCGCCAGGTTCATCGTTAGCGCCTCGATGGCCGTACATGCGACGCCGAAGCCCCCCATCAGCGGGGGCCCCATGACCGGGTCGGCGATCCGGACTCCCGAGGCCGAGAGCGTCAGGATCACGCCCGCTCCTCGCTCGAGCATGTGCCGCGCCGCCGCCCTCGCGGTCAGGAGGTGGGTGGTTGTGCCGACCATGATCGGACGGCTGTAGTCCTCGAGCGGCATCTCGAGGAGCGGAGTGCCCTGAACGTCACCCAGCGAGATCGCGTTGAAGCAGACGTCGATGCTCCCGGCGCGGACGGCCACGCTGCGTGCGTAATCCTCGACGGCTTGCTCGTCGAGCGCGTCGACCTCGGCGGTCTCGGCGGTTCCTCCCGCGCCGCTTATCGCCGCGGCCACCGCCTCGAGTGTCGTGAGCGTCCGTCCGGCGAGGAAGACGTTCGCGCCCTCCCGGGCAAGGGCACGGGCGACCGCAGCGCCGATCTTCCCACCGGCGCCGTAGACGAGCGCGTTCTTGCTCTCGAGCAACATCTCGAACCTCCTCTCGGGCCGGGTCGCCTCAGGACGAGGCCGTTTCGGCAGCCTCGTCACCCGCGGCTATTCGGCCCTCCTTCCGATTGCTGTCGGCTCCCATCCGTCGGAGCAGCACGGCGACCAGCGCGGCCGCACCCAGCGCGACCGCGGCGCTCGTCACGGCGGCGACCTGCAGCCCCTGGGTGAAGGCCTCCTCAGCGGTGTTGAGTAGTGCCGTCCCGAGCGCGTCGGGGAGCGTCTGGGCGGCCTCGACGGCGCCGCCGAGCGTGTCCTTCGCCGCCTCGGACGCCCCAGGCGGGACCCCGGCCGGAACTGCGTCCGCGAGCTCCCTCCTGTAGATGGCGACGCCGATGCTTCCGAGCACTGCGATGCCCAAGGCGCCGCCGAGCTCGGTGCCGGTCTCCGAGATCCCCGACGCGACGCCGGCCCGCTCGGGCGGCACGCAGCCGACGATCAGATCGGTTAGAAGCGTGACCGGGGGCGCGACGCCCAGGGAGAGGACGACGGAGGCGACCACCACCAAGGCGACACTCGAGTCTGAACCGACCTGTGCGAGCAGTGCGAGTCCGGCTGCCGCAAGTACCAAGCCCCCGGCGACGACGAAGGCCGGCCGAACCGTTCGCACGAGGACGGACGCAAGCATCGCCCCGGCGATGAAGCCAAAGGAGGAAGGCGCCGTCCACAACCCGGCCTCCAGCGGCGAGTAGCCCAGCACCAGCTGCAGGTACAGGGCGATGAAGAGGAAGATCCCGAACATGATCGCGAAGGTCGCTGTGATCGCAGCCAAGGATGCGCTGAACGTGCGGCTGCGGAACAGCCGCAGGTCGATCAGCGGGTCGGAAAGCGTTTGCTGTCGGCGCACGAACAGAAGACCCACGCCGAGACCGAAGAGGATCGAGAGCAGAGGCGTCCCCTTGAGGCCGCCCGCCGCGATCTCCTTGAGCCCGTAGACCACGGCCAGCACCGCGACGACGGAGAGGCCGGCGCTGACGAGATCCAGGCGACCAGCATCCGGATCGCGATACTCCGGCAGCAGCCGCGGGCCGAGCGCGAGCAGCAGAAGCATCACCGGCACGGCGATGAGAAACACGGAGCCCCACCAGAAGAACTCGAGCAGCACTCCGCCCAGCAGCGGGCCGAGCGCAGCCCCGACGGAGAAGCTCGTCGTCCACACGGCGATCGCGAACGTCCGCTGCTCGGGGACGAGGAACATGTTCCGGATGAGAGAGAGCGTCGAGGGAGCGAGCGTCGCGGCGGCCACACCGAGCAGCGCGCGCGTCACGATCAGCATCTCGACGCTCCTCGAGAAGGCCGCGAGAAGCGAGCCGACCCCAAAGGCAGCGGCGCCGATGAGGAGCAGGCGGCGACGGCCGATGCGGTCGCCGAGCGTGCCCATCGTGATTAGGAAGCCGGCTAGGAAAAAGCCGTAGATGTCCGTGATCCAGAGAAGCTCCGTGCTCGAGGGCCCCAGATCGGCGGTCAGTGAAGGCACCGCCAGATAGAGCACGGTCAGATCGATCGAGTAAAGCAGGCAAGGCAGGGCGATCACTCCGAGCCCGACCCACTCGCGCCGCCCGGCCCGAGGCACGTCGACCGTCGTCATCTTCTCGAACTCTCCGGCCTGCGAGTCACCCATCGTCACCCTTGGGACTAGCGAGGGCCACCAAACTCATCGGTGACACGGCGATCCGGCGCACGGGCAGGCTCCTGGCGGGCGGGGCTGGGCCTGCGGTTTTGCGCGCGAGAAGCGCATGAATGCTTTAGGCGGTTTCGGCGTCGATCTGCGCGAAGCCGTTCTTCGCGCCCTCCTCGACGCCGTACTGCATAGTGGTGTTGCGCTCCTCGGTCGTGGCGAAGCGCATCGTCTGGGTCAGCTTCGTCTGCTCGCCGAGATCCTCGAACTCGAGCGTCTGCAGGTGATTCTGGAACGTCTGCACGAGGCGCTCGGGTGGCTCGACCTCGCGGAACTCGCCCTCGACGACGCCCATCGGCGTGCGGAAGCGGTACCTGCCGCCGGGGCGGACGTCCATCTCCTCGACGACCGTGCCGTCGCCCCACCATTCGGGGATCAGCTTCGGGTCGGTCCAGACGGAGAAGACGTGCGCGCGCGGCGCGCCGAAGACCCGCTCGACCCGGATCTCGAGCTCGCTCGGGGTGGTGACGGTCAAGCCGAGCTGGGGCGCGTCCCTCAGCTTGTGGCCACGGCGTGGAACGACGGTCACGCGACTCCCGTGAACGCCCGGCCGAGCGCGTCCGGCTCCGCCGAGGAGATGAAGTCAAGGGATGTCGCCGGGTCGCCGCGTGCGATCACCTTGGCACCCGAACGAGCTTTCGTCGTCGCGATGGACGGGGCAGCGGAACCGTGTGAGAGATATAAGTGTTGACGTATATAAGGCAGGAGTGATACGGTCGCCACATGCACGCTTTCGATGTCCTCGGTGACCCGGTCCGCCGGCGGATCCTCGAACTGCTCCTCGACGAAGAGCAGTCGTCTGGGGAGATCGTCGCAGTCATCCGGGCGGAGTTCGGCATCACTCAGCCGGCCGTTTCGCAGCACCTGCGGGTGCTCCGCGAGAACGGCTTCGCCCGGGTGCGAGCCGAGGGGGCACGTCGCCTGTACGCCGTCGAGGCCAGTCCCCTGCAGGACGTCGACCGATGGCTGCAGCCGTTCCGAGACTTCTGGACCCAGCGGCTCGACGCGCTGGGTACAGAGCTCGCCAGGGGGCGCCGGGAACGGCGTACCCGACTCACGACCGAGGAGGATGACCTATGTTCGACATGGTCGAGGAGCTAGCCGCGATCCACCGCAACGTGGTACGCGACGAGGGCAGCGACACGGTCTCGGTGACGCTCACCCGCGCGTACGACGCCGACGCCGAGGACGTGTGGGACGCGCTGACCAACCCGCAGCGCCTGCCCCGCTGGTTCTACCCGGTCAGCGGCGACCTCAAGGTCGGCGGCAGTTTCCAGTTCGAAGGCAACGCAGGTGGCGAGATACGCCGCTGCGACCGGCCGACGTGGCTCCAGGTGACGTTCGGCGGCCCGGACAGCTTCCTCGAGGTGCGCCTGGCCGAGACCGGTGACAGGACGACCGTCGAGCTCACTCACACCGTTCCCCTGGCGATGGCGGGCAGCGGGGCGGGTGCGCTCTTCGTCGGGCCGGGTTGGGACGGCGCTTTGCTTGGGCTTGGGATCCACCTGCGCGGCCTGTCCGTCGGAGACCCCCTCGAGGCGGCCAACTCACCGGAGGTGATCGAGTTCAACCGCGGTTCGATCAGCCGGTGGACCGAGGCCGTCGAATCCTCCGGCACCGCCACCGCGGAGGAGATCGCCGGTGCTCGTGAGGCGGCCGTCGCCCAGTACACGACAGCGCCTTCCTGACGCTGTCCCTGCGTGAGCAGCCGTGGGCTTCCTCGGGTGGGGGCACTGCGAGACGAGACATCCTTCCGGCCATCGCCGAGCGCGAGAACGACCGACGGGACTCGAACCCGCGACGTCCGGCGTGACAGGCCGGTCTTGGTTCCTCCGGGTGGGCGGGAATTCGCGGGGATTCACCGCGAGAGCAGGTATTTCCGCGCCCGGCGTTGCGGGGGTTCGCGGGTGCAGGCGGGGGTATCCGGGAGCCTCGTGCGGGATCAACGCGGGATGGGCAGTTGCCGATGTGTCAAACAGGCGGAATGTGCGCGGATGGGTGCGGTGGCGCGGCGGGTAGTTGCACCGTGACGCAGAGCCCGCCAGCGGCCCGGGGGGTGAGGGCGAGGGTTCCGTCGTGTGCTTGGGTGATGCTCTTGACGATTGCCAGACCGAGGCCGACACCTGCGTGGTCGGTGCGTACGCGTTCGGTGCCGCGAAGAAACGGCTCGGCAACCGTGGAAACGAACTGTGGGGTGAGCTTGTCGCCGGTGTTCTCGACGGTGAGCACCACACTCTTGCGGTGAACGCTGGTCGTGACCCACACGGTGCCCCGTTCGAGGCAGGTTGTGGACGATCGCGTTGTGCACGAGGTTCGTGCTCAACTGCAGCAGGAGCGCGTGTGAGCCGATGGTGGGGGTCATGTCGCCGGAGGTTTCGATGGTGAGGCCACGTTTTTCTGCGAGGGGGAGGAGCGTTTCAGTGGCTTCTTCCGCTATGAGGGACAGGTCGACGTGTTCTTGGGTGAAGGACCGTTGGTCGGCACGGCTGAGCAGCAGCAATGCTTCGGTGAGGTCGATCGCTCGGGTGTTGACGGCGTGGAGGCGGTCGACGAGTTCGCCGTTGTCGCGGCTCGGATCGTTGCGGGCCACGTCGAGAAGTGTCTGCGTGATCGCCAGTGGGGTGCGCAGTTCGTGGGAGGCGTTGGCTGCGAACCTCTGCTGTTCGGCGATGTGTGCTTCGAGCCGTGTGAGCATGGTGTCGAAGGCGTCGGCGAGTTCGCGGAACTCGTCTCTGCGGCCCGGAAGCCGGATTCGATGGGAGAGCGATCCGGTCGCTGCCATGCGGGTGGCGTCTGTAATGCGACTCAGGGGGGCGAGCATCCGGCCGGCGAGAAGCCATCCTCCCAGGAGACCGAATACCAGCAGAAACGCCAGCACGATGGCCGCGGCCGGAGCGAAAGCGCGCAGGAGGAAGGAGTTGTTCCCGGGCACCAAGCCACCGATGGTGCTGATCACACCGTCGGGTACGTATCGCAGGAGGAACTCAAACGATTGCCCGGGCTGGCCGGCGAGCCACGCGGCGGCGAGCATCAAGGCACCTGCGAGCATGAGGAACCCGGCGTAGCTGAGGGTGAGCTTGAGGCGAACGCTCAAACCAGGCGCCCTATCCAGGGTCCCCTCCCTCACGCCCGGTGGCGGATGCTGTGTCGATGCGGTAGCCGACGCCGGCCACGGTGGCGATGATCCAGGGCTCGCCGAGCCGTTTGCGCAGTCCCGAGACCGTGATGCGCACGGCGTTGGTGAACGGGTCTGCGTTCTCATCCCATGCTCGCTCTAGGAGTTCTTCGGCGCTGACGATACCGCCTTCGGCAGCGACGAGGACTTCGAGCACTGCGAACTGCTTCCTGGTCAGCGCGACGTAGCGGCCGTCGCGGTAGACCTCTCGGCGGAACGGATCCAGCCGCAGGCCTGCGATCTCTCGCACGGGTGGCCTGTTGTGGGCGCGCCTGCGGTCGAGTGCTCTGAGACGGAGCACGAGTTCTCGGAGTTCGAACGGCTTCGTGAGGTAGTCGTCGGCGCCGAGCTCGAATCCGGTGGCCTTGTCGTCGAGACGGTCGGCAGCGGTGAGCATGAGGATCGGCATGCCGCTGCCGGAGGCGACGATCCGGTTGGCGATCTCGTCACCGGAAGGTCCGGGAATGTCTCGGTCGAGGACGGCGATGTCGTAGGCGTTGACGCTCAGCAGCTCCAGAGCGGTGTCGCCGTCGCCTGCGATGTCTGTCGCGATCGCTTCCAGGCGTAGGCCATCGCGGATGGCTTCCGCCATAAGGGGCTCGTCCTCAACGAGCAACACACGCATGCTCCGATGCTACGAGCTGGCGCATGTCGTCGGCATATCGAAAACCAGATACGTGCTGGCAACACCACGCTGCCTTGAATGGAGGCATGACCTACAGCGAACCAGCACGAACAACGACCCGTCGGATTCCCAGGATCCTTGTCGCCGGCCTGCTAGTGGTCATCGCGGCGATCGCCGCAGCCCTCGGCCACCAGTTGCTGGCGTCCTCGTCCTCGACGGCCGCATCACCCATCGACGTCCCCCGCCGTGAGCACCGTGGTCTTCGCAGTGAGCACCGTGGTGCGCCTGGCGAGGCTGACGGTGCCGTCCCCGAAGGCACGACGGTCTTTGATGATCAGACTCCGGGTGTAGCCAACCTCGACCCCGATCTGCTCGGTGCCCTGCGCCAAGCTGCAACTGATGCCGCGGACGACGGGGTCGAGTTCTTCGTCGATAGTGGCTGGCGTTCCCCGGAGCACCAGAATCAGCTTCTTCGTGAGGCGGTTTCCGAGTACGGATCCGAAGAGGAAGCCGCCCGGTGGGTGGCCACCGCGGAGACGTCTGCCCACGTGTCGGGGGACGCGATCGACATCGGGCCCTCCGATGCCACGGCGTGGCTGTCCGAACACGGCGCCAAGTACGGGCTGTGCCAGATCTACAGCAACGAACCCTGGCACTACGAACTGCGCCCCGAAGCCATCGATCACGGCTGCCCGACCATGTACGCCGACCCTACGCACGATCCAAGGATGCAGCAGTGACCAGCACGCTCGGCATAGTCACGCGTTCGACCACGTTGTAAGAGACGTTCCTTCCCGCCTCCGGCATCGGGCCGAAGCGTGAGCGACTAGCGTCGGTGTCCGGGCGCTACAGCCGGAAGCGCACGACGCGAACGTCCCAGCGGCGCATCGTCAGCGCGAAGGCACCGCCGCGGACGGCGACAGGCTCGCCCTGACCGTAGGGCTCGCCGGCGACCAGGTCGGCCGGAAGCCCCGTCACCTGCACAGCCTTGCGCCACGGTGGCGCCTTCCCGTGGCGGGTGACGATCACCCACACGTCCGTCGCCGTCCGCCTTGACGTGACCGCGAAACCGCGTGCCCCGCGCACACCGAGGCCGGTGCCGTGCGCGACGAGAGCGGCGTGAAGGTCGCCGCTCAGCTCGGCGACGACCGGGCGCAGCACCGAGTACCAATGCGTCCAGTTCCACCGAAGAGGCACGTCGCGGGCGTTGAGACAGGCAGCGTGGCCGCCGTAGTAGTTGACCCCGCGCGCGCCGGCCTGAATCGCCGCGTAGGTCATGTAGCGCGTCTGCCGATGCGAGGGGAGGACGTAGCCCTTCGGGCCCACCGAGCCGCTGCCGCAGACCGGGAGCGTCATCACGACGGCCTGGTTCGGCGTGATCCGCAGCATCTTCCGTGTGGTGCGCGGCACGAGCTGGATATCCGGCCGCGCCACCCCGTAGCCGATCGGGAAGGGGTCGGCGCCGTGGACGTCGGTCACGCTCGCATACGGCGCCAAGTGCTCGGCGCGGCCGCGAGCGCCCTGCACCATGTAAACCGGCGTCGACGGGTCGAGCTCCTTGAGGGTCGCGTAGGTGTGCGCCAGTGTCGGCGCGAGGATCCGCGAGAGCCAAGGCTCGTCGCGGCCGAGCCAGAAGCCGAGGCCCGGATGGTCGGAGAAGCGCGCGACCAACTCGCGCAACGTCGCGTCCTCGGGCGTACCCGGCTGGGCCTGGGAGAGCTCGTGCAGGTAGAGGCGCACGACCGCGCCACGGGCGGCGGCGGCGTCGAGCGTCGCCTGTGCCTGGTCGTAGTAGTCAGGCGACCAGCGTGCGCCGCGCGGCAGGATGTAGCGGACCATGTGAACGCCGGCGGAGGTCACTTCGTCCCAACCGTCCGTTCCCGTCGGCGTCAGGCCCCCGAGTGGCGGCGGGTCGGCGAGGCCGACGACGAAGGTCGGCTCATCCTCGAGGAGAAGCGCCCCGTGCTCGCCGATCGTGACGGACGCCACCGCAGGCCCGCAGAAGGCGAGAGCCAGGGCCACCACCATGGCGTAGCGCACCATGGCGTGACTTGCGAGAAGCGCGACCGTCCGCCAACGGCGCGACATGTGTCCCTTGCTCATCTTCCCCTCCATGGGCCGCTTTGCGGTCCGAACGAAAGCGCCTCGTGACGAACGACGCAATACCCGTGTGACTAGGAAACCCGACTAGTTCCAGCGAAGGTCGCGGAGCTGGGAGAGGTCGAGATTGCCGCCTGAGAGGACGCAGACCACCTTCGTCCCCGGCGGCGCCTCCACGGCGCCCGATCGCAGCGCGGCGACGGTCGCCGCCGCGGCGCCCTCGGCCACGAGCTTGCAGCGCTCCATCACCCAGATGACGTTCTCGAAGATGACCTCGTCCGGAACGGTGACGATTTCGTCTACGAAGCGCCGCACGAGCTCGAGCGTGTGCTCGCCGACCCGCCTCACCCGCAGCCCGTCGATGATCGTGTCGCAGCGCTCCAGCGTGACCAGCTCACCGGCCTCGACGCTCCGCTTCATCGCCGGTCCGTCAGAGGACTCGACGCCGACGATCCGAATCTCCGGCCTCGCCTGCTTGAGCGCGGTCGAGATGCCCGAGATGAGCCCGCCGCCGCCGATCGGGACGACGACCCATTCGGCCTCCGGCCAGTCCTCCTGGATCTCGAGCCCGACCGTCCCCTGGCCGGAGATCAGGTCGAGGTCGTCGAACGGATGCACGTAGGTCAGCCCCTCGGAGACGACCAGCTCGCGCGCCTTCTCGTCGGCCTCGTCCCAGATCGAGCCGTGCAGGACGACCTCCGCGCCGTACTCGCGCGTCGCGGCGATCTTCGCGGGCGTGGCGTTCTCGGCCATGCAGACCACGGCGCGGACCCCGAGCATGGCGGCCGCGAGCGCGACGCCCTGCGCGTGGTTTCCGGCCGAGGAGCACACGACGCCGCGATCGCGCTCCTCCTGCGAGAGCCGGGAGAGCTTCACGAGCGGGCCGCGAATCTTGTAGGAGCCGGTCCGTTGGAACAGCTCCGCCTTGAGGCGCACGTCGAAGCCGGTCTCCTCGCTCAGGATCCGAGACGTGAGCAGCGGGGTCCGATGGACGTGCGGCGCCACGAGAGGCAGCGCCGCGCGCGAGTCGGGAAGCGCTGTGACGCTCACGGCGAGGAGCCTACTCGGCCGGTACAGTGCCCGGCGAGATGGCGGTCGACTACTTCCTCAAGGTGGACGGCATCCTGGGCGAGAGCAAGGATGCGAAGCACAAGGACGAGATCGGCGTCCTCGCCTTCAGCTGGGGCGTGAGCCAGGCGGGCAGTCCCGCGCCGGGCCCGGGAGGCGGGGCGGGGAAGGCCGTGTTCGACGACCTGCTGGTCGTCGCCCGCACCAGCAAGGCCTCGCCGCAGCTTTGGCTTGCGTGCGCAAGCGGGAAGCACATCGCCTCCGCGGTCCTCACCTGCAGGAAAAGCGGCCAGACGCCGCAGGAGTTCCTGAAGATCACGCTCTCGGACGTCCTCGTGGCCTCCTACGAGATCGACGGCTCCGACGACGATCCGCCGCTCGATCAGGTCGCACTCGCCTTCACAAAGGTCGAGATGGCGTACATCCAGTTCGACGCCAAGGGCAAAGCCCTGCCGCCGGTCAAGGCCGTCTGGGATCTCAAAGCCGGCAAGAAGGTCTAGCCCTCCGTGGTCAGGGTGCGCTTCGCCCCGAGCCCGACGGGGTCGCTGCACCTCGGCGGGGCGCTCACGGCCGTCGCCAACCGACGGTTCGCCGACGAGCGCGGCGGCGCGTTCGTCCTGCGCATCGACGACACCGACGTCGAGCGCGAGGTCGCCGGCGCGGGGGAGGAGATCCTCGGCGAGCTCGACTGGCTCGGGATCGCCTGGGACGAGGGCCCCGTGCGGCAGAGCGAGCGGCTCGAGCGGCACCTCGAGGCGGCCCGGGAGATCGGCGCACAGGACGAGGACGGCGCCCTCCGCTTCGGGCACACGACGATCGTCCGCGCGGACGGGCGCCCGACGTACCACCTCGCCTCGGTCGTCGACGACCTCGACCTCGGGATCACGCACGTGATCCGCGGCCAGGACCTTCTGCCGAGCACCGAGCTCCACCGGGCGATCGCGCGCGCGCTAGGCGCCGAGCCGCCGGAGTACGTTCACCACGGCCTGCTTGTGGGCGACGACGGGCGCAAGCTCTCGAAGCGCGAGCAGGCGGCGTCGCTCGCCGGCCTGCGCGAGCTCGGGATCCCTCCCGAGGCCGTGCGCGCGTATCTGGAGGAGCTCGACCTCCCGCGCGGCGACGTCCACTTCGACGAGACCCGTCTGCGCCGCCTGGCGGTGGACGCGCTCGGCGCGCTCTCCGACGAGGAGCTCGCGGCGCGCGTGGATGCGCCGGCGCGGTTCGGCCCGGCGCTCCGCGGCGCCCGAGACCTGGTCGAGGCGCGGGCCGTCGCTGAGCAGCTGGCGACCGCGCCTCCGGCGCAGGAATCGAGATCCCCCGAGACGCTCGACCGCTTCACGGAGCTGCGCGAGCCCGCCCCGGACGAGCTCGACAAGGACACCGCGAAGGCGATAGTCCGCGAGCTGAAGGCCGTGGGCGGCGACCTGCGCGCGCTCCGAGTCGCGCTCACGGGCGCCGAGCGCGGCCCGGAGCTCTGGGCGATCCTGGTCGCCCTGCCTCGCGCCGAGGCGCTCGCTAGGACCGGTTGAGCTCCGGCTGCATCTCCCGGAGCGTGGCCAGGAACGACTCGGCGGCGCCACCGGCCGCGCTCCGGTCACGGCGGCGAACGGCGACGATCTGGCGCCGGAGCGGCTCGGCGTCCTCGATCTGAACCCGGCAGAGCAGGCCGGCCTCGAGCTCGTCCGCCACGGCCGTGTACGGAATGAGCGCGACGCCGAAACCCTCCTGCACCATCTTCTTGGCGGCGTCGATGTTGTCGAGCTCCATGAGGCCCTCGGGCCGGACGCCCGCGCCGCGGAAGACGGCGTTCGTCAGCTCCGCGTAGCTGGACGTCTTGTCGAAGAGGACGAGCTGCTCGCCCGCCATTTCGTCCAGGCGGATACGGCCGCGCGCGGCGAAACGGTGCCCCGGCTCGACGACGAGGATGACGCGATCCTCGTAGAGCGGCGTGCTGGCGATGTCCGGATGGCGCAGTTCGCGGACGAGCCCGATGTCGACCTGCTCGCGCAGCACGAGCTCGAGCACCTCCTCGGAATGGCCGGTGCGCACGCTCACGCTCACGCGCGGGTGGCTGATCGAGAAGCGCTTGAGGATCCGGGGCAGGACATAGGTCGAGACCGCCGGCGCGGCGCCGAGCGCGAGACGCCCGGCGCCGCCGCGCTCGAAGGCGTTCACGATCCGCCGCCCGTCGGCGAGGCTGTCGAGCGCTTTGACGGCGTGGGGAAGGAAGACCTCGCCCGCCTCGGTGAGCTTCATCCCGCGCGGCGTCCGCACGAAGAGCTTCGTGTCGAGCTCCTCCTCGAGCCGCTGCAGGCGGGCCGTGAGAGCCGGCTGGGTGACGAAGAGCACGTCGGCCGCGCGGCTGACCGTCCGTGTGCGGGCGATCTCGACGAAGGCCTCGATCTGAGCGACCAGCATAGAAATGATTTATAGCAAACATCGAAAGATACGATTTGGTATATACCGAAGCGCCATCTACCATGGATTCACGAGTTATGGAAGCGGCAACGGTCGACACCACTGGATTTGGACGCGGACTGCGTGACGTTCCGCGCAAGGAGGCGACCGCGATCGTCCTGAGCTCGGCCGAGCTGGCCGAGTGCACCTGCCCGGATCTCTGCGACCGCGACCACGACCGCGACTAGCGGATCATGGAGCGCACTGAGGCCGCCACTGGGGTGGAGCTCCGCGCGCCCGTCGAAGGGCGTGACGAGGAGCTCCTGAGCGCGGGCGCGCTCGCGTTCGTCGCCGAGCTTCACCGCCGCTTCGACGGGACGCGCCGCGAGCTCCTCGCCGCGCGCGTCGAGCGCCAGGCGCGCATCGACGCCGGCGAGCTGCCGGACTTCCTCCCCGAGACCCGCGAGATCCGCGCAGGGCGACTGGCGCGTCGCGCCCGTCCCCGCGGACCTGCAGGACCGCCGCGTCGAGATCACGGGGCCCGTCGACCGCAAGATGGTGATCAACGCGCTCAACTCCGGCGCGCGCTGCTTCATGGCCGACTTCGAGGACGCGAACTCGCCGACCTGGCGGAACAACCTCGACGGCCAGGCGAACCTGATCGACGCGATCGAGCGGACGATCGAGCTCGACACCGGCGAGAAGACCTACCGCCTGAACGACGACCCGGCCGTGCTCCTCGTCCGCCCGCGCGGCTGGCACCTTCCCGAGCGCCACGTGCTGGTGGACGGCGACCAGATCTCGGGCAGCCTCTTCGACTTCGGGCTCTACCTCTTCCACAACGGCCGGCGCCTGCTCGACAAGGGCAGCGGCCCGTACTTCTACCTGCCGAAGCTCGAGAGCCACCTCGAGGCGCGCCTCTGGAACGACGTCTTCGACTTCGCGGAGGATGAGCTCGGCCTGCCGCCGGGCTCGATCAAGGCGACCGTCCTGATCGAGACGATCCTGGCCGCGTTCGAGATGGAGGAGATCCTCTACGAGCTGCGCGACCACGCGGCCGGCCTGAACGCGGGCCGCTGGGACTACATCTTCAGCATCATCAAGAAGTTCCGGGAGAACAAGGAGTTCGTGCTCCCCGATCGCGCGCAGGTGACCATGACGGTCCCGTTCATGCGCGCCTACACGGAGCTCCTCGTGAAGACGTGCCACCGCCGTGGCGCCCACGCGATGGGCGGCATGGCGGCGTTCGTCCCCAGCCGGCGCGACGCCCAGGTGAACGAGGTCGCGCTGACCAAGGTGAGGGACGACAAGCAGCGCGAGGCCGGCGACGGCTTCGACGGCACGTGGGTCGCCCATCCAGACCTTGTCTCGGTGGCGACGGAGGAGTTCGACAGAGTGCTCGGCCGGCGGCCAAACCAGGTCGAGCGCCTGCGCGAGGAGGTCGACGTTGCGGCTGCCGACCTTCTCGACGTGCGCGTTCCCGAGGGCGAGATCACCGACGAGGGCGTGCGCGGGAACGTGAGCGTCGGCCTTCGCTACCTCGAGTCCTGGCTCCGGGGAACGGGAGCCGTCGCCATCTACAACCTGATGGAGGACGCGGCGACGGCCGAGATCTCCCGCTCGCAGATCTGGCAGTGGCTCCGCCACGGCAGGATCGAGCGGGAGCGCGTCATCGCGTTCGAGGACGCGGAGCTCGCCGAGGTCGGCGAGGGCCGCTGGGAGGAAGCGCGTGCCCTCTTCGACGAGGTCGCCCTCTCCGAGGAACTCACCGAGTTCCTCACGCTTCCGGCGTACGAGCTCATCGACTAGGAGGACATGCGGCATGGAACGTTGGCAAGGAATCGAGAGGCCGTACACGGACGAGGACGTCGAGCGTCTCCGTGGATCGGTCAGCGTGGAGCACACACTCGCCCGTCTGGGCGCCGAGCGGCTCTGGACGCTCCTGAACGAGGAGCCCTACGTGGCCGCGCTTGGCGCGATGACCGGCGGCCAGGCCGTGCAGATGGTGAAGGCCGGCCTGCAGGCGATCTACCTCTCGGGCTGGCAGGTCGCGGCCGACGCGAACGCAGCGGGCCAGACCTACCCCGACCAGAGCCTCTACCCGTCGAACAGCGCGCCTGCGCTCGTGCGCCGGCTCAACCAGGCGCTCCTGCGCGCGGACCAGATCGAGCACTCCGAGGGCAACCGCATCGGCCGCCACTGGCTGGCGCCGATCGTCGCCGACGCCGAGGCGGGCTTCGGCGGCTCACTCAACGCCTTCGAGCTGATGCGGACGATGATCGAGGCGGGCGCGGCCGGCGTCCACTTCGAGGATCAGCTCGCCTCGGAGAAGAAGTGCGGTCACCTCGGGGGCAAGGTGCTCGTCCCGACAGGTCAGTTCACCCGGACGCTCTCCGCGGCGCGCCTCGCCGCTGACGTCTGCAACGTCCCCACGGTGCTCGTCGCGCGGACGGACGCGCTCAGCGCCACGCTCCTGACGAGCGACGTGGACGAGCGCGACCACGCGTTCCTGACCGGCGAGCGCACGCCCGAAGGGTACTTCCGCGTCGAGGGCGGCATCGAGTCCGCGATCGCGCGCGGCCTCGCTTACGCGCCCTACGCCGACGTGATCTGGTGCGAGACCTCCACGCCGGACCTGGGCGAGGCGCGCGAGTTCGCCGACGCGATCCGCGTCGCGCTTCCCGGGCAAGCTCCTTGCCTACAACTGCTCGCCGTCCTTCAACTGGACGCGGCACCTGGACGACGCGCAGATCGCGCGGTTCCAGGAGGAGCTCGGGGAGCTGGGCTACGCGTTCCAGTTCATCACGCTGGCGGGCTTCCACGCCCTCAACCAGTCGATGTTCGAGCTGGCGCGCGGCTATCGCGCCCGCGGGATGTCCGCCTACGTCGAGCTGCAGCAGCATGAGTTCGAGCTCGAGGAGGTCGGCTACACGGCCACACGCCACCAGCGCGAGGTCGGCGCCGGCTACTTCGACCTCGTCGCGCAGGCGGTCAGCGGTGGCGAGAGCTCGACCCTGGCGCTCCGCGGCTCCACCGAGGAGGCGCAGTTCCAGGACGCGTAGAACCTCTTGCGTCACGGGGTCGCGACCTTTCGCTACTCTGAGACAGCAGGTCGTCGCAGGGCGCGGCGGCCGCGAAGGCTTCGAGGCCTCGGCACCTGCCGGGGCCTTTTCGTTTTCCGAAACCGAAGGAGGAAAGATGAACCAGCTCGCTGTATCCACCGTCCTCACCGTGGAGGACGACCCTATCGTGCGCGACGACCTGCGGACGCTGCTCGAGCGCGAGGGCTTCGAAGTCCTGGCCGGCGCGCGCGACGGCGTCGAGGCGGTCGAGCTCGCGCGCGAGCACCGCCCAGACGTGATCCTGCTCGACCTCTCGCTGCCGCGCCTCGGCGGCGTCGAGGCCGCGCTGCGGATCCGGGAGGAGCGCGACGTGCCCATCGTCGCCCTGACCGGGTACTCGGAGATGCTCGTCGAGCGAGCGCTCGAAGCCGGCGCGTCCGCGTACGTGCGCAAGCCGTTCGCCGGAGGCGAGGTCGTGACCGCGCTCCGCGACGCGCTGGGCGCCCATGGCAGGCGCGCGATCGAGGCCCAGCGCGCCGAGTCGCGCAGCGCGCTCGTTCAGCTGAGCACGCTGCTCGGCTATCCCGACGAGATGGGCGTCGAGCTCGAGCGGCGCGCCTTCGCAGACGGCAAGGTCTGGCGCATCGTGGATCAGGGCCCCTCAGACGAGCCGCCGGCCGGGAGGTCGGGACACGCCCTTGCCTCGCCCTCGAGCCAGCCACCCGCGTCGCCCGGATAGAAGGACATCGTCGCAACGATGCGGCCGTCCTTCTGGGCGCGGAAGATCGCCTCGGCCTGCTCCGGATAGCCTGCCGGCTCGACGACGGCGCCGGGTTCGACGCCGACGAAGCTCTCGAGGCTGCTCCGGGCGAGGGCGGCAAGCTCGCTCCGGTCGGTTGCCACCCTCCTCGGGGGGTCCCCGTGCATGGCCTCCTCGATCTCGCAGTCCGTGAGGTCCGTCGAGACCCAGATGCCGGTGTCGACGACCTCGACCGCCGCCCCACCGCCTGCTCCAGCCTCGCCCACGTAGCAGGTAACGACCCAGTCGCCCGGTCCCACTGCGAGCACGTGCTCGGATGCTCCCGGCGGTGCCTCGACTCCAGCGGCGTCGCTCGGGTCGCGCTCGATCGTGACGTGGGTCTCGCCGTCGGCTTCGTTCGTCACTGCGAGATGAACGCCGTCCGGTTGCGGTTGCACGGCCGGCGTGAGGACCCGAGTGCCTCGCTCTTCGCACGTCACGCGGGCGACGTCGGCCTGCGTCGCGGAGCGGCGGTCGTCGTCCTTTTCGACCGCAGCTCGCCGCGAGAATGCCTGCGAGAGCTGCGAGGGCTAGTGCGCTTCCTCTCATGGTCCGTTGGACGGGCCGCACCGGCGGAAGGTTCCCGACACGCTATAACGACGCCGTGGTCCTGTACGACTCGCTCACCCGCCGAAAGCAGGAGCTGCCGCCGCCGCCCGGCCCGATCCGCATGTACGTCTGCGGGCCGACCGTCTACCAGCGGATCCACGTCGGGCAACGCGCGGCCTTACGTCGTCTTCATCTGGCTGAAGCGCTGGCTCGAGCACACCGGCTACGACGTCACGCTGGTCGAGAACGTCACCGACGTCAACGACAAGATCTACGAGGCCGCGGCGAAGCAGGGGATCGGGAGCACCGAGCTCGCCGCGAACGCGACGCAGTGGTACTTCGAGGACACGGACGCGCTCGGCCTCGGGCGGCCCGACCACGAGCCGCTCGCCAGCGAGACGATCCCCGAGATCGTCGCGCTGATCGAGGAGCTGGTCGACCGCGGGCTCGCCTACGAGTCGCAGGGCGACGTCTACTTCCGGGTCGCGAGCTATCCGGCCTACGGTGAGCTCTCCGGCGCGAAGCTCGAGGACATGGTCTCCCAGGAGCCGAGCGATCTGAAGGAGGACCAGCGCGACTTCGCCCTCTGGAAGGCGACGAAGCCGCACGAGGACACCTCCTGGCCCTCACCCTGGGGCCTCGGCAGGCCCGGCTGGCACATCGAGTGCTCCGCGATGGCGGAGAAGCTCCTCGGCCCGGTCTTCGAAATCCACGGCGGCGGCATCGACCTCCGCTTCCCGCACCACGAGAACGAGCTGGCCCAGTCGCGCGGAGCCGGGCGGGAGTTCGCGCGGCTCTGGGCGCACAACGGGATGCTCGAGCTCGCCCAGGAGAAGATGTCGAAGTCGGTCGGCAACATCGTCTCGCTGCAGGACGCGGTCGCGCAGTACGGGCACGAGGCGCTGCTCGTCCTGTTCCTCGGCGCCCACTACCGCAGCCCCGTGGAGTACTCCGACGGGGCGATGGAGTCGGCACGGACGCAGGCCGAGGACTTCCGCACCGCGTTCCGCGTGGTCGAGCGAACCGAGGCCGCTCCGCCGTGGGAGGACTTCGCGGCTGCTCTGGACGACGACTTCAACACTCCGCTCGCCCTTTCGATTCTCCACGCCTGGCGCTCGGCCGGCGAGTTGGAGCTCCTGGAGCGGGGGTTGCGCATCTTCGGCCTGGGGGTCGAGTCCGCGGGCGAGGCCCCGCACGAGGTCGCCGAGCTTGCGGAGCAGCGGCGGGAGGCGCGCGCGGCGAGCGACTTCGAGCGCGCCGACGAGCTCCGCGCCGAGATCGAGCGCCTCGGCTGGGAGGTCCAGGACGTCTCCGGCGGCTTCCGCCTGATCCCGAAAGCGTGACCCGCGAGCTCGTCTACGGCAGGCAGCCCGTCCGCGAGGTCGTCCGGGCGCGGGAAGCGCCAGCTCCTCGAGCTGCTCGTCACCGAGCGCGCGCTCGCCGCGGAGCCGTGGCTGCGCGAGCTTCCCGGGCCTCCGGCTCCAGGTCGTCCCGGAGCGGCGCCTGAACGAGGCGGCCGGCACGACCGAGCACCAGGGCATCGTCGCGTTCTGCGAGCCGTACCGCTACGCACAGGCCCACGAGCTCGCCGGGGGCGACCGCCCGCTGGTCGTCTGCCTCGACCAGGTCACCGACCCGCACAACCTCGGCGCAGTCATCCGCAGCGCCGAGGGCGCCGGCGCGAGCGGCGTCGTCATCACCGAGCGCAACGCCGCGCGCGTGACGCCGGCCGTCTGCAAGGCCTCGGCGGGGGCCGTCGAGCACCTGCCCGTCGCCGTCGTCGTCAACCTCGGCGCGCTACCTGGAGGAGATCAAGCGCCCGCAGACTCTGGGTCTGGGCCGCCGACGGCGACGCCGAGACCCCGGTATGGGGCGCCGACCTTGCGACGGGTGTCGCGCTCGTCTTCGGCGCCGAGGGGCGCGGCCTCCGCCCGGGGGTGCGCCGGGCCTGCGACGACGCCTTCGCCGTCCCGCTCGCCGGCAGTGTCGAGTCGCTCAACGTCAGCGTCGCGGCCGGCGTCGCTCTCTTCGAGGCTGCCCGGCAGCGCCGCGGCGCGTGAGAGCGGCCAGGGGCCCGCTCTTCGCCTTCGCCGCCTTCGGCGCCTACTGGGGCGCCTGGGGCGTGCTCGTCCCGGACGTCAAGGAACAGGTCGACGCCTCGGTCACCCAGCTCGGGATCGCATTCCTCGCGGTGGCGCTCGCCGCGCTGCCGGCGATGCTCGTCACGGGGCGCATCGTCGATCGCGTCGGACCGCGCATCCTGCCGCTGACGCTCGTCCTCTTCGGCGTCGCCGCTGTCCTGCCCGGCCTGGCGAACTCCGTCTGGCAGTTGACCCTGCCGCTGATCCTCGTCGGGCTCACGACGGGCGCCGTCGACGTCGTCATCAACGTCGCCGCGACCAACGTCGAGACCTCCGGCGGGCCGCGCGTGATGCAGGTGGCGCACGCCCTCTTCTCGGCGGGGTTCCTCGTGGCCGCGATCGCCGTGGGCGTGGCGCAGGGGCGCCGGGGCGGGGCCGCTGGCGATCCTGGTCGGGGTTTCCGCGCTGGTCCTGGTGGCGGCGGCCGTGAACAGGGGGTACCCCGCCTCGCCCCGCGAGGTGGCCCCGCGACGCTTCACGTTCTCCCGCCGGCTCCTCGTCCTGGGGCTCCTGTGTGGGCTCGCCTTCATGATCGAGGGCGGGATCGAGAACTGGAGCGCCCTCTTCCTGGAGACCGACCTCGACGCATCGCCGGCGGTCAGCGGGCTCGGGCCCGGGTTCTTCGCCGCCGCGATGGTCGGCAGGCCGTCTGCTCGGCCAGTGGCTCGAGGTGCGCGTCGGCGACCGCCGTCTTCTGTCCGTCGGGGGCGTGACCGCCTCGGGAGGCCTGCTCCTGGCCGCCGTGGCGCCTTCGATCCCGCTGGCGCTGCTCGGCTTCGCGCTCGGCGGCGCGGGAGTCTCGGTGGCCGCGCCTACGCTCTTCGGCGCCGCCGGCCGCGGCGCGTCCGAGGCCGAGCGCGGGAGCGCCGTCGCGTCCGTAACCACGATCTCCTACCTCGGGTTCGTCCTCGGTCCGCCGCTAATCGGGGCGGTCTCGGGCCTCTCCGGCCTGCGCGTGGGGATCGGCCTCTTGGCCGCCATCGCGCTCTTCCTCGCCGCCGCGGCCGCCGCTGCCCGCCGAGCGCTGCCCGACGAGCGCGCCAGGCATCCTTAAGTCCGTGCTCTACCTGTTCGACGGCTACAACATCCTCCACGCGAGCGACCTGGCCGACCGGCGGGCCCTCGTGGACACGCTGGCGAGCTACGTGGCCGTCCGCGGGGCGCGCGGCGTCGTCGTCTTCGACGGCGTGGGGGAGGACGCGGCGTACGGCGCGCTCGAGGTGCGCTTCGCCACGCCCGCCGACCCGCTGATCGAGCGCCTGGCGGCCGAGCACCGCGGCAGCGAGGAGGTCTGGGTCATCTCCTCGGACAGGGCCGTCCGGGGAACCGCCGGGCAGGAGACGCGGAGGCTCTCGTCGAACACGTTCGTGCGCGAGCTCGCCGCCGAGCGCAAGAGCGGGCCCGCACCGGCCGCCGGGCCGGGGCGCTCTCAGATCGAGGACGCCCTCGACGACGAGACGCGGGAGCGCCTCGAGCGTCTTCGCCGCGGTCGTTGAACTTTCCAGGGCTCCCTGCTACGATCCAGACCTCAACTTGAGGGTTAGGGTTTGTGGAGCGGCCGCCTGCGGCCCTCCGAAAACCGATTCCCAGGAGGAACGCCTCGTGGCCCGCCGCCAGACCGCAACTGCCCGAACCGCTCAAGAGCGCAGCCAGCGAGAGCTCGCCGACCTGCAGCTCGTCCTGCGGGCGCGAAACGGCGACTCGGTCGCGATGGACGCGCTCATCCGCCGCTACACGGGCTTCGTCCGCCTGAAGGCGAGCTCCTACTTCCTCGCGGGCGGCGAGTCGGACGACCTGAACCAGGAGGGGCTGATCGGCCTCTACAAGGCAGTGCGGGACTTCCGCGCCGACAAGGAGACCTCGTTCCGCAGCTTCGCCGAGCTCTGCATCACCCGCCAGATCATCACGGCGATCAAGACGGCGACGCGCTTCAAGCACGCGCCGCTCAACACCTACGTCTCCTTCAGCCAGACCCCGGCCGGCCAGGACGACGGCGAGTGCACGCTCGGCGATGCGCTCCCGGGCCCGGGCGTCGACGACCCTGCAGTCTGCGTCATCTCGACGCAGGAGCTCCAGAGCCTGGTCTTCTGCCTGGGAACCGGCCTGTCGCCGCTCGAGTCCGATGCGCTCCGCCTCTACCTCGAGGGCAACTCCTACGAGGAGATGGCCGAGGAGCTCGGCTGCGACACGAAGACGATCGACAACGCGCTCCAGCGCGTGAAGCGGAAGGTGCTCCAGCACCAGAGCGGCCGCCAGGTCATCGACTGACCCCGGCTACGATTGGCGGAGCGCGCCGGAGTAGCTCAGCTGGTAGAGCAACCGCCTTGTAAGCGGTAGGTCGTGGGTTCGAGTCCCTCCTCCGGCTCTCTCGACGGCGGCAGCGCCTAGCGCTTGGCGTAGGGCTCCGAGACGTATCTGGGCACGACCATCGCCCAGGCGTTGAGGGCAAGCTCCCGCATCTCCTCCTCGTCGATCGCGTCCAGCCGCACGCAGACCCAGTGGAAGCGCATGTCGGACTCGCCGGGGAGCATGAACTTCTCCGGCTCGTTCTCGACGAGCGCCAGGCGCCACTCCTTGGGGAAGCCGAAGCCCATGACCCTCTCGTCGTGTGAGAAGGCGATGAAGACGATCTGCCCCACCCGGAACTTGATGCGGCCGCGAACGAAAACCTCGTAGGCGCGCGGCAGCGTGAGGACGTAGGCACGCACGTCGGCGACCGTCACGCCGGTCGAGCGCTTGCCCATCCGGCCACGCGTTCCGGAGTTGCCGTAGCTCCGGGATGGGGTCTCGATCTCGAGCCGGCGGAGCTCGTCGAGGATTGGCTCGTCGCTCATTGCGTTTCTAGTCTGACGCATGACCTAGGCGCGGTCGATGCGATGATGGAGCGCCGGTGAGGATCTCCCTCTTCGTCACCTGCCTGACCGACACGCTCGCGCCCGAGACCGGCCAGGCCGTGGTGCGGGTGCTGGAGCGCCTCGGGCACGAGGTCGAGTTTCGGCGCGAGCAGACGTGCTGCGGGCAGATGCACCTGAACACCGGATACCGTCCGGAAGCCCGCGAGCTCGCCCGTCGATTCGTCCGCGTCTTCGGCGACGCCGAGCTCATCGTCGCGCCCGCGGCTTCCTGCGTCGGCACCGTTCGCGACTTCTATCCAGCACTCGCAGAGGGCGACAGGGACCTCGAGCGGGAGGTCGCCGCGCTCATCCCCCGCGTCTTCGAGCTCAGCGAGCTGCTCGTCGGACGACTGGGAGCCGAAGACGTCGGAGCAACCTTCCCGCGCAGGGTCACCTACCACCCGACGTGCCACTCACTCCGCATCCTGCGAGTGGGCGATGCGCCTTACCGACTGCTGCGGGCGGTGCGGGGACTCGAGCTCGTCGAGCTACCCGACGCCACCGAATGCTGCGGCTTCGGCGGGACGTTCGCCGTGAAGAACGCGGAGACGTCGGCGGCGATTCTCGCCGACAAGGTGCGAAACATCGTCGAGACCGGCGCGCAGGTGTGCGCGGCTGCCGACAACTCGTGCCTCCTGCAAATCGGCGGTGCGCTCTCGCGCAACCGCGCGCCGGTGCAAACCGCGCACCTTGCCGAGATCCTGGCAGCCGAAGCGTGACGGGTGGATTCCCCGCAGCAGCGCACGAGGCTCTCGGCGACGAGCAGCTCCGGCGCAATCTGTGGGTCGCGACGCACACGATTCGAGCGAAGCGGGCCGCGGTCGTCGCGGAACGCGCGGACTGGGAGGAGCTGCGCGAGGCGGGCCGGGCGATCAAGCATCGGGTTCTTCGCCATCTCGACGACTACCTGATCCAGTTCGAGCTGGCCGTCTCGCTTGCGGGTGCCACCGTGCACTGGGCGCGTGACGGCGACGAGGCCTGCCGGATCGTCGCGGGGCTCGTTGAGGCGACCGGCGAGAGGGAAGTCGTCAAGGTGAAGTCCCTGACGACGGACGAGATCCGCCTCAACGAGCGCCTAGCCCAGGCTGGGATCGACGTGCTGGAGACGGATCTCGCGGAGCTGATCTGCCAGCTGGCCGGCGAGGAGTCCTCGCACATCCTCGTGCCGGCGATCCACAAGAACCGCGTCGAGATCCGCGACCTCTTCCGCCGCGAGCTCGGGCTGCCCAACCTATCCGAGGATCCTAGGGACCTGGCCGAGGCCGCGCGCCTCCACCTGCGAGAGCGATTCCTCCGCGCGCGGGTGGCGATCAGCGGCGCCAACTTCGCTGTCGCCGAGACGGGGACGATCTGCATTGTCGAGTCCGAGGGGAACGGGCGCTTCTGCACGACGCTTCCGGACACCCTCATCACCCTGGTCGGGATCGAGAAGCTGGTGCCTACGCTCGAGGACCTCGAGGTCTACCTCCAGCTCCTCCCTCGCTCGTCGACAGGTGAGCGCATGAATCCGTATACGTCGCTCTGGACCGGCGTGACGCCGGGGGACGGGCCGCAGGAGTTTCACGTCGTGCTCCTCGACGCAGGTCGCACGGACGTCCTCGCCGACGAAGTGGGTCGCCAGACGCTGGCATGCATCCGCTGCAGTGCCTGCCTGAACGTCTGCCCGGTCTACGAGCGGACGGGCGGGCACGCGTACGACTCCGTGTATCCAGGGCCGATCGGCGCGATCCTCACCCCGCAGCTCCGCGGCTTCGAGCAGGCGGGATCGCTGCCCTTCGCATCGAGCCTCTGCGGCGCCTGCTACGAGGTCTGCCCGGTGAAGATCGACATCCCCGAGGTGCTCGTCCACCTTCGCGGCCGGGTCGTCGCAGAGACGACCCAGCCGCGCGTCGAGCGACTGGCGATGCGCGGGCTCGCGTGGGTTTTCGGGGGCGAGCGGCGCTTCGCGCTGGCGCAACGTCTCGGTCGGTTCGGCGGGCGACCGTTCGTGCGGAGCGGTCGCATCACACGCCTGCCGGGCCTCGGAGCCTGGACGGAGACGCGCGACCTTCGCCCCGTCGCCAAGCAGACCTTCCGCGACTGGTGGGCGTCGCGGTGACGGCGCGAGAGGAGATCCTGGCGCGGGTTCGCCGAGCGCTCGCGGACGTGCCAAGCGCGGAGGAGCCAGAAAGGGTGGAAGTGCCGCGCGCCTACGCCGAGCACGAGCCGGGGGGAACAATCGAGCGCTTCATCGAGCGGGTCTCCGACTATGGGGCCGGGGTCACCGAAGTCCCACGGGCGGACGTCGCTTCGGCGATCTCCGAGGTGTGCCGCGCGGCGGGGGTCGAGCGCGCGGTTGTCCCGGCGGCTCTGCCGGCCGACTGGCTGCCCGCTGACCTGGACGCCCTCACGGATGTCGAAATCGACATCGATACGCTCGACGAGATCGGCGCGGCGATCACCGGCTGCGCGCTCGCGATCGCGGAGACGGGGACGATCGTGCTCGACGCGGGGGAGCGGCAAGGGCGGCGTGCGCTGACGCTCGTTCCCGACTTCCACCTCTGCATCGTCGAGGATGCTCAGGTCGTCGACGGTGTCCCTTCGGCCATGCGCCGCCTTGCCGACACCCTGCGCGCCGATCGCCGGCCCGTGACGTTCGTCTCGGGGCCTTCCGCGACGTCGGACATCGAGCTCTCGCGGGTCGAGGGAGTTCACGGCCCGCGCCGGCTGGAACTCATCGTCGTCCGTGCCTGATCTTCGCGGGCTGGCCTAGGATGGACGATCACCGGGTTACCCCGACAACCTGGACTTCTTTGAGGAGCTGAGACGACAGCGCCCGGCCGTGGCCGGGCGCTGTCCGATCTTCGGCTCACCCTCGCCTTCGAGGCCAATCGGAGGAAAGGGGTGAGCCCATGTCAGAGGATGACGCGCTCTTCGGCTACCGGCTGCAGTTGTTCGATGTCGGGGGTGGTCGTGTCCGGCGTGGTGGCCATTGCGTGCTCCAAGCAGTCGACGAGAGAGACCGTTCAAGCGCCCCACTATGCCGAAGGAGCGACCGCCGCCGGGGGCCGACGACGCGGCCCCGGCTCAGACGCCGGCACCGCTGTCTACGCCGCGAAAGGGACCGCCGCCTGCGCCTCCGCGCGGGCGCGGGCGGCGGCGACGAGCTCGTCGACGGTCTCCGCGAGCTGGGCCCGCACTCCCTCGTCGACCAGCCGTCCGTCCGCGAAGCAGCGCGTCCGCGTGGCGACACGCGACCTCCGTCTCCTGCACTCGGGCGCCGATCGTGGCGAGCACCTTGCGGAGCTCGGCCTGGGCCCAGACGGCGCCGAACGCCCCGGTCGTGGCGCCCATTACCGCCGCGGGCTTGTTGCGAAGGGGGTTGGTCGCAACCGGGCGCGAGACCCAGTCCAGGGCATTCTTGAGCTGCCCGGGGACGGAGGCGTTGTACTCGGGGGTGGCGATGAGCACGGCGTCGGCGTCGGCGACGGCGGAGCGGAGCTCCGCGACCGCCGCCGGCGCCTGATCCGTGTCGTCGTCCTGGTCGTAGGGCGGCACCGCCTTCAGGCCCTGCCAGAATCTCCAGCTCGACGCCGTCGGGGAGGTGCTCGGCGGCGGCCCGGAGCAGGCTGGTGTTGTAGGAGTCCCGGCGGAGGCTGCCGGAGATGCCGAGGATTTTCATCGCGCTAGGCCGGCTGGACGAACTGGAGCTCGCCGATGATCTTGACCTCGTTCGCGAGCGCTGCGTCGCCGCTCGGGAGCGGGTTGTTCCAGTTGAGGCCGAAGTCCGTGCGATCGACGGTGGCCGTCACCTTCACGCCGAGGCGCTCGTTGCCCCACGGGTCGGCCATCGGAGGGGCGACCGTCCCCGTCACCGTCACAGGCCTGGTGACGCCCTTGATGGTGATTTCGCCGTTGACCGTGATCTGCCCTCCGCCGAGGCTGATGTCCTCGGCCCGGAAGCGGAGCTCGGGGAAGTTCTCCGCATCGAAGAAGTCAGGGCTCTGCAGGTGTGCGTCCAGGGTCTCGTCCTTCACGTCGACGCTGGCAACCTGGGCGATGCCCTCGAGCGTCGCGCCCCCGTCGGAACCCGTAAGCGTTGCCGACACGTCACGGAACTGGCCCTTGAACGTCCCGGCGAGGTAGTCGACCTCGAACCCGACTATCGAGTGGACCGGGTCGAGCGTCCAGGTCCCAACCGGAACGATCGTCTCTGTCGTACTCATCTGCTCTACCTCCATCTACTTGAGTCGTGTACTATTGAGAACGCAAGCGAGTGTACACGAACACCTTTGAGTACGCAAGTGTCTGCTACGGATACCGAAAACGTAAACCCGCCGGCGTCCGTCCGGGCCTACACGCGACTGCTGCGCGCGCACGCCTCGACGGTCCGCTGCCTCAGCTCGAGGCTCCTCGCCGACCACGGGCTGACCATCAACGACTACGAGGCGCTATACCTGCTCTCCCAGGCTGAGAGCGGGCGGATGAAGCGTGTCGACCTGGCGCGGAGACTGCTTCTCACCCCCTCCGGAGTGACCCGGCTGCTGGAAGGGCTGGAGGAGGCCGGCCTAGTCACACGGGCATCGTGCCCGAGCGACCTGCGGGTCACCTACGCGCAGCTGACCGACGCCGGGGCCGCGGCGCTCGGGCGTGCGTCCTGCGAGCACGAGCGGTCGATCGCGGCGCTCCTCCAGGAGCACCTGAGCGACGCGGAGATCGCCGAGCTCGCCGAGATCCTCGGCAAGCTTCCCGGCGTCGCCGCCGGCAGTGACGTCTGCCAGCCGGCGTAGGAGGGGTTGGCGGAACGTCGCTCGTCGCCGGGGTGCGATGGTCGTTCCGAGGCAAGGACGCAGGGAGTCGCTCGTAGCCGGAGGCTACGGGCGCGACTGAGGACACCGCCTCGGGACGAGCAGCGCGGCCCGGCGGCACAGCTACGTTTCGTCAACCCCTCCCAGGTTGGTTAACCGCACCGGCAGACGCTGGGTGACCGCCTTCCCGGTCGGCCTCCCGTCCTGGAAGCTGTGCCTCATGAACGAGGCGCAGGCATTCGAGCGGCAGGTGGAAGGCCGGCCCGCATCCGTCGAGAGCTCCGCAGCGGAGGGCTTCATGGCCCCGCTCCATGCTCACGAGGCGGACGAGGCGGTGCAGGTCCTCGAGGGCGCGATCACGGTGTACGCCGGCGAGGAGAGCGTGAGGCTCGAGGCCGGCGAGACGTTCGTCGTCGAGCGGAGCGTCGCGCACACGTACCGGGCCGACTCTCCGCAGACCCGCTGTGTCTTCACGACCCTTACCCGATCTCCGAGCCGCTACGAGGGCTTCCTGCGCGCGGTCGGGCCGGTTGCGGGCGACGCCGGGTGGTCGGCGGACGAGGACGCCGCGATCGTCGTAGCCGTCGCTGCCGCGGCTCGGATCACCGTTTTCGGGCCTCCCGGGATGCTCCCGCAGGCCGCCGAAACGGCCCGCGAGGCATAGCCTCCGAAGGCGTCGCACCCTCGGAATTCCGACCCCGGCGGTCGCGTTTAAGGACGTGTGATGAGAACCATGAACACCATCCGAGCCGAGCTCGAGCGTGCCGTCGAACGGCGTGCCGAGCTCTGGCACGAGCTCACCGCCGGCGTCGACCCTACCAAGTCGGCCGAGGCCGCCGAGCTCTCCAGGCAGATCGACGAGCTGTGGGCGGAGGCGCGCGCCCTTCGTGCGTACGACCGCTTCGGCCCGTCCGATGAGATCCGCGCCCGCGCACGGGCCGAAGAGCGGCTCGAGCGCGACTCGCGACGACTCAAGGCCGCGTAGACCGCGGCCCCGGGAAGGCGGCTTAGAACCCGAAGCAGAATGAAGCCTTGAGCCGTCGCGACGCCCTGGGCGGCGCGCTGCGGCGTCCTCGGTTGCCCGAATAGCGCTGCTATTCAGGCGCCCTGCGTCCTTGCATCGCGCTCACCCAGGACGCCCCGCCGGCGAAGCGTCATTCCGATTCGAGTTCTTAGGCCGCCTTCTCTTCTGTGGGGGCGATGCGGTCGGCCGCGAGCGGCATCAGGAAGCCGCAGCGCGTGCAGACGACGACGATCACGGAGATCGAGTCCGGCCCGCCGTTCGCCGAGGCGATCTCGCACTGCTGCTGACCCACGCCGAGCCGGTCGACCGCCTTGCAGAGCGGACAGGAGACCGCATAACGAGCCAGGTGTGCCTCGACAACGGCGACGTCGACACCGGCGGCCGCAGATTTCGCCATGCTTCGACCGTAGCGGCGTCCCGCAATGTGGTCATTCCCCCGATCGGGGAGTCGCAACTAAAGTCAACAGTGCGCATCCTCCTCGTCTCGCAGATGTTTCCCGGCCCGTCGGACCCCGACTTCGGGATCTTCGTCGCCGACCTCGCCCGGGAGCTGGAGCGGAGGGGACACGAGCTCGAGTACGCCGTCGTGGACGGGCGCGGCGGCTCGCGGGCGAAGTACGTGCGGCTCGGCGCCGACGCGGTCCGCCGGGCGCGGCGGTTCCGGCCCGACGTGGTCTACGGGCACTTCCTCTTCCCGGCCGGCGGGGCCGCGGCGGCGGCGGCTCGCGCCGCCCGCGCCGGCCTCGTCGTCACCGCGCACGGGCAGGACGTCCGCAACATCGGGTCGATCCCGGGCTTCGAGACGCGCATCCAAGCTCGTCGTCCGCTCCGCGCGCGTGATCGCCGTGTCGGACTTCCTCCGCCGGGAGCTCGTAGCGCGCCTGCCGCGGCTGGAGGGTCGCGTCGAGGTGATCGACTGCGGCGTCGACCTGCGAGCGCTTCCGCGGCCGCAACGCGGCCGAGCTGCGCGAGCGGCTCGGGTGGGAGGGGGAGCCGCCGTTCTACCTGGCGGTCGGCTCGCTGGAGGAGCGGAAGAACCCGGTGCGGCTCGCGGACGCGTTCGCGCGGCTCGAGCACGGGAGCCTGGCCTTCGTCGGCGACGGCGCGCTGCGCGGGGAGCTCGAGGGCCGGCCGCGGGTCCGGCTCGTCGGGAGCGTCCCCCATGACATTGTGGCGGACTGGATCGGCTGCCTCCGACATCATCTGCCAGCCGAGCCTGGTGGAGCCGTTCGGCCAGGCGCTGCTCGAGGCGCTCGCCTGCGAGCGGTCGGTGGTGGCGACGCGCGTGGGCGGGCCGCCGGAGTTCGTCTCTCCCGAGGCCGGCGTGCTCGTCGATCCCACGAGCGTTGACTCGATCGCCGCTGGGCTGGCTGCGGCCGCGCGGCTCCCGAGCCCCAATCCGGCTGCACGGGAGGCCGCGGCCGAGCACGACGTCCGTCGGCAGGCCGAGCGGGTGGAGCGGGTGCTCGAGGCCGCGGCGGCACAATGAGCGGGATGCATGATCACCGCCACCACGACCACGGTGACGGCGCGGGTGACCGGCGCGGCCGACCGGAGGCTGCTCGCCGTCTCGCTGGCGCTCCTCCTCGCCTTCATGGTCGCGGAGGTCGTCTTCGGCATCCTTGCCAACTCGCTGGCGCTTCTCGCCGACGCGGGCCACATGCTCACCGATGCCGCTGCGCTCGCACTGGCCCTCCTCGCCGCGTCGCTCGCGGCGCGACCGGCCGGGGGGCGCTGGACCTTCGGCTTCGGGCGCGTGGAGATCCTGGCCGCGCAGGCGAACGGGCTCACGCTCCTGCTCTTCGGCATCTGGATCGTCTACGAGGCGATCCGGCGCCTGATCGACCCTCCGGAGGTCGATGCGGGGATCGTCGGCGTCGTGGCCGTCGTCGGGATCGCCGTGAACCTCGTCGTGGTCGCGCTCCTCTCCGCGCGCTCGCCGGCAGAGCCTGAACGTGCGCGGCGCCTACCTCCACATCGTCACCGACCTCGCCGCCTTCGTCGGGACCGCGCTCGCGGCGGTGCTGATCCTGGCCACGGGCTGGAACCGCTTCGACCCGGTCGCCTCGCTCCTCGTTGCGGCGCTGATGTTCGCTGCGGCCTGGTCGCTCCTGCGGGAGTCGGGACGCATCTTCCTCGAGGGTGCTCCGGCCTCGGCGCCGCCGGCGGACGTCGGCCCGGCGATCGTGGCTCACCCCGGCGTCGTCGAGGCGCACGACCTCCACGTGTGGACGGTGACGGACGGGTTCCCCGCGCTCTCCGCCCACGTGCTCGTCCAGCCCGGAGCCGACTGCCACCGCATCCGCCTCGAGCTCGAAGCGCTCCTGCACGAGCGCTTCGGCATCGACCACACGACGCTCCAGGTCGAGCACGTCGGCACGGCGCGCGGCCTCGAGATCAGCCCATCGGGGTCGCGAAGCGACCTGCTAGCCTGATCCGACGTGACCGGGCTCTTCGCAGTCATCCAGGTTCTGCTCTCAGCCGCCCTGATCGGCCTCGTGCTCATGCACTCCGGCCGTGACACGGGCTTCGGCGGTATGGGCTTCACGCCGGCCTCCCAGGGCGGCCAGCACATCGTCGAGCGGAACCTGACGCGGCTGACCGTGTTCGTGGCGCTCCTCTTCGCCATCAACACGGTCGTGCTCTTCTACCAGTTCGACTAGCGCAATCCGCCCGCGATCGCGGCGACGAGCCTGATCTCCTCGCCGCCCGTGAGCTCGGTGGCCAGACCGTCGCGATCCCGCACGTCGACGCCGTCCACGTAGACGTTCACCAGCCGCCGAAGCTCCCCCCGTTCGTCGAGGACGAGGTTCGCCACGGGGAGCGAGCGCAGGGCGTCCCCAACGGTCGCAGCGTCGAGCTCGAAGCGGTTGCGACCGCCCGCCTCGGCGGCGAGGAGCGAGGGGAGGAGGACTACGCGCCACGCGGCGGCTTCCACCGACAGGATCGGCGGGAGCTGGGCGACGGGCTCGAGCCAGGTCTCGCCGGCGTCCGGGGAGACAAAGAGCGAGCCGCTCTGGGTGCCGAGGTAGATCCCCGGCGGGTCGAGGCGGTCGGAGGAGAAGCCCTCGCGCATGACCGCCCCCCAAGCGGGCTGCGGCAGCCCGCCGGTGAGGAGCTCCCAGGAAGAGCCCCGGTCGCGGGTCCGGTATACGCCCAGCCGACCGTCGCAGGTGACCCGGTTCTCGGCGCCCTCCTCGGGGACGACGAATGCGGCGTCGGGCTCGCGGTGGTCGAGAGCGAGCGGGAAGCCGAAGCCGCTGGGAAGGCCGTTGCCCTCGAGGCGCTCCCAGCTCTCGCCGCGGTCGTCCGAGCGGTAGACGCCGCAGTGGTTCTGCTGCCAGAGCCGCCCAGGCCGCCCCGGATGAAGGAGCAGCTTGTGCACGCACTGGCCGAGCTCGGGGAAGGGGTCGGGCAGGAAGTCGGCAGCGGTACCTTTGTTCGCCGGCGTCCAGGTCTCGCCGCCGTCCTCGCTCCGGAAGACCCCGGCCGCGGAGATGCCGACGTACATGCGCTCCGGCTCGTCCGGGTCGAGCGCGATCGAGTGGCAGCACATCCCGCCCGCGCCCGGGTGCCACTGTGGGCGGGTCTCGTGACCGACGATGCCGTCCACCGGCCGCCACGTCTCGCCGCCGTCGTCGGTGCGGAAGAGCACGCCGGGCGCGGCGCCGAGCCACAGCCGGCCGTCCTCGCCGGCGCGCCCGGGCTCGACGTGCCAGGTCTTCTCCAGCTTGAGCCCGCTCTCCTCCGGGAGTCCGATCTCCTCGGCGCGCGTCCACGTCGCGCCCCGGTCGGACGACCGGTGGACGGTCGCGCCGTAGACGTCGTTGTTCGTCGCCGCGTGAATCGTCCCGTCGCGCGGGTCGACGACCGCATGGAAGACCGACCAGCCGGTGAGAAACGGGCCGTCGAGCTTCCAGTCGCGCCGGTCCTCGTCGCTCTCGAGTGAGAAAAGGCCCTTGCGGGTGCCGACGAGGACGACCTGCATCAGAGCCCCGGCCCCGACCCCGTTCCGACGATGGTGAACGCGTCTGTCGCCACTGCCGGGCACCAGGGTACCGAACGGGTAGCGCTCGTCGTAGAAGTCGCTTCGGTTCACGAGAGTGACCTCCTCGGTGAGCCCGAGGAGCCCGGCCGCGAGGGCCGGAAACGACGTCGTGAAGCGGAGGTTCACGACGCGGCGTCGTCACCTTGCCGCCTTCGATGCGGAACGTCCCGTCGCGGGTCATGCCGGTGATGATCCCCTCGCGCGGGTCGACGACGCCGAGGTAATGCAGGCGCGTGACGTAGATGCCGTCGCCGACGCGCTCGGCGAGCTCGTCCACCGAGGCTGCGTTCCCGCCGCGCATCGGAAGGTTGAACGGGATCGGCCCGAACGCCTGCGCGGGCGGCGCGAGCGCGTGCCCGGTCGAGACATGGCCGTCGCCGGCCTGCTTGGCGGTGCGGCGGTCCCAGACGAGGTCGCGTGCGACGCCCTCCTCGATCGATCATCACGCGCTGCTTGGGGACGCCCTCCAGGTCGAAGGACTTGGGATAGTTGCGCGCGTCGAGCCCGTCGTCCCAGACCGTGAAGCTCTCGTCGAAGAGCTTCTCGCCGAGACGGCCGGAAAGGTAGCTGCGGCCCTCGAGGAACGCGAGCGCGTTCAGCGAGCGTGAAGGCGAAGTAGAAGAGGAGCTCCGAGACCGCATACGGCTCGAGCACCGCGCGGAAGGTCTGCGGCTCGATCGTCTTGGCGCCGCGCGTGCGGGCCGCCTTCTCCGCCGCCTCCCGCGCGACCGCGGCCGGGTCGAGGTCGGACGCGCGCCACGAGCGTCGCCTCTGCGTAGCCCGACGAGTCGTCCGAGGCCGCGAGCGTCAGCACGCTCACGTCGGTCATCGCCTGCGAGACGGCGTGGCCGGTGGTCGAGGCGACGGCGATCTCGGTGACGCCGCTCGTGTAGTAGCCGTAGAGGCCGAGTCCCGGCGCCGCGGCGATCGCCTCGGCCGCGGCCTCCGCCTGGTCCTCGGGCGTCAGCGCCGCGGTCGCCTCGTCGTAGCCCTCGACCTCCGGCACGGGCTCGGGCTCCTGGAGGCCGGCGAACCAGGGATCGACGGGCGAGCTGTCTGCGGCCTCGCCGGCGTGACGCGCCGCCTCCGCGAGTCCCTCGTCGTCGGTGCGGTTCGTGGTCGCGCAGCCGACGCGGCCGTCGCGGACGACGCGAAGCGTGACCGACTCGTCCCGGATCAGCGTCGGTTGGTGGACGGCCGACGACGCGAAGCGTGCGAACCCCGAGCTCTCGACGTGGACGGAGGCGTCGGCCTCGTCGCCCTCGGCGGCCTTGACGGCGCGCTCGGCGAGGTCGAGGGCCCGGGTCTACGCTCGGACGCCCACCTGGACGTCGCGGAAGCGCGCGGGCGAGGTGCCGTGGGAGACGTGCGCGTGCTGGCCGGGCTGGCCCTTGCCGCAGTTCGTCAGCCCGTACATCCGCCATTCCTCGGGCCCGGCGACGGCGTCGAGCCTCCCCCAGAAGTCCGGCGTGACGCCCATGTACGTCGGGTCGCGGAGCAGCTTGCCCGAGCTTGCCCTTCTTGATCTCCCAGGCGACCTGCGTCCCGAACTGGAAGTTGAGGCGCTTGTCGTCGATCGACCAGCTCTTGTTCGTGCAGAGGTAGAGGCCGTCGTCCACGTCCGCGAGCAGGTCCTCCAGCGCTCCGGCGCCCGGCTCGAGATGGAGGTTCGTCATGCGGACGAGCGGCATGCGGCTCCAGCTGTCGGCTCGCATGGAGCCGCCGAGGTCACGGCCGATCAGCGCCGAGGTCTCGCGCGAGGCGAGGAAGCCCGTGAGGATGCCGCCCTCGACGACCGGCTGGCGCCGCGCGGGCGCGCCCTCGTCGTCCCAGCCGAAGGTGCCGAGGCCGAGCGAGGTCGTCGGGTCGGCGGTGATGTTCATGTGCTCCGAGCCGTAGCGGAGCGTGCCGAGGTCGCCAGGCTTGAGGAAGCTCGTGCCCGCGTACGCGGCCTCGGTGCCGTAGACGCGGTCGAGCTCGGTCGGGTGGCCGACCGACTCGTGCACCTGGAGCACCATCTGCTCGGCGTCGACGACGATCGTCGTCACCTCCGAGGGGCAGGCGTCGGCCTGCAGGAGCGCGGCGGCCTCCTCGCCGACGCGCGGCGCCTCGCGGTCGAGCCCGAGGCCCTCGACGAACTCCCAGCCCGTCTGGCCGCTCGAGCCCCCGTGGGCGCTCGGGTAGCTCCGGTTCTGGACGCGGCCGTCGTCGGAGACGGCCAGCGCGTCGATGCCGGCGCCGCACTCGACGAAGCTCTGCGATGACGCTCGGCGCCCTCGGAGGACCGGAAGACGCGCTGCTCGCGCATCGCCCGGACGGTCGCCTCGGTGATCTTCACCTCGGGCCGGCGCATGCCCTCCTCGGCGCGCAGGCAGAGCGCGATCTTCTCCTCCAGCGGCACCTCCACGGGGTCGCGCTCCATCGGGGCCGAATAGTCGCCGTCCGCGGGCGGGATCGGACTCAGCTCCACGCGCGCACGCGCCGCGAGGCGCTCGCGCGCGCGAAGGCGGCGGCGCGGAGAGCGGCGTCGCGGGCGCCCTCCTCGGAGAGGCGCGGGTCGCCGGCAAAGCCCCACGCCCCGTCGACGAGGACGCGTACGCCGACGCCCTCGGACTCCGAGTCGGAGACCGAGTCGACCTCTCCGTTCTTCGTCGCGACGAGCTGCGCGCGGCGGTGGACGACGCGGGCGTCGGCGTAACCGGCGCCCGCCCCGACTGCGTTGTCGATCGCGTGTTCTGCGAGGCCCTGCACGGCGACTCCGTACATTACTGACGCCGGTCAACTGCGCGGCCGGTTCCCAGGAGGGCTTGGCGGGACGTCGCTCGGCACAGCCGGCATTTCGTCAAACCCTCCCGGAGTCGCCCGTCACCGGTCCGCGATCCTCGGCTCGAGGCGGAGGCTCCTTCGAGCCTCGGAGCGCGTCCACCGCAGCGACCGCGACGAGGGCCGAGAGGCCGAGCGTGAGCGCGAGCGTCGTGAGACGGCGCCTCGTCCCCACGATACGCCGCCCCCCACGAGAAAGGGCGCCGCGCGGGCGCCCTCGCATGCGCTGGAGAGGACTTGAACCTCCACGGCCCGTTCGGGCCACAAGGCCCTCAACCTTGCGCGTCTACCAATTCCGCCACCAGCGCGTGGACGGGCGCATTGTAGCGGCTGGCCGTGCCCCTTCAGGGGCGCGGGTTGACTCCGTCCGAGCCTCTCGCTACCTTGTACGAACAAACGTTCGACCAGCGAGGGAGGCAGATGCTCACGCAGCGTCAGCGAGAGGTCTACGAGTTCGTCGTCAGCTACGCGGATTCGCACGGCTATCCGCCCACCGTGCGCGAGATCGGCGAGGCCGTGGGGCTCGCCTCGCCGTCGACCGTCCACGCCCATCTGGCCAATCTCGAGCGCGCGGGCTACCTGCGGCGGGACCCGACCAAGCCGCGGGCGCTCGAGCTCACCAAGCGCGAGCGCGTGGCAGCGGGCGCTTCCGTGTCTCTGCCGGACGTCGGCGAGGTCCGTGTGCTGCCGCTCGTCGGCGAGATCGCGGCGGGCGGGCCGCTCCTGGCGGAGGAGAACGTCCAGGACCACCTGGCCGTGCCGGATACGCTCTCGCGCGGGGGGGAGGAGTTCCTCCTGCGCGTGAAGGGCGAGAGCATGATCGACGCGGGAATCCTCGACGGGGACTACGTGGTCGTGCAGCGTCAGCAGACCGCGCGGGACGGGGACATCGTCGTGGCGCTGGCCGGCCAGGACGAGGCCGCCGACGAGGCGACCGTGAAGACCTTCTTCCGGGAGAAGGGGCGCGTGCGCCTGCAGCCCGAGAACTCGTCGATGGAGCCGCTGTATCCCGAGCACGTCAGCATCTTGGGCAAGGTAGTGGGCGTGTTCCGGAGAGTGGGCTGAGGTCATGGAGGTCGTCACGCTCAACCGCACTCTCGACCAGGAGCTCATGGCGCTCATGCGCGGCGCGAGCCTCGAGTGTCTCGGCGTGCGGGGAGTTCGTCCTGCACAGCGACGGTGCGATCGAGTGCCCGGAGTGCGGTTCGGGGATCGGGGAGGCCGGCGAAGCGACGCTACACTTGGACGTGCAGGCCGGGTGATCGCGGGCCGCGTGAGCGGCTCGAGGAAAGTCCGGACACCGAAGGGCAGGACGCTGGGGAAACCCCAGGCGGCGAAAGCCGACGGAAAGTGGCACAGAAAGGAGACCGCCTCCGGCGAACGTCTCTCTCCGGAGACGCCGGCGGTAAGGGTGAAAGGGTGGGGTAAGAGCCCACCAGCGTCGTGGTGACACGGCGGCTGCCAAACCCCGTCCGGTGCAAGGCGAACAGGCTCCGCCACAGGTGGCCCGCCGAGGAGCCGGGTACGCCGCACGAGCCTCCGGGAAACCGGGGGCCGAGATAGATGGTCACCCTCGACAGAAT
>CAWCCL010000006.1:0-155445 GCA_963794055.1 uncultured Actinomycetes bacterium
GAATCCGCAAGCTGTTCGAGGGCGAGGCCGAGCTGTCCGCCCGGGAGCAGGGCTTCACCGAGAAGAGCGACCGGTTGCGCGTCGAGCAGCGCCGGCTCGCCGACCGAGAGCGCGAGCTCGCCCAGTTCCATCGCGACCTGCTCGACCCCGATGCCCTCGACACCCAGTGGGTCGCACAGCGCGACCGCTCGTTCGCCGAGGCCGAGACGCTGCTCGAAGAGCGCCGCCGGGAGCTCGACGCGCGCGAGCACGAGCTGGACGAGTACCGCGTGCGCGAGACGGCGCAGCTCCAGATCCGCCGCGAGGAGCTCGAGCACCAATACGCCGAGCTCGCCGAGCTGCGGGCACGGCTCGACCGCCGCGAGCAGGAGCTGAACGCGTACGTCGCCCAGCTCCAGACCGGCCTCGTCGGAAGCTAGTTGCCGGCGGCCGCCGGCCTCACAATCCAGCGGCGCCTTCCGCTCGTACTCGCCCTTGAGAGCTACCGCTGGTGGTACGGCGACGCCTCCCCACGCGCGGCCTTCTAGAATCGCCGGGTGCCGCGGGCGCCTCTCCCCCAGGAGCTTCAGCGCTTCGTCGCCAAGCCGCGCCACGCGGTCGTCGGCACGGTGCGCGCCGACGGGACGCCGGTGACCACCCCATGCTGGTACGGGATCGACGACGCGGGCCGGGTGGTTCTCTCCATGGGTCATGACAGCCACCGCCTGAGCCACATCCGCGCGAACCCGAGCGTGGCGCTGACGGTCCTCGGCGACGACTGGTACTCCCACGTCTCCGTCCTCGGCCACGCGGTGGACTTCAGGAGCGACGACGACCTGGCCGACATCGACGCGCTGTCGCAGCGCTACGAGGGCGTCCCGTACGAGGACCGCGACTACCGCGGGATGACCGTCTTCGTCGAGGTCGACCGCTGGCACACCTGGGGCGACCCCGCAGGCGAGATCCCGGGCTGATCAGCAGCGCGCGAGCCGCGGCGCTCCGCTCTGCGTGCGGCCCAGGCAGATCTGCACGACCTCTCCGTCCGGCTCCTCGTAGCGCGTCTGGAACGAGGGCCCCTTCGGCGCGCCGGACAGGTCGCAGTAGGCGCCCGCGAGGATGCAGTGCTGCTCGCCCCAGCGACCCGGGAAGGCATTCCAGAGCGCAGGGTCCCCCTCGGCGGTGAGCGGAAGGGGCTTGACGCAGCCGTCGCACTCGGCGTTGTGCACCCACGGCACCACGCCGTCGTGGCGCGCCTCGGGCAGGTTGCGCGTCTGCTGGCTGCAGTCTGTTGGGAAGCACGCGTCCGGATACGACGCGTGGCTGTTGCGGGCGACGAAGGCGATCGGGCGGGCCCCTGCCGCGGCCACCGCCGGGAGCACCAGGCTCCCCCACGTCTCGGCGAGCGCCGGCGCGCTCGGGGTCGGGAGCGAGCTCCAGAGCGGCGCGAGCGTCGCGTCCCAGTCATAGGCGGCAACATGCTCGTGCTGCCCGTAGCGGACCTCCTCCGGCCCGAGGAGCTCGCCGTCGACGTCCTCGCAGTCCCGTGCTCCTTCCTCGCACGGAGCGAGGACGACCGTAAGCCCCTCCCAGTCGCCCGCGTGCTCCTGGCAGGTGAAGGGCGGCGTGCGCAGGCCGGGCCCGCAGAAGACCTTGTCGGCGACCGGTGAGGGGTTCCGCGAGTAGAACCACCAGTAGTCGACGTAGACGCGGTCGCCGGGGTCGGGGCGCGTCACGTGGTAGTAGATCGCGCTGCCGTCGCCCCCGCCGCGCGGAGTCCCCGGGGCCTCCTCGAGTGTGAGGTAGTCGAGGTTCTCGTCGATCAGCTCGGCGCTCTCGACGAGGTCGCAGTTGTCGTCTCCGACCGCCTTCCGGCACATCTGCATCCTGTCGTCCGCGATCGCATCCTGGATGTCCAGGGGATAGCGTCGCTCGCCCGAGTCGAAGAAGAGGAGGGGCCTGAATCGCTCGGCGGCCGCCAGGCCCTGCTCGCCGCCCTCGACGTCGGCCGCGGGCACCGCCTGCGGCACGCGGTCGGGCGACCCCACTGACGGCGCCACGAAGAGCACGATCGCGAGGAGCGCGACGCCGGCCACCTCCGCGTGCCAGAACACGGGGAAGCGCCTCGGCTGCTCGCGTTTGGGCTTCTCGGGGTGGCGCCGGTCCTCGTTCCAGTAGGCGAGCTGGAACAGGGCCCAGACGCCGACGGGAGCCAGGAGCAGCGCGAGGCCGGCGGGGCGCGTGACGTATGCGACCGGGACGCCGATGAGCACGAAGATCGTGGTCGCGAAGGCGCGCGGGAGCGCCTTGACGTCCCCCTCGACGAGAAACGGATGCGCCACGCGGCGGGCGATCCAGAAGACCCCCGTCGTGACGACGACGGCGAAGGCGAGGTCTCCCCACAGCCCTGCGCCCCGAAGCAGCCAGTTCATGAAGAGGAGGACGAGGAGCGCGACGAAGAAGAGCACGATCGCGACGACCCAGCGCGCGGCGACTGCCTTGCGGCTCTTCGCGTGGAAGAACTCCAGAGATCCGGGCCCAGCGCGCCTTGACACGGCTCCACAGGTTCTTGACCCGAGTGAGCAGGCCCGCGGTCACCAGAGGGTAGGTTACAAGGACGCCGTACGAGCTACGTGCACGCGGTTCTCCCGGCTCGGCCGAGGAGACCTCACCTCAGAATCAGGGCGAACCGAAGGGGTCACGGTCATTCGACGAGGGAGATAACGCGGGCGCCGTGGTCAGGGACGGTGCCCGTTTCGTCGGCGAGCCCCTGCCAGATGACCTTGGTGAAGTATCCCCGGATCGTACCGCTGCTCCCGCCGACGTTGAACGACGTCGGGACGAAGCCGACCCAGGCGATGATGTCGTACTCCGCCCCGGAGCCTCCGCCGGTGATCGAGCGGTAGACGGGGAAGAGCAGCTCCGTACCGAGCCGGTCGTCGAGGGCGTTCTTGATGCTCCCGGAGTTGAAATTGGCGGACGGCGCTGAGTTATACGTGCCAAGCGGCAACGCGCCCTGGTAGCCGTCACGGATCCAGTCTGCAAGCACATTGGAGCCGATGTTGCCCCCGTCCTGCTGGCTGTCCAGGTTGAGGAGGCCGAAGGCGCCTGCTGCGTCACTGCCGCCAGGGTTGTGCAGGTTGATCAAGGCGACCTGCGTCGGGTCGCCGAAACAGCCGCATTGCAGCATCGGGTGCTGCTCGTTGACGGCGATCGGGGCCACGTACCGTGCCTGAGAAGGGATGCCCGCGCGCGCGGTTGCGCGAGCATTCACCTCAACGGAGTCGATCCCGAACAACTTGCTGAAGAACCCCGGAGCCGGGCGCGCCACGGTCACCGTGATCAGGTCGTTCGCCACGACCTTGGTGCCGAACGAGATCTCGATGTCGCCGCCGCCGTTCTTCGTCGCGTACTCGCCGGCGAGGGCCGACGCGTTGCTCTTGCCCGCCTGCAGACCCTGGGCGCCCGCGAGGGCAGCCGCGTCCGCCGTCGCCTGTGCGGCCCGGTCGGCCCGATACCACGAGCCCACGTCGAGCACCATCGCCGCGGCGCCGACCATGACGGCAAGGAAAGCGGCCATGATGACGGCGACCTGGCCGCTCTCGGACCTGACCCTGTGGTGCAAGCTGCGCCTGGCGGCGAGCGGGGTGGCGGGCAGTGGTTGATGTGCGGGGGGCATGCGGGGTCTAACCTCCGGATCGGTTCTGCGGCGGTGGCTCCTAAGCGCACGGACGCTTGGCCCCGGCAAAACGTGCGTTCCAGTGCGAAAGATCACTCCATAGGGGGAGCCCACGCCCGCTCCGGGCCGCCTGCGCGGCCGGCGGCGCCCCCGGAGGGGCGCCGCTCGTTCCGTCACCTCGGTCCTGTGCTTAGTCCGTTCGCCTCAGGATCCAGAGGCCGGTGTTCATATCGCTCGCATAGACGAGACCGGTTGCCTCGTCCACGAAGACGCCCCAGACCTGCGGCGTCTGCGAGAGGGTGCTCCGCTGGGAGGGCTTCACCGGGTTCTGGCCCGCCGGGGGAACGAAGTACGCGACCTCCTCGGGGCTCGCCGGGTCGCTCGCGTCGACGACGCGGACGCCGTCGGAGTACCAGGAGATGTAGACATCCGTTCCCATGATCATTGGGTTGTGGATCGTGTAGTCGCCCGAGCCGAGGGGCAGGCGCCCGCCGGAGTTAGGCGTCCGGTACTCCCCGATCTGCACCGGCGCGGCGAGGTTCGAGTAGTCCCAGACGCGCAGGTACCCATACCCGGGCTCGATGCCCGGGCCGCAGTTCTTGCCGAAGTCCTCGTCGGCCGAGAAGAGGAGCCGGCGGGCGTCGTCGTACATCGACGAGTGGCCGTCGCCGTCCTCGTCGGCCGCGTACACGGTATGACCCTTGAGCACCGGGTTGGCCGGATTCGTCACGTCGAGCGCTACGAAGCCACTGTCCCAGTAGGCGACGAATGCCAGCTTCCCGTCCTCGGACGGCTCCGCGCTGTGCCCGAAGACCGAATCCGGATCGCAGCCCTGGGCGGGATTGAGCGGGCCGCCGGCGTCGTGGATGACGCCCCAGTCGGACACGGCGAGCGGCGCGGCCGGGTTCGTCACGTCGATGAGCCGGAAGTCACCGCGCCCCTGGAGGTCCCGGAATCCGCTCGGCGAGCTGTCTTCCTCGTACTCGCTCGCGGGGACCGACGCGTAGACGAACGTCCTCCCGAGGTCGTCACGGTGCCCGAACTCGAGCTCGTGCAGGCCCCGCGTACAGCAGCCCGTGCTGAGGAAGCCGAGCTGGACGGGGCTCGTCGGGCTCGTGACGTCGAACAGCATCAGTCCGCGCGGGAAGCTCGGATCGAGCCGGGAGCCGCCGCAGACCTGGAGGCCGACTGCCGCGATGTCGTGCCCGGCGAGGGGCCCGTACCTCGCCTCGAACACCGTGACGTCCTCGGCCGAGGTGCCCGTCGGGTTGACGAGGCGCGAGACCATCACCGGCTCGGCGGGATCCGTGGCGTCGACGACGGCGATGCCGTTCCTCGGCGGCGACGGGCAGAAGCGGGTCTTCGAGCCGTTGGCCGAGTCGGAGAACCCCCAGTGACCGACGTACGCATAACCCCGGTGGACCCAGACGTCGGCGTTGAAGCCGCGACCGCCGAGAGCGTTCTGGCCCACCACCTCCATGTTCTTCACCCGGGCGGCCTTCCTCCCGCCCGTGTATGTCTTGTTGGACTGCTCGAGGAAATGACGCTCGCCCTTGAGAAGCTCGTCGTTCTTCGATGGCGCGGTGGCTGCCGCCGTCGCGAAGACGAGCAGCGCCCCAACGAGGACACTCCCGATGCCTAACGTCCGCATGATTCCCCTTTCGCCCCTTGGAGCCCCCCGGACGCCGAGTCGCCGCCCGCCGTTCGTTACGAGTACAGACGCCCCGCGACGGAGAAACGTGCGCCTCGCCGCGGCGCGTCGAGCTCACGCAACCGCGATGCCCCCTGCGTGAAGCAGTGAACTCTCCGATGTGTTGATTTTTCGTAAGGGGTCGCATGTTTCTGACGGGCGCGGCGTCTGTGCTCGTGACCGTGCCCGGCACGTGGGCCTGACCCGCATGAAGCTCGCACTCAAGCACTCCTCGCTACCGCGCTCGCTGCCGCTCTCCACGTCCCCGTAGCTGGCGCGAAGCCCGGGAACGGCAGGCCCACACCGCCCACAAAGCAACGAAAGGGAAGGAATTGAAGAAAACCATCTCCCTCATTACCGTCGTCGTCGCTGCAGCCCTCGTCCCGCTCGCCTCGGCGGCACTGATCAAGGGAACACCGGAGGCGGACACGCTCACAGGAACGAGCGCGCGCGACTCCATCCACGGCTATGCCGGCGACGACGTCCTAAACGGCAGTGCGGGCCGAGACTACGCCTGGGGAGGACCCGGCGACGATCGCGTGAACGGGAACGGCGGTCGCGACCGTGCCTGGGGTGGCCCCGGAAACGACACGGTGACCGGCGGAAACGGCGCCGACATCTGGGTTGCGGGTGGTGCCGGCGACGACACCGTCACCGGCGGTGACGGCGGCGACCGCCTCTTCGGCAACGCCGGCAACGACACCCTCGACGGCGGCAGCGGCAACGACTGGATCTCCGGCGGCCGTGGGCAGGACACGATCACTTGCGGCGAGGGAACGGACACGGCGCACGTCGGTCCCGGGGACATCGTCTCCGACGACTGCGAGCGGAAGATTCCCGCAGGCTCCTGAGAGATGTGGCGAGGATGCCCGGGCGCCGTCACGAGCGCCCGGGCATCCCGTGTCCCGCTTAGGGCGTGAGCCTGCTGACGAAGATGCTCGAAGGGCCCCCGCCGAAGGTAGAGCCGAACGCCGACACGAAGGCGTCACCGGCGGGACCGACGGCGTCCCCGTCGTCGGGCGCGAAGGCGAGGCCCATGTAGTCGCCGACGAAGTACCCGCGGGCGAACGGCGCCTCGCGGATGTCGAACGTCGGGGCGACCTGCGTCTCCTCGTCCCAGCTCGCCGGGTTGGCGCAGTTCTCGGCGGCCGGATGGCAGTGCGCCGCCCAGTACGTCGCGAGCAGCGTCGCCGGCGAGTCGGTGTTGTTCCGGAAGTCGTAGTAGGAAACGGTGATCGTCCCGTCGTCACCCACCGCGACGGAGGGCGTGAACGCTTGGGAGTTCTGCGCGCTCCCGGGCGGCGTCGCGTTGACCTGGATTGCGGGTGACCAGGTCTGGCCGCCGTTCGTCGACTGGCTGAACGCGATGCTGTCCCACCGGAAGGCGCCTGTCTGGAAGAAGCTGAAGCGGGCGTCCATCCAGACCGCGTAGAGGTTCCCGTTGGCCGCGTTGACGGCCGGGTCCGGGATGAAGTCCCCGCCACGGATCGGGCAGGCTCCGGTCTGCGACGGATCCGGGCACGCCACGTTCTCGAGGTCGACCGTGCTGCTCGGCCGGAAGAGGCTCATCGGCAGCTGGTCGTCGATGCGGGTAGGCATGCTCCAGGTCTCCCCCTTGTCGGCGGAGACGATGAAGGAGACGAGGATCGGGCCGATCCCGTCCCGGCGGTTCGAGCTGTTCACGATGTCCCCGAAGAAGTCGAACACCTGGCCCTGCGGGCGCACGACGATCTGGTTGCCGATCGTCTGCTTGTTCGCGCCCGTCTCGTAGATCTTCTCGGCAGGCTCCCAGGTCTCGCCCCCGTCGGTGGAGCGCGCAAGGTAGATCGGTCCCTTGAATCCGAGCCCGATCCGGTTCTCCGGGCTGTGGACGTCCCCGCCCGCGCTCTGGATGCGATCCCAGACGGCGTAGACGAAGTCCGCGTCATTCGGGTCGGCGGTGATCGAGTTCTTGTCGTTCAGGTAGCGGGGGTTATCGTCCGTGGCAAGGAGGATCGGGTCCTCCCACGTGAGGCCGCCGTCCGTCGAGCGGCTGTAGACCATGCCGTTGTCGCCGAAGCCGCCCGTGGGCGGATCGAAGTCGGTGACGAGGCTCATGGAGTGGGCGGTCCCGTCGGGCCCGAAGGAGACCCACGGGTCTGACGCGCGGTCGTAGGGCCCGCCCTCGCAGCGGGTCGCCGTCGGCACGGCCACCTGCGTCCACGTCACGCCGCCGTTGAAGGAGACACTCGCGACGGTACCCTTCGAGCCGCCGTTCGAGTAGCGATCCTGCTGGTAGACGGACACGAGGTTGTCCGTATCGGTCGGGTTGACGTCGATCCAGGGCTCGACCTCCCCACTCGGGAAGTTGATCCCGGAGCCGTCCGGCGGACACCCGGCAAGCAGATCGACCACCGAGACCTCGACGGGCGGTGACGCGGTCTGCGGCGCCGCCCCTGCGGCCACGGCGGTCAGGACGACCGCGAGGAAGACAAGGGGGAGGAGAGCGCGGAGACGACTCCTCGAGCTGCGCATAGGCAGCCTCCTTCCGCTCGGCCCGGGCCCGGCCAACCGGGCAGTGGCATCCGGGCGAGTGTAGCTCCGATCGCCTCGGGCGGCCGCCGCCGCGATTCCTGCGCCGAACTACCAGCGCGCGCTGGAGAACCCTCCGGGCGGCTATTGGACTGAGGAGAGCCGCCAAGCGTGGGCGGAGGGGCGGTCTGGTACCGGGAGAACTGCCGATAGGGAGCCCGGAGTCTCCCGTTCCGCTCACGATTCGCTCAACCGTCCTTCTCGCTCCAGTCTCGTTCGTCCTTTCCTGCTTGGCTACTCGGGTCACGGGCCAGTGGGCGTAGGCTACGGGCGATGCCTACGCTCGAGCTGACAGACGAGGAGCTCCGCCTCGTGCGCTCCGCGCTGACCGCCTATCTCGAAGACTTCGGGCACGAGGAGGCGGACATCCTGCGGGAGCTCAAGGCGATCATCGCCAAGCTGCCGCCCCGCGAGTAGTGGCCGTTCCAGCGGGCACGAGAGAGGGCCGCGCGAGCGCGGCTCTCAGGCTCGGGTTACGCTCCGGCGGGCTACAGGCGCTCGATGGTGATGCGGAGAGAAGGGCGGCTGCCGCCCAGTCTTCGAGCTCCTCCTTCGTCACGTCAAGGATGCCCTCCGGCTGAGGGTTGCGATGGTTGTGTAGGAATGCTGCATCACTTCTCCTTTCGGGTCGTGAGGCTACGTGGCAGCGCGGACGGGAGCGGCGAGACGGCGAGGTTTAGGGCTGAGGCTTCGGAACGAGTGAGGCTTCACCGAGCGAGTCCTTGAAGTCGGAGCCGGTCAGGATCACGATGCCCGAGTGCACCGCGTCAATCTTGCTTGGCTCACGAGAAGGCGAGTGCTCCTGGGACTGCTCGTGCTTGGTGGGCTTGGCGTCCTCGTGCTCGTCGTCTACGTGCTTCCCTCATGGTTCGTCGGTGATGTCGATAGCGACTTCAGCTACGCCGAGCAACTGAAAGCAGAGAACGACGTACGCACCACGTTGCTTCAACTCTTAGCAGGTGCAGCCCTTCTCACCGGCGCCGTCTTCACGGGCCGTACCTACATCCTGAACCGCGAGTCCACAAACCGTCAGTTCGCCTTGGATCGCCAGGGCCAAGTAACCGAGCGATTCACCAAAGCCATCGACCAGCTCGGAAGCGCAAGCTTGGACGTACGCCTAGGCGGGATTACGCACTGGAACGGATCGCACAGGAGTCGGAGCGCGATCACTGGCCGATTGTTGAAGTGCTGACGGCGTTCGTTCGCGAACGAGCACGCTGGATCGAGCCAGACGACGGAGGGGCGAAGCCAGATGACAAGCAGCCGTCGGGCCCCGACGCAGACGTTCAGGCGGTTCTAACCGTCCTCGGCCGCCGGAACCGCGACCAAGAGCGTGAGGATCAGTACCTCCAACTCGCGTTCACGGACTTGCGGAGCTCCGACCTCCGAGGAGCCCACTTAGAGGGTGCCTCGCTCCAACGGGCGCACTTGGAGGCAGCCTCTCTCGAAGAGGTCCACCTAGAGGGAGCCAACCTCCTCCACGCCTACCTGGAGGGAGCCAACCTCTCTAAGGCCCACCTCGAGGACGCCGAACTCGGCGAGGCACGCCTGGAGCAGGCCAGGCTCCAAGAAGCTCGCTTGGAGCGCGCCTCTCTTTTTGGTGCGCGCTTGGAGCACGCCGTCCTCAGCAAGGCCCACTTGGAAGGCGCGAAGCTCGTAGAGGCCCATTTGGAGGGCGCGTACCTTCAGGAGGCCTATCTGGGGGGCGCCGACCTCAGCGACGCCCGCCTCGAGGACGCTCACCTCACTCAGGCCCACCTAGAGGAAGCCATCCTCCACGAAGCCCACTTAGGGGGCGCCTGGCTCGACGTTGCTCACCTGGAGCGCGCTCGCCTCACAGGGGCGGGGCTGAGGAATGCCAACCTCCGCGACGCCCACTTGGAGGGCGCCGACCTCCACTCGGCCCGCCTACCGGGCGCTAACCTCAGCAACGCCCACCTGCAGGGCGCCGACCTCCGCGACGCCGACCTGGAGGGAGCCACGCTCTACTCGGCCGACCTGGAGGGCGCCGACCTCCGCGGAGCCAACCTCGAAGGCGCGAAGGTACTCACGCCCGAGCAGGTGCGCGGGGCACATACAGACGAGCTGACGAAGCTTCCTCCCGGACTACAACTGGGCTCAGATCAGAGTGCCTAGGGTGCGCACGGCGGCGCCGCTAGTGGCCGGTCGGGACGTGCCGCGCGGTTACTCCCTTGTTCCCGCGTCACAGAAAGAGCCGCAAACCTAGAGCGGACGACGGGATTCGAACCCGCGACCCTTGGCTTGGGAAGCCAATGCTCTACCAGCTGAGCTACGTCCGCCTGGCGGGCAACGATACCACCCCCGCGAAGCGTCCCCTCATGCGGAATGACTTGTCGGAGGGATGGCCGAAGGCATCGCTTCCGACGACCATCTCAGCTCTTCTCATGGCTCCCGAAAGGCGCATCGGGGCGACCGCCGCAAAGCCGCCCCGCGCACCTCGATCCTAGTCCCTCGAAGGGGCTGATGGAATACTTCTGTGGTGAGAATCCGGAGAGGAGCTGGAGATGGCAGACGAAACGCTTGAGGCGATCGCGCGCGCGCTCGTCGCGCCGGGGAAGGGCATCCTGGCGGCCGACGAGAGCACGGGGACGATCGAGAAGCGCCTGAAGTCGATCGAGGTCGAGTCCACCGAGGACAAGCGCAGGGACTACCGGGAGATGCTCTTCACGACCCCGGGCCTGGGCGACCACATCTCGGGAGTGATCCTGTACGACGAGACGATCCGCCAGTCCGCCAGGGACGGCGTCCCGTTGACGAAGGTGCTGCAAGACGCGGGGGTCATCCCCGGGATCAAGGTCGACAAGGGCGCGAAGCCGCTCGCCGGCGCCGGGGCCGAGACCGTGACCGAGGGCCTGGACGGCCTGCGCGAGCGTCTGGCCGAGTACAGGGAGCTGGGTGCGAAGTTCACGAAATGGCGCGCGGTCATCGCGATCGAGGGCGAGAAGATGCCGAGCGCGTACTGCATCCACGTGAACGCGCACGCCCTTGGGCGTTACGCGGCGCTCTCTCAGGAAGCGGGTCTCGTCCCCATCGTCGAGCCAGAGGTGCTGATGGACGGCGACCACACGCTCGAGCGGTGCTACCAGGTCACCGAGGCGACGCTGCAGGCGGTCTTCAGCGAGCTCTTCTCCCAGCGCGTGGTCTACGAGGACTTGCTCCTCAAGCCGAACATGGTCGTCGCCGGGAAGGACTGCCCGCAGCAGGCCACGCCGGAGGAGGTCGCGAACGCGACGATCCGCTGCTTCAAGAGCGTCGTGCCGGCGGCCGTGCCCGGGATCGTCTTCCTCTCGGGCGGTCAGGGCGACGAGGAGGCCACCGCGAACCTGAACGCGATGAACGCGGTAGGCCCGCTCCCGTGGCAGCTGTCCTTCTCCTTTGGCCGTGCCCTGCAGGCGCCGTCGCTAAAGGCGTGGAAGGGCGAGGAGGCCAACGTCCAGGCCGGCCAGGAGGCGCTCGCCCATCGCGCGCGCATGAACGGCGCAGCCAGGGACGGCAGCTACACGGCCGAGATGGAGAAGGAACTGGCCGCCGTCTAGCGGTATTCCCGGCCCGAGAAGCGCTCGAGCTTGTCGAGAGCGTGCGAGGCCTCGATGCGGCGGACCGTGCCCGAGCGGGAGCGCATGACGATGGAGTCCGTCTGCGCGCCGCCGCGCGTGAAGCGCACGCCGCGCAGGAGCGCGCCGTCGGTGACGCCGGTGGCCGAGACGAAGACGTTGTCGCCCGCGACCAGATCGTCGGTGCTCAGGACGCGGTCGAGCTCGTAGCCGGCGTCCACGAGGGCCTGGCGCTCCTCGTCGTTCCGGGGCCACAGGCGCCCCTGGACGACGCCGCCGAGGCACTTGACGGCGGCGGCGGCGATCACGCCTTCGGGCGTGCCGCCGATGCCCATCATCAGGTCGACGCCGGTGCCCTGGCGCGCGGCCGCGATCGCGGGCGCCACGTCGCCGTCCGTGATCAGATTGACCTTGGCCCCCGCCTCGCGGAGGCCGTCGATGATCTGCTGGTTCCGCTCGCGCTCGAGGACGACGACGGCGATCTCGCTCGTCTTGACACCCTTCGCCTCGGCCGCGCGCTGGACGTTCTCCGCCGGGGCGGCGTCGATGGAGATGGCGTCCGCCACCTCCTCCCCCCCGACGAGCTTGTCCATGTAGACGGCGGCACCCGGGAAGAACATCGTTCCGCGCTCCGCGACGGCGATGACCGCGATCGCGTTCGGCTGGCCGACCGAGGTGAGGCGCGTCCCCTCGAGGGGGTCGACGGCGACGTCCACCTCGGGCGGCTGGCCGTTCCCCACCTCTTCGCCGTTGTAGAGCATCGGCGCCTCGTCCTTCTCGCCCTCCCCGATGACGACGACCCCGCTCATGGCAACGGTGTCGAGCATGGCGCGCATGGCGTCGACGGCGGCCTGGTCGGCGGCGATCTTGTCGCCGCGGCCGATCCAGCGGCCGCACCCTAGAGCGGCGGCCTCGGTCACACGCACGAGCTCAAGGGCGAGGTTCCGATCGGGAACGGAGCCGTCCGCCATGACGCGGAATCCTATGCCACTGCGACTTTCCGAGCGGTCTCGGCCGTAGGATGCGGCTCACCAACCGAAGGGAGCGGCGCTGACTCTCAGCCAGCTGGCCGTGACGGTGACGGTTCTCGCCGCGCTCGGCATCCTCGCGAGCCGCTTCGGCCTTTCCGCCATCCCGGCGTACCTGCTCGCCGGAATCCTCCTCGGTCCCAACGAGCCCGAGTTCTCGAGCCTGATCGAGCCTTCTGAGGTGACGGAGTTCGTGGCCGAGCTCGGCCTCATCTTCCTCCTTTTCTTCCTCGGCCTCGAGTTCACGCTCGAGCGCCTGAGACGCAGCGGCATGCACCTCGGCATCGGGGGGACGATCGACTTCGCCGTCAACGCGGGGCTGGGCCTGATCGTCGGCGTCGCCGCGTTCGGGTTGTCGTTCGCAGCCCTCGTCCTGGCCGGGGCGATCTACGTCTCCTCGTCGGCGGTCGCCGTCAAGGGGCTGATCGACTTCCGCCGGCTGGCGGACGACGAGACCGACCTCGTGCTCGCCATCCTGATCGTCGAGGACATCGCCATCGCCTTCGTCCTCGCCTTCGCGGGCGGAGGCGGCGGCGAGCTCGTCGACACGCTCGCCCTCGTCTCCAAGGCGATCGCGTTCATCGCCGTCTCACTCGCGGCGTCGCGCTGGTTGGCGGACCCGATCGACCGCCTGCTCGCCGCGATGCCGCGCGAGTTCTTCCTGCTCTTCACCTTCGCGCTCCTGATCGGGATGAGCGCGATCTCCGACAGGCTGGGGCTCTCGGAGGCGATCGGGGCCCTCATGGCGGGCGTCATCCTCTCCGCGACCTCGGTGCGGGCCGAGATCGAGGAGCGCTTCCTCGGCTTTCGCGACATCTTCGCGGCGCTCTTCTTCTTCGTCTTCGGCCTCTCCATCGACGTGGAGGCGCTCCGCTCGCTCTGGTGGCTGATCCTCCTCGCCGTCATCCTCAGCGTGGCGGGCAAGCTCGGCGGGACGTACGCCGCCGGAAGGGTGGGCGGCTTCTCGCCGCGTCAGAGTCTCAACGCGGGGACCGCGCTCGTGGCGCGGGGTGAGTTCACAGTGATCCTCGCTCAGGTGGCGGCGACGAACCCTGCCGTCTCGATGTCCGCCCGCCGCGACCTGGTCGCGTTCGCCGGCCTCTACGTGCTCGCGACCGCGATCGCCGGCGTCTTCCTGATGAAGGAGTCGAAGCGCCTCGGGCGCAGGCTCTTCCCCTCGACGCCTAGACTGGCTCCCGAAGGAGGGACCAATGACCCGCGAGCTCCGTGAGACGCGCCTGCCCGGCGTGGGCGTCAAGTACACGTCGTTCACCGCGCACGGCGGGCGCCTGACCGTCATCCTCCACAACGAGGGCCAGCGCGAGCTCTACTGGTTCCGTCACAAGGAGGACGAGGAGCCCGAGGCCGTGATCCTGCTGGAGGACGACGAGGCGCGCCAGCTGGGCGCGATCATCGGCGGGGCCTACGACCGGCCGAAGATCGTGGAGGAGCTGGAGATGGCCTTCGGCGAGCTCGCGATCGAGTGGGTGCCCGTCCCGGACACGAGCCCCGCGATCGGGAAGACGCTCGCCGAATGCGCCTTCCGCCAGCGCACGGGGATCACGATCATCGCCATCCTGCGCGAGCCCGAGCCCGTGGCCGGCGCCCAGCCGGGCGACGTGGTCCAGAAGGGCGACACGCTGGTAACGGTCGGCAAGCTGGGCCAGTACGCGGCGTTCCGCAAGCTTCTCGCCGAGGGCCCGTTCGACGGGCCTTCGAGCGGCGAGTAGAGCGTCCTAGCGAGCGCCCACGGACTCGATGGCGATGACGTTTCCGTCGGGGTCCTTGCACCAGGCAGCGCGGACGTCGCCGACCGTGGCGATCCCGTTCTCGGTCTTGAGGTCGGGGAGGTCGTACTCCTCGAAGGAGACGCCCCGCTCGCGCAGCGCCGACGCGACCGCCTCGATGTCGTCGACGCGGAACCCGGCGACCGTGTGCCGACTCTTGCCTGCGCCCACGCTCTCGTAGACGACGAGCGCCCCTTCGCCCGCCTCGAACTCGGCTTCGCGATTTTCGGGCAGATCGTCGCGTCGCTTCTTGAGACGGAGCCCGAGCGTGTTCCCGTAGAAGCTGATTGCGGCCTCGACATCCGAGACGGGGACGATGGCCGTGATGTGCGCGTGTTCCAGCATGCTTGCCTCCTCTGGTTGGTCGTTACATCCGCTCGGGCGCCTCGACCCCGACGAGGTCGAGGCTGCGGGCGATCACAGCCTTCGTCGCCCGAATCAGCGCGAGCCGGAAGGCCTGCTCCTCGCTGTTCAGCACCCGGTGGAGGTGGTAGAAGCGGTGGAAGTCGTCCGCCAGCCTGATCGCGTAGGTCGGGAGCGCCTGCGGGCTGCGGCGCTCGGCGGCCTCGGCGACGATCCCGGGGAACTCCGCGATCCGCTTGACGAGGTCGCGCTCCTCGGGCGCCAGCTCGGCGGGCACCTCGAGCGCGGCCTCCACGCCCTCCGCCCGCAGCAGGATCCCGGCGATGCGGGCGTGCGCGTACTGGACGTAGTAGACCGGGTTCTTCTCGCTCTTCTCCCGGGCGAGCTCGACGTCGATCGTGATCGCCTGGGCCGGCCCGCGCGCGGCGAGATACCAGCGCGCGGCATCCACGCCCACCTCGTCCACGAACTCGTCCAGCGTCACGAAGTCGCCGCGGCGCTTCGCCATCTTCACGACGTCCCCGCCCCGGGTGAGGTGGACGAGCTGGTAGAGGATCACTTCGATCCGGCCGGGGTCGTAGCCGAGCATGCGCGCGACCACCTGATACCAGCCGCGCACGCCGTGGTGGTCGGCGCCGAGGATGTAGACGGCGCGGTCGAACCCGCGATCGAGCTTGTCGCGCAGGTAGGCGATGTCGGCGGCCTCGTAGGTCGGGAGGCCGCCTCGCTCCGGCGAGCGGATGAGGACGCGGTCCTTCTCGTCGCCGTAGGCGGTTGAACGCACCCAGACGGCGCCCTCGCTCACGTAGGTGTCCAGGTCGTCGAGCAGCTCGGGGAGCCGCTCCGCGAGCGCGCTCTGCAGAGACCAGGAATCGAAGTGGATGCGGAAGCGCTCGAGGCTCTCCTCGATCTGGCGAAGCATTTCCGGGACCGGGTCGCCGTCGCTGGCGGCAAGCTCCTCGATGTAGGCGCCGGCGTAGCCGTCTTCCGGCGGCGGCTCGCCGCGGCGCGCGGCCTCGACCGACGCGCGGAAGCGCTCCATCTGCGTGCCGGCGTCGTTGTAGTAGTACTCGCGCTCGACCTGGTGGCCGGCGAACGCGAGCAGGCGCGCTACCGAGTCCCCGTACGCGCCGTTGCGAGCCGCGGCAACCGTGATCGGGCCGGTCGGGTTCGCGCTCACCATCTCCACCTGGACGCGCTCGGGCGCCTCGGCCGAGCCCGCGCCGTAGCGCCCCCCGGCCGCGACCATCTCGGCCAGAGCCTCGCCGTACCAGGCGGGCGCGAGCCAGAGGTTCAGAAAGCCCGGGGGCGCCGTCTCCGCGCGCGCGATGCCCGGGAGCGCCGTCGCCGCCTCGGCGAGCTCCGCGGCGATCTCGAGCGGCGGGCGCTTCTGCGTGCCCGCCAGCTTGAGCGCGACGTTGGTCGCGTAGTCGCCGTGCTCGGCCTGCCCGGGGCGCTCGAGCGCGACCGGCGCTCCGGCCACGCGGCCAAGCTCCTCCTCGAGCCGGCGGAGCGCTGTCGTCGCCGTGTTCCTCACCTCCATGGCCTATATCGTAGGGAGCCGTGGAGGAAGAGCCCCGTGAGCGGCACCTGAACATCCAGATGGACCCCGAGACGCTGGCGGGCGTCTATGCGAACTTCGCCAACGTCAGCTTCTCCGACTACGAGTTCACGATCACGTTCGCACGCATCGACCACGAGGTCGAGGAGGGAGACGTCCCCGGCGTGGTGGTCAGCCGCGTGAACCTGTCCTCGCGCTTCATGCGGGAGCTGATGGACGCGATGAACGACTCCTGGTCGAAGTGGTCGACCCGCGAGGGGATCAGGAACTTGCCGGAGCAGGAGCAGAGCGACTCCTAGTTGAGGTCCTGACCAGGCATCAGCGTTCCGACTCGGCCATCGCGATGCGCTGCATCGGCGTCGGGTGCGAGCCGAGCCAGTAGGTCACCCAGGCCGGCGGGTCGGGGTCGGCGAGGCCCGTCTTGACGAAGTTCCGGTCGAGCGCGATGCCGCTCTCCGGGTCGCGCGTCGCCTGGAGCGCGAGCCAGTCGGCCTCCGCCTCGTAGCGGCGTGAGACCGCGTTTTGGAGCGGCTGGGTGACCAGGAGGTATGCGAAGACGAAGGCGAGCCCCAGCGGGACGAGGCGCGGCCCCAGGCCGCCGCGGCGGTTCGTGACCCACGCGAGGCCGAAGACGCCTGGGACGGCGAAGAGCGCGAACCACGCGAGCCCTTTCCAGAGGTGCCGGCGCTCGACGTGGGCGAGCTCGTGGGCGGTGACAAACCGGATCTCGCCGTCCGTGAAGCGGCCGTCCAGGAACGTGTCGTAGATGACGACCCTCCGCGTCGGGCCGAGACCGGCGATGTAGGCGTTCGCGGTGGTCGTCCGGCGGCTCGCGTCGGCGACGAGGACGTCGTCGACGTCGACGCCCATCCCGGCCGCCAGCTCCTCGAGCTCCGCCGCAAGCCGGCGGTCGGGCAGCGGCTCGAAGCGGTTGAAGAGGGGCTGCACGACGAGCGGCTGCACGACGATGTAGACGACCGCGATCGCGGCGAGCGCGGGCGCGCCCAGCGAGCCACCAGCGCCGCCCGAAGCGCCCGGCGAGCCAGACGGCGCCCGCGACGGCGATCGAGACGAGCAGGGCGCGGATCCCGAGCGAGACGAGCCCGTCCCGGAGCCAGCCTCCCCAGGTCTGCACGGAGAGGCCGAAGTCGCGGCGGCGGGCGAGCGTCACCGCGCCGAACGGCAGCCCGGCGAGCCAGAGCGCGACGACGACGACGAGGCCGACGAGGACCGACGTGCGCACCCGGCCGCGCCCGACGCGCTCCAGCCGCCCGGCGAGCCAGGCGGCCTTCCAGACGAGCAGCGCGAGCACGACGATCTCGACCGCCAGCCGCGCGAGGAAGAGCGGGCGCGAGACGCGGCGGTAGTCGTCGATCCGCTCCAGCTCGGCGGCTGCGAAGTAGTCGCGCGGATCGAGGTCCGGGAGCGCGAGGTCGGGCACCTCGGTGCGCCAGAGGAACGCTGCCGAGACGGCCCCGAGCACGAGGAGCGCGACGAGGCCGAAACCCTTCGCTAACGTCCGCCTGCTGTGCGCGTCGCCGTCGTCTCTGACATCCACGGGAACCTCCAGGCCCTCGAAGCGGTGCTGGGGTCGATCGACCAGGACGCACCCGACGAGATCTGGTGCCTGGGCGATCTTGTCGGCTACGGCCCACGCCCGAACCGCTGCTGCGAGCTGATCGCCGAGCGGGCGGACGCGTGCCTGATAGGAAACCATGACCTCGCGGCCCTCGGCCGGCTCGACCTCGAGATCTTCTCGCCCGACGCGGCCATCAGCGCCGCCTGGACGGCGGAGATGCTGAAGCCGGACACGCGAACGCTCCTGGAGGGCCTCGAGCCGAAGGGCGAGCGCGAGGGAGTCGGCCTCTTCCATGCAAGCCCGCGCGACCCGGTCTGGGAGTACGTCCTCTCCCCCGGGGTCGCCTACGCGGCGCTAGGCGACGCGCCGCAGGATCTCGTCCTCGTCGGTCACAGCCACGTCGCGCTCAGCTTTCGCCTCTCCAACACGACGCTCGCCACCGCAGCCGAAGGCACCGAGCTCGACTTCGCCGGCGACCGCTGCCTCCTCAACCCCGGGTCCGTGGGTCAACCGCGCGACGGCGACCCTCGCGCTGCCTGGCTCCTCCTCGACCTGGCGGCCGGGCACGCCACGTTCCGGCGCGTCGAGTACGACGTCGCAACGACGCAGGCGGAGATCAGGGAGCGCGGGCTGCCGGAGGTCCTGGCCGCCCGCCTCGAGCATGGTGTCTAGGAGGTATTGGCGGAATGTCGCTCGTCGCCGGGGTGCGATGGTCGTTCCGAGGCAAGGACGCAGGGAGTGCTCGTAGCCGGAGGCTACGGGCGCGACTGAGGACACAGTCCTCGGGGCGAGCAGCGCGGCCCGGCGGCACAGCCGTCATTTCGTCAAGCCCTCCTACTGGGAGAGTCTAGGAGAGCGTCTTGACCCGGGCGGCGGGCGGGCGCGAGACCTCGACCTCGATGCCCTCGCGCTCGAGCGCGAGCTGCACCTCTTCGCGGGCCTTGAAGATCCGCCACTTCACCGTGGCGAGCGTGATCTCCAGGGAATCGGCGATCTCCGTGTACGAGAGTCCGACGATGTCGCGGAGAAGGAGCGCCATCTTCAGGTCGGGGTTGAGGCGGCCGACGGCGCGCCAGACGGCGTCGATCACCTCGGTGCGCTCGGGCGGCGTGTCCACGACCTCGAGCGGGGGCATGTCGTCGAGCGTGACGACCGTCTGCGGCTTCCGCTCGCGGGCCCGGAGCTCGTCGAGGACGCGGTTTTTCGCGATCTGGAAGAGCCACGTCGTGAAGCGGCACCGCAGCGAGAAGCCCGGGAGGCCCTGGTAGATCCGGAGGAAGATCTCCTGCGTCAGATCCTCGGCCAGCGCGCGGTCCCCGACCATCCGGAGCACGTAGTTGAACACCGGCCCCTCGTACATCTCGAGAAGGACCTGGAAGGCGCGTTCGTCCCCCTTCTGCGCTCGCCGAAGGAGGAGATGATCTGGTTGAGGCAAAGGCACGCTTGGGGCCCGGGCCGCGGGGTGAGCGGAGTATAGCTCCGAGGTTAGACCGAGCGGATCAGGTTCCTGCCCGTCATCCCCGCCGCCGCAGGAAGTCCCAGTAGCCACAGACACGTGGGGATTAGATCGGCGAGCGCGCCGCCCTCCTCAAGCTCCGCCTGTGAGAGCGTGATGACCAGTGGCACCGGGTTCGTCGTGTGGGCCGTATGCGGGCTGACGCCGTCGGGCTCCAGCTGCTGCTCGGCGTTCCCGTGGTCGGCGGTGACGAGGCAGACGCCGCCGAGCGCCTCCACCGCGGCGACCGTCTCTCCGAGCGCCGCGTCGGTCGCCTCCACCGCGCGGACGACCGCCGGGATCACGCCTGTGTGCCCGACCATGTCCGGGTTCGCGTAGTTGACGACGGCAAAGCCGTATCCGTTCGGAAGCTCGGCGGCGAAGCGCGCTGCCACCTCGGCCGCCGACATCTCCGGCTTCTGGTCGTAGGTGGCGACGTCACGCGGCGAGGGCACGAGGATGCGCGTCTCCCCCTCCCACTCCTGCTCGCGGCCGCCGTTGAAGAAGTAGGTCACGTGGGCGTACTTCTCGGTCTCGGCAGCGTGGAGCTGACGCACGCCGTGCTCGGCGAGCACCTCGGCCATCGTGTCGTCGATCAGCTGCTCCTGAAAGACGATCGGGCAGTCGAAGTCGGCGCGGTAGCGCGTCATCGTCGTCAGGTCGACGCCCTCCTCCAGAAGCCGCTGCGAGAGCTGGCGCGCGCGGTCGGGACGGAAGTTGAAGTGGATCGCGGCGTCCTCCACGGTCAGCCGAGGCGCCGGGAGGACGACCGGCTCGACGAACTCGTCCGTGACGCCGCGCGCGTACGAGGCCTCGATCGCGGCGACCGGATCGCCTGCCTGCTCTCCCTCCCCCCGCAGGATCGCCGCCAGAGCCCGCTCCGTCCGCTCCCAGCGCTGATCCCTGTCCATCCCGTAGTAGCGGCCGGCGACCGTGGCGATCTGCGCGCCCTCCGCGACGAGCTCCGCGACGTCGTTGCGCGCCGAGGTCGGCGAGACGTCGCGGCCGTCGGTGAAGGCGTGAACGTAGGTGCGCTCGGCCATTCCCTCGCGCCGCGCGAGCTCGAGCAGCGCCCGCAGGTGGTCGATGTGCGAGTGGACGCCGCCGTAGGAAACGAGGCCGAGCAGGTGCACGTTGCCGCCGCGCTCCTTCGCGCGCCGGAAGGCGCCCACGAGCTCCGGGCTTTCGAACAGGTCCCCGGACTCGATCGCGCGGTTGACCCGCATCAGGTCCTGGAAGATCACGCGGCCCGAGCCGATCGTCAGGTGCCCGACCTCGGAGTTCCCCATCTGGCCCGGCGGGAGGCCCACGTCCTCGCCCGACGCGCCCAGCGTCGCGTGCGGGTAGCGTTTCCAAAGCCCGTCGAAGACCGGCGTGTCGGCCAGCTCGACGGCGTTCCCCGGGCCAGGCGGCGCGCACCCCCACCCGTCGAGGACCACGAGCGCTACGAGCGGGAAAGGCGGGCGGCCGTCTGGCAAATCGCGATGAAGGAGTCGACGTCGAGGGAGGCGCCGCCGACGAGCGCGCCGTCCACGTCGGGCTGGGAGAGGAGCTCCTCGGCGTTCTCCGGCTTCACGGAGCCGCCGTAGAGGATCTGCTCGACGGGGTAGAGGCTGCGGATGAAGGCGTGCGCCCCCTGGGCCGTCTCGGGCGTCGCGGTCTTGCCGGTGCCGATCGCCCAGACCGGCTCGTAGGCGATCCTGAGCGCCTCGTCCGGCTCGGGGATCGCCGCGGCGAACGCCTCGACCTGGCGGCGCAGGACCGCCTCGGTGGCGCCGGCCTCGCGCTCCTCCAGCGTCTCGCCGACGCAGGCGATGACGCCGAGCCCGGCTTCGAGCCCGGCGTGCGAGCGCTTCGCGGCGGTCTCGTCCGTCTCGCAGAAGTGCTGGCGCCGCTCCGAGTGGCCGACGATCGCGCCCGCGGCGCCCGAGGCGATCAGCATCCAGCGCGAGACCTCCCCCGTGAAGGCGCCTTCGCCCTCCCAGTGGACGTTCTGGGCGTAGACGCCGATCGGGCTGCCCTCGAGCTCCGCGACGGCGGCGTGGAGGGAGACGAAGGGCGGCGCGACGACGATGTCGACGCCCTCGGTTTCCGGAAGCTCGTCGCGCAGCTCCGCGCAGAAGGCGGCGCTCTCGCCCGGCCCCTTGTGCATCTTCCAGTTTCCCGCGATCAGCATGGACGTGTCCTCTTGTCGCGGGGCCGCCGCGGGCCACCCTCCGGTTCTAGCCTATCGCGGAAAAGCGCACCCGTGGTGCGCGGAAGTGTGCCGGATGTGTGCCAAATGCTCATGCCTCCGGGATGACGACGACGCCCGGGAGCTCCTTGCCCTCGAGCAGGTCCAGGGAGGCACCGCCGCCGGTCGAGATCCAGTCGATCCTGTCGGCGACACCGAGCTCCTCGACCGCCCGAACCGAGTCACCGCCGCCCACGACCGTGTGCGCGTCCGCCGCCGCGACCGCCTCGGCCACCGCCTGAGTCCCCTCCGCGAAGCGCGGCCACTCGAAGACCCCCATCGGGCCGTTCCAGAACACCGTCTTCGCCTCGCCGATCCTCTGGGCGAAGCGCTCCCGCGTGGCCGGGCCGATGTCGAGGCCAAGCCAGCCGTTAGGCACCTCGTCCCACCCGACGTCCCGCGCCTCCGCGTCCGGCTCGAAGGCGGCCGCGGCGACGACGTCCTCCGGCAGCTCGTAGCCCGAATCGCGCTCGACCTCCTCGGCCATCTTGCCGCCGATGAGGATGACGTCCGCCCGGTCGGCGAGCGAGCGGAGGACGCCGATCTTGTCCGCCACCTTCGCGCCGCCGAGCACTGCGACGAACGGGGGCTCGGGATCCGCGAGCAGCGACCCGAGCTCCTCGAGCTCGCGCAGGAGCAGGAGCCCCGCGTACGCGGGGAGCAGGTGCGCGACGCCCTCGGTGGACGCATGCGGGCGGTGGGCGGAGCCGAAGGCGTCGTTGACGAACAGGTCGCCGTGCGCCGCGAGCTCCCGCGCGTACTCTGGGTCGTTCGCGGTCTCGCGCGGGTCGAAGCGCGTGTTCTCGAGCAGGCGGATGCGCTCGTCGGGCACGAGCTCGCGCAGGTGCGCGTCGACTGGCTTCATGGAGAAGGCGGGGTCAGGCCCCTTCGGGCGGCCGAGATGGGACATGAGTACGACCTCGGACGCTCCGCGGTCGAGGAGGAGCCGGATCGTGGGCAGCGCCGCCCGGATCCGCGTGTCGTCGGCGACCCGCCCGTCCTCCAGCGGGACGTTGAAGTCCACGCGGACGAGCACGCGCTTGCCGGCGACGTCGGCGTCTTCCACAGAACGGGGTCGATGCACTAGTGCCTCTTCCGGCGTTGCTGCCAGGCGGGCAATGCCGGGAGGGGCACTACAAACGCTGAACGAGATCGACGAGGCGGCAGCTGTAGCCCCACTCGTTGTCGTACCAGCCGAAGACCTTCACCGTCCTGCCCCGCGCCATCGTCAGGTCGCTGTCGTAGATCGACGAGTAGGAGTTGCCGATCACGTCCGAGGAGACGAGCGGCTCGTCCGTGTAATAGAGGATTCCCTCGAACGGCCCCCTGTCGGCGGCATCGCGGAAGCGCGCGTTCACCTCGTCGACCGTGACCTCGCTCCCGACCTGCACGACGAGGTCGACGATCGACCCGTCCGCGACCGGGGCGCGCACCGCCACGCCGTCCACCTTCCCGGCGAGGTCCGGGATGACGACGCCGATCGCCTTCGCGGCGCCCGTCGACGTGGGGATCAGGTTGATCGCAGCGGCCCGCGCGCGGCGGAGGTCGCTGTGCGGCAGGTCCAGGATCTGCTGGTCGTTCGTGTACGCGTGGATCGTCGTCATGAAGCCCGACTCGATCCCCCACGCGTCGTGGAGCACCTTGGCGAGCGGCGCGACGCAGTTCGTCGTGCACGAGGCGTTCGAGATGATCCGGTGCTGCTCCGGGTCGTACGTGTCGTCGTTGACACCGAGGACGATGGTCACATCGGGATCGGTGGCCGGAGCGGAGATGACGACCTTGGGCGCGCCGGCATCGAGGTGCAGCTGGGCCTTGTCGCGCTTGGTGAAGAGGCCCGTGGACTCGAGCACGACGTCCACCCCGAGGTCGCTCCACGGGAGGGCGGCCGGATCGCGCTCGTTCAGGAGTCTGAGCTCCGCCCCGTCGACGCTGATAGCGCCGTCGCCGGCCTCGACGTCGGCGTCGAGCGGCCCGAGCACGGAGTCGTACTTGAGCAGGTGGGCCATCGTCTTCGCGTCGCCGAGGTCGTTCACCGCCACGATCTCGACGTCAGCTCCGCGCTTGCGGACCGAGCGGAAGAAGTTACGGCCGATCCGCCCGAACCCGTTGATGCCCACCCGCACGCTCATTGCCACCTCCGTCGACATTCTCCGGCGCCGCGATTCTAACCACGCTTCGCCCGTGGAAAATTCTGGTCGCCAAAGTCTTGCGCGCTCGCCGGCCGCGGATTACGCTCGCCACGAGAGCGGGGCTACGCTCAGCGGGCGTCGGATTCAGACCCCGTCCGGCGCCACGGTCCGGAGCGTGATCACAAGCGGAGGGGGAGGTCGTCCTCGGAGCTCTCCCTCCGGCCCGCTCTCGCTTTGGAACCCGTTTCGAATCGGGTTCGGGAACTCTCAGAGCTCGGCGAGCCGCTGGATCCGCGCGAGTCGGCGATGGGCGGCTGCCTTCGTCGCCGGCGGGCTGCAGCGGCGCGCGAGCTCCCGCAGCGACAGCGTCGGGTGGCGGACGCGCAGGCGCGCGATCTCCCCCAGCTCAGGAGCCAGCTCGCCGAGGCGGCCCTCGCGCTCGAGGCGCCGGATGGCGCGGAGCTGGAGGTCGGCGGCGCGGCTGGTGCGCACGATGTTGGCGTGGTCGGCGTTGGCGAGCCGATTCGCGCGGGCGCGCGTCGCCGCCACCACGGCGTCCTCGCCGAGGCGCAGCGCGGCATCCTGCGCGCCGAGGAAGGCGAGGAGGTCGCCGATCGTCTCCATCCCCTTCGCATAGGCGACCGCGTGGCTGCTCCGCTCGTAGACCGCCAGCGTGAATCCGTCGGCGGCCGCCAGCTCCGCGAGGAAGCCCGCGGACTCGACGTCGGCGGTGCGCAGCTCGAGGTGCGCGTTCCTCGGCCCGCTTGCCGAGCCGGCCGCGAGAAAGGCGCCGCGCAGATACGCGGCGCGGCAGCAGGGGCGGGCGACGACGCGCCGGGGAGGCCGCTCCAGTGGGGCGAGGTTCGCGTCGAGGACGCCTGCCTCGTTCAGGGCCTGGATCGCGCGCGCGTCGTCTGCGAGATGCAGCTGGTAGCGCGTGCCCTGCTCGAACGCGCGGCGCTTGTAGGTCCTGATCTCGCAGGGTACGCCGTAGGAGCGGAGGAGCGAGAACGCGCGCCGCGCGACCGGGCCGCTCGCCAGCTCGAGGTGGAGGGCGATGCGCCCGCCGCCGCGCAGGTGGACGCTTCCGGCCCCGCGGACGAGCGCCGAGAGCTCGGCCAGCCGGCAGCAGGCCTTGCGCGGCTCGATCGCGGCGAGCTCCTCGCGGACGTCCTCGGAGAGGCTCATTGGCCGGCCTCCGGCCCATGAGGCCGTGGAAGGTGTCTGAGGGAACCGGGAGGTTCCTTCACTGTCTCAAAGAAGGGGGTCCGTGGGGGAAACATGGTTTCCCCCACGAGAGCGAGCCGAAGGCGAGAGGGGCTCAGAGGTCGACGCCCTCCAGGGCGAGCAGGCGCCGCTTGTAGTCGGCGCCGAGCGAGCCGTAGCCGCCGAGCCCGCTCGAGGAGACGACGCGGTGGCACGGGACGACGAGCGGGAAGTTGTTCTCGGCGCAGAACGTCCCAGCCGCGCGCGGTGCCCGGGGCCTCCCGGCGAGAGCCGCGAGCTCCCCGTAGGTGACCACCTCGCCCCACGGGATGCCCCTCAGAGCCTCGGCCAGCGCCTGCTGGAACGGCGTTCCCCAGTCCGCCTCCAGCTCGACGTCCTCGAAAGACACACGCTCGCCGCGGAAGTAGGCCTCGACCCGCTCGGCGAGCGGGTGGCCACCCCGTTCCGCCGTGCTCGAGCCCGCGCGAGGAAGCTCGTGGTAGAGCAGCCTGCCCGAGGTGAAGTAGAGCTCGCCGACCCCCCAGGCCGGTGCGTCGTACGCGAACACGTCCATGCCCACGACCATAGAATGCCGGGCGTGAGCTCCCAAGGCATCTTCCGCGTCCCGGCCCCCGTCAACGAGCCTATCCGCGACTACGCCCCAGGCTCGCCAGAGCGCGCGAGCCTCCAGCTGCGGCTGGAGCAGATGCGCAACGAGCGCCTCGACATCCCGCTGATCATCGGGGGCGAGGAGATCAGGACGGGGAACGTCAAGCAGGCCGTCATGCCCCACGACAAGGAGCATGTCCTCGCCGACGTCCACCAGGGCGGCGCGGAGGAGGTGGAGCTGGCGGTCAAGGCCTCGGCCGAGGCCTGGGAGGACTGGCACCGGGTTCCGTGGGAGGAGCGCGCCGCGGTCTTCCTCCGCGCCGCCGAGCTCCTGGCCGGCCCCTGGCGCGACACGCTGAATGCGGCCACGATGCTCGGCCAGTCGAAGACGGCCCACCAGGCCGAGATCGACGCCGCCTGCGAGCTCATCGACTTCTGGCGCTTCAACCCGGCGTTCATGACGCGGATGTACGAGGAGCAGCCGGTCTCCGGCCCGGGCGTCTGGAACCGCCTGGAGTACCGGCCGCTCGAAGGCTTCGTCTTCGCGGTCTCGCCGTTCAACTTCACCGCCATCGGCGGCAACCTCACGGGGGCGCCGGCGCTCATGGGCAACACCGTCCTCTGGAAGCCCGCCTCGACGGCCATGCTCTCCGCCTACTACACGATGCGGATCTTCCAGGAGGCCGGGCTGCCCGACGGGGTGATCAACCTCGTCTACGGCTCCGGCAAGGACATCGGCGACGCCGCGCTCGCGAGCCCCGACCTAGCGGGCGTCCACTTCACCGGGTCGACCGCCGTCTTCCAGGGCATGTGGAAGACGATCGGCCAGAACATCGCCGGCTATCGCAGCTACCCGCGGATCGTCGGCGAGACGGGCGGCAAGGACTTCATCGTCGCGCACCCGACGGCAGACGCCGAGGCCGTCGCGACCGCGATCCTGCGCGGCTCCTTCGAGTACCAGGGCCAGAAATGCTCCGCCGCCTCGCGCGTGTACGCGCCCGAGAGCATGTGGCCCGCGATCCGCGAGCAGCTCGTCGCGCAGGTGGGTGAGCTCAAGTACGGCGACGTCTCCGACTTCTCGAACTTCATGGGCGCCGTCATCGACGCCAGCTCCTTCGCCACGCAGAAGGAGGCGATCGAGGAGGCCAAGGCCGACGCCAGGAGCGAGGTCGTCGTCGGCGGCGGCTACGACTCGACCGTGGGCTACTTCGTCCAGCCGACCGTCATCCGCACCGAGGATCCCGACTTCCGCCTCCTTCGCGACGAGCTCTTCGGCCCCGTGGTCACCACCTTCGTCTACCCCGACGGCAAGTGGGAGGAGACGCTCGAGCTGGTCGACCGGACGGCGCCGTACGCGCTCACCGGGGCGATCTTCGCCGGCGACCGCGAGGCCTTGCTCGAGGCGTCCGACGTCCTCCGCTACACGGCCGGGAACCTCTACGTGAACGACAAGCCGACCGGCGCCGTCGTCGCGCAGCAGCCGTTCGGCGGCGCGCGCGCGTCGGGCACGAACGACAAGGCGGGCTCGATGTGGAACCTCATCCGCTGGGTGAGCCCGCGCACCATCAAGGAGACCTTCGTGCCGCCGACGGACTACCGCTACCCGTTCATGTCGCCGGACGGCGGCTAGGCCGGGCAACGTGCCGGTCGACGAGGACGCACCCGCCGCACAGACGACTCCAAGTCACGGCGAGGAGCTCCCGCGCGGGCTCGGGACCGTCCCGCGCTCGGTGTTCCTGGAGGGACGCTTCGGGCGCCTCTTCCGCCTCCTCCCTCCCTTCGAGCCGCCCGACGACCTCCTGATCGACCTCGGCCGCGCCGGGGGCCCGATGGCCGAGGGCGCAGGCGGCGGCCAGGACAACCCGGCGATCCCTGCGGGCTTCACGTACCTCGGTCAGTTCATCGACCACGATGTCACGTTCGACCCGACCTCCAGCTTCGGCCGGCGCAACGACCCGGACGCTCTGCAGAGCTTCCGCACGCCGCGCTTCGACCTCGACTGCCTCTACCTCTCGGGGCCGAAGGCCTCGCCGTTTCTCTTCAACACGGGCGCTCCGACGAAGTTCCTGATCGGGCGGAACCAGGCCAAGGAGCTCGACCTCCCGCGGAATCAGCAGCAGGTCGCGCTGATCGGCGACCCGCGCAACGACGAGAACATCGTCGTGTCACAGCTGCACGTCGGCTTCCTCGCCTTCCACAACGCCGTCGTCGCGCACCTCTCGGCGAAGGCGGCGAACCGGCAGAAGCACGAGCTGCCAGGCGAGTCGATCTTCGACACCGCGCAGCGCCTCGTCCGCTGGCACTACCAGTGGGTGATCCTCAACGACTTCCTCCCGCGCATCGTCGGCAAGGCCGCCGTCGACGCGCGCGTGACGAAGGACTCCGCGGGGAAGCTGACTATCGATCTCGACCACTACCAGCCGCAGGAGCAACCGTTCATCCCGGTCGAGTTCGCGGTCGCCGCCTACCGCTTCGGGCATTCGATGATCCGGCCGCGCTACAACCTCAACGAGGTGATCACGGCGAACATCTTCGGCAAGCCGGGCGACGACCCGCTCTCGCACCTCGGCGGCGGCCGGCGGCTGCCGGTGGCCTGGCAGGCGGGGTGGCGGTTCTTCTTCAAGTTCCCCAACCGTCGCGACCCGCAGCCGAGCCGCAAGATCGACGTCAGGCTGACGCGTCCGCTCTTCCAGCTGCCGGGCTCGGTCGTGACGACCGTACGGCCCGAGCTCCGCTCGCTCGCGGTCCGCAACCTGCTCCGCGGCAAGGCTCTCGGGCTCCCGTCGGGCCAGGCCGTGGCCACCGCGGTGGGCGCAACACCGATCACGAACGCCCAGCTCGGCCTCAGCGGCGCCGGCTGGGACGGTCAGGCCCCGCTCTGGTTCTACATCCTCAAAGAGGCTGCCCGCGCGCCCCAGAACGGGCGTCGCCTCGGCCCGGTCGGCGGGCTGATCGTGGCCGAGGTCCTGCTCGGCCTCCTCAAGCACGACGGCACGTCGTTCGTGAACGCCGACACGCCGTGGAAGCCGCTGAAGCCGATCGCCCCGGCGGCGGGCAGGTTCGGCATCGCCGACCTGCTCAAGTTCGCCGGCGTCGCCTAGATCTCGGCGGCCTCTGCAAGCTGCGGCGACCGCCTGCTCGAAGAGCTCCTCCGGCTGCGCGCCCAGGACCAGCAGCCGGCGGTCGAGGACGAACGCCGGGATGGCGTTGATGCCGAGCCGGTTGGCGTCCTGGGTCGACGTGGCGATCCGGTCGGCGTAGCGTCCCTCGGCGATCACCGCGGCAGCTTCGTCGCGGTCGAGGCCCGCCTCCGCCACGAGGTCGAGGAGCACCTCGTCGTCCCCCAGGTCGGCACCCTCAGACCAGTAGGCATGCATGAGCCGCGAGTGCACCGGCTCGTGCAGGCCGGCGTCGCGGGCGAGCTCCGTGACCTGGAGGGCATGGAGCGTGTTGGGAAGCTTCGGCGACGGGTCGTAGGTCAGGCCCGCCGCCTCGATCATGCGCCGTGTGTGCTCGTGGATCCCCGGCCCGTACCGGCGCTCGAGATCGGTTCTCTGCAGCCCCTCCTCGGGGTACTCGGGGTGCAGGAAGAAGGGAAGCCAGTCGACCTCCGCGCCGAACCGGCGCTCGAGCCACTCGGCCCTGGCGAGGCCGACGTAGCAGAACGGTCAGGTGTAGTCGCTCCAGATCGTTACCGACAGCGCGTCCACGGTTCCAGGCTATCCGTCAGGAGCTGCGCGGGCCGGAGCTGGATCGGCCGAGAGGTTGCTACGATCGCCACGTTCTCCGCAGGAGGCGCAGTTGCCAGTTCGAAGGGAAAGCCGAAGGTTTCGCCGGGCCGGACTCCTGGCCGTGGCTTTGGCGCTGTTCGTGTCCGCCTGCAGCCTCGGGATGACGACGACGCAGGCCGGCAGCGAGCGGCCGGCGAGCAGAGCGTGCCCGCCGAGACCGGGCCGGACGTCGAAGCGCTTCGGGCCGCGTGGGCGGAGGAGGTCGGCGTCGCCTGTACCGGGCGGGACGAGCAGATCGAAGCTCTTGCTCGAGAGCTTCCAGGCGTCGTTGAGCAGGACGGTCTCGCCACAGCGGCAGAGGGTTTCGCACCCGTCGAGGACACGATGGTGGAGAGCCTGACCGCGGCCGAGGCTGCTCCCGGCGACGAGGCGCAGGCACAGGAGATGGCGGCTCTGTACCAGGAGGCCGGCGAACTGAGGATCCAGGCTCTGCAGGCGAAGTACGTGAAGCGCGACCGCCAGTTCTACGCATTGATGGAGCAGTCCGAAGCTGCCCGCGAGGAGGCCGACGCCATCGCGGCGGAGCTGGGCGCGGAGACCTGTGCCGGCGAGGCTCCCGGGCCGTACTCCACCGTCGACGGTCTAGCCGCAGTCCGCTGGGGCTACCGGGCGTCGACGCTCTGCAGAGAGCGGGATCGCGCGTTCATGAGCTTCCGCCCGACGGACATCGCGGCGTTCGATGCGGCCAGTCGCCGCTGGTTGCGTCAGATGCGTGCGCTCAAGCCGCCGGAGCAGTACGCCCGCAAAATTGATCGTTTCCTCGACCAGTACGTGGCGTCCGAACGGGCGCACGACGAAGGGTTGACTGCCAAAGGCAACCGGCTCAGCTCGCAGAGCACCCGTCTCATGTACGACATTGGCTTCGAAATCGGCTTCATGCGCTTCTGCTCCGCGAAGCCGGCTTAGAGCGGGCGAGGCGCCCGGCTCACGCGCCGCCGGCTCTGTGCAGCGCCGCGTGGATCTCCCGACCCACCTTGGCCGGCACGCCGGGGACGCCCTCCAGCTCCTCGGGCGTCGCCTCGAGCAGCCGCCCCGGCGAGCCGAAGTGCTGGATCAGCGCGCGCTTGCGCGCGGGGCCGACGCCGGGGAGCGCGTCCAGGATCGACTCCTTGGCCTTCGCGTCGCGGCGGCGACGGTGGAAGCCGAGCGCGAAGCGGTGCGCCTCGTCGCGGATCCGCTGCAGGAGTTGGAGGCCCGGCGAGCCTCGCTCCAGGACGATCGGCTCGGAGCGGCCCGGGACGAAGACCTCCTCCTCCCGCTTGGCCAGCGCGATCACGGCGACGCGCGGTAGGTCGTACGCCTGGATGGAGGCGAGCGCCGCCGCGAGCTGTCCCTTGCCGCCGTCGACGACGACGAGGTTTGGGATCGCCGCGAAGCCTTCGTCGTAACGCTCGGCCGTCACGTGCTTCGCGCGCGCGAAGCGGCGGGAGACCACCTCGGCCATCATCGCGAAGTCGTCCTGCCCCTCCACGCCCTTGACCCCGAACTTGCGGTAGTGGGCCTTCTTGGGCACGGCGTCCTGGAAGACGACCATCGAGCCGACGGGCGACTCGCCCTGGATGTTCGAGATGTCGAAGCACTCGATCCGGATCGGGAGGCTCTCGAGGTTGAGGCACTCGCGTAGCTCCTCCAAGGCCTCGATGCGGCGGAGGCGCTTGCGCTCCCGGTGCGCGGCATCGCTCTGCAGCGCCAGCTCGGCGTTCTGCTGGGCGAGCTCCTGCAGGCGCCTCTTCTCGCCGCGGCGGGCCGGCCGCACCTCCACCTTGGAGCCGCGCAGGTCGGAGAGGAATCCCGCGAGCGCTCCGGTCGGGCCGACGTCGGGCGGGACGACGATCAGCGGCGGGATGCTCGGAGCGCCGCCGTAGTACTCGAGGCAGAAGGACTCCAGGAGCTGCGGCACGTCCTCGCCCGCCTCGTTCTCCAGGTAGAAGGTGTGGCGGTCGACCAGACGCCCGCCGCGGAGCGGGAAGATCTGGACGGCCGCGGTCCGGCCGGCAGCGGCGATTCCGATCACGTCGACGGTGCCGATGGCGCGCTTGTCGGCGGCCTGTCGCTCGGCCAGGTGGCGGACGGCGGTGAGGCGGTTGCGGTAGCGCGCGGCCTCCTCGAACTCCTGGCGCTCGGCCGCGGAGCGCATCTTCTCCTCCAGCTCGCGCAGCACCGGCCGCGTCTCGCCGGAGAGGAACTCGATCACGCGCTCGACGATCTCGCGGTAGTCCTCCTTCGTGACGTAGCCGACGCACGGCGCCAGGCAGCGCTCGATGTGGTAGTCGAGGCACGGGATGCCGGAGTGGCGGCCGGGCTGCGGCCCCTCGCACGGCCGGTACGGGAAGACGCGGTTCAGGACGTCGAGCGTCTCCCGCACCTTCTTCGCCGAGGCGTACGGCCCGAAGTAGACGACCCCGCGCCGGTGCCGCTCCCGCGTGAACATGACCCGCGGGTACTCGTCCTCCACGGTCACCGCGATGTAGGGGTAGCTCTTGTCGTCGCGCAGGCGGACGTTGAACGTCGGCCGGTAGCGCTTGATCAGGTTCTGCTCGAGGTGGAACGCCTCGACCTCGGTCGAGGTGACGATCACCTCGATCTGCTCGACCCGCTCGATCAGCCGGTCGAGTCCCAGACGGCTGTCGCCGCCGCGGAAGTACGAGCGCACCCGGGAGCGGAGCGACTTCGCCTTGCCGACGTAGAGGACGGCGTCGTCCGCGTCGCGGAACAGGTAGACGCCCGGCTTCGCCGGGAGCCCCTTCAGCTGCTCCTCGATGCGTTCCTGGCGGGTGGTTTCGGTGGCCGTGGCCATCACGGCCAAGCCTAGCCAGCGCCGGTGAGCGCGACGGCAACCGCGTCCAGGACCTCTCCGGCGCTTCCGCGCAGGATGAGCTCGGCGCGCCCGTCGACCCACGTCGGCGTCCGGTTGACGACCGCTACCTTGCCTCCGGCGGCGAGGGTCGTGCGCGGCAGGTCGGCGACCGGATAGACCTCGAGCGAGGAGCCGACGACGAGCAGCAGCCGCGCCTCCTCCGCGAGCTCGGTCGCACGCTCCATCGCCCCCTCGGGGAGCAGCTCGTCGAAGAAGACGACGTCCGGCTTCAGGATCGCGCCGCACGCCGGGCACGCCGGCGCTCCCTCTTCGAGCAGCGGCACGACGTCGGCGAGCGGGTAGCGGGCGCCGCAGCCCGGGCACGAGGACGTCCGGATCGAGCCGTGCACCTCGACGACGTCACGCGACCCGGCGCGCTCGTGGAGCAGGTCGATGTTCTGGGTCACGACCGCGCGCACCAGCCCGCGGCGCTCGAGCTCGGCGAGCGCCAGGTGCGCCGCGTTCGGCTCGGCCGCGGTGAGCATGGCGAAGCGCGGCGCGTAGAAGCGCCAGACCTTCTCCGGATCCGCGCGGAAGGCGCCGAGCGTCGCGTACTCCCTGGGATCGAACTCGGCCCAGATCCCGGACGCGGAGCGGAAGTCGGGCACGCCGCTCTCGGTCGAGACGCCCGCTCCAGTCAACGCGACACAGGGCTGGTGCTCGACGATCAGCCGAGCTAGCCTGGCCGCCTCCCCATCCGTCGCCGACACAGGGGGCACGGCGTCGTCCGGGTTAGCCAGTCCCGAATCGTGCAAATCCCGCGTGGAGCTCGTTCACGACAACACGGGCGTTCCCGAGCAATTCCGCCTTCTGACGCATCTGCTCCAACAGGGCGTCGCTCGGCGTGCCGTAGAAATCGATCCTCGAGAGCACGACCAGTTCCGTGAACTTCTGGAAGATGGGGCCCGCCAGCCGCATGTGGAGCTCCATCGACGCGGAGCTCGGATGGATCTGCATGACGGTCATCCGACTGCCGTCCTCGTCGATGTAGATCCCGTAGGCGATCGCCTCGGATTCGTTGGCCTCGACGAACTCGACCAACTCCGTTAGTCCCTTCTTGAGCTCTTCGAGCTTTCCTTCCCGGATCTCCGAGCTGTCGATGGCGACGATCGGATCGCCCGCGCTGGTGCGGCTCCGTTGCGACACTGTGCCGGCCGAGCGTATGACCTCGGAGGTACCGATGCAAGGCGGCGCTCGAGTGAGCCGCGCCAGCTACTCGACGGCCGCCGCTACGGCTCCTTCATCGTCCACCGGCTTCCCGCCGTCGGCTGCGGCCTGGACCAGAACACCTCGATGCGGAGCCCGTCCGGGTCGAGGACGAAGAACGCGTAGTAGTCGGCCAGGTCGCGATCCTCTTCCGGCGGGAATTGGATCGAGGCGCCGATCCCGAGGCAGCGCTCGTACGCCGCGTCGACCTGGTCGCGGCTCTCCACCTCGAACGCGAGGTGCTCGATGCCGACGCGGTAGTACTCGTGCGCGCCGCCGTCCGCCGGGCGCAGCCCGAGGTTCTGCTCGCCGAAGCGGAGGTACACGATCTCCTCCGTGCCGCGATAGCTCGGGAGGCGCAGGTCCTCCTCGAGCCCGAGAGGGCCGAGCACCTCGAGGTAGAAGGCGAGCGAGCGCTCGACGTCGCTGACACAGAGGTCGACGTGCTGGATCGCAGGCGCCGGCACCCCGCGGAATCTACAACGCCGCCGATTCGTTCGGACTCGTGGATGGATCTGAACGGGCGCGAGAAGATGTTGGACGCGACCTTCGGCGCGGTCTGCGAGACGACCGGCTGCAGCGAGGCGCGCCGGCGCACGCTCGAGGAGGTCGTGAACCTCGCCGTCGAGCTCGCCCGCGAAGGACGGGAGGGGCGGAAGATCGGGACGCTCTTCGTGATCGGCGACGTCGACGTCCTCACCGAGCAGTCGCGGCCGCTGATCCTCGACCCGCTCTTCGGCCACCCGGACGAGCTCCTGCGCATCGAGCGCCCGGAGTTCCGCGAGACCGTGAAGGAGCTGGCGCAGCTCGACGGCGCGTTCCTGCTCGCGGACGACGGCACGTTCGTCTCCGCCGGCCGGTTCGTCGACGTCGACGTGAACGCTCCCGAGAACTTCCTGCCGGGGCTGGGCACACGCCACGCTGCCGCCGCCTCCATCTCGCGGACGACCGGCGCGATCGCCGTGGTCGTCTCGCAGAGCTCCGTCGTGCGCGTCTTCGCCCGCGGGGAGGTGCGCGCCGAGATCATCCCGGAGCTCTTCCTCATGTCGCGCGGAAGCCTCTTCACGCGCCAGGCCGAGGTGACGCAGATGCCCGAGGCCGGCGTCACGCTTGCGGTCGCGGCCGAGGGCTAGCCCCGCGCCGAGCTCTCGCCTACGGTGAGGGGATAGCGGCGACCCGCATCCGAACGACGCTCGACGAGCGCGCACGCAGACCTCCTCGAGGCGAACACCCAGACCGCCGAGCTCGACGGCCGGCTGTTTCGCTTCACCGTGCCGAGCGTGCGCGACTACCCGTTCCAGTGGTTCTGGGACTCGTGCTTCCACGCGATCGTGTGGTCGCGGTTCGACCCGGAGCGCGCCGCCGACGAGCTGCGCGGCCTCCTCGGCGGCGCAGGACCCAGACGGCCTCATCCCCCACGTGATCTTCTGGAAGGACGACCTCGTCTCGCGCCTTCAGTGGCACCACCTTGAGAGCCGCACGACCGGACGCGTGCCCTTCCATCGCACGCCGCACACGACCGCTCAGATGCAGCCGCCGGTGCTCGCGCAGGCCGTGGAGCGCGTCGTCGACGCCGGCGCGGACGGCTTCCTCGCCGAGGCCCTGCCCGGCCTCGAGCGCTACTACCGCTACCTCGCGGCCCTGCGCGACCCCGACGGCGACGGGCTGATCTCCATCGTCTCGCAGTTCGAGAGCGGGCTCGACTTCAGCCCGGTTCACGACGAGGCGATCGGCGTGGCCCGCCCCTCGCCGGTTGACGCTCTTCGCGCGGCCGCGGCTGCCGCAGCTCAGGAACAAGCTCGCGAACTACGACCTCGAGACGATCTTCCGCCGGTACCGGCACCATCAGGAGGACGTCCTCGTCAACGCCGTGTACGGCCAGGGCTTGCGGGCGCTCGCGCGGCTGGCCGGGCGAGCCGGGCGCGAGGCGACCGCGCGCTGGGCCGTGCGAGCGGCCGACCAGGTGACCGCGTCGCTGCTCGAGCGCTCCTGGGACGAGCGCCTCGGCCTCTTCGTCAACCTCGGCCGGCCCGGACGAGCGCCGCTCACGCGTGAAGACGATCCACGGGCTCATGCCGCTGATCCTCCCGGACCTTCCCCCCTCGGTCGCCGACCGGCTGGTGGGGCACCTGACCGACCCGCGCACGTTCGGCGCGCCCTGGCCGGTGCCGTCCGTGGCGCTCGACGAGCCGACCTTCGTCCGGGACCACCGGGTTCGTGGCTTCCGCTTCATCTGGCGCGGACCCCTGTCGCTCAACACGAACTGGTTCCTCGTCCACGGCCTCCGCGGCCACGGCTACGACGACGTCGCCGATGGAATCGCCGAGCGCTCGCGCGACGCGGTCGAGCGCGGCGGGCTGAACGAGTTCTACGACCCGCTGGACGGCAGCCCGGTCGGCGCCAAGCGCTTTGGCTGGGCCACACTCGTCGTCGACATGTAGATGCCTTGGCAGGCGGCGGGCGTCCGCCTGCCCGCCGGCGGACGCGCCGCGCCTCCTTCGAGGGTACGAAGGAGGCTCGTCACACGAGTGGGTACGATTGAGCCGTGGCCGAGGAGACTTCGACTCAATACGTCGCATACACGGTCTACAAGGCCGATCCGGCCTGGCTCCGGCTCCCGATCGAGGAGCGAGCAGCCGCCAAGGACACCTTCGCCGAGGTGATCGAGGACTGGGCCGAGCGCATGGAGCTCCGCTCCTACAGCCTCGTCGGCGTACGCCCGGAGGCCGACTTCATGCTCTGGAAGCTCACCGAGCGGTACGACGACCTCCGCGAGCTCGGCACGGCCCTCAACGGGACGCCACTGGCCGGCTGGCTGACGACGCCGTACTCCTACCTCGCCGCCACCGAGCCGTCGCAGTACTTCGAGCAGACGAGCAAACGACTCCGCAGGGTGATCCCCCGCGGGGCGCCGTACCTCGTCGTCTATCCGTTCGTGAAGAAGCGGGAGTGGTACTCGTTGCCGATGGACGACCGGCGGCGCGCGATGCAGGAGCACGCGGCCGTCGGCAGCCGCTTCGTGACGATCACGAACCACACCACGTACTCGTTCGGGATCGACGACCAGGAGTTCATGACCGCGTTCGAGTGCGAGGCGCCGTCGGACTTCCTCCAGCTGATGAAGACGCTGCGGGAGACCGAGGCGAGCCGCTACACGGAACGCGACACGCCGATCTTCGTCGGTACCGCGCAGGAGATCCGCGACATCCTCGACTCGCTCGACGGCGCGTCGGCCCGGATCGCCTCCGGCTCGTAGGCGAGCGCGAGCCTGCTAACGGGCGCCGTGCCGGTGGGTCAGTAGCCGTACGTGTGCTCGTCGCGCCAGACCCGCCACATGGCGAAGACACCGGCAGCGACCGCGGCGAGGCAGATCACCGTCTCGAGCCCGCCGATCGGGAACCACCGCGTGAACGCGAGGCCCACGGTGGTAATCGACAAAGCCGCGCCTCCGTAGAAGACCACCCGCGAGCGCGTCGACCACATTGCGATCTCCTCGCGGTTGCGCCGCCACAGTACGAAGAGCACGTAGGCCATCGCGACGATGAAGAGGATCCGGAGGAAGGTCAGGATCACGAAGAGGCCGAAGCCGAGCTGGAACACCGTGATCACTGCGGCGATCAGGACCAGGAGCCCGAACGCGCGGAGGGTGGGGCTGACGTTCATAAGCCGGTCACGTAGGCGCGGATCGAGAGCGCGGTCGCGACAAGCGCCGCCCCCGAGAACCAGGCGAGCCGCCTGGCCGGCACAGGCGGCGCGTACACCCAAGGCGAGAGCACGGCGAGCAGCGCCAGCGCCCCGTAGAGCGGGTGCAGCCGGTCGGGTGACGAGCTCCCCTCCGAGAGAAGCAGCAGCCCGATCGCCACCTGCGCGATCACCAGCGCCTGCGCGAGCGCGAGCAGGTGCGCGTAGATGCGCCCGGGAGTCCGCTTGCGCCGGAAGTAGGCGAAGCCCCAGCCCGCGGCGAGACCGTTGGCGACGATCAGGAGGACGGCGTTGAAGGCGTGCAGCTCGCGCACCGCTTTGCAGCCTACAATTCGCGTTCATGGTCGAGGAGGGTGAGCAGGCGCCGGACTTCGAGCTCGCAAGTGACAGCGGCGAGCGCGTTCGCCTGTCCGATCTCCGCGGCCGCCCGATCGTCCTCTACTTCTACCCCCGCGACGACACGCCGGGCTGCACGAAGCAGGCTTGCAGCTTCCGCGACGCCTACGGCGAGTTCGAGGCGCGCCGCACGACGATCCTCGGCGTGAGCCCCGACACCGAGGAGGCCCACGTCAAGTTCAAGACGAAGTACGAGCTCCCGTTCACGCTCCTCGCCGATCCGGACCACGAGGTCGCGGAGGCCTACGGGGTCTGGGTGGAGAAGAACACGTACGGCAAGAAGTCCATGGGGATCAAGCGCTCGACTTTCGTGATCGACGCCGACGGCAACGTGGCGAAGGCGATGCTGGGCGTGCAGCCCCGAGGGCCACGCCGACGCCGTCCTGGCCGTCCTACCCTCCTAGAGAACGGCCAGCACGAGGCGCTTGCCGCCGTGCCAGAGCGCGGCGAAGACGAGCACGGACGCGCCTGCAAGGATCAGGAGCGCCTGCGCACCGACCGCGAAGGAGACGGCGTTGGCAGTCCCGACCCCGCTCGCCATGAGAAGCGCGGCGCCCGCGCCGGCCTGCGTGGCGGCTCCGGCGGGGGCGATCGGGAGGGCCCCCGAAGCTGCGGCGGCGCAGAGGAACGCGATCGCCAGAGGCAGCGAGAAGGCGACGCCGAGCGCGTGCAGGAGCAGGAAGAGGCCGAACGCGCGGGTCAGCCAGGAGGCGAGGACGAGCACCCACGCCTGCCAGGCGTCGCGCGGAGGGGTCACGCGCTCGCCCAGCCAGCGGGCGATGCGGAAGCGGATGAGGCGTCCGCTCGCAGTCAGGCGCGGGAGCACGGCGATGACGACCGCGGCCCCGAAGCCGGCGAACGCGACGACGGCCAGGCCCGCCCGCACGCCGCCGGAGGCATCGGCCGTCCAGGCCGCCGTCCCGGCGAGCGGCATCAGCGCCGCCGTGTCGATCAGGCCCAGCATGAAGAGCGACAGGCAGACGGGCCCGACGCCCGCGCGACCGTTGGTCGCCCGCCGGACGACCGCGACGCGGACGACGTCGTCGAACCGCCCGGGAAGGGCCGCCCCGGTGACGGAGGCGGCGCCGCACGCGGCGCCGAGGGTCAGCGGCTTCGGCCGCTCGTGCGGGGCGAACAGGCGATGCCAGCCGTAGGCCTTGAACGCGTAGGCGAGGAGGAAGAGGACGCCGGCCGCGGCCACGAGGCCCATATTGGCCCCGCTGAACGGCCAGCCGATACCGGCGAAATGGCGCGCCGCGAGCACGGAGATCGTGATCGAGAAGACGCCGACTCCGACGTTCAGCACCAGCCTCCCCCGCGGGGTCCGGCACAGATCGTAAAGCCCTCTCATCGAGTGTCTCATCGGCCAAGGAGGGAACGGTCTCAACCCGCAGAGGGGGGTACGTCCTGCGTACCCGACGAGGCGAAGACGAGGCGGGCGCGCCCGTTCCCCGTTCGAGGGATTGTAGAGACGCGCCGCCGATCGTACCGTTCGAACCGGAAAGGAGTCGCAGCATGGCGCAGACCGCAAGCCATGCGGCCGAGCACGATCGGTACGAGGTCCACGAGGTTCTCTGTGGAGAGCCGGCGTCCGACGTCGGCCTGCGCTTCGAGGCGACCGAACTCAGCGCGGCTGTGGAGTTCGCCTTCGACTACCTGGAGCGACGTGATCCAGGTCGGGAGGGCGTCGTCAGCGCGCTCGAGATCGTCCGTGTCTCGCGCTCGGGGCGGGAGACCGTCTGGACGTATAGCCACGCACAGTCCCGCGGCATCGCGCGGGATCTCGTGCGGGTCTGGGGCTTCGACCCGGGCCGAGGGTGGAGCAGCCCGTACCGGAAGCCGCCGCGGCCGACACCGGCACGCAACTACTAGAGGGTTTGGCGGAACTCGCTCGTCGACGGGGACTATAGTCGTCCGAGACAAGGACCAGGGGCCCGAGCTTGAGTTACGGGCGTGACTGAGGACGAGTCCTCGGGGCGAGCAGCGCGGCCGGCGGCACCCGCTGCGTTTCGTCGAACCCTCCTGGGTACGAGACTATAGTCGCGTAGACTCCTGCGGCCCAAGTTGACAACCTTGGGATGGCCGTTATGTCCGAACGGGGGTTCGTCGTCAGCGAGATTGTGGCCCAGCTGGTTGCCGATGCTCGGCGCCAGGAAGGCTTGTCGATGGACGAGCTCGCGGACCGCGCCGGCGTTCATCGGACCTACATGGGGTTACTGGAGCGGCGGTCGAGGCAGCCCACGCTCGCCGTGGCTGCGAACCTGGCGGAAGCTCTGGGCCTTAGCCTCTCCGAGCTCGTCGCGAAGGCGGAGCGCGATGCGGGCGCCCGAACCGCACCTGAGATCGAGCTGCTTCCCGCGCGCCCCCAAGAGGCCGGCGGAGCGCACCCTCTCGGCGAGTGTTCGCAGCTCTCGGTAATGACGGGGCTGTCCGGCGACGCGATCGCGCGAGCCGTTGAGTTCGCCTACGGAAAGCTCGATCTCATCGACGAGCAGACCGTGCGTCGGGTTCTCGTCCCTCGTCGGGCTCGTCGAGCTTCCCGACCTTTCGTCGCTCGTCGGCGACCTCATCGCCGCCGGCGTCGCCCACGCGTCGAACGGTCTCTACGTGCAAAACGGCCCGGATCACTACCCGAGCCTTCTTCCATTGCGCCAGGGATTCCCGGAGCTGGACGTGGCGACGGCGCTCGAGACCGATCGACCCATGAGCCGTTCCGGGAATGCCGGGCTCTACCTGACGTCTCGCTACGTGCTGGCCAATCGGGACGGCACCTACGCGCGGGGCAAAGACTCGCGCGGCGACACCGTCGCCGTGTGGGAGATCAGGTTCGGCGAGCTGGGCGACGGCGACTTCCACGTCGCCGGCACGAGAACCGGCAACGGGCGCGCCAAGCTGAAGAAGGAGGCCCTCGACCGCATGGAGCTTGTGTACTACGACTCGGCACTCCTGCCGTACGCGAAAGCGACCGGCGTCTACGCACACGCACACTGAGCCGGCGCCGGGCGACGGCGTCGCTGATCGAGACGCCCGGCGGCCGGGTCGATGCACGTTGGACGGCGGCGACAACCAGCTCTTCGCTCGATATCTGGCGGCGCGCTACCCGGGGACGAGCGTCGGCCGCACCGCAAGGGGATCGACGTGCATGGTGGTCAGCCACGGGGACGCCGACCACTTCGCCGGCCTGACCGAGATCTTCGACTCCGAGAGGAACGGGACCCGAAGAAGCGCCTGTTCAGCGCACCCGCAGCGGCGTGTTCCACAACGGGCTCGTGAAGCGGCCGTCTTCGGTGGCGGACGAAGAGCTTCGGCGCGACGAAGAAGGTCGGGCGAAGAGACACGATCATCACTGGGCTCGTGAGACGACCTGCGCGACGTGCCCGATAGCGGAGATGAACGTCCCGTTCAAGGCGAGTGGAAGAAGGCGCTGAAGGCGTTGGCGGCGACCGCGGCCCGATCGAGTTCCGCCACCTGAGAGCAGGGCGACGACGACGCGTTCGACTTCCTGACCGAAGGAGGGGATCGAGGCGCAGGTGCTGGGGCCGATCCTCACGAGACAGGGGTCGACGTGGAGGGCCTGCGCTTCCTGCGGCGCACCGCCGAAGGGCCGCGCAGATCGGGCCGACCGACGGAGGAGGACGTTCAAGGGCCTCGACGCCTCCCACACGCCTGCCCGATAGGATGCGGATGAGAGGACTTGAACCTCCACGGGGTTCTCAGGCGTTCGGGTGTCGAGTGTCGGCCGGTGGCGCGAAGTGGCTTGACGCCTAGCGTCGCGAGCTGCACGACGCCATCGAGCCCGCCTGCTCCGTGGAGCCGTTCCGGCACGTTTGGGCACGGATAGGGCACCTCTGAGCTCGACTTCGTGAGCCTTACGGACGCGCTCGAGCTCGTCCTGCTCCTGGTCGACGACCCGCGGAGGTTTCGGAAGACGCTGAGGCGCGCTACAGTCCTGTGCCATTAGCGTTTCGCACGGGAAAGGGGAGATACACATGCGGAAGGTCTTGGGCATAGGCGCCGCGTTGCTGCTGCTTCTCGCGGTAGCCGGACTGGCGGCGGCCGGAGAGAACCGAAACTATTCGGTGCACTTGAACGGCGACACTGAGGTGCCGGCGAACGCCTCGCAGGCGGTCGGGCAGGCGATCTTCAACCTGAGCCCGGACGGCACGTCGCTCGACTACAAGCTGATCGTCGCCAACCTGGACAACCCGGTTGCGGCGCACATCCACGTCGGTCCGCCCGGCGTGAACGGCCCCGTGGTCGTGCTCCTCTTCTCCGCTCCGCCTGCAGGCGGGACCGCGAACGGCGTGATCGCGGAGGGCACGATCACCGCGGCGAATGTCACCGGGCCGCTTCTCGGTCAGCCGTTCTCGGCGCTCATCGAGGCTCTGAACACGGGCAACGCGTACGTCAACGTGCACACGAACGACGGCGTGCCCCCGACCGGTACGGGCCCGGGCGATCTCCCGGCCGGGGAGATCCGCGGGAACTTCTAGGTTCCGACTCGACGGCGAGAAGCTGAGAGACGGGGGCGGGCCGCCGGGGCCCGCCCCCGTTCTCTCCCTTTTAGGGAGCCTCGACAGAGTGCCGCCCCAACCCTCTCCGATGAGGTTTGCTCAGTCAGGTCGGCGCCGGCCGTAGCCTGAGCCGCGACTCGTCTTTAGACCGGGGCGTGGGCCGCAAGGTGACCCTGGGACTACCCTGCCCGCGCCCCCGTCGGAGAAATCCGAACGAGGACGGCGTCCGTATCCCGGTGCGACCGATGTCCCAGCGGCACGCCGTCCTCGCCGTCCTCGTTGCACTCGCCGTCCTCGCGCTGCTCGCCCCGGCCACTGCGCAGGCGAGGACGTTCTACGGGAGGGTCGGACCGGGCTTCACGATTACGCTCAAGCGAGCGGACGGGACGATCGTTCGCCGCGTAAAGCACGGCAGGCACACCTTCGTCATCCGCGACCGCTCGAGCATCCACAACTTCCATCTCTTCGGGCCCGGCGTCGACCGGAGGACGGGCGTCGCGTTCACCGGTCGCCGCAGGTGGATCGTCACACTGCGCGCCGGGACCTATAGGTACCGGTGCGACCCTCACCGAACGACGATGCTGGGGAGGTTCACGGTCGTCTAAGGCGGCGTTCGTCACAGCTCTGCGGTCGCTAGTCAAACGCCTGCGGTCACAGCCTGTTCGCCTGCCCAAACCATTCAGTTCGGCTAAGTGCGGATGAGAGGACTTGAACCTCCACGGGCTTTCGCCCACACGGCCCTGAACCGTGCGCGTCTACCAATTCCGCCACATCCGCGCGGAAGAGAAGTGTAGCCCTGGGCCGGCTACCGGCGCGGGCGGTCTTCGTGCTCGTCGAGCACCGGAAGATCGGCGAGGTCTTGCTCGACGCTCTTCACGAAGTCGTCCTCGGCCTCGTCGCCTCGGATCAGCGTGAGCTTCTCCTTGCGGCGCCTCCGGGAGCGGAGCGCCCAGGCGTCCGCGCCGATTCGCTCGGACAGCCTCGGCCATTCCGCCCCAATGACCACGAGGACGGCGGCGACGAGGAGCCCGATCGCGATCCACCCCACACGCCCATTGTAGTGATGGGTCTAAGGCGTGGACAGCGCGCGTCCGATATGGGGAGAAGAATGCCCTGGGACGTCCCCCTTCAGTTCTCGCTCCTCATGTTCCTCGCCTGGGCGATCGTAGCCCGCGCGGTGCTGGTCTTCACGCGGATCCTGCCGCCCACCTGCGGCGACTGCGGGCTCAAGCTCGAGCGCCGCTACCTCGGCGAGACCGTCTGCCGGTGCGGACGCTAGGAGGGGCTGGCGGAACGTCGCTCGGCACAGGCTGCGTTTCGTCAGACCCTCCTAGCTCTGCGCCGCCCGTAGGAACGCCTCGAGCCGCTCGTTGAAGGGCGCGCCGGTCCGCTGGACGCCGTGCCCGGCGCCGGGGATCACTGCCCGCTCGGCCTGCAGCCGCGCCTCGAGCACGTCGCACACCGCCTCGAACGCGGCGTCGTGGGCACCCGACACGACGAGCTTCGGGAACGGAGCGACCGCGAGCGCGTCCAGCGGGATCTCGGCCTCCCAGGGGCCCCGCTCGGTGCGCAGGAGGCGGGCGCCGCGCTCCAGCTCCGGCGAGAGGGACTCAGGCTCAGCAGAGCCGACGAGGCCGAAGAACAGGCCGAGGAAGGCCTCCGGGTCGTCCGGGCCCTCCGCCCACAGCTCCTGCGCCCGCTCGACGAAGCCGTCCACCGCCGGGCTCCCGGCCGCTACCGAGAACGCCGGGGGCTCGATGACCGTCAGCGAGCGCACGGCCTCCGGCCGCCGTGCCGCAGCGAGCAGGCAGATCACCCCGCCGTAGGAGTGCCCGACGAGGTGCGCCCCCTCGCCGCCGAGGAGGTCGGCCACGAGCGGCGCGTCCAGCTCGAAGTCCACGCGGCCCTCGAGCGGCGGCGCCTCCCCGAAGCCCGGCCGGTCGACGACGAGGAGCGTCCAGCGCTCCGCGAGGGGAAGCTGCTCGCGCCAGGTAGAGTCGCCGCCGGTCAGGCTTCCGTGGACGAGGACGACGGGCGGGCCGTTCCCGAGCCGCGCGACGTGGAGCTCAGGCAGCGGGCGCTGCGGGCGGGCTCGCCGGGGGACCCGGCTCGCCCGATCCGAGCTCGCCCTTGATCACGCGCCGGAAGGCCTCGTAGCCGAGGGCGATCAGGCCGCCGAGGATGAGTACGCCGAGCCAGTTCCGGAGGGCCGGAACGGGGCCCCAGAGGATGAGCAGCAGATACAGGCCTCCGAGGAGCATCCAGCCGATCTCCGGGCGGTCTCGCAGCGCGGGGCCGATGGCCAGTCGCCCGCGGGTCGCATAGCGGGACGGCCCCGCAAACCAGGTCCCGATCAGGATCACGACGCCGTAGACGATCAGCGCCCAGGCGAGCTCGCCGAGCAGGCCGGTGCCGATCAACCACGTGGCGTTGACGGCGCCGCGCACGGACTCGCCCGAGGCGAGCGCGTCCACGATGTAGTTCCCGACGACCGTCCGGATCACGAGGAGCAGGATCCCGATGAGCAGGAGCGCCGCACCGACGTTGCGGAGCATCGCCCGGCGTCTGCCCGCCAGCCAGATGGCGCCGGCGTAGCACGCGAACGCGATCACAATGACCAGCCAGCTCATCCACTTGACCGCCTTCACGCCGTTCTGGGCAGCCTCGAGCTGGTCAGACTGGAGGAGCACGATCTGGCCAGCGTCGGGAGGTAGGCGGGATCGAGCTCCTCCCCGAAGCCGAGCTCCTCTCCGATGTTGACTACGAGCGTGCTGAGGTTGAGGGTGACCGTGCCTTCCCCCGTCGTGATGTTCCCGCGGGTGTCGTCCTCGAGCACCGCGATCAGCTCCTGGTGCGCGACGCGGTTGAGGTTCTCCCAGGCACTCTGCACGCGCGGGCGCTGGAGGAAGCGGTCGACGCCCTCGACGGCCGGCTGGCGGAGGGCTCCAGCGATCGGGCCGGCGAGGCCCTGGAGGTTCGGGCGGAAGCCGCTCCTCCAGCGCCGCCTCCGGATCGGCGTACTCGTAGAGCTGGTCGACGATGTAGACGGACAGCGCCTGGCGCACCTCGTCGTTCTCCAGAAGCTGGGTGCTGGTCTCGACCCACGCTTCGGTGTCGAGCGCCTGCCGCTTCACCCAGACAGTGAGCGAGCCGACGAGGACGACGAGCGTGCCGAGAACGAAGAGCGTCCAGACGAGGATGGAGTGCTTTCGGGAACTCACGTCCGGGATCATTACCGACCTGCCCGGCGGCTGCATCATCCCGCCGGGGTGAGGCGGCTCCTAGGCGATGAGCCCGCGCACCGTGCGTGCCAGCACCCGGGCACCGAGCTCGCAGTGCTCCGGCTCGGAGAACTCGTCGGGCGTGTGGCTGAGCCCGCCGCGGCTGGGCACGAAGAGCATCGCCGCGGGCACGTGGCGGGCCAGCACCATTGCGTCGTGACCCGCTCCGCTCGGGAGCCGGAGCGTGGTCGCCCCTTCCTCCCCCGCGGCCGCCTCCAGCCGGTCCTGCAGCTCCGGGTCGAGTGCGACCGGCTCCTTCCGATGGGTCTCGCGGAGCTCCAGGCCGAGCTCCTCCTCTGCGGCGATCCGCTCCAGCGTCTCGCGCACGAAGGGCTCGAGGCGCGCGAAGCCGTCCGGGGCCGGCGAGCGGACGTCGATGGTCAGCTCGGCCGCCCCCGGGACGACGTTGAAGCCGCCCGGCTCCGCCGAGATGACGCCGACGTTGGCGGTCATGTCGTCGCGCGAGCGAGCCTCCTCGCGCAGGGCGAGCACGGCGCGGGCGGCTCCGGAGAGGGCGTCGCGGCGCAGCTCCATCGGGGTCGTGCCTGCATGGTTCGCCTCGCCGAGGAAGCGGGCGCGGAAGCCGAGCATGCCGGTGATCGCCGTGACCACGCCGAGATCGATCCCCGCGCGCTCCAGGACGGGGCCCTGCTCGATGTGGAGCTCGAGATAGGCAGCCGACCCCGTCCAGGCCCCGCGCCTCGGCGATCCGCTCGAAGTCGAAGCCGGCCCCCGTCATCGCCTCCGAGACGCCGCGGCGCTCCCAGTCCTCCAGGTCGCAGTCGCCGCAGAAGGCGCGGCTCCCGAGCATGCCCGTCTGGAAGCGAGCGCCCTCCTCGTCGTTGAAGGACGCGACCCAGAGCGGTCGGCTCGGCTCGACGCCCTGAGCCTTCAGCCGCCGCACCACGTCGAGGGCCGCGAGGACGCCGAGCGCGCCGTCGTAGCGCCCGCCGTTCGGGACCGTGTCGAGGTGGGAGCCGAGGAGCACCGCCTTCCCCTCCCCCGCCTGCCAGCGGCCGAGGACGTTGCCCGCCGAGTCGACCCCGACCTCGAGCCCGAGCTCGGAGAGCCGCTCCCCGAGCCAGTCGTTCGCGCGCGCGAGCTCGGGCGTCCACGCGAAGCGGCTCACGCCGCCTCGAGGGTCGGCTCCGATCTGCGCGGCCGCCTCGAGATCAGCTGTCAGCGACGACACGGCGCCTCCTGTACCAGCGATAGGCCTCGATCGCACCCGCGATCCCGAGCGCGACCACGAAGGCCAGCAGGAATCCCTTGAGCGGGTTCTCCTCGAACGTTCGCCCGCCGACGTAGCCGAGCAGCGCCGCATAGGTCGCCCACACCAGCCCGGCGGCGATGTCGAAGGCGATGAAGCGCCGCCAGCGCATCTCCAGCATTCCGCAGGAGAAGGTCACCGCCGTGCGGCCGCCCGGGATGAAGCGCCCGATGACGATCAGGTAACCGCCCCGTTCCTGCACCTGCTTGTGGGCCCAGTCCACCTGTTTGCGGCGCTCGCCCTTGAAGAAGCGGTCGACGAGCCGGTGTCCGAGCGTGCGGCCGATCCAGTAGGAGATGTTGTCGCCGACGATCGCGCCCAGGGCGGCGAAGAGGATCACGAAGACGAGGACGAGGTCGCCCGTGGAGGCGAGCACGCCGGCGAGGATCACCGACGTCTCGCTGGGAACGAGCGGGATGAACGCGTCGATCGCGGCGACGGCGAAGAGGAACAGGTACGTCCAGGGCGAGCCCGAGACCTGCTCGGTCAGCGACTCGAACACGATCGGTTAGTGCGAGTGCTCCGAGGGGAGGCCGAAGCGGCGAGCCGTTCCCTCCTCGGAGTCGAACTGGATGAGCACTGCCTCCTCGTCGCCGACGACCCACGCGTCGTGGCCGGGGTCGATGGTGACGACCTGCGGCGCGACGAAGTCGAAGGTGCAGCCGTCCTCATACTCGCCCTGGATGCGGCCGCGCGCGAGGAAGCCGATGTGGGCGTGCATGCAGAGCTCGCTCCGCACCGTCGCGCGCATGTGGGTCGACCAGCGAAACCCCGGCGGGTAGATGGCGCGCTTCACGCGGCCGTTCCCGACGCGGACGGTCTCGACAATCGCCCCGCCAACCTCGCGGCGCTCCGCGCCCTCGATCGGCTCGAGCAGCGGATCCATCGCGCCTATCGTAGATCGTCCAGGAGGTATTGGGTCTCCGTGCCGACGGGGACGTAGCCGAGGCTCCGGTTCAGATGGAGGATCCCGGCGTTCTCCTGGTCGTTGTCGGTGAGGATCGACTCGTAGCCCTGGTCCCGCGCCCAGGCGATCGTCCCGAGCTTCGCCAGCCGGGCGAGCCCGCGCCGGCGATGATCGCGGTGCGTGCCGGTCATCTCGTTCGCGGCGAGGCGGAACGCCTGGTCGACGTGGAGGAACGCGTACGCGACCGGCGTCCCGCCGGCTGCCACGACGATGAAGCTGCCCTCGTGGGAGAGCTGCGGATGGCCGAGCGCCTCGACGAGCCAGTCGTCGAGGCGGACGTCGTCCTCGGCGTAGGTGGTCGGGACAGCTGCAGTCGCGCCCGCGTCGAGCCGGTGGAGCTCCTCCGGGCGATCCGAGACCGCCGCAAGCGGCAGGAGCTCGTAGCCCTCGGCCTCCCTCGCCGCGAGCAGCTCGCCGAAGCCCGAGAGATCCGCGGTCGCGAGCGCCAGCTGCAAGACCTCTTGCGTGCGGGTCGCGGCGAACCCGCGCGCGAGCAGGAAGCGTCCGCCCTCCTCACCCGTCGTCCACGACTCCAGCACACGGCCACCCGCGTCCAGAAGGTGCGCGTACGCCGTGTCGTAGAGCGCGGCGCCGAGGCCCCGCCGCCTCGAACCGGGCTCGACGAAGGCCCAGAGCTCGGCAACGCCCACCGCGCTGGTCGCCCAGCGAAGGCGCGCGCGCACCCAGCCGGCGACTTCGCCGTCCTCGTCGGCGACCCAGATCGCGGCGTGGGCACGCTCGGGCTGGCTCGTGAGCCAGTGACCGATCCCCGCACCCGTGACAGCTTGGGGGACGTCATCACGGTGGAGCAGGGCCGCGAGCGCATCGGCGTCTTCGGGCCCGAAGGGGCGGATCACGCCAGACGCTCCGCGGCGAAGGGGCCGTGATCGCCCGCGGCGAGCCGGCGCGCCAGGCCCGGCGCCGTGATCATCCCGATCGAGGAGAGGCCGCCGAGCACCTCGAGGCCGTCGATGCCGCCCGCCGGCCCGACCACGGGCAGCCCGTCGGGAGTCATTGCCCGCCGGCCCGACCACGAGGCGACAACCGGCACGCCGGCCAGCGGCGGCGCCACGCGCACGGCGCGCTCGGCGAGCCGGCGGACCGTGTCGGCGGCCTCCGGCTCCTCCAGGAGCGAGCGGCCGAGCGAGGTCCCGATCAGGCAGTGCCCGGCCGGCCGGCCTCCGAGGAGAAGCGAGACGAGGGGCGGCTCGTCCGCGGCGCCGGCCGCGACCTCACCGCAGCGTCGGATCGGCCGAGCGCGGCCCCATCGCCTCCTGGTCGGGCCAGGCAGCCTGCTCGATCGCGTACCGGGGCGGCGGGTCGACCTTGCCCGTCTCGAGCAGCCAGCCCCGCGACGAGGAAACCGGGAGGTCGGCCCCGGCGGTGCGGAGAAGGAAGCGCAGGCGGGGGCCCGCGGCGACCACGACCCGGCCGCAGCGGACGATCCCTTCGTCGGTGGCGAGCCCGTCGACGCGCCCGCCCGCGACGAGGATCCGCTTCGCCTCGCACCCGAGCGCGAAGCGGGCGCCGGCGCGCCGCGCGGCCTCGGCCGCGGCCGTCGTCGCGCTCATCGCGTCCAGGGTGAAGCCGCCCTCGACGGCGAAGCCGCCGGCGAGGTCGTCTGCGAGCCAGGGATCCTCGCGGAGGTCGACCTCCTCCCCGCCCACCGCCTCCGCATAGGCGCGCGCGTGCGCAAGCTCGGCCTCCTCGACGGCGAGGACGAGCATCGGCCACGGCCGCAGGTCGAGCGGAATGGGCCCGTCAGCGTCGAGCTCGGCGTACCAGGCGACTGCCTCGTCGAGCAGCTCGGTGATCCACGGCGCGGGCTGGCGGAAGAGGAAGCCGCCGTTCCGCCCCGAGGCACCCGCGCCGATCGCCCCCCGGTCGACCACGAGGACGCTCTCGCCCGCCTCCGCGAGGAGCCGCGCCGCCGCGCAGCCGGCGATGCCGGCTCCGACGACGACCGTGTCGGCCCGCTCTAGCCCTCCCTCGACTCCGACCCTCCGGAACGCCGCTTGCGCCAGAACACGATCCAGCCCACCGTGGCCCCGGCGGCCGCGGCGGCGGCGGCGAGACCGCCGATGAGCTTCTTCCGCCTCGTGGCCTCTTCCTGTTGCAGGCGCAGCTTCCGCTTCGCCAGCGGCTTGCCGAGCGTGTAGACGGCGTAGCCGATGAGTGCCTTCCGCTTGCTGAGCATGGCCCTCCTTTGTCCTACGCTTTCGCGGCTGCGCGCTTGCGGTTGGGAAGGTGGATGGCACGGCCGAGCGCGACGAGCCCGGCCTCCTTGATCGCCTCCGAGAGCGTGGGATGGGCCGTCATCCCATCGGCCACCGTCTCGACGGTCGCCTCGGCGTCGAGCGCGACGACTCCCGCTTCGATCAGGTCGGTGACGTGCGGCCCCACCATGACGAGCCCGAGCAGCTCACCGTAGCGGGACTCGTGGATCGACTTGACCCAGCCGACGGTCTCGTTCTGCATCATCGCGCGTCCGTTCACCGAGAAGGGGAACGTGCCCACGACGACCTCGTCGCCGTGCTGCTCCCGCGCCTCGCGCTCCGTCAGGCCCACACCGGCGATCTCGGGGTCCGTGTAGATCGGACGCGGGACGCCGCGGTTGTCGACGATCGCGTCGTGGCCCATGGCGTTCTCGGCGGCGACCTCGCCCTCGCGGAACGCGGTGTGCGCGAGCTGCCAGTAGCCGGCGCAGTCGCCGACGGCGTAGACGTGCGGGAGGGTGGTGCGCCGGCGCTCGTCGGCAGCGATGCCCTTGCGCGGATCGAACTCGACGCCGATCGCCTCGAGGCCGAGATCCTGCGTGACCGGCCCGCGCCCGGTGGCGACGAGCATGAGGTCGCACTCGACGGACTGGCCGGCGAAGTGCACGGTGAGCCCGCTGCCGGTGTCCTCGATCCGGTCGCACTGGGACTCGAGGTGGACGGCGATCTCGCGCTTCTTGAACTGCTTCAGCAGCTCCTTGGCAGCGTCGTCGTCCTCCTGCGGGATGAGCGCCGGCAGCATCTCGACGACCGTTACCTCGCTCCCGAAGCGCTGGAAGATCGAGGCGAACTCGCAGCCGATGATGCCCCCGCCGAGGATGACGAGCCGCCGGGGCACCTCGGTCTGCGAGAGGAGCCCGGTCGAGTCGACGCAGCGCGCGGAGTCGATGCCGTCGATCGGCGGGCGGAGCGGGTACGACCCGGTCGCGACGACTGCGCTCTTGAACGTCACGTCCTCCCCGCCCTCGACCGCGATCGTGTTCGCGTCCTTGAAGCGGCCCGCGCCGCGGACCCAGTCGACGCCGTTGGCCTTGAAGAGGCCGGCGACGCCGCCGGTCAGCTGGTCGACGATCTTGTCCTTCCAGGCGTTCGCCGCGGCGAAGTCGAGCTCCGGGGCGCCGACGTTCACGCCGATCTTGGCGAAGGTCTCCTCCGCCTCCTTCAGGGCGAAGGCGGTCTGCACCCACGCCTTGGTCGGGATGCACCCGACGCGGAGGCACGTGCCGCCGAGGCGCTCCTCCTTCTCGATGCAGACGGTCTTGGCGCCGAGCTGCGCGGCCCGGATCGCGGCCGTGTAGCCGCCGGGGCCGCCGCCCAGGACGGCGACGTCGAATTCCATGGTTCTGGCCTTTCCGTTCGGTTCGCGTTCCTAACCGCGATCCTATCCGGGGAAAGGCGGTAGCCGGAGCCACCGAGGCCGCGCTTAAAACGTGAGGGCGGCCCCTGTGCCGCCCTCGCCGTGACCCGGGGTTGAATCCGGTTCCGACCAGGTAACGGCCGCAGCGGCGTGCGAAGCGATCCCTCGAACGGGTGGCGGTGCCCCGGCGCGCCCCGCCTCAGCCGGCTTCGAGGCGAAGGTCAAAGCTTGGCGGGCCCACTAGAGCTCTTCCGAGAGCTGGAGCCGGTTGCCGTCGAGGTCGAAGACGTCGAGCAGGCGGATCGTCCCCGGGATCTCGAGCACGGTGCCGACCTGGACGCCCGCGCCGCGGAGGCGCTCCGCCTCCGCCTTCACGTCGGCGACGTCGAGCGTCAGGATCGCCTCCTCCGCCTCGGGATCGCCCTCGGCGATCGCCACCTCGGCGTTGCCCGGGTGAGCCTGGCCCAGCGGTCCTCCTCGTCGACGTAGGCCTCGTCGAAGCCGAGCTTCTGGCAGTAGAACATCCGCGCCGCCTCGAGATCCCTGACGCGGTACCAGATACTCAAGCGGCGAGTGCCTCTTCGATGCTGCTGCAGTGCCCGGAGAGGCACTACAGGGCCAGGCCCGGCTCTTCGAGGAACTGCTTGACCGTGCGCAGGAACTCCGACGCGGTGGCCCCGTCGACGGTGCGGTGGTCGCAGGTGAGCGTCATCTCCAGTACGGGCCTCGCCTCGAGCTCGCCGTCGCGCACGACCGCCCGCTCCTCGATCGCGCCGACCGCGAGGATCGCGGCCTGCGGCGGGTTGAGGACGGCGACGAAGCGCTCGACGCCGTACATGCCCAGGTTGGAGATCGTGAACGTGCCGCCCTCGAGATCGTCCTGGCGAAGCGCGCCGCCGCGGGTGCGCGCGACCAGGTCGGCGCGCTCGTTGGCGAGCTGCGGGATCGTCTTCGTCTCGCAGCTTCGGAGGACCGGGACGACGAGGCCGTTCGGGACGGCGACGGCGATCCCGACGTTGGCGGTCGGTATCAGGTGGATCTCGTCGCCGGCGAAGAGCGCGTTGACTGCACGATGGCGCATGAGCGCGACCGCGCAGACCTTCGTGAGGATGTCGGAGTACGTCGGCTTCGCGTCGCCCTCGCCCATGCGCGCGACGAGGCCTTCGCGGAGCCGGATCGCCGCGGCCATGTCGGCCGTCATGGTGATCTGGAACGACGGGCGCCTGCCCAGGCCTCGGTCATCCGGCGGGCGATCGTCTTGCGCATGCCGGTCAGCGGGACGACCTCGATCTCACCGGACGGCGCTGCCGTGGCCGCAGCCGCGGCCGGCGCTGCGACCTTCTCCGCCCGCTCGACGTCCTCTGCGACGATGCGGCCCTCGGGGCCGGTGCCGCGGAGCGCGGCGAGGTCGATCCCGCGCTCGCGCGCGATCCGGCGCGCGAGCGGCGAGGCCTTCACGCGGCCGCCGTCTCTGGCCTCGCGCGGCAGGCTGCTGGCTCGGGCTCCCGGCTCGCCCCTCGGCTCGGCGGGCGCGTCCGCTCGCTCTTCTCCGCCGTCGGCTCCTCGGCCGCTCGGCGTCCGGCGGGCGCGCGTCGGCGCGACCTCCTCGCCCGGCTCGCCGATGACCGCGATCGCCTTGCCGACCTCGATCTCCTCGCCCTCGCCGGCCAGGATCTTCAGGAGCGATGCCCGAGGCGTCCGCCTCGACCTCCTGCGTCACCTTCTCGGTGTCGAGCTCGTAGAGCGGCTCGCCCTTCTCGACCATGTCGCCCTCGGACTTGAGCCAGCGTACGATCGTCCCGGACTCCATGCCCTGGCCGAGCCGCGGCAGCGTGACCTGGCTGGACAGGGCCCGCTATGCCTTCCCGACGGTCCGCTTGACGGCCGCGAGCACGTCGCCGGCGTGCGGGATGACGTACTCCTCCATGACCGGCGCGAACGGGACCGGCGTGAACCTGGCGCCGACCCGCTCGACCGGCGCGTCGAGGTAGTCGAAGGCGCCGTGCTGGACGATGGCCGCGATCTCCGCGCCGAAGCCCATGCGCACGACCGCCTCGTGGGCGACGACGCAGCGGGTCGTCTTTCGCACGGAGTCGACGATCGCCTCCTCGTCGAGCGGCAGGAGCGTGCGCGGGTCGACGACCTCGACCGAGATCCCGTCGGACTCGGCTTCGTTCGGCCGCCTTCAGCGCCTCGTGCACGAGGCGGCCGGTGGCGACGACGGTGACGTCCTCGCCCTCGCGGTGCACGCGCGCCTTGCCGAGCTCGATGCCGTCGATCTCGTCCGGCACCTCGCCCTTCAGGTTGTAGAGCGTCCGGTGCTCGAAGAAGACGACCGGGTTGTCGTCGTAGATCGAGCTCCAGAGGAGGCCGCGCACGTCCTCGGGCGTCGAGGCGAAGACGACCTTGATCCCGGGGACGTGGACGAACCACGCCTCCAGCTGCTGGGCGTGCTGCGCGCCCGGCGACCAGCCGGCGCCTCCCTGCGTCCGCAGCGTCAGCGGCACCTTGATCTGGCCGCCCGACATGTACCGGTGCTTGGCGGCCTGCTGGACGAGCTGCTCCATCGCCAGCGTCATGAAGTCCTGGTACATGATCTCGACGATCGGGCGCATGCCGGAGACGGCCGCGCCGATCCCGGCACCGACGATCGCCATCTCGGAGATCGGCGTGTTGCGCACGCGCTCGGGCCCGAACTCGTCGAGCATCCCCTGCGTCACGCCCATCGAGCCGCCCATCTCGGCGATGTCCTCGCCCATGATGAAGACGTCGTCGTCGCGCCGCATCGCCTCGCTCATGGCGTCGCGGACGGCCTCTCTGTAGGTCATCGTCGTCACGCGTACACGTTCTTGAGGGCGTCTTCCGGCTTGGGGTCGGTGCCCTTCTTCGCGAACTCGACCGAGTCCTCGCGCGATGCGCGTCGCCTCGCGGTCCAGCTCCTCGAACTCCTCGTCGGGGAGCTCGAGGCGCGCGCGTAGAAGCTCGATCGGGTCGCGCGCCTTGCGCAGGTCGAGGATCTCCTCCTTGGGGCGATAGACCTGCGGGTCGCCGACGTAGTGGCCCGAGAGCCGGACACAGTCGGCGACGACGAAGACCGGGCCCTTGCCGTCGCGCGCGTGCTTGAGCGCCCCCCGGGCCGTCTCGTAGACCGCCTCGACCTCCTGGCCGTCCACGGCCATCGACGCCATGCCGTAGGCCTCGGCGCGCTTCGTCATGTCCTCGATTGGCATGTGCTGCTTGGCCGGCGTGGACTCGGCGTAGCGGTTGTTCTCGCAGACGAAGACGGCGGGGACGGACCAGAGCTGCGCGAGGTTCATGCGACTCGTGGAAGGTGCCGATGTTCGTGGCGCCGTCGCCGAAGAACGCGACCGCAACGCGCGGCTCGGAGCGCATCTTGAAGGCGAGCGCAGCGCCGACTATGCCCGGGAGCCCGCCGCCCACCACCGCGTTCGCGCCCATGTTCCCGCGCTCGAAGTCGTAGAGGTGCATGGAGCCGCCGTAGCCGTGGCTGCAACCCTCGACCTTGCCGTAGAGCTCGGCCATTACCTCGTTGGGATGGGTGCCCTTGGCGATCGTGTGCCCGTGCGCGCGGTGGGTCGATGCGATCACGTCGCCCTCCTCGAGCGCGCGGCAGACGCCGACCGCGACTGCCTCCTGGCCGATGGCCACGTGGAGGAATCCGGGCAGCTCCCCGGCGCGGAACCGCTCCTCCACCTGCTCCTCGAAACGGCGGATCAGCAGCATCTCCCGAAGGAAGTCCTTCAGGCGCTCGGTCGGCACTGCCTGCCCCTTTTCCTCGAGGGTTGCCACGGCGCCGACAAGCTAGCAGTCAGAGTGAATAACCTGCGTCCGTGGCCCTTGCCGAGCGTGTCGACGAGATTCTCCGCGGCCTCCCACGCGACTGGGAGCGCGCGCGCATCGACCTCACGCTGGACGAAGTCGAGGACGCCGACCGCGCGGCGCTGATCCTCGCCCCCGCGACGCCGGGGCGCTCCGGCAGGACGTTCGCCATCCATGTGTCCGGCCGCGCCGAGGGAGCCGGAACGACGCCCGGCCTGGCACGGCGCGTCCTCTCCCGCCTCGACGAGGCAGGGATCCGCGGGCGGCTCCGCCTCGCCGAGGCCGAGCGGCCCGCCCCCGAGGCAGCCCCTTCCGTGCCCGAATCCGTGGAGGAGCGGACGCTCGCAGCGTCCTGGGACGCCCTTCTCCGGCGCCTGCCGCCGGACTGGAGCGACCTCTACGGGGAGATCGAGCTCGATTCGAGCGACTACCTGGACCGCGGCGCGCTCCTGCTCGCGCCGATCAACCCGACGCGCGCCGGCGGCCCCACGAGCTTCCGCTTCCGGGCGGCCAACCGGAAGGGCTACGGCGTCGCGCCCGTAATGGCGCGGCGCTCGTTCGAGCGGCTCGACGGCGAGGGGATGGGCGGCAGCCTCCGCATCCTGCGCGTCCTCTCCGACACGAGCTCTCCCTTCTCGCAGGGGCCCGTCTGGCGCGAGGACGGGCGAGCGGTGTGAGCGAGCAGGAGCCCGAGCCGCAGGTCTCCTGGAAGGCGATCGAGCGCGACGCAGCCGTGGTCGCCGCCGACGGCTCCGAGGTCGCGCGCGTGGTCGAGATCGCCGGCGACCCTACGGCCGACATCTTCGACGGGCTTGTCGTCAAGCTCGGCCGGCTCGACACGAAGCGCCACCTCCCTGCGGAGCACGTGGTTGCCATCTGGCCGAGCCGCGTCCGGGTCGACCTGACCGCGCAGGAGATCGAGGCGCTGCCACCCTACGAGGAGCCGGTCGTGGAGCGCCTGCCGAGAGAAGGCCTCTTCAAGCGGCTGCGCCGCCGCCTCTCCTAGCCCGGCGCGCCATCCTGAGCTGGATCGGGACAAGGGGGAACACGACGGCCTCGCGCACGTAGAGGCGCGGCGAGCCCGGCGTCCGCGCGCCCACCACGGAGACCTGCACGTCGGAGAGCAACGAGCGGAAGAGGACGCGGGCGCGGGCCCGGTGCCAGGAGGAGGTGACGACGACGACCTCGCGCACGCCCAGCTCCCTGGCGTGGGCCGCCGCGTTGGCCGCGTTCTCGGCCGTGATGCGCGCGTCAGGGTCGCTGATCAGCGTCGCGTCCGAGCCCGGCCAGGCGCGGCGCATCAGCTCGGCCTCGGGGAGCCTTCCGGGACGCCGCGACCATCCGGAAAGGAGGACGGCGTCGCCCACCCCGGCGAGACCCGCCGCGTGCTCGAGCCGCGCCGCGCAGATCGGGTGCAGCTCGTGGCTCCGCCCGTCGGAGTAGCCGAGGACGACGATCAAGCGCTCGGCGCCCGCGGGCTCTGGCCTAAGAACCCGTTTCAAAACGAAGCCCTGAGCCGCCGGGCCGCACCCCGGCGACGAGGCGTCATTTCGAAACGGGTTTCAGGCCCTGAGCTCGGCACCGAACTTCTCGGCCAGCGCGGCGACGATGCGCTCGCGGATCGCGCGGGCGTCCTCGTCCGAGAGCGTCCGCTCCGGGGACTGGAAGGACACGTGCAGCGCCACCGACTTCTTCCCCGCGGGGATCGGGTCGCCGCGGTAGACGTCGAAGATGGCCACGTCCCGGAGCTCGGGCCCGGCCGCCTCGCGCGCGGCGGCGGCGAGGTCGCCGGCGAGCACGTCTTCGCCGACCACGAAGGCGAGGTCCTGGTGCACGGCCGGATAGCTGACGACGTCCTCGTAGGCGACCCGCTCGGGCACCTGGTCGAACAGCGTCGAGAGGTCGAGCTCGACGACGCCCCACGCGCCCTCGAGGAGCGCCGGGTGGAGCTCACCGAGCCAACCCGCCTCGAGCTTCGCAGCCTTGCCGGGATGCAGGAACGGCGCCTGTGTCCGCTCCAGCCGCAGCTCGATGCCGAGCGCCTCGTAGAGCGTCTCGACGGCGCCCTTCGCGCGCAGGTAGCCGCCCTCGCAGACGGCGCCGAGCCGCCAGCGCTCCTCGGGGAGCTCCTCCCCGGTCGGCAGGTAGACGCGGGCGATCTCGAAGAGCGCGATGTCGTCGTTTCCCACCGCCACGTTGTGGCGCGCCGCGGCGACGAGGCCCTCGAGCAGCGTCGTTCGCAGGATGCCGTGCTCGGAGGTGAGCGGATCGGGGAGGCTGAGCGCCTCCGGGTGCGGGTCGCGCGCAACGAGGCTCAGCGTGTACGCCTCGTTGAGGCCGGCGCCGGCGAGCACGTCCTCCACGAGGCGGCGCAGGCGCTGATCCTTGGACAGCCGGCCGAACATCGCGCTGCGAAGCGGCAGCGTGAACGGGATCTTCTCCAGGCCGTGAATGCGCGCGACCTCCTCGACGAGGTCGATCTCGCGCGTCGTGTCGCGCAGTCGCCACGTGGGAACGTGCACGTCCCAGCCTGGCGCAACGTCGAAGCCGAGGCGCTCCAGGATGTCCTTCTGCTCCTGCTCCTCGATCTCGATCCCGACGATCTTGTTCGCGCGGCCCGCGCGGTAGTGGACGACCGGAGGCTCCGGCAGCTCGCCCTTCACATCGGTGTCGCCCGTCCAGCGGGCGCCGGCAAGCTCGACGACGAGCTGCGTGGCGAGGCGGGCCGCGTGCGGCGCGAGGTACGGGTCCACGCCCTTCTCCCAGCGGTTCGACCCCTCGGTGCGAAGCGCGTGGCGCTCCGAGCTCCAGAGAATCGTCCCCGGCTCGAAGTTCGCCGCCTCGAGGAGGAGGGACGTGGTCGTCTCGGTGACCTCGGTGTCGAGCCCGCCCATGATCCCCGCGAAGGCGATCGCTCCCTCCGCGTCGGCGATGACGAGGTCGGCCGGGTCGAGCCTGCGCAGGTTGCCGTCGAGGCTGGTGAACTCCTCGCCGGGGCGCGCGCGCCGCACGACGATCCGGCCGCCGCGCAGCGTGTCGAAGTCGAAGGCGTGGAGCGGGTTCCCGAGCGCGAGCATGACGTAGTTCGTCACGTCGACGACGTTCGAGATCGGGCGCATGCCGGCCGCGGTCAGGCGGGCCCTGAGCCACGGCGGCGACGGGCCGATTCGGACGTCGCGGAAGAGGCGGCCGATGTAGCGCGGGCAGCCCTCGTAGTCCTCGATGGTGACGTCCGGGTGCTCGTCGCCGGCGAGCGGCGGATCCTCGCCCGGCAGCGGCTTCAGCTCGGCCGCGAACAGCGCCGCCACCTCGCGTGCGATTCCGTAGACCGAGAGGCAGTCGGGCCGGTTGCGCGTCAGCTCGATCTCCAGGACCTCCTCTCCCAGTGGGAGGACGTCGCGAAGCGGCGTGCCCGGCTCCCACCGCTCGGGAAGCACGAGGATCCCGGCGTGCTCGTCGCCGAGCTCGAGCTCGGACTCCGAGAGGATCATCCCGTCGGACACGCTGCCGCGGAGCTTCGCCCGCTCGAGGGTGCGCCCGTCAGGGAGCACGGCGCCGGGGAGCGCGACGGCGACCGTTGCGCCCGCGCCGAAGTTCCAGGCGCCGCAGACGATCTGGCGCGGCTCGTCCTCCCCCACGTCCACCTGGCAGAGCTGGAGCCGGTCGGCGTTCGGGTGCTTGCCCGCCTCCACGACGCGGCCGACGAGGTAGCGGCCGTGATTGCCGTCCTCGTCGGCGACGCCGCGGTAGGAGATGCGCTCGACCTCGCCGGTCGCGATCGCGAGGCGGTCGGCGATCTCGGCGGTCGTCGCGCCGGCGTCGACGTACTCGCGGAGCCAGGAGACGGGGACCTCATCAGAGAGCTCCTACCATGATGATGACCCGCTGACTGGGTGGGCCGCCCAGCGTGGCCAGGCGGCATCGCTCCTCATTGTGTTAGGAGCTCTCAAAACTGCCGCAGCACGCGGAGGTCGTTCTCCCAGAGCAGGCCGAGGGCCGGGAGGCCGTGGCGGAGCATGGCCACGCGCTCGAGGCCCATGCCGAAGGCGAAGCCGGTCCACTCCTCGGGGTCGAGCCCGACGAACTCGAACACGGCCGGGTCGACCATGCCCGAGCCGGCGATCTCGATCCAGCCGGAATAGCGGCACACCGGGCAGCCCTCGGCCGTCGCAGAGGAAGCAGCTGACGTCCGGCTCGAGGGACGGCTCCGTGAAGGGGAAGTCGTGCGTGCGGAAGCGCAGCTCGCGCCCCTCGCCGAAGAGCGCCCGCATCGTGTGGAGCAGCGTGCCTTTCAGGTCGGCCAAGGTGATGCCGCGGTCGACCGCGAGGCCTTCGACCTGGTGGAAGATGGGCGTGTGGGTCGCGTCGGGCGTGTCCCGCCGGTAAACACGGCCGAGCGAGACCATGTAGATCGGCGGCGGCTGCGACTCCATGACGCGGATCTGTGAGGGCGATGTCTCCGTACGGAAGAGGACGTCGCCGTTCAGAAAGACCGACTGCAGCGGCGAGCGGGACGGATGGTCTACGGGGAAGTTGAGCGAGTCGAAGTTGTAGTGGGTCGTCTCGACCTCGCGGCCGTCGACGACCTGGTAGCCGAGGCCGAGGAAGATGTCCTCCACCTCGCGCCGGATCTGGGTGATCAGGTGCAGGTGCCCGCGCGGGCGCGCCTCGCCCGGCAGCGTGACGTCGAGCACCTCCTGGGTGAGCCTGCGGTCGAGCTCGGCGCGCTCGAGCTCGGCCTGGCGCTCGGCGACCGCCTCCTCCAGGCCCTGACGCAGCGTGTTGAGGACGCTGCCGGTCTCGGGGTCGCGAACCTCCCGCAATGCCTGCTTCAGCTCGCTCTTGCGGCCCAGGTAGCGGACGCGCGCCTCGTCGAGGTCGCCGAGCGTCGAAGCGCCCGCAATCGCGCTTCGCGCCTCGGTTTCGACGGTCTGCACATCCATCGGCGGAGCGTATCATCGGGTCCATGACCGTCCCTTGCCTTCGGCTCGCTCCCGTGGGGGAAACCATGTTTCCCCCACGGGCCCCCTTCTTTGAGACAGTGAGGGAACCTCCCGGTTCCCTCACACACCCTCCCCGCGCTCATCGGGCGGAGACCGGCCGATGAGCGCCTACGACGCAATCGCGGAGCTCTACGACCCCTGGAGCCGAACCGTCACCGAGGACATCGACTTCTACGTCGCGGAGGCGCGCAAGGCGCGGTCGGCGGTCGTGGAGCTCGGGGTCGGGACGGGCCGCATCGCAGTCCCCGTGGCCGCCGCCGGGGTCCCGGTGATCGGCGTCGACTCGTCCGCCGGGATGCTGGAGGTGTGCCGCCGGCGGGCGGAGGCGGCCGGGGTCGAGCGCCTGCTCGACCTGCGGCTCGGGGATCTGCGCGACCCGCCCGTGCCGGAGCGGGTGCGCCTCGTGACCTCGCCGTTTCGGGCGCTGCTCCACCTGGAGACGGACGCGGAGCGGCTGGAGGCGCTGGCCGCTTCCTACCGGCTGCTGGAGCCGGGCGGGCGCTTCGTCTTCGACGTCTTCGCGCCGAGCGTGGAGGACGTCGAGGAGACGCACGACCGCTGGCTGGAGCGCGAGCCGGGCATCTGGGAGCGCGCGCACTGGGACCTGGAGGGCCGCGTCCTCACGCTGTGCTTGCGCGGCCGGGAGTCGGAGACGTCCATGCGCCTCGCCTGGCTCCCGGTCGAGGAATGGCGCTTCCTCCTCGAGCAAGCCGGCTTCGAGGTCGTCGCCTGCTACGGCTGGTTCGACCTCCGCCCGTACGCGGGCGGCGAAGACTCCATCTGGCTGGCGAAGCGCCCCTAACGGCCCCAGCCGGGCGGGGGCTCGTGGCGGCCGTCCTCGACGTGCCAGTACTCGCGGAGCTCCTCGCAGCGGCCGTCGTTCGCGAAGCGCAGGAGGAGGCTGCCGGGGAGGGTGATCCAGTCGCCTTCGTCCCGCATGATGGCCCACCACTCGACGACCGCCTTGCGGCCCTCGACGACCGGCTCGCCGAAGCGGAGGTCGAGCTCCTCCTGGGTCGAGGTCGCCCGCGTCCAGTAGTCGCGGATGCCGCTCGAGCCGGTGGACGGCTCGCGGAACGGGTGCGAGCGGTAGACCGCGTCCTCCGTGAAGAGCGACACGGCGGCCTCCGGGTCGCGCCCGATCCACGCCCTCCCGTAGGCGGCGATCCACTCCCGTGCGGTCATCTGCCTCGCCCTCTTCTCCATTCGTAGAGCGCGATCGCGCCCGCCGTCGCGACGTTGAGCGACTCCGCCCGGCCCGCCTGCGGGATGGTCGCGGCGGAGTCGGCGGCGGCGAGCACGTCGTCGGGCAGACCCTCCCGCTCGGCGCCGAGGGCAAAGATAACCCGTTCCGGCAGCTCGAGCTCCGGGAGCGGGACACCGTCGCGCGGGACGAGCGCGATCCGAGGGAGCTCCTTGCGATCCCCGAAGCCCCCGAGCGGCACGCGGAAGATCGCGCCCGCGGACGCGCGCAGCGCCTTCGGCCCCGTCGGGTCGGCGCAGCCCTGCGAGAGGAGGACGAACGCGGGCCCGAGCGCGTCGGCGGTCCGCAGCAGCGTGCCGAGGTTCCCCGGGTCGGCGACGCGCCAGAGCGCGAGCCCGACCGGCAGCTCCTGCCCACCGGGGAGGTCGGCCTGGCGGAAGACGGCGACCACCCGAGGCGGATGCGGCAGCGTCGAGAGCCCCGCCATGACGTCAGAAGCGACGAGCTCCGCGCCCGCCAGCCGCTCCAGGAGAGCAGGGCGCTCCGCGTCCACGAACGCCTCCACCGGCTCGAGCCCCGCGTCGAGCCCTGCGGCCACGAGATCCTCGCCCTCACAGGCGAAGAGCCCGAGCTTCTCCCGCTGGCGCCTCGACTCGAGCTTGCGAACGAGCTTGACCCGCGGGTTGGCCGCGGACGTGATCACCCGCCGTTAGGCCCCGAGCGCGGCCTTCGCCCGCTCGGCGATCTTCGTGAACGCCGCCGGATCGTTCACCGCGATGTCGGCGAGGGCTTTCCGGTCGAGCTCGATCTCGGCCTTGCGGCACCCTGCGACGAACTGGTTGTAGGAGAGACCCTCCTGGCGCGCCGCGGCGTTGATCCGGACGATCCAGAGCCGCCGGAAGACACGCTTGCGCTTCTTCCGGTCGCGGTAGGCGTGGTTGTCGGCCTTCTGGACGGCCTCCTTGGCCTTCCGGTACGAGATCGAGCTCTGGCCGACATAGCCCTTCGCGCGCTCGAGGACCTTGCGGCGCTTCTTGCGCGCGTGAACGGATCGCTTGACGCGGGGCATCGCTTCCTCCTCCTACCTCTACCGCCCGAGCAGGCGCTTGACCTCGCGGACGTCGCTCCCGTCCACGGGCTGGTCGCTGCGGAAGGCGCGGTGCCGCTTGGCGGACTTCTTCTCGAGATTGTGGCTCTGCATGGCATGGCGCCGTCTGAGGCGGCCCGTGCCGGTGACCTTGAACCGCTTCTTCGCGGCTGAGTTGGGCTTCTGCTTAGGCACTTTGAGCTGCTCCCACTTCCCGTCCGACGTTTCTGTGCGGCGCCAGCACCATCACCATGTTGCGGCCGTCCTGGAGCGGCGGCGACTCGATCATTCCGAGCTCCTTCACGTCCTCCGCCAGTCGCATCAGCAGATCGCGGCCCCGCTCGGGATGCGTCTGCTCCCGGCCCCGGAACATGATCGTCACCTTCACCTTCGCCCGGTTGCCGAGGAATCTCACGACGTGGCCCTTCTTCGTCTCGTAGTCGTGGACGCCGATCTTGGGGCGGAGCTTGATCTCCTTGACCTGGATCTGAGACTGGTGCTTCCTCGCGGTCTTCGCCTTCTGCTCCTGCTCGTACTTGTACTTGCCGTAGTCCATGATCCGGGCCACCGGCGGGTCGGCGGTCGCCGCGACCTCGACCAGGTCCAGATCCTTGGAGTAGGCGTACTCGAGCGCCTCGGCCGTCGGCTTGATGCCGACCTGCGAGCCGTCCGAGTCGACCAGCCTCACGCGCGGGACACGGATGGACTCGTTGATCCGCGTCGTGTCCTGCTGCGGCCTGGCCTGCTCGAACCTGCGCCGCGGCCTCACTGAAACGTCACCAAGTTGTGCGACTTCCTCCTCTTAGAACAATGAAAAGCTGCACGCAGGCAGCTCGTCAATTCCCCGATTCGGTTGAACCCCCGATGAGCCCGAGGCTCCGGAGGTGAGGAAACAAACGATGCTCCTGCTTGCAGGCTCAGAGTCTAGCAGCGGTTCGGAGCTCCTCGGCAAGGGCGTCCACCGAAGTCACAGATTGTTCACCGCCTCGTCGCCGGACCGACACGGAGTCGAGCGACTCGCGGTCGCCCCAGACGATCACGTACGGGACCTTGTCGAGCTCCGCGTCGCGGATCCGGCGGCCGAGCGTCTCCTCCCGCTCGTCCACGCGCACCCGGAAGCCCTCGGCGTGCAGCCGGTCGGCGAGCGTCTCGGCATCGGCCCGGTGCGGGCCCGAGACCGGGAGGACCCGCACCTGCTCGGGCGCCAGGAAGAGCGGCAGCTCGCCGCCCGTGTGCTCGAGATAGACGCCGATGAACCGCTCCAGGGAGCCGAGCAGCGCACGGTGGATCATCGCGGGCGTGTGCTCGGCGTTGTCGTCGCCCTGGTACGTCAGCCCGAAGCGCTTCGGCATCTGCAGGTCGAGCTGGACGGTGCCGAGCTGCCAGCTTCGGCCGAGCGAGTCCGACATGTGCAGGTCGATCTTGGGCCCGTAGAACGAGCCCTCGCCCGAGCTCTCGACGTGGTCGAGCCCCGTGCTCGCGAGCGCCTTGCGGAGCTCGTCCTCGGCGAAGTCCCACTCCTCGTCCGTCCCGAGCTTGTCGTCGGGCCGCAGCGAGAGCTCGACGCGAATGTCGAGGCCGAAGAGGTCGTAGAGGTAGTACGCGTAGTCGAGGCAGGCGAGCAGCTCGTCCTGAATCTGGTCGACGGTGCAGTAGATGTGCGCGTCGTCCTGGACGAAGTGGCGCACGCGCAGCAGCCCGTGCAGGACGCCCGAGAGCTCGTTGCGGTGCAGGTTGCCGGCCTCGGCGATCCGGAGCGGCAGCTCGCGGTAGCTGTGCGGCGAGAGCGAGTAGAGCAGGCAGTGGCCGGGGCAGTTCATCGGCTTCAGCCCGAAGTCGCGGCCCTCGATCTCGAGGCGGAACATGTGCTCCTGGTACTTCTCCCAGTGTCCGGACGTGCGCCAGAGCTCGGAGTCGTAGAGCTGCGGCGTCCGCACCTCCTCGTACCCGCGCCTGGCGTTCTCGCGCCGCCGCAGGTCCTCGAGGATGTTCCAGACGACCATCCCGCGCGGGTGCCAGAACGGCATCCCCGGGGCCTTGTCCGAGAAGTCGAAGAGCTGCAGATCCTTTCCGAGCCGCCTGTGGTCGCGGCGCTTGGCCTCCTCGATCCGGTGCAGGTGATCCTCCAGGTCCTGCGGGTCGAAGAAGGCGGTCCCGTACACGCGCGTGAGCTGCGGCCGCGACTCGTCGCCGCGCCAGTACGCGCCGGCGAGGGAGAGGAGCTTCACCGCCTTGATCGGCTCGGCGGTCTGGAGGTGCGGCCCGCGGCAGAGGTCGACGAAGTCGCCCTGCGTGTAGATGGAGATGTCGCCTTCGGCCGTGTCCACGAGCTCGACCTTGAACGGCTCGCCCTCCCGCTCGAAGTAGCTGCGCGCCTCCTCCCGGCTCGACTCCCGGCGCTCGAAGACGCGGCCCTCGGCAATCTCGCGCCGGATTTCCTCCTCCAGCCGCTCGAGCGCCTCCTCGCCTACCGGCTCCGGAAACTCGAAGTCGTAGTAGAAGCCGTTCTCGATCGGCGGCCCGATCGCGACCTTCGTTCCCGGGTAGAGGCGCCGCGCGGCCTCGGCGAGCAGGTGCGCCGCCGAGTGGCGCAGGACGTAGAGCGCGTCCGGATCCTCGCGGTCGCGCGTCGTCAGGATCTGGATCCGCTCCCCGTCCGCGAGCGGCAGGCGCAGGTCGCGAACGCTGCCGTTTGCGCGAACGAGCACGGCCTGCTCGGCGAGCCTCGGCCCGATCGCGCGCGCAGCGTCGAGCCCGCTCGCGCCGTCGGGAAGCTCGAGCTCCGTGTCGTCCGGGAGGATCACCCGCATGGATGGAGAGAATACGACTAGGGGTCTAGCGCCCGCGCGATCGCCTGGCGGCCGTTCTCGAGCACCGGCTCACCGTGGGAGACCAGCACTAACTCGACGGGGAGGTCGAGCAGCGGCGTGAGCGCGGCGCGGAGGTCGTCGCGGCGCATGCCGCTCGGCAGGTAGCCGAGCCACGAGTCCGGGCAAAGGCGCAGGCCGCCTGCGTCGTCGCCGAGCAGCCGGTCGCCCGGAATCAGCGTCCGTAGGCCCGGAAGCCAGATCATCGTCTCGCCGGCGCCCCGGATCGGGATGGTGACGACGCCCTCCGGCAGGCTCGCCCGCGCGCGCGAGGTGGAGGCTGCATAGCGCTCGGCGAGCGCGGGCCGGCTCCGGCGGTGGAACTTGAGCGTCGTCAGGATCGCCACGCGCCGCCCGTGCGAGCGGACGAGCTCGTCCAGCTCCGGCTGGAGGACAGGGCGGTCGGCGGGTACGAGCGGGTCGACCAGGACGAGCGCGTCCGCGCCCGCATAGGCGACGGAGCCGACGTCCGGCCCCCAGTCCGCCGGGCTCCTCGGCTTCGGGCTCGGGTCGGCGTCCGGATGCAGGGCGGTCCAGCGAAAGAGCCCCGGCTCGCAGCTCGCGAAGCTCGGTCAGTCTCCCTCCACCGCCGAGCGCAGGTGCGGCGGCGCCTTCAGCCAGTAGCTCTCGCGGAGCCACTCGAGCGCCGCCTCCAGCGATTCGTCGTCTGCGACCTCGGCCGTGACCCAGCCGTAGCGGCCCACATAGCGCGCCGTGCTCACGTACGGGAGGAGGTGCGCGATCTCACGCTCCTCGGGCGTGAGCTTGACCGTCAGGCGCACGCATTCCTCCGCGACGGACATCGACGCGAACATCCTGTTCTCGGCCACCTTGAAGACGGGATGGCCCCAGGGCTCGTCCTCGTAGGCCTCCGGCAACGACAGCGCCAGCTCGCGCAGGCGCTCGGCCAGATCGTCGAGGTCGGGCACGGGGCCAGCCTATCCGGTCCGCGCGGACGCTCTCCTCGCCGTCAAATGTGAAGATTCTGCAAATTTTCCCAAGTATCGGCATCTACGCAGGTCCGAGAGGCGTACCCTCTGAACCCGCGGGTCGGAGGCCCTGAAGCTAGCCGCAGGCTTCCGGATCTCTCCCCCGACTCGTAAGCCCACGGACGTCGAGGCGGAGCCCCGCCGCAACGGGCTCCGCCTCGCGTACCGCACTGTGTCGCCGGCCGAATCGGGCCCCTCGTCCCCGCTCCTACGGCAGCCTGAGCGTCGCCACGACGCCGGCGTGGTCAGAGTGGAAGAGGCCCGACGGAGTACGGTCGGCCAGGGCGTCCTCCCCGACGATCTCGGCCGAGAGCGCCTCGAACCCGCCGCGCGCAAGCACGAGATCGATGCGCTCGTCGAAGGGCGGCACCGGGCTGAGGAGGTGCGTCTCCCAGCAGCACGTCAGGCCGGGATCGCCCGGGTGGACATCGCTCCACGCATCCTCGAAGCCGGCCGCCCGCAGGATCCCGTACGACGGCGTGCCGGTTCCGTCCGCGCGGGAGTTGAAGTCGCCCACGAGGAGCGTCGGGAGGCCTGTGGCAGCCGGCCCGGCGAGGAGCTCCTGCGCCTGCGCGACCTGGACCGGGCCGCCGACCGCCTCGAGATGGGTGTTGACGAGGCGGAAGCGATCGCCGCCGAGCTTGACGTCCACCGCCGTCCACCCGCGCGGAATCGTGATCGGGCCGACGACGGTCGGGAAGGTCAGTCGCGCCGCGAAGTTCGCCGCCTGCGCGCCCTTCACCTTGACCTTCGGCCGCCGGTCCGCGTTGACCAGGATCATGTCGCGGTCGGTCGCGCGGGCGTCAAAGCCGAGCGCGGTCGGCAGCTCGATGTCGGCGTTCACGATCACCGCCGCCACGTCGTAGTGGAGCCCACGCGCGCGGAGCGCGGCCAGAAGCAGGTCGAGGTACTCGTTGACGACCGTCGTCGCAGGCGTCGCGGGCCCGTCCGCGGGCGTGTCGGTCCGGATGATGACGACCTCCTGGAGGCCGATGACGTCGGGCCGGGTCTCCTCGATTTCGTCGGCGATCGCCTGGGCGCGCTCGGGGAACCGAGTCGCCTGCGACTCGAGGAAGGCGGTCGTCGCGGCGCCGACCAGCTGCGGGAATGTCTGCGCGGAGAAGACCGGGTCGAGGTTCGCCCCGACGAAGAGGTTCCGGCTCATGACCGTCACCTGCCGTCCGTGGCCGGCAGCGGGCGCCGCCCACACAGAAAGCACAAGGGCCACGACGACAACCGCCGTGGCGAACAGGCGAAATCGTGGCAATCGCATCTTTCTTCGCGGACTCTCCCATAATGCGCCGTCTGTTGCAAGAGGCCCGCGCCCCTTGCGGCGAGGGGCGCGGGCCTGGTGCGGCGGGAGGTGCGGGTCGCTAGCGGCCCGCGGGCGCCGGGGCCGGGGCGGCCGTCGGCTTGGACTCGGTCTCGTGGGAGACCTGCGGCAGCCACTCGAGCCAGCTCGGCAGGTACCAGTTCCAGTCGCCGAGGAGCTTCATGGCCGACGGCAGCAGCACGGCGCGGACGATCGTCGCGTCGATCAGGATCGCCGCGGCGAGCCCGACGCCGGCCTGCTTCATGTCGATCGTCGACAGCGTCGCGAAGATCGAGAACACCGCGACCATCACGATCGCCGCCGCCGTGACGACTCCGGCCGTCGACTTGATCCCGTGCGCCACGGCCTCGTCGGTGCCGAGCCCGCGGTCGTACGCCTCCCGGATCCGGCTGAGGATGAACACGTGGTAGTCCATCGACAGCCCGAAGAGGATGACGAACATGAACAGCGGGAGCCACGCCGTGATCGCCCCGTCGACTCGAAGCCGAGCAGCGACTCGCCCCAGCCCCACTGGAAGACGATGACGAGCAGCCCGTAGGCGGCAGCCACCGAGAGGAGGTTGAGGACGACCGCCTTCGCGGCGATGACGACGGAGCGGAAAGCGACGAGCAGGAGCCCGAAGGCGAGGAGGAGGACGAACGCGAAGACGTACGGCGCGCGGTCCTTGGTCAGCTGGCTGAAGTCGTACGAGGACGCGGCCTCGCCGGTGACGGCCACATCGACGCCCTCGACGGCGCCGATCGTGGCGGGGATGACGTCCTCGCGGAGCGTGACCAGCGCCTGGGTGGAGGCGTCGTCGGTGCCCGTGCCGGCGAGCGGGACGGAGACGATCGCGACCGTCTCGGCGTCGTTCACCTGGACCTGGATCGGGTCCTCCATCTGGCCCGTGGCGAGCGCCTGCTTGCCGGAAGTCGGCGAGCGCGGCCTCGAACTCCGGTGAGGTGACGTCGTCGGCCTCCACGGCGACCACGGCGGGAAGCGGGCCGCCGGGGAAGGCCGCCTGGATCCGGTCGTATGTCTGCATGATCGGGATGTCCCGAGGGAGGCTCGAGATGCCGGGGAAGGCCGTGTGGAGCCCGAGCGCCGGCAGCGCGAGCAGGACGAGCAGGCCCGCGGAGGCGACGGCCGAGACGAGCGGGCGCCGCAGCACGCGGTCGAGGATGGCGCCCCAGACGCGGGAGTCGCCGCCCTTCCGGCTCAGCCGGTGGACGAACGGGATCTTGCCCTTCTCGACGCGGTCGCCGAGCCAGGAGAGTAGCGCCGGGAGCACGGTCAGCGAGCCCGCGACGGCGATGGCGACGACCATGATCGTCCCGATCGCGATCGAGGTCCAGATCGCCGTCCCGCCGAAGAAGAGCCCGGCGAGGGCGATGATCACGGTCAGCCCGGAGATGAGCACGGCCCGGCCGGAGGTGGCCGCGGCGGCCTCGAGCGCGGCCTCGGGGCCCTTGCCGGCCGCCCGCTCCTCACGCTCGCGCTTGAGGTAGAAGAGCGAGTAGTCGACGCCGACCGCGAGGCCGATCAGGAGGATGATCGAGGCGGAGGCCTCGTCCATCGGGACGAGCTGGCTCGGGACGGCCAGGAGGCCGAGGGCCGCCATGACGGACGAGAGCCCGAGGAGCAGCGGGATCCCGGCGGCGACGGCGGCGCCGAAGACGATCAGCAGGATTCCGAGCGTCAGCGGCACTGCGGTGAACTCGGCCCGCTGGAAGTCGGAGGCGATCGTCTCGTCGACCGACTTCTCACCGCTCGCGGAGCCGAAGCCCTCGACGGTGAAGTCGGGGTTGGCGGCCTGCGACGGCGGCGACGGACTCGAGGATCGGGTCGATCCGCTCGACCGCGCCGGCGCCCTGGTCGGAGAGCTCGTACTGGACGAGCACCGCGTTGCCGTCGGGGGAGACGAGCGCGGGATCGTCGAGCGGCGAGCGGATGTCGGAGACGCCGTCGGCGGCGGAGAGGCGGGCAACGACGTCGGCGACGACGGCCTGGAACTCGGGGCTCGAGGCCTGCAGCGATTCGCTCTCGACGAACACGGACTCGTCGACCGTGTCGCCGAAGCCGCCGCGGTCGATGATCTGCAGGGCGCGGCCGGACTCGCCGGCCTCGGCGTCCGCCGGGTCGAGCGACTTCGTTCCGATCACGCTGCCGAGCGCGACGGCGACGAACACGAACGCGAGCCACCCGAAGATCGCGGTCTTGCGGTGGGCTGCGCTCCAGCGGCCCATGCGGGCTGCGAGGTTCTGGGACTTGGCGAGGGGGGTCATGGCATCACGTCCTTTTCGGTCTCGAATGCGTTGGGTGCAGGCTCGCACCCGAGATGTCGAGCGGGAATGAGGCCACCCCGCGTCTTGAGGTGGGGCTAGCGCGAGGTCGCTCTAGGCGGCCAGCGCGAGCTCGTCAAGGGCGGCCACGACAGGCTGCCGCTCGAGCTCGACCTCGGGCTCTTCGCTGCGGAAGGCGTTCAGGAAGGGCAGCGAGAGGAGGATCGGGGCGCCGATGGCGACCCACATGGCTCCGTAGCCGTTCGTGGACGGGAAGACGGGCGCGAGCACGTCGATTGTGACGCCGACCACGATCGGCCCCAGCACGGCGCCCAGGGCGCGGGAGAAGCCGAAGAGGCCCGAGAGGGCGCCTTCGGCGCCGGGGGGCGTCATCCCGACGAGGATCCCGTACGGGAGGGTCATCACGACGGCGCCGGCGAGGGCGATGAAGGGCAGGCCGATCAGGAAGGAGTTGAGCGAGCCGAGCCCCGCGCCGACGAGGAGCCCGACGCCGTAGACCCAGATGGAGATGCGCATCAGCCGGTGGATGCCGACGGCGTCGGCGAGCCTCCCGGCCCCGAAGGACGCGATCACGTACGCGCCGGCGACGACGCCGATCACAGCGGAGGCCGTCCCCACCGACTCGCCGAGGCCCTTCACGACGAAGAGGACCATGAAGGTCTTCAGGCCCATGAAGGAGAGCTCCCACAGGGCGTTCGCGGCGACGAAGGCGCGCACGTCGGCGCGCTCGCGCACGAGCTGGAAGACGCCCGGGCCCGGGCAGGGCGGGCCGGGCCGGTGCCGGCGTCTCCCGCTCCCGGCCCCGCACCTCGCGCACGAGCACGACCGTGGCGAGCACGGCGGCGCCGGCGGCGAGGAAGAACGGGAGCGGCGTCCAGACGGACAGGAGGAGCCCGCCCGCGACGAGCGCGACGCCGAGGCCGAGGCCGCGCATGACGCCCTGCCAGCCCTGCGCCCGGCCCTGGTGGGAGGCGGGCACGAGCTCGGCGAAGAGCGCCTGGTACGGCGGGTAGTAGACGTGGTAGCCCACGAAGAAGAGAGCGACGAGCGCGACCGTCTCGGCGTAGCCGTGCGCGAAGGGGAGAATCACGAGCGGCGCGACCAGGAGCGGCACGCCGATCAGGGCGTAGGGGATGCGGCGCCCGAAGCGACTCTGCGTCCTGTCGGAGAGCGAGCCGACGAGCAGCGGCAGGAAGAGCGCGAAGGCGCCCTCGGCGCCGACCGCGATCCCGATCGCGCCCGCCGAGGAGGTCGCCTCACCGAGCAGGAGCGGCGCGTACGTCGTCAGGACGCTGATCCCGAGCGCGAGCGCGAAGGTCGGCAGCGCCAGCGCGCCCAGGAACCGGCCGATGCCGGGGGCCGGCATGACCGGCTATCCCGCGGTGGCCCAGCGCACGCCGCGAACGGTCCAGCCGCCCACAGCGAAGACCAGGATTCCGAAGATCACTGCGCCGATGAACAGTTTCCGCTTCATGCCGTCACTCTCCCTCCTCAGTACTGGACGGGAATGGGGCCAGCCCTCTTCCATCGGTGCGGTTTTCCGCACCCGGGCATGCGGGTTTTCGGCGGTTAGTTCTTACTGGCGCAGGTAGGTGAGCACCGCCAGCACGCGGCGGTGGTCCTCGTTGCACCGCGGGAGCCTGAGCTTCCCGAAGATGCTCGTCACGTGCTTCTCGACCGCGCGCTCGGTGACGACGAGCTGGTCGGCGATTCCCTGGTTGGAGCGGCCCTGCGCCATGTGCTCCAGCACCTCGCGCTCGCGGGGCGTGAGCTGGTCGATCGGGTCGTCGCGGCGGCGCCGGCCGACGAGCTGCGAGACGATCGCCGGGTCGAGGGCGGAGCCCCCCTCCCCCACGCGGCGCACCGCGGCGGCGAACTCGCCCACGTCGGAGACGCGGTCCTTGAGCAGGTAGCCGACGCCCTCGGCGCTCTCGGCCAGAAGCTCCATCGCATAGGTCGGCTCGACGTACTGGGAGAGGACGAGCACGCCCACCTCCGGGAACGTCTCCCGGATCTCCTGCGCGGCTTTCAGCCCCTCGTCGGTGTGCGTCGGGGGCATGCGGATGTCGACGATGACGACGTTCGGCGAGTAGCTCCGCACCTTGAGCATGAGGATCCTCGGCCGAGCCCGTCTGCGCGACGATCTCGAAGCCCTGCTCCTCGAGCAGGCGCGCGACGCCCTCGCGGAGGAGGACGGAGTCCTCGGCCAGGACTACCCGCACGGGATCCCGACCCTGATGCGCGTGCCCTCGCCCGGCGGGCTCTCGACCTGGAGGCGCCCGTCGAGGGCCTCGACGCGGTCGACGAGGCCGCGGAGGCCCGAGCCCTTGGCCGGATCGGCCCCGCCCACGGCCGTCGTCGGCGATCTCGACCACCGCGTGTCCGTTCACTGACGCGATGCTAACGGCGACCGAGGACGCCTCGGCGTACTTGGCCACATTGGCCAGCGCCTCGGAGACGACGTAGTACGCGGCGGCCTCGACCGGCTCTGGCAGGCGGTCGTCGCAGTAGCTCGAGCTCGACCGGGAGCGGCGTGCGCGCGACGAGCGCCTCCAGCGCCGCGTAGAGGCCGCGGTCGGAGAGGACCGCGGGGTGGATCCCGCGCGCGAGCTCGCGCAGCTCCTCGAGCGCCTGCGCCAGCTCGTCTGAGGCCTGGCCGAGCAGGCGGCCGGCCTGCTCCGGGTCGTCGTTGACGCGCGCCTGCGCGAGGCGGAGCATCAGCGAGAGCGAGACGAGCCGCTGCTGCGCGCCGTCGTGGAGGTTGCGCTCGAGCCGGCGTCGCTCGACGTCGCTCGCCTCGACGAGCCGAGCGCGAGAGCGCCGCAGCTCGTCCTCGTGGAGCTTCCGCTCGGTGATGTCCACTCCGCAGATCAGCAGGCGCGGATCGCCGCGGTCGTCCCGGAGCGGCGTCGTCGACCAGATCACCTCGCCGCGCTCGCCTGCCGCCGTGATCCAGGTGCTCTCGAACTCGCCGCGCCCGCCCTCGGCCACGACCTCCTCGACCGCGCGGCGCACGTCCTCGCGCTCCTCGGGGGCGATGAAGACGTCCCAGAACGCGCTCCCGCGGCTGAGGTCGTCGTCGCGGCGGCCCGAGAGGCGCTCGAGCGAGGTGTTGAAGCGGACGATGTAGCCGCCCGGGGTGGCGAGGCAGAGCAGGCTGGGCGTCGAGTCGACGACCGTGGTGGATGAAGTCGCGCTCGTGCTCGAGGTCGCGGTGGCGCTGGGTCAGCTCGGCGTGCAGGCGCTCGAGCTCGGCCTGAGCCGGATTCCGCTCCGTGAACTCGCGGCCAATGAGCACAGCCTCGTCGCCGGCCTTGACGATGCGTGCCTCGAAGTCGCGGGGGACGCCGCTGAGCTCGAGGCGGTACTCGCCCGTCACGATCTCGCCGGTGTCGATCGCGCGCCTGACTCCCGCCAGGAGCTGGTCGGCGACGTCGAGCGGGAGGACGTCGTGCAAGCGGGCACCGATGAGCTGCTCGGGCGGCACGGCCAGGTCCTCCGGCTTGCCCTTGTACTCCAGGTAGACCCCGTCGCGACTCAGGCGGAAGATGAGGTCCGGGAACGCGTCGAGGAGCGCCTGGATGCGCGATCTGGGCCTTGGCGAGCGCGGCGAGCCGGCGCTCGTTCTCGAGCGCCAGGGCGGCGGCGGCGGCCACCGCCTCGACGAGCATGCGGGTCCTCCTCGAGCGACCGGTGGTGAATGAGGGCTGCAACCGGCAGGCCGTCGCGCTCGACCATCGTCGCGAGCTCCTCCCCGCGCCCCTCGGGAAGCTCGATCGGGCTTGCCGTCGAGGTCGGCGAAGGACTCGGTCTCGGGGATCCAGTACGCGAGCCGCAGCGTCGGGTCGCCGAGCGCCCGCGCGAGCGCCTCCCGCAGCTCGCCGGGCGCGTGCGCCTGCCCGAGCTCGAGGATGAGCTGGCCGACCCCCTCTCGCGCGAGGCGGCCGCTCAGGAGCCCGACGATGAAGGCGAGCGGGACGCTCGCGAACGCGAAGACGACGACCCAGAAGATGATGTCGCCCGGCCCGCGCGGAGAACGACTCCGAGGCCAGCGCGAGCGCGAGGAGGACGAACGTCGCCCCGGCGGTGAGATAGACGGGCAGGAGGACGCGCCGCAGCGGTGCCGAGGCCGCCTTCCAGCGGCGGCGGAAGACGTACAGCGACGCGAGGAGCGCCGGGATCCCGGCAATGATGAGCACGGCGTTGATCGCCGCCACCGTGTTCGGTGAGTCGACGATCAGGAGGAGCGTTCTCCGGGCAGTCCGGGCACGAGCTCGCCGGGTCGTCGAAGAAGGAGATGAGGAGGGCGCCGACCGTGAGCACGCCGTACGCGATGCCGACGATCGTGTAGACGAGCCTCGTCTCCAGGTAGCCGCGCGGGAAGGCGAGCAGGGCGTGGATGAAGACGGCGATGAACAGGCCGCCGAACGTCCACCCGATCGTGAACGGCAGCGGCTCGTTCGCCACGCCGAGGGCGCCGAGGAAGACCGTCAGGCCGACGGCGACGAGCAACGGCCCGAAGTGGTTGTCGGGCCTCCTGACCCACGCGAACAGCCCGCCGAGAATGAACGACCAGGCGGCGCAGGAACTGCGCCACCGCGACGAAGACCGGGGCCTCCTCGTGGTCGCTCGTGACGATGAGCGCGAGCGCTCCGGCGGTCAGGAGGAGACCGAGGCCGATGACCCCCACGAACGTAAGCCGGCGCATGCAGCTATCGAAGCACAGCGCGCAGCGCAGCGCCCGTCAACTCGCCCTTCGGGACGAAGGCGGCGGCGCCGCAGCGTGCCACGATCGGGCCGAAGTCCGACTCGTCGTGACTGGAGGTGAGGACGATCTTGGGGGCGACGCCGTTCCGGCGGAGGAGCTCGTTGGCGACCGTGAACCCGTCCATGTCCGGAAGCTGGACGTCCAGGAGCACGAGATCGGGCTGAAGCCGCTCCACGGCCTCGAGGGCGGAGCGCCCGTCCTCGGCCTCTCCGACGACGTCGAACCCGTCGGCGAGGAGCAGAGTCCTGACCGTCGCACGAAAGCTGGGATGGTCGTCGACGATCAGGATCCTGTTGGGCATCGTCAGCCAGAATTGTGGCAAGGCGGTGAAGCCTGTGGAATACGGGTAGCTACACCATGAAGAGGGAGCCGGCATGCGAACCGGACGACTTCAGACAAGCCGAAACCCGCTCCACAAGGCGGGTTTCGGCGTATGCCGTGGGGTCTAGTCCTCGCCCGATCCGTCGCGGTCGCCCTCAGAGCCGACGACGCCAAGTCCTCTCGGGCTGGACGTCGACCTGGCCATCGCCGTCGAGCGAGACCTCGACCTCGTAGTGCTCTCCTCGTCGCCGACCTCGGGCCCGCTGACTCGTCCGCCGCCGGTGCGGCGAGCGCCGCCGCACTGGCCTTCTGCAGGCCGGCCCCGGTGATCGGGGTCTCGCTCGCGTCATCGTCGCCCCGCCGGCGATGGCGATGCCGGCCGAGGCCGCGCCGGAGTGACGACGAGCGTGGCGATCACTGCGAGTCCTTCCCCATAGACAATCCTCCGTTCCTTGGCCCGTATACCAATCGCCATCCGTCGTCTAGCACGGTACAAACGTCAGATGAATCGGCCGTGAGAGATGAGGGTCCCGCGACGGCACGTTGCCCGCACCGCTGAGCCGAGACCCCAACGGCTAGCCACACCTCGTCGGGGCTACGATCCGACAGTGGCGAGGCTCCGCGAGACGCGCGAGCGCGAGCTGAAGCTCGCGGTTCCCCCGGGTTCGCGCTGCCGGAGATCCCTGGGGAGCCGCTCGAGCCGAAGACCTTCACCTCGACGTACCACGACACTGCCGACCGGGCGCTCGCGCGCGCGGGAATCACCTTGCGGCGGCGCGTGCAGGACCGGCGCGGGCTCTGGCAGCTCAAGCTTCCCGGCGAGGGCGAGCGGCTCGAGCTCGAGATCCCCGGCGGCCCCGGGACGCCCCCGCCCGAGCTCGCCGAGCTCCTGGTCGGGGTCCTCCGCGGCCGCCCGCTCGAGCCCGCCGCGGTGCTGCGCACGCGCCGCGCGGGGCGTGCGCGCGCACGAGAACGGGCGCGCGGTCGCCGACGTGACCGTGGACAACGTGGCGGTGCTCGACGGGCGGCGCATGCGCGCCCGCTTTCGTCGAGCTCGAGGTCGAGGCGCTCGAAGGGGCGCACACGCGCTCCCGGCTCTCGGGCGCGCGCTGGCCGACGCGGGCGCCGCCCGGGCGACGGGCGGCCAAAGGCCTTCCGCGCCATGGGCTACTTCCCCTCGGAGCCGGGCATCCCACCCCGCTGGGCGCCTGCTCTCGAGCACGTCCGGGCGGCGATCGCCGCGCCAGGTCGCGCGAGCTGATCGCGCACGACCCGGGCACCCGCCTCGGCGAGGATCCGGAGGAGCTCCATCAGGCCCGCGTCGCCACGCGAGGCTGCGCGCCGTGCTGCGGGCCGCGCTGCCGCTGCTCGACCCGGCCTGGGCGGAGTCGCTGCGGGCGGAGCTGGCCTGGCTCGGCGGCGCGCTGGGCCCGGTGCGGGACCTCGACGTCCTCCTGGAGCGACTGCGGGACGAGATCGACGACCTCGAGCCGGCCGAGCGCGCGGCGGCCGGCCGTTTCCTCGAGCTGCTCGAGCAGGAGCGCGCGACTGACGCGCGTTGCCATGCTCGAGGTCCATGTCCAGCGCGCGCTACGCCGAGCTCCTCACCCGGCTCGAGGCGGCTGCGGTTGCGCCGCGCGCCGCGGGAATCGGACGTCTCGCTCCGCGACATCGCCGCACGGGAGTTCCGCAAGCTCCGCAAGGCGGTGCGGGCGCTGCCCGCCGACTCCGACCGACGAGGAGCTCCATGCGGTCCGAATCCGGGGCAAGCGCGCGCGCTACGCGGCGGAGCTCGCCGAAGGCGTCGTCGGGAAGCCGGCGCGGCGCTTCGTCCAGGACGCGAAGCGGTTCCAGGACGTGGTCGGCGAGCACCAGGACGCCGTCGTCGCGGAGGAGCGCGTTCGCGACCTGCTCGACCGGGCGCGGAGCCCGGAAGCCCACCTCGCGGCCGGGCGGCTCGTCGAGCGGGAGCGCGCAGCGGCGCCGCGACGCGCGCGCCGCCTTCCCGGAGGCCTGGGCGACGCTGGAGAAGAGCGGGAAGCGGGCCTGGAGCTGAGCGGGGCCGGCAAGATCGTGCAGGCGGCGGGCGGCGTCCTCGTCCGGCCCGGCGCCGACGGCGAGGAGGAGGTTCTCCTCGTCCATCGGCCTCGCTACGACGACTGGACGCTCCCGAAGGGGAAGCTCGAGCCGGGCGAGACCCACGAGCAGGCCGCGCTGCGCGAGGTCGAGGAGGAGACCGGCCTGCGGAGCGAGCTCGGCCGCGAGCTCCCGTCGACGAGCTATCACGACAGCAAGGGCCGGCCGAAGCGGGTTCGCTACTGGGCCATGCGGCCGCTGGACGGCGAGTTCCGGCCGCACGACGAGGTCGACGAGGTCCGCTGGGTCTCCCTCGGCCGACGCGGAGCGCGCTCCTGAGCCATCGACACGACTGCGACGTCCTCCGCGCCTACGCCGAAGGCGCGGCCTGATGGCCCTGCTCCTCCTCCGCCACGGCACGGCCGGCCACCGGCGGCCGGGCGACGATGACGACCACCTCCGCCCGCTCGACGAGCGCGGGGTGCGCCAGGCCGCGGCGCTCCCGGCGCTCTACGCGGGCTACGGCGTCGAGCGCGTCCTCACGAGCCCGTACGTCCGCTGCAGGCAGTCGGTCGAGCCGCTGGCCGCCGCCCTGGGGGTTCCCGTCGAGGAGCGCCCCGAGCTGGTGGAGGGCGCCGCCGAGGCCGAGCTGTGGGCCCTCGTCGCCGAGCTGGAGGGCGGTGACGGCCGTCCTCTGCTCGCACGGCGACATCCTCTTCCTGCTCCTGGGCGAGGAGCCCGAGAAGGGCTCGACCTGGGTCGTCGACCCCGCCCCCGACGGCGGCCTCGGCCGCCGCGAGTACCTGCCTCCGCCCGCGTAGAGTTCCTACTGGACGCGTCTCGGCCGGCGAGCAGGCCGCCCGACCGGAGGACGATCGTCGCTCGCTCCCCGTCCACCTCGTCCACCTGGTCGGCCGGGACGTGCACCAGCCAGCTCCCGAGCAGCCCTGCGCGCACCAGCAGGAGCTTGGGGCGGCCGAGCCCGTCCAGCCGCACCTCCTCGACGACGCCGATCCGCGCCGTGGTCCCGTAGACGCCGTAGCCCGTGCAGCGGGCGAGCGCCTCCCCGGCCGTCTGTGCCTTCTCCATGGTCTCCATGGCTCCATGGTGCCGGGCGCTGCCGCGTGCATGGGTGTCGAGGCCGTGAAGAAGTTGCTACGCGGCGGAGGCCACGAGCTCGTCCAGGAGCGCAGCGCGGCGCCTTCCCGGAGGCCGGCGCGGGAGACCTCCATCGGCACGCCGAGGCGCGCCTGGAGGCACGAGAGGATGACGGCGCCCCGCCGCGAGCGTGCGGGCGCGGTGCTCGTGCAGGCCGAAGGTCCTCGCCACCTTGACCGACGAGCGCTTGCCGAGGATGCGGAGCGCGGCGTCGAACTCGTCCGCCTCGAGCTCCGTCCCGACGAGCTTGCGCAGGCCGCGGGCCGTGCCGCCGGTCGCGAGCGCGGCGTGCGGGAGCGGCGGCGCGAAGGCCTCCAGGTGGCGCTCGACCTCGGCGCGCGCGGCCGCGAGCGCCCGCTTCGGGAGGATCGCCGGCCAGGAACCGCTCGGTGAGCCGGACGGCGCCGACGTCCAGGGAGCGCGTCCAGGCCGGGCCGCCCTCGGCGGTGCCGACGACCGCCTCCGCCGAGCCGCCGCCGACGTCGCAGACCGCGACGGTCGAGGGCAGGGAGCCGGCCGCGGCGACCGCGCCGGCGAAAGCGCAGCCGGCCTTCCTCGTCCGCCGTCGAGGACGCTCACGGGCGCGCCGGCCGCGGCGGCCAGCTCGCGCACGAGCTCGTCGCCGTTGGAGCTCTGGCGCCCGGGGCGGTGACGATCACCGCGGACGGCGCCCGCGCCGAGGCTCCGCGCAATCCGGGTCTGCCCGGCCACACAGCGTGCCGCCTCCTCGATCCGGCCCCGCGAGAGCCGCCCGTCGCGCTCGACGTCCTCGCCCAGGAACAGGTGCTCGCGCTCCTCCCGCAGCGAGACGAGGGCGCCGCCTTCGCGGCGCGCGACGAGCAGGCGGACCGTGTTCGAGCCCACGTCGACGATGCCGATCTTCACCGAAGCGCCATTCTCCCGTCGGCGTCGGCTGTGACCCGGCTTGAGCGCGGCCGGCGGGCGACCCGGCGGCGGGCGCGCGAGCGGGCCTTGCGCATGAGCGCGTCGTGGCTCCCCTTGCCCGGGTGGTCCTTCCGGGGCTCGAGCCGCTTCCAGCCGCCGTCCGGCTGGAGCGTCCAGGCGGTGTTGTCGTCGAGCAGGACGTCGAAGGCGGTCGCGAGCTGGGCCTGCACCCTCGCGTCCTCCACCGGCACGGCGATCTCGATGCGGTGGTCGAGGTTGCGGGTCATGAGGTCGGCGCTGCCGAGGAACGTCGCCGCCCTGTCGCCCGCCTCGAAGATGAAGAAGCGGCTGTGCTCGAGGAAGCGGCCGAGGACGCTCCGCACGCGGATCGAGTCCGACAGGCCCCGCACGCCGGGCCGAAGCTGGCAGATGGAGCGGGTGACGATGTCGATCTCCGCGCCGGCCTGCGACGCCGAGTAGAGCTCCTCGATGATCGTCTGGTCGGTGAGCGCGTTCGCCTTCAGGCGGATGCGCGCGGTCTCGCCGGCGCCTGCCGCCTTGGCAACGGCGCGGATCTCCTCGACGAGCCGGCGCCGCAGGTTGAACGGCGCCACGAGGAGCTTCCGGAAGGCCTGAGGGCGCCCGAAGCCGGTCACGTAGTTGAAGAGGTCGGCGACGTCGGCCGCGATGTCCTCGTCGGCCGTGAACAGGCCGAAGTCCTCGTAGATCCGGGCGGTGAGCGAATGGTAGTTGCCGGTGCCGATGTGGACGTAGCGGCGCAGCGTGTTCCCTTCGCGCCGGACGACCAGCGTCGTCTTCGCGTGGATCTTGAGGTTGGGGAAGCCGTAGACGACGTGGACGCCGGCACGCTCCATCGCCCGCGACCACTCGATGTTCCGGTGCTCGTCGAAGCGCGCCTTCAGCTCCACCAGGCAGACGCTCTGGCGCCCGTCCTCGGCCACCTCGATCAGCGCCGGGACCACCGGCGAGTCGTCGCTCGTGCGGTACACCGTCGTCTTCAGCCCGATCACGGCCTGGTCGCGGGCGGCCTCGCGCACGAAGCGCTCGAAGGTCGTCACGAAGGAGTCGTACGGATGGTGGACGAGGACGTCGCCGCGCCGGATCTCGGAGAAGAAGCCCTCGCCCCCGCGCACCGATGCGAGGCGGGCGGGCGTGCTCGGCACCCACGGCTCGTCCTTCAGCTCCGGCCGGTCGAGCACCGCGAGCTGCGAGAGGTCGGCGAGGTCGAGCGGGCCCCGGATCGGATAGACCTGCTCCTCCCCGCCCCGAGCCCCTCGGTCAGGCGACTGAGCATGCGGCTCGAGACGGAGGCCGAGACCTCCAGCCTGACGACGTCGCCGAAGCGCCGTCGCCGCAGCTCCAGCTCGACGGCCTCGAGCAGGTCGTCGGCCTCGTCGGAGACCTCGAAGTCGGCGTCGCGCGTGACGCGGAAGACCGCGCGCTCGACGACCTCCATCTGCGGGAAGAGCCAGTCCAGGAAGTGGGCGATCACGCCCTCGAGCGGGACGAACGCGCTCCGCTTGCCCACCTCGAGGAAGCGCGGCAGGCCCTCGGGAACCTTCACGCGCGCGAAGCGCTCCTCCCCGGTCTCGGGGTCGCGCACGAGCACGGCGAGGCTGTTGGAGAGGCCGGAGATGTACGGGAACGGCTGGCCCGGGCCGACGGCCAGCGGCGTGAGCACCGGGTAGATCTCGTGCTCGAAGCGGCGCGCCAGCTCGGCGACCTCCTTGTCGGAGCACTCGTCGACCTGGGCGATGGCGATCCCCGCCTCGCTGAGCGCCGGCACGAGCTCGCGGCTCCAGAGCCGCGACTGCTGCCCGGTCAGCGCGAGCACACGCTCGCGGATCTCGGCGAGCGTGGCCGAGGGCGTTCGCCCGTCGGCTGAGCGAACCGGGATCCCGGCCGCCTCCTGCCCCATCAGCCCGGCGACGCGGACCATGAAGAACTCGTCCAGGTTCGACGAGAAGATCGAGCAGAACTTCACCCGCTCGAGCAGGGGGACCGTCGAGTCGCCCGCCAGCTCGAGCACGCGCGCGTTGAACTCGAGCCACGACAGCTCCCGGTTCAGGAGCCGCTCGTCTTCCTGGGAGATCTTGCCGGTCGCCGTCGCCATCTATGAAGAGTGCATCATCTCGTGAATCCGTGCGAGGCGAGGTTACGGTCTGGTGAAGAGGTGGGAAACGACCGCGGGCCTCGGGGCCGGCTCCTCCAGCGCCCCGCGGAAGGCCCGCTCGCGGCGGGCCTTCCGCGTTCGGGAGCCGGCGGCGACTCAGCCGCGGTGCTTCCTCGACGGGGCGATCATCGCGCTCCCGCCGCCGCGGCGCACGGGCTCCGCTGCTGCGACCACGCGTCCGTCGGGGAGGAACTCGATGCCCGTCGCGGCGCCGATCTCGCCGGTCGGCGCGAGGACCTGCCCGTAGGTCGTCACGAGCGCCTGCGCCTCGGGCAAGCTCAGGAACGCCGCCTCGGCCAGCGTCGCGGCCGTGTTGCGCTGGGTCGCGCGCGGCGCGGCGATCGCCTCCGGCAGGGTCGACCCGAGATCGAGCCGGTCGATGAGGATCTGCAGCACGGTCGTGATGATCGTCGAGCCGCCCGGCGAGCCGAGCGCGAGGAACGGCTCGCCGTCGTCGAGGACGATCGTCGGGCTCATCGAGCTGCGCGGGCGCTTGCCGCCCTCGACTCGGTTCGGGTGTGTCAGTCGAGTCGAAGTTGAAGTCCGTCAGCTCGTTGTTGAGCAGGAAACCCCAGCCCGGCACGACGATGCCGTTGCCGCCGGTGGACTCAATGGTGAACGTGTACGAGACGACCGTGCCCTTGCGGTCGGAGACTGTGAGATGGGTCGTCGTCTCCCCCCGTGCTGCGGTTGCCGCGGCCTGGCCGCCCGACCCGCCGCCGTCGAACGGGTACGGGTTGCCCGGCGCAACCGGACTCGTCGCCGCATGGGACGGATCGATCAGGGCCCGTCGCTCGGCCGCGAAGCCGTCGGAGAGGAGGCCCCGGAGCGGCACGTCGAAGTAGGCCGGGTCCGCCAGATAGGCGCTCCGGTCGGCGAACGAGAACCGCGAAGCCTCCAGGTAGAGGTGGAATGCCTGCGTGCGGGTTGCCGTGCTCAGGTCGAAGCCCTCGAGGATGTTGAGGGCCTCGCCGACGGTGGAGCCGCCGCTCGAAGGCGGGCCCATTCCGTAGACGTCGAGCCCGCGGTACCCGATACGCGTCGGCTTCCGCTCGGGCGCGCCGTAGCGCTTGACGTCACGCATCGTCATCAGGCCCGGGCGCCAGACGTGGTTCGCGTCGCCCGCAATGGGGGCTGCTGCACGGCCTCCACCATCGCCTCGGCGATATCGCCCCGGTAGAAGCCCTTGGCGCCGAGATTCGCGATCCGCTCGTACGCGCGGGCGAGGTCGCGGTTGCGGAAGATCGTGCCGACGTCCCGGGGCGTCCCGTCCGGGTCGAGGTAGAGCGCGGCGGTCGACGGGAATGTCGTTGAAGAAGTCGACATTGCCGAGCGTCTGGTCGAAGAACGTCTGGTCGACGACGAAGCCGGTGCGGGCGACCTCGATCGCGGACTGCAGCACCTGCCCGAGCGACATCGTCCCGTAGCGGTCGAGGGCCTCCTCCCAGCCGCGCACGGTCCCGGGCACGCCGGCCGAGAGCCCGCTGTAGCGGGCGTTGTTGAAGGCGAGCGGCGCACCGCCCTCCCAGAACGAGTCGGGCTCCATCGCGCCGTGAGCGGTCTCGCGGGGATCGATCGTCGTGACCTTCCCTGTCGCCGTCCGGATGACCATGAAGCCACCGCCGCCGATCCCTGCCGAGAACGGCTCCGTGACGCCGAGCACCCCGGCCGCCGCGACTGCTGCATCCACGGCGTTTCCGCCGCGCCGCAGCACATCCACAGCGGCCTTCGTTGCGAGCACGTCGACCGTCGCCGCGGCCCCGCCGCGACCGATCGCCGTGGGTTCCTTGACGGGCTGGGCCGGTCCATCCTGCTTCCCCGCGGCCGGGGCCGGCGCGGCGAGCAACGCGACCGCCAGCAGTGTCAGTAGAAGACGCATCGAGCTACCACCCATCGTGTGCCCCCTCCTGTTCGAGAATGTCTCCTCTCGTCTACCCCAACAGCGGGCGAAGCGAACGTTGCTCCAGCGCATGACTGCGCCGGCCGAGTGGATGCAGAAGACACTCTGCTCCGCGCTCGAGGTCGGAGCACCGGTGCGGGCGCTACGCGGCGGCGGCCGGCTGCGCCGCCTGCTCCTCGCGGAACGGGACGAGGTAGGCGGGCTCGGACGAGCAGAGGTAGGCGACCAGCGCCTCCTCGTCCTTGGCGCACGGCACGAGCGTCTTCCAGGAGGACAGGTGCTCGCGCAGGTGGACGTCGCCACTCGCGACTGCCGGCAGCCCGCAGCCGGCGACCCAGCTGTAGACGTCTCTGCCGTTGAAGAGCTCGGCGCGGTGAACGAGCGGTGAGAGGCTCCCCCACTCCCTCCAGAACCGGCGCGTCGTCCGCATCGGCACGGGATCGTCCTCAGGGCCGTGGGGATGCACGGCGACGAGCGCGGCCCCGGCCTCCCGCGCGGCGAGCAGCGAGCCGACGAGGCCCTCGTCCGGAGAGACGAACTCCCGCAGGCCGACCGCGACCGCGTGCGCGGCGAGATCCGGATCGAGGTGGTTGTGCGTCAGCTCGAGCCCGGGGACGACGAGCAAGTCGTAGAGCGCCCGCGCCCGTTCGGCCTCCGCCTCGACGGCGGCGAGGTAGCCTGCGAAGCGGGCCTCGTCGATGCAGGATTCCGGCAACCGCCACGGATCGCCGGAGCGCAGCACGTGGTCGGTGACGCAGAGGACGTCGAACCCGGCGCGCCCGTGGAGGTCGGTGAGCTCGCGCAGCCCCAGCTCCCCGTCGCTCCAGGTCGTGTGTGCGTGAAGCTCGCAGAGCAGCGCTCTCTCCATGAGCCCAGTGTCCGCGGCGAAGGCGCGGGAGTGGGCAACGGAGTGGTGAAGGTCGTGGGAAAAGGCGGCAGCCCGCCGGCGAGGGTCGGCGGGCTGCCTGGGCGAGTGGGAGCCCGGAGCTACACGCGCGCTGGGCCTGGACGGTGGACGGTGCCCGCCTCCTGCACGGAAGGGCCGTTGCGCGGAGCCGTTGGGAGCTCCCGGGAGGAACCTGTCGTCAGTCCACTCGGGTCGAAGCAGCCGCCGGTGAACTCGGTCTCAAACAACGTCCTGCGATCGAGCGTGTCCATGCTGAGGTACCTCCCCTGCCTGCTTGCCACGTCCTCCGGCCAAGTCTCGGCCAGACGGGCGCACGCATGGGAAGCGGTGTGGTGAAGATCCGGCTGAGAAGCGGCTAGAAGGGCTTGACGAAACGCAGCCTGTGCCGCCGAGCCGCGCTGCTCGCCCCGAGGCTGCGTCCTCGGTCGCGCCCGTAGCTTTGGCTACGAGCGCTCCCTGCGTCCTTTGCCTCGGAACGACCATCGCACCCCGGCGACGAGCGACATTCCGCCAAACCCTCCTAGACGCCGCGCGGCGCGGAGTCGTCCAGCGCGACCCGCATCAGGTCGCGGATCGAGATGATCCCGGCGACCCTGCCGCCGTCCATGACCGGGAGGTGGCGGAAGCCGCCGTGGATCATGAGCGCGGCCGCGTGGTCGGTCGCGTCCGAGGCCTCGATCGTCTCGGGGCTCTTCGTCATCCAGTCGCGGACGCGGGCGCTCTCGGTCAGGCCGACGGCCACGGCCTTGAGGATGTCCCGCTCGGTGAGGATCCCCTCGAGCCTGTCGCCGTCCATCACGAGCACCGCGCCGACGCCTCGGGCGACCATGTGCTGTGCGGCCTCCGGGATCGACTCGTCCGGCGCCGCCTTTAGGAGCTCGCGCGACATGTGGTCTGCGATCACCGACACGGCCGCGATCCTAAAGGCAGTTCGGCCCGGGCGTCGGCTACTTGGCGACGGCCTCGAGCTTGTAGCCGACGCCGTAGCGCGTCTGGACGAACGTGTGCGCGGGCGCGAGGGACTCCAGCTTGTCCCGGATCTTGCGCACGAAGACGTCCACGGTACGGTCGCGGTGCGTCAGCCGGCGTCCCCAGACCTTCTGGAGGAGCTCGTCCCGCGTGACGACCCGCCCGCGCTCGAGCGCGAGCGCGTAGAGCAGCCGGAACTCGGTGGGCGTCAGCTCCACGCTCTTCCCGCGCACGTATGCCTGCACGTTCAGCGGGTCGACCTTGAGCTCCTCGATCTCGATTGGCTCGCCGCGGCGCTCATCCTGGACGCGGATACCGCGACGAGCCGCCGCGCGCACGCGCGCGACAAGCTCTTTCATGGAGAACGGCTTCACCAGGTAGTCGTCCGCTCCGATCTCGAGGGCGTGCACCCGGTCGTGCTCGGTCCCACGCGCGCTGACGACCACGATCGGCGTCCCGATCCCCTCGGAGCGCGCGGTCTCGATCAGCTTCCAGCCGTCGAGCCCGGGCAGCATCAGATCGAGCACGCAAACGTCGGGGCGCTCGTAGCGGAGGCGCGTGAGCCCCGACTCCCCCTTGTTGACCCAGAGCGGGTCGAAGCCCGCCGAGGTCAGGTGCCGCGCCATCCCCTCGGCGATGACGTCGTCGTCCTCGATGATCAGCACCTTCGACATGTCACAGGTGATTCTGCCCGTGGGGGCGCCCCCCGGGGGTGGCACAACGGTAGCGCAGTGGTGAAGAAGTGGTGAACGCTACTCAGGGCCGGGCGACCAGAGCCAGGCGTCGGCGGAGAGCTTCCCGTCCTCGTCCCCCTCCGGCCAGCTCGAGCCCAGGAAGACGAGGAGGTCGGTCCCCGCCGTGACCTCCGTCGTACCGCCGTACACGTCCTGAAGAGCTTCGAGCTCGGGCATGCGAAGCGACGAACCGGTGGCGGTGTCCAGCACCAGGCCGGACGTAGGCCCGTAGTAGCGGGCGCCGGCCTCGGTGAGCACTCCGGCCAATCGATCGTCCCCGGGCGGATGTGTGTCGGCAAGGCTCCGATCGACGATGTAGCCGCGGTCGACCGTCCACACCAGGCCCGCAACCTCGGTTTCCGGCTCGTCGAGCACCCGCCACTCGCCCTGCTCGAAGTCCAGGGCGGCGCCGCGGGTGGGAACCGGCGATCCGTCGCCCCCCGGATTGGGCACGAGCTCATGGTCGAAGAGGACGAGCTCGTTTCCGTTCCAGGCCATGACACGGTCGAAGCCCGGTGAGAAGGGGTCGTCCGGGAGCTCGGTCCAGGTCGCCGAACCCGGATCGAAGACGAAGTCAGGCCGCTCCCTGTCCTCATCGCTGGATGCGTACGCGACCACTCGATCAGCCGCGGTCGCAAGCTTGTACCACCCCTCGCCGTCCAGCGTCGGGACCGGATGCTCCTGCCAGCGGTCGTCGTCGCTGCGGTAGGCGAGGAACGCGCTCGGGGCTTCGGGTCGCGACGGCTCGCCGACGATCCAGAGGTAGACGGTCGAGCCGAGGTTCGCCGTCTCGGCCCAGGAGAACCCGACCGGCGCGTCGGCGATCGCACGCCACGTGCCGGCTCGAGGATCGTAGGCGGCACCGTCGGCGAGCGGGGCGTCTCCGGCGGCCGGCACGAGGCGGCCGGGTGGCAGAGAGGCGCGTCGCTGCCGCCGACGAGCACGACCTCCTCCCCGGTCCAGAAACCCGTAGGAAACTCGCGTGGACTGAGCGGCGGAGCCGGAAGCTCTTGCCAGGGGATCGTCCCGGCGACATCGCCCGTGGTTTCTCCACAGCCGGGCGCGCCGACGAGAACTCCTCCGGCGACCGCCGCCAGGGCAAGCGCGGCGCTCCGCTTCCACCTCATGCCCATTGAGACTCTGCCGGAGGCGTGTTTGTTCGCCCGACAGGCGAGCGGGCTACGATCACGGCGAGGTGCGGCGCTTCCTCCGACGCAGCGAAAACGGCCCGCGGTCCGACCCGGGCCTGGACGAGCTTCGGCTGGAGGCCCGCCGCGGGCGGGCGCTCGTCGAGGAGAGCCGCGAGATCGTCGTCGTCCTCGACGACCACGGCCGCGTCGTGGCAGCGAGCCGCCGTGCGCGCGAGGTCATCGGCGGCCTGGAGGAGGGCGCGGCGGCGCCGGACTCACTCCTGCGAAGCGCGCCGCTCTCGATCCCGTATGAGGTCGACGGCCGGCGCGAGACGATCCTCTACGCGCGCGACTCCGGCGACATGGCCGCCTACGAGGAGCTGCGCGCGGGCTTCACGGCGGCGGTCTCCCACGAGCTACGGACGCCGCTCGCGCGCGTGCTCGCGCTGCTCGAGACCGCCACGCTCCCCGGCTCGGACGTCATCGAGCTCATCGAGCAGGCGCAGGGGGAGGTCGACCAGATCCGGGAGCTGATCGACGACATCCTCTTCCTCTCCGAGCTCGAGTCCGGCCACGAGGTGGTCGGGCTCGGGACGACCCCGGCCTTTCCGGTCCTCGTCGAGGTCGCCGAGAGCCTCGAGGAACAGGCCGCGCGTGCCGGCGTGACCATCGAGGTCGAGGCGGACGAGGACGCCGAGCTGCCGATGCGTCCGCGGATGATCCGCGTGGTCGTCCAGAACCTCGCCCAGAACGCGGTGCGCTACGCGGGCCCCGGCGCGCATCTGCGACTGTCGGTCCGCATCACGGACGGAGGCGTCGAGCTCGCCGCCTCCGACGACGGCGTCGGCGTCGCCGAACGCGACCTTCCTCGCCTCTTCGAGCGCTTCTACCGCGCCGACCAGGCCCGGGCTTCGCGCGGGACGGGCCTCGGTCTCGCCATCGTCAAGCACGTGGTCACGTCGGCCGGCGGAACCGTGGAGGCGACCGGCGCCCGTGGACTGGGGCTCGTGATCCGCTGCGACTTCCCGGCCTCATAGGGACTGTCGGTTCACCATCTCTTCACCACTCGTTCACAGCCTTTCAGCCCACTCCTGGGAAGGCGGCGGCGACACTCGCGTCGATGCGACAACGCGAAAGGAGAACCGTGGGAATTCGTCCGATTCCGAGGCTCGTCCTCCTCCTGCTGGCGCTCGCGGTCCTGGCGCTCGGCGCCGCCGGGTGTGGCCGGGACGACGAGGGGGACGACACGCAGGCGGCGGCCCCTGAGGCTACGACCGCTGCAGATACCTCGACCGAAGAAGCGCTGTCCGGCGACGTCATCGCGGACGGCTCGAGCACGGTCGGCCCGCTGACGACGGCGGCCGCCGAGGGCTACCGCGAGCTTCAGCCCGACGTGAACGTGGAGGTCGGCATCTCCGGCACGGGCGGCGGCTTCGAGCGCTTCTGCGCCGGCGAGACCGACATCTCCGACGCCTCCCGCCCGATCAAGGACGACGAGGAGGCGCCGCTCTGCGCCGACGCTGGCATCACGTACGTCGACTACACGGTGGCGATCGACGCCCTCACGATCATCGTCAACCCGGAGAACGACTGGGCGACCTGCCTGACGACCGAGCAGCTGGCGACGATCTGGGCGCCCGCGTCCGAGGGCAAGATCACCAACTGGAACCAGGTCGACCCGAGCTTCCCCGACGAGCCGCTGACGCTCGCAGGCCCGGGCACCGACTCCGGCACGTTCGACTACTTCACCGACGAGATCAACGGCGAGGAAGGCGCCAGCCGCGCCGACTACAACGCCAGCGAGGACGACAACGTCATCGTGCAGGCGGTCGCCGGCGAGAAGGGCGCTCTCGGTTACCTCGGCTACACGTACTACGAGGAGAACCTGGATACCCTCAAGGCGGTCGAGATCGACAGCGGGGGCGGCTGCGTCGCCCCGAGCGCCGAGACGGCCCAGGACGGGACCTACACCCCGCTCTCGCGGCCGCTCTTCATCTACGTGAAGGACGAGTCCATCCAGACGAAGCCGCAGGTGCAGGGCTTCGTCGACTACTACCTCAACAACCTCACCACCCTCGCCGAGACGGCGCAGTTCATCCCCGTCACCGAGGACATCGTCTCGGAGAACCTCTCGAAGCTCTCCACGCAAGAGGGCTAACCCGCCCCCATGACGACGAGCGAGCTCACCGCAGGCGCGCAGCCGGACGCAATCCGGCTGCGCGCCGAGCGGAGGCGCTGGGGCGAGGTCGTCGTCAAGGTCTGCCTCGCCCTCTGCGCCCTCGTCTCGGTCGCGACGACGATCGGGATCATCATCGCGCTCGTCGTTCCGTCGGTGGAGTTCTTCCGGGAGGTCTCGATCATCGACTTCTTCTCGGGAGACCGGTGGGCGCCGCTCTTCACCCCGTCCTCGTTCGGGATCCAGCCCCTCCTCGTGGGCACGCTCGTCGTCACCTTCTGGGCCTGCGTCGTCTGCCTTCCGTGCGGCCTTGGGGCCGCCATCTACATGAGCGAGTACGCACACCCTCGCGTCCGCAACTTCCTGAAGCCCGCCCTCGAGACGCTCGCCGGGATCCCGACGGTCGTCTTCGGCTTCTTCGCCTTGACGTTCTTCACACCGTTCCTGCAGGACCTCGGCCTGGGCGTGAACGTGTTCAACGTCCTCGCCGCAGGTCTGGTCGTGGGAGTGATGCTCATCCCGGTCGTGGCCTCGGTCTCGGAGGACGCCATGAGCGCCGTTCCCCAGGAGCTCCGCGACGGCGCCTACGCGCTGGGCGGCACGCGGCTTCAGGTCTCGACCCGCATCGTCGTGCCGGCCGCAGTCTCCGGGATCGTCGCCAGCTTCGTCCTCGCGATCTCGCGCGCCATCGGCGAGACAATGATCGTGCTCATCGCGGCGGGTGGCATCGCCCAGATCACCTTCGACCCGCGCGACCAGGCGCAGACGATGACCGCCTTCATCGGCGCGACCGGCATCGGCGACGTCGCGACAGGATCGATCGAGTACAAGACCATCTTCGCGGTTGGCCTCACGCTCTTCGTGATCACGTTCGTCATGAACATGATTTCGATCCGCCTCGTGCGGAAGTTCCGGGAGATCTACGAATGAGCGTCTCGCCGAGCACCCTCGGGCGACGGTCCAGCGGCGACCGCATTCGCGGGACCGCCTTCTACATCCTGCTCCTGTTCTCCGTCACGATCGGCTTCCTCCTCCTGGGCGTGCTGCTCGTGGACGTGATCAGGAAGGGCATCGGCTACGTCGACTGGACGCTCCTGACCGAGCCGAACTCCTCGGATCCGAGCAAGGCCGGTGCCGGGCCCGCCATCCGCGGGACGATCTACATGATGTTCCTGCTCCTCGTGATGGTCGTCCCCATCGGGGTCGGGACGGCGCTCTACCTCGAGGAGTACGCGAACCGCGACCGTTGGTACAACCGGCTGCTCGAGATCAACATCCAGAACCTCGCGGCGGTTCCGTCCATCGTCTACGGGATCCTCGGGCTGGCCTTCCTTGTCCGCGGCATCGGGCTGGGGCGCGTGCTCCTCGCCGGCGCCCTCATCCTCACTCTGCTCGTGCTCCCGACGGTGATCGTGGCGAGCAGGGAGGCGATCCGCTCGGTGCCCGACTCGATCCGCCAAGGCGCGTACGCGCTGGGCGCGACGCAGTGGCAGGTCGTGTGGCGCCAGGTCCTCCCCGCCGCCATCCCGGGGATCGCCACGGGCTCGATCCTCGCGCTCGCGCGCGCCATCGGCGAGGTGGCGCCCCTCCTCCTCGTCGGTGCGCTCACCTTCGTCGCGGTGGATCCGACCCTGCTCGGCTCGTTCACGGCGCTCCCGATCCAGATCTACCAGTGGGTCGGGCGCCCACAGGAGGAGTTCCGCCTCCTCGCCGCGGCCGGAATCATCGTGCTGCTCGCGATTCTCTTGACCATGAACGCGTTCGCGATTTGGCTCCGCAACCACTATCAGAGAAGATGGTGATGTCCGAGATGGAAAGCGCCTCTGCCGCACCTGCGAGAATTCCCGGCATGGACGAGAAGCTGCTCGCCGAGCGAGCGAAGGACACCTCGTCGACGCGGCGGGACGTGCTGTTCGACGTCAGCGGCCTGACGGTGAACTATGCGGGCGTGCCTGCGCTCAAGGAGGTCTCGCTCGAGATCTACAAGAACTACGTGACGGCGTTCATCGGCCCGTCCGGCTGCGGCAAGAGCACGTTCATCCGCTGCTTCAACCGCATGAACGACCTGATCCCGATCGCCTCGGTCCACGGCCGCATCCTCTACCACGGCATCGACCTCTACGGGCCCGAGGTGGACTCCGTCGAGGTGCGCAAACGCATCGGCATGGTCTTCCAGAAGCCGAACCCGTTCCCGAAGTCGATCTACGACAACATCGCTTTCGGCCCCCGAGTGCTCGGCTGGAAGAAGAACCTGGACGAGCGCGTCGAGCGCGCGCTCCGGCACGCAGCCCTCTGGGACGAGGTGAAGAACCGCCTGAAGGCGAGCGCGTACAGCCTCTCGGGCGGCCAGCAGCAGCGCCTGTGCATCGCGCGCTGCCTCGCCGTCGAGCCCGACGTGCTCCTGATGGACGAGCCCGCCTCCGCCCTCGACCCGATCTCGACGACGGCGATCGAGGACCTCATGCACCAGCTCAAGCGCGAGTACACGATCGTGATCGTCACGCACAACATGCAGCAGGCCGCCCGCGTCGCGGACATGACCGCGTTCTTCAGCGTCGAGGTCGACGAGGAGCAGGACCGCCGAACGGGCATCCTCGTGGAGTACGACCAGACGCCGACGATCTTCACCAACCCATCCGACAAGCGAACCGAGGACTACGTCACGGGGCGGTTCGGATGAGGGTCACGCTCCAGGAAGAGCTCGACCAGCTCGAAGCGGCGCTCCAGGAGGAGGGAGCCCACGTCCTCCGCTCGCTCCGCGGCTGCCTGAACGCACTCGAACAGTCCGACGTCGAACTGGCGGACGAGGTGATCGCGTTCGACGACGAGGTCGACGCGGCCTACCTCGCCATCGAGGAGGGAATCCAGTCGCTCCTCGCGCTCCAGACGCCGGTGGCGGTCGACCTGCGCCTCGTGCTCGCCATCCTCCACGACAACCTGCACCTCGAGCGAATGGCCGACTATTGCGTGACGATTGCCAAGCTGACGAAGCTCGTCCAGGACGTCCCGCCCGACCAGACGATCCTCGAGGGCTTCGAGGAGATGGGCCAGCGGGCCGAAGAGATGATCCACGTCGCGCTCGACTCCTTCCGCGACCGCAACGCCGCCCGCGCCGAGTCGCTCGTCGACCTCGACGAGCTGATCGACCGCGCGAACCGGCGCGTCGTCGGGCACGTCCTTTCGCTCGGCGCCGACCCGGCGCTCCGCGAGTGGGGCCTGCGGATGATCATCGTCTCCCGCTGCCTCGAGCGGATCGGAGACCACGCGGTCGACATCGGCGAACAGACGGCGTACCTCGTCAGCGGCGAGTTCCGCGAGTTCACGGACGCCTCGCACGAAACGGGCACCACACCGCGCGACCTGAGGTGACCCGCCGCGCCGGGTGGTAGATGTTCCTCCATCCGGATCCACTCCGCACATAGCGCCGCGCTCGTCCTCGCGCTCCTGACGCTGGCCATCGCCGCACCCGCGACGGCGGACACGGGGATCATCGGGATCGGCGACTTCGGCTCGGGCGGCGAGCGCCAGCGCCTGACGGGCGCCGCCGTCGAGCGGTTCGCGGCGACGCGGCAGGTCGACGCCTTCGTGACGCTCGGCGACAACGACTACACGGAGCGGCCGGCCGCCTTCCGCGCCAACTGGCTCGGCTCGTTCGGCTGGGTCGCGGCAGACTCCATCCTGGTCGCGGGGACGCTCGGCAACCACGACATCCGCGTGGATCGCGGCCGCTACGAGTTCGAGCTGCTCGGAATGCCCCGCCGCTACTACCAGCGGCGCGTCGGAGACGTCGCGCTGTTCCTCCTCGACTCGAACTCGCTCGGGAAGGTGCAGCTGCGCTGGCTCGACGCGGCCCTGGGCAGCACCGACGCCACCTGGAAGGTCGTGGCGATGCACCACCCCGCGTACAGCTGCGGCGGCTACCTGGGGGACCCGCGCGTGCGGAAGCTGCTCGTCCCGATCTTCAAGCGGCACGGCGTCGACCTTGTGCTCGCCGCCCATGACCACAACTACCAGCGCTTCGCGGCGCGGGGCGGCGTTACCTACGTCGTCCACGGAGGCGGCGGCGCGCGGCTGTACCCGCTGGTGCGCTGCCCGGCCTCGTTCCCCCGGCGCGTGGCCGCCCGCAAGGCTCACGGCTGGCTGTACCTGCTCGTCGGAGCGGACTCGCTGCGCGTGCGCGCGATCGGCCGCTACGGCGGCGTCCACGACGACTTCGAGCTTTGAGGGCTTGACGAAACGCAGACTGTGCCGCCGTTCGCCAAGCCCTCCTAAACCCCTAGGGGGTATAGTTCGGGCTGGATGACCACGGTTCGGCTCGAGCTCGAAGGCATGACCTGCGCGGCCTGCGCCGGCCGGATCGAGAAGGCCCTGAACAAGCTCGACGGCGTCGAGGCGACGGTCAACTACGCAACGGAGCAGGCCGCCGTGAGCTACCCCGCCGACGTACAGGTCGCGGACCTCGTGCGCGCGGTCGAGGGCGCGGGCTACGGCGCCGCCCTGACCCGCGCGGAGGGCGGGCGCGGAGACCGCCTCGGCCTGCGGCTGGCGGTCGCCGCGGCGCTCACCGTCCCCGTCGTCCTGATCGCGATGGTGCCGCCGCTCGGCTTCGACGGCTGGGAATGGGTGGCGCTGGCGCTCGCCACCCCGGTCTGGGCCTGGGCCGGTTGGCCGTTCCACCGCTCAGCGCTGAAGAGCCTTCGCCACGGCGGCGCGACGATGGACACCTTGATCTCCCTGGGGACGACCGCGGCGTACGTGTGGTCGCTGGTCGCGCTGCTCGCCCTCGACGACGCCGAGGTGTACTTCGAGGTCGCGAGCGTCATCACCACGCTGATCCTGCTGGGCCGCTGGCTCGAGGGACGCGCGCGCCGGCGCTCGGGCGCCGCCCTGCGGGCGCTGCTTGAGCTGGGCGCGAAGGAGGCGCGCGTGCTCCGCGACGGCGCCGAGGTCGCGGTGCCGCTCGAGGAGCTCCGGGTTGGCGACGTCTTCGTCGTCCGCCCCGGCGAGAAGGTGGCGACGGACGGCGTCGTGGTCGAGGGCCGCTCCGCGGTCGATCAGTCGCTGCTCACCGGCGAGCCCGTCCCGGTCGACGTCGCCCCCGGGGACGAGGTCGCCGGCGCCACTGTGAACAGGTCGGGCCGACTGGTCGTGCGCGCGACCCGCGTGGGTGCCGAGACGGCGCTGGCGCAGATCGCGAAGCTCGTGGCCGACGCCCAGGCCGGCAAGGCCCCTGTCCAGCGGCTCGCCGACCGCGTGTCGGGCGTCTTCGTCCCGATCGTGATCGGGCTCTCGCTTGCGACCCTCGCAGGCTGGCTCCTCCTCGGCGGCAGCGCCTCCGAGGCCTTCACCGCCGCGGTGGCCGTCCTCATCATCGCGTGCCCCTGCGCGCTCGGGCTGGCGACGCCGACGGCGCTCATGGTCGGCACCGGCCGCGGCGCGCAGCTCGGCATCGTCATCAGGGGCCCTGAGGTGCTGGAGCAGACCCGTCGCGTCACGACCGTCGTGCTCGACAAGACGGGCACCGTGACGGAGGGCCGCATGCAGCTCGTGGGCGTCGTGCCGGTGGACGGCGCAACGCGCGCCGACATCCTTCGTCTCGCGGGCGCCGTCGAGGACGCAAGCGAGCATCCCATCGCGCAGGCGGTCGCGACCGCCGCACGGGCCGAGCTGGGGATGCTCCCTCCCGTGGAGGACTTCGAGAGCCGGCCCGGCATCGGCGTCGGCGGCCGCGTCGAGGGCCACGCGGTCGAGGTCGGCCGCGGGATCGGCGGCATCACCGTCTCGTGGGACGGCGAGGCGCGCGCGACACTCGTCGTCGCCGACACCGTCAAGCCGACGAGCCTGGAGGCGGTGACGGGGCTGCGCGCGCTCGGGTTGACACCTGTCCTACTCACCGGCGATCGCGCCGAGACCGCCGAAGCCGTCGCCGCCGAGGTCGGGATCGAACGCGTCCTCGCCGAAGTGCTCCCCGCGGACAAGGTCGCCGAGGTGCGCCGGCTCCAGGGCCAGGGCGAGGTCGTGGCCGTCGTCGGCGACGGCGTCAACGACGCGCCCGCCCTTGCCCAGGCCGACCTCGGCATCGCGATCGGCACCGGTGCGGACGTGGCCATCGAGGCCAGCGACCTGACGCTCGTCTCCGGCGACCTGCGTGCCGCCGCGGACGCGATCCGCCTCTCGCGCCGCGTCCTCGCGGACGATCAAGGGCAACCTCTTCTGGGCCTTCGCGTACAACGTCGCCGCGATCCCGCTCGCAGTCGCGGGCCTGCTCAACCCGATGGTCGCGGCGGCCGCGATGGCCGGCTCGAGCCTGTTCGTCGTCTCAAACTCCCTGAGGCTCAGGCGCTTCCGCAGCCCCCGCGAAGCCGCCTAGCGTCCGCACTCCAGCGGGTGATGGCGCCCGTGGTAGGCGATCAGCGTGCACAGGAGGCCGGTGAGCGCCACGCCCGGGCCGACCTCGAGCAGGAGCCGGGCCTCGTCGGAGCGCTCGACGCCGGTGGCCAGGCCGCCCACGCCGATCCACACCGCGGCGAGGATCGCCGGTAGCAGCAGCAGGATCACCGTCCAGTCGTGCCAGGGCCGGTTTCGCCGCTCCCAGAGCAGGTAGTCACCGACCGCGAGGACGAGGATCGCGACGGCCGGCATGATTCCCGTCAGCAACTCGCCCGAGGCCGCCGCGACCCAGAGGGCGAGCGCGGCGGCGCCGATCGTCAGGTAGCGCGGCGCGGCTCCGGCTCCTCCTCGTGGCCCTCCACGTGGACGTCCGGGAGCCAGGCGAGCCAAGACGGCAGGTACCAGTTCCAGCGCCCGAGGAGCGTCATCGTCGCGGGCACGATGACGGAGCGAATGATCGTCGCGTCGATGAAGAGCGCGATCGCGACGCCGAAGCCCATCTGCTGGAACATGACGAGGTCGCCGCGGGCGAAGCCTGCGAAGACCGCGATGATGATCAGCGCCGCGCCCGTGATCAGGCGCGCGGTCGAGCCGACGCCGAACGCGACCGCCTCGTCGGTGTCGCCGGTATGCGAGTACCGCTCCCGGATCCGGCTGAGCAGGAACACCTGGTAGTCCATGGAGAGCCCGAAGAGGACGGCGAAGAGGAAGAGCGGTACCCAGGCCTCGACGACGTCCACCTGCTGGAAGCCGAAGAGCTCGTTCCCGACCCCCTTGACGAAGACGAGCACGAGCAGGCCGTAGGCGGCGCCGACGGCGAGCAGGTTCATGGCGATCGCGGTCGCCGGGACGACGATCGAGCGGAAGGCGATCGCGAGGAGGACGAAGCTGAGGCCCAGCACGAAGACGAAGACGACCGGAAGCCACGTGTCCATGACGTCGTAGTAGTCGATGTCCTCGGCCGTGGCGCCGCCCACGTATGCCTGCGCACCCGAGCCCGCGAACGTCCCCGGGATCACCTCGGCGCGGAGGTCTCGCACTGCGGCGACCGCCTGCTTCGACAAGGCGTCCCCCGCCACCGGCACCGTCAGGACGACGAGCCGGCCGTCGGGGCTTGTCTCGGTCGTCGCCTCCCCGAAGATCTCGCGCTGCCCGAGCCGGCCCTCGAGCTCCTCCACGGCGGCCCGGACGTCGGGCGAGGTCGTGTCGCCCTCCACGGCGATGCGCACCGGATCGGTCGTCTGGCCGGGGAACTCGCGGTTGAGGAGGAGGAAGCCCTGCTTCGACTCGAAGCGGTCCGGGAGCGTGCTGATCCCGGCGGCGCCGGTCTCGAGCGACAGGACCGGGACGGCCGCCGCGAGCAGGAGCGCGACCGCGGCGACGAGGCTCACGACCGGCCGGCGCATCACGGCGCGCACGATCCGGCCCCAGAAGCGGCTCTCCGTGCCCGCCTTCGTCCGCCCGAAGTACGGGATCCGGAGCGAGTCGATGCGGTCTCCGAGCAGGCTGAGCACCGCCGGCAGGAGCGTCAGCGCCGCGACCACCGACACGATGCCGACCAGGATCGCGCCCGTGGCCAGGCTGCGCATGATCGTGTTCGGCACGAGCACGAGGCCGGTCATCGCCAGGACGAACGCGGCGCCGCTGAAGAGCACGGCTCGGCTCGCGGTCGAGCCGGCTGCGACGATCGCGTCGGGCTTCTCCCGCCCGTGCGAGCGCTCCTCCCGGAAGCGGCTCAGGATGAAGAGCGAGTAGTCGATCCCCAGCGCCAGCCCCATCCCGAAGATCATGTTCGTCACGAAGATCGAGAGCTCGAAGGCCTGGCCGACGATCGCCGTCAGCGCGAGCGCGACGACGATCGAGAGCACGGCCAGGACCAGCGGGATCACGCCCGCGACCACTGCGCCGAAGACCAGCAGGAGCACGATGAGCGCCGCCGGGGCGCCGAAGAAGAGCTCGCCGTTTTGCAGATCTTCCTCGGAGAGCTTCGTGAAGTCCTCGTCGATGGTGAGCTCGCCCGTGATCGCCGCCTGGATCGCCGGGTCCTCGTCGACCTGCTCCACCGCCTTGACGACGTCCCCGAGGCTGTCTTCGTTCACCCCGAGACCGACGAGCAGTGCGGTGGCGGTGCCGTCCTCGGAGTCCAGGCCCTCCCGCCCTTCGTCCGCGGACGTGAGGACGTTGGCCGCTCCGAGCTGCCGGAGCTCGTCGGCCAACCCCTGGACGCGGTCCTCGTCCACGCTCCCGTTCTGGAACGCGACGACGACGACCTCGCTGGTCGCCTGCTCGAGCGCCTCGGGCGAGGGCGGGAAGTGCTCGGCCGTCAACTCCTCGACCCGCTTCGAGTCGGTAGGGCTCGTGACCTCGGCGTCGGTGGTCAGCGTGTCGCCGAGCAGGACGCCGACGATGCCGACGGAGAGGACGACGACGCCGACCCAGAGGCCCACAGTCCGCCACGGATGGAGCGCGGACGCGCGGGCGAGGGATTCCGTGGAGAGGCTCACGGCCGGGGCGAGGCTACTCGGTCCGGCCGCGCGCCGCTAGGGTGCGCGGAATGCTCGCGATCACCGCCGGCAGCTTCCGCTTCACCGCTCGCCTCGAGGAGGACGCGGCGCCGAAGACGATCGCCGCGCTGCGAACGCTCCTGCCGCTCCGGAGCCAGCTCGTGCAGGCGCGCTGGAGCGGAGAGTCCGCCTGGGTGCCGATGGGCTTCGACCTGGATCTCGGGCTCGGCCCCGAGAACGCCAACAGCTACCCGGCTCCAGGCGAGATCCTGCTCTATCCCGGCGGCCTCTCGGAGGTGGAGATCCTCTTCCCATACGGCGCGACGTGCTTCGCCAGCAAGATGGGCCAGCTGGCCGGAAACCACTTCGCGACCATCGACGAGGGGAAGGAGCAGCTGCCCGAGCTCGGGCGCGTCATCCTCTGGGAGGGCGCCCAGCCCATCGTGTTCGAAGAGATCTCAATCTCGCCCAGATCTTCTCCGCGAGGACACCGCGGCCGACCGCACCATCCACGCGATGAGGCTCTTCATCGTCGCCTGGCGCGAAGCGCCCGTCGCCGTCGCGCTCACTGCCGCCGGCCGGCGGATCGGGCTCGACGTCGAGATCCTGGCTCCCCCGGAGGCCGCACGGGGCGCGGCGCGCGGGGACCTCGTCCTCGCCTACCTCGACGTCCGCCCCACCCTCGACGGCGTCGAGCCCGGCATCGCGAAGCTTCGCGGGCTCCGCTCCCGCGGCGTCACGGTGCTGAACGGGCCCGAGGCGATCCGGGCCTGCCACGACAAGCTCGTCACCGCGCTCCGGCTCGGCCGCGCCGGCCTTCCCCATCCCGAGACCGCGTACCTGAGCGCGGCCTCGACGCGGCGCGACGTCTCGCGCCTGCGCTTCCCGGTAGTCGTGAAGCCGCGCTTCGGTAGCCGCGGCGAGCACGTCTCTCGCTGCGAGGACACGGATGGGCTGGGCGCCCTGCTCGGACACCTGCGGCGGCAGGGGTGGTTCCGGCGACAGGGCGCCCTCGTCCAGGAGCTCGTGCCTCCGGCCGGCCACGATCTGCGCCTGCTCGTCGCGGGCGGCCGAGTCGAGGGAGCCGTGCGCCGCGTGGCCGCGCCGGGCGAGTGGCGAACGAACGTCGCGCTCGGTGCGGTGCGGCGTCCGTTCCTGCCAGACCCCAGCGAGTGCGAGCTGGCGGTCGCCGCAGCGGCCGCGGCGGGGGCGGATCTGGCCGGCGTCGACCTGATCCCGCGGCCGGACGGGAGCCTCGACGTCCTCGAGGTGAACGGGGCGCCGGAGTTCACGGCCGCCTACTCTCTCGACGGCCGGGACGTCTTCGAGGCCGTCCTCATCGCCCTGCTCCTGCCCGAGCCCGTCGAGGCTCCGTCCGCTCCGGCCAGGCGCTCACTAGGAACCCGTTTCACAGCCTGATCCTGCCCTCGAGCAGGGCCCGGCCGACAACCGCGCCCTCGAGTCCGAGCGCGGCCAGGGCGTCGACGTCGTCGTGCGAGCGGACGCCTCCCGCGGCGAGAACCGGGAGGCCCGAGCGGTCGCGGACGCGCTCCAGCAGGCCGAGGTCGGGGCCGGCCATCGTCCCGTCCCTGTCAATCGCCGTGCACAGGAGCCGGCGGACGCCCGCCTCCGCGCAGCGCTCGGCGAACTCGTCGGGCGCGAGCTCCGTGACCCGGCTCCACCCGGCGACTGCGACCTTCCCGTCGCGCGCGTCGACCGCGACGACGAGGCGCTCGACGAATGCGGCTGCGAGCTCGGAGAGGGCATCGGGCTTGTCGAGTGCGGCTGTGCCGACGACGACCCTGGCCGCGCCAGCAGCGAGCAGCGCCTCCGCGTCGGCCCGCGAGCGGATGCCGCCGGAGGCCTGGATCGGGGTGGGCGACGCCGCCGCGCCGAGACGGCGGACGAGGTCGGGCCGGATCTGCCCGGTCCGGGCGCCGTCGAGGTCGACGACGTGGACGTACGGGGGCCGCGCCGCCGCCCAGCGGGCCACGAGCTCGGTCGGATCGCCCGCGCGGGCGACGACGTCGTCGAACTCGCCCTGCCGCAGGCGCACCGCCTCGGTCCCGACGACGTCCACCGCCGGGATCAGCTGGAACCCCTCTCGTGTTGCCGACGCCTCCACTTGGGCTGTCATGTTAACATGCTAATATGACAGCATCCAATGGCGGATCGATCACACCCATGGCGAACCCAGGAGATGGAAGACCTCTTCGAGGCGATTCGGAACCTCGAGGGGCCGGACGAGGTGGAGCGCTTCCTGCGGGATCTGTGCACGCTGGGCGAGCTCGAGGCGATGGCGCACCGCTGGGAAGTGGTCAAGCTGCTCGACCAGGGCCTCCCCTACCAGGAGATCGCCAGGCGGACGGGCGCGTCGACGACAACGGTAACCCGCGTGGCGCACTGGCTGCGCCACGGCGAGGGCGGCTACCGGACGGCGCTGGATCGCCGGCTGCACCTCTCCCCGACAGCCTGAAGATCGCCGTCCCCGCGAAGGGGCGCCTTCGCGAGCCGTCGATCGCGCTCTTGGAGGACGCCGGCCTCGGCCCCGAGGAGCCCGGAGAGCGAGCGCTCGCCTTCCCGTGCCGGAACGCGCCCGTGGAGGTGCTGCTCGTGCGCGCCGCTGACATCCCCGAGTACGTCCAGGACGGCGTCGTCGACTGCGGGATCACCGGCGCCGACCTCGTGGCAGAGCGCGGAGCGCGCGTGACCGAGCTCCTGCGCCTCGGCTTCGGCGGCTGCACGCTGCAAGCCGCCGTACCGCAGGAGTCGCCGGTCGCGGAGCTCGCCCAGCTGGGCGGCCTGCGGGTGGCCACCGTCTACCGGAACCTCACCTCGAGGCTCCTCGCCGAGCGCGACGTGCCGGTCGACCTCGTGGACGTGACCGGCTCGGTCGAGGTGGCGCCGCGGCTCGGCCTCGCGGACGCGATCGTCGACCTCGTCTCCAGCGGGAACACGCTGCGGACGAACGGGCTCCGCTCCCTGGGGGCGCTCTTCTCCTCGGAGGCCGTGCTGATCGCCGCCGAGGAGCCCGACGACGCCTCCCTCCGGCTCCGGCCGATCCTCGCCAGCGTCGTCCAGGCGCGCGAGGCGCGCTACCTGATGCTGAACGCGCCCGCTGACGCGCTCCAGGAGATCTGCGACCTCGTCCCCGGCTCGGGGGCTCCGAGCGTCATCGCGCTCGCCGAGCCTGGCATGGTCGCCGTGCACGCCCTCGTCCCGGCCGCCGACGTCTGGCGCCTTCTCCCCCGGCTCGAAGCCGCGGGAGCCACGTCGATCCTGCTGGTTCCCGTGGAGCGGATGCTGGCGTGAGCGACGTCGCTCGCATCGTCGAGGACGTCCGCGAGCGCGGCGACGCGGCAGTGGCCGACTGGTCGGAGCGCCTCGACGGCGTGGAGCCCGCGCGGGCCGAGCCGGCCGGCGTGGTCCCCGAGGAGGCGCTGCTCGCGCTCGCGGACGCCGTTCGCCGCTGGCATGAGCTCCAGAGCCCCGCCGACCTCTCCGCGGAGATCCTCCCCGGCGTCCGCCTGGAGCGGCGCTGGCTGCCGCTCGCCTCCGTGGGGATCTACGTCCCGCGCCGGCTCGTCTCCACGCTGGTGATGTGCGCCGTGCCCGCCCAGGTCGCCGGCGTCGAGCGCATCGTCGTCGTCACCCCGCCGGACGGCGCCGGGATCGTGGCGCGGGCCGCCGAGCTGCTCGGCCTCGAGGAGGTCTGGGCCGTCGGCGGGCCACAGGCGATCGCCGCGCTCGCCTACGGGACGGAGACGATCGCACCGGTCGACAAGGTCGTCGGCCCGGGAAACGCGTTCGTCAACGAGGCGAAGCTGCTCGTCTCCCACGATGTGGCCGTCGACCTGCCGGCAGGGCCGTCTGAGGTGGTCGTCCTCACGTCTGCGGGAGCCGACCTTGCAATCGCGGAGCTCGAGCTCGCCGCACAGCGCGAGCACGGCCCCGACGCGGTCTGCCGACTGGTGGAGGCCGACGGCGACCTCGAGGGCGCGCTCGCGCGCATCGAGGCGCTTGCGCCGGAGCACCTCGTCCTGCTGGGGGACGAGGCCGAGCGCCTCGCGCCGCGCGTCCGCAACGCCGGCGCCGTCTTCGTCGGCCGCTGGTCGCCGGTCGCCGCGGGCGACTACGCGACCGGCGGGAACCACGTCCTCCCCACCGGCGGCCGCGCGCGTGCCGTCGGCGGGCTCGGGCTGGAGGCGTTCCTGAAGCCGGTGACGGTGCAGCGGCTGACGCCCGAGGGGCTCGCCCAGGTCCGGCCGGTCGTCGAGGCGCTCGCTGCGCTTGAAGGCATGCCCGCCCACGCCGAGGCGGTGCGGCGATGAGGACGCTGCCGGCCGAGTTCGCCGCGTACTCCTGGGCGCCGTCGACGCGCGACCTGGCGGCGCGCCTCGGCCTCGACCCGAACGAGATCGTCCGCTTCGACGGGAACGTGCCCGCCTGGCCCCTCCCCTCGTCGAGGCCCGGCGCGCTGGCCTCGGCGCTCGCCGACGTGCAGAACTACCCGCACGGCGGCTACACCGAGCTGACCGCGGCGATCGCCGGCTACGCCGGCGTCGGGCCCGAGAACGTCGTTCTCGGAGCCGGCGCGGACGACCTCATCCTCCTCTGCGGCCGCACGTTCGCCGGGCCCGGAGACCGCGTGGCCATCGCCGACGACCCGACCTACCCGCTCTTTCGCATCGCCGCGAACCTCGCCGGCGCGGAGATCGGCGACGACCCTGTCGTCACTTTCTGCTGCCGGCCCAACAACCCGACGGGCGCGCTCGACGACCTCCCCGCGGCGAGGCCGCTGATCGTGGACGAGGCGTACTACGAGTACGCGGGCGAGACCGCCGCCGACCGGATCGGTGACGGCGTGGTCGTCCTGCGGACGCTGTCGAAGGCGTTCGGGCTGGCGGGCGCCCGCGTCGGCTACGCCCTCGCCGATGCCGAGACCGCCGCCGAGCTCAACCGGCGCCAGTCGCCGGCTCCGATTTCCACGCTCTCGGCCGCGCTCGCCGTGGCGGCGCTCGCTGACCCGCCGGACGTCTCCGCTCAGGTCGCCGAGCGCGAGCGCCTGGCGCGCGGCCTGCGCGCGCTCGGCCTGGAGCCCCTGCCGTCCCGCACGAACTTCGTGTTCGTCCCTGTCGAGACGCCCGAGGAGCTGGGCGCGGCGCTCCTGGGCTCCGGGCTCGTCGTGCGGGTCTTCCCGGACGGGATCCGCGCGTCCGTCCGGGATGCCGAGGACGACGACCTCCTGCTCGAGGGAATCGCGCGCGCGCTCGACCGCACGGCACCGGTCGCAGCCGCAGGACGCCGCAGCGCCCGCCACGTCCGCGCGACCGCGGAGACCCGCGTCCGTGTGCGCCTGGCCCTCGACGGCGCCGGCCGCGTCCGCGTGGCCACGGGCGCCGGCATCTACGACCACTTCCTCGAGCAGCTCGCCTTCCACGCAGGCTTCGACCTCGTCCTCGAGGCGGCCGGCGACCTGGAGACCGGCGAGCACCACACCGCCGAGGACGCCGCAATCGCGCTCGGCGAAGCGCTCGACCGCGCGCTGGGAGACCGGCGCGGCATCGCCCGCTTCGGCGACGCCGTCCTTCCGATGGACGACGCGCTGGCGCGGGCTGCCGTCGACCTCGGAGGGCGCCCGGCCGCCGAGCTGCGTCTCGAGCTCGACCCAGGGCTCGCCGGCCACGTGCTGCGGAGCCTCGCGCAGGCCGGCCGCCTCGGGCTCCACGTCGAGTCCGAGGGGCGGGACGCGCACCACGTAGCCGAGGCCGCGTTCAAGGCGGTGGGGCGGGCTCTCAGGTCGGCGGTCGCTGCCGAGGGCACCGGAATCCCATCGACGAAGGGAATGCTGTGAGGGTCGCCGTCTGCGAGTACGGCGCCGGCAACGTGCGCTCGGTCGTACTGGCCTGTGAGCGCCTCGGAGCCGACGCCTCCGCGACGAGCGACCCGGAGCTGGTGGCGCGCGCCGATCTCGCCGTTCTCCCCGGTGTGGGATCGGCGCGCTCCGCCATGCAAGGTCTCGCCGCCCGCGCGCTCGACGACGCTCTCCGCGAGCGGGTCGCCGTGGGAAGGCCGACGCTCGGGATCTGCCTGGGTCTCCAACTGGCTCTCGAGTCGTCGGACGAGGACGGCGGCGTCCGTGGACTTGCCCTCCTGCCAGGGCGCGCCGTGCGGCTCCGACAGGGGCGTGTTCCCCGCATCGGGTGGGCGTCCGTCGACCCGGGCGGCGAGGAGTACTACTTCGCGCACTCCTTCGCGGCGGAGACGCCCGCCGCAACGGCGACCTCGGAGGGCATCGTCGCCGCCGCCGAGTCCGGCAGCTTCCTGGGCGTGCAGTTCCATCCCGAGAAGAGCGGCCGCGCGGGAGCCCGCTTCCTCGAACGATGCCTCTCCCGCGCCTGATCCCCTGCCTCGACGTCGCGGCCGGCCGCGTCGTCAAAGGCGTCCGCTTCCAGGGCCTGCGCGACATGGGCGACCCCGTCGAGCTGGGCGAGGCGTACTCGGAGGCCGGCGCCGACGAGCTCGTCTTCCTCGACGTCGCGGCGACGATCGAGGGGCGGGAGACCCTGGTCGGCCTCGTCCGGCGCGTGGCCGAGCGGCTGGCGATCCCGTTCACCGTCGGCGGCGGCATCCGCACCGTCGGGGACGCGGACGCGCTGCTGGAGGCGGGCGCCGACAAGGTCTCGGTGAACTCCGCCGCGCTGGCCCGGCCCGAGCTGTTGACGGCGCTCGCGGAGCGCCTGGGCTCGCAGGCGGTAGTACTGGCCATCGACGCGGCGGGCGGTGAGGTGCGCTCGAACGCAGGCGGTGTCGCCACGGGCCGGAGGGCCGCCGAGTGGGCGCGCGAGGGCGAGGAGCGCGGGGCCGGCGAGATCCTCCTCACCTCCATCGACACGGACGGGACGCGCGACGGCTACGACCTCGGCCTGACCGGGGAGGTCGCCCGCGCGGTCTCGGTGCCGGTGATCGCCTCCGGCGGAGCCGGCTCGACCGGCCACGTCGCGGCGGCCTTGCAGGTCGCCCAGGCCGCCCTCCTGGCGTCGATCCTCCATGAGAACCCCGAGCGCCTCGTCACGCTCAGGGACGAGCTCCGCGGCCTGGGAGTGCCGCTCCGAGATGCCGCCTGACGGCGAGCTGCTCGCGGCGATCGTGCAGGACGCCGGCACCGGGCGCGTCCTGATGCTGGCCTGGATGGACGACGAGGCGCTGCGGCTCACGCGCGAGACCGGCGAGGCGCACTTCTTCAGCCGGTCGCGCAACCGGCTCTGGCGCAAGGGTGAGACGTCCGGGAACACCATGGTCGTGGAGGAGCTCCGCGACGACTGCGACGGCGACGCCTACCTCCTCCGCGTGCGGCCGAACGGGCCTGCGTGCCACACCGGCGCCGTCTCCTGCTTTGCGCCGTGGCTCTGGCGCCGCATCCGCGAGCGCGCCGAGACGCGGCCGGAGGGCTCCTACGTCGCCACGCTCCTGGACGGCGGCCCCGGCGCCTGCGCACAGAAGCTCGGCGAGGAGGGCGTCGAGGCGGCGCTCGCGGTGGCCTCGGAGGACGACGAGCGCGTGGTCTCCGAGCTCGCCGACCTCTGGTTCGCGAGCTACGTCGCGCTCGCCGCCCGCGGGCTCGACCCGGCGGCCGTCGAAGCCGAGCTCGAGCGGCGACGCTAGGGAGAACGGTCTCAAGACGCCACGGCTTCGGGTGACACGGCCCGGGGTCAGGTCTTGCAAACGAGCATTCCCCGCCTCCGTGCTGGAATGCAAGACCTGACCCCGGGGCTAGTCGCTTTCGGCCAGGGCACCCCGAGGGTGGGGCGTCTTCTCGAAACGAGCTCCTAGGCGGCGTCTGGCGCCGCGCTGCCCTCTGCGGTGCCCTCGTACGCGCTCTGGAGCGCGGCCACGTTCGCCTTCGGCATCACCTGCCAGAACTCGGGCACCGCCTCGTCCCACCGGGCCAGCAAGGTTTCCGCGCGCGCGGAGCCCGTGTAGCGGAGATGGCGCGTGACGAGGTCCCTCAGCGGCTCGGCCTCGCGCACGCCGAAGCGCCTCGCGGCCACGAGCTGGTCGTTCAGGCGCAGCGGGAGCCGCTCCTCCGGGTCGTGGACGTAGACCTCTCCGCCGGTCATGCCGGCGCCGAGGTTCACGCCGTGGCTGCCCAGGACGACGACCGTCCCGCTCGTCATGTACTCGCACGGGTGGTCGCCCACGCCCTCGACGACGGCCACGGCGCCGGAGTTTCGAACGGCGAACCGCTCGCCCGCGCTCCCGGCGCAGAAGAGCTCGCCGCCTGTCGCGCCGTAGAGGACGGTGTTGCCGAGCAGGGCCGGGTCGCCGGCGTCGTTCGCCGGCGGGCTCACGACGATCCGGCCGCCGCTCATGCCCTTGCCGACGTAGTCGTTCGCCTCTCCGACCAGGTCGAGCTCGACCCCCGCCGCGAGGAAGGCGCCGAAACTCTGGCCCGCGACGCCCTCGAAGCGGGCGCGCACCCGACCCGGAGGGGCGCTCAGGCCGAACTCCTTGCCGATGCGGCCGCCAAGGCGCGCGCCGACGGTCCGGTCGCCGTTCCCGATCGGATAGGACAGCTCGACGAGGCTCGCGTCCACCAGCGCCGGCGCGGCGTCGTCCGCCAGCCGCGCGCCGAGCTCCCAGCCTCCCGCCGGCGAGCCGTGGTCGCCCGTGTAGCTCGCCGGGCCGTCGCCCGCGCGACCGAGCAGCGCGGCGAGGTCGAGCGAGTCGGCGCGCGGGTCGCCGGTCGCCTTCTGGCGCAGCAGCTCGACGCGGCCAACGGCCTCGTCCAGCGAGCGCAGGCCCACCGACGCCAGCAGCCGCCTGGCCTCCTCGGCGACCAGCAGCAGGTACGTGGCCACCATCTCCGGCGTCGCGTCGAACTTGGCGCGCAGGTCGGGCCGCTGCGTGGCGATGCCGACGGGGCACGTGTCCATGTGGCAGGTCCGCACCATCAGGCAACCCTCGGCGATCAAAAGCGCCGTGCCGAAGCTGACCTCGTCCGCGCCGAGCAGGGTCGCCACGACGACGTCGCGCCCGGTCTTGAAGCCGCCGTCCACCCGCACCCGCACACGCCCGCGCAGGCCGCTGGAGACGAGCGCCTGCTGCGTCTCGGCGAGCCCCAGCTCCCACGGGACGCCGGCGTTCTTGATCGACGTGAGCGGGCTCGCGCCCGTGCCCCCGTCGGCGCCGGCGACGTGCACGACGTCCGCGAGCGCCTTGACGACGCCGGCGGCGATGATCCCGACCCCGGCCTCGGCGACGAGCTTGACCGACACGTCCGCGTGCGGATTCACCTGGCGCAGGTCGAAGATGAGCTGCGCGAGGTCCTCGATCGAGTAGATGTCGTGGTGCGGCGGCGGTGAGATCAGCGCGACGCCGGGCTGCGTGTGCCGCATTCGCGCGATCTCGGCGGTGACCTTGTGACCCGGGAGCTGGCCGCCCTCGCCCGGCTTGGAGCCCTGCGCGATCTTGATCTGCAGCTCCTCGGCGAAGGCCGCGTACTCGGGCGTGACGCCGAAGCGGCCCGACGCGATCTGCTTGATCGCCGAGTTCGACTCCGATCGGAAGCGCCCGGGATCCTCGCCTCCCTCGCCTGTGTTCGCCTTGGCGCCGATCCGCCTGAGCGCGACGCCGATCAGCTCGTGCGCCTCGGCGGAGAGCGCGCCGAGCGACATCGCCCCGCCCGAGAAGCGGCGGACGACGTCGGCCACCGGCTCGACCTCGTCGAGCGGGACGGGCGGACCGGCAGGGACGAGCTCGAGCAGGTCCCGCGGCTCGAGCGGCGTGCGCTCGTTGACGAGGAACGAGAAGCGCTCGTACAGATCCCAGCCGCCGCCGTTGACGGCCCTGCGTAGGTGATGCGCCGCCCGCATCTCGTGGAGCGCATCGACCACGTCGGGAGTCGTCGCGTGGGGCTCGCCGCCCTTGCGGAACTTGACGTAGCCGGGGTTCTCGAGCTTGGGAGAGGCCTCGCGCGCAGCGCGCAGGCGGGCGAGCGCCTCCGCCTGGAGCTCCGCGAACCCGATCCCGCCGAGCGCCGACGGCGTGCCCGTGAACGCCAGGTCGATGACCTCCCGCGCGAGACCGACCGCCTCGAAGATTTGCGCCCCTCGGTAGGACGCGACGTCGGAGATGCCCATCTTGGACATCACCTTGAGGATCCCGTCTTCGACCGCCTCGCGGAAGCGGCGTTGGGCCTCGACCGGCGACGGATGGTCGCCGCCGATCTTGTCGGCGGCCGCGAGCGAGGCCATCGTCTCGAGGACGAGCGCCGGGCAGATCGCGTCGGCGCCGTAGCCGAGCAGCGTGGCGAAATGGTGCGTCTCGCGCGGCTCGTCGCTCTCCACCAGGAGCGACGCGCGCGTTCGCAGGCCGTCGGCGAGGAGCCGCTGGTGCGCCGCGCCGGTCGCGAGCAGCGCTGGGATCGGCGCGCGCTCGTTCTCGCGCCTGCGGTCGCTGAGGAGGAGGAGCTCGGCGCCGCCCGAGACCGCGGACTCGGCCTCCCGCGCGATCCGCTCGCACGCCGCCCGCAGGCCTTCGGTCTCGTCGAAGGTCGCGTCGAGCACGGTGGCGTCCAGCTGCGCGAGCGCCGACGGGTACAGGAAGAAGCTCTCCAGCTCGATCAGCCGCGCCGCCTCGGGGCCCTCGGAGAGGAGCGGCGCCCGCGCGCCGAGCAGCGTCCTGAGCGACATGACGAGCCGCTCGCGCAGGTGGTCGATGGCCGGGTTCGTCACCTGCGCGAAGCCCTGCCGGAAGTAGCCGGCCAGCGGACGCCCCCGGCCGGCGAGCGGCGGAAGCGCCGTGTCGTCGCCCATGGACGAGACCGGGTCGTGGCCGCTGGTGCCGATCGGGCGGAGGACGAGCGAGAGCTCCTCGCGCGTGTAGCCGGCCACGACCTGGCGCGCGATGAGATTCTCCTCGGGAGGCTCGACGGGCTCGCCCGGCCCGACCGCGCGCAGGCCTTCGGCGAGCCACTGGCCGTACGGGCGGCGCCGTGCCAGATCGAGCTTGATCCCGGGGCTCGCCTCGACCCCGCGGCTCGGGTGGACGGTGAGCATCTGGTTCGGCCCGAGCTTGCCGCGGACGACAGGGCCGCCGTCGGGGAGCGGGACGACCCCGGCCTCGGAGGCGCAGGCGACCAGGCCGCCCTCGACGATCGCGTAGCGGAGCGGGCGCAGGCCGTTGCGATCGAGCGTCGCCCCCACGATTCGCCCGTCCGTGAACACAATCCCAGCAGGCCCGTCCCAGGGCTCGACGAGGCCCGCGTGGTAGCGGTAGAAGTCCCGGATCTCCTCGGGCATTACCGGGTTCAGCTCCCAGGACTCGGGGATCAGCATCGTGATCGCGTGGCGCACGTCGCGCCCACCGCGCACGACCGCCTCCAGCGCGTTGTCGAGGATGGCCGAGTCCGAGCCGGACTCCTCCAGAGGCGATGCGTCCAGGAGCGGGTCGCCGAAGCCGAGGTGCCCAGCGCGCGCTCGCATCCAGTTGACGTTGCCCCGCACGGCGTTGATCTCGCCGTTGTGGCAGAGGAGCCGGAACGGCTGCGCGCGCTCCCAGGTCGGGCCGGTGTTGGTGGAGAAGCGCTGGTGGAAGATCCCGAACGGGACGGTGAGGGCCGGGTCGCGCAGGTCGGCGTAGAAGTCGGCGAGGTGGTCGGCCGCACAGAGCGCCTTGTAGGTGACCGTGCGGAAGGAGAGCGAGACGACGTACGCGCCCTCGACGCTCTCGGTCAGCCGGCGCGCGCGGTAGGCCCGCAGCTCGAGCTCGTCCTCGTCGAGGCCCGGCGCCTGCAGGAAGGCGAGCTGCTCGATCACCGGAAGGCTCGCCCGCGCCTCGTCGCCGAGCGCCTGCGGCGTCACCGGAACCGGCCGCCACCCAACCGGCTCCAGCCCTTCCGCGCGGCACGCGGCCTCGATCGCCTCGCGGGCGCCCTCGTCGCGTAGGAACACCATCGCCAGGCCGCATCCGGGCTCCGGCTGGAGCGCGGATGCGAGCGGCAGGAGCAGGCCGGCGCCGTCGCCGGTCAGGCGGTCGGCGGCGGTCGCCCCGCGGTGCCGGACGTTCGTCAGCCCGGCGAGCAGGAGGTCCACGACCTCACGCGAGGCATGCCCCGACGGATCGGCGACGAAGCCGATCCCACAAGCGTCTCGTTCAGCGCGCGAATCGTGGAGGAATGCGCCTGGGCGCATCGCAACCTCCGAGTAGATAGATGGCCAACCCCCGCCTCGAATTCTTAGCTAGTTCGGCGGCGGCGGGGGGAGCGAGAGGCCGACTAGCTCGAGCTGGCGCGCGCGAAAATCGGACGGATTGTCCGCTTCGAAAACCCGATGCTCGCGACGCGCAACACTCGAATCGCGAAGAGTACGCAGTCCACGGTTGCGCCGTCAAGGCTTTCAAAGGTAAAGTTTCCGCCGTCGAGCGGGCCACCCCCGCTCCGCATCGAGAGAGGCTGAGGGAACCGGCCCTGTGAAGCCTCGGCAACCTGCTCCTCGGAGCAAGGTGCCAAGCCCGGCGGGCTTCGGCCCGAAGGATGTCGAGCGAACTCAATAGGAGGCTCCCGTGCCCGCCACAGCGCTTCGTTGTCGCAACTGCGAGACCGAGCTCGAGCTCGAGGGGATCGGCGCGTGCCCGCGCTGCTTCACCCCGCTCGAGGCCGTGTACGACCGTGACGAGCTGACCCGCACCGCCACGAGGGAGGGCATCGCGGCCGGCCCAGCCTCGATCTGGCGCTACGCGCCGCTCCTGCCCGTCGCTCCGCCCGCCGAGCAGCTCCTCGCGCCCGGTCTCACCCCGCTCGTGCGGGCGCCCCGGCTCGCCGAGACCGTCGGCGTCCGCGAGCTCTGGCTGAAGCTGGACACGGCCAACCCGACGCACTCCTTCAAGGACCGCGTCGTCGCGGTCGCGTGCGCCAAGGCGCAGGAGCTCGGGCTGACGACGCTGGCCTGCTCCTCCACCGGGAACCTTGCGAACGCGGTGGCGGCCCGGGCCGCGGCGGAAGGCCTGGACGCCGCCGTGTTCTGCCCCTCCGACCTCGAGCCGGAGAAGCTCGTCGCCACCGCGGTCTACGGGGCGACGCTCTACGCCGTGGACGGGACGTACGACGACTGCTCCCGCCTGACCGTGGAGCTCTCCTTCGAGCTGCCGTGGGCCTTCGTCAACGTCGGCCTCCGCACCTACTACGCCGAGGGCTCGAAGACGCTCGCCTACGAGATCGCCGAGCAGCTCGGCTGGCGCGCACCGGACGCCGTGGTCGTACCGATCGCCTCGGGGGCGCTCTTCTCCAAGGTCCACCGCGGCTTCGGCGAGCTCCTGGACCTCGGGCTGGTGGACGGCGGGGAGCCGCGGCTCTACGGCGGCCAGGCGGAAGGCTGCTCGCCGGTCGCGTCCGCCTTCGCCGAGGAGCGGCGCGTCGTCCCGGTTCGCCCCAGAACCTGCGCCCGCTCGCTCGCGATCGGAAGCCCGGCCGACGGCGACGCGGCGGTGGCCTCGGCCCGCGACTCGGGCGGCGCCGTCTACGCCGTCGCCGAGGAGGAGGTCGGGGAGAACATGGCGCTCCTGGCCGAGCGGGCGGGGGTCTTCGGGGAGACGGCGGCGGGCGTCGCGCTCGGCGCGCTCCAGGAGGCCGTTCGGCGCGGCGAGCTGGGCTCCGGCGACGAGGTGGTGCTTCTCGTCACCGGGGACGGGCTCAAGACGCCCGAGCCCGTGACAGGGCGGCTGCGGCCGATCGAGATCGAAGCGGACGCGGACGCGCTCCTTGAGCGGCTGGCCGCGACGGCCTGAGCTCGGCGGCTAGAGGGACTCGTGGCCCGCGAGCTCGTCCGCCGGGACGGGCTCGCGGATCACGCGGTACGCGCCGCCCTCGCGGAGCACCTCGGCGCACAGCGGGCGCGCGTTGTAGGTCGAGGCCATGACGCGGCAGTACGCTCCCGCCTGTCCGAGGGCGAGCAGATCGCCGGGCTCGGGGAGCGGCAGCTCGACACCGAGCGCGAAGAAGTCGCCCGTCTCGCAGACCGGGCCGACGACGTCCACCGGTCCCGAGGGCCGCTCCTCCTCCGTGAGCAGGGTCAGCGGATGCCGGGCACCGTAGAGCGCCGGGCGGATCAGGTCGTTCATGCCGCCGTCGCAGACGGCGATGCGGCGGCCGGGCGCCTCCTTGACGTAGAGGACGCGCGTCACGAACGTCCCCACCGGGCCCACGAGCCAGCGGCCGGGCTCGAGCACGAGCTCCGCCCCGAGCTCGCGCGCGACGCCGGCGAGCGCCTCCGCGTACGGCTCGACTGCCGCATCCTCTCCCCCGTCGTAGGCGATCCCGAGCCCCCCGCCCGCGTCCAGGTCGCGCAGCGGTACGCCGCCGGCCTCGAGCTCGCGCCAGAGGTCCGCCGCCTTCTCGGCCGCGGCCAGCACCGGCGCCGGGTCGAGCAGCTGCGAGCCGACGTGGAACGAGACGCCGACCGGCTCGAGAGCCGGGTCGGCGGCGGCGCGCGCGTACGCCGCCCGCGCGTCCTCGAGCCCCAGGCCGAACTTGCTCGCGGCCGAGCCGGTGGCGACGTAGGCGTGGGTGTCGGCCTGGACGTCCGGATTGAGGCGGATGGAGACGGGCGCGACGACCCCGAGCGACGCTGCCTCGCTCGAGATCACATCGAGCTCGCCGAGCGACTCGACGTTGATCACCCGCACGCCGGCGGCGAGCGCGTCCCTGACCTCCTCGCGGCGCTTGCCCACTCCGGAGAAGACCACGCGGCTCGCAGGCATCCCGGCCCGGAGGGCCTTCGCCAGCTCGCCGCCCGAGACGATGTCCGCGCCCAGCTCCTCCTCGGCGGCGATTCGGACGAGCGCGAGCGCGTCGTTCGCCTTCAGCGCGTAGCAGAGCGTGTGCGGCGTCCCGTCGAACGCGGCCGAGAAGCGGCGGATCCGCTCGCGGAAGAGGTCGGCGTCGTACGCGTAGAAGGGCGTGCCGACGGCGGCAGCGACGTCTTCGAAGGTGTTCACGGCTAGATCTTGGCTAATCGGGCGCGCGCCGCGGCGAGGGCCTCGTGCACGCCCCCCGGGCCGGGTGCGCTCCGCGCGGCCATGCTCGCCTCGGCACCTTCCGCCGGTGCCGCGTCGCCTGACCGCACGGCGCCCGCGACGCGCTCGTACGCGTCCCGGAACGGCACGCCCTCGAGGACGAGCTCCTCTGCTGCGTCCGTAGCGAGGAGGGCCGGATCGGAGCCGACCTCGACGAGCCGGTCGTGGTCGACCTCGAGGCCGCCGGCGAGGACGGAGAGCGCCCCCAGCGCGCCGCGCACGTCCCGGCGTGCGGCGAAGACCGGCGACTTGTCCTCCTGCAGGTCGCGGTTGTAGGCGAGGGGAAGGCCCTTGACGACGGCGAGCAGCCCGGTGAGGCGGCCGATCGCCGTGCCGGCCTTGCCGCGCACGAGCTCGGCCACGTCGGGGTTGAGCTTCTGGGGCATCGCCGACGAGCCCGTCGCCGCGTCCTCGGGCAGCCTCACGAAGCCGAACTCCGCCGTGCACCAGAGCACGATCTCCTCCCCGATCCGGGAGAGGTGGCCGAGCAGCACGGCGGCCGCGTACAGGTAGTCGAGCGCGAAGTCCCGGTCGGCGACGGCGTCCAGCGAGTTCCGCGCCTGCGGGCCGGGCGGAGCCGGGAGGGGCAGGGTCGAGCCCGCCAGCGCTCCCGCGCCGAGTGGGCTCGGCCCCGCCTGCTCCGCGGCCTGGGCGAAGCGGACGAGGTCGCGCTCGAGCATCTCGACCCAGGCGAGAAGATGGTGTCCGAGCGTGACCGGCTGTGCCCGCTGGAGGTGGGTGTAGCCGGGGAAGAGGGTGTCGGCCTCGCGCTCGGCGAGGTCGAGAACGGTCTCGGCGAGGCTCGGCGATCTGCTCCCGGGCCTCCGCCGCAGCGTGCGCGACGTAGAGGCGAAAGGCCGCGGCGACCTGGTCGTTGCGGGAGCGGCCGGCGTGGATCTTGCGACCCACCGGGCCGAGCAGGCGCTCGAGGGTCGAGTGGATGTCCTCGTCGGTCGCGACGAAGAGGTAGCCCTCCTCGCGGACGGCGGCGAGCCGCGCCTCCACCTCGCGGAGCTCGGTGTCCGATAGCAGCCCGGCTCGGTGCAGCCGGCGGGCGTGGACGAGGGTCGCCTCGCAGTCGTAGGGCAGGAGCTCGGCGTCGTCGGCGCGGAGGAAGCCCGCGACCTCGGGAGCGAGGTCGGTCTCGACCCGCGCGGCCCAGAGCGTCAAACCGCCGCCCCCTTCCGCTCCCGCGCGGCGGCCAGCTCGGCCTCGAGTGCGGCGATCTGGACGAAGCCCTCGGCCGCCGCGTGCGGGAAGGTCTCCCCCGCGCCGTACGAGGCGAGCTCCTCCGCGTAGAGCGCCTGCGGCGAGCGCCGGCCGGTGACGACGGCGGCCGCGGGGCGCAGCTCGACGCGCACCTCGCCCTCGACGAGCTCCTGCGTCACGTCCACGAACGCGTCGATCGCCTTGCGGAGCGGGCTGAACCAGTGACCCTCGTAGACGAGAGTGGCCCAGCGGTCCTCGAGCTTGCGCTTCTCCTGCAGCTCGGCGCGCGTGAGGATCAGGTCCTCGAGCGCGCGGTGCGCCTCGATCAGGACGAGCGCGGCAGGCGCCTCGTAGACCTCGCGGCTCTTGATGCCCACGGCGCGGTTCTCGATCATGTCGATCCGCCCGATCCCGTACGCGCCGGCGCGCTCGTTCAGCTCGGCGACGAGGTCGGCCAGGCCAAGCTCGACGCCGTCGAGCGAGACCGGGAGGCCCCCTGCGAAGCCGACGACGATCTCGGCGGGCTCGGGCGCCTCGGCGGGATCCGACGTGAGCTCGTACGGATCGTCCGGCGGCGCCACCCACGGGTCCTCGAGGATCCCGGCCTCGATGGAGCGGCCGAGCAGGTTCGCGTCGATCGAGTAGGGCGAGGCGGCGGTCTGCGCCACTGGAATGCGGCGCTGGAGCGCGTAGGCGATCTCCTCCTCGCGCGTCCACACGCGGTCGCGGAGCGGCGCGATCACGCGCACGCCGGGGTAGTTGGCGCGCAGCGCGATCTCGAAGCGGAGCTGGTCGTTGCCCTTGCCGGTGCAGCCGTGGACGACCGCGTCCGCGTCCAGCTCCAGCGCGACGGAGGCGACCGCCTCCGCGATGACGGGCCGCGAGAGCGCCGAGACGAGCGGGTACTTGCCCTCGTAGAGCGCGTTCGCCTTCAGCGCCCTGGCGACCTGGACGTCGGCGAACTCCTCGCGCAGGTCGGCGACGATCACGTCGTCGGCGCCGGCCGCGCGGCCGCGCGCGACGGCCGGCTCGATCTCCACCTGCTGACCGACGTCCGCGAGCACCGCGACGACCTCGTCGAAGCCGTAGTCCTCCTTGAGCCATGCGATCGCGCAGCTCGTGTCGAGGCCGCCGGAGAAGGCGAGGACGGCGGTCGTCACGCTGCCCCCTCCATGAGGTACTCGCGAAGCTCGTCCCGGAGGTCGGCGCCCGAGACGCCCTCGTGGGCCACGACCATGACCGTGTTCTCGCCGGCGATCGTCCCCAGGATCCGCGGGTGGCCCGCGTCGTCGAGCGCGTACGCGAGCGGGGCGGCGTAACCGCGAGGCGTCGTGACGACGACGATGCTGCCCGCTCGCCTCGACCGTGAGCGCCCAGCGCTGCAGGGCAGGGACGAGCCCGCGCAGCCGGTCGGAGTCCGGCGTATCCGCGGGCGCGTAGACGAGGCTCCCGGAGGGGCCCCGCACCTTCGTCAGCTTGAGCTCGTGGATGTCGCGGGAGACGGTCGTCTGGACGACCGCGTGGCCGGCCGCGCTGAGCGCGTTGACGAGCTCCTCCTGCGTCGAGATCTGCCGTTCGCGGACGAGCCGCAGAATGGCGCCCTGACGACGGGCCTTGTCGGTCATGCGAGCACCTCCCTGAGGATGTCGAGAGCTTCGTCGACGTCGGCGCGCTCGATCGTGAGCGGCGGCGTCAACCGCAGTACACGTTCCCCGGCGGACGTCACGAGAAGCCCCTTCTCCAGACACTCGGCGACGACCGGCGGCGCCGGTCGGTCGAGCTCGGCGCCGACGAGGAGGCCGAGGCCGCGTACCTCCCGGACGGCGCCGAGCCCCCCGAGCCCGGCCCGCAGCTCCACGCCGCGCTGCCGCACGCGCGCGAGGAGGTCTTCGTCGATCGCGTCGCACACGGCACAGGCCGCAGCGCAGGCGACCGGGTTCCCCCCGAACGTCGACGCATGGTCGCCTGGGGCGAGCGCGCCCGCCGCCTGCTCGGAGACGAGCAGGCAGCCGAGCGGGAGCCCGTTTGCGAGCCCCTTCGCCAGCGTGGCCAGGTCGGGCCGCACGCCGGCCTGCTCCCAGGCGAAGAACGTGCCCGTCCTCCCCACGCCGGTCTGCACCTCGTCGAAGGCGAGGAGCGCGCCGACGTCTTCGGCGAGCTCGCCTGCGGCCCGACGAACCCGGGCTCGAGCGGGACGACGCCGCCCTCGCCGAGCACCGGCTCGAGCAGGACGAGGCCCGTGTCCGGGCCGAGCGCCGCCTCCAGTGACCCGACGTCGTTCGGCTTCGCGAAGCGCACCGGGCCGGGAAGCGGCTCGAAGGCCGCGCGCTTCGCCGGCTGCCCGGTGACGGCCAGGGCGCCGAGGGTACGCCCGTGGAAGGAGCCTTCGAGCGCGAGCACGGCGTGCCTGCCAGTTGCCTTGCGCGCGTACTTGAGGGCCGCTTCCACCGCCTCGGCGCCCGAGTTGCAGAAAAAGGCCTCCGCCCCGCCGAACCGGTCGGAGAGGCGCTCCGCGAGCTGCGCCATCGGCTCCGTCCAGTAGAGGTTGGAGACGTGCCAGAGCCGGTCGAGCTGCCGGTGGGCCGCCGCCGTCACCTCGGGATGGCCGTGGCCGAGCCCCACGACGGCGATGCCGGCCGCGAAGTCCAGGTAGGTCGCGCCGTCGTCGGCGACGACCCGCGCGCCCGAGCCTTCGACGAACGTGACGTCGAAGCGCGCGTAGGTCGGCAGGACCGGTGAGCTGCGCCACGCGAGTCACGGCCGCACCACCGTCTCGCCGATCTCCGCGCGGACGCCCGAGCGCACCGCCCGGACGGCCGCGCGCAGCTTCGGCACGATGCCGCCCTGGAACGAGCCGTCGTCGAGCAGCCGGTCGGCCTCGTCGGCCTCGATCGAGGGGAGGAGGGCTCCCTCGACGAGAACGCCGGGGACATCGGTGAGGAAGAGAAGCCGCTCAGCGCCGAGACCGACGGCCAGCGCCCAGGCCGCCTCGTCGGCGTTGACATTCAGCGGTCCCTGCGCCAGCGGCGCTATCACCGGGATCCGCCCCGAGGCGAGCGCAGCCGAGACAGCCGGTGGGCTGCTCGGGAGCGGCTCGCCGACGAGGCCGAGCTTGGAAATCTGTCGTGCCTCGATGCCGATCTCGTCGCCCATGAACCCGACCGCGTCCGGCCCGAGCGCCTCGCACAACCTCGCGTTGACGCCGGCGAGCGACTGGCGGACGACCGCGAGCGCCGCCGCCTCCGTGACGCGGCGGCCGTGGATGAAGCGGACGGCCAGCCCGAGCCGCTCCATCTCGGCGGAGATCTGCGGGCCCGCGCCGTGGACGACGCACACCTGGTTCCCGTCGGCGAGGAGGGTCTCGACGCCCTCTGCCGCCACGGCGGCGACCGCGCCACCGCATTTCAGGACGACGAGGCTCACGACGTGTACTCCGCGTTGATCCGGACGTAGTCGTAGGTGAGATCGGAGGCGAGGTAGGACGCCGAGCCCGCTCCGAGCCCGAGCTCGAGATCGACCGCGAGCAGCGGCCCGTCCAGGGACGGCGACCCGTCCACGGGCGCTCCCGCGGCGAAGACCGTCGTCCCGTTGAAGGCCAGGCTGAGGCGCTCGGCCTCGAGCTGGGCGAAGCCGCCGTTCGTCCGGCGCGGAGCCGGCCGCCGCCAGCACGCGACCCCAGTTCGGGTCGCGCCCGAACGCGGCGGTCTTCACGAGCGGCGACGTCGCGACGCGCCGCGCGATCGCGGCCGCCTCGCCGTCGTCGGCGGCCCCGGAGACGCGCACCTCGATCAGCACGGTCTTGCCCTCCCCGTCCTCCACGACCTGCCGCGCGAGGCTGGCGCAGACCTGGTGGAGGGCGCCGGCGAACGCCTCGTCGTCGCGCACGGCGCCGGAGACGCCGTTGGCGAGCAGCACTACCGCGTCGTTGGTGGAGCACTCCCCGTCCACCGAGATCCGGTTGAAGGTCGACTCGACGGCCGGCCGCAGGAACGCCTCGGCCTCGCCCGGAGCGAGCGGGTAGTCGGTCGTGACGACCGCGAGCATGGTCGCGAGCGCCGGGTGGATCATCCCCGAGCCCTTGGCCATGCCGCCGACGACGAAATCGCCGCCCGCCGCCACCGCCTCCTTGGGGCGCGTGTCCGTGGTGAGGATCGCAGCGGCGGCATCAGCGCCCCCCTCGGGAGCGAGCGCGGCGGCAGCGGCCTCGAGCCCTTCGCGAACCCGGCCGAGCGGCAGGTGGACGCCGATCACGCCCGTGGAGAGCACGATGACCTCCTCCAGGCGCAGGTCGAGGAGCAGCGCAGCGTCGGCCGCCGTGGCGACGGCGTCGAGCTCGCCGCGCTCGCCCGTCGCGGCGTTGGCGACACCGGAGTTGACGACCACCGCCTGCGGGTGGGCGACCGCCAGGTGAGCCTTCGAGATCCGCACCGGCGCCGCCTGCACGCGGTTGGTCGTGAACATGCCGGCGCCGACAGCCGGGGGGAGCGAGCGCACGAGAGCGAGATCGCGCCCGGCCTTGCGGATGCCGCACTCAACGCCGCTGGCGACGAATCCCTTGGCGGCGGTCACGCTCATACCAGGACTCCGGGCAGGCGCAGACCTTCGTCAACGGGCAGCCCGAGCGCGAGATTGGCGTTCTGGACCGCCTGGCCGGCGGCCCCCTTGCCGAGGTTGTCGAGCGCGCAGATGACGATCGCGCGGCCCGTCGCCCGGTCTTCGAAGAGCCCGAGCTCGGCCGCGTCGGTCCCCTGCACGCGCGCGAGCTGCGGCGCGACGCCCTCCGGGAGGACGACGACGGCATGGCTCCCGGCGTAGGCCTCCTCGAGCCGCCCGCGCAGGTCGCCCTCGAGCGGCTGGGCGTAGCAGGTCGCGATCAGCCCGCGCCTCACGGGCAGGAGGTGCGGGACGAAGCAGACGGGGAAGCCGAGCGCCTGCTCGAGCTCGGCGGCGTGCTGGTGGTGCCCGACCTTGTACGGCGTGAGGTTTTCGAGCACGTGGCCGGCGTGCGACTCCGCTCTGAGCGCCCGCCCCGCGCCCGAGACGCCCGACTTCGCGTCCACGACGACGCTCTCGGGGTCGAGCGCGTCCGCGATCGGCGCGAGCGCGAGCAGCACGGCAGTCGCGTAGCAGCCGGGGCTCGCAATGAGCCTCCCGGCGGGCGGGAACAGCTCCGGAAGCGCATAGTTCCATTCGTCGAGCCCGTCGGCGTTCGGATGCTCGAAGCCGTACCACTCGTCATATGCAGCCGCGTCGGCGAGCCGGTGGCCCCCCGAGAGGTCGACGACGACGCCGTCCGCGGGCGGCTCCAGCGCCGCCGACTCCTCGTGCCCGAGGCAGAGGAAGACGACGTCCGCCCCGCTCGCCAGGGCTTCGTGGTTGGGGACGAAGGCAGGCGCCGAGGACGCGCCGTTCCTGCCGAGGCGCGGGTCGAGCGCAGCCGCCGGCCGGCCGGCGAGGGAGTCGGACCCGAGCGCGGCGAGCTCGAGGCTGGGATGGCCGAGCACGCGGTCGAGCGTCTCCTGCCCGGAGTAGCCGGCCGTTCCGAGGATCGCGGCGCGCATGGTCTGCGTATTATGCAGAAGGACTGCGTAAGATGCAAACACCAACTCACGGGCGGCCCGTGTCGGCCACAATCAGCGCATGGCACCCGCGACGCTGGCCCCCGCCGAAGTCGAGGTCGAACAGCCGGCCGGCGAGGACGTCCCCGAGCACGAGCGGCCGTGGATCGTGATCGTCTGGAACGACCCGATCAACCTCATGTCCTACGTGACCTTCGTCTTCCAGAAGCTCTTCGGCTACAGCCGGGAGAAGGCGACGAAGCTCATGCTGCAGGTGCACGAAGAGGGCAAGGCGGTCGTCTCGGGCGGCCAGCGCGAGAAGGCCGAGCACGACGTCGCCCGCCTCCATGCCCACGGCCTCTGGGCGACGATGCGCCAGGATTAGAGCCGACGTGTTCGTCCCGAGCCCCATCGAGCGCACGCGCGAGGGCGACTTCCGCCTCCGGCTCTCCGACGCCGAGCGCGAGCTCCTGCGGGCGCTGCCCGGCGAGCTGCTCGCGCTGCTGGCCGCCGACCCCGGCGATCCGGCGCTCCGGCGGCTGCGCCCCGCCGCCTACGAGGACGATGCAGAGGCCGAGGGCGAGTTCCGGCGGCTCATGCAGGACGAGCTCATGGAGGGCCGCCGGGAGGCGCTGCTGCATGCTCGCCGAGACCGCCGCGCGCGACCGTCTGACGGCGGAGGAGCTGGACGCCTGGCTCCGCGCGCTGACCGACCTGCGCCTCGCGCTCGGGACGCGCCTCGAGGTGACGGAGGAAACCTACGAGCGCGAGATCGACCCGCGCGATCCAGAGGCGTACGAGCTCTCCGTCTTCGCCTACCTGAGCTGGCTCCAGGAGCAGGCCGTCGAGGCGGCCATGCAGAGCTAGGCGGCTCGGCGACCTCGGCGACCTCGTAGCCGGCCTCGATGATGGCCGCCCGCACCGAGGCGTCGTCGGGGGCGCCGCTCACGGCCACCGTCTTCGAGTCGAGGTCGACCTCGACGCCCGTGACCCCGGCCACCTTGCCCACCTCGCTCGAGATCGCCTGCGCGCAGTGCGCGCAGCTCATCCCCGGGACCCTGTACGTGAAGCTCGTCCATGTCCCACCTCTACCCGCCGACGCTACCCACGGGGGTATACCATGAACGCATGCCCAAAGCCACACCCACGCGCGGGTACAGCGCGTCCAAGGAGCAGCTCCTCGCCCGGCTCAAGCCGGATCGAGGGCCAGGTTCGCGGCGTCCAGCGCATGGTCGAGGAAGACCGCTACTGCATCGACGTGGTCACGCAGATCAGCGCGATCGAGGCCGCGCTCGAGAAGGTCGCGCTCGGGCTGCTCGACGGCCACACGCGCCACTGCGTGCTCGGCCCCGAGTCCGAGGAGCTGCGCGAGGAGCGAACGGAAGAGCTCGTGGCCGCGTTCGGCCGCCTCCTGGGCCGCCGCTAGGGGAGCGTCGCCTAGCCCTCTTGGGGGTTGACCTCGACGCAGACCCGTTCCACGCTGCGACCATAGATCTGCGGCCCCGACCGCTGTAGGCGGTCTTCGCGTCCAGGAAACGGACGCGAGCACACGAGGAAGGACAGGCGTGACGGAAATCGGCGTACCCGATCCGCTCGAGCCCGAGATCGACGTGATCCCGGCGGTCGAGCCCGTGCCCGGCCCCGTCGAGGTGCCGGAGCCGGCCCACGGTGCCCGAGCGCGAGCCCGAGCGGTGCCCGGCATGAGCAGCCACGACGAGCCGATCCTGGCCTGGCGCAGCTGGCGCCTCCGCATCGACCCCGAGACCGAGGCCATCGAGCCCGTGCTCGAGTCCTGCGTCTACGGCGACCCCTGGCCCGAGCGGAGGCGTTCTCGGCCTACTGCCCCGAGCACGAAAAGCCCGAGCCGCGTGCGGCTGCGGGATCTACGCCGTGACGACGCGCGTGGCCGCGCTCGAGTGGGCGGGCTGGGCCCAGTCGGCCCTCCCGCACCCGATCGTGCTCGGCCGGGTGCAGCTCTGGGGCCGCGTCCTCCCCCACTCGGCCGGCTACCGCGCGGAGCTCGCGTACCCGTACGAGCTCGGCGTGCTCGTCGAGCGAGACGCTGGGCGTCGCGGACGCCCGCCGCCTCGAGCGGCTGCTCCAGGCCGCCTACCTCGTGGGGCGTGGACCTATCGCCCGAGCCGCGCCGGCCGTAGACGACCCGCGCGCGCGCGCTACCGCGCGACTCCTCTCCTCGAAGCTACTTGAACGCCTTCTTGATCTGGTCGGCGAGGGGCTTGGCCAGCTTGTCGGGCTTGATGCCCTTCAGCCGGCCCACCTCGCGCAGCTCCCGCTGGAACTGGTCGCCGATCGGGCCTGCTCGGCGGCGCGCGTACCGCGGCGTCCGCCGGCAGGTCCTCCTTGATCCGGAAGAGCGCGATCTCGAGCTTCGGCAGCTCGGCGGCCGTGACCTCGGCCTTCGGGACGCGGACGTTGACCTCGTAGGTCGGCAGCCGGTGCACGTGGTGGCCCTTCATCTCCGGGCAGCGTCGCCTTCGGGTCCGGGAACGAGCGCTGCTCGCCCACGTCCGGGATCCCGCCGGCGGCGAGCCGCCTGGGGCCGAGCGTGACCTCGTAGGCCAAGGCGCCCTGGAGCTTCGGGTCCACGAGCGGGCCTTCGACGGCCTTGGCGCCGACGACCTGCAGGCGGCCGCCCTCGGTGACCCGCAACCGAAGCCGGACGTAGCCGTCCTTCGCGGGCCGCCGTCCGCGCCTTCGGGGCCTCCATGTCGGGCTGGGTCTTCGGCTGCGCGCACGGTGCCCGTCGCGACGGCCGGCATGCGCTTCGTCTTGCCGGTGTCGGCCTTCGGCTTCGCCGCCATCAGCAGCGTCTTGCCGCCGATCGGCCGCCGGCTCCGGCGGCGTCGTCCGTCATCCGCGGGAGCCGGGGGTTCCCGACGACGGGCTTGATGCCGCGGCCGGTCTGCATTCTCTCGTCAGCCATGATTCACCTCACCAGTTCCGGCCGTAGCGGTAGTTGTGGATCCACTTGTAGTAGATCCGCCGCAAGGACAGGGTCGGGGTGGCCCGGATCATCCCGAGCCAGTCCGTGTTGTGGACGATCAGGTCGCGCCTGCCGCCGACGCCCTCGAAGTCGCAGGGCTCGAAGCGGTCGACCGTGCCGAGGTTCCATTCGCCGACCCAGTCCTCCTTCCACGCAGAGACGAGGTCGGTGCCGCTCGAGATCATCGTCCCGAGGTACTCCGGGGTCCAGTCCTGGTGGTTGTAGACGAACAGGTCGGCCTTGCCGTCGCGGTTGACGTCAGCGATCCAGTGCATGTCGTGGGCCCGCATCTGCCAGCCCGGCGCGTTGCCGTCGTAGCGCCGCGTCATCGAGAGCTGCGAGCCGGTCGACTCGAGCATGCCGAGGTAGGCGATCGACCAGTTCGTCCCGTTGAAGACGTACAGGTCGGCCTTGCCGTCGCCGTCGAAGTCGCCGACGTAGTGGCGGTCGTTCGCCCGCATCTGCCAGCCGGGCATCGTCCCGTCGTAGCGCTTCGACATCGAGAGCGACGTCCCGTTCGAGCGGAGCATGCCCAGGTACGGGATCGACCAGTTGGAGCCGTTGAAGACCCAGAGGTCCTCCTTGCCGTCGCCCGAGAAGTCGCCGACGACGTGGCGGTCGCCCGGCCGCATCTGCCAGCCCGGCATGTTGGCGTCGTAGCGCTTGGCGAGCGCGAAGCCCGTCCCGGTCGACCGGAGCATCCCCACGTACGGGATCGCCCAGTTCGAGCCGTTGAAGACGAACAGGTCCTTCTTGCCGTCGCCGTTGAAGTCGGCGACGTGGAAGCGGTCGCCGGGCGTGAAGTCCCAGCCCGGCATCGAGTTGTCGTAGCGGGCGATCAGCCTGAGGCCGTCGCGCCGTCGTCGGCGAGCAGGCCGAGGTACTCCATCACCCAGTTCGTGCCGTTGAAGACGGCGACCTCGTCCTTGCCGTCGCCGTTGAAGTCGCCGACGAAGAAGCGGTCGCCGGGCGTGAACTGCCACGACCCGGGCACGCGCTCGACGGCGCTGAAGACGACGTCGAGCTGCGATCCGTTCGAGCGGTAGATGTGGATCGCGTTCCCGCTGTGGACGAGGATGTCGTCCTTCCCGTCGCCGTTGAAGTCGCCCGCGTAGACGTTCTGGAACGTGTGCTGCGCGTACGGCTCCGCGTTCGACTTCATCCGCGTGTAGCAGACCGGGCAGTACGGAGGCGAGTTGCCGCGCATCCGGCAGTTGATCGCCGGCCGGTAGATGCCGGGCGACCACGTGCCGCCGCCCTCGAAGAGCCCGGCGTCGTCGGTGTTGCTCCAGCCCGCGGGCTTCGGCGCCGCGTTGTAGTCGGCGCAGGCGCCGGTGCCCGTCGGGACCGGCGTGGCCGGGCTGACGAACTGCCTCCACTTGAGCGTCGCCCGGTTCGTGTTGATCGTGAGGTTGGGCGCGCCCGGCTCGCCGCCGCGTGTACGTGCCCGGCTTCGCGCAGTACTCGTCCGCGAGACCGCCGGTGCCGTGGCCGAACTCGTGGGCCATGACCGCCCAGCTCGACCCGAGCGTGACGATCTGGAAGCCGCCGCCGCCGCACCCGCCGAAGCCGGCCTCGTTGAGGATGACGACGACGAGGTCGTAAGTCCGGCACCCAGGTGTCGAGCGCGTGCGTTGACCTTCGCGCCCGGTGCCCGCGCCGCCCTCGAGCCAGCAGTGCGCCCACGAGCCGCTGTAGATGTAGCCGAGCGCCGTGTTCTGGATCGTCGTCGAGACGATCGTGTCGTCGGACGCGTCGGTCGGGCGTCCCGTTCTCGTTGTAGACCCGCTGGCTGACCCCGGACTGCGCCGAGATCAGGTTGACGCGGAAGATGTTGTAGGCGGACTTGTCCTCGTAGAAGTAGTCGCGCCCGAACACCCCGTCCAGGAGAAGATCCTGGACCTTGGTGTTGTAGGCGGTCTGGTCCGCGGCCGCGAAGCCGTCGCCGAGAACGGCGATGTTGAGCTTCGCCCCCGGCGGACCAGAGTTGAGGATCTGCGTGACGCTGTCGGGCATCCTGGCTCCTTCCGTCGCGTGCTGGGTCGTTCCCGGCGACGCGTGATTGACGGGAACCCGGTCAGGACGAACACCGGCGTGCCGGTCTATCCCGGCCTCCTGCCTTGGGTGCCGCAGCAACGTTCGGACCACACATCGGTGGCGGCTCGCCTTCCGTTGCTTGCAGTCGTTGTTCTAATTCAGTACGGGGTAGGAGTCAACGGGCGCTGGCCAGGCATGCATCGGGGAAGAAAGGGCAGCTGCGCTAGGGGGAGCGATCGCCGAGCTCGAGAGCCGCCGCTAGCCGAGAGAGGGGACGATCCTAAGCCTGTCGTGGAGTAGCTCGAGCCGAGGCCGCTCGATGAACGCGACGTCGACCCAGTAGCGGCCGTCGACGCACCAGCGGCCGCCCTCGACGGTGTCCGGCGGGTGGAACTCCAGCTCCGGCTCAGCGTCCGAACCTCCGAGGTCTGGCTCCTTGGTCGAATCTCGCAACCCGGAATCACTTCGATCAGGTGGTACTCGCCCCGCCTCTCCGGATTCGGAACCCAGAGGAGCACGTCAGCCCAGTCGTCGTCGAGGGGGACTTCAGGATCGGTGCTCGCCAGACGTGGGTAGCCGTCCTCGTCGACACTCCAGCTCAGCGCTCGAGCGACCCGCTCGGCAAGGGCTGCGTCCGGTTCCTGCATGACGAGCGTCCACAGGCCAAAGTCCACCGTCGTCACCTCGAGAATCCTCGATCGTCCCCGATGCGTCATCCCATCGCGTTAGGACGGCACCAAAAGGCAGCTTCTCCCGGGTGACAACGATCGGCTCGCACTCGGGAAAGTCGTCGCAGTAGCTGTCGGCAGCCTCGCGGTCAGGGGCAGTCGTTAGTCCGGCGTTGACCCGGACCGGAACTCCCGGGACGGCGACGACGCCGGCCGGAGGGGCAAGCTCGTCGGGCAGGATCACCCAGAAGCTCTCCCCGGTCACCGTCGTGACCTTGAATGCGTTTCCTCCTTGGACCGGGCGATGAGGCGGGGCGAGCGAGCAGATCCCCGCGTTCCCGTGTCCGCGCGGAATGCAGGCTGGCTCCGACGGACTCGGGGCCGGTTCTGCACTGTTCACCTCTGTCCGCTCGTCAAATCGGAGGCGGTCGAGAATCGCGAAGACCTCGCTTTGCGTGTCGTCCGAGGCGGACTCCCCCACCGCGACGAGGAGATAGAACGCGCGGTCGCCCTCGCTGAACGTGATCCACGCGTCGAGACGAGCGGGGTCGGGGACGCAGAAGAGGTTCGTTCCCGGCTCCAGCGTCGGGGCGAGATGCGCAGGCCGAGGCGGATAGCCGTGCGGAGGATAGGGAGGAGCCCTCTCCAGCACCGAGATCAAGGCGTCCGTCGGGCCGAGAATCCTCGATCGCGTTGACAGGGTGGTGCGCACAGCGATCGCCGCCCGGCTGGAGCGGATACGTGCCGAGAGAAAGGATCTCCTTTGGATCCCCGAGATTCGGGGTCAACGTCTCCTCCGCGCGGTGCCAGTCGCTCGGGTAGCTGACGGTGAGACCGTGTTGGGGAGTCGCGGTACGTCGTCCAGTCCGACGGAAGCTCAGTCTCGGGGTTCGTGTCGTGTGCGACAGATTCCGCGGGCGAGAGGGTCGTCTCGTCCGAACCGCACGCAGTCACGACCACGCCGAGAGCCGTGACGCTCGTAAGAAGGGCGACTGGCGCTCTCGTGTTCCTCACCGCACCTGAACATACGGCCTGCCGGGAGTGACGAGTCCCGCCTCGGACCGGTGCGCCTACGGCCGATGGTTGGGCGCAGTCGCTGCATTGGCTCTTGCAGCTCCTTAGCAGTATGGGCAGCCTAAGCCCCGCGGCCGGCTAGCCCACCAGCAGCGCAACGACGGCCCCGAGCGAGAGGAAAGGGCCGAAGGGGACGCCCATGCGCATGGCGGCCACACCGTGGCGCGCGAAGAGCGCCAGCGCCGCCGGCAGGACGGCAAGCGAGGCGACGACGATGGCGAGCATGACGCCCTCCCCGAGCACGAGACCGAGGAGGAAGGCCAGCTTCACATCGCCCATCCCAACGCCGGCCCGGCCTGCGAGGAGCGGTAGCAGCAGCATGAGCGCCGCCCCGAACGCGGCCAGCGTCGACTCGAGCCAGCGGCCCGGGGACAGCAGCGCCTGAGCGGGCAACGCGACCGCGATCGCGGGCAGGACAATGGCGTTGGGGAGTACCCGGCGCTCGAGATCGATCGCGGACAGGACGACGAGCAGCGCTGCGAGTGAAGCGGCCACCGCTCCGCGACCTGTCGCGCCGTAGCGAAGCAACACGGCGGCGGCCACGCCCGCGCCGACGGCGGCGACGACGACTCCGCGCACGCCCAAGCTCGTGGCCGCGAAGGCCGAGGAGTCATTGGGCGGCATGATGCCTTTCGCCCGCGTAGCACCGCTCGACCGCAGCTCTCAGTTCGGCGGCGGGGCTCGACCTACCGACCCGGGGCGCCGAGGCGAGCGACGGCGTGCCGCCTTCCTCGCAGAGGAGCAGGCGGCCGCCCGCGTGGGTAGAGAAGGTCGAGCGCGGCGAGCGTCCGCGCCGCGCGCGGGCGTGAGGGAGCCTCGTCGATGAGGACGACATCCGCCCGGTGCTCGCGCGCGAGCTCGGCGAGCCTCATGGGGGCGACGTAGCTCGTAGTTCTTACGGCGTACCCGTGCCGCTCGAGCAGCAGCGAGGTGACCCCGCGGAAGCTGCCGTCGTCCGAGACGAGCAAGAGCCGCAGGGCGTGAAGTCGGCGCACGGCAGCCAGAGGGCGGTCAGCCGCCTCAGACGCCATGGGCCGCCCGGTCCAGCAGGGTCCCGCGAATGCGCTCGCTCCGGCAGTACGGACGGGGCCCTGCCCAGTCCGCAAGGGCGTCTCGCGAACGGCGCGGCTGATCAGCACGGCATGCCATTCACACAACTAGTACCGCACCGCGCCAGCGTCCTCACCACCAGAAGGGTGGGTTCGAACCCACCTTTCCATCGGTTCCGAGGGAAGAGCCAGCAGTTACTTGTCTGGGCTAGGAGAACCGGAAGGGGAGGAGGTGAATCACACCATGATGGAGTTCATCAGCCATCTTCGCAGCCGTGAGGAGGGGCAGGCGCTGGTCGAGTACGCGCTGATCCTCAGCCTCATCGCAGTGGTCTGCATCGGGGCGCTGACGCTGCTCGGCGGCAACGTCAACAACATCCTCAACCAGATCGCCGGCGCCCTCTAGAGGGATGTCGCCTGCGGAGGTCTCCAGCGCCGCCATCCGACCGCACCAACAGGACTGAGGGTCGCGAGAGGCGGCGCTGGGGCTCCCCGCAGAGAAGGAGTGGAGCACATGTTCGATCCGAGAATCACTATCGCCGTCGCCCGTGGCGACGAGGGGCAAGCGCTCGTCGAGTACGCGCTCGTCCTGCTCCTCATCGCGCTGGTCACCGTCGCTGCGCTCACCTCGATCGGCGTGAGCGTCAGCTCCGCAATCACGAACATGGCGAACGGGCTCTGAGAGAAGGCCGTTGCTTCGGGCCGTGAGAACCCGTGCGGCCGGCGGCCGCGACTCCGAGGCCGGCGTGGCGCTCGTCGAGTTCGCACTCGTCCTGCCGCTGCTCCTCATCCTCCTCTTCGCCATGCTCGACTTCGGCAAGGCTTTCAACTACTGGATCGACGAGACGCACCTCGCCAACGAGGGTGCGCGCTGGGCGGTCGTGAACAAGAACCCCGGCTCGGGCTCGCTCCAGCAGTACATCCAGCAGCAGGCCGACACTCCCGAGCTTCGGAACGGCGGCACGTCCTCCGTGGCGACGCCGCTCCGGGTCTGCATCAGCTTCCCCAACGGGAGCGCCGAGGTCGGCGATCCGGTGCACGTCACCGCGAGCGTCACCTACAACTGGCTCCCGTTCCTCGGGCTCGCGGGTCGGCATCGCCCAGACGACGGTCAGCGGCTCGTCCACGATGCGGCTCGAGGCCAGGCCGACGACGTACGGCGCGGGGTGCTCGTAGCCGTGCGGCGGGTCGGCGACGACGAGCGGTGGCGTCCTCGTAATGGTCGCACTCTGCCTGCCCGTGCTCGTCCTCTTCATCACCTTCGTCGTCGACGTCGGCAACTGGTTCGTGCACAAGCGGCACCTTCAGATGCAGGCGGACGCGGGGGCGTTGGCCGGAGGCGGTCTCTTCACCTTTCCGTGCTCCGACGACCCGATCCTCGCCGAGACCCGCAAGTACGCGGGCGATCCGGGGAATCCCGCCCCATACAACCTCCAGGTGGCGCCGACCGACCAGGCCAACGTCCACGTCCTCGTCAACTCCGAGCGCTTCTGGAACGAGGGAGGGACCGACTACAGCGACGGCGGCCCTCCGTGCGCCGCCCGCATGGTCGACGTGAAGATCACCGAGGCCAGCCTGCCCTGGTTCTTCGGGCTCAAGGTCGTGCCGGCGATCAACGCCCATGCCCGCGTGGTCATCCAGGCGCTCCGGCAGGCACGAGGTGCGCTTCCGGTCGCCGTCCCGGACGTCGACCCGAAGGTCGGCCGAGCCTTCTTCGTGGACGAGGCGACCGGCACCGTGCTCGCGTCGACGCCCCTCACGAGGGTCGGGACCTCCAACGGGCTGGCGATCTGGGACAACGCCGCGGCGCCGGTCTCGGTCCCGATCAGCTCGTCGCGCATCGGCGTCCGGATCGCGCTCGGCGGCGGCTCCTCCAGCACGTGCGGCGAGTACCTCGTCGAGTGCTACGACCTGGCTTCCTCCAACGGAGTCGTCTTCGTCCGCGGCTTCCCGACGCTCGGGCAGCGCGGCGCAGCCGAACCCGCCCATCGCGCGGGACGTCCGGCTCTTCGCGGCCTCCTGCCCGGACGGCTACTTCAGCTCCACGCCCTCCACCTGCTCCATCGGGGTGAGCGCCGTCGTCGACTTCGGCGTCGCCGACCCCGCCGCCGTCGGGGGGAAGGTGAGCGCCGTCGTCGGCGGGACGGAGCTGCCACTCATCGTACGACGCCACTTCGGGGCGGTGGGTGTCGACGAGTTATTTCGGCGTCGCGCCGGAGGCCGGCCCGATCGGGGTCGAGCTCAAGTGGGAGGAGACGAGCGGGACCGTCTCCGGCAACAACTGCACGACGACGGGCGGGAACAAGTGCCGGGGCACGTTCGGCATCGTCCAGCGCACGTTTTCCTCTACCGCGCCGCGGAGCGGACCGGTGAAGCAGGTCGAGATCCTCGAGGGCGGCGTTCCGGGCGCGAACTCCTTCGCGACCGGAACGACGCACGACCTCGTCGTGCGCATCGCGATCGCCGGGAACCTCGAGGTCGCGCAGAGCGTCTCGGACCCGCTCGTCGAGCTGCGCGTCACCGGCGGCAGCCAGAACCAGTCGATCGACTGCGACCCGAACCTGCCCAACCTGCGCGACGAGATCGAGCAGGGATGCGCACCCCTGTACGCGATCAACGAGGGCTCTCCCTGCCCCTCGACCGCCCCGACGCTGTGGTCGAGCCCGCAGCCGTGGGACTGCGTCGCAGTGCAGACCGGCGGTGCGGTCGGCCAGCTGGAGCAGGGAATGCGAGGTCGCATCCTCGGCGGCGCGTCGTCCTGCACGAGCCCGAACAACTGGGCGAGCTTCCCGAACATCCCGCCCGACGACCCGCGAATCGTCCCGGTGTTCGTCACGCCCTTCGGCACCTTCACGGGCAGCGGGAACGAGGTCGTCCCGGTGAGCAAGTTCGCGACCTTCTACGTCACCGGGCTGGTTCTCCAGCCCGTGCCCGAACGACGACCCGGTGCCCGGAAGGGGCTACGTCGTCGGTCACTTCATCAAGTACATCTACGTCCTCAACAACGGCGGCGGCAGCGGCGAGCTCTGTGACTTCGACGCGTTCGGCAGCTGCATCGCCGTCCTCACTGAATAGGAGGAGAGACCGTGCAACTCGCACACAAATTGCTGTCCACCCGTGGCGGGACGGTGGCGGTCGCCGCCGTCGGGGCCCTGCTCGCCGCCGCCGTCTTTCTCGGGTACCTCCACCGGTACCGCTCGACGGTGAACGAGTCGGCGGCGCCGATGTCGGTGCTCGTGGCGAAGGACTTCATCGAGAAGGGGACGCCCGGCAACGTCGTCGGCTCCGAGGGCTTCTTCCAGACGGCTACGACGCCGAAGGACGAGCTCAAGGAAGGCGCGATCTCGGACCCCGACTCGCTGCGCGGCCTCGTCGCCAAGAACGACATCTACCCTGGCCAACAGCTCACCGTCGCCGACTTCAGCCCGACGGCAGCGGATGCGCTCACGAACGAGATCGCGGGCGAGGAGCGGGCGATCTCGCTGGCGCTCGACTCGGCGCACGGGATGATCGGCAACGTCCAAGCGGGTGACCGCGTCGACGTGTACGGCGCGTTCAACGTGCGCCGGCTCAGGCCCGACGGCACCGTCGACCCTGATGCCGTCGAGCGGCCCGTGCTCAAGCTGCTCGTCGAGAACGTTCTCATGCTCGACTCGCCCGAGGGGGCGAAGGCCGGCCTCGGCGCCTCGGCGCAGCAGACCTCGAACGTCACGGTCCGTGTCACGCACGAGCAGGCGGCCAGGCTCGCCTTCTCCTCCGAGAACGGGAAGGTCTGGATCGTGCTGCGGCCACGCACCGGCGCCAAGCCGACGCCGCCGGATCTCGTGACGCTCGAGACAGTGCTCTTCGGAGTCGAGCCCGTGGCCGCGGCGAACTCGTTCGGAGGCGGGCAATGAGCCAGGCGATCAGAATGCTCGTCGCCCTCGACGAGGGCGTCGACCGCGAGGCGCTCCAGGCGATCCTCCCGATCGACCCGGAGATCCAGATCGTCGGCGTCGTCGACGGCCTGCGAGGACAGCTGGACGACGCTCCAGGAGACGCCCACCGACCTGCTGGTCGTGGCGTGCCCCGGCTACTCGGACAGGGCGCTCTTCCTCGTCGACGGCGCCGTGAAGCAGCGGCCGGAGCGGCCGGTGGTGGTCGTCTGCGAGGGATCTCCCGAACGGATTCGTCCAGCGGGTGTTCGAGGCGGGGGCGGACGACCTGCTCACGCTTCCACAGAGCGCCGGACGATCGTCCTCTTCGCGCTCCAGAAGGCCGTCGCCCGCAGGCAGGGCGCGAGCGCGGCGACCGGCGTCGCCCTCTCGCCGATGATCTGCGTGCTCGGCCCGAAGGGCGGGACGGGGAAGACGCTCACGTCCTGCAACCTCGCGGTCAGCCTCGCCCAGAGCGGCCACAAGGTGGCCCTCGTCGACCTCGACCTCCAGTTCGGCGACGTCGGGCTCGCTCTCGGGCTCGCCCCGGAGCGGACGATCTACGACCTGGCGAAGTCGGGCGGCTCGCTCGACGCCGAGAAGCTCGACGGCTACCTCGCGACCCATCCCTCGGGCGCGCGGGTGCTGATGGCGCCCACCCGTCCGGATCACGCCGGAGCCGTGACGACGGAGTTCCTGCGCGAGGTCTACGCGGCGCTGCGTGCGTCGCACGACTACGTGATCGTCGACACGCCGCCCGGCTTCACGCCCGAGGTGATCGCCTCGATCGACAGCTCCTCGCACGTCTGCATGGTGGGGATGCTCGACTCGCTCTCGCTCAAGAACACGAAGCTCGGGCTCGAGACGCTCGAGCTCATGGGCTACGACGGCGAGCGTATGCGGCTCGTCCTCAACCGGGCCGACAGCCGCGTGGGGATCACGCACGACGACGTCGTGGCGATCATCGGGCGCAAGCCAGACGTCTTCGTCCCGAGCGACCGCGACATCCCGCGCTCGGTCAACCAGGGGACGCCGATCGTCGCTTGCCAAGTCGCGCTCGGAGGCGGCGAAGGCGTTCCGGTCGCTCGCGGCGATGTACGACCTCCGCGACGGGTCGAAGAACGGCCACCGGCGCAGTTCGGGGGAGGAAGCGCTGATGGAGCTCCACGAGCGACTCTCCACCGCCCGTCCCGTCGCCGCTCCCGTTGGACGAGACCCCTTCGCGGAGCTCAAGAACCGGATCCACCTGGCGGTCATCGGGGAGCTGGGCCCGCAGCTCTTCAACGTGAACATGGACCCGAACGCACTGCGGGAACGGGTCACCGGCGACATCCGCAACCACCTCTCGCGGGAGCAGGGCATCTCGCGCGACGACCGCGAGCGCCTGGCGGCCGAGATCGCGGACGACATCCTCGGCCACGGCCCGCTCGAGCGGCTGCTCGCCGACGACAGCGTGACCGAGATCATGGTCAACGGCGCCTTCGACGTCTGGGTCGAGCGCCAGGGGCGCCTGCTACGAGACGACGGTCCGCTTCACGGACGAGTCGCACCTGCGCCGGATCATCAACAAGATGGTCGCCCAGGTCGGGCGGCGGATCGACGAGTCCTCGCCGATGGTGGACGCGCGCCTCCCGGACGGCAGCCGCGTGAACGCCGTCATCCCGCCGCTCTCGCTGAGCGGCCCGCTGGTCACGATCCGCAAGTTCTCGAAGAAGCGACTCGACTTCGACGGACCTCATGCGGCTGGGGACGCTCACGACCGAGACGGTCGAGTTCCTGCAGCGCTGCATCCTGGCCGAGCTCAACATCCTCATCTCGGGAGGGACGGGCTCGGGCAAGACGACGCTCCTGAACGCGCTCTCGACGGCGATCCCGGACTCGGACCGGATCATCACGATCGAGGACGCCGCGGAGCTCCGGCTGAACCAGCGCCACGTACTCCGCCTCGAGGCGCGCCCGAAGAACATCGAGGGCGAGGGGGAGATCGCGATCCGCGAGCTCGTGCGCAACTCGCTGCGCATGCGGCCGGACCGCATCATCGTCGGCGAGGTTCGCGGCGCGGAGGCGCTCGACATGCTCCAGGCGATGAACACCGGCCACGACGGCTCGCTCTGCACCGTGCACGCGAACACGCCGCGGGACGCGCTGGCGCGAATCGAGACGATGGTGCTCATGGCCGGCTTCGACCTGCCCGTGCGGGCCATCCGCCAGCAGGTCGCCGCGGCGCTCGACCTCATCGTCCACCTCGAGCGCCTCGAGGACGGCTCCCGGCGCATAACCGCCATCACGGAGGTGCAGCGCATGGAGTCGGACGTGATCACGCTCCAGGACATCTTCGAGTTCAAGGTCGACGAGGTCACGAGCGACCGCGTCGTCGTCGGAGCCCTCCGGTCCACCGGCCTCCGGCCCTCGTTCGTGCACAAGTTCGAGAAGCGCGGAGTCGCCCTGCCCGTGACGCTCTTCGCCGACGGGCGCGTCCCGCGCGAGCTCCAGAACGGCGCGAGGCGATGAAGCGCTCGGCCTGGAAGCCGATCCTCGTAACGCTCCTTGCGGTCGCCGGCCTGCTGGCACCGGCGGCGGGCGCGGAGGGGGAGCTGCGGCTTACGGAGGCCGGGGGCACGCGCTTCCCGGACCGCTCGTACGTCCTCTCGCTGCCGGCAGGCATGTCGCTGGACGAGAACCGCGTCGACGTGCTCGAGAACGGAGAGCTCGTCGAGCAGCTCTCCGTGGTGCCGGCCGACGAGGCCGCCGAGGGCGCAGTTCGGCGTCGTGCTCGTGATCGATGCGAGCAACAGCATGCAGGGCGCCGCGATCACGGGAGCGGTCGAGGCAGCACGCGCCTTCGCGGAGCAGCGGAGCCCCAATCAGCTCGTCGCGATCGTCACCTTCAACAAGGCTCCGAGTGTCCTGCTGCCGTTCAGTGCAGACCAGGGCGAGATCGAGGCGGCCCTCGTCCGCCCCCCGGAGCTCGCAGGCGGGACGTACGTGTACGACGCCGTCGCCGCGGCCCTCGATCTGCTGCGAGAGGCAGAGATCGCGGCCGGTTCCGTGGTCGTCCTCTCGGACGGCGCGGACACGGGCAGCGCGGCCTCGAGGGCGGAGGTCGCGGGACGGGCACGGGCGGACGGCGTCCGCGATCTTCTCCGTCGGCCTTCGCTCGAAGGGCTTCGACTTCGCCGCACTCGAGACGCTGGCCGCCGATGCGGGCGGCACGTTCACCGAGGCAGCCTCCTCGGCCGACCTCGCGCGCGTGTTCGACGAGCTGGGGGCAAGGCTCGCGAGCGAGTACCTCGTCCGCTACCGCTCCGCGTCGAAGCCGGACAGCGAGGTCCACGTCGCGGTGCGGGTAAGCGGCGTCGAAGGCATTGCGACGAGCGAGTACACGAGCCCTCCGCTGGACGCCACGCCGAGCCCGCCGTACCACCGGTCGCTCGCGGAGCGGTTCTGGCGCTCGCCCGCCGGGATGCTGTCCGTCGCCGCAGTGTGCGCGCTGCTCACGGGCCTCGTGCTGATGGCGCTCCTGCGCCCGCGGCGGCGAACGTTGCGGCGCCGCATGGCGGAGTTCGTCTCCCTGCCCGTTCCGTCCCGGAACGAGGACGAAGGCGCCCGGAGAACCGAGCTCGTGCTCGCCCAGGCGGAGAAGTCGCTTCGAGCGTGCGAGGTGGTGGTCGCGCTTCAAGGAGGAGCTCGAGCTCGGGGAGGTCACGATCGCCCCGATCCAGATCGTCGCCTGGACGGCGATCGCGACCGCGGTCGCCGCCTGGCTCCTCTTCGTGCTGCTCGCGACTCCGCTCTTCGTGCCCGTGGCGCTGGCGGTGCCGCTCGTCGTGCGTGCCCTGGTCAAGCGCCGGGTCGAGCGGCAGCGTCGCCTGTTCGCCGACCAGCTTCCGGACAATCTCCAGGTGCTCGCCTCTGCGCTCCGGGCAGGACACAGCCTCGTCGGTGCGCTCTCCGTCGTCGTGGAGGACTGTCCCGAGCCCTCGCGGCAGGAGTTCCGCCGCGTCATCGCCGACGAGCAGCTCGGCGTCTCGCTCGAGGAGGCGTTCGGCGTCGTCGCCCGCCGGATGGAGAACAGCGATCTCGACCAGGTCGCCCTCGTCGCGGCGCTCCAGCAGGAGACCGGCGGGAACACGGCCGAGGTGCTCGACCGCGTCTCCGAGACCATCAGGGAGCGCTTCGAGCTCCGTCGGCTCGTCAGGACCCTGACGACGCAGGGGCGGATGTCCCGCTGGGTCGTCTCGTTCCTGCCCGTCGGCCTGCTCGTGCTCATCACCGCGATCAACCCCGCCTACATGGCCCCGCTCTACACGCACCCGCTCGGGCGAGTGCTGCTCCTGGTCGCGGGCCTCATGGTCGTCGCGGGGTCGCTCGTCATCAAGCGAATCATCGACATCAAGGTCTGAGGAGGCTAGCTCGTGATCATTCTGCTGCTGGGCGCCCTCGCCCTCGCGGGAATCTCGGTCGCCCTCGTCTTGCGAGCAGCCGCCCTCCCCCGCATGCGGGCGAGCGAGACGGTCGGCCACATCGAGGCGTACGGGTACGCGAGCAGGCAGGGGGAGGAAACGGCGTCCGGGCCCGTCCGTGGAATGCTGGACGGAGTCGCGAACCTGGTCGGCGGGCTCATGGCGCGCCGCCTCGGCGGTCTGCGCGAGGCCCAGCTTCGCAACGAGCTGATGGCGGCCGGGCTCTACACGCTCGCCCCACGGAAGTTCCTCGGCTACAGGATCCTCTGCGCCGTTTGCGTGCCGGCCGCCGTCATCTGGCTGGCGGCGACCGCGGGGACCGGAGCCGCGTTCGTCGTCTTCGGCGCCCTCTTCGCCGTGCTGGCGGGCTGGATTGCGCCGATGACGATCGTCCGCAACCGCGCCCGGCGGCGGCTGGAGCAGATCGACTACGAGCTGCCCGAGCTGATCGACGTGCTGGTCGTGACGATCGAAGCCGGTCTCGGCTTCAACGGCTCGCTTCAGGTGGCGGCCGGCCGGCTGGTCGGGCCGCTGGGCGACGAGCTTCGGCTCACGCTCCAGGAGCAGAACATGGGGCTGTCGATCGCGGAGGCGCTCCAGAACATGCTCGGGCGCGCCGAGACCCCCGCGATGCGATCCTTCGTGCGCTCGGTCGTCCAGGGCGAGACCCTGGGCGTCTCGATCGGCGAGATCATGCGCAACCTCGCCACGGAGATGCGCAAGCGGCGGCGCGCATCGGCCGAGGAGCGGGCGCAGAAGGCGCCGATCAAGATCCTCTTTCCGCTCATCTTCCTGATCTTCCCGTCGATGTTCGTGATCCTGCTCGGGCCGGCGGTCTTCCAGTTCATGCAGGCGTTCGGGGAGGCGGGATGAAGAGCCGCCTGCTCGTCACGGGCGTGTTCGTCCTGCTCGCCGCTGCGACCGGCAAGGAAGCCGTGGACGCCTGGCTGGAGGCGGCTTCGCTCGACTCCCTGCACGGCTGGGCGGTCGCCCTCTATGCGGTCCTGAAGCTGGGGATCGTGCTCGCGTTCAGCGTCTTCGTCTTCACCCGCGACCCGGCGCGGCGACCCTCCCGCGACCCTGTCGCGTTTGCGGCGTGCGCGGCGGCCGTGGGAGCCGTCGTGCTCCTCCACCGCCCGGGCCCCTCGGCCGACACCGGTCTCGTCCTCTTCGGAGAGCTGATCGCGGTCGCGGCGTGCGCCTGGCTCCTCGTCGCGGTCCTCGCGCTGGGGCGCTGCTTCGGCGTGCTGCCGGAGGTGCGGGGCCTCGTGACGCGGGGCCCGTACCGCTTCGTGCGGCACCCGGTCTACCTCGGCGAGCTGGGCGCGTGCGCCGGACTCGTGGTCGCGGCGCCGTCGCTCTGGAACCTCGGCGTGGCCGCGGTCTTCTTCGCGCGCACAGGCGATCCGCATGCGCCTGGAGGAGCTCGCACTCGCCGAGGAGTTTCCGGAATACGCGACCTACGCGGCGGCGACGCCGCGCATCGTGCCGCTCCTCCCGCGCCGCCGGAGGCTTGGGCCGCTCGCGACCGGTCGGGGCCGATGATGCGCGCGACCCGCCCCCGCGCACGCGCGGTGCTCGCGCTCCTGCTGGCCGCCGCCGTCGCGGGCCTGCTGGCCGAGCCGGCCGTGGCCCAGACGATCGTCCCCGGCGGAACGCCACTGACGGTCACGACGACGAGCGCGGGAGAGAACGCCAGCGTCGTCTTCGACGGCGTCTCGGGGCAGCGCGTGAGCCTCGAGATCACCGACGTCACGATCGGCACGTCGACCTGCTGCTCGACGCGCGTGTCCATCCTGCGGCCGGACGGACGGAGCATGACCAGCGTTACGGTCGGCACGAACGGGGGCTTCCTCGACGCCACGACGTTGCCCTCGGCCGGGACCTACTCCATCGTCGTCGACCCGCAGAGCACGAACGTCGGGAGTGCGACGCTCACGCTCCATGACGTCCCGCCGGACGTGACGGACGCGATCGCCGCGGGCGGGCCACCGGTGGCCGTGACGACTACCGCTCCCGGCCAGAACGCTCTCGTCACCTTCGCCGGAACTGCCGGCGAGAGGGTGAGCGTCCAGATCGCGGACGTCACCATGGGCACCTCCACCTGTTGCTCGGTGCGTGTCTCGATCCTGCGCCCGGACGGGAAGACGCTCGTGGCTCCCCTCTCCGTCGGCACGACCGGCGGCTTCCTCGATGCGACCACGCTTCCGTCCACCGGCACCTACACCATCCTGGTCGATCCTCAGGGCACGAGCACGGGCGGGGCCTCGCTCGTGCTCGGGGACGTGCCCCCGGACGCGACCGCCTCGCTCGCGGTCGGAGAGCCGGCGACCCTTTCGACCGCCGTCCCGGGCCAGAACGCCGCCGTCACCTTCACCGGCTCGGCCGGGCAGCGCGTGAGCCTGGAGATCACCGGGGTCACGATCGGGACGTCGCTCTGCTGTTCGACGAAGGTCTCGATCCTCCGCCCCGACGGGCGTGTGCTGGTCGCGCCCGTGTTCGTCGGCACGAACGGAGGCTTCCTCGACGCGACGTCCCTTCCCTCCGTGGGCACCTACACGGTCATCGTGGACCCGCAGGGACCGGATACGGGAGGGGCGACCCTCATGCTCTACGACGTCCCGGCGGACGCGGGCGGCTCGGTCGTCGCCGGGGGAGCGCCCGCCGGCGTGACGACCACGGTGCCCGGCCAGAACGCGGTCCTCACCTTCGGAGGCACCTCGGGCCAGCGCGTCAGCGCCGTCGTCGACGACGTCTCGGTCGGCACGTCGTCGTGCTGCTCCGTGCGGCTCTCGTTGCTCCGGCCGAACGGCTCCGTGCTCGTCGGCCCGGTGAACGCCGGCACGGCGGGCGGCTTCCTGGACGCTGTCGTCCTGCCTCAGTCCGGCACCTACACGATCGTGGTGGATCCGCAGGGCGCGGCGACGGGGAGCGCCCGCGTCACCCTCCACGACGTTCCGCCGGACGCCTTGGGAGCGCTCACCGTCGGCATTCCGCGCACGCTGATCACCGTGGTGCCGGGCCAGAACGGGCAGGGAACCTTCTCCGGCGTCTCCGGCCAGGTCGTCAGCGTCCGCATCGGCCCCGCGTGCTGCAGCGCCCGCGTGACCCTGCTGAAGCCCAACGGCACGACGCTCGCCTCGACCACGACCTTTGCCACCGGCGGAGGGTTCCTCGACGCCGTCGTACTGCCCCAGTCGGGGACGTACACGGTCCTGGTGGACTACCAGGGGCCCGCGACCGGCGACGTGACGCTCACCCTCCACGACGTGCCAGCCGACGTGATCGAGCCGGTCGCCTTCGGCTCCTCGGTTACCGTGACGACCGGCGTCCCCGGCCAGAACGCACGTGTGACGTTTGCCGGCACGGTGGGCGGGCGGGCGAGCGTTCGCATCGCCCCGATCTGCTGCCTCGCGCAGGTGTCGGTGATCCGACCCGACGCGCGGACGCTCGTCGCTCCGATGCTCGTCGGAACGTTCGGCGGCTTCGTCGATGCGGTCGACCTGCCGCTCTCCGGGACGTACACGATCCTCGTCGACTACCAGGGCCCGGCCACGGGCAGCGCGACCGTCTCGCTCCACGACGTGCCCGCCGACGTCGCCGACACGATCGCCTTCGGATCGACGAAGACGATCGCGACGACGGTCCCGGGCCAGAACGCCCGCGTCACCTTCGGCGGCAGCGCGGGCCAGCGTGCGGCCGTCAGAGTCTCCGGCAGTTGCTGCACGATGCGCGTGTCGATCCTCCGGCCGGACGGCTCGACTCTCTCGTCGCTCACGAGCTTCGCCTCCATCGACGGGTTCCTGGAGCCCGTCGCTCTCCCGACAACGGGGACGTACACGATCGTCCTCGACCCCGACGGAGCCGGGACCGGCAGCTCGACGATCTCGCTCTACGACGTCCCGCCGGACGTGACGGACACGATTGCGCCGGGCGCGCCGCTCCGCGTAACCATCGCCACACCGGGGCAGAACGCGCGCGTCGTCTTCGGCGGCACGTCGGGCCAGGAGGTCTCGCTGCGGATGACCGACGTCACGCTCGGCTCGATCCTGAGCGGGACGACGGTCTCCCTGCTGCGCCCCGACGGGATAGCGATCGCCTCGACGAACGTCGGCACGAACGGCGGCTTCCTCGACGGGCGGACGCTCCCGGTGACCGGGACGTACGCCGTCGTCGTGAACCCACACGGTGCGAACACCGGCGGGCTCACGCTCACGCTCGAGGAGGTTCCATCGGACGTCTCGGACACGATCGTCGCAGGAGGTTCGCCCGTCACGGTGACGACCTCCGTCCCCGGCCAGGACGCCCGCGTCACGTTCACCGGCACCGCCGGGCGGCGCGTGAGCCTGAAGGTCGGCCCGAGCTGCTGCGTCGGACGTGTCTCGATCACCTCGCCGGGCGGAGCGACGCTCGCTTCGACGACGACGTTCGGAACCTTCGGCATCTTCGTCGACGCGACCACGCTCCCGGAGAGCGGGACGTACACGATCCTCGTGGACTACGACGGCTCGTCGACCGGAGCCGTGACGCTGACCCTCTACGACGTCCCTGACGACCTCACGGGGACGATCGTCGCGGGCGGGCCCACGGTGGACGTGGCGACGACGGTCCCGGGCCAGAACGCGTCGATCACGTTCACGGGGACGATCGGCCGGCGAGTGAGCCTAAGGGTCGGGCCGAGCTGCTGCATCGGCCGGGTCTCGATAGTGCGACCGAGCGGCCTGACCCTCGTCGCCCCGACCGTCTTCGGCGCCGGAGGGACCTTCGTCGATGCGACCGAGCTCCCTGAGAGCGGGACATACACGGTCGTCGTCGACTGGGACGGCGCTTCCACGGGCTCCGTCACGCTCGCGCTTCACGACGTCCCGCCGGACGCGACCGCCACGGCGGTCCTCGGCGGGCCCGCGGTCACCGTGACGCCCACGGTTCCCGGCCAGAACGGGCGCGTCACGTTCACGGCCTCGGCGGGCGACGGCGTCCGACTCGTCACCGGGCCCTTCAACTGCTGCAGCATTCGCCTTTCAATCCTCGCGCCGGACGGCACGACGGTGGGCGGCCCGACGGGCTTCAACCCGGATGGCGGGACGATGGACGTGCATCTTGCCCAGAGCGGCACGCACACGGTCCTCGTCGACCCGCAGGGCCCGAACAGCGGTGGCGTCTCGGTTCGGCTGGAGGTCGACAACACCGCGCCCGCGCCGCCGTTGCTCTCGCTCGCCGAGTCGAGCCCGGACAGCCATGCCGTCGCGACGACGTTCTTCTACCGCCCGGCCGGCGGCGGGGGGATCTTCACGGTCGGCGCCGTCGCCAGCGACGGCGGCACCGGCCTCGACCGAGTCACGTTCCCCGGGCTCGCCGGAGGATTCTCGCCTACGAGCCCCTTCGACGACCGGATCCCTCCCTACGGCCAAACGTACAGCTGGACGACCGGCGCGGCGTACGCAGGGCAGACGAACCTGGTGACCGCCTACGACCGCGTCGGAAACAGCTCGGCGACCGCGTTCAGCGTCGTCCCGGACCCGGCCGCCCCGACGACGAGCGACAACACGGCGGCGATCGGCTCCGCGTGGAAGAACACGACGCAGATCGTCGTCCTCTCGCCGTCCGACGGCACCGGCGCCGGTTCCCAGCGCACGCACTACACCACGGACGGCAGCGACCCGACGGGTGTGTCGCCGCAGGGGACAACGGTCACGCTGGCGGCGGAAGGCCTCTACACGCTCAAGTACTTCTCCGTCGACAACGTCGGGAACATCGAAGCGGTCCGCACGGCCGGCACCCAGGTCCGGATCGACAAGACGCCCCCGAGCGGTGCCACCCTCGACCCGCTCCCGACGGTGATCCGCAACGGGCAGGCGCTCACCGGAGCGGGCACGGACGCGCTCTCCGGGGTCGCCTCGATCAGCTACCACTTCTGCCCGGGCGGCTCCTGTACCCCGTCGACACTCGTCGGCTCGAGCTCCACCGGGCCGGACTACCGCGTCGTCTGGAGCTCGCAGCCCGCGGATGGCGTCTATCAGGTCCTCGCGCGCGTCCGTGACGCGGCGGGGAACACGACGGACTCGGCGAAGCGCACTGTCACGATCGACAATACGGCGCCTCAGACCACCATCGTTTCGGCGCCGGCCAACCCGACGAACGCCACGTCCGCAGGCTTCTCCTTCACGGCGAGCGAGGGCGGCGCGACCTTCCAGTGCCGCCTCGACGGCGGCGCCTGGACGACGTGCTCGAGCCCGCGGAGCTACAACGGCCTCGGGGAGGGCGCGCACGTCTTCGAGGCGCGCGCGACCGACCCGGTCGGGAATACGGACGCGACGCCGGCCACGCACGCATGGGTCGTCGATCTGACGGCTCCGCAGACCGCGATCGTCTCGGCGCCCGCCACGCCCACCAACGCGACCTCCGCGAGCTTCTCGTTTACCTCGACAGAGAGCGGCTCCACCTTCGAGTGCCGCCTCGACGGCGGCGCTTGGACAGGGTGCACGAGCGCGCGGAGCTACGGCGGCCTCGCCGACGGCTCCCACGGCTTCGAGGTGCGCGCAACGGACGCGGCCGGGAACACGGACGGCTCCGCGGCCTCCTACGCCTGGGTCGTCGACACGTCCGCGCCGGACACCACGATAACCTCGGCGCCCGGCAGCCCGACGAGCTCGACGTCTGCCGGCTTCTCCTTCACGGCGAGCGAGGGCGGCGCGACCTTCGAGTGCCGGCTGGACGGCGGCGCGTGGGGCGCCTGCGCGAGCCCGACGGGCTTCGGCGGCCTGGGCGAGGGCATGCACGTCTTCCAGGTCAGGGCGCTGGACGGAATCGGGAACGCCGACGCCACTCCCGCCATGCACACGTGGACCGTCGATGTCACGGCGCCGCAGACGACGATCACGACAGCCCCGGCAGACCCCACGAACGCGACGTCGGCGAGCCTCTCGTTCGCGGCGAGCGAGCTCGGCTCGACCTTCGACTGCCGGCTTAACGGCGGCGCCTGGGCTCCGTGCTCGAGCCCGGCGGTCTATGCCGGCCTCGGCGAAGGTCCAGCACACCGTCGAGGTGCGCGCGACCGATCCCGCGGGAAACACGGACGGGACACCGGCGACGGCGAGCTGGGTCGTCGACATCTCGGCGCCGGAGACTGCCATCACGGCGTCGCCGACCGATCCGACCAGCGCTACAACGGCGAGCTTCTCGTTCACGTCCACGGAGAGCGGCTCCACGTTCGAATGCCGGCTCGACGGAGGCGCTTGGGCATCGTGCGCCGCGCCGAGAACCTTCACAGGCCTCGCCGAGGCTTCGCACACGTTCGAGGTGCGGGCAACCGACCCGGCCGGGAACACCGATCCCCATCCGGCGGCGCTTATGTGGACGATCGACCTGACCGCGCCGGACACGACGATCACGGCGACGCCCGCCGATGCGTCGAGATTCACGGACGCGAACTTCTCGTTCGCGGCAAGCGAGCCCGGCTCGAGCTTCGAGTGCCGCCTCGACGCCAGCCCGTGGGCCGTCTGTACGAGCCCCACGACGCTCTCGGACCTCGCGGCGGGCAGCCACACGTTCGGAGTTCGCGCGACAGACGCCGCGGGGAACGTCGACCCGAGCCCGGCCGCGTTCTCCTGGGTGGTCGATCTCACGCCGCCCGAGACGTCGATCACCTCGGCGCCCCCGAACCCGGCCAACCTGACGTTGGCGACCTTCCTCTTCACGGCCGGCGAAAGCGGATCGGTCTTCGAGTGCCGTCTGGACGGCAGCGCCTGGGAGCCCTGCACGAGCCCGCAGGCCTACACCGGTCTCGCCGACGGCGCCCACGTCTTCGAGGTACGTGCGACGGACACCGCCGGGAACGTCGACGCGACTCCAGCGACGCATGCGTGGACCGTCGACACGACGCCGCCCGCGCCCCCGGCGATCGAGAGCCCGGCCGAGGGGAGCACCAATGCGACCGGCACCGTGACGCTCTCGGGGACGGCCGAGCCCGGAGCGCTCGTCGAGATCCTCGAGGGCGCGACCTCGCGGGGGACGACGACGACCAGCGCCGGCGGCGGCTGGAGCCGGACGCTCACGAGCGTCGCCGACGGATCGCACACGTACACCGCCAGGGCGAGCGACGCGGCGGGCAACACCTCGGGTGCCTCGAACGCCCGCACCGTCGTCGTCGACACGACGGCGCCCAACACGGTTCTCACGACGGGGCCGCTCGGCGCGACCCCGAGCACCTCGGCCAGCTTCACGTTCGCCGCCGACGACCCTGCTGCGACCTTCGAGTGCCGCCTCGACGGCGGCGCCTGGGTTGGGTGCTCGAGCCCACGGAGCTATGTCGGGCTCGCCGAGGGCTCCCACACGTTCGACGTGCGGGCGACCGACGCGGCTGGGAACACGGATCCCACGTCGGCCACCAGGACGTGGACGGTGGACACGACGCCCCCGGCCTCGCCCGCGATCACGAGTCCCGCGGACGGCACGACGAGCGCCTCCGGAGCACTGGCCTTGGCCGGAACGGCCGAGCCCGGGTCGATCGTGGAGCTCTTCGACGGCGCCACGTCCAAGGGCGTCACGACCGCGATGTCCGGCGGCACCTGGAGCAAGCCCCTGACCTCGCTCGCCGACGGCTCGCACACCTTCACCGCCGTGGCGACGGACGCCGCCGGCAACACTTCGAGCGTCTCGAACGCACGCACGGTCGTGGTCGACACGAGCGCGCCGGACACGTCGATCGAGTCCGGCCCGTCGGATCCGACCGCGGCGACCACCGCGACGTTCGCCTTGACCGCGAACGAGCCGGGCGCCGGGTTCGAGTGCCGCCTCGACGGCGGTGCCTGGGCGGCCTGCTCGAGCCCCGAGACGTACGAAGGCCTCGCCGAGGGGACGCACGCCTTCGAGGTGCGCGCCGTCGACGCGGCCGGGAACACCGATGCGTCGCCGGCCGCATGGACCTGGGTCATAGACCTGACGGCGCCGGAGAGCTCGATCGACTCGAGCCCGACGGACCCGACGACCGAGCCGGACGCCACCTTCACCTTCAGCGCGGACGACCCTTCGGCAACGTTCGAGTGCCGCCTGGACAGCGGTACGTGGGCGGTGTGCGTGAGCCCGGAGACCTGGACCGGCCTCGAGCCGGGCGCGCACGTCTTCGAGGTCCGGGCGCTGGACGCGGCCGGAAACGCCGACCCCACACCGGCCGCGCACGCGTGGACGGTGACATGACCAGAGCAAGGGCACAACCTGACGAGGAGGGGTCGAGATGAGGATGAGGATCGGGAGGCTTTCCGCCGTACTGGCGACGGTCGGGGCGGTGCTCGCGGTCGCCGTGCCGTCGCACGCCGCTCTCACGGCACCGGTTCCCGAGGGGCCGGCGGACGGGACGAGCGTCGCAGCGCTTCCCGTCTTCTCCTGGACCCCGGTCGCGGGCGCGGAGCGCTACGAGTTCCAGGTCGCCGCCGACCCGGGCTTCAACTCGCTGGTACTCGGCTTCCCGACGAACCCATTCTTCACGCGGAACACGAGCGCAACGCTCGTCAAGGCGGCCCCCAACGGCGGCTACTGGTGGCGCGTGCGGGCGGTCGGCTCCGACGGGTCGGTCTCGCCGTGGTCGACCCCCATGTCGATCGAGAAGAACTGGGCCTCGGCGCCCTCCCTCCTGGCGCCGGCTGAAGGAGCGACGTTCACCTATCCGGCGGATCACTTCCGCCTCGAGTGGACGCCGGTGCCCGGCGCGTGGAGGTACCTCCTGAGCGTGGCGACCGACCCGGAACTGGGCTCGATCGTCTGGTCGGGCGGCGCGATCGAGACTCAGGCCACCGCGTTCACGCTCTCCAAGCCGCTCACCCCCGACAAGACCTACTACTGGGGCATTACACCGATCGACCCCGCCGGGAACCGCGGAGCGCCGTCGGCGGTCCGATCGTTCGTCTGGAGGTGGCCGTCGACGACGGAGCCGGAGGTCACCGACCTCGCGAGCCCCGTCGAGATCTACGACTACGAGTTCAGCTGGGACGAGGTTCCTGGTGCGGCCGGCTACGAGGTCGAGATCAACTCCTCGAGCGACTGGGCTCCGGGCTCCAAGGTGTGCTGCGACGTCAACTTCATAACGAAGGTGACGACCATCGGAAACACGTTCACGCCGAACGTCGTACTGCCGAACAATTACTACTACTGGCGTGTCCGGGCGGTGGACCCGAGCCGGAACGCCGGTGTCTGGAACGTCGGGCCGGAGTTCTTCAAGAGCTTCGACAACGTCCTGCCGAGCGTCCAGAACCTCCGTATGGTCGACAACCCCTTCCCGACCGAGGCGGCGTTCGAGACGTCGACGCCGGTGGTGGGGTGGAACCCGGTCCCGGGCGCGTCCGCCTACGAGGTCGAGGTGACCCGCTTCGCGAACGGCTGCCAGTGGACGGCGACGCTCGAGCACTGGAAGACGAAGACGGCGACGACGTCCTGGACGCCGCTGGGCTCCAGTTGGAACGGTCGCAAGCCCTTCGGGAGCGACACGGAGCAGCCGTTCGTCTCGACGGACTTCCCCTCCCTCGTCGCCGACCACGCGTACTGCGTCCGCGTCACTGCCCTCGACCGCGCATCCAACGAGATCGGCGCGTACGCGCGGAGCGCGGAGGCCTACCTGCCCGACGCCGACAGCCCTGCTTTCGTGTGGACGGGCCGGCCGTCCGGCGCCGCGTGCACGCCTTCGTGCTCTCCGGGGGCCCTGGGGAGCGACGATTACCTTCTCCCGGCGCGCGGCTCCACGGCCTCCGCGATGCCGCTCTTCCGCTGGAAGCCGCTGCTCGGGGCCGAAAGCTACTTCGTCATCGTGGCCAAGGACCCCGAGTTCACGAACATCGTCGACTACGCGTTCACCCAACTGCCCGCGTACGCGCCGCGGACCGGGTTCGCGACGAGGTCCTACGCCGACGAGACGACGGCGTACTACTGGGTCGTCCTGCCGGCCACGGACGGGAACGGCGACGGCGTCGTGACGGCGCCCCGCTTCAGCGCGCCGGCGGACGTCCACAAGCAGTCGGCTCCACCCGCGCTCCTGGCGCCGGCGAGTGGCACCATCTTCGAGGGGCCGGCCCGCTTCCAGTGGACCCCGGTCGAGGCCGCGCGACGCTACCGGCTTCAGGTCTCCCGCGATCCGACGTTCGCGAGCGCCATCCTCGAGGACGTCGTCACGGACTCGACCGCCCACACGAGCATGAAGACGTTCGGCGCCGACGTCGACCTCTACTGGCGCGTGCGGGCCGACGACGAGAACCTGCACGGCCTCGCCTGGTCTGCCACGGGCGGGTTCCGCAAGACGCTCGCAACGCCGGTCCTGGACCCGGGGAACGCCGACCGGGGGGACGCGCTCCCCACGTGGCAGTGGTTCCCCGTCCCCCGCGCCGTCTCCTACGACGTGGAGGTCCAGTTCCCGAACGGCACGAAGCAGCTCTTCGGCGGTCTCCCGTCCGCAGCCGCCACGCCGACGGAGATGAAGGGCACAGGAATCTGGCACTGGCGGGTGCGCGCGAACTTCCCGCAGGCGGGCTCGGTGGCGGTGACCCCCGGGCCGTGGACCCCGTCCTCCGCCTTCACGCGGACGATCCGGGAGCCCGCCAACCCGAGAGCCCAGGCCGAACTGGGGCGCCTGGTCTTGCGCTGGGATCCGAAGCTGGGCGCGCGGAACTACCGTGTGCAGGTCTCCATGCGGCCGGACTTCTCGATGCTCGTCGAGACGACCGCCACCGAGAACGCGAACTACGCGCCGCCGCTCAGCCAGTTCACCTACACCGGAGGCGGCACCTTCTACTGGCGCGTGGCGGCGGCGGACGACCCGTTCGCGAACGTCGGCGACTACACGGCCGCCAGGAGCTTCGCCCTCCCGGCTCTGACGACCGTGCTCAAGGAGGCGACAACCACCACCGCCGCGCTCACGAAGACGAGGTCGGCCGTGCGGGTGCGCGGGCGGGTCGTTCCTGCTCACTCGGGAAAGCGCGTGGTCGTGAACCTCTTCCGCAAGCGCGGCGGCGTGTTCAGGCTTGTCGCGACGAAGCAGCCGACCCTGAGCGCGACGAGCCGTTACTCGACGAGCTTCAAGCGGCCGTCGCGAGGCGTCTGCCGGCTGACCGCCCGTTTCGGGGGCGACGCCGATCACCGCGCGAGCGCGCGGAGCATCACGTTCAGCTGCTGAGGCTTTGCGGGCCGGCCGCCTTGCGTGGCCGGCCCGCGACCCTAGCCCTCGATCCCTCGTTCAAGTGATTGCGCACGAGCGCTCCTCGGAGACGATTTGTGAGAAGAGAAACTCTCGAACTGAGAGACACATCTCGAACTGCGGCCAGTGCTTCGGACCTCGACCTCACAGTCGGTCCGCGAGGAGCGCGTGGGGGCGTCCCGCGCGGTTCTCGCCGACCCATCCCGCCTGTCCCGGCGTGGCAGCCACGAGGTCCTGATCCGATCAGGCGTCGACGTCGTGGTCGAGACGTCGAGCGGAGAGGAGGCGCTCGAGGCCGCCCGCGCCGTCGCTCCTGATCTGGCGGTCATCGAGCTGCAGCTTCCCGGACTCCCCGGGGTCGAGACGATTCGCCGCCTGCGGTCGCTGTCGCCTGGCACACGCGCGGTTGTTCTGACGGGACGGGCGGATCAGGTCGCCGAGGCCGTCGCCGCCGGAGCCTGCGCCTTCCTCCTCAAGTCGTCGCCGCTCGAAGCGCTCGCCGACGCTCTCAGGGCAGCCGCGGGGGGTCACTCGCTCGTACTGCCGGCGGTCGCAGCGCCGCTGCTCGAGGCGAGCCACAAGCAGGCGAGCGAAAGGGACGAAGTGCTATCCGATCTCTCGTCGCGCGAGCTCGAGGTGCTTCGCCTGCTCGCAGGCGGCCGGGACAACGCCGAGATCGCCGCCGAGCTCTTCATCAGCCCCAGCACCGCAAAGAGCCACGTCTCCCACATCCTCGGAAAGCTCCGTTCGGAGAACCGCCTGCAGGCGGCGGTCTACGCGGTTCGATGCGGACTCGTCTAGTCGATCCGGACGCGCGCGCCGGGATGGGTCGCGCACCAGGCCTGAACGTAGAGCGTGAGCTCGAGCCGTTCACCCTCGGGGAGCGGGTAGTCGGGTATGCGGACGAGGAGATGTCCACCCTCGACCCTCTCGATCGCGCAGCGGGCGCGCTGCAGGAAGGCGACGAGGTCGCCGGTGTGCCGTGGGTCGTCGAGATGGATCTCCATGGGCCGCTGTGGAGCCCCCACCGCGCCGCTCGGTGGGGGTGGACTCACCGTGTCGGACGCGCGTCGCGGGCGAAACTGGCCGTACGCGCAGGTTGCCCAACCCGCACGAACGGGAACGCCTCGGTCGCGCCGCCGGCGGCAGGGCTCGCGCTCGTCGGCCTGAGCATCGCAGGGCTCGTCCTCGGCTCGCTGGCCGTCCAGTCGGGCCCGACAGCGCGCGACCGGATCGTCGCCGTGTCCTTCTGCATCGCCATGGTGCTCCTCGTCGCGCACGGGGCTAGGCTTGCTCACCGGCGCGCCGTGCACGCGGCCGTCGCCCGCGAACGCCGGCGCCTCGCGCGCGAGCTCCACGACGGTCTCGCGCAGGAGCTGGCCTTCCTCGTTACCCTGTGCAGTCGCCTCGCCTCCCAGCCAGGGATCGGGAAGATCGCGGAGGCCGCGGAGAGTGCACTCGCCGAATCGCGCCGGGCCATGCTGGGCCTCAGGCGTCCGGTCGAAGCGCCGCTCTCCGTGGAGCTGGAGCAGGTCGCGAGGTACGCTGCGGATCGCGCGGGCCTGCGCCTCGAGCTTCGACTCGCCGAGGGCGTCGACCTTCCACCTGCGGCGCGGGTCGAGCTCGCCCGCGTCGTGCACGAGGCGATCGCGAACACAGCCCGCCACGCCACTGCCACCCTCGTGAGCGTCGAGCTGTCGCACGAGCGCGGCACGCTGCTCGTCGTCAGCGACGACGGAGTCGGATTCGACCCGAACCGGCCGGATGCCTTCCTGCCCGGCTTCGGGCTCCTGGGCATGCAGGAACGCGTGAGGATCCTCGGCGGCGAGCTTCGGATCGAGTCGCGTCCCCTCCTCGGCACCCGGGTGGAGGTGCTCCTCCCGTAGTGGCGTCGCGCCGAGTCCTGGTGGCCGACGACCATCCGCCGTTGCGGGCGAGCGTCCGACAGGCGCTCGAGGAGCACGGTTTCGAGGTGTGCTCCGAGGCCGCGAGCGCTGCCGATTCCGTGGCCGCCGCCGAGCGCGACCGGCCGGACGTCTGCGTGCTCGACGTGCACATGCCCGGCAACGGCATCGCGGCAGCCGCGCAGATCGCGGCCCTCCTCCCCGAGACGGTGATCGTCATGCTCACCGTGTCGGACAGCGACGAGGATTTCTTCGCCGCCCTGCGCGCAGGGGCCCAGGGGTACCTCCTCAAGGACATGGATCCCGCGCGGCTGCCGCTCGCTCTGGAAGGCGTGCTCGCGGGCGAGGCGGCGCTGCCGCGGGCGCTGGTCGCCCGCGTGCTCGACGAGTTCAGGGCTCGCCGACGCCGGAGGCGTCTGCTCCTTCCGGGCGGCCGCGGATCCGCCCTGACGACCCGGGAGTGGGAGACCCTCGAGTTGCTCGCCGCCGGCCTGTCGACGGCGGAAGCGGCCGAGCGGCTCCTCGTCGCGCCGGTCACCGTCAGGCGGCACACCTCATCCATCGTGAAGAAGCTGGACGTCCCCGATCGCCGGTCACTGCTGCAGCTCCTCCGCGAGCCGGGACGCTACCCCCCTGAAGAGAAGGGGCGCAGCTACCCGTAGGCGGGGCGAAGTGGGGCCTTCGGCGGCCCATAAAGAGGTGAGAGCGCCGAACCGCGCTCGCGAAGCACCCTCCACGCGGCAGGTCGGAGATACCCGGCAAAGGAGCATGGCTGTGTCGAAGCGGAAGCGCACACGAGCAAGAGGCAGGCTCGGCCTGGTCCTCGCGACGCTGGTCGCGACGGGGCTGCTCGCAGTCGGAGCGTCCGCGGACGACATCAGGAACGACCTCAGCGGGACGGCGGGCGTCATGACCCTCACTTCCGGAGGAAACACGGGTTCGACGGCCCTCACCGTCGTGCCGCGCAACGGAGACGGCAAGAACGGCTGCAACCTGACAGGGACGTCAACGCTCGTCGTCTCGCTTCACTCGAGCGACACATCGGTGGCGACGGTCAGCCCGGCTTCGCTTACATTCGGGAGCTGCGGCGACGTCAAGACGGTCACGATGACGTCCGGCGCGACCGGGACGGCGAACGTGACCCTGACGCAAGTCTCCAACACCACCGGGGGGTCGTTCAATCTTTCTCCGGCGTCGTTCGCGGTTCACGTGGTCCCGCCGCCGAACACACCCCCGGCGATCACGGTGACGGGCGTCGAGCACGGCGCGAGCTACGCAAAGGACTCCGTCCCGGCGGCCGGATGCGCGGTGGAGGACGCCGAAGACGGAAGCTCGAGCTTCGCCGCGGACCTCAGCGCGATCACCGGCGCGTACGCCGATGACGGGCTCGGCAACCAGACGGCGAGCTGCTCCTACACCGACGCGGGCGGTCTCGTGCAGGAAACCTCCGCCACCTACTCGATCTACGACCCGTCGGCACCGACGATCGAGCACACGCTTTCGCCCTCGTCGCCCGACGGAGACGACGGCTGGTACACGGGCGACGTCACGCTCGCCTGGCATGTCGGCGAGCCGGAGTCCCCGAACTCGCTCGCGCTCGAGGGCTGCGACAACCAGATCGTCGCGTCCGACGGCGAGTTCGTCTTCTCCTGCTCGGCCGGGAGCGCAGGCGGCTCCTCGGGGCCGGTCGACGTCGCCGTGAAGCGCGACGCGACGAAGCCGACGATCTCGGGGTCGCGCACGCCGGAGGCCAATGCGTTCGGCTGGAACGACGGTGATGTCGTCGTGTCCTTCTCCTGCGCCGACGCCCTCTCGGGCCTCGCCTCCTGCACCGCAGACCAAACCGTCGGCGGCGAAGGACGCGACCAGTCCGTGGTAGGCACCGCTAGGGACCGGGCCGGAAACACCGAGTCGGCGACGGTCGGCGGCATCAACATCGACCGGACGGCGCCCGAAGCTCCGTCCATGACGCCGGACCGCGCCGCCGACTACGCGGGCGGCGGCGGCTGGTACAGGGACGAGGTCGTCGTGACCTTCGCCGGCGCCGGAGATCCCGAACTGGCCAACGGCGACGTCGGGAGCGGCGTCGACCCGGCCACCGTGCCGACCGACGCCGTCTTCGACAGCAGCGGCTCGCACACCGCGAGCGGGACGGTTCGGGATCGAGCCGGAAACGAGTCGGCAACCGGCAGCCTCACCGTGCAGGTGGACGCCGACGCGCCCTCCGTCGCAATGGTATGCCCCTCCACCCCTCTCGTTCTAGGGAGCACCGCGAGCGCGGGCTGGACGGCCGCAGATGCTGAGTCAGGTCTCGCCACCCCGGCCGCCGGCTCGGTGGCGCTCGACACATCCTCAGTCGGTACGAAGTCCGCGAGCACGCCAACCGCCGAGGACAACGTCGGCCACTCGGCCGGCGCCGCGTGCGTCTACAGCGTCGTGTTCGACTTCCGTGGCTTCTTCCGCCCAATCGACAACCCGCCGACGCTCAACGTCGTAAAGGCGGGAAGCGGGATCCCGGTGAAGTTCTCGCTGAGCGGCAATCAGGGGCTCGACGTCTTCGCCGTCGGCTACCCGGTGTCACACGGCGTCGACTGCAATACCTCCGCGCCGCTCGACACCGTCGAGCAAACCGTCACCGCCGGAGGAAGCAGCCTCTCGTACGACGCCGGCGTCGACCAGTATGTCTACGTCTGGAAGTCGGACAAGGCCTGGGCGGGGACGTGCCGCCGCCTCGACGTGACCCTGGTCGACGGCACGCGGCACATCGCCCACTTCAAGTTCGCGAGGTAGCGGGGGCGCGATGAAAACAGGAGGGCGCGCCAAGCGCCCCTCTCCTCGGTGGAGAGCAGGGCTGAAGGCGTTCAGGACCTGAACGCCGAATCCGCCGCCCGACCTATTGATAGCTGCAGGGAACTGCGCCACGCTTTGGAGCCCACGCAATCGTGGGTCCGAGGGAGGTTGCGGCATGAAGACGAAGGTTCTGATCGCGGACGACCATCCGCTCGTTCGCAGCGGCGTGCGGCGTGCGCTGGAGGAAGAACACGACATCGAGGTCGTGGGAGAGGCCACGAACGGGGCGAAGGTACTGCCTCTCATCGGGCAGACCAGCCCGGATCTCGTCGTCCTGGACATCAGCATGCCGCAACTGGACGGGCTCGCGTGCCTAGACCAGATCCGCAGGCGGTACCCGGACGTCAAGGTCGTGATCCTGTCGGCCTCCGGCGATCCCGATCGAGTCCAGGCGGCGCTCGCGCGGGGAGCGAAGGCGTACGTCCTGAAGAGCGTCGCCGTGCGCGACCTCGCCTCCGCGCTGCGGCAGGCGGTCGAGGGGACGGTCTTCCAGGCGCTCGGAGTGCAGCATGACTCCGAGGGGCAGCTTGCGGGGTCGGCGGGCCTCACCAAGCGTGAGACCGCGATCCTGAGGGCCGTCGCCCGCGGCCTCACGAACCAGGCGATCGGACGAGAGTTCTGGGTCAGCGAGCAGACCGTGAAGTTCCACCTGCGAAACATCTTCCGCAAGCTCGAGGTGGGCAGTCGCACCGAGGCAGCCCGCTATGCGTTCGAGCACGGGCTCCTCGAGAGCTCGGTCTGAGCGAGGGCCGCTTGACGAGCGTGCTTCTCGAGCGTGTGGAGGGCCTCCTCGCCGACGCGGTGGCGGAGGGGGAGGACAACGCCCTGCTCGTGGCCGGGGAACGCGGGCGGGGGCTGATCGGAGCGGGCGGAGCATCGCCGGGCGCCGGGGAGCGCGCCGCGCTCGCTTACGCGGGCGAAACCCTGGGCCTGCTCGTGTTGGAGAATCGATTCGGCGAGGTGGCGAGGGCGGTGGTCGAGCTTCTCCGGACTGAGACGATGCGCCCCGGGACTGCCGTGACGCTCGATCTCTACCGAGAGCTCCTCCGCAGCCGCTTCCTGAGCGAGCTCCCGCCGGACATGGCCGCAGAAGGAGTCCTCCGCGCAGCAGTGTCGCTCGGCCCGCTCGAGGAGGCGTCGCTCTGGCAGGCAGATGCAGGGCGCGGCCTCGTGTGCCTCTCCCTCGTCGGGAGGGACGCCGTTACCAGGCGCGTCCGGGCGTGCGCGCGAGAGCTGCTTCTCAACGGCCGCAGTCGCGACAACGACCGAGGCCACGTTCACGCGGTTCCCGTCTTCCGCTGGGGCGCCACCTACGCCGGGCTGGTTCTGCGCGCTCGGCCAGCCAACCGCGAGGCGGCTCTTGCGTATGCAGGCGAGGCCGCTTCCGAGCTGACCGCAGTCCTCGAGCGCGAGCGGCTGCTACGGCGAGGTGCATCCCACGAGCGCGCGCTCGTTGAGGCCAGCGAGCGGCGTCTTGTTCGCATCGGTCTCGACATCCACGACGGGCCGCTGCAAGTGCTGGCGACGCTGGTCGGGGACACGTGCATCCTGCGGGACCGCCTCGCTGCCAACCTCGGCGGCGACGCGAACAGCCGGCTCCTGCTCGCCTGGCTCGACGACTACGAGCTGCGCCTCCGCGAGGTCGACGAGGACCTCCGCGAGCTCGCGTTGTCGCTCGAATCGCAGCGACTGCGACAGACCGACTTTGACGTCGTCCTTCGGGAGGAGGCCGCGGCGTTCGCAGCCCGGAGCGGCATCGAGGTCGACATCGACGTCACGGGCAGCTTCGCCGACCTGACAGCCTCCCAGCGCTTTGCGATCGCGGCGGTCGTTCGCGAGGCCCTGGCCAACGTCCGCGAGCACGGCAGGGCGTCCCACGCGCGGCTGCGCGTGCGCGCTACCACCGCGTGCATCCGTGCAACCGTCGTCGACGACGGCCGGGGCTTCGACGTCGAGCGCGCGCTCGTTGCGGCGGCGGCGAGGGGCCGCCTGGGCCTCGCCGGGATGAGCGAGCGGGTGCGGCTGCTCGGAGGCCACCTTGCCGTCGACAGCAGGCCGGGGGGGCCGACGACGATCACCGTGACGCTTCCCCGCTGGGAGCCGGCGAAAGAGCCGGTGCGGGCCACCGCTGTCGCTGCAGCCGCAAGCTGGTAGCCCATCTAATCAAAAGGGCGGTATCCGACTGCCCTGTCGGCCGGTGCGCCGCACCTCCGCGAGGCGGAGACTGTGGCAACCGCCGCGCGGCCTCCGGATCGGCCCAACCGACCGCGGTCAAGGGCGAACCCTCCGTGCCGTGCGGCGGCGCCCTCTCCCTTGGGTGAGGGTGCCCACCCCCTTTGAAGGTCGTCCGAGGCGAGTTGATCGCCCACTCTGAGCACATGAGCGAGAGCGCAGAGCAGGAGCGACCCGTCCTCTCGGAGGAGGCTCGGATCCTTCGCTGGCGGCGTGCGCAGTTCCTCGCCCTGGGCTTCACCCTCAGGGAGGCCCAGGCGCTGACCAGGGCGCCGGTGGATCTCGGCCAGATGCGGACGCTGATCGGGTCGGGCTGCCCGCCCGAGACAGCGCGACGGATCGTCCTCTAGCGTAAAGCGCCTCGAGCCAGAAGGAGCGGGATCGGCCCCAGGGGCCGCGCCCAAATCAGACTAGGCGCAAA
>CAWCCL010000007.1:0-3310 GCA_963794055.1 uncultured Actinomycetes bacterium
AGCGGAGTCTGCCAGCAGTCGGCCAACCACTTCCCGCAAGCGTCCGTAACCTACGGCGAAACGATGACCAAACGGACGATCCTTCTGATCGAGGACGAGGAGGCGATCTCCGAGCCACTTGCGGCGGCGCTTGCGCGCGAGGGCTTCGCGCCGGTCGTCGCGGAGACTGTCGGGAAGGGACTCGAGCTCTTCGAGGAGCCGTGCGCCTGACCTGGTCCTCCTCGACGTCATGCTTCCCGACGGAGACGGGCGCGACGTCCTCCGCCGGATCCGCGAGACCTCGCGGACGCCGGCGTCATGCTCACCGCGCGCGGCGAGGAGATGGATCGCGTCCTCGGGCTCGAGCTGGGCGCCGACGACTACGTGACGAAGCCGTTCAGCGCCGCCGAGCTCGCCGCACGCATCCGGGCCGTCCTGCGCCGGGCCGGCGAGACGGCCGAGCCCGACGGAGGACGGTGCTCGTGGCCGGCGACGTGCTCATGAACCTCGACACCCACGAGGCGACCCGCGCCGGCGAGCGGCTCGACCTCACCGTGAAGGAGTTCGAGCTCCTGCGCGTCCTGCTCGAGCGGGCCGGGAAGCTGGTCAAGCCGGGAGGAGCTCGTCCACGAGGTCTGGGACCCGGCCTGGTTCGGCTCAACGAAGACGCTGGACGTCCACGTCAGCGCCTTGCGCAAGAAGCTCGGCGACGACCCCGCCGCGCCGCGGTACATCCACACCGTCCGTGGCGTCGGCTTCCGCTTCGAGACGTGAGCTTCCGGGCCCGCCTCGTCCTCGCCGCGGCCTACCTGTTGGCCGCGGTGGTGATCGCGCTCGCCGTCCCGCTGGCCCTCAGCGTCGACCGGCGGGCCACGTCCGAGCTCGAGTCTGACGTCGTCGCCAACGGGACCGTGCTCTCGGGGCGCATCGCAGACCTCGTTCGAATCGGCGCGACCAATCGGCTCGCCGGAGTCGTCGACCAGGCGACGGTCGGGGAGGGCGCGCGCACGGTAGTGGTCGACGAGAACGGAGTCGTCCTGGCCGACAGCGAGGGCGCGGCCGTCGCAGGCGAGCAGTTCGCGAGCGCCGAGCGGCCCGAGTTCCAGGCTGCCCTCGCCGGCGGGGTCGACGTCCGCCGCCGTCGCAGTGACACGCTCAACGAGGACCTCCTGCTCGTGACCGTGCCAGTTACCGACCGCGGAGGCGTCATCGGCGCCCTGCGTGTCTCAGCGCCCCTGGGCGAGGTGGAGTCGAGCGTGCGCTCGAGCTGGCTCGCGCTGGCGCTGATCGGCGTGGCCGTCGTCGGGGCGGGGCTCGTGCTCGCCTGGATCCTGGCCGGGTCGGTGGCGCGCCCCGTGGAGAAGCTCCGCGCTGCCGCGGGACGGGTCGGCCGCGGCGACCTCGATGCCCGCGTCGAGCCGGAGGGCCCGCAGGAGATCGACGAGCTGGGCCGGTCGTTCAACCGCATGGCCGGAGAGCTATCGTCGAACCTGGCCGCGCAGCGCGACTTCGTCGCCAACGCCTCTCATCAGCTGCGAACGCCGCTCACTGGGATCAAGCTGCGCCTCGAGGCAATCCGGGGCCAGGGCGGCGGCGCGGCCGACGAGGCCGCGAAGGCCGAGGCCGAGCTCGACCGGCTCAGCGCGCTGGTGGACGACCTCCTTGCGCTCGCGCGCGCAGCGTCTCGACCAGGCGATTCCCGAGAGCGTCGACCTCGGCGAGGCCGTGCGCGCGGCAGGCCGGCGCTGGGCGGAGCCCGCGGCCACGGCCGGGCACGAGCTCTCCGTGGCCGCCGAGGCCGGCGGGCGGGCCTGGGCGGCACCGGCGGACGTCGCTGACATCCTCGACAACCTGATCGAGAACGCCATCCGCTACTCGCCCCCCGGCTCCCGAATCAGCCTGGAGTCGACGGCGACAGGAGCGGGCCGGGCTTCGTGGTCTCCGACACGGGCCCGGGGATCCAGCGGCCGAGCGTGAGCGCGTCTTCGAGCGCTTCTTCCGGGGAGCGGAGGGGCGCGCCACCGGCCCCGGCACCGGTCTCGGGCTCGCGATCGTGGCCGAGCTCGCCGAGCGCTGGGGCGGGGCGGTCGACATCCTCGACGGGCCGGGCACACGCGTCCGCGCCCGCTTTCAGGCCCCCGCTACCGACTCCTCACCCCCGCCTAACCATTCCTGAAGGATCGCGCTGCTAGCGTCGAGACCATGAGTCGAGCCCGAGCGCTTCTCCTCGCCCTCGCGGGCCTCCTGCTGCCCATGGGGCTCGCCCTCGGCGTCTATCTCGCATCGGCGGGATCGCTCGCGGCGGTGCCGACCGTCGTCGAGCCTCCGGCCCAGATCGCGCGGAGCGCGACGACGACGGAGACGGCGGAGACACCGACCCAAACCGACACGACGTCCACCACCGAGACCACGACGGCGGCGGCGGCGATGACCTGCCCGGCAAGTGCAAGGACCCTGAGCACGCGCTCGACCCCGACTGCGACCCGCGCAGCGCCCAGGACGACGACTCGAGCGGCCGGGGCTCCGGGAGCGGGGGCGGCGGCGACTCGAGCGGCAAGGGCCGGACGGCTCCGGCGGGGGCGACGACGACTCGAGCGGCCACGGCTCGGGCGGCGGCGACGACTAGACCTTTCTAGCGCCAGGTAGCCGCCTACCGTCTCTTTACCTTCGCCCGGAAGAGTCTTCACCGCTCCGGGGGCACGCTTCTCCGGGCCCTCCCTAGCCTCGGAGGAGCAGTTCGCTCACCGACAAGGAGGTTCCATGTCCACCTTCATGAAGATCCTGATCGTCCCGGCGCTCGTCGTCGCCTTCAGCGTCGGCGTCGCACTCGCCGCGAGCGGAGGCGACGGATCGAGCCCGGTTTTGGCCCAGGTCGCTCCCACGACGTCGACCGACGACTCGACGACCACCGTCGATACCACGACGGGCACGACCACGACGGACGACGAGGATCGGAACGACGACCGCGGCGGCCGGCGCGACGACGACGACCGCGAGCCCGGCGAGGACGTCCGGGGCCGGTGCGACGAGGCCGAGCACGCGAACGACCCGCGCTGCACCGGCACCGGCGAGGACCGTGACCACAACTCCGGCCCCGGGAACGCGGACGACGACGACCGCGGCGAGGACGACAACTCGGGCCCCGGCAACTCCCACGACGACGACGACGACGATGATGACGACGACGACGACTCGAGCGGCCACGGCGGCGGCGGGGACGATCGCTGAGGCAACACGGCCTGCGGGGGCGGTGAGGCCGAGCCGGCCGCCGCCCCGCAGGCTGCCCCTCCGATCACGTCGACCCGTCCGCCGCTAAGAACTCGAACCGAAT
>CAWCCL010000008.1:0-69954 GCA_963794055.1 uncultured Actinomycetes bacterium
AGCGGCCCTCGACGCGGTGATCGCCCGGGCACTGGCGAAGGAGCCGGAGCAGCGCTACGCAAGCTGCCGTGAGCTCGCCCAAGCCGCGCTCGCGGTCTCTGTCGACGAAGCGAGCCGCGCGCTGGTGGACGTCGCCTCCCGTGCCGCCGCCGGGAGGAGCGACCAGAGCGAGGTCGAGGCCGAGCTGGCAGGCAAGGTGATCGACTTCCAGCTGGTGCGTGAGCAGGCGCGGGCGCTCTCGGGCCCGGACACGCCGGCTCGCACGGCAGCCGAGGGAATCTGCCCGTTCAAGGGTCTGGCGAGCTTCGAGCCCGTCGACGCCGACTACTTCTTCGGCCGCGAGCGGCTCGTCGCCGAGCTCGTCGCCCGCCTCGTCGGGGCCGGCTTCCTCGGCATCGTCGGCCCGTCGGGCAGTGGCAAGTCCTCCCTCCTCCGCGCCGGTCTCATCCCTGCCCTCGCCGGCGGTGTGCTGCCCGGGAGCGGGGGCTGGCGGCGCGTGCTCATGCGCCCCGGCGAGCGGCCGCTGGAGGAGCTTCGCCGCGTGCTCGTTTCCGGAGCCAAGGATCCTCTCGCCGAGGCTCTCGACGCGCTGCCCGCCGGCGGGCGCCTCCTCCTGGCAGTCGACCAGCTCGAGGAGCTCTTCACCGCCTGCCGCTCCGACGGCGAACGCGCCGCCTTCGCCGACATGCTCGCCCGCGCAGCCGCCGATCCAGAGGGCCGCGCGATCGTGGTGGCGGCGGTGCGCGCCGACTTCTACGGGCGCTTCGCCGCCTACCCGGAGCTGGCTGGCCTGCTGGGCGCCAACCAGGTGCTGGTCGGCTCGATGCAGGCCTCCGAGCTGCGCCGATCCGTCGAGTTGCCCGCCGGCCGTGTGGGGCTGCGGGTGGAGCCGGAGCTGGCCGACGCGTTGGTCGACGACGTGGAGGGCGAGCCGGGCGCGCTGCCGCTCCTGTCCACCGCCCTGCTCGAGCTCTGGCAGAAGCGGCAAGACGACGCGCTCACCCTAGCGGCCTACCGCGAGACGGGCGGCGTGCAAGGCGCGGTCGCGCGGCTGGCCGAAGGGACGTACTCCCGCATCCCGGACGGACGCAAGCCGCTCGTGCGCGCCGTCATGCTGCGCCTGGTCGGCGAGGGCGAGGGCGAGGCGCCGGTGCGCTGCCGCGCTCCTTTCACCGAGCTCGACCTGGAGCGCAACGAGGACGTCGCCGACGTGCTCACGACGCTGGCCGACAGCCGCCTCGTCACCGTCGGCGAGGGCTCCGTCGAGGTCGCCCACGAGGCGCTGCTGCGCGAATGGCCACGTCTGCGCGACTGGATCGAGGAGGACGCCGAAGGGCGCCGGCTTCGCCGTCACATCACCGGGGCGGCTACCGAGTGGGACGCAGCGGGGCGCGATCGGGGCGAGCTGTACCGCGGCGCCCGCCTCGCCGCCGCCCTCGACTGGACCGCCGACCACGCGCTCGACCTCAACGAGCTCGAGCGGGAGTTCGTCGCCGAGAGCCGCGAGGCGTCCGAGCATGAGACGAAGAGCGTCCGCCGAACGAACCGGCGGCTGCGCGGCCTGCTCGTCGGCGTCGCCGTCTTCCTAGCCGCCGCCGTCGCAGGCGGAATCTACGCCGTCATCCAGCGCGGCGAGGCGCGCGGCGCGGAGACGGCCCAGCTCGCCCAGCGCCTCGGCGCCCAGGCGCTCGTCGAGGAGGACCTCGACCTCTCGCTCTTGCTTGCGCGCCAGGCTGTCGCCATCGACGACTCGCCCCAGACCCGCGGCTACCTGCTCGCGGACCTCCTACGCTCACCGTCGGCGGTCGGGATCATGCACGGCCACGGCGACATCCTCAGGGCAATCGCCATCAGTCCCGACGGAAAGACGCTGGCGGTGGGCACTGTCGGCACTGGGGTTCTCTTCTTCGACACCCGGACGTACGAGCAGATCGGGGCCGCACTGCCGGAGACGGACCTCGTCGAGAGCCTTGCATACAGCCCTGACGGGCGAACCCTGGCGGTCGGCGCCGACCACGTTGTCCGCCTCCTCGACGTGCGAACGCGCGAGCAGCTGGCCGAGAAGAGGATCGGCGGAGTCGCCACGCGCATGGCCTTCACAAAGGACGGGTTGCGGCTCGTCGTTCTCTTCCCGCCCGGCGAGCCAACCGGCCTTGGCGGGACCAGCGCGCAGATCTCTGTCCGAGACGCCGCCACGCTGGAGCCGATCGGTCCTAACATCGAGCCGGAAGCACTCGTCGGCGCATACGTCGGCTTCAACTATGCGTCGCCCCAGTTCGCCTTGACCACGGACGATCGCTCCCTCATCACGGCGTCCGAGGACGGCGAGCTGGCGTGGTGGGATCTCCGGAGCGGCGAGAAGACGCGGACGCTGAAGATCGCAGATGGCCTGCATGCTCTCGCACTCAGCCCGGACGGGCTCACCGCGGCGGTCGGCATCGACCGAGGCATCCAGCTCGTCGACGTGAGCACCGGAGAGGTGCGTACCGGAGCCGCCGGTCTCACCGGGAGACCGAACTGGGTGTTGTTCAGCCCGGACGGCGAGACGCTCGTGTCGACGAACCTCGACGGGACCGTAACCCTCTGGGACGTCGAGTCGGCGACTCCGCGCGAGACGCTGCGCGGCCACTCGAACTCCGTCCAGCAGCCCGTCTTCAGCCCCGACGGGGAGACGCTCTACACGGTGAGCCACGACGGCACCGCGATCGCCTGGGACATCACGGGCGAACGCAGGCTCGGGCGGCCTTTCACGTTCACGCACGACCGGACGTTCTCCGCTGGTCTTGACGGCCACCCGGGGGAGTTCAGCCCCGACGGCCGTCTGATCGCGGTCGGCCTCAAGGAGGAGGGCATCGCGCTCTGGGACGCGCACAACCTCACGCCAGTCGGGGTGCCCCTCCTCGAAACGGGCGGTGAGGTCAAGACGCTCGCATTCTCACCGGATGGGCGAACGCTCGCGGCCGTGACCGGCGACGGCTCTCTCACACTCTGGGACGTTGGTTCGCGATCGCGGCTCCATGGGCCGCTCAGCGCGGGCGGCGGCTGGCTTCTTGTCGGCGTCAGCTTCAGCCAGGACGGAGAGACGCTTGCCACGGCGAGCGATCTCGGCGTGAGGCTCTGGGACGTGACAGCCGGAGCCATTCTCAACGAGTTCCTCGTGCAGGCGCACGATCTCGCAGCCAGCGGCGACGGGGCGATGATCGCGTCCGCCCGCCTAAGCCGGGGAGGCGCGGAGGTCTGGGACGTTGCCACAGGCACGTCGATTGCCACCGTGGAGGGAACGCCAGAAAGTGACCTATCGGTCGCGCTCAGCCCAAACGGGCGAATGCTCGCCGTCGGTGGCTTCGGCAGAGTCGTACGCCTGTGGGACGTCCCCACCGGGGAACTCGTCCATGAGCTCGACCAGGGCGGCAACGGAGCGTTTACGCTCGAGTTCAGCCCGGATGGCCGGACACTCGCCGTCTCCGGCTTCGAGCCTGTCGCGTCCCTTTGGGACGTTGCCACTGGAATCCAGATCGGCCCGCAGCTCACGGCCGGGGACCGGAGGACGATGATCGATCTGTCCACCGACGGACGCCGTCTGTTGGAGACCCATGGCAACGGCCAGGGGGCTGTGTGGAACGTCGACCCCGAGTCCTGGAAGCGCCGGGCCTGCGACCTTGCCAACCGGACGCTCACGCGCGAGGAGTGGGAGGAGTTCCTCCCCGGGCGGCCGTACGAGCCGGCCTGCGCGGCCTGAGCCGGGTCAGCTGCGGATCGACCAGGTGAAGCGGGTGAGGCTCGCGGGCGGAGCCAGACCGCCCGGGCGTAGACCCCTACGGACGAGCAGCGTGGGCGGCGCGGCCTCTCTGGCCAGTCGGAGGCGGGCATGGCCGAGGCCCTCGCGGTGCCACCTCGTCGACAGCCCGACGACGAGCAGTCCCGCGTCGCGGCTCGCCTCCAGCATGCCCTCCTCGCCGGGCTGAGTCAGCAACGGCTCGGCCGAGATGCCCAGGACGCGCTGGACCGCGAGCGCACCGTGCGAGAGCAGGCGGCTCGCGTCCCTCTTGCCGTACTTCGGCACGGCGGCCGCGCCCGCGAGTCTCAGCGGCACTTGGGCGGCGCGGGCGAACCACGCGCCCAGCTCGACCGCCGCCCAGTCGTGCTCGGCGCCTCCGAACGGAACGAGCACCGCGCCCTCGCGCGCCGCGTCCCGAGGCGCGAGCAGCGCCACGTCGCAGGGTGTTTCCTCGAGCACGGCGATCAGCTGTTCGTCTGGGTATCCATCCGTCAGGAGCTCCTCGGGAGCTTTGGCGAGCAGGAGATCCACGTCGAGGTCGGCCGCGAGCCGAGCCAGCTCCTTACCCGGCGTCGTCGACGTGAACGACGCCGCGCGGGCCATGACTCCGCGCGACCCGAGTGCAGAGCGACGCTCTTCAAGCCACGCTGACAACGGCCGAAGGTCGTCGGCGTCCGACACGAGCCGGGCGAGGATCATGACGCGCGGCGGGTGTCGTACTAGTGTCTCAGCCACTCCGAGCAGCACCTCGTGCGTAATGTCCACGAGAATCGACCGTTCCGGTGGCTCTTCGGCAGCAGCGGGCGCGGGCGCTTCAACATTCAGAGACGGGTCCTGCCGAAGGATCGCCTGTTCCAGCTCCTGCAGCCCGGCACTGGGTTCGATTCCGAGTTCGCCGACGAGGGCCCGGCGCGCGGTCTGATACGCGTCCAGGGCCTCCGCCTGCCTCCCCGACCGGTACAGCGCGGTCATCAGGTTCATCTGCAGGCGTTCGCGGTGCGGGTGCTCGGCGGCGAGCGCCTGGAGCTCCCCGACAAGCTCGTCGTGGCGTCCGAGAGCGAGGTCCGCTTCGATCCGGAGCTCAACTGCGGCCAACCTGATCTCCTCGAGCCTGGCGATGGCGGCCTGGGCGAAGCTCTCGTAGGCAAAGTCCGCGAGTGCCGGGCCCCTCCACAACGCCAGCGCCTCCCGCAGACGCTCCGACGCCTCGGCTGCCAGGCCTCGCGCGAGCAAGCTTCTGCCCTTGTCCACCAGCCGCTCGAAGCGATGGAGATCGAGCTCGTCGGGCTCGATTCGGACGAAATAGCCCGGCGGTCCGGTGGTGAGCACGTCTGCCGGAAGCGTCTTGCGTAGGCGTGAGACGTTGACCCGCAATGCGGCGGCGGCACGCTTGGGCGAGTCCTCGCCCCAGATGTCGTCGATCAGCCGGTCGGCGGCAACGACCTCGTTCGCGTGAAGGAGGAGTACCGCGAGCAAGGCACGCGGCTTCAGACCACCCAGCGGAAGCTGGCGGCCTTCGCTCCAAACCTCGAGCGGGCCGAGGATCCGAAACTCCATCTCAGGCGCTCCAGGGCGGGGACGGTACCAGCTGTCACATTGCTGAAACGGGTCTGAAACCGACCAGGCCGATCATCGAGTCAGCAAGCGGCAACCCTGAGGAGGAGAGATGAGACTTTGCAAGCGTGATCGGTGGTTCTCGCGACTCGCCCTCGCACTGACGGTCGCGGCTGTCGCCGCGCCGCCGGTCCAGGCGACCGGGTACTCCGGCGGACCTGAGTTGCCGACCTGGACTGTGAGCTGGGCGGAGGCCGCGCCGCAAGCTCCCCCCGAGTTCCCCACCTGGACTGTGAGCTGGGCTCCGCCCGAAACTCCGAAGTCGTCGCCCACCGCTACGCCGACCAGCTTCGACTACGGCGACGCGGGCATCGGCGCCACGGTCGCCCTCGGCGCTGGGTTGCTCGCTGGTACTGGGTTCTGGGCTCTGCGACGGGGCCGCCGCCCGGCCAGCCTCGCCTGAGCTTCCAAAAGTAGCCGCGTTGGACGATCCGCGCCCCCTCCGGGCGCGGATTGTTTCGCACGTCGCCGCCGACGACCTCGTTCGCGTGCAGGAGGAGCACCGCCAGGAGAGCCCGCCGCTTCGACCCGCCGAGCGGACGCCGTCGGCCCTTCACCCCAAACCTCGACAGGCCCGAGGATCCGGAACTCCATCCGCCTGCCTCCCGGCCGGGACGCTAACAGCTGTTGCTCGTCTGAAACGGACCTGAAACGGACCGGGTCGACCATCGGATTCGACAGACAAGCAGAGCGGGATGCAGGAAAGGGGATGAGCGAGATGCGCAGGACTCGAGTCCCACGAGGCGGTCTCGTCCCGGAAAGGAGTAGCCCCATGCAAACGCCATTCGCACGGATTGGAACGATCAGGTTCTTCGCGCTTGCGCTCCTTGTCGCCGCCGTCGTTGCGGTCGGGGGAGCCGCCAAGAGCAGCGCGCACGGCCCTCCTGCAGGCCCACCGGACACGTTCATCACAGACTGGGATGCGGTCGGAAGCCAGGCATTCAGCGCGGCGGCACTGACGCCCGCCGAAGGCCACGTGATCTTCGCGTACGTGGCGATCGCGGTCTACGACTCGGTGATGGCAGTCGAGGGCGGGTATCGACCCTTCGCGGTCAAGGTCGACGCGCCCGACGGTGCCTCGGCCGAAGCAGCGGTTGCAGCAGCGGCCCACCGCATCCTCGTTCACTATCTGCCGGCTCAGGGGTCGACGATCCTCGATCCCGCGTACGCGGCATCGCTGGCCACCATCCCCGGCGGCCAGGCGAAGACGGACGGTGTCGCAACGGGTGAAGAGGTTGCCGCCCTCCTCATCGCCGAGCGCGCCGGCGACGGCTTCCGGGCACCGGTGACGTACACGCCGCCCGACCCGCCGATCCCCGGCGTCTGGCTCCCGACGGCGCCTACGCCGCCGGTCGGCACCTACCTCGGGCTGATGGAGCCGTTCAGCCTCAAGTCGGCCGACCAGTTCCGGCCGAACGGGCCGCCGGCGCTCTCGAGCAAGCGGTGGGCGCGCGAGTACAACGAGGTCAAGGAGATCGGCTCGAGCACGAGCACGACGCGCAGCGCCGAGCAGACGCTGGCGGCGCGGTTCTGGGCGGAGCCTCCGGTGCAGCAGGCACGCGCCTCCCTCCGCAAGTTCGTCCTCGACCACGATCTCGACGTCGTCCAGGCGTCGCGCTTCATGGCGATGACCTCAGTCGTCTACGCCGACGCGCTCATCGCCTGCTTCGACGCCAAGTACCACTACGCGCTCTGGAGGCCGATCACCGCCATCCGCGCCGGCGACACGGACGGCAACGCCGCGACAGTAGGCGACCCCGCGTGGTCTCCCCTGCTGCCGGCCACCCCGAACCATCCGGAGTACCCGAGCGCACACTCCTGCATCACGCCGGCCGGGGGACGTGTCATCGCCCGATTCCTGGGGACGACGGCAGATCGACTTCACCGTCCCCAGCCTGACGGGTCGGGAGACCGCCACTTCGCCCGGGTCAATGACCTGCAGTACGACGTCGGCAACGCCCGCATCTGGGGCGGCATCCACTACCGCGCCGCCGTCGAGGACGGGATCCTGATCGGCAAGAGAACCGTGAACCAGGTACTCGGCCACCACTTCCAGAGGTCGACGCGCTAGAGAAGACGGACGTTCCCCGAAGGCGAGAAGGCCCGCACCTCGCGGGCCTTCTCCATGTCTCAGCCATTGCAGTAGGCGCCGCTAGGTGCGAGGTCGGTGCTCGGTGCGGCCCGTCCGGCGAGCGCTGGCGGAACGCGTTCTCGCCGGTCAGCGCTTCGACGACAACGAGCGTGTGCACCGCAGAACCAGTGCCGTCCGTCGGACTGGCGTGTCGTCTTCTCGATAGAAGACGACATTCGGCGGCGGCTTCCGGTCATCCCAGCCTAGGTAAATGCAGGCAAGGTACTCTCACCGACCGGGCTGGGCCTGCGCTACCCGAGTTCCACCTCGGGGACTCCGGCGAACGCGTCGGCGGTCGGGTTAGCGCCCCAGCGTTCGTAGATGGCGATGGCGACGCCGAGGTCCTGGATTGCGAGCCCGGTCGAGTCGAAGATCGTGATGTCGTGCTCAGACTGCCTTCCATCGGCCGTCCCGGCCAGGACGTCACCTAACTGAGTCACGTTCTCGCGGACGAGCTTGCCTGCTTGAACCGCGCGTGCCAGGTCCCCGGCGTGGCTAGCCTGGTCCCACTCGTCGCAGAAGAGACGCACGCGGCCGGGGTTGAGAAGTATTCCGTTTGGTGCTACCTGCTCCCACTCGTCCACGACCACCCGCGCGCGGGTGAGCTCCTCGACGGCGATCTCGGCCTTCCTCGGGCCGTCGGCGCCCATGAGGCTGACGTGCTGCCCCGCGCGAAGGCTGCCCGGCCCAAAGAGGATTCCGCGGCCGGGAGTGACCGTCGCGACGACGCCGGCGGCGAGCGCCTCCTCCCGCGAGCCGGCCACTTCTGCGCCGAGCTCGCCGGCGACCTGCACTGCGCGGCCCGCGTCCGCGTCCCAAAGCGCCACCTGCCGGCCGCGGGCGAGGAACGTCCGGGCGACCGCCCGTCCGTTGACGCCGCACCCGATGACGGCGGCGGGCCCGCCGCCGGCGGCGAGCGTCTCTGCAGCGAGCACGGCGGCCGCTCCGGTGCGCAGCGCGGTGAGCGCGCCGGCGTCCAGCTGCGCCAGGAGCCGCCCATTGGTGGCGTCGGAGAGGAGGACGATGCCGCTCACGGTCGGCAGGCCGCGCTCCGGGTTCCGCGGGAACGACGTCACCCACTTCAGCACCGTGTAGCCGCCTCCCCGCGCGGGCATCGCTCGGAAGTCGCCGTCGGGCGGTGCGGGCACGTAGACCTTGGAGGGCATCAGCCACTCGCCGCGGGCGTGTGCGACGAAGGCGTCGCGGACGGCCTCGACCGCGTCGGACGGGTCGACGGCCCCGTACACGTGCCTGGCGGCGAAGACGGGGATGCTCACGTCGGGGAAGTCTCGCCAACGTAACGAAAGCCTGTGGCCTGAATCGCACCTGCGTCGATGAGGCGCTGCTCGACGTCCCTCGGCGCGGCCTCCCCGAGCTCGAGGTAGAGGTACGGCCCCCAGGCAAAGAGACGCTCGCAGAAGCGCAGGTCGAGCTCGGCGCGCATCGCAGCGTACGTGTGGATGTCGGCTTCGTCCTCCTGCCACTCCCGGAAGCACGCGTCGAACGAGGCCGCGGCAGCCCGCCCGCCCGAGCGGGCGATCGCCTGCCTGCGTTCGTAGTACCACTCGGCGGTCGGGTGGTCGACGCGCTCCTTCGCGTAGTCGTCGACGACCAGCACGCCGCCCGGGGCGAGGAGCCCGCGGATCTTGTCGAGTGCGGCAGGGAGGTCGTGCACGTGGTGAAGCGAGCGCGCCGCGACGACGGCCTCGAAGGGCCCGGTCATCGCGAGCTCCTCGAGCGTCACACGGAGGAAGGGCCGCCCTTCGGGTGCGTCTGGATCGATGGCCGTCATCTCGTAGCCGGCCTCGACCAGAGCGCGCGCGAGTGCCCCAGAGCCGCAACCGACCTCGAGGACGGGCGCGGGCGGCGGAGGCAGGTGCACGGTGACGAACTCTGCGAGGTCCCGGTTACGCTGAGCGTGCATCCATGGTGACCTTATGCGACGTCGGCCCGCGCGACGGCTTCCAGAACGAGCAGGCGGTGCTCGAGCCGGCCGTGCGCGCGGAGCTCGTGAACCGGCTCGCCGCCGCGGGCCTGCCCGCCGTGGAAGCCGTGAGCTTCGTCCATCCCGGCCGCGTGCCGCAGATGGCCGGGGCGGAGGAGGTCGTCGCGGGCATCGAGCGGCGCGACGGCGTCGTCTACTCCGGCCTCGTCCTGAACGCAAAGGGCGCTGAGCGGTTCGCCGCCACCGATCTCGACGAGCTCCACTTCAACCTCGCCGCCACGGAGAGCTTCGGCCGGGAGAACCAGAACGCGACGCCGGACGAGGCGCTTGCCGTCCTCGCCGGCATCGAGACGGACAAGCCCTTGAGCGTCTCGATCAGCGTCGCGTTCGGCTGTCCCTTCGAGGGCGCCGTCGACCCCGGCCGCGTGCTCGACCTTGTCGAGCGTGTCGTGAGCCTGGGCGTCGACGAGGTCGTGCTCGCGGACACCATCGGAGTCGCCGTTCCCAGGCAGGTGAGGGGGCTCGTCGCCGAGACCGCACAGCGGGCCCGGCGAGTAGGGGTCCACCTGCACAACACGCGGAACACGGGCTTCGCCGCCGCCTACGCGGCCCTCGGGGCCGGCGCGACGGTGTTCGAGGCATCCGTCGGCGGCCTTGGCGGCTGCCCGTTCGCGCCCCGGGCCACCGGGAACATCGCCACCGAGGACCTCGTCTACCTCCTGCACGGTGAAGGGGTGGAAACGGGTGTCGACCTCGACGCGCTCATCGGCGTCTCCGAGTGGCTCGAGAGCGTCCTCGGACGGGAGCTCCCCGGCCAGGTCTACCGAGCCGGAGCCTTCGCGCCGGTCTCGGGCTGACGGGCTCGGCCGGCGGTGCGGGACGGTCGCTACGTGACCCGGTCCTCGAGCGGACGGAGGCAGCCGGTGCCGTCCGCCGAGTCCAGGTAGCGGCCGCCGCGCGCCTCGGCCTCCTCGGCCAGAAATTCGTCCCAGGGCACCCGGGCCACCTCCGCGCGGCCGGCAACGTCGCGGGTCGGTGGCCGGGCCAGGGCGAGGAGCGCACGTCCGTCCGGGACGTCGGTCACCACCCATACCTCCGAGCACTGCTCCTTGGGCACGGCCCGGGGGAGAGTGACGCTTCCGGGGAGGTACCACTCGAGCGGCGACCGGAAGTCCGGCAGGGGCCCGAGCACGAGGATCGGGTCGCCGGGCTCCCAGCCGGCCTCCACGAGCGTCTCCGCGACGCGGTCGAACGGGACGCGTTCGTCCGCCGGGCTCTGCACGTAGGCGAAGGCGGCCAGGCCGACCGCGGCGGCCGACGCGGCGAGGGCTGCACGCCGGGGCAAGGGGAGCAGCACCGCGGCGAGCGCGACGGCGGCGAATGGCGTCACGCCGATCAGGTTCCGCCCGGTGATGATGCGAAGCCCGCAGAGCCAGGCGATCCCGGAGACGACGACAGGGACCAGCACCATCAGCGCGCAGAGCCGGGCGGAGGAGTCGAGCCGGAGGAGCACCGCGCACCCGCCAAGGACGAGCGCGAGGATCGCCAGCCGCCCGGCGGCCTCCCAGAGGCCCGGGTCGAAGCCGAGCTTCGCGTACATCGACCCCGGATTCCAGAAGAGCGCCGACGGGAGGTAGGCGAGCTTGAGCGGGTCGAAGGCGTCGATCCAGCCAAACCGCTCGGCGCCCACCTGGTCGACGAGCCCGGGCAGCCAGGCCAGGAGCGTGGCGGTGCCGAGGACGACCGCCCCGCCGACGCGGAGCGCTGCCGTGCGCAGGTCACGCTCCGCCAGAAGCCAGACGAGGCCGGCGATCGCCGCCAGCACGAAGAAGTAGTGCGTGTAGGCCCCTGCGGCCGTGCACGCGGCCAGCGCGGCGAGCCGGCCCAGGCGTGGCTCGGCGGCCGCCCGCTCGAGCAGGAGCGCGAAGACGAGGGTCAGCAGCGCGAGGAGTGCGTAGGCGCGCAGCTCGCTCCCGTGCACGACCGGCTGCCAGGCGAGCGCAGTGAGCGCCCCGGCGAGGCCGGCCGTCCAGAGCGGGACGAAGCGGCGCGCATAGACGACCGCGAGGCCTGCGAGCGCGGCCGCCAGCGCCACGGAGAGGAAGCGCAGCGCCTCCAGCGAGATCCCAGCCTCGCGGCCGAGCCAGGCGAGCAGGTACCAGCCGGGCGGGGTCGACTCCGTGCGGGCGACGTGCTCGACCACTCCGGCCGGTGTCGGCTCGAGGAGCACCCGAGCGGAGGCCACCTCGTCCTGCCAGAGGGGGAGCTCGATCGCAGGCGGGAGCGTCGCGACGACGGCCACTGCCGCCACCCCGGCCGCAACGGCGAGCGTCGCGCGCCGTCCTCTGCCGGCTCCGGCCGGGACCGCATTCGGCATAGTCCGTCAGCATGACGACTGGGAGGCGGCGGTGGGGCCTGCTGGCGCTCTTCGCGGTCGCGGCCGTGGTGGCCGCCGTCCCTGCCGTCGGTCAGCTCCGTTCCGAGTTCATCGCCGACGACGGCGCACCGGGCTACGAAGAGGCCGCCTCCGGCGATCACCTGCAGACTACGTACCGCTTCTGGCTCGTCGGCCACCAGCTCGAGCACGGCGATGCGCCATGGGTCGACCCGTACAGCTTCCAGCCGCTGGTCGAGCCGCAGGTCGTGCTCGGCGGTTGGCCCTTCGGCCTCCCCTTCTGGCCGCTGGACGCGCTCGCGGGACCGGTCGTCGCCTGGAACCTGCTCCTGCTGCTCGTGACGTTCGCTGCAGGGCTCTTCGCGTATCTCTGGCTGCGGGAGCTCGAGCTCCCGCCTGCCGCGGCCGCGCTCGGGGGGCTCGCGTTCGAGCTGGCGCCGTACCGGCTCTTCCAGAGCGGCGGCCACCTGCTCGGCTGGATCGCCGTGCTCCTCCCGCTCGCGCTCCTGGCCTTCGAGCGCTCGCGCCGGGCGGACACGGGCCGCGCCACGCACCTGTGGGGAGCGCTCGCCGCGGCTAGCATCGTGTCGATCCCGCTCTCCGGCCAGCTCCACCTCGCCCTGGGCGCGCTCCCGTTCGTCGGCGCCTACGCAGCCGTTCGCTACTCGCGCATCGCGTCGCTTTGGGCCTGGGGAGGGGCGCTGGCCGCCGCAGCGGCCGGGCTCGTCGCTGAGGCGGTCGTCATTTCCGGCTCGTCGGAGTCCGGGGGGAGGACGCTCGCCGAGGTCGCCTACTACTCGGCGAGCCCGCTCGACGTGCTCAGCCGCTGGCGCCTGCACGGTCCGGAGCGCTACGTCTACCTCGGCTGGCTCCTGCCGGTGCTCGCCGTCGCCGGCCTCGTCGTGCTGGCGCGGCGCCGCAGGGGGCTGGCAATCCTCCTCGGCCTGGCCGCGCTCCTACCCGCGCTGCTGGCGCTGGGGACGAACCTCCCTCTCTACGAGACGCTCCGGGACGTCTTCCCGCCGCTTCGCTATCCCCGCGTCCCGGGGCGGTTCCTGCCGCTGGCGAACCTCGCATTGGCCGCGCTGGCCGCGTTCGCCGTCGCCGCGGTGGTTGCGCGCTTCCAGGGAGGTCGCCGGACGGCCGTGGTCGCGGCGTTCCTCGCGCTCGTGGCCGCCGACCTGCTCGTCTTCCCGCTGCGCTCGAGCGAGGCCGATCCGGACAACGTCGCCTACGCGGCACTGGCCGAGGCGGGCCCCGGCCGCGTCCTGGAGCTGCCCATCTTCCAGCGGGGAAAGGGCCAGTTCGGAAGCGTCTACCAGTACTACACCCTGCAGGCGCCAAGACAGCGCCCGACGGGCTACGCGCTCGCCCCGGAGGAGGCATTCGAGTTCACGGAGCGCTTCAACCGACTCGAGTGCGGCGCGTGGCTCCCCGGGGACCGCGAGGAGCTGGAGCGGCTCGGTATCGACTATTTCGTCTGGCACGGCGGCCTGTACCGACAGTCCGAGACGCCCGGCGCCTGGCACGGCTGGGAGGGTCTCCGTCGCGAGGGGCTCGGGATCGTGCAGGGTGGCCCGACCACCTTCCTCTGGTCGGAGGGGCCGGACAGCGCTCCGGCACGAGTCGAGCCGGATCGCACAGAGCCGCTTCTCTGCGACGCCTGGGTCGACGGCGAGCTTTCGCTGGACGAAGGTGCGCTCTGGCTCTACGGGCAGGGCACGGCCGAGCTCGTGCTGGAGGCGCGCGCGCCGACGGAGGTGAGCGTCTTCGCGGACGGACTCCCGCTCGAGTCTCGGCTCGTGCGCGGCAGGACGACCGTCAGCGGCGAGCTCCCGAACCAGGACTGGCATCCATTCGTGGTGCGCGGCGCGCCGGGGCTCCGGCTCGTCCGCGCGGGCTTTCGGTAGGCGATACTTGCAGCGGTCGATTCCCGAGGAGGCAAGCGCATGTCGGTTCTGATCAAGGGCGGACGGGTCGTCACCGCAGCGGACGACTACGTCGCGGACGTGTTCATCGAGGACGAGGCGGTCACGCTCATCGGCGAGTCCCTCGACGTCCAGGCCGACAAGGTCGTCGAGGCGACCGGGAAGATGGTGCTGCCGGGCTGCATCGATCCGCATACCCATCTCGACATGCCTTTCGGGGGCACGACCTCTTGCGACGACTTCACCTCCGGCACGGTCTCGGCCGCGTTCGGCGGGACGACCTGTCACGTCGACTTCTGCATCCAGGGCAAGGGGCAGACGTTCGCCGAGGCGCTCGAGACCTGGCATGGGAAGATCGAGTCCGCGAAGCCGGTCATCGACGTCGGCTTCCACCTGGCGGTCACCGACCTGCAGGAGGGCGGGACGCTCGAGGAGCTTGCGCGTATGCCCGACGAGGGCGTCACGAGCTACAAGCTCTTCATGGCCTACAAAGGCGCGATCATGGTCGACGACGAGACGCTCTTCCGGGTCATGCAGACCGCGGCCGACACGGGCGCGCTCGTGATGGTGCACGCCGAGCACGGCGACTCCATCGACGTCCTCGTCAAGCAGGCTCTTGCCGAGGGCAAGACCGAGCCGATCTGGCACGCGCGCACGCGCCCGCCGGAGACGGAGGGCGAGGCGACGAACCGTGCGATCCAGCTCGCCCGCGTGGCCGGCTGCAACCTCTACGTCGTCCACGTCTCCTGCAAGGAGTCGATCGACCCGATCGCACGCGCCAAGGAGCTGGGCTGGAACGCGCACGGAGAGACGTGCACGCAATACCTCTTCGTGGACGAGACCTTCCTCGAGCGGCCGAACTTCGAGGGCGCGAAGTACGTCTACACGCCGCCCCCGCGCGCGAAGGAGAACCAGGAGCACCTCTGGCACGCGGTCTCCACCGACATCCTCTCCGTTATCTCCACCGACCACTGCCCGTTCCGCTGGGCCGACCAGAAGTCGCTCGGCCGCGACGACTTCTCCAAGATCCCGAACGGCGGGCCGGGGATCGAGGACCGGCTGATGATGATCCACGAGTTCGGCGTCCGCAGCGGCCGCATTACGCTCAACCGCATGGTCGAGCTCCTGGCCGCCAACCCGGCGAGGTACTTCGGCCTCTTCCCGCGCAAGGGCACGATCGCGGTCGGCTCCGACGCCGACATCGTCGTCTTCGACCCGGACAAGCGCGTAACGCTCTCGGTCGAACGGAGCCACTCCCGCATCGACTACAACCTCTACGAGGGCACCGAGGTCACGGGCGCCCCCGAGGTCGTGCTCGTGCGCGGCAAGGTGATCGTCGAGGGCGGCGAGCTGGTCGGCCGGCCCGGCGACGGCCGCTTCGTGAAGCGCGCGAAGTTCGGAGAGCAGCTCACCGCGGCCGCGGGTGCGGCCGCCTAGCGAAAGGGAGGCGCATGCTCGGCATCTCGGTCGGCGGGATCATCGTCATCGTGGGGATCGTGCTCATGATCATCTGGAGCTTCTGGATCGGCCTGATCGTCGCGGTCATAGGCCTCGCCGCCTTCGGCGGCTTCGCCCGCGGCAAGTGGTACTGACACGACCGTCTGCCGGTGGAAGGGGCGTCCCAAGCGTCCCGGGCGCAGACATGCCCGGGGGTCAGGTCTTGCATTCCGGCATTTGTCCACCGGCATGCGTGATTGCAAGACCTGACCCCGGGGCGTGGCCCGGCGGGACGGCCGCCGCGGCCGAGCTTTTCCGTTAGAACTCGAATCAGAATGACGCTTCGCCGGTGCGGCGTCCTGGGTGAGTGCGATGCAAGGACGCAGGGCGCCTGAATAGCAGCGCTATTCGGGCAACCGAGGACGCCGCAGCGCGCCGCCCAGGGCATCGCGACGGCTCAAGGCTTCATTCTGCTTCGGGTTCTTAGCCGGTCGCGGCGAGGCCCGGGCGGACGAGGCGCTGCGGCCGCTGCAGACCCGCGTCGTTGACGCTCGGGTTCAGCGGCTCCTCGAGCGGCGGCGCGGCGTAGGAGAGGCGCGTGCGCTCGGCGGCGGGCGTCCCATAGAGCGTCGTCCGCTGGCGGGGGACGCGGCCCATCGCCCGGATCGCCTCCTCCATGCCCTCCGGCGGCATCTCCTGGCCGTGCGCGGCGCCGGCGGCGCGTGAGATGGACTCGTTCATCAGCGTCCCGCCCAGGTCGTTCGCGCCCGCGCGGAGGGCGGCCTGCCCGCCGTCGATTCCGAGCTTCACCCAGGAGGCCTGCACGTTCGTGATCCACGGGTGGAGAGCGAGTCGCCCAACAGCGTGCATGAGCACCGCCTCGCGGAAGGTCGGCCCCGGCCGCGCCCGGCCCTGCAAGTAGATCGGCGCCTCCATGTGGACGAACGGGAGCGGCACGAACTCGGTGAACCCGCCGCTTCGCTTCTGCTGGTCGCGCAGCTCCAGCACGTGCCGGGCCCAGCTGCGCGGTCCCTCCACGGAGCCGTACATGATCGTCGTCGTCGAGCGCAGCCCGACGCGGTGCGCGGCGTCGTGCACCTCCAGCCACTGGCCGGTGTTCACCTTGTCGGGGCAGAGCGTGCGGCGCACCTCGTCGTCGAGGATCTCGGCCGCCGTCCCCGGAAGCGAGGCGAGGCCGACGTCGCGCAGCCGGCCCAGGTAGTCCTCCAGGGGAAGGCCGAGCGTCGCTGCTCCCTGCCAGACCTCGAGGGCCGAGAAGGCGTGGACGTGGAGGTCGGGCAGCGTCTCCTTAACGGCCGAGCAGATCTCCAGGTACGTCTCTCCGGTGAACGCAGGGTGGATGCCGCCCTGCAGGCAGATCTCGACGGCGCCGCGGTCCCAGGCCTCGCGGGCGCGGCGCACGATCTCCTCGAGCGGGACGACGTACGGCTTCCCACGCAGGTTCGCGGCCAGCTTTCCCTTGGAGAAGGCGCAGAAGCCGCAGCGGAAGTAGCAGACGTTGGTGTAGTTGACGTTGCGCGTGACGACGTAGCTGACCTCGTCGCCGCAGACCTCGCGGCGTAGCCCGTCCGCGGCCGCGAGCACAGCGCCGAGGTCGGCACCGCGGGCCTCGAAGAGTGCTGTGACGCCGTCCTCGTCGAGCTCGGCGCCGGCCCGCACCTGCGCCAGCGCGGACGCCACCGGGGGAGAGCCGCCGGCCGTTTCCCGCGTGCAGCTGCGGCATCGGCCCGGGCGAGCCCGCCGCCCAGTGCTCCTCCCGCGCGAGCCCGGACGCGTCGGCATGCTTGCGGATCTCCTGCGCCACGCGCTGATCGGCCCAGCGCTCGAGGTCGGTCACGAACTCCGGGTAGATCGGAAGCCGCGGGGCGAGCTCGAAGCCGTGCGCCTCGGTCGCCGCGCGCAGCCGCTCGATCTCGGGCCAGGGCGCCTCCGGGTTGACGTGGTCGATCGTGACCGGCGAGACGCCGCCCCAGTCGTCGATCCCCGACTCGAGCAGGCGCGGGAAGTCGTCGTAGGAGAGGTTCGGCGGCACCTGCAGGTGCACGTCGGCCGGCAGGATCTCCCGTGCCGCGCGCGCCGTCCAGATGAGGTCGTCGAGCGAGGGCTCCGGGTGCGAAACCATCTTCGTGCCCGGCTTGGCCCGGAAGTTCTGGACGATCACCTCCTGGATGTGCCCGTAGCGCTCGTGCAGGACCGCGATCGCCTCCAGCGCCTCCATGCGCTCCTCCCGGGTCTCGCCGATCCCGATCAGGATCCCGGTCGTGAACGGGACGGCCAGCTCGCCGGCGAGCCGGATGGTCTCCAGCCGCGCCGCGGGGAGCTTGTCGGGCGAGCCGTGGTGCGGCATGCCCTTCTCGGCGAGACGAGGCGAGGTCGACTCCAGCATCAGCCCCATCGAGGCGGACACGGGCCGCAGGAGGAGCAGGTCCTCGCGGGTCATGACGCCTGGGTTCAGATGGGGGAGGAGCCCGGCCTCCGAGAGCACGAGCTCGGCCATGCGCGCCAGGTACTCGATCGTCGTCTCGCAGCCGAGCTCGGCCAGCTCCTCGCGCGCCGCCCGGTAGCGAAGCTCCGGCTTGTCGCCGAGCGTGAAGAGCGCCTCGTGGCAGCCCGCCTCCGCGCCGGCCCGCGCCACGGCGAGCACCTCGTCCGCGCTCATGTACGCGCGCTCGCCGCGCCGCGGGGGCTGCGCGAACGTGCAGTAGTGGCAGACGTCGCGGCAGAGCTTCGTCAGCGGGATGAAGACCTTGGGGGAGTAGGTGACCAGGCGTCATACGGAGGCCAGCAGCAGCTCGTAGTCCTCGGGCCGGTCGATATCGAGGGCGAGCGCGGGATCGTCGACGACCACCGGCTCGAGGCCGGCCGCGCGGGCTTCGGCCAGAGTCGTCTCGGCGGGGACGCCGAAGCGCGGGACGAAGCCGTCCACCGGCGCCAGCGCGAGCGCGTTGACGCCGCCGTCTCGCGCCGGCGCGAGCGCGAGCGGACGGGCCGCGCCGGCGAGCGCGTCGAGCGACTCGGAGGTCACCAACGGGCAGTCGGCCATGACGACGAGAGCGCCCGCGGCCGCGCGCGGGTCGGCCAGCGCCAGCGCGAGCGCGTCCGCGTGCCCCGTGCCGGAGTCCACCAGGACGTCGACGCTGTCGCGCGCCAGCCCCGGGTCGGGCGTCACGAGTAGCGTTCGCTCGATGGCGCCCGTCTCCGCGCACGCGGCCAGGACCCTGTCGAGCATCTCGACGACGAGCCTCGCGCGCCCGTCCGCCGAGAGGCGCGGCGCGAGCCTCGTCTTCGCGCCGTCGAGGCCTTTGACAGGCACGATCGCGAGCACGCGATGAGCATACAGACGCGCCCCTACACCGTTCTCTGCGGCGGCCTGGGGGGCTCGCGGTTCGTGGAGGTGCTCTGGCGCGCGCGGCGGGCCCGGGCAGGTGACGGCGATCGTCAACGTCGGCGACGACGTCGAGATCCTCGGCCTGCACGTCTCCCCCGACCTCGACACCGTGCTCTACACGCTGGCTGGTCTCCTGGACGAGCAGCGCGGCTGGGGCGTCCGCGACGAGACGACCAACGCGCTCGAGCTCGCCGGGCGGCTCGGCTTGCCTACCTGGTTCACGCTCGGCGACCGCGACATCGGGCTCAACCTCGTCCGCTCGCTGCTCCTCCGCGAGGGCGTGCCGCTCTCGGAGGTTACGCGGCGGCTCGCGGAGCGCCTCGAGGTCGGCGTGCGGCTGCTTCCCGCCTCCGACGACCCGGTGCGCACGTTCTTGACCACGCCGGCGGGCGAGTTCGACTTCCAGACGTGGTTCGTGGCCCGGGGGCATGCGGACGAGGTGACCGCCGTCCGCACGAGGGTGCCGAGAGCGCCTCCCCCGGACCCGGAGTGCTGGAGGCGATCGCGGAGGCCGACGTCGTCTTTCTGGGGCCGTCGAACCCGTTCGTCTCCATCCGCCCGATCCTCGCCGTGCCCCGGATCGCCGCGGCGCTCGCCGGGAAGCGCGTCGTCGCCGTCTCGCCGCTCGTGGGCGGCAAGGCGCTGCGGGGGCCGCTCGCCGAGATGCTGGTCTCCCTCGGCCACGATCCGGGCGTTCGCGGCCTGGCCGCGCTCTACGACGGCGTCGCCACCGACCTGCTGGTCGACCCGGCGGACGCCGCCGAGCTGCCCGGGGCGCTCGTCGTGCCCATCGTTATGGTTGCGCCGGAGTCGAGGGCGGAGGTGGGCAGAGCGGTGCTGGAGGCGGTCCGATGATCGGGATCGTGGGCGGGAGCGGCGACTTCGGCCAGGGCCTGGCCGAGCGCCTGCGCCGGATCGGCGAGGAGGTGGTCATCGGCTCGCGCACGCCGCGCGGCGAGTTCGTCTCCAACGAGGAGGCGTGCGTTCGCTCCGACGTCGTCTTCCTCTCCGTCCCGCCGGGCGGCGTCGCCGACATGGCGTACGAGCTTCGCGACGCGGTCGCCGGTCGCGTCGTCGTCAGCGTCGCCGCGCCGATCGTCTTCCGCGAGGGGCAGGCGGGCGCGGCGCCCGGGGAGCTCGCGCTTGCCGAGATCACCGCCGTCGCGGCCCCGAAGGCGCGCGTCGTGGCCGGCTTCCACACGGTCAGCGCGAGGGCGCTCGCCGATCCGGACGTCCCGCTCGACGAGGACGTCCTCCTCGCCGGCGACGACGCGGAGGCCAAGGCGGTCGTCGCGGACATCGCGGCGCGCCTGGTGGAGGGCCGCGCGGTCGACTGCGGCCGCCTGGAGGTCTCGCGCTGGCTGGAGACGCTCACCGCCGTCCTCCTGAACGTCAACCGCCGCTACAAGACGAACGCGGGCGTGAGGATCACCGGGCTGCCGGAGTGATCACCGTCCGCCCCCTGGAGGGGATCCCGGAGGTTCAGCCGGGGGACGACCTTGCCTCCCTCCTCGGCGACGCGCTCGAGCGGGCCGGTGGGCTGAAGGGCGGAGACGTCCTCGTCGTCTCTCAGAAGGTCGTCTCGAAGGCCGAGGGCCGCATGGAGCAGACCGGCGACCACCTCGAGGTGATCCTGCGCGAGGCACGCGCCGTGCGCCGCCGCCGCGGGGACCTCGTGATCGCCGAGACCGAGCACGGCTTCGTCTGCGCCAGCGCCGGCGTCGATCGCTCGAACACGCCCGGGGACGACTGGGTCGTGCTCCTGCCGCTGGAACCGGACGCTTCGGCGGCCGCTCTCCGGGACGCCCTCGCCGCGCGGTTCGGCGTCGCGCCGGCCGTGATCGTCAGCGACTCCTTCGGCCGCGCCTGGCGCCAGGGGACGACGGACGTCGCCCTCGGAGTCGCCGGGATGCGCCCGCTCCTCGACCTGCGCGGGGAGCCCGACGCGCGCGGCCGCCCGCTCGAGGCGACGGAGATCGCGGTGGCCGACGAGCTGGCGGGCGCCGCCGAGCTCGTCATGGGCAAGGCGAGCAGCGTGCCCGCAGCGCTGATCCGCGGCTACGCCGTGCCGGCGGGGGAGGGGAGCGCGCGCGAGCTCGTCATGCCGCCGGAGCGGGACTCGTTCCCGTAGGAGCACTGGGCACGATCCAGGTGGAGCGTGAGCGCGCCACCACTTCGCCGTCCGCCGTCAGGAGCGCCGAGCCGGCGAAGCGCTTGCGCCCGTCCTCGCCGATGCGCCAGCCGATGACCACGTGCGGCTCCCCCGCCGTCGGCAGGCGGTCGATCGCCGTCGCCATGCGGCCGAGGAGGACGCCCTCGCGCTGGAAGTCGTCCACCGCCCAGCCGCTGGGGCAGTCGAGCGCGGCCCAGACGAGCTCGGGCCGGACGTCGTCGCCGGGTCTCCACGGCGACGCGACGACTCCGGGCCGCCCCTGGACCGGCCCCGCGTAGATTCCGAGCCCGTCCTCGCGCAGCGGGCCGCAGACGAAGCACGTGTTGTAGGCGTGGTGGACGAAGCCGGCGTACCGAGGCGACGCGTCCTCCGCCTCCTGGACGCCCACCGGAGCCGGCACGTCCACCTCCAGCTGAACCGGCTCGGCCTCGGCGACGAGCGCCCCGGCGTCGCGGATCTCGACACGGCCGTCGCTCCGCACGACCTCCAGCTCACGGTCGAGCGGCGGCGGCAGGCGCAGGGTCACCTCGGCGACGCCGCCGAGGATCCCCGCGACGAGACCGCAGGTGTAGCCGCCGTTCCCCGAGTCGGGCGGGCCGTTGTAGCGCCCGGGGACGATCATCGCGAGAGCGTCAGCTCGATCCGCCCGTAGGGCGGCCGCGGGTCGGTGTACACCCGCACGCGCTGGTCCGGCCCGTATACCTGCGCCGTGTCCCAGAGCCGGTTCTCGCCGGCGAAGGAGACCTCGTCGAGCTCCCGGAACCCGTCCAGGAGGCGCACGCCCATCTCGTGCGCGAGCTCCTGGATCGAGGCCGAGTCGAAGTCGGCGAAGGTCGCCGCGACCGAGTCCCGGATCGCCTCCCCGTCCGCGCGCTCCACGAAGTCGCGGTTGCGCCAGTGGATATCGAGATGGATGAAGAGCGGCCGGTCGCGCAAGTCGGCCAGAGTCGTGTATTCGTCGCGGACGAAGCCCTCGAAGGAGCTTCCGGTCAGCTTCATCAGCCGAAGGCCCTCGCGGCCGCAGCGGTGCTCCAGCGCCCCACTCCGGTCGAGCGCGAGCTCGGCCACCGCATAGTCGCCGCCGGCGCCCTGGAACGATTGCTCGCTTCGACGTGCGAATGGCACCTCGCGGGCCTGCAGCTCGATGCGCTCGACCTGTCCGTACGTGTCCAGGAAGCGGCGCGCGAGCAGCTCGAGGAAGCCTTCGAGCGACGTCTCGCCGTACTCGAGCGCCGTGATCTGGATGAAGTTCTTCATGGAGTCAGTGGCCACCACCTGCGTGTTGTCGCCCTCCGTGTACGAGGTGAGGAAGCTCTCGCCGCGCACGGTCATCCCGACCTCGGCGGCGAAGAGCGAGCGGACGCCGTCCGTCCGGTAGACGGACACGGCCTCCTTCCCGTAGCCGATCTTCAGCAGCTGCGCCATCGGTCCACCGCGATCGCGACGAGCTCGTCGCAGCCGGTCTCGAGCTCCTCGGCCCGGGTCCGCTGGAGCCGCCCGCGCAGCACCGGGAGGATCTCGGCGCGCGGGCGGCGGTTGACGAAGACGACGAAGCGGAAGCCGAACCGCTCCTCGTAGGCGGCGTTCAGCTCGGCCAGCTCGGCCATCACCTCCGGATCCTCCTGGGCAGGCTCGCCCTGCTCCGCGGCCGAGCGGCCCCCGAGCTTGCGCTCGCCGATCCGGGGATGATGGGCGAGCGCCTCGACCCGCTGCTCCTCGGGCAGCCCGGCGAGCACCTCACGCGCGCGGCCGAGCGGGTCCTCCTCGCCGGCCAGCGCCTCCACGAAGCGGCTCCGGGCCTGGAAGAGGTCGGCGAGCTCCTCCACAGTCAGCTGCCGCGGTAGATCGCGCACGAGTAGGGGGAGAGGAGCAGGGGGACGTGGTAGTGGCCGTCGCCGAGCTCGACCTCGACCTCGATGCCGCGGAAGAACGGCGAGCGGGGGTGGAAGACGAGGCGGTAGACGTCGGGCGGGAGCTCGACGCCGCCGAGGTCGGGGACGCGACCGTCCTCGTCCGTCTCGCGCACGGAGAGGAGGAGGTCGCCGCGGAAGAGCTCGACCCGGATCCCGCGGGCGGGCTCGCCGCGCTCGGTGTCGAGGACGTGGGTCGAGATGCTGACCACGCGGGCATCGTATTCTTGCTCCGTGGACGAGCGCGAGCGCTTCCTGATCCGCTACGCGGGCTCCTTCGCGCCCGAGCCGATCGCGCGGGCCGAGGGCGCGTGGGTGGAGACCGCAAGCGGCAAGCGGATCCTCGACTTCACGTCCGGCCAGATCTGCTCCACGCTGGGCCACAACCACCCGCGCATCGCCGCCGCCGTCCGCTCGGCGCTCGACGAGGTCGTCCACCTGAACTCGTGGATGCTCTCGGAGCCCGTGCTCGCCCTGGGGGAGCGGCTCGTCGACCTGTTCCCCCGCCGCTCGACCGCGTGCTGCTCCTCAACACGGGCACCGAGGCGAACGAGGTCGCGCTGAAGATGGCCAAGATGCACACCGGCCGCTGGGAGGTCGTCGGCCTCACGCGCAGCTTCCACGGCCTCCTCTCCGGAATCGCCTCGGTGAACTTCTCCATGGCGCACGCCGGGTACGGGCCGGTGCTCCCGGGCTCGTACGCGATCCCGGCGCCGTACGCCTACCGCTGCCCGGTGCGCCACTGCGACGGCGCCTGCGACTGTACGTGTCTGGAGGTCGGCTTTGAGCTCGTCGACCAGCAGTCGATCGGCTCGCTGTGCGCCCTCGTGGCCGAGCCGGTGCTTTCCGCGGGCGGGATCATCGTGCCGCCCGACGGCTACTTCCGGCGGGTGCGCGAGCTGCTCGACGAACGGGGGATGCTGCTCGTCATGGACGAGGCCCAGACCGGCTTCGGCCGGCTCGGGACGATGTTCGGCTTCGAGCGCGACGACATCGTCCCCGACCTCGTGGGCGTCTCGAAGACCCTCGGCGGCGGCCTTCCGCTCGCAGCCACGATCACGTCGAGCGCGGTCGAGCAGGACTGCTACGACAAGGGCTTCCTCCACGTGACGTCGCACGTCTCCGACCCGCTTCCGGCCTCGGCGGGCCTCGCGGTTCTGGACGTGATCGCCGAGGAGGGGCTCGTGGCGCGCGCCGCCGCGCGCGGCGAGTACATGCTCGCGCGGCTGCGGGAGCTGCAGGCCCAGCACGAGCCGATCGGCGACGTGCGCGGCCGCGGGCTCCTCGTCGGGCTCGAGCTGGTCGAGGACCGCGAGTCGCGCCGCCCGGCCGACGCTCTCGGCGCCGCGGTCACGCGCGAGTGCTACGAGCGCGGCCTCTCCATGAACATCGTGCGCTCCCAGCAGCACGCGAACTGCTTCCGGATCGCGCCGCCGCTGACGGTGACGGAGGCCGAGATCGACCTCGCTGTCGAGATCATGGACGCGTCGCTCAGAGCCGTTCGCGAGCCCGCCGCAGCCTAGCTCCGACGGGACAATCCGCTTCTGCGGGTACCGTGTATGTCCCGAGACACGTCGCGGGGACGTCGACGGAAGGAAATCGCGGATGGGTTCTAGCTCGAAGCGACAGACAACGATGGCGAAGATCGCGCGCGAGCGCGCGCTCCAGGAGAAGCGGGAGCGCAAGCAGCAGAAGAAGGACGCGAGGAAGCAGGCGGCGGCGGACGAGCGGGCCGGCTTGACCGGCGAAGCCGGCGAGACGAGAGCGAGGGCGAGGGCGAGGCCGCAGTCTCCGACCTGCCTGCCGAGGAACAAGCGGCCTCCTAGACGCTCGATGCTCGCTGCGCGACCGGTCGGCCACCTCCTTCCGCTCTACGGGGCGGACCGGGCGCGCCTCGACCTCCACGGCTGACGCGGCTCTCAGAATCCGCGCCATCCGGGCGCACCGGGGCTCCTAGCCGTCTGCTTCCGCCAGGTCCCGGTGCCAGGCACGTGGACCTGGCCGAAGCGGCCGCGTCCCGGTGCCAGGCACACGTCCTAGTCGTCGAGGAAGCGGGCCGCCTGCACCCGGTGCGCGGCGGCGATCTCGCGCTCGTCGGCGCGGGCCAGCTGCCCGTCGAGCACGGCCGCGTCGCCGCCCACGTAGACCCGTTCCGCCCGGTGGGGACCGGAGAGGACGAGCGCGGCCACGGGGTCGTCGGCGCCGCCGAACTCGAGGCCGTCCATGCGCCAGACGGCGAAGTCGGCGCACTTCCCCGGCTCGAGCGACCCGAGGTCCTTGCGGCCCAGCACCTCGGCGCCGCCGCGCGTCCCCAGCCACAGGGCCTCTCGCACCGTCATCGCCTCCGGCCCGCCGCGCCCGCGCGCGACGAGGAGCGCCTGCTTCACGTCGGCGACGAGGTCGCTGCGCTCGTTGGACGCCGACCCGTCGACGCCGAGCCCCACCGGGACGCCCGCGTCGATCATCGCCCGCACCGGCGCCACACCGGCGCCGAGCCGCAGGTTGGAGGTCGGGCAGTGCGCGACCCCGGTGCCGGTCGCCCCGAACGCCCGCACGTCCGCGTCGGAGAGGTGGACGCAGTGCGCGCACCAGACGTCGCCGGCCAGCCAGCCGAGCTGCTCCAGGTACTCCACGGGCCGGCAGCCGAAGAGGCCCTTGCAGTACTCCTCCTCCTCGACGGTCTCCGCCAGGTGCGTATGCAGCCGCAGCCCGAGCCGTCGCGCGAGCGCCGCCGACTCCGTCATCAGCCGCTTCGAGACGGAGAAGGGCGAGCAGGGGGCGACGACGATCTGCGTCCACGCCCCGCGGCCCTCCTCGTGGAGGGCGAAGAGGCCCTCCGTGTCGGCGAGCACAGCGTCCATGTCCTCGACGAGGTCGTCCGGCGGGAGGCCTCCCTGCGACTCGCCGACGTCCATCGAGCCGCGCGAGGCCACCATGCGGACGCCGAGCTCCCGCGCAGCCTGGATCTCGGCCTCGACCAGGCCCGCGCGGCCAGGCGGGAAGACGTAGTGGTGGTCGAAGACGGTCGTGCACCCTGCGAGCGCGAGCTCGGCCAGCCCCGTGCGCGCCGCAGCGTACTCGGCCTCGGCGTCGACGCGGCCCCAGAGCGGGTACAGCGCCTTCAGCCACGCGAAGAGGTCGGCCTGCTGCGCGCGGGTTCGCGTCAGGGTCTGGTACAGGTGGTGGTGCGTGTTGACGAGCCCCGGCGTGACGAGCGCGCCGCCGAGGTTCTCGAAGTGCTGCGCGAAGGGCGGCGTGCCCTCGCCGACCTCGACGACGAAGCCGTCCTCGACCAGGATCCACCCGTTGTCGAGCTCGGTGCCTGCGTCGTCCATCACCACGACGTAGGCGTTCGAGAAGAGCGTCCTCACGGCACGTAATCTCTCACGTCATGGGCACCGACGCGCCGCTCCGCCGGGACGTCCGCCTGCTCGGCGACCTGCTCGGCCAGGTAATGGTCGAACAGGAGGGGGAGGAGCTGCTCGCGCGGGAGGAGGAGATCCGCCGGGTCTCCCGCCGGGCCCGCGAGACCGGCGACCCCGAGGTGCGCGCCGAGCTCGCGCGCGAGGTCGGGGAGCTCGACCTCGAGCAGCAGACCAAGATCCTCCGCGCGTTCACGCTCTTCTTCCAGCTCGCCAACCTGGCCGAGCAGCACCATCGCGTCCGCCGGCGCCGGGATGTCGAGCGCGGGGACGGCGTGCCGCGCGAGTCCCTGGCCGACGCGTTCCGGCGGCTGCGGGAGAGCGGCGCCGACGACGCGGCGCTGGCCGCGGCCGCCGAGCACGTCTCCCTCGAGCTCGTGCTCACGGCGCACCCGACCGAGGCGACGCGCCGCACCATCCTGCAGGCGCAGGCCCGGCTCGGCGCGCTGCTCGCGGAGCTCGACGCCGGCGAGGACGTGACAGAGCGCGCGGCCGAGGAGATCACGATCCTGTGGCAGACCGACGAGGTGCGCCCCCAGCGCCCGCGGGTGATCGACGAGGTCCGCCACGGCCTCTGGTTCTTCGAGCAGAGCCTTCTAGAAGCTGCCGAGGAGCTGCTGGAGGCCTACCGGGAGGCGATCCCGGGCGCCCCGCTCCCGCTCTCCTTCGGCAGCTGGATCGGCGGCGACATGGACGGGAACCCGAACGCGGGCCCGGACACGATCCGGGAAGCCCTCGAGCGCGCACGGACGCTGGCGCTCGGTCTCTACCGGGCCGAGGTGAGGGAGCTGGCCGCGGCACTGGGGCTGACGACGACGCTGGTCAGCGTGTCCCCGGAGCTCCTCGACTCGATTGCGCGCGACGAGCGCGAGCTGCCCGCTTACGCCGAGCAGATCGGGGAGCAGAACCGCGACGAGCCGTACCGTCGCAAGCTCTCCTTCGTCTGGTGGCGCCTCGGGAACGACGGCTACGAGCGAGCCGAGGAGCTCATGGCCGACCTCGACGTCGTCGACAGCAGCCTGCGCTGGCACGGGGGCGGGCGGATCGCGGCCGGGCGGCTGGCCGACCTGCGCAGGCGCGTCGAGCTCTTCGGCTTCCACGTGGCCAAGCTCGACGTCCGCTTCCACGCCGAGGAGCTGGGGCGCGGGACGCCCCGCGTACGGGAGGCGCTCGGCGCCGTCGCCGAGGCGCAGGGGCGGCTCGGAGAGCGCGCCGTCGACACGGTGGTCGTCTCCGGGACGGAGTCGGCCGGCCACGTGCTGTCGGTGGTCGACCTGGCTGCCGAGGCCGGCGCCCGCGTCTCGCCGGTCCCGCTCTTCGAGACGATCCGCGACCTCGGCGAGGCGCCCGCCATCGTCGAGGCGCTGCTCGACGAGCCCCGCTTCGCCCGGGTCGTCGAAGAGCGCGGCCGCCGGCTCGAGGTCATGGTCGGCTACTCGGACTCGGGCAAGGACGGCGGCTACCTCACCGCGCAGTGGGAGATCTTCCGCGCCCAGGAGCGCCTCGCCGCGCTGGCCGCGGAGCGGGAGATCGAGCTCACGATCTTCCACGGTCGCGGCGGGAGCACCGGGCGCGGCGGCGGGCCGACGCATGCGGCCATCCTCGCCCAGCCGGCCGGCCACCCGCCCGGCCGCCTCAAGCTCACCGAGCAGGGCGAGACCGTCTCCTTCAAGTACGGCCTGCCCGGGCTCGCCTACCGGAACCTGGAGGCCGCGCTCGCCGCGACCCTGCTCGCCGCGTTCCCGGAGGTGGCGGGCTCGCGCCGGCCGGAGGGCGCGCGGGAGACGCTGGAGGAGCTTTCCGCAGCCGCCTTCGCCGCATACCGGGGGCTCGTCTGGGAGGACGAGCGCTTCGTCGGCTTCTTCCGTCAGCTTCACGCCGGTCGAGGAGCTCGGGCTCCTCGAGATCGGCTCACGCCCGGCACGGCGCCCCGACGGCGGTGATCTCCTCAGCTCGCTCCGCGCGATCCCGTGGGTCTTCGCCTGGACGCAGAACCGCTGCATCCTGCCCGCCTGGTACGGCTGCGGCACCGCCTTCGCCGGCGCCGATCTCGGCGAGCTGCGACGCCTCTACCGCGGCTGGGCCTTCTTCCGCTCGCTCGTCGAGAACCTGGAGATGACGCTGGCGAAGTCGAGCCTGGAGATCGCCGCCGGCTACCTGGACCTCGTCGAGGACGCGAGCTTGTACGAGCCGATCCGCGCCGAGCACGAGCGCACGGTCGCCTCCGTGCTGGAGATCGTCGAGGCGCAGGAGCTGCTCGACCGCCACCCGGTCGTGCAGCGCTCGATCCGGCTGCGGAACCCGTACGTCGACCCGATGAACGCGATCCAGGTCGAGCTCCTCCGCCGCTGGCGCGAGACGGGCGACGAGGAGGTCAAGCGTCCGCTGCTCCGCTCGATCGCAGGGATCGCGGCGGCGCTCCGCAACACGGGGTAGCTACCAGCGGGAGAGCGCCGCGCCGACCTCTTCGAGGCTGGCCAGGCTGTGGCCGCTCGCGAAGACGTCGATGTGGGGGAGGGCGGCCTTCATGCCGCGCGCGAGCGGCTCGTAGGCCGGGTCCTCCTGGAGCGGATTGAGCCAGACGACGCGGTAGGCCAGGCGGGAGAGCCTGGCCATCTGCTCGGCGAGGAGCTCGGGGTCGCCGACCTCGAGGCCGTCCGAGCAGAGGACGACGACGGCGCCGCGGGCGAGCCCGCTGTGGCCGTACTCGTCCAGGAAGCGCTTCAGCGACTCGCCGATGCGGGTGCCGCCGTCCCAGTCGACGACCTCGGCCGCGGCCCGGCTGAGCGCCTCGTCGGGGTCTGACCCCTCGAGCTGGCGCGTGATCCGCGTCAGCCGCGTGCCGAAGCAGAACGCCTCCCAGCGCTTGTCGGAGCGGAGCGCCGCGTGCGCGAACATGACCAGCGCGCGGGAGTAGGCGTCCATCGAGCCGGAGACGTCGAGCAGGAGGATGAGGCGCCGCGCGCGCTTGCGCCGCCGCCGCCAGACGCGCTCCAGCGGGTCGCCGCCGGTGCGAAAGGAGCGGCGGAGGGTGCGTCGCAGGTCCGGCGTTCCGGTGCGGGCCGACTCGCGGCGGCGAGTGCGCCGGCGGGGAACGGCGAGATCGATGCGGCTCATCAGCTCGGCGAGCTGGGAGAGCTCCCCCCGCGAGCAGCGCGAGAAGCTCTTCTCCTTCAGCAGCTCGACGGGGGACGCCAGCCCGACGTCCGCCTCGGCCTCCACCTGCACACGGATCCGGATCGGCGGCCCCTGCGACGGCGTGGGCGGGCCGAAGAACGCGGCGAAGAGCGCGTCGTAGACCTCGATCTGCTCGGGGCGCGAGAGCAGCGTCGCGCGCCCGGCCCAGTAGAGCTCCCCCGGAGGCAGGACCGCGGCGGCCTGCGAAAAGGACGCGACCCGGTCGGGCCCCACGGGGAGCCCGGCGGCGCGCAGCGCTCGGCCGAAGCGGACGAGCGACCGGGTCGCTGCGGACGGAGTCGTGACCATGGCTCACGTATTGTCGCAAGCACATCGATGTCGAGCCCACCGACTTGCCGCCCACGAGCACCCGGGATCTTCTGCAGCGCACGGCGGAGATCGCCTCCGACTTCCTCGACTCGCTCGATGAGCGGCCGGTGCCGCCCCAGGCGACGGTCGACGAGTTGCGGGCCACGCTTGGAGGCCCGCTGCCCGAGCAGCCCTCCGACGCGCTCGCGGTCGTCGAGCAGCTTGCCCGCGGCGCGGATCCCGGCCTGATAGCCACGCCGAGCGGACGCTTCTTCGGCTTCGTCATCGGCGGGAGCACCCCCGCGGCAATTGCAGCCGACTGGCTCACCTCCGCCTGGGATCAGAACTCCGGTCTCACCCTGATCGCCCCGCGGTAGGCGTGGTCGAGGAGGTTGCGGGCACCTGGCTGAAGGAGCTGCTTGGCCTGCCCGAAGACGCCTCGTTCGGATTCGTCACGGGCGGCCAGATGGCGCACTTCACCTGCCTCGCGGCAGCACGCCACCACCTGCTCGCCGAAGCCGGCTGGGACGTCGAGCGGGACGGCCTGCCCGGCGCGCCGCCGATCCACGTCGTCGCCGGGGCCAACCGCCACGGGACCCTCGACCGCGCGCTCAGGTTCCTCGGCATCGGGACCGCCTCGATCCGCGAGGTTCCGGCCGACGACCAGGGCCGTGTGGTCACGGAAGCATTGCGGGACGAACTCGGCCGGGTGGAGGGGCCGACGATCGTCTGCGCCCAGGCGGGCGACATCAACACCGGCGCCTTCGACGACCTCCAGGCTGCGGCCGACGCCTCCGAGGCGGCCGGGGCGTGGCTCCACATCGACGGCGCCATCGGCCTCTGGGCGGCGGCCAGCCCGGCGTTCCGCCACCTCCTCGCGGGCGTCGAGCGAGCCGACTCCTGGGCGACCGACGCCCACAAGTGGCTGAACGTCCCGTACGACTCGGGGATCGCGTTCTGCGCTCACCCGGGTTCCCACCGGGCCGCCCTCTGCGTCAGGTCGGCCTACCTCATGCACGCCGACGAGCGAGGCCGCGCGAGACGCGATGGACTTCGTCCCCGAGCACTCGAGACGCGCGCGCGGAGTTCCCGGTCTACGCGGCGCTTCGCTCGCTCGGTCGCACGGGAGTCGCGGAGCTCGTCGAGCGCAGCTGCGCCCGGGCCCGCGCCCTCGCCGACGGGCTCGAACGGCTGCCGGGGTGCGAGGTCCTGAACGACGTCGTGCTGAACCAGGTGCTGCTCCGCTTCGAGGACGACGCGCGCACCGACGCCATTCTCAGCGCGGTGCAGGCGGGCGGCGAGGCCTGGACGAGCGGCACGACCCGGAATGGCCGCAAGGCGATCCGCCTCTCGGTCGTGAACTGGCGGACGAGCGAGGACGACGTGGAGCGGACGATCGCAGCGTTCGCCGCCGCGCGCACGGCCTAGTCGACGAGCTCGCCCCAGGCCGCCTCGACCCGGGCCTGGTCCTCGCGGTTCTTCACCGCCGCGCCCAGCGTCTCGCGGGCGGGGTCGCCGTTGACCGACTCCGCGCCCAGGAGCGACAGCGCCTGCGCCCAGTCGATCGCCTCCGCGGCGCCCGGGCGCTTCACCAGGTCCAGCGCCCGCAGGCGCGAGACCGTCTCGGCCACGGAGCGGGCCAGCGGCTCCTCGACCCCCGGCGCGCGCAGCCGGATGATCTCCGCCTCGCGCTCCACGTCCGGGAAGTCGATCCAGTGGTACAGGCAGCGGCGCTTGAGCGCGTCGTGGAGCTCGCGCGTGCGGTTGGAGGTGATGACGGCGACCGGCGGCTCCGGGGCCGCGATCGTGCCCAGCTCGGGCACCGTCACCGTGAAGTCGGACAGCACCTCGAGCAGGAACGCCTCGAACTCGTCGTCGGCGCGGTCGAGCTCGTCGACGAGGAGCACGGCGCCCGAGCCCGCCCGGATCGCGCGGAGGAGCGGCCGCTCGACGAGGAACTCCGGCCCGTAGAGCTCGGCCACGCGCTCTCCCACGGCGACCTCGCCCTCCTGTAGCGCCCGCGCGTAGAGGAGCTGGCGTGCGTAGTCCCACTCGTAGAGGGCCTGCGAGGCGTCGATGCCCTCGTAGCACTGGAGCCGGATCAGGTCGGCCTCGAGGATGCGGGCGAGCGTCTTCCCGACCTCGGTCTTGCCGACGCCGGCCTCGCCCTCCAGGAGCAGCGGCCGGCCCATCGAGACGGCCAGGAAGATCGCCGTCGCGAGGCCGCGGTCGGGGAGGTACGACTCCCCCCGCAGGGCCTGCTCGACGTCGGCGACCGATCCGAAGCGCACGCGACAAGCGTAACGACTAGACAGAGGATGGAAATAACCGGGAGCCACGGGGTATTCTCGCCTCCGCAAGGACCGGTAGGTCTCGGGGTTTCCGAAAAGGAGGCGCCACCGTATGTATCCCGCCAGGTTCGAGTACCACGCTCCCGGGAGCGTCGAGGATGCCCTCGAGATCCTGGAGCGCTACGGCGACGAGGCGAAGGTGCTGGCGGGCGGGCAGAGCCTGATCCCGCTGATGAAGCTCCGCTTCGCGTCGCCGCGCGCCCTCGTCGACATCAACCGCATCCAGGGGCTCGACACGATCTCCGAGGACGACGGCTTCCTCTCGATCGGCGCCCTCGTGCGCCACGCCGACTGCGAGGCCTCGCCGGCGCTGCAAGGACGCTACGGCGTCCTCGGGGACGCCGCGCCGCAGATCTCCGACCCGATCGTGCGCAACCGCGGCACCGTGGTCGGCTCGCTCGCACACGCCGACCCGCAGGGCGACTGGGGCTCCGCGCTCATGGCGGCCGGCGCGCGGCTCGAGGTCGCCTCCTCGGGCGGGACGCGCACGATCCCGCTCGACGAGCTCTTCCAGGGCCCGTTCACGACGAGCCTGCAACCGAACGAGATCGCGACCGCCGTCCAGGTCCCCGACCCCGGCGCGCGCGCGGGTGGCACCTACATCAAGCTCGAGCGCAAGATCGGCGACTACGCCACCGTCGGCGTGGCCGTCCACCTCTCGTTCGACAACGGCACCGTCGGCCGCGCGGGGATCGCGCTGACCGGCGTCGGCTCCCGGAACCTGCGCGCCGAGACGGCCGAGGCGGCGCTCGCCGGCGCCAAGCTGAACGACGACACGATCAAGGCGGCGGCGGAGCTCGCCGCCGAGGCCGCGCAACCGCGGAGCGACGAGCGCGGGAGCGCCGACTACAAGCGGAGCGTCGTCCGCGTCTTCACGGAGCGAGGGCTCCGGAAGGCCGCCGAGACGGCGTCCGCGTGAGGAGCTGACGATGACCGAGACAGCTGTCGAGACCGGGCGGTTCACCCATCCGGTCACCGTGACGGTCAACGGCGCCGCGAGCTCCGTCGGAGATCGAAACGCGGCTCCTGCTCGTGCACTTCCTCCGCGAGACGCTCGGGCTCACCGGGACGCACATCGGCTGCGACACGAGCAACTGCGGCGCCTGCACGGTGCTTCTGGACGGGACGCCGGTGAAGTCGTGCACGATGTTCGCCGTCCAGGCCGACGGGCACGAGCTGACCACGGTCGAGGGCCTCGCGCCCGCCGGCGGGCTCAGCCCGGTTCAGGAGGGCTTCCACGAGGAGCACGGGCTCCAGTGCGGCTTCTGCACGCCGGGGATGATGCTGACCTCGACCGCGCTCCTGGCCGCGAACCCCGATCCCAGCGAGGAGGAGATCCGCTGGGCGCTCAGCGGCCAGATCTGCCGCTGCACGGGCTACCAGAACATCGTCAAGGCGGTTCAGTACGCCGCCGCCAAGGGGAAGGAGAGCTAGATGGCCGCCACCGAGGAGATTCGCGGCATCGGCCATTCCGTCAAGCGCCTCGAGGACGGGCGCTTCATCCGCGGCCGCGGCAACTACTTCGACGACATCACCCTCCCCGGGATGCTGCACCTGGAGTTCCTGCGGAGCCCGCTCGCGCACGCGCGCATCAACGGCATCGACACGTCGCGCGCGGCGGCGGTGCCGGGCGTCGTGGCCGTCGTCACCGGCGAGCTCATGGCGCAGCACAACCTGGCCTGGATGCCGACGCTGTCGGGTGACACCCAGGCCGTACTCGCCACTGACAAGGTCCGTTTCCAGGGCCAGGAGGTCGCGGCTGTCGTCGCCGAGTCGGCCTACATCGCCAAGGACGCCTGCGAGCTGATCGACGTCGATTACGAGCCGCTCGAAGTGCTCACGAGCCCGCAGCAGGCGCTCGCCGAGGGCGCGGCCGTCATCCGCGACGAGAAGGAAGGCCAGGCGGACAACCACATCTACGACTGGGAGGCCGGCGACAAGGAGGCCACCGACAAGGCCTTCGCCGAAGCCGACAAGGTGGTCGAGCTGGACACCTTCTACCCGCGCTGCCACCCCGCGCCGCTCGAGTGCTGCGGCTGCATCGCGGACGTGAACCCCGCAACGGGGAAAGCGACGATCTACATGACCTCGCAGGCCCCGCACGTACACCGCACGCTCTTCGCGCTCGTGGCCGGCCTGCCCGAGCACAAGATCAGGATCATCTCGCCCGACCTGGGCGGCGGCTTCGGGAACAAGGTGCCCGTCTACCCCGGCTACGTCGTCGCCACGGCGGCGTCGCTCCTGATCGGCAGGCCCGTGAAGTGGGTCGAGGATCGCACGGGCAACCTCATCTCCACGGGCTTCGCCCGCGACTACCACATGCACGGCGAGCTCGCGCTCAAGGACGGGAAGATCACCGGCCTGCGCGTGAAGATGCTCTCCGACAACGGCGCCTTCTTCTCGGACGCCCAGCCCACCTCGTGCAAGGCCGGACTCTTCCACATCGTCACCGGCTCCTACGACATCCCCGCCGCCCATGTCGAGACCACGGGCGCGTACACGAACAAAGCGCCGGGCGGAGTCGCCTACCGCTGCTCGTTCCGCGTGACGGAGGCCTCGTACCTGATCGAGCGCCTTGTTCAGACGGCGGCGTACGAGGTCGGGGTCGACCCGGCCGACTTCCGCAAGCAGAACTTCATCAAGCCGGAGCAGTTCCCCTACAAGTCGGCCACCGGCTTCGAGTACGACTCGGGCGACTACGTCGCTGCGATGGACAAGACGCTGGAGATGCTCGGCTACGAGGACCTCCGCCGCGAGCAGGAGGAGGCACGCAAGGAAGGGAAGCTGATCGGGATCGGCCTCGCGTCGTTCACCGAGGTGGTTGGCGCCGGCCACGGGTCCGAGTACGCGATCGCCGGCCTGCGCATGAACGACGGCGCCGAGCTCCGCATCCATCCAACCGGCAAGGCCGTGCTCAAGCTCGGCGTCAAGTCCCAGGGCCAGGGCCACGAGACGACGTTTGCGCAGATCGTCGCGGAAGAGCTCGGCCTGCAGCCGGAGGACGTCGAGGTGCAGGAGGGCGACACGGACAACACGCCCTACGGCCTCGGCACGTACGCGAGCCGCTCGACGCCGGTGTCGGGCGCGGCAACGGCAATGGTCTCCCGGCGCATCCGCGCGAAGGCGCAGAAGATCGCCGCGCACCTGCTCGAGGCTTCCGAGGACGATCTCGAGTGGGAGAAGGGCAAGTTCGTCGTCAAGGGCGCGCCGGAGAAGTCGACGTCGATCCAGGACATCGCGTTCGCCGCCTACACGAACATCCCGGAGGGGATGGAGGGCGGCCTGGAGGGCGTCTACTACTACGACCCGCCGAACTTCACGTTCCCGTTCGGCACGTATGCGGTCGTGGTCGAGGTCGACCGCGGCACGGGCGCATGGAAGGTCCGGCGCTGCGTCGCCGTGGACGACTGCGGCGTCCGCATCAACCCGATGATCGTCGAGGGCCAGATCACCGGCGGACTGACGGAGGGGTTCGCCATCGCCGCCATGCAGCTGATCGACTTCGACGAGGAGGGCAACTGCATCGGCGCCAACCTCGTGGACTACCTGATCCCGACTGCGTGGGAGACGCCGAAGTTCGAGCTCGGCGAGACGGTCACGCCCTCGCCGCACCATCCGCTCGGCGCGAAGGGCGTCGGCGAGTCGGCAACGGTGGGCGCGCCCGCCGCGTTCGTGAATGCCGTCGTCGACGCGCTCGCCCACGCCGGCGTCCGCAACCTGGAGATGCCCGTGACCTCCGGCAAGGTCTGGGCGGCCCTCCAGGAGGCAAACTTGGCGGAGTGAATCCTGCAGACGTCATCGTCGAGGCCGGCAGGCTGGCGGCCGAGGGCAAGCCTTACGCTCTTGCCACGGTCGTCAACGTCGTCCGTCCGGCTTCTGCGCGGCGGGGCGATCGCGCCCTCGTCACGCCGGACGGCCGAGTCAGAGGCTGGATCGGCGGCGCCTGCTCGGAGCCGACCGTCGTCCGCGAGGCGCTGCGCGCGCTCGCCGACCGGGAGCCGCGGGTCGCCCGGATGGAGGGCGGCTGCGCCTCGGAAGGAGTCGTGGAGGTGCTGATCGAGCCCGTCGTCCCGGCTCCGCTGCTGGCGATCGTGGGGGACAGCCCTGCCGCGCGCACGCTGGGCGAGCTCGCGCGCACCGTGGGCTGGCGCGTCCGCGACGACGGCGTCGAAGGGGCGGACGCCGTCGTCGTGGCGACCATGGGCCACGGCGACGAGGAGCTGCTGGCCGCCGCCCTCCGCGCCGGCGCCGGCTACGTCGGGTTGGTCGCAAGCGCCCGGCGCGCCGCGTCCGTCCTCGCCGAGCTGCGCGCGCGCGGGCTCGACGAGGAGACCGTCCTGCGCGTCCGCGCGCCAGCGGGGCTCGACCTCGGGCCCTCCTCGCAGGAGGAGATCGCGGTTGCGATCCTGGCGGAGCTGGTGGCCTGGCGGCACACGCGGGGCGAGGGCACGCCGCTGCCGCCCACCGAGGCCGTCGACCCGGTCTGCGGCATGACCGTTGCGGTCGGGCCCGCCGCCGAGCAGACCGTCCACGAGGGGGTGACCCTCGTCTTCTGCTCGGCCCACTGCCGCGCGCGCTTCGAGGCCGAGCCGGAGCGGTACGCTGGTTCGAGAGCGCCGTGAGAGACGTTCTCGAGACCCTCGAGCGCTGGGCCGCCGACGGCACGCCGGTTGCGATCGCCACCGTGGTCGGCACGGAGCGCTCGGCCCCGCGTGACCCCGGCGCCGTGCTCGCGGTCTCCGAGGACGGCGAGGTCGCCGGCTCCGTCACGGGCGGCTGCGTCGAGCCCGCCGTCTACGGCGAGGCCCGCGACGTGCTCGCGGGCGGCCGGCCCCGGCTGAAAACGTACGGCATCGCCGACGAGGAGGCCTTCGAGGTAGGGCTTCCCTGCGGCGGCACCGTGCACATCTTCGTCGACCGGCTCGACCCGGAGCTGGTCGCGCCCATCGCCGAGGCGGTGCGCGAGGAGCGGCCCATCGCGCTCGAGATCAGGATCACCGGCGACGACGCGGGCGCCAAGCGACTCATCGGCCCGGACGACGCCGGCCCGGCCGCAGACCTGCTCGCCCGCGGTGAGACCGGGATCCTCGACACGCCCGAGGGGCAGCTCTTCGTCTCCTCGTTCGCGCCGCGCCCGAACATGTACGTCTTCGGCGCGGTCGACCATGCTGCCGCGGTGGCGTCGGTCGGCCGCTTCCTCGGCTACCGCGTCACCGTCTGCGACGCGCGTGCGAAGTTCGTCACGCCGGAGCGCTTCCCGGACGTGGACGAGCTCGTCGTCGAGTGGCCCGACCGCTTTCTGCAGAGCGCGCGGGTGGACGAGCGCACTGTCATCTGCGTCCTCACCCACGACCACAAGTTCGACGTGCCCGCGCTGAAGGTGGCGCTCCAGACCCCGGCCGGGTACATCGGCGCGATGGGCGCCCGCCGCACGAACGAGGACCGCGCCGAGCGGTTGCGCGCCCTGGGCGTCACCGACGAGGAGATAGCCCGCATCCACGCCCCGATCGGCCTGAAGATCAGCTCGCGCACCCCCGAGGAGGTGGCGGTCGCCATCGCCGCCCAGATCGTCCAGGTCATGCGCTCCCCGAAACCGCAGGAGGTACCGGCTTGAAGCTGGAGAACTCGTTCGAGGTCGCCGCGCCGCCCGAGCAGGCATGGGACCTGCTCATGGACGTCCCGCGCATCGTCCCCTGCATGCCCGGGGCGAAGCTCGACGAGGTCGTGGACGACTCCCACTGGAAGGCGATGATGGTGGTGAAGCTCGGCCCGATCGGGCTCACCTTCGCCACGGACGTCGAGCGCAAGGAGGCCGACGAGGCCGACCGCCGCGTCGTGCTCGGCGCCAACGCCCGCGAGACGCGGAACCGCGGCCGCGCGAGCGCGACCATCGAGTCCAGGCTCGCACCGAGCAACGGGGGGACGAAGATCGACATCGTCACCGACCTCTCGCTTTCCGGCACCGTCGCCCAGTACGGGCGTGGGATGATCGAGGACATCTCCTCGCAGATGGTCACCAGCTTCGCCCAGTGCCTCGAGGCTCAGCTCGGTGACTCCGCCCACGAGGCGGAGCAGGCGGTCGCCGCGCAGGCGAAGCCGATCTCCGGGTTCTCGCTCTTCTTCGGGAGCCTCTGGCGCCGCATCCGACGGATCGGAAGGAGGTCGAGTTGAGACAGATCACGGTCACGGTCAACGGAGCGAGCCACTCGGCGGAGGTCGAGCCGCGTCAGCTCCTCGTCTACTTCCTGCGCGAGCAGCTCGGGCTCACGGGCACGGTCGTGGGCTGCGACACCTCCTCGTGCGGCGCGTGCACGGTGCTCCTCGACGGCGAGTCGGTGAAGTCGTGCACGGTGCTCGCCGTCCAGGCCGACGGCCGCGGGGTGACGACGATCGAGGGCATCGGGTCGATCGGCGACTACCACCCGGTCCAGCAGGCCTTCCACGAGAACCACGGCCTCCAGTGCGGCTACTGCACGCCCGGGATGGTCCTGGCCACGGTGAGCCTGCTCGCCGAGAACCCGAGCCCGAGCGACAGGGAGATCCGGCATGCGCTCGAGGGCAACCTCTGCCGCTGCACCGGCTACCAGAACATCGTCAAGGCCGTGAAGGCCGCGGCGACGGCCTGAGGGGAGGGGAGATGGCAGCCACGACGAGACCTACATCGGGAAGCCTGTCCCCCGCAAGGAGGACGCCCTGCTCCTCACCGGCCAGTCCCAGTTCATCGACGACCTCACCGTCCCGGGCATGGTCTGGGCCGCCGTCGTCCGCAGCCCGTACGCACACGCGACGATCACGAGCGTCGACGTCTCAGCGGCCCGCGAGGCCGAGGGCGTCGTCGCGGCGTTCTCCGGCGCGGACCTGGCCGACGATTGGGCCGCGACGCTCCCGTGCGTCTGGCTCGTCACCGAGGACACGAAGCAGCCGATGCACCGCCCGCTCGCCACCGACAAGGCGCGCTACCAGGGCGACGGCGTCGCGGTCGTCCTCGCGGAGACCCGCGCGCAGGCCAAGGACGCGGCCGAGCTGGTCGAGGTCGAGTACGACCCGCTCCCGGCGGTGATCGACCCGGAGAAGGCGCTCGAGGACGGCGCGCCGATTCTCCACGAGGAGTTCGGCACCAACCACTGCTTCACGTGGAAGCTCGAGGGCGGCGACGTCGAGGGCGTCTTCGGCAACGCGCCCGTGACCGTCAAGGAGCGCTTCCGCCAGCAACGCCTGATCCCAAACGCGATCGAGCCGCGCGGGGTGATCGCGGAGTACCAGCCGGCCCAGGACGAGTACACGCTCTGGTCGGCGACCCAGATCCCGCACATCCTGCGCTTCTGGCTCGCCATCGTCCTCGGCGTCCCGGAGGCGCGCCTGCGCGTGATCGCCCCCGACGTCGGCGGCGGCTTCGGCTCGAAGCTGAACGTCTACGCGGAGGAGGCGCTCGCGCTCGCGCTCGCCAAGCGGGTCGGACGGCGCGTGAAGTGGATCGAGGAGCGTTCGGAGGGCTACCTCGCCACCATCCACGGGCGCGACCACTGGCAGGAGATGGAGTACGCCGCCGACGAGGACGGCAAGATCCGCGGCGTGCGCGCCAAGCTCGTCGTCGGGCTCGGCGCCTACCTCCAGCTCGTCACCGCGGGGACGCCGATCCTCGGCGGCTGGGTCTACGGCGGGCCGTACGACATCGAGGCGTACTCGCTCGAGGTGATCGGCGCGTTCACCACGGCCACCCCGACGGACGCCTACCGCGGCGCCGGACGGCCGGAGGCGACGTACCTGATCGAGCGGACCGTGGACGCGCTGGCGCGCAAGCTCGACATGGATCCCGCCGAGCTCCGGCGCAAGAACTTCGTCACCGAGTTCCCGCACACGCTCGCGTCCGGCCTGACGATCGACTCCGGCGACTTCGTCGGCGCCCTCGACCGGGCGCTGGAGATGGTCGACTACGACGCGGTGCGGCAGGAGCAGGCCACGCGCCGTGCACGGGGCGACTCGATAGAGCTCGGGATCGGGCTCTCGACGTACACCGAGATGTGCGGCCTCGCGCCGTCCCGCATCCTCGGGGCGATCCTCTACGCCGCGGGGGGCTGGGACGCTGCCACCGTCCGCTGCCTCCCGACCGGGAGCGTGGAGGTCTTCATCGGCACGTCGCCGCACGGGCAGGGGCACGTGACGACCTTCTCCCAGATCGTCGCCGAGCGGCTCGGCGTGTCAATCGACCAGGTCGAGGTGATCCACGGCGACACGACCGCCATGCAGCTCGGCCTCGACACGTACGGGAGCCGCAGCCTCGCCGTCGGCGGCATCGCGCTCTACAACGCGGCCGAGAAGGTGATCGCGAAAGCCCGCGACGTCGTCGCGCACCAGCTCGAGGTCTCCCCGGACGACCTCCAGTACGACAACGGCACGTTCACCGTCGCCGGCACCGACAAGTCAATGACCGTCACGGGACGCGGCGCTGCAGGCCTTCACCGCGCACGACCTCCCGGATGGGATGGAGCCTGGGCTCGAGGCGACGTTCGTCTACGACCCGCCCAACTTCAGCTGGCCCGGCGGCGCGCACATCTGCGTCGTCGAGGTCGACACGGAGACGGGCGAGGTCGAGCTTCGCCGCTACATCGCCGTGGACGAGATCGGAAACGTGATCAATCCGACCATCGTGGACGGCCAGATCCACGGCGGCGTCACCCAGGGCATCGCGCAGGCGCTCTGGGAGGAGGCCATCTACGACGACGACGGCAACCTGACGACGGGGTCGATGATCTCCTACCTCGTCCCCAGCGCCGCCGAGACGATCGACTACGAGCTCGACCGCGTCAACGCGCCCAGCCCGACGAACCCACTCGGCGTCAAGGGCGTGGGGGAGACGGGCACGATCGCCTCGACCCCCGCCGTGATGAACGCGATCGTCGACGCGCTCTCGCCCTACGGCGTCACCGACGTCGAGATGCCCGCCAAGCCCGAGCGGGTCTGGCGCGCGATCCAGGAAGGAGGTGCGAAGTGATTCCGGCGTCTTTCGACTACGAGGTCGCCGAGTCCGTCGACCACGCGATCGAGCTCCTGGGCTCCGGTCGTGACGCCAAGCTCCTGGCGGGCGGCCATTCGCTCCTTCCGCTCATGCGGCTCAGGCTCGCGCGGCCCGAGCTGCTCGTCGACATCGGCCGCGTCGCCGACCTTTCCTACGTGCGGGGCGACGGCGATGCGATCGCCATCGGTGCGCTCACCCGCTACCGCGACCTCGAGCAGAACGAGCTCCTCCGGGCCGAGTGCTCCATCCTCGCCTCGACGGCGGGGCTCGTGGGCGACCCGCAGGTCCACCACCGCGGGACGATCGGCGGCTCGGTCGCCCACTGCGATCCTGCCTCCGACGCGCCCACGATCCTGCTCGCGCTGGACGCCGAGCTCGTGGCGCGCGGCCCGAACGGCGAGCGGCGGCTTCCGATCGCGGAGAGCTTCGGCGGCTTCCTCCAGACGGCGTTGGAGCCGAACGAGGTGCTGACCGAGATCCGCGTGCCAAAGGTGGGAGCCGGCGGTTGGGCGTACCAGAAGTTCAACCGACGGGCCCAGGACTGGGCCACGGTCGGCGTCGCCGCGGTGCGCATGAACGGCGGCGCCCACGTCGCGCTGACGAACATGGGGGCCACCGCCCTCCGTGCGAGCGGCGTCGAGGAAGCGCTCTCCTCGGGCGCCGACCCGGCGACGGCCGCCGAGCGCGCCGCCGAGGGCACGAGCCCGCCGAGCGACCACAACGGGAGCGCGGAGTACCGCGAGCACCTCGTCCGCGTCCTCACGCGGCGGGCGCTCGAGGAGGCTCTGAGCTAGAGGAGGCGAACCGAGATGCTCGACCGGCAACTGGCGCACTCGCGGCCGCCGCCTGCGACGCTGCGCCGGATCGTCGCGTTCGCCCTTGCCCGTACTAGCCAGTACGGGCTGCGGACGATCGCGGCGCCCGGCTTGGTCGCAGACGGCTCCGACGAGCACCCCAGCTGCCGGACGAGCATCTAGCAGGGGCGCAAATGGCCCCAGAGCCGACGTACTACGTCCAGATCGCCGACTCCGAGGAGCCGGAGCGCTGGCACACGGTCGCGCGCGTCGAGGGCCGCGCCCTGGCCGACGAGGTGGTGCGCCTCGCCCGGGGCTCCTACATGCGGACGACCGTGATGGCGGAGTCGCACTACGGCGCGCGGGCGGTCTCGCGCTCGGCGCTCCGCCGCGACAAGCGCCTCGCGCACGCCGACTGGGAGCTGGGCATGGGCGAGCACCGCCACTACGGCCGCGCCCTCGTCGAGAGGGCCCGGGCAAACCTGGGTGCCCGCTGAGGAGGGCTTGGCGCGAAGGCCGCTCGTCGTCTGGGGTGCGATGGTCGTTCCGAGGCAAGGACGCAGGGAGTGCTCGTAGCCAAAGCTACGGGCGCGACTGAGGACGCGGTCCTCGGGGCGAGCAGCGCGGCCCGGCGGCACAGTCTGCGTTTCGCCAATCCCTCCTGGGCGCGCAGCCAGGTCCCGACCTTCGAGGGTCGAGACCTGGCGCGCCGGGGCCGACACTTGAGGGACGGGAATGCACAGGGGCCTCCTCAGGACTGCGGCGTTCGTCCTCCTCTGCGTCGCGCTGGCGCTCGCAGGGAGCGTCGTCGCGCTGCGCGCGGCGGCGCCGGAGTCGCGCGCGGTCACGCTCGGCACCGTCGACGTCCACATCGTCCCGGCGCGGAGCGGGGAAGTGGACGTCTACGTCCCGGTCGTCGACTGGGGCGTCCGCGCCGAGCCCTACGTGGCCCCGGTGGCTGTCGAGCTCGAGTTCCGCTCCCTCGACCGGAACGCCGCGCTGGCGGCGCTCCGCACCGGCGGGAGCGCGAACGCGAGCCTCACCGGCCTGGAGGGCGAGCTCCGCGATGCCGTTGCCGACGGCCTGCGGCGCGCTGCCGCCGTCGCGCTCCTCGGCGGCATCCTCGGCGGCCTGCTCAGCGGAGCGGTGATCGCCGTCTTCACCCGTCGGCGCTGGCTCCTGCTCGGCCCGGCCGCCGGGCTCGCCGTGACCTTTGCCGCGGTCGCCCTCGTCGGCGCCGGGGTCAGCCGGTTCGACTACGGCGCGCTCCGCGAGCCGACCTTCTACGCCCACGGCGACGAGCTTCCGCGGCTCCTCGAGTTCTCAGAGCGGGTGCTCGCCGCGGGCGAGGGCTACGAGGACTCCTACGGCGATGCCGTCGAGGGCCTCACCCGCCTGATCGCGGTCGCCGGCGAGCGCGCCGAGGAGCCGGCGCAGATCAACCGCGCGATCGTCGTCGCCTCCGACCTCCATTCGAACGGCCTCGTCCTGCCCGCGCTCGAGGGCTTCACGAACGGGAAGCCGGTCTTCCTCGTCGGCGACCTGACGCAGCGAGGCACCCGCTACGAGACGGGGATCGTCGCCGGCTATCGCGCGGCTTGGCTCGCCGGTTGTCGCGGTCTCGGGGAACCACGACTCGCGCCCACTCATGCTGGCCGCCGCGCGCGCCGGCGTCGTCGTGCTGACGCGCAGCGGGCGCCTGCGTGCGGACGGGACGACGGACGGGCGATCCGGTCGACTTCGGTCTCTGGCCTGCTGGTTGCGGGATGGGACGATCCGGCCGAGAGCGCGAACGGCAGCTTCGAGGGCCACCTGCTCGAGCTGAAGGAGCAGGCCTCGCTGGACGCGCGAGAAGCAGTTCCTCGACTGGTTCGAGGCGCTGCCCGAGCGCCCCGACGTCGTCCTGGTGCACCGGCACTCGCTCGCACACGGCCTGCTGGAGCTGCTCGCCGCGCAGGGCGGCGAGCCCGGTGCTCGTGCTCACGGGTCACGACCACGCCAGCACGTCGAGAGCGAAGGCCCGCACGTCCTCGTCGACGGCGGCTCCGTCGGGGCCGGGGGCGCGTTCGGGGTCGGGGAGGAGCCGTCCGGCTTCGCGCTCGTCCACCTCGACGCCGAGGACCGCGCCCGCGCCGTCGACCTGGTCGAGGTCGAGCCTGTGTCGGGCGCCGCCAGCGCCCACCGGGTCGTTCTCGCACCGCCGGACCCGGCCGAGGTGCGACACCGAGGCCGGCAGAGTCCTAGGCCCGCAGGAGGCGGCAAGCAGACCGAGCTTACCGCGCTTCCGGCGTCCCACGGCTCGATTACCCTGCACGCGTGGAGATTCTGACTCCGCGCTCGCTCGACGAGGCGCTCGCGCTGAAGGCCGAGCGCCCGGACGCCGTGCCCATCCAGGGCGGCACCGACCTCATGGTCGAGCTCAACTTCGACCGCTCGCGCCCGGAGGCGATCCTCAACCTGAACGAGGTCGCCGAGCTGCGCGGCTGGTCGCGCGAGAACGGGTCGCTCCGGCTCGGCGCCGGGCTCACCTACGCCGAGGCGATGGAGGGCGAGCTCGCCGAGCTCCTGCCGGCGCTGGCCGAGGCCTCGCGCACGGTCGGCTCGCCGCAGATCCGCAACCGCGGCACGATCGGCGGCAACCTCGGCACCGCCTCGCCCGCCGGCGACGCGCTGCCGCCGCTGCTCGTCGAGGGCGCCGAGGTCGAGCTGGCGAAGGTCGGCGGCGACGCGCACGGTGCCGCTCACGGAGTTCCTCGTCGGCCCCAAGCGCAACGCCCTCGCCGAGGACGAGCTGATCGTCGCCGTCCGCCTGACGCCGTCGAAGAGCCGGCAGACGTTCATGAAGGTGGGGCCGCGGAACGCGATGGTGATCGCCGTCTGCTCGCTCGCGCTCGCCGTCGACCGGGAGCGGGAGGAGATCCGGGCGGCCTTCGGCTCCGCCGGCCCCGTGCCCGCGCTCGTCACGGCGCCGCTCGCCGACCGCGCCGAGTTCCCCGAGCGGGTCGCCGCGGCCGCCAGCCCGATCGACGACGTGCGCGGGACGGCCGCCTACCGGCGCCACGCGCTCGAGGTGCTGACCGGGCGCGCGCTGGAGCGGGTCCTGACGTGAAGATCGAGCTGACCGTCAACGGCGAGCGGCGCGAGGCCGACGTCTGGGCCGGCGAGAGCCTCCTCTTCACGCTTCGCGAGCAGCTCGGCCTGCCCGGCTCGAAGAACGCCTGCGAGCAGGGCGAGTGCGGCTCCTGCTCGGTGCTCCTCGACGGGAAGCTCGTCTGCTCGTGCCTCGTGCTGACCGCGCAGGCCGAGGGGCACGAGATCGTCACGGTGGAGGGGCTGGCGGAGGACGGGCCGGCTCCACCGCGTGCAGGAGGCCTTCGTCGAGACCGGCGCCGTCCAGTGCGGCTTCTGCACGCCGGGCCTGGTCGTGGCGACGGCCGCGCTGCTCGAGCGGACGCCCCGACCCGAGCGACGACGAGATCCGCGAGGCGCTCTCCGGCAACCTCTGCCGCTGCACCGGCTACCAGAAGATCTTCGACGCGGTCCGTGCGGCGGCCGCTCCCGGGCAGTCCATAGGGGCCACCCCATGCCTCCACCCGCTTTCGAGCCTAACGTCGAAAATCCGCACACGATGGCGCGCGGACCGTGCCAAGAACGACACGGGAGAGACACGAATGAGCACGCCCGCCCGCAAGCTCGAGCTCGGGCGCGTCGGCGAGTCCGTCCGCCGCATCGACGCGATGCCCAAGGTCGCGGGCGAGTTCGCGTACTCGAGCGACCTCTTCGCGGCCGAGATGCTCTGGGGCCACACCGTCCGCAGCCCGCACGCGCACGCGCTCATCACCGCGATCGACACGACCAGCGGCGGCCGGAATGCCGGGCGTGCACGCCGTCCTCACGCACGAGGACGTCCCCGGCGAGAAGCGCTACGGCCTCGAGTTCGCCGACCAGCCGGTGCTCGCCTTCGACGAGGTGCGCTACTTCGGCGAGCCGGTCGCGGTCGTCGCCGCCGAGCACCCGGAGCAGGCGCGCCGGGCCGCCGAGCAGGTGCGCGTCGAGTACGAGCCGCTCGAGCCGGTCGTCGACCCGGAGCGCGCCACCGAGGCCGACCCGATCCACCCGCAGCGCTGGACGGACGGGCCACGGCTACTACGACGATCCGCGCCCGAACGTCGTCCGCACGATCGTCATCCGCCACGGCGACCCCGACGCCGAGGCCGACGTGGCCGTCGAGGGGACGTACGAGCTCGGGATCCAGGATCAGGCCTTCCTCGGCCCGGAGTCCGGCCTGGCCGTCCCGGACGGCGAGGGCGGCGTCGACATCTACGTCGCCACGCAGTGGCTCCACGTCGACCGCGACCAGGTGGCGCCGTGCCTCGGGCTGACGCCGAACCGCGTGCGCATCCACCTCGCCGGCGTCGGCGGCGCGTTCGGCGGGCGCGAGGACCTCTCGATGCAGATCCACGGCGCCTGCTCGCGCTGCACACGAACCGCCCGGTCAAGTTCGTCTACAACCGCGAGGAGTCGTTCGTCGGCCACATTCACCGCCACCCGGCGCGGATCTGGATGCGGCACGGCGCGAACCGCGACGGCAAGCTCGTCTCGGTCCAGGCGCGCATCCTGCTCGACGGCGGCGCCTACGCCTCGAGCTCGACCGCGGTCACCTCGAACGCGGCCTCGTTCGCCTGCGGCCCGTACTCCGTGCCGAACGCGCTCGCTCGAGGCGACCTGCGTCTACACGAACAACCCGCCCTGCGGCGCCATGCGCGGCTTCGGCTCGGTGCAGTCCTGCTTCGCGCACGAGGCGCAGATGGACAAGCTCGCCGACGCGCTCGCGCTCGGCCGCGTCGAGCTGCGCCTGCGCAACGCGCTCGGGCCCGGGGACACGCTGCCGACCGGCCAGGTCGTGACCGGCTCGCTGCCCGGTCGCCGAGGTGATCCGCCGCTGCGCCGACATCCCCATCCCGGAGCCGGAGGAGCTGCCGCGCGATCCGATCCGCCTCCCCGGCGGCGCCGGCAACACGACGCGCGGCGAGGGCGTCCGGCGCGGCGTCGGCTTCGCGGTCGGCTTCAAGAACATCTGCTACTCGGAGGGCTTCGACGACTTCTGCGCCGCGCGCGTGCGGCTCTTCGCCGACGCCGACGGCGAGCTGGTCGCCGAGGTGCACTCCGCCGCCGCCGAGGTCGGCCAGGGCGTCGTCAACGTCATGGCCCAGGTCGCGCGCACCGAGCTCGACATCGAGAACGTCGTCGTCGCGCCGCACACGACCGAGGCGGTGCAGTCGGCGGGCTCCTCCTCGGCCTCGCGCCAGACCTGGATGACCGCCGGCGCCGTGCAGCTCGCCTGCCGCGAGGTCAAGCACGAGCTGGAGCGCCGCGGCGGCGCGCTCGAGCCCGGCGACGAGATCAGCGTCGAGCGCGTCTACCGCCATCCGCGCACCTATCCGCTCGACCCCGAGACCGGGCAGGTCGTCGGCGGCGACCGCGCGCACGTGGCGTTCGCCTGCTCCGCCATGCGGGTCGTCGCGGAGGTGGACGTCGAGCTCGGCCTCACGCGCGTCGTCTGGATCGGCACGGCGCAGGACGTCGGCAAGGCGCTCAACCCGCAGGCCGTCCACGGCCAGATCGAGGGCGGCACCGCGCAGGGCCTCGGCCTCGCGCTGATGGAGGAGATCCAGACGAGGGACGGCCTGATCACGAACGCGAGCTTCACCGACTACCTGATCCCGACCGCCCTCGACATGCCGCCGGTCGTGGACCGAGCTCGTCGAGGATCCCGAGCCCGACGCGCCCTACGGCGTCAAGGGCGTGGGCGAGCCGCCGACCGTCGTCTCGACCGCCGCGATCGTCGCCGCGCTGCGGGACGCGACCGGCCGGGAGCTCGTGCGCGCGCCGGTGCGGCCCGGACGAGATCGTCGGGCTCCTAGCGGGTCGCGGCGGTCGTTTCCCCGCACCGGTTCCGGGTAGGGTCACCGCATGACCGATTTCACGCATGCGAACCTCATGGACGTCGAGGACTCGGCGGTCGAAGTTCGGCTTCTCGCCGGCCCTGGAGTCCCGCTTCGCGCGCGGCGCGCTCGAGACCGAGCGGGTCGGCCTCTCCTACCAGCGCATCGCACCGGACACGCGGGCGCCGTTCGGGCACCACCACAACCCGCAGGAAGAGATCTACGTGATCCTCGGGCGGCAGCGGCCGGGCGAAGCTGGACGACGAGATCGTCGAGCTGAACCCGTTCGACGCGCTGCGCGTCGCGCCCGAAGTCACCCGCGCCTTCGAGTCCGGCCCCGAGGGGCTGGAGCTGCTTGCGTTCGGCTCCGGCACGGGCGGGACGCAGGACGCGCAGGTCGTCCCGGGCTGGTGGAGCGACTAGCCCCAAGACGACGCCATGTCCCGGAGCGGGAGCCGGGGCGGCTGTGGACGCGCCTCGCTGGCGAGCGTACAGCAAGGCCGCGGACCCGATGGGAGCTTGCGCAATGACAGGTGGGATCTCTCGCTGGCAGAAGCTCTTTCGGACCGGAAGCATCAGCTGGACTGTCCATCCGGTCGACCTTCTACGAAGGCGTCTGACGAGCGGGCTCCGCAGGTTGCCGCAGGCGACCAAGAGGTTCGCCGCGGCGACGACGTCGAGGCGCTTGTCACCGTTTCCAGCCCCAGGGGATTGGGCGACCTCGAGGTCGGGCTCGTCTGCACCGAGTATTACGACGAGGAGACCCGAACGCAGGACAGCGACGGCTCGAGCTCCAGTAGCCGCTCTACGAGCGAGGCGATCGCTCATGAAGCGTGGCTGCCTATCGAGAGCCTCTCCGGCGTCCAGAGCGTTCGTCTCACGATTCCCGCTGACGCGCCGTTCTCGTACAGAGGCGCGTGCCTTTCCTTCAAGTGGGAGCTCGTGGCCCGCGGGCGCAGGCGACGCCGGCTCGACGCGCAGGCGCGACACGAGATTCCCGTTCTTCCATGAGCCTGCGCCTTGAGCTCGAGGTGGAGCGCGAGCTCTACACACCTGGGGACACGGTCCCGGGAACGGTCCTCGTCCTCGAGGGAGGGCCTTCGCGGACGCTCCGGGCGCTGCTCGAGTACATCGAGGAGACCGAGGACTACTCGGAGGTCGCGGCGAGCATCTCGAGCAACCCGCTCCACGCCGGCGACCTGACCGCAGGTATGGCGTTCGAGGTCGAGCTGTTCACTCCCTACGGACGCCTTCCCGAACCACCGGTCCGAGCACGGGAGCCTCTACTGGCAGCTCGACGTGAGGTCGGACGAGCTCGGGCGCGACACCCATGAGCGTCGCCGTATCGAGGTCAAGACGGGGCAGCGCACGGTTCCGGCCGAGGGCACGGGCGCGGAGGCGTAGAGCTCGAGAACGACGCCGGCCCCCTCGCGGGGGGCCGGCGCATTACGTTCGGTGTCCGGCGACGGCTAGCCGCCAGGTCCCTGATAGCGGAGGATGTAGAGGCCGAGGTCGCGGTCGCTGAAGAGCAGGAGCGGCGCTCCCTGGCCCTTCGAGGCTGGTGCGGGAACGTGCCCCAGAAGTGGTTCCCGCCCTCGTCGATGAAGAAGCCGACCTCCTCGAGAGCCCTCTTCGAGAACTTCACGACCCGGGCCCCGGCGTTGTAGTACGAGATGTACGCCAGGTGCTTGTTCGGCCGCGGGTCGGTCTTGACCTCGTGGACGGACAGGATGCCCCACGTCTCCGCGAAGCCCTCGTCGAGAGCCTCGGGAACCGCGTACGAGTCGATGATCGCCAGGTTCGGATCGCGGGCGTCGTGGAGCTGCACGTAGCCCCAGCCGTCGAACTCGGTCGAGGCGGTGTAGCTCGCCCCGAGCGTCCCGAGCGGGATGTCGAGCCCCTCGGCGCCCGTGTATTCGGGCGTGTCGTTGAACATGAGGTGCATCGCCCGGTGGCCGATGCAGATCGCGGGGATCTGCTCGTCGTAGTCGTGGCCTTGCCCGCCGCAGAAGAAGGCGTCGGGCAGGAGCCCGTTGCGCGTCCCGCCGTGGCTCTGGCCGATGATGACGGCGTCGTAGCCGAGGTCCTGGCCGGCGGCGATCTTCGTGGAGAAGAAGCAGCCGCCCCGGGAGAAGACGACCGTCTTCTCCTCGCCGGGCCCGGCCGGGATCGCGCTTGCCGGCGGCGGTGAGGATCGCCGCACGGCGTCGGGCCCCGCGTTCGGGCCGGCCGCGAGGCAGCCCCGTCCACCGAAGACCGTCGGGCCGGCGATCATGGCATCCGGCTGGCTGTCGATCAGAGGCGTGAAGCCGAACTCGCCGGCGCCGTACTCGCCCGCGTTCGGCCCGCTCGTCAGCTCGAACTTCGTCCGGAACGGCGAGAAGTCCTCGTCGGTCGAGATGATGAAGTCGTTGTCGGGCCGACCAGTAGGACTGGTGGCTGTTTCCTTCAGGGATGTCGAATGCGGGCATGAGCGGATCCGGGAAGCGGTAGTCCGAGTCCGTCACGAAGACCGGGTTGGCCGGGTCGTCGACGTTCAGGAGCACCTGCCCCGCGTCCCAGTAGGAGACGAGCAGGTAGTCGTGCCCGTCGATCCGCTTGAACTGCATGTCGTGGTGGAAGACGGTGTCGCCGTTCGCGTACGACCCCTGGGCCCCCGGCCAGTTCTCGAGCCCAACCTCGGCCAGCATGACGGGCGCGCTCGGGTTCGAGACGTCGAAGAGGTCGACGTCCGCGAGGTCCTGGTTGTCCTGGAGCGCAGCCAGAACGCGGTCCTTGCCCCCAGCACCTTCCTCTGGACGAACAGCTGCGCGCTGTGGGTCGTGTGGTACGTCTGGCTTGCGACCGCCGGGTTCGCGTCGCCGAAGTTGAGCGAAAGCGGCTGCGGGCTCTTCGGATCGGTGACGTTCCAGAGGGATGCGCCCGAGGGCGCGAACTCCGTCGGCGTTGCAGGTCTCGTTGTTGTGGATGAGGAGCTCGCCCGTGAACCACGGCGTGTTCGCATAGCACGACGTGGATCCCCTCGCCGGTGTAGCTGTTCGGGTGCGCCGGGATGAAGCCGACCTTCTTCGGGTGCTTCGGGTCCCTGATCTTGACGATGTGGACGCCCGTCCCGGCGCCGCCGTTTCCGACGCACTCGGGGCTGAAGGTGTTGAGGTACGCGTAGTTGCCGAACGCCGCGACGTCGGCGATCCCTCCTTCGACGTTCGTGAGCTGGAGTTGGAGACGAGCTTCAGTTCTTGCTCCCGGGCGGCAGGTGGCCCTCTCCGCCGGGATGTGGCTCGGCCGCGGGTGGCGGCCCGTCCTCCGCGTTCCAGCCGGTTGCCGGCAGCGGGACGACGGCGGCGCTCGACCCCGTCATGCCGAGCGCGACCAGCAAGCCCGCCGCGACCACAAGTAGCCGTGTTCGCATGAAGCCCTCCCTGTTCGTAGTGCCCTCCCCCTACAAGAGATCGCCCGGCTTGACGAATCTAGTCCTGGTCTCGCCTCGTGTCAATAAGAACGACGACCTTGACGCCGGCGCCCTCGGCCTGGCGCTGCCACGCCTCGGCGACGCGGTCGAACGGGTACGTCTCGATCTCCACCTCGAGCTCGCCGGCGCGCGCGTGCTCGACCAGCCGCAGGTACTCGCGCGTGCATCACCTCGCGCGGCGTCCCGAAGTTGGAGAAGCCGAGGACGTTGAGCTGCTTGCCGCGGACGTCCGCCGAGAGCAGCGGCGCCGTCGGGCCCTGCCGACTGGCCGATGTGGACGATGCGCGCGCCCGGCGCCGCGGCCCGCGCGGCCGCCACGACCGGCTCGCCCCAGAGCGGGTCGACGACCAGCGTGGGCCCGTCGCCGCCGCACGCCTCGGCGAACGCGGCCGGCCAGGTCGTCCTCGTCGAGAGAGACGACCGCATCCGCGCCGAGCCGTCGCGCCCGCTCGAGCGCCTCCGGTCGTCGGCCCGCGGCGACCACGCGGCCCGCGCCGAGGATCCGCGCGCCCTGGATCGCCACGAGCCCGACCGTTCCGGTCGCGCCGAGCACGAGCACGGTCTCGCCCTGCTGCACCGGCGAGCGGAACGGCCACCGGGAGCCATCCCGCGAGCCCGGCGATCCCGAGCGCCCCGGCGAGCACGGGGTCGGTAGCCGTCGGGCAGCTGCACGCGCACGTCCTCGGGCACCGACAGCAGCTCGGCCAGCGCACCGTCCCGCCGCAGTCCCATGCCCGCCGCCGTGGGCCCAGACGAGCGTCCCAGGCGCCAGCGTCTCCGCCTCGACCACGCGGCCGACGCCCTCGCATCCGGGCACGTAGGGGAACGGCGCGTCCCGCCGTAGAAGCGCCCCGCGCCGACGTTGATGTCGATCGGGTTCAGCGGGACGGCCACGACCTCGGATCAGCGCCTCGCCCTCGCCGCGCACGGGGTCGGGCGCCTCGCCGATCGCCGGCAGGCGTCCGAGCTCCGTGATCGAGGCGGCGCGCATGGCCGCCCGATTCTACGGACTCAGTGCACGATGTCCGCGACGATCCCCGGGTGCCGCGCGCGCCAGTTGGCGAGGTAGAAGCCGAGGTGGAGGCGCGCCTGCTCGGCCGACGCGGTCGGCGGGGCGCTCACCTCGACCGTCGACTCGCCGCTCTGCGAGACGCTGTAGTTGGCGCGCTTCAGCGACACGAGGAGGTCGTGGACGAACGCAGGATTGGAAACGTGAACAGTCATGGCCGCAGAGACCCGAGGACTGAGTGTGCGTCCGGCCTCGGACGCCTTCAACTATCCGAAAGAGCGAGAATGGCCGGCGTGCCTCGCGCGCTCGCCGCGGCCGCCGCCGTCCTCGCCCTCGCCGCGTGCTCGTCGGGCGCCGACTCTGCCGCCGAAGAGGCCGAGGTCGCGCGCGTCATCGACGGCGACACGATCGAGATGACCGGGGGCGATCGCGTCCGACTCGTCCAGATCGATGCGCCGGAGCTGCAAGAGGACGAGTGCTACGCGGCCGAGGCCGCCCAGGCGCTGCGCGAGCTCCTGCCCGCAGGCTCGCAGGTCCGCCTCGAGCCCGACCCCGACCTCGACGAGGTCGACCGCTTCGACCGCCTCCTCCGCTACGTCCACCGCGACGGGACGAACGTCAACCTCGAGCTCGTGCGCCGCGGCGCGGCGAGCGTCTGGTTCTTCGAGGGCGACCGCGGCCGCTTCGCCGACGCGCTGCTCGACGCAGCCCGTGACGCGGAGGCGGCGGTGAGCGGCCTGTGGGCCGCCTGCCCCGGCACCCGGCTCGACCCCACTCGAGGCTTGGACACCGGCTGATCTGAACAAGCAATCTGGCTAATCTGCGTGGCCGTGAGCGATCAAGGGAGAGTCGAGTTCCAGGTCGTCGTCGCCGCGTCGGTCGACGAGGTGTGGCAGGCGCTCCGGGAGCCAGCCGAGATCCGGCGCTGGTTCGGCTGGGACTACGACGGCCTCGAGGCCGAGATCGAGCAGATCTTCGTGGACGAGGCCGAGCCCTCCGAGGAGGACCGGACGATCAGGTGGTCGCACGGCGACGAGTTCATGCTCGAGGCCCGCGGCAAGCAGACCGTCGTCCGCGTGGCCAGGCCGGCTCCGGCCGCCGGCAAGTGGGACGACATCTACGAGGGCTGGATGATGTTCGTCCAGCAGCTGCGCTTCGCGCTCGAGCGGCATCCCGGCGAGGAGCGCCGCTCGTTCCAGCTCGGAATCGGCGGCGACGCCGCGGCCGGCCTTCCCGCAGACGCTCTCGGCCTCGGCGGGCTCGGGTCGAGCGCGGGCGGGCAGCGCTACGAGCTCCACTCGCCCGTCGGTGAGAGGCTGACCGGCGAAGTCTGGCACCGCTCGCCGCACCAGATCGGCGTCTCCGTCGACGGCTACGGCGACGGCCTGATCGTGGTCGCCGCGAGCGACTCCGCACCGGGCCGCGGCATGGCCATCGTTACGACGTACGGGCTCGACGCCGCGCCGTTCGACCGGGTGAGGGCGCGCTGGACGGCCTGGTGGCAGGCCACGTACCCGGACGCCGCAGGCGCTGACACCGGGTAGTCACCCGTTCGAGTGATCCCCGCGGGAAGATCCTGCGCCTACGCTGCGTCCTGGAAAGCGGCACATGAACCTGCGGGATCTACCTCTGGGAAGCCTGATCGTGCGCGACGGCATCGCGCGCCCTGCCACCGTGCGGGACGCGCTGGTCGAGGCGCAGGAGACCGACCGCCGGCTCGGCGAGGTCATGCTGGCGCACGGCTGGATCCGCGAGCGCGACCTCGCGCGGCTCCTCGCCGAGCAGGAGAAGCTCGAGTTCATCGACCTGGCCAAGATCGACCTGGACGACAAAGCCGTCGACTACCTCCCCGAGTCCGTCGCCCGCCGCGTGAAGGCGATCGCCTACGGCTTCGCCAACTCGGTGCTGCTCGTCGCCGTCGCCGACCCGACCGACGACCGCGGCCTCGACGAGATTCGCGAGGCCGTCGGGCGCCGCGTCCGCTTCAAGGTCGCGCTGCAGAGCGAGATCGACTCGGCGCTGGGCGACGCCTTCGGCGAGCCCCTCGTGGCCTCCGCGTAAGCGGTTCAAAAAGGCTGGCCCCGCGGGTCGAATCCGTTTGCCTTGAAAGCTCCTCGCCTCGCGCGCCTAGGCGCGTCGGTGGAGTGCGGGCTTCGGGCCAGATTCTGCTGGCAGGGCCAGTGCTTCAGTTGTAGCTCGCCTCGAGGATCCGCGGCGCCCGCCTTCGCCGCGATACCGTTCCCCCGTGCCGGATCTCGCGCGACGGCTCGCGGTGGCGCGCGGCGACGAGCTCGCCGACGTCGTCATCCAGGGCGGACAGGTCTTCTCGGTCTTCACGCGCGAGTGGCTGGAGACCGACGTGGCCGTCTGCGACGGCTTCGTCGCCGGCCTCGGCGAGTACGCGGGCCAGCGAGGTGATCCACGCCGGCGGCAAGTACGTCGTCCCCGGCTTCGTGGACGCGCACATGCACCTCGAGTCGTCGAAGCTGCTCGTGGACGAGTTCGCGCGCCTCGTCCTCCCGCTCGGCACGACCGCCGTCGTCGCCGACCCGCACGAGATCGCCAACGTCCTCGGCACGGACGGCGTCCACTGGCTCGCCGACCTCTGCGCGGCGGTGCCGCTCGACGTCTTCTTCATGGCCTCGTCCTGCGTGCCCGCCTCGTCGTTCGAGTCGCCGCACCGGCCGCTGAACCCGGGCGACCTCGAGGGGCTGCTGCGCCGCCGGCGCGTGATCGGCCTCGCCGAGATGATGAACTTCCCCGGCGTCATCGCCGGCGACCCGCACGAGCTGGAGAAGCTCGCCCTCGCGACGACGCACGTCGACGGCCACGCGCCGGGCGTCCTCGGCAAGCAGCTCCAGGCCTACGCCGCGGCCGGCATCCGCTCCGACCACGAGTGCTTCACGGCCGAGGAGGGCCGCGAGCGCCTGCGCGCGGGGATGTGGGTGCTGATCCGGGAGGCCTCGGCCGCGCGCAACCTCGCCGCGCTGCTGCCGCTCGTCGAGGAGTTCGGCCCGCACCGGCTCGCGTTCTGCACCGACGACCGCGAGCCCGAGCACATCGCCGAGGAAGGGCACATCAACTCGATGGTGCGCGACGCGGTCGCACAGGGCACGGCCCCCGAGGACGCGCTCGTCATGGCCACGCTCAACCCCTGCCTCTGGCACGGCCTCACCCAGCTCGGCGCGCTCGCGCCCGGCTACCAGGCCGACGTCCTGCTCCTGCCCGACCTCGAGCGCTTCGAGCCCGAGCTCGTCCTCAAGGCGGGCAAGCCGGTGGAGGAGATCGCGCGCGTCGAGGTGCCGGAGTGGGTGAAGTCCACCGTGCACGTCGAGCCGGTCGCGGTCAACGACTTCCGCATCCCGTGGGAGGGCGGCGCGGCCCGCGTGATCGGCCTCGTCGAGGGGCAGATCGTCACGGACGCGCTCGAGGACGAGCCGCGCGTCGAGAACGGCTTCGCGGTGCCCGACCCCGCGCGCGACCTCCTGCAGATCGCGGTCGTCGAGCGCCACCTCGCGTCCGGCCGCATCGGCCTCGGCTTCGTGCGCGGCTTCGGCCTCGAGAAGGGCGCGATGGCCTCCACGATCGCCCACGACGCGCACAACATCGTGGTCGTCGGCGCCGACGACGGCGACATGGCGCGCGCCGTCCAGCGCATCGCCGAGATCGGCGGCGGCATCGTCGTCGTCGAGAGCCGCGGCGTGAAGGCGGAGCTGCCCCTGCCGGTCGCCGGCCTGCTCTCGGACGCGCCGCTGGCGGAGGTCGTGGAGGCGAGCGAGGCATGCGTCGAGGCCGCGCGGGCGCTCGGCTGCACGCTATCCGTCGCCGTTCCAGACGATGTCGTTCCTGGCGCTCTCGGTGATCCCGAGCTGAAGATCACCGACCGCGGCCTCGTCGACGTCGACCGCTTCGAGCTCGTCCCGCTCGCCGCAGATACCCAGTAATTGGCTTAGAGCCGATCTCGACATGAAGCCCTGTGCCGCCGGGCCGCGCTGCTCGCCCCGAGGACGCGTCCTCAGTCGCGCCCGTAGCCTCCGGCTACGAGCACTCCCTGCGTCCTTGCCTCGGAACGACCATCGCACCCCGGCGACGAGGCGTCATCTCGAAATCGGCTCTAATAGCGGCCCTGCGCGCGGCCGATAGAGGGAGCATGCCGGCCACCGGAGCCTCCGCCAGGCGCGCGACCTGGGACGCGATCGCGCTGGTGCTCGCGTTCCTGGCGGTGGACGCGCTCATCATGACCGCCGTCCTCACGGACCTCGTCGAGCCCGCGCAGGGCATCGTCACGATCCTCGCCCTCGCCGCCGTCGTCCTCCTCCTCTTCCGCGACGACGTCGCGGACGCCATCGCCGCCGGCAACGAGAAGCTCGGCCTGGCCGTCGACGACGAGCCGGTGCGCCGCGCCCTCGACTCCCTCGCGCGGCGAGGACGGCTGGACGGTGGAGCACGACTTCCTGAGCGCCCACGGCCGCCGAATCGGCACGGTCGTCCACGGCCCCTCAGGCTCGTACCTGGTCGAGACGCGCAACCGCGCGTATCGAGTCGAGCACCTGGGCCGAGCCCGCCACCACGCAGCGTGGCTCCACGGCGAGGTCGGCGGCTGGGTCACCCCGGTCCTGTGCCTGGTGCAGCGAGACGACCGCCCGCATCGCCGCGACGGCGTGTGGATCATGGGCGTCGAGCACCTCGCGGAGTGGCTCAGGGCGCGGACGCCTCCGCGCGGCTCTAGGCATCTCGAATCAGATTAGAAGCTGATTCACCGGGCGGGGTGAAGACTCTGCCTTCCGGGTCATAACTCGGGAGGTCGCAGGCTCAAAACCTGCCCCCGCTACCTGTGAAAGCCCCGCAACCGCGGGGCATGCGCGGCCGGGCCGCCCAGCTCCGCGGCCTGCTCGTCTATTACCAATCGGGAGGATGGCTACTAAGCTCAGGGCGTGCCTCGTCCGGCGAGACTGGTGTAGTACGTGAGCGTGACGCTTCGCGTACGCACGTTATTGGCGGTGCCGTGAAGGTTTTGTCGCTCTTTACCGGTGCCGGTGGCCTCGATATTGGGCTTGAACGGGCTGGATTTCGAGATGGCTGGCTGCGTCGAGGTCGACGAAGACTGCCGGGCGACGCTGCGCGCAAACCGACCGGATTGGCGGCAGCTGACACCGGGCGACATCTACGAGCACCGCCCCGCGGACATCCTTAAGGCGTTCGGGATCGTGCGGGGTGAGGCGGCCCTGCTCGCCGGGGGGCCACCTTGCCAGCCGTTCTCGAAGTCAGGGCAGTGGCGACATGGCCGTCCTCGCAGGATGAATGACCCACGGGCGAGCACGCTTCGCGCGTACCTCGACGTCTTGGAGGCCGCGCTGCCAGAGACGATGCTGCTCAGAAACGTCAAAGGGATAACAGCGACACGCACGCACGAAACACATGAGCTTGAGGCGCTCGACGTGCTCCGCAACGGCTTGAAGGGGATCAATGAACGGTACGGGACGAGGTACGAGGCAGTCCCGATCGAGATCGACGCGGCCGACTACGGTGTCCCGCAACAACGCGAGCGTGTCTTCGTCCTCGCCTCCCGATGCGGACTCGATCTCGCCAAGCCAACGCCTACCCATGCCTCCGTGGCCGTCGCGGCGAACGGCGTTGCCGGACGTCTCGAGTTCGCACGGGCATGGGACGCGATTGGCGACGTAGATGACCCGACTTCGACGACTCACTCCGCCCACTGGGGAAATGGGCCGACCTTCTCCCCTCGATCCCCGAGGGATCGAACTACCTTCACCACACTCCGCGAGGAGGGGGCGAGCCGCTCTTCGGTTGGCGTCGCCGCTACTGGACATTCCTGCTGAAGCTCGCCAAGGCACGGCCGTCGTGGACGCTGCAGGCGCAGGCCGGCCCGGCAACCGGCCCCTTTCACTGGCGCAGCCGACGCCTGACCGTACACGAACTCCTGCGCCTGCAGTGCTTCCCTTCCGACTGGCAGATCGCGGGTGAGCCGACGTCCGTTCGCCGCCAACTCGGCAACGCCGTGCCTCCGCCCGTCGGGCAGATTCTCGGTGCCTCGATCAGCGAGGAGATATTGCGAGTGACTCCGTCCAAGACGCCCCTTCTCATTCCTGCCCGGCGCGATGACTGCCCCGCCCCCGAGGAGCCAGCCGCCGTGCCAACGCCATATCTTTCGCAGCGTGGCGACCATGCCGACCATCCTGGCCCAGGCCTCGGTCCCGGCGCAGTCACCCGACTCTCCGCTGCGGCCTAGGGATGGCCCTTCCGTACCCAACCCCAGGACATCCCAATGTCACGCTGCGGATGTCTCGGAACCGCCGCCGCGACACGAAGCCCGAGCTGCTGCTTCGCCGTCTCCTGCACGCGCGTGGCGTGCGCTATCGCGTCGACTACCGCATTCGCGTCGGCGAGATCCACAGTGAGGCCGGACATCGTCTTCACGAGACGCCGACTTGCGGTCTTCCTTGACGGCTGTTTCGGCGCGGCTCCCTGAGCATGGGAATCTCCCTCTTCGCAATCAGTCGTACTGGGGACCAAAACTCGACCGAAATCGCGCGAGGGATCGCGCCGTGACGGCGGCCCTCACTCAATCGGGCTGGACGGTCGTTCGTGCGTGGGAGCATGAACTTGCGTCGAGTGTCGCCGAAGGGATTCTCGAGCTACTGGGACCGGCCGCGAGCAAGGGGAAGCTTGAACAGAACGGCGAGGTCTCTCCGACGAGGGTCAACGCCGGTCGGCCCCCCCGCGCCTCGAGCCTGAAAGACGCCTTCGTAACACCAGGCGGCTACTTGGGGTGAGCGCCCAGCCGGTCGCTGGGCTTCCCGCTGCAGGGTGCCGCAAGGACCCGAATTTGGGCGCGGGCCTAACCAGGGGAGACCAGCTCACGAAGGTCTTCGATCGTGAGCCAGGGCCGTCGCCGATGAATCATTCGGTGGCAGTTGGCGCATACGAGGGCGAGATCACCGAGCTGTGTCTTTGTGCCCGGTAGAAGCCGGAGACGGCGACACGGTGGTGACACTCGATGAAGCCGGAGCCTAGGTCGCCATACCGGCGTGTGTAGTCAAACTGGCAGACCTCACAGAAAAGGGTTCCCTCAGCGGCCAACATCTGCTTCTTCTTCTTCGAGACGAGCTGGCGATTCCGCTCCCTGACCCGGTGCAGGCGCGTAAGGACAGCACCTTCCTCTGCTTCCTCAAACTCGGGATCTCGCTGCTCCGTTTCGATCGCTTCGCCTGTCAGAACAGCGGTTCGGATGCGCGCGGCCAGAAGCGTGAGGCGTTCGCGATCGTCCCGAAACTCTCCCCAAACGCTGGCATCCATCGTGCTCGCGTTATGTAGTCCACCAGAGCCCGCGGAGTCGATCCAGGTAAAGTTCCCCAGCTTGGCGAACGCTTGCCTCGCTCCGGAAACTCTTGTTAGCTGCCAGTTCCGCCTCGATCGGGAAGGCGCGAAGCACTTCGCTCAGCTCTTCAGTAGATGTCCGGGGAGCGTTCGGGCCCTCGCGGAAGTGCGAGATCCAGTGCGAGCATGCTCTCGTCGCGGAGCCACAACCTTGCTCGGCTAGGGATGCTCGAAGCCATGCGGGAAGGCTACTTGCAGAGGTTTCTCCGTAGCCTCGTGACTTGTCACCAGCGCTCCCGGGCATCACGCTGGCGGCTCCGTAGCCTGGCCGACTGAGGCGATTTTGCTCGACGGTAGAACGCGACGCACGCGGTGCGCGCCGCCCTCGGCCAGCTTCTCACCTATCGCCACTTCCTGTGGCGGCCACCCGCCGCCCCACCGCACCTGCTTGCCCTTTCTCCGAGCCAATCGGCGATGCCTACGTCACCTTCCTTAATGAGATGGGAATCGCGGTCGTCTGGAAGGAGGCCAGTGGCTGGCAAGGCTCGCGCAACGCGATAGCGGCCGGAGTCGCTGGATAGGCGAATCTCGTACGGTCTAGGGCCAGACCAAGATCTCGCTATCCCAGGCGAGACGCATGTCGCTGACCGTCCGAGCTGGAATCGCGTTGGCGATCGCAACGATCGAGCCCTCCGCCGGCGTACAGTCGGGCGGTACACCTAGCACTCGGGCGGTTTTGGGCGCGCCCGCAAGATTCGTGCTCGTGGCCGAGAGTTCGATGACCGCCGAGCCTGCGGCAGGGATCACGCGGAGGACACGGCCGAACGCGAAGCGTCGGTACCAGCCCCATTCCTCGCGCAACGCGGAGAAGAACGGTCCGCACGCGACGCGGAACTCGCAGAGTTCGCATGTCTCCGCCGTTGGAGAGGCGATTCTCTCTGCCGTCGGGGCATCCGCTATCGCCGCGTTGTAGTCGTCGACGACGGTGGTTAGCTCGCGAGCGACGCCCTCCGCCTCGGCGGGATTGACCTCGATTGTGAGGCGTGAGCCATCAAGCCGCTGGATCGTGGCGAGTGCTGGCCAGATGCCATGCTCGGCGTGCCAGAGGAAGGCATAGGCAAGGAGTTGCCGGCGATGCTCCGGCTTCATCTCGTCCGGGAGCGACCAGCCGCTCTTGAGGTCGATGATTTCGACCGCCCCGTCGTCTGAGATCTCGACGCGATCCGGCCGACCGAAGAGCCTCCCCGTCGGGTCTCGGAGCCACGTCTCGAGCTGACGTGACCCGGCGTCGAATGACGGTATGTCGTCGGGCTCTTCTTGCTCGATGAGCAGGGTGCGCAGCCTCGTTCGGACGAGTTCGTAGCCTCGCCATCGCTGCGGTGGCGGAATCGGGGCTAACGGCCAGGCCTCTTCAAGTCTTGCTCGCTCGCGTTCCACTCTCTCGTGCCATTCAGACGTCGAAGAGCTCTCGCTGACGCCTGTCCAACCCGCGAAGCCGCCCTCGCGGCGGCCGCCTCAGCCATCTCGTGCGCGACGATCCCCAGCGCGGTTGCGGTCGTTGGCTTCCGGAGGAGTCCGAAGCGCTTGTCCTGTGCGAAGGCAACTCGCAGAAAGCAGCGGCCGAGGGCTTCTCCGAGTGTCGGTGAGACGTGCTCAAGCGGCTCGAGCGCCGGGATGGTCGCCGGCCGCGCTTCTAGCTGCTGACGAGCCAAGCGATCACGTTGTGCGCCCAACGCGTGAGCGTGTGTAGATCGAATGCCTGGACCGCGCTCGCGCCATGATCGCGTCGGGCGAGGTCGGCCGCCTCGACCTGGGCCGGCACCCAGAACCCTTGGTCGAGCCGCCAAAGGGGATGGCCGAAGAACGCGACCCGGCGTGTCTGCGGGTCTTGAACGCCGCGCAGCGATCCGAGCTCGAGCGGTGTGACATTGAATGCCTCGGCGAAGGCGGTCACGTCCTGCGGAGCGCGGTCGAGCCAGCGACGAAGCGGGAGCTGCTCGCCTGCGCGACCGCGGCAAGGTCGAGCGCGAGTCGCCAGTCGAGATAGGGGTGGAGGCGCCGGTTGTCGTAGCTGCGAAGGCAGTCGGGGCAGGAGGAGTCGCAGCTCGGTGGCGTGCTCGATCTCCTCGTAGTCGCTGCGCAGGTGGTCGCTCGATGCGATCGAAAGACGCGCGGAGAGATCGTCGGGTTGGCGAGGCGCGTCGCGTAGCCGGCGCCGTTCTCGCTCGCGTCCGCGATGAAGATCCGCAGTGCGATCTCCGATCCTCGACCGGGAACGGCTGAAGGCCGATGTCGAGCTCGCGCGGGTCGATGTCGAGCTCGAGCGCGCCGGCGATGCGGAAGACCTCGGCGAACGACCAGAGCGCGGTCAACGCCGGCGGGCAGTGGCGCGCGGTCGGTCGTGACGACGCCGTGCGGGCCCGGGAGGGCGAGGTTGTCGAGGTGCAGGACGAGCACGTCGGTCGGCTTCACGCAGCCGATCGCGCCGCGGACGTCGGGCTCGCCGCTCGAACTGGTCGTGCGGGAGGCGTGGCAGCTCGCGGTACAGCTCTGGCGCTGGGAACGACGAGCGTTCGGCCGTAGCTTGTACATGGCGTAGAGCTCGCCGCCGTTGTCGTTGATGCTGAAGACCTCGGCTGCCGAGCGTGTCAGGACGTCGATGCCCCCGTGGGCTGCCCGGCTGGGTCGCTCTGGCAGTCCAGCCGAGCTCCGGGCAGCCGCCGAGGAAGCCCGCGCTCTGCTTGGTCGTCGAAGTCCTGCGGGTGCGTAGTCGGTTCGGAATCCGAGCGGCTGGTAGAGGTCGAACGAGCGCGTCGTCGCTTGACAGGCAGACCGGCAGGGCGCATCCTCGCTGTCGAGGGCTCGCCTCGACGGCGCCGCAGGCTGGGCAGCGGCCGATCGACGAGCTCGGTGGCCAAGCGGGTCGATCTGCGAGCGGCGCGTCGCTGGAGAGCGCCCAGGCGGCGAACCCGACCGCGACGTGGAGCTGCTTGTCGCGTAGGACCTCGGCGCCCGGAGCGAAGCTCGAGATCGCGATGTCGAGCGAGCGGTCGGCGACCTGGGCGTCCTGTCGTCTCCGCGTCTTTGCGGGCGCCGCTCGTAGAGCGAGCGGACACGGGTTGGGAACCCGAACATCGGAAGCATGCCGGCGTTCGCGAGCCGCTCGCTCAGCTCTGTCTGCGTGAGGATGCGGCTCGCGACCGCGTCGTCGATCTCGTCGACGAGCTCGTGCCTGATCCATGACGTGACCGCTCGTCGATCGCGGCCTCGTCGAGCGCCGGTGTAGCGCGGTCAGGCGCGCGACGATCGCGTCGCGACCTCGGCGGCTGTCCTCGAGCCAGCTGGCGATCGGCTCGCGGAGGCTGAGTTGCCACTCGTCGACCTTGCCGAAGGCGCCGTGCGTGCTCTCTGGGCTCCGCTGTGGCCGCGACTCGGCCGGAGAGCGCAGGAACGCGCGCCGGAGCGCCTCGGCGGCGACGACGCGCCGGACGATCTGCTCGTTGCCGAGGTCGAGGTACGGCTGCGGGGGCGGGTCGCCGGTGATCCGCTCGGTGTTGCGGAAGTAGAAGTCGTCGTGGGTTCGGTCGCGGCAGAGCGTGACGCCGAACGAGAACGGCTGCCCCTTGCGGCCGGCGCGGCCGACGCGCTGCTGGTAGTTGAAGCGCTGCGGCGGCATGTTGGCCATCACGACGGAGCGCAGCGAGCCGATGTCGACGCCGACCTCCATCGTCGTGGTGACGCTGAGCACGTCGATCCCTTGCGTGAGCTCGTTCTCGGCGGGCGGCCGCAGCAGCGCGCCCTTGAAGCGCCGCTGGCGCGCGCGCTGCTCGCTGAGCGGCTTCGTCTGCCCGGTCAGCTCCTCGACTCGAGCCGGCGCGGGCTCGTCGTGCGCGAGCCACTGGTAGTAGTCGTCACCGATCGCTCGCGCGCTCGAGTCTGCGTCGAAGCCGGTCGTGGTTGCAGCCGCTCGGTCGTGCAGACGCCGCCGATCGCGTGGAGGTGGACGCGCGCGCAGTTGTCGCACACGCCAAGCCGGCTGGCTCGGCTGAGCGCGCACGATGCTCAAGCCCGCCCGAGCCGGAGCGTCCACTCGTCGAGCGCGCCCGACGCTCGCGAAGCGCTCGACGACGCTCCTCGAGCAGCTCGGCGGCCGTCGATGCCCTCGCTTCGCGCGACGGCGCGCGAGGTAGCGTCGAAGGCTCGCGGGCGCGTCGCCTCGCCGTCGATAGCGCGAGCCTGGGTAGCGGCCGGCGAGGCCGAGGATCCGGATCGAGCTGAGCAGCGACCTCGGTGCGCCGTCTCGGCGTCGAGCGGGATCCGCGCGAGCGCGGGGCTTGTCGGCTCGAGCCAGCCGAGGCCGATCGACTCGAAGTCGCGGCCGCCGCGGTTGAAGAGCGCGTCGGCGAGGTCGCGCTGAGGTGCTGCTGCGGCCTCCTGCTCCGCCGGTCTCGCGACCTGCAGCTGGGAGCGGCTCCCATCTCGCCGTCGGGGGCGAGTAGATAGCGCCACCACGGCTGTCCCTCGGCCAGCTCGCTGGACGCTTGCGCCGGCCCGGCCGGGTTGACGCCGAGGCTGCACCATCTTCGCCTCGACGCGCGACGAGCAGGTCGCCCCAGTCGAGCAGGTCGCCGCGTGCCGCGCGTACCGCGCTCGAACTCCTCGATCAGCGCTCGTCCGTCGTCGCTGCGCGGCACCGCGCGCGGCGAGCGGTAGGCGGCCCACACGTCGGGTCGCTCGCGCTGGATGAGCTCAGCAGCGTCGCGCTCGTCCGCGTGCTCGAGCGGCTCGTCCGCGCCGCGCGCGCTGGAGTAGCTCGCGGGCGAGACGTGCGCCTCGAGCTCGGTGGTCATGAGCTGGCGGACGAGGTCGCGGAAGTGGTTCAGCTCGACGCCCGCGGCGGTCGCGGCTGCGTCGTCGCGGCTGTCGGTGAAGATGATCGTCTTCGCGTCGTCGGGCGTCTCGCCGATCGCGTTGACGACGCGGTCGAGGATCACTTGCGTCGATGCGGCGGTGCCGGTCGTGTGCGCGCGGATCGGCGAGCGCACGACGCCGCGGAAGAAGATGCGCGGCTTGCGGTTGACGCCGCGCGGTCGCAGCGCGGGCAGCGCTCGGGAAGCGCCGGCACGCGGTGCGGCGCGTCGGGCACGTTCGCGACGCTGAGCATCGTCCCGTTGCCGCCGCGAGCTGCCGGGCGTCAGGAGGCCGGTGCGGTGGTCGAGAGTCGGCGCGCGATGAACTGGAAGCGAGGTCGCGCTCGGCTGCTCCGGGGGCCTGGTGCTGTCCAGGCTGTCGACGTCGGTGGGCGGCTGCCATGGCCAGTACCACATGTACTCGCCGTAGCGGCGCCGCATGACGGCAGCTCTTGCCGCGGAGCCAGCGAGGTCGGCGACGGGCTGAGGTACCAGTGTGCGCTCGGCCGTCCTCGGCGTCGGTGTCGATGTCGGCGACGAAGCCGCCGAGCGAGACGTCGCCGCACTGGTCGCAGTAGAGAAGCTCGAGGACGCGCGACCCGCAGCCGCAGGTGAGCGGTCGGCGTCGCGATACAGCTTCCCGACTCGTCGCTGCTCAGTGGCTCGGCTCGACCTGGCCGACAGTCGGGTTCGAGCACGCCCAGATGCCTCGGATCTAGGCGCGACGAACAGGTGCGCCCGGAACGGGATCGCGGCTTCGCCGTCGGCTCCGATCGCGAGCGCGTCGAGGACGCGCCTCGAGCGCGCCGAGCGTCGCCGTCCGGCGGCGTCGTCGAAGCAGCCGGTCGTCGATCGTCGATAGCGGCGTCGGCACGCGCGCTGTCGCCGTCGAGGCAGGCTGCGGCGATCGCCTCGCGACGCGTGCTCGGTGCTGCGTCCGCGCGCGCGCTCGACGGAGTCGCCTCGCGCGTCCGGCATCTGCGGCGCGGCTCAGGCGCGCAAACGTCGAGCGCGAGAGTGGCTCGGCTGGCTCTGGCATCGGCGCGGGCTCGCCGGCGGTGATCTGGAAGGTTGTCGCCGTCGACGCCGAAGAACTGCTCGAGGTACTCGAGCCCCTCGCTCGCGTCGAGCGACGCGCTCGTGCCGATGCAGCGCAGCTGCGGCGAGTCGCGGGTCGAGCCCGAGCCGGCGAAGAAGGTTGCGGACCACGAGCGCGACCTCGCTGCCTGCGTGCCGCGGTAGGTGTGGAGCTCGTCGACGACGAGCGTGAACGCGTGCCGTGCGTCGTCGCGCAGCCACTCGGCTGTCTGCGTCGAAGATCGGGTCCTCGCGCTCGCGCATCAGCATCACGTTGAGCATCGAGTAGTTGGTGACGAGGATGTCGGGCGGCGCGGCGATCATGTCCCAGCGCGTCAGCAGCTCGCCGACGCGCGGGTCGGAGAACTGGCTGATGCAGCTCGAGGTCGTCGGTCGTCCATCGCGTCGCGGTCGCGCTCCATCTTGCGCAGCTGCTCGGCGACTGTCTGCGCGCGCGCTCGTCTGCTGTTGCGCGTCGGGAGCGTCCCGCCGCCGAGCGTCGCGCCGGTGTAGCGGCCGAAGAAGAACGTGCGGTGCGCTCGCTCGCGCCGCGCGCGTGATGAGCGCCTTGCGCAGCCGCGAGATCTGGTCCTCGACGAGGGCGTTCGTCGGGTAGAGGACCATCGCGCGCACGCGCCGCCGGCCGTGTCGCTCTCGCCCGCGCGGCTCGCCAGGCGTTCCGCTGCTCGCGCGGCGTCCCACCAGCGGTGCAGCTGCGCGCTCGCCGGCCATGCTGCGGCCTCGGCGAGCAGCCGCGCGAAGACCGGCAGCAGGAACGACTCGGTCTTGCCCGAGCCGGTCCCGGAGGTGACGACGATGTTCCGCTTCGTCGCTCGTTCCGAGGGCGACGCGCAGCGCCGTCGCCTGGTGGGCGCGCAGGCGGAAGCTCGCCGCCGTCGGCGTCGAACAGCATCTGCGCGAGAGTCGTCTGCAACGCTGACGAGTCCAAGCCCGAGCTCTGCGCAGACGTCGTACCGAGTCGTGCCGTCGGTCGTACGGGAGGACCGGCTCGATCAGCGGGTCGGTGAAGAGACGCCCGGCCGCTCGAGGAGCGCTCGCCGCTCTGCTCGCAGCGCGGCGTCACGCAGCCAGAAGGCGGTGTCGTAGTAGCGCAGGTAGCCGTCGTTGATCGCGTCGTAGACGCCGATTGGATCGGCGCCGCTCTCAGAGAGTCGTGTGGTCGCTAGGTCAGTCGTCTTCCATGTCAGCTCGTCAGGAGGCGCCAGACCCGGCAGCGATGTCGGCGGGACATGCGATAAGTGGTGGTGCCGTCTTTGCGCTCGGTCGGAGCCTGGCCGGTGCAGAGTACGGATGCCGGCCGTAGAGGCCTGGTAGCTGCGCGCCGAGCGGAAAAACGAGGATGTCGGCCGCTGCGTCGTAGGCGAGAAGCGACTCCGTTCGCGCGCTGCGGCAAGCCATTTGCAGAGTCGTGCATCGGTTCCAGTAGCACCGCCCCGGCCTTGTCGGCGAATCCGTAACGGGTGATGACGCCGCGCGAGCGATAAGCGCCCGGCAGCTAGGCGAGCCTCAATTCGCTCCATCGGGCCTCAGCGACGTTGAACCGCTCGGGGGTCGCCTCGCTCGGCAGGGTCAAGCTCGAGAGCCGGGGCACGATCAGGCTCAGTCGCAGCAGCAGTGCAGCGATCCGAGATGCGGCGTCCTAGATGAATCGAACTTCGCTGTCGCGCGCCGACGAAGTGGCGGCGGCAAGCTCGGCCTCGTCGTTGGCATCAAGTCCGCGGACGGCCACAAGGGCTGGCGCGTCGTCGAGGTCTTCGATCGCTATCGGGCAGCCGAGCGGCTCTGTGGCGTCGCGAGCCGATCGATCATGGCCCCGAGCGCCGCCCGCAAAGAATGCGTCGATGCTATTCCGGGGAGCGTGCGAGGGTCGCCGGCGCGATCGCCCAGCTCGTGGGGCCGACATGCGGCGGCCTCGAGGTGAGGTCCAGGTGCCCGAGGGCGGACAAAAGGCGCGCGATTTCGGACGAAGGTCCGGAGTCAGACGACCTGCGATGGCGATCCCGTCGAACGTCGGCCAGGGCCAGCCTGAGCGTAGGAAAGCGCCTCGAGAGGATGTCTGGGCTCGCCGCGCCGATCAGGCATGATCGGTGGCGACGTGGAGACGGGTCGCCTCGCGTGTCGCCGCGGCCTGGCTTGATTGTGTCACGGGGCTCCGGCGGGTGGCGCTCGATTCGGGCTCGACCCACGCCCCGAGGCCGTGCCGGGAACCACTTCTCGAGCCCACATCGCTTGCAAGTGCCCCCGATGGTGGTTCCAGGTGGTGGACGCCCGGGGCCCGCTGGCGGTAGGACGATGTGGTGAGCGCCGGTCTCGATGCACGCGGGCCCTTCACCGGCGCGTGGGGCATCGGCCGAGACGTCGTCGGGATCGGCGTGCTCGGGGGGTGTTAGGACACCGAGTGCTGTGGAATCCGACCGTTCTCGAATGCGAGTGGCTTACCGTCAGGCGCCCATGCTCCGGATACGACTTGCTTCCCTTCTGGCAGCCCGACAAGTTCCGTAGCAGCCAGGGCGGCGATCGGATTCTCGCCGAGCGCGTGGCCGATCGGCCCAACCTGATCGGCCAGCAGCACCCGAGGCGTCGCGGCGGACCGGACACGCAAGGCTGCCGACGCGAGCGCCGTTGTTTCTTGAGAGGACGACGTCAGCTCGATGCGGTAGTCGCCTTCGGGGAGGTCAAGGTCGCCCAACTCGAGCACGCCACGCTCGGTGAATCGACCAAGCTCCGTTGACTCGGTCGCTTCGCCGTCCTGGTGGAGCAGGTGCTCGTAGGCCAGGGAGATTGGGGAGCTTCGTTTTGAGTATCGATTGATGTTGCGACGACTTCCGGAAGCGCGCCCCGAAGCCAGGTAGCGCGTGCCGGGAGGGCGAAGCCGGCGACGAGCGAGATTGCGGTCAAGAAACGGGAACGAGCGGGGCGAGGTCTGCGCTTGTCGTTTCCGGAAGCCCCAGTGCGAGCCGACCCCGATCGCTCCGATCCATCCCTGCGGCAGCCCGGCGATCTCTCCTTCGGCCGCTAGGCGATAGCCGGGACGTGCGGACGAGGCCAGCATCGCTTCAAGAGGGGTTCGCGGAGGCGCTCACGTGCGAGCAGGAGGTAGTCGCGGGCGAGGTGGGCACGTGGCACCTCGACGTAGCGCATAAGCTCTTCGTCTCGCTCGAGGAGCACGAGGCTTCGCGGCTCGTGCCTGATGGTTGCGTCATCCCGCATGAGGCGCATGTTCGCGAAGAGGAAGTCGGCCACGGAAACGGCCGTCGATTCCTCGAGAGGCCGCCACCCTTCAGGCTGAAGCGCTCCCAGGGTGAGAGAGCCATCGGTGTCGGCGAGTGCGGCGACCGCATGCGGGGGAGCGTCGTGAACGAGCCGATAGCGCCCCTCTGGCAGAGGGGCCAGGCTTCGAACGACAAGGTCGAAGCGGACGCGCGGCCGCGGATGGCGATGAAATGCGGCCACAAGCGAGATCGCCGCATCCAGCTCGACAGCACCCTCTGCCACGGGAAGCGTCCCGTCCCAAAGCTCCAGCTCGATGCAGGCGACGTCGGCGACTCGCTCTCGCGCTGCGGGCTGGCGGCAAAGCGTCCTTAGCGTCTTGCTCACTGTCGCTTGCGGAAGCCAATCCTCCAGAAACCGCAGCATGTCGCTTCGGGAAAGCCGAGTTCCGGGCGCGAGCCGATATCGCGCAAAGAGGTCCGGCAGAAGCTGCCGATCTCGCTCCCTGACCAGGGCCTGGGAGATCGGGACTCCGACGTACTTGTGATGCGAGTTGAGCGCGAAGGCAGTGGGAGTTACCGAGCCGACCCTCGCTCGCCTCGAGCCAACCATTCAGCTCGCGCCAGAAGACGGGTGTCTCCGCGCGGAACCAGCGTGCAACACGGTCGCGGTCAGCGCCCTCAAGGTCGAGGCTCAGAGGCGCTCGCAAAGTCGACCGTAGTAGTTGTTGGCGGCGAATTTCTGGTCGCTCCTCATTTCCTCCCGCGACCGACGAGAGGAAGGCCAACAACGCCAGAAATGGTGGCGTTCCCCTTCTCCCCTCGCCAATCCACGCTCGCACGGCCCGGGTGTGACGGTCGAAAAGCGGTGGTTCGTGGGCGCCGAGGTAAAGCGTCTCTCTAACGGCTGCGGTGAGTCCGGAGAGCGTGTTGTCAGAGTCGTTACCTGCGCTAGCCGCGACCTCGGCTAGCGTCTCCGGCTCGAGATCGAGGTAGACCGGTCGATGCGCGAACCGGCCGTCGAAGAAGACTTCACCGACAGCACGATTCCAGGCCGCGTAGTCTCGATGAACGAAGCCATCCTCGGCGCTCTGGGAAGGTGCGGACATCCTGGATCCACGTCTCTCCTACGGTACGCACGCCGGCCTCCGCGAATTGTCTGTGGGGTATAGCACTGATCTCGA
>CAWCCL010000009.1:0-55766 GCA_963794055.1 uncultured Actinomycetes bacterium
TGGCAACTGAGATCGCAGTGCGCTCGGCGCCGGCGGTTCCGTTTCGAGGTGCGCGAACACAACCGCAAGGTCCGAGTCACGCCGAAACGGCGGCTGCCCGACGAGGCACTCGTAGAGCACACAGCCGAGCGAGTAGACGTCCGCCCGCCCGTTGGTCTCCTCACCGGCGATCTGCTCGGGAGCGACGTAGTCGGTGGTGCCCATTAGGCGTCCGTCATCGCCGACCTCGGTTTCCTCGGAGACCCGCTTCGTGATTCCGAAGTCCGCCAGGTAGACGTGGTCGGAGCCGTCGGGACGGGACCCCGCGTCGAGCAGTACGTTGGAGGGTTTAACGTCGCGATGCACGAGACCGCGCGCGTGGGCCGCATCCAGGGCGCTCGCCACCTGCGTGAGGATGCCGATCGCGTCCGCCGGGTCCAGGCAGCCGCGTTGGAGGCGCTCTTTCAGGTCACGCCCCTTGACGTAGCGCATGGCGATGAAGAGGAGGTCCTCGGTCGTCCCGGCCTCGTAGATCGGGATGATGTTCGGATGGTCGATCGACGCGGCCAGCTCCGACTCGCGCAGGAAGCGGTCACGGAACGATTCATCCTCGGCGAGGCTGGCAGCCAGCAGTTTGAGCGCAACCCTCCGTTTGAGCCGCAGGTCCTCAGCCAGGTAGACGACGCTCATGCCGCCCCAGCCCAGCAGCGACTCGATCCGATAGCCGGCGAGCTCGGTGCCGACCCGCGGGTCGTCGCTCACTTGCACGTGCGCATCCTCGCTTTCGGAGGCCTGCAGGAACGATATGACGACTCGGTGGTCCTTGTAAGGAACCGGCGTTACAGAACTGTTTCAGGCGCGTTGTACGTGCTGTCTGCTCGGCGTGTCGGCCGGTAACGCGAGCGTGGCCCTCGCGCATGGAGTAGCCCACGCTTCTTACGTTTGATCCCGCGCACATCCCGCAGGAGGTCGGCGGAATCTCCCGGGGGCGCCCGGCAATCCCCGCAAGAGGGCCGATGAAAAGCTTGCTCGCGACGTCCTAGTTTCCTCTCACCTGTCGTCCTTTGCCAGGAAGACGACACGCGGCGGGGGGCTACCGGCCGCGCCTAAGACTGGTCGAGCGCAGTCCGCCTGTTCCAGTCGGACAAGTCGGTCCCACACCCGGAGGGCTAGCCGGTCTCGGCCGGGAGGCCGCGGCCGCACCAGTCGCTCCACGAGCCGGGGTAGAGCTTCGCGTCGTCCCGGCCCGCCTGCGCGAGCCGCAGGAGGACGACGGCCGCAGTGATCCCGGAGCCGCAGTAGGCGACGATCTCCTCTGCCTCGAGCAGCTCCGGCGCAAGCGCCTCTGGGAAGGGCTGGTTCCGCGCGCCAGGGATGCGGCCGGCGACCGGGTCGATGGGCTCCACCTCGCCGAGGTAGCGCTCCGGCAGCCGCGCGTCGACGACGGCAAGACCGGGGTCGCCGAGCCGTGCGGCGAGCTCGTCGGCCTCGATCGTGTCGCCTTCGCGGAGTCGGGGTACGAACTCCGCCGGCTCGATCTCCTCCTCCCCGGCCCGGAACGGTCCGAGCCAAGCGCCGATCCCGCCCGCGAGCACCGCCACGTCGTCGTGCCCGAAGTGGCGCAGGAGCCACCACAGGCGCGCGGCGCCGCCGTTCATTCCCTGGTCGTAGGCGACGACGAGCACTCCCTGCCCGATGCCCGCAGCGCCGGCAACGCGCGCGAAGTCGTGCTCGGCGGGAAGCGGGTGCCGCCCGCCCGGAGTCGACGGCGGCGCCGAGAGGTCGGACTCCACGTCCACGAAGGACGCGCCGGGGATGTGCCCTTCCAGGTAGAGCTCGCGACCGCGCCCGGGCTTCCCCAGCTCCCACCGGCAGTCGACGAACTGGTAGCGCACCCGCTAGCCGCGGACGAGCCGGTAGATCGCGCCGGCCTGGTGCGTGATATACAGCTGGCCGTTCACGCCCTCGCCGAAGGACGTGATGCGGTGCGGCGAGTCCAGCACCTGCATCCGGCTGCGGACGACCCGCCCGTTCGCGTACCTCAGCCGCCAAATCCGGCCGGAGCAGAAGTCCGCGAAGAAGTACCAGCCGCGCAGCGCGGGGATGTCGGTTCCGCGGTAGGAGTAGCCGCCGGTGATCGAGCAGCCGAGGGAGTGGCTGTAGACCGAGATCGGCCTCATCCTCGCCCCGGGGCCGCGGAGACCGCCGGTGGCGCAGCCGCTCCGCACGCGGCCCTCGTACGCGTCCCACATGAAGTTCTCCGGCGTCCCGCCCAGCCTGCCCGGGAGCCAGCGTGTCGACTTCCTCCCACATGCCTTGCCCGACATCGCCGATGTAGAGGCGCCCGTTCGCGCGGTCGAAGGAGTAGCCCCAGGGGTTGCGCAGGCCGTACGCGTCGATCCGCCAGCCGGCGCCGAGCGCCCTCGGGTTGATGCTGAGCAGCTTCCCGTGCTTGCTGCGGAGGTTCTGCGCGCGACCGCCCGGGTCGCAGCTGCCCCCGCCGTCGCCCTGCCCCGTGTACAGGCGCCCGTTGGGGCCGAACTGAAGCCGGCCGCCGTTGTGGTTTGAGGCAGGCTGGTTGAGCTGGAGCAGAATCCTGCGCTCGGAAAGGGCGGCCGTGTGGGCCGGGTTGGCCCTGTAGCGGACGACTCTGGTGTCCCCGTTCACGTTGGTGTAGTTCACGTAGAAGAAGTCGTTCGTCCCGTACTGAGGGTCGAACGCGATCCCGAGCAGGCCCTGCTCGCCGCAGCAGCTGACGAGCGAGCGGATGTCGAGGAACCGCGTGCGGCTGCCGCCCTCGAGCTTCCAGACCTCGCCCTCCTGCTCGACCACGTAGAGCGTCCCGCTCGGGTCGCCGCTCCGCGGCGCGGTCACCTGCGTGAGCTGGTCGAAGCTGTCCGCGACCAGCTGGAGGCGAACGGCGGAGGCCATCCCCGGCACGGTGAGCGCAAGTGCGAGCACGGCAAGGAAGACCCCTGGGATTCGCTGACGGCGCATCGCGGCACACGGTAGCCAATTACGCGGCTGCCGCCTCCCCCTTCTTGTCCCAGTAGCGGCGAAGCCCCGCGTAGGACTGCCAGAGCGGCCCCGCCTGCTGAAAGAGCTCGGCAGTGGCGGCGTCGGCCACCGCGCGGACGTCCGCCTCCGCGGCGGCGACGAATTCCTCCTCGGAGGCGTCCCGGGCCCGCTCCGCCCAGGTTCGGAGGGCCGAGCGCAGCTCTGCGAGATGAAAGTCGGGGTCGTCGGCGACGCCGAAGTGCGCAAGCAGGAGCCGCTCCGGGCGCCGCTCCTCGATCGCGTCGATCGTGCGCTCCCACGCCTCGACGTCGATGTCCGGCGGCGGCGCGACGGGCGCGACGTAGCGGAGAGGCGCGATGCGGACGCCCGCGGCGTCGCCCGCGAAGCACGAGCCGTCCGAAGCGAGGTAGGAGACGTGATGGGAGGCGTGGCCCGGCGTCGGGAACGCCTCGAGGTCGAGCACGCGCTCCCCGACGATGCGCACGTTCTCCTCGGGCACCGGCTCGAGCGGCCCCCAGAGACGGTCGAAGCTCTCCCCGTACAGACGGCGTGCGCTCCGCTCCAGGCGACTCGGGTCGACGACGTGCGGCGCCCCGATCTCGCTCACGTGCACGAGCAGGCTCGGGTTCTCGCGGACGAGCGACCCCGCGGCGCCCGCGTGGTCGAGGTGGATGTGCGTCAGGACGAGGTGGCGCAGCTCCCCGATCTCGAGCCCGTGCTCCGCGAGGCCCTCGCGCAGCGCGTCGAGGCAGCTCGCCGGCCCGCAGTCGACGAGCGCCGGCTCGTCGCCCTCGAGCAGGTACGAGCCGATGACGCGCTCGCGGCCGAGGTGCTTGAGATCGAGGAGCTGCACCCGCTGAACGCTAGTCGACTCGTCTCACTCGACCGTCAGCGTTCCCTCCATGCCTGCCTCTTTGTGGCCCGGGATGGCGCAGTAATACTCGTACTCGCCGGGCTCGAGCGTGACGGTGAGCTCGGTGCTTCCCTCGCTGATCGTCTCGCTCACCTCTTCGACTCCGTTTCCCTCGACCTCGACGTTGTGGGCAACGCCCGACTCGTTTACGAGCTCGATGGTGACCTCGCCCGCGGCGGCGGTCAGCTCCGTCTGGTCGAACGAGGGCGCACCGTCGGGATCGGCCGTGAGGGTGAGATGAGTGCCTTCCATCCCTTCCGCATGGGTGGTGGTGTCTCCGGCGGCCGCCTCGCCGGTCGTGTCGTCGTCGTCGCCGCCACACGCGGCTACGACGAGGGTGAGCGCGAGAGCGACAAGCAGTAGCGGGAACAAACGTCGCGTCATGGGGCTCCTTCCTGAGATGGCCTTCCGAATCTACCTACGCTTCGCGCCGCGAAGTGGATGAGGAGAGCCGTCACGAGCAGGGCGGCCCACGCCCACGAGGCCTTCGGCACGATCAGGCTCGGGATCTCCAGTGACGTCGTTCCCCGCTTGACCAGCTGCTCGAACCAGAAGTCCTGGGTCGCGTTCGCGAGGCCGTAGACGAGCATGAGCGCCACGTAGAGGCCGAAGGCGCCGCGGAGGAACGGCGTCCGGATGCCTCCGACGACCCGCGAGAAGGCGAGCGCCGAGAGCGCGAGGAGCGTCCCGTCCATACCGTGGTGGTGGCCGAGATGGACGGCGGTCAGGTCCGGATGCCCCGGCTCGGGCCGCGGCTCGCCGCTCATGAAGAGAGAGCCGAGGCCGGGCACGTCGTCCAGGTAGAAGCCGAGCTCACCGGCGAGCCAGGGGATGGAGCCGAGGAGCAGGACCGCCGCCAGCACGGCCCGCGCGACGTCCCACCCGCCGCCGAAGGGCCGCGACGCGCCGACCCCGCCTCGAGAGAGCGCGACCGCGGTGAGGACGAGCGCGAGGAGGATGCCGACTGCGGGGAGCACGTTGACCGGCTTCGCGTCGAGATCGGACTGCTCGACGACGCCGGGCCAGACCACGATCGCGCACAGCACCGCCGCGAGCGCGGCGACGATTGCGAGGCGGCCGCGGAGCCGGTCCGCGAGGACGGCGAGGACCGCGATCGCGACGAGGGCCGTCGGGTAGTTGAGGAAGACCAGCGCCCGGCCGGCGCCCGCCGCGAAGCCGTTGTCGCCGACGTTGTAGAGCTCCGCGACCGGGAGTCGCGCGTAGGCGACCCACACCTCGACGGCGACGACGCCGAAGAGGATCCAGACCGCCAGGACCTCGGCGAGCCCCGGGCGCGGCGCATGCTCGGCCTCCAACCGCCCTAGACTAACTTGCGTGCCTCTCCAGGTCATGTCCTCGGTGGCGCACCATCACCTGCAGGAGCGGTGACCGTGTCCGAATGCGCCTCCTGCGGCTTCGAGAACCGGCCGGGAGCGCTGTTTTGCGGCAGCTGCGGCGGGCAGCTCGGCCGCGCGTGCCCGACGTGCGCCGAGGTGGTCTCGCTCGAGCTCGCGTTCTGCACCGCGTGCGGCTCCGCGATGGCGCCCGGCGAGGCGCAGCTGCCGATCGTCGAGGAGCGGAAGGTCGTCAGCGTCCTCTTCGCCGACCTCGTCGGCTTCACCGGGCGCGCGGAGAAGCTCGACCCGGAGGACGTGCGCCGCATGCTCTCGCCCTACCACGCCCGCGTGAAGGCCGAGCTCGAGAGCTACGGCGGCACCGTGGAGAAGTTCATCGGCGACGCGGTGGTCGCCCTCTTCGGCGCTCCGCTGGCCCACGAGGACGATCCCGAGCGCGCGGTCCGCTCGGCGCTAGCCGCACGGGACGCACTCGCCGAGCTCAACCTCACCGACCCGACCCTCGGCCTGCACGTCCGCATCGGCGTCACCACCGGCGAGGCCATGATCGCGGTCACCGCGCGGCCGAAGGAGGGCGAGGGGATGGCCACCGGGGACGTGGTCAACACATGCTCGCGCCTCCAGTCGGCCGCACCGGTCGACGGGATCCTCGTCGACGAGCCGACGTACCGGGCGACGTCGACCGTGATCGAGTACCGCCAGGCCGAGCCCGTGCACGCCAAGGGGAAGTCCGAGCCCGTGCCCGTCTGGGAGGTGGTAGCGCCGCGGACGCGCCTCGGCGTCGACATCGCCTTCAAGGGCGGCGCTGAGCTCGTCGGGCGGCGTGGAGGAGCTCAGGCTGCTCCGCGACGCGGTCGCGCGCTCCGAGCGCGAGCGCTCGCCGCAGCTCGTCACGCTGGTCGGCGCGCCCGGCATCGGCAAGAGCCGGCTCCTCTTCGAGCTCTGGTCGGCGGTCGCAGGCCGATCCCGCGAGTTTCGTCTACTGGCGCCAGGGCCGCTCGCTGCCCTACGGCGAAGGAGTCAGCTTCTGGGCGCTCGGCGAGATGGTGAAGGCCCAGGCCGGCATCCTCGAGTCGGACGAGTCGGAGGCTGCCGCCGACAAGCTGCGGACGGCGGTCGCCGCCGTCGTCGGCGACGAGGTGGAGGTGTCGTGGGTGGTCGAGCACCTCCGCCCGCTGGTCGGGCTCGGCGGCCCGCCTCAGGACGCCGCCGACCGTCGCCGGGAGGCGTTCGGGGCCTGGCGGCGCTTCTTCGAGGCGCTGGCCGAGCAGAGGCCGCTCGTGCTCGTCTTCGAGGACCTCCACTGGGCCGACGAGGGCCTGCTCGACTTCGTCGACCACCTGGTCGACTGGGCCTCCGGCGTGCCGATCCTCGTCGTCTGCACGGCCCGGCCGGAGCTGCTCGAGCGGCGGCCCGGCTGGGGCGGCGGCAAGCGCAGCGCGCTGACCGTCTCCCTCTCGCCGCTGACGGACGAGGAGACCGAGCGCTGCTGATCGCTGCGCTCCTGGCCGGAGAAGGCCGTCGGACGAGGCCCGGGTCGGCGAGCTGCTCGCCCACGCCGGAGGCAACCCGCTCTACGCCGAGGAGTACGTCCGCATGCTCGCCGAGCCGACGGCCGGCGCCGACCTTCCGCTCCCGGAGACGGTCCAGGGGATCATCGCCGCCCGCCTCGACACGCTCGCCCCCGAGGAGAAGGCGCTCGTCCAGGACGCCGCGGTCGTCGGCAAGGTCTTCTGGGTCGGAGCGCTCGGCGCCGTCAGCGGCCGGCCGCGCGCCGAGGTCGAGGAGGGCCTCCTGCGGCTCGAGCGGAAGGAGTTCGTGCGCCGCGAGCGGCGCTCCTCGGTCGGCGGGCGAGACCGCCTTCGTCTTCCGGCACGTGCTCGTCCGCGACGTCGCCTACTCGCAGATCCCGCGCGCCGCGCCGGGCGGAGACGCACCGGCTCGCCGCCGAGTGGCTCGAGGGCCTGGCCGGCGACCGCGCCGAGGATCTCGCCGACCTGATCGCCCACCACTACCTGAGCGCGCTCCAGTTCGCGCGCGCCGCCGGTCGCGGACTCGGCGACCTGCCGGAGCGCGCGCGGCACGCGCTGCTCGAGGCCGGCGACCGCGCGCTCGCGCTCTCCGCCTACGCGCGCCGCCGTGCGCTTCTACCGGGAGGCGCTCGCCTCGTGGCCCGAGGACGACCCCGAGCGCCCGCGGCTCCTCCTTCGCTACGGGCAGGCGCTCTTCCGCGCGGAGGAGACCGGCGCGGAGCGTGCTCGCCGAGGCGGCGGCCGAGCTCCTCGACGCCGGCGAGCTGGAGCCCGCCGCCGAGGCGGAGGTGCTGCTGGCCGACCTGCTCATGATCAACCAGGGCCGCCGCGAAGAGGCCGCGGCCCACTTCGAGCACGCGGCCTCGCTCCTGGCCGGCGCGTCCGCCCTCGCGCTCGAAGGTGCGCGTCCTGGCGAGCGCGGGCCGAGCTTCCGCCTCGCCGTGGACGAGGCGGAGGAGGCCGTGCGGCGCCGCCGAGCGAGGCCCTGCAGATGGCGGACGAGCTCGGGCCTGGACGAGCTTCGCGCGCACACGCTCTCGACGCTCGGCTTCTCCCGCGTGATGACCGGAGACCTGGAGGGCCTGCGCGACCTGCGCGAGAGCGTCGAGGTCGCTGCCGCCGCCAACTCTCCCCAGGCCGCGCGCGGCTACAACAACCTCGCCTCGATCACGGCCGACCTCGGCGACCTGCCGCGGGCCTTCGAGCTCTACGCGGAGAGCCGGCGCGTCGCGGAGCGGTTCGGGGACGCCCTGGCCCTCCGCTGGCTCAACGTCGAGCGGATGTACGAGCTCTACTGGCGCGGCGACTGGGACGGCGCGCTGGAGATCGGCGAGGCGCTCCTCGCCGAGTCCGACGAGGGCCCCGCGACGCTCCACGAGCTGGACGTCCTCCTCGTGCGGGCGAAGATCGCGCTCGGCGCGCGAGGGCGCGGAGCAGGCGCTTGGAGGACGCGGAGCGGGCACTCGAGCTTGCGCGCGCCGTCGGCGCTCCGCAGATTCTCCTCCCGGTGCTGGCCTTCGATGCGCACGCGCTGGCGGCGGGCCGGGCGCTCCGCCGAGGCCGGCGACGCGCGGACGAGCTGCTCCACCTGTGGCTCGACGAGGGGCGAGGCCAGTCGCTGGCCTCCTTCTGGCTCGCCGACCTCGCCTTCGCGCTAGCCGAGCTGGGCCGGGCCGGGGAGCTGGTGCCGACGGCCGGCGGCGCGCCCGGACGCACACCCGCTGGCTCGACGCGTCCGAAGCGGCCGGCGAGGGCGACTGGGGCAGGCGGCCGGCGTCTTCGCGCGCATCGGCTCCCTCCCGGACGAGGCCGCGGCGCGCCTGAGGCGCCGCCGACCTCGGCGCCGCGGACCGGGCGGCGGAGGCCGACGAGCAGCTCCGCAAGGCGAGCGACTTCTACCGGGCCGGCGGGGCGGTCGCGGCGCCCCTGCCAAGTAACAGACCCTTGGCTAGGCCTGGTCGCTCTGGCCGTCCGGCTCGAGCCCTCGAGCTCGAAGAGCTTCCCGCGGCCGCCGATCGCCTCGTAGACGGCGTCCTCCTTCGGGAGTCCTCGATGTCGATAAGCGCGAACCAGGCGTTCTTCCTGGTCCGGCCGACGAAGAGCACCTCGCCGCCGACGTCGCGCGCTACCTCGCGAACGCGCCTTGGCCCGCTGCCTCGGGCCCGGGTTGTCCGGATCGATCAGCCACCAGTGATGCGGCATGCCGCCCTCCTCGGCTCGAGCCTTCTTCTTCCTCGGCTTCTTCTCCGCCTCGGCCGCGCTCTTGAGGACGAGCCCGGCGTCGCCGGTCACGGCCTTGAGCGCCGCCCGCAGCTTCTTCGGGTCCTTCACCTTCGACATGTTGACGAGGACGAAGTACTTGCCCTTCTCGTCGAGGCCGATGAAGAGCACCTTGCCGCCGTGTGCCTTGACGGTCTTCCTGATCTTGGCGTCGTTCGCGCGCGCGCCGGCTGCGCCGGGGGCAACGCGAAACCAGTGATGGGGCAACGCTCTGTCCTCCTTTTCTCCGAGGCAACGGCATCCTTGCATACCGAAAGGGATTCGGGTGAATCACCCTTTCGAGTGAGGGAGCCGCCTCCGGCGAAGGGTTCAATTCGTCAGGGCTCCCGCTGGAGGAGCCCGCGAAGAGGAGGTACCTGCGGCCGCGTGGAACTTCGAGAGGTGAACAGCCTGGCTTCCGGGGCGACCCAGGCGACTCCGCCGCCCTCGCCCGCGCGCTCCGACGGGCTCGTCGATTCCTACCGGCGGCTGGCGGACGTCTTCCACGAAGTCCTCTCCGAGCAGACGCACTCGACCGTCCTCGAGCGCATCGCCGACTCGCTCGCCGACGTCATCCCCTACGACGCCTTCACGATCTACCAGGCCGACGAGGCGCGGCGCCTGCTGATCCCCGTGATGGCCCGGGACCGCTGGCGCGATGAGATCATGAGCGCCCGCCCTGTCCTCGGCGAGGGCATCACCGGCTGGGCGATCGACCACTGTGAGCCGCAGCTCGTGAACGACGCGCATCTCGACCCGCGCGTGAAGACCGTCCCCGGGACGCCGGACGAGCCCGAGGCGCTGATCTCCGTCCCGCTCGTCGCCCGCGGCGCCGTGAAGGGCGCGCTCAACGTCTACCGGCTGGGCTCGGGGGCACGGTTCTCGGAAGAGGAGTTCGAGCTGGCCAAGCGCTTCGGCGACGCGGCCGCGCTCGCGCTCGACAACGCGCAGGTGCGCGCGGCGCTCGAGCTGCAGGCCCAGACCGACTCCCTCACCGGCCTCTACAACCACCGCTACTTCCACGAGCGGCTCCGCTCCGAGCTGAACCGCGCGAGCCGAACGCACGACTCCATCGCCGTGCTCATGCTCGACATCGACGACTTCAAGCGCGTGAACGACATCCACGGCCACGGCGTCGGAGACGTGATGCTCGTCGAGCTCGCCGACCTCCTCCAGGGCACCATGCGTGGGTCCGACGTCGTCTGCCGGCTCGGCGGCGAGGAGTTCGGCGTGATCATGGCGTCTTGCGACGCCGGCGACGCGCTCGGCCTCGCCCGCCGGATCGTGGACAAGCTTGCCGCTACCGAGTTCGCGCCGGCAGGCCGGCTCAGCGTCTCCATCGGGATCGCGCAGGGCCCCGAGCACGCCATGAACCCACGCGAGCTGGTCGCCTGCGCCGAGGTCGCGATGATGACCGCCAAGGCGCGCGGCAAGGACCAGGCGGTCCTCTTCCAGGAGGAGGCCGGCGAGCGGCCGGCGCCCGGCGCGGTCGGGCAGGGACGTCCGCTCGATCGCGCACCTCAAGATGCTGCAGAGCCTCGCCGGCAAGCTGAACCGGCTGAACGGCGTCCGCGAGATCGGCGACGCGATCCTGAACGAGCTCCGGATGCTCGTCGACTACCACAGCTGCCGCCTGTACGTCGTCGAGGGCGACGACGTCGTCCCCGTCGCCTGGCGTGACGACCTCGACCAGGATGCCGAGGAGAGCGTCGAAGCGCTCACGTGCCGCCTCGGCGAAGGCATCACCGGACGCGCGGCCGAGACCGGCGAGTCGATCCTGCTCTCGAACGCGCTCGACTGCGACTTCGCGGTGACGATCCCGGGCACGGACGACGTGGACGAGTCGATGATCGCCGTCCCGCTTCGCTTCGGTACGCGCGTGATCGGCGCGATCGTCATCTCCAAGCTCGGCGTCGACCAGTTCGACGAGGACGACGTCCGCCTGCTCGAGGTGCTCGGCGGCCACGCCTCCGTTGCGCTAGAGAACGCGCGCCTCTACGAGGCCGAGCGGCTCGAGGCGAAGCGGGCGAAGGCGTCCCTCGAGATCTCGAACGCGCTTCTCGACTTCAGCCGCCGCCTGGCCCTCGCCGAATCGCTGGACGAGGTGCTCGAGCGCGCCGTCGACCTCGCCGCACGTGTGCTCGGCCAGCCGCGCTCCTCGGTCTGGCTCCAGGACCGCGCCGGCGAGGATCTGGTCGTTCGCGCGCTGTTCGGCTACGACTGGCGCGACGCCGGCATCCTGCGGAAGATCGCCCTCCCGGACGGGCGCGCCCGCGACCTCTTGGACTCCGACGAGCCCTTCCAGCTCGACGCTTCCGAGTTCCCCGTGGACGGGAGCGCCGAGCTTTCCCGCGGCAAGATCGCGGTCGCGCCGCTCCGCCTCGACGGCGACCGCTTCGGGTGCATCATCGTGCGCACCGGGCCGGGCGAGGGACGCTTCGACGACCGCAGCATGCGCCTGCTCGCAGGCGTGGCGCACCAGGTCAAGCTCGCGGTCACGAACGCCTCGAGCTTCGAGAGCCTCGAGCGCACGTTCCTCTCCACCGTGGAGGCGCTCGCGAACGCGCTCGAGGCCAACGACGAGTACACGTCGTCGCACGCCCGCTGGATCACCGACATGGCGCTCCACGTTGGTCGCGAGCTGGGCCTCGACCCGAAGGCGCTGAAGCGCCTGGAGCTCGGCGCACTCTTCCACGACATCGGCAAGATCGGCGTCCCCGAGGCGATCCTCTCCAAGCCCGGGCCGCTCTCGGACGAGGAGTGGAAGGTCGTCCGCCTCCACCCCGAGCTGGGCGCGCGCATCCTCGCGCCGATCGAGCGGCTGGAGCAGGTCTGCGAGATCGTCCGCCACTGCCACGAGAGCTGGGACGGGAGCGGCTATCCCAACGGCCTCGCCGGCGAGGAGATCCCGATCGAGTCGCGCGTGATCCTCGTCTGCGACGCCTACCACGCGATGACGACCGACCGGCCGTACAGAAAGCGGCTGTCGGTGGAGGAAGCCTGCCGACGGCTCCGCGAGGCCGCCGGCACGCAGTTCGACCCGACGGTCGTCGAGGTCTTCCTCGCCCTGGACGCACCGGCCCTGGCCGGCCGCGCCGCCTAGCGTCAAACCCTCCTAGCTCTCGACCAGCTCGACGCGCTCCACGACGACTGGCTCGCGCGGGCGGTCGCCGGCGTCGCGGTCGACCGCCGAGATGGCATCGACCACGTCCATCCCGTCGGCGACCTGGCCGAAGACCGTGTGCTTGCCGTCCAGCCAGGGCGCCGCCTGGATGGTGACGATGAAGAACTGGCTGCCGTTCGTGTCCGGGCCGCGGTTGGCCATCGCGAGCGCGCCGCGGACGACCTGATGCTGGTTCGGCTCGTCCTCGAACTCGTACCCGGGACCGCCTGTGCCGTCCCCGCGCGGGCAGCCGCCCTGGATCATGAAGTCGGGGATGACGCGGTGAAAGGTGATCCCGTCGTAGAAGCCGTCGCGGGAGAGCTTCGTGAAGTTCTCGACCGTCCTGGGCGCGTCGTCGTCGAAGAGGTCGACGACGACGGGGCCCTGTGTAGTGTGGATCGTGGCTTGAGTCATGGCGGCACGGTACCCGATGCGCCGTAGGCGAACCCGGTACGTCCTCTCGCTCCCCGAGCGGCTCGTCCGGGCGCTCGTGGGGACGCTCGGCGGCCTCGTCCACGAGAGCGCGCAGGTCATCCTCCCCCGGTTCGTCCGCCGCTCGCGCCTCTACGAGGCCACCGCGAAGAACGCCCTCCGGATCGCGATCGAGGCCGTCGGCCGTGTCGAGCCGCAGGAGCCGCCGGAGATCTCGGCCCAGGAGATCACGAAGCGCAAGGCGGCCGGGAACGTGGTCGAGCTCGGCTCCATCGCCGCCTTCGGCTTCTCCCCGCTCTGGCTCCTCGCCGCCGCCTCGGACGTCGCGCACGGCTCGCGGGTCTACCTCGCGTCCTTCGTGGACGAGCTGAAGCGCGCGGGCGTGCTCGCGCAGGAGCGCGAGATCGGCTCGGTGGACGAGCTGCTCGAGTCGCTCGAGAACGCGTCCGGCCGCACTGCGGGGCTCATCGACGTCCCGCCGCTCGAGCTCGCCGAGCTGCGCTCGACTCTCGGGGAGCTCCGCGACGACGCCTCGGGGCTTCCGGGCCCTCAGGAGCTCGCCTCGCTCTATCGAGGGCTCCGTGAGGAGGCGGCCCGCGAGCGCGGCACGCTGCTGGAGGTCTCCGTCGGCATGGGCATGGCCTTCCTGCTCTCCGCCAAGAGCCTGACGAGAACGCACCTCGCCATCCCGTACCGCGAGGACTGGGCGCCGCTTCGCCGCGAGGGCTTCGCCGCCTACGCGCGCAGGGTGAGCGCGCCGTACGCACGGGCGGTCGGCGGCCACTTCGACCCGAAGCGCCCGTCCTGGACGGAGCGGCTGCTGCTCAAGCTGGAGAAGGCGCGATGATCGAGTTGCGGCCCGTCGCCGGGGACGCCGACCTCGCGCTGTGGGTCGACGTCCACAACCGGGTAGCGTCCATCCCCGTCACCGCCGGCGAGCTGCAGGCCTACCGCGACGCGCTCGACGGCGGCGAGATCCACCTGCTCGCGCTCCTCGACGCCGAGCCCGCCGGAGTCGGGTTCGTCGCGTTCGAGCCCGAGAAGCTGCCGCGGGCCACGGCGGTCGCCTGGCTCGGCGTCCTGGCCGAGGCACGTGGCCGGGGGGTCGGGTCGGCGCTCTACCGCGGGCTGTCCGCGTGGGGCGGGACCGCCGGGCTCGAGCACTTCGAGGGCTACGTGTCCGCGACGGAGACGGAGAGCCTCGCATGGGCTGGCCGGCGAGGCTTCGAGGAGATCGGTAGGGACACCTGGCTGTCACTCGACCTGGGCACGCTCGGGGCCGTCGACGCACAACCCCCGGACGGGATCGAGATCGTCGCCTGGGCCGACCGGCCGGAGCTGGCGCGCGGCATCTACGGCGTCTTGTGCGAGGCCTACCCGGACGTGCCGGGGCGGGACGAGGACGACCTGAAGTCGTTCGAGGATTGGCTCGCGCTGGACATGGGCGGGCCCGGCGACCGCCCCGAGGCCGTCTTCGTCGCGGTGGCAGGAGGCGATGTCGTCGGCTATTCGAAGCTGCACCTCTCCGACGCGAGGCCGACGGTGGCCGCCAACGACATGACCGGCGTCAGGCGTGCGTGGCGGGGCCGCGGAATCGCCGGCGCGCTCAAGCGGGCGCAGCTCGCGTGGGCGAAGGAGCACGGCTTCGAGCGGCTGGAGACGGCGAACGAGACCCGGAACGTCCCCATCCAGCGTCTGAACGAGAGCCTCGGCTACCGGCCGTTCTCGGAGCGCGTGCTCCTGCGCGGCCCCCTTGCGCCCGCCATCTAGCAATCTCCCGAAAAGTTTCTACAGTCACAGTAGGGACCCGCGCTGCTGCGGCCGGTGAGGGAAGGGGTGCTTTGCCTACCTGGGAGACCACGACTTGGATCGCCGTCGGCGTGTCCGCGCTCGCGGCACTGCTGCTGGCTGCCTCGATCGTCCTGGCGGCCCGCCTGCGGCGCGGCGGCGACTCGGCAGCGCGCTCCCGGCGTTCCGCCGAGGAGGCCTGGGAGGAGGTGCGGCGGGAGCGAGCGTCCTCGCTTCGCGCGCGGAGCGAGCTCCACTGGCTGCGCCACCTCGCCGAGGTGGGCGCATCAGACTCGCTCGAGGCTTCGCTCCAGCGCGTGCTCGAGTCCGCCGCCGGCCTGGGCGAGTCCGCCGCGGCGATGCTCGTCCTCCCCCAGCTCGACGGCGAGCCGCTCGTCGCCACCTTCGGCCTCTCCACCGAGGAGTCGTCGCGCGAGCTGCTCGGCCTGCCGCCGGGAGGCGGCGAGGCGCGCGCCGTCAGCCTCGTGTACCACTACACAGAGGACGAGGCCGCGCAGGACGTGTTCCGGCTCAGCCGGGGCCTGGCGCTCCCCGTCCTCGACGAGGACGGAGGCCGCCTGGGAACGCTGGCCGTCTTCTGGCGTCGCGTCGAGCGCGAGGTGACGGCGGACGAGCTGGAGCGCCTCGAGGGCCTCGCGGCCGCGCTCGGGCCCTCACTCCGCAACATCGACCGCTTCGAGGAGCTCAGGAGCGCGGTCGACCGCGACGCCGTGACGGGCCTCCCCGGCCGCCGCACGCTGCGCGAGTCGCTCGCGATCGAGTGCGCGCGGGCCCGGCGGTACACGCACCCGCTCAGCCTGCTCCTGCTCCGCACCCTCGGCGAGCCCGAATGCGTGCGTGCCGCGGCGGAGCGCCTCCCCACGGACGTGCGCACGCCCGACCTCGTCCACCACATCGGCGAAGGGCGCTTCGCGGTGGTGCTGCCGGAGTCCTCGCTGGTCGACGCGGGGCGTCTCTCCAGGCGACTCCGCCTCGCGCTCGGGGAGGGCCCGACGCCCATCGCGTCCGTGGAGCTCCGCTTCGAGGACGACGCCGTCTCCCTGCTCGAGCGAGCCGAAACGGCGCTGGCCGGCGCCGAGCTCACGGCAGGCGCTGGCGGAAGCTGGTCGAGGGCTGTTGAACCTGGAGGCTGAGAGGTTTAGGTTTTGAGGCGGCGTACTGTGGCAACAATTCTAGAGCTTGCGGAGCATGCGGACGTTTCCGCGGAGAGCGTCCTGCGCGTCGTGCACGGAGAGCCGGTCAGCGAGGATGTCGAGAGGCGCGTCAACGACGCAATCGACGCACTAGGCGCTCCCCTCGGGCCGCGCCCGATCGAGGTGCTCCCGGCGTTGACTGCCCACGACGACTTCCTCGAGTGGTTCCAGGCCACCGCGGCCGAGTTCGAGGCCGCCCTCCCGCAGGGCGTCGGCCCGGTCGTCTACGAGGCCCTCCGCCTCGAGGTGCGCCCCGTCGCGCAGCACGTCGCCGAGCTGGGGGCCCTCTTCGAGAGGATGCTCGCGCGCATCGAAGAGGTGTCGACCGGCGTCGCGGACGAGCGCCGCGACCGGCTCGAGGACGTCGCGCTCCTCACGGAGCTCGTCACCTCGGGCTGGCGGTCGGTCGACCGCCGCCTCGCCCGGCTCGAGCAGATCGTGGCCCGCATCGAGGCCGGGCGAAACGGCCGTCGGGAGGCGCGTCTCTACCGCCTCGACGACGCAGCCGGCAACGCGCCCACTGAGTAGCGCGACCTACTACCAGCCCGGAAGGTCGCCGTCCCGGTACGGGCGCGCCACGGGATCGGAGAAGCGGGCGTAGGCCTGCGCCGGGGATTCGGTCTCCTCGAGGACGCCCGCGCCGTGCTTTTGCGCGACCTCCGCGACCGTGTAGCGCACCTCGTCGTCCGGCCGGCGCACGCCGACGGAGAGAACGAAGCACGGGCCGTCTCCGGCGCCGACGATGACATGCTCGGTCCAGGGCGGGCAGTGCACGAAGTCCCAGGCCCGGAGACGCCGCTCGGCGCCCTCCACCAGGAGCAGGCACTCGCCGGAGAGGACAAGGAAGTCTTCCTGGACGTCCTCGCCGTGGTACATGCACGCCGGCTGCCCGGGCGCGAGCACGCTGACGTTGATCCCGAGCTCGGGGAAGCGGACGTCGCCCTCGAACCGGCAGTAGCTTCCGAATTCCTCGTTCTCGAACCAGCGGGTCTCGCGCGCGTTGACCACGAACCAACCTTCCCCCTGCGGAACCAGCCCGTTTTCGGTGGGGACGAGCTTTGCTTCCTCGACCATGGGAATCTCCTCTCGGCGGACGCCGTCAGCCTAGACTCCTCCGGTCACATGGCGAGACGCCACCTGATCGGCCTCCTGCTCGCGACCGAAGAGGACTGGCCGAGCGCGTTCGAGGCCGTCCTCGATCGGCTCGGCCCGCTGCGCTATGGTGGCGAGACCCACGAGCTGGCCGCGGCGCGCATCCTCAACGAGCCCTTCGACCTGCGCTCCGACCCGCGCCACACGCTCGTCATCGACCGGCTTTCCTGGTGGTACGACCTGCCGCGCGAGTGGCTGAAGAAGATCGCGCTCCTGGACGACGTCTACCTGCTGAACAACCCGTTCACGTTCCAGGCGATGGAGAAGCACGCGGCGTACTGCGCGATGATGCGCCTCGGGCTCCAGGTGCCGGACACCTGGCTGCTCCCGCACAAGCTCCCGCCCGACAACCCGCGGTACGTGCCGATGGCAGAGCGGTACAACCCGGAGTTCGACCTCCCGCGGATCGGCGAGCACGTCGGCTATCCGCTCTACATGAAGCCGTTCGACGGCGGCATGTGGGTCGGGGTCACGCGCGTCACCGGCCCGGAGGAGCTGCGAGCCGCCTACGACGAGTCCGGCGAGCGCATGATGCACCTGCAGGCAAGCGTCGAGGACTACGACGTCTTCACGCGCAGCCTCTCCATCGGCCCGCAGACGCGCGTCATGCGCTACGAGCCGGGCGCCCACGGGCACTACCGCTACCAGCCTGACCGCGACTTCCTCGCACCGGAGCTCGAGCGCGAGGTCGCTCTCATCAGCCGGCTCGTCAACGCGTTCTTCCGCTGGGAGTTCAACTCCTGCGAGACCATCGTCAAGGACGGGCACGCGCACCCGATCGACTACGCCAACGCCTCGCCGGACATCGCGCTCGTGAGCCTCCACTACCACTTCCCCTGGGCGATCAGGTCGCTCGTCGCCTGGTGCGCGTTCTGCGCGGTCAGCGGCCGCTCGATGCGCCTGAATCAGCGCACGCGCGAGTACTTCGAGGTCGGCGACCGCGACGACCTCGCCTACGAGGAGAAGCTCGCCCGCTACGCCGAGCTCTCCGACGCCTACTTCCAGACCGCCGCGTTCGAGGAGTTCTGCGCGGCGTCCCTCCCGCACCTCGACGAGCTCACCGTCGACTACATCGAGAGCGCCGAGTTCGACGACCTGATCGTCCGGGCGATCCGGCTCGAGGTGGAGCCCGAGCGGCAGGAGGAGATGATCGAGCGCTGCCGCGGGCTCACCGGGCGGTGGGCGGCGGACGAACGGGCCGTTGCCTAGGTGGCGGCCCGGGCGGCCGTGCAGTCCTCGTTCGACTCGAGCTCGTCCGTGAGCTCTTGTCCCCCGTCCAGGCCTTCGAGCTCGTCGAGCGAGGTCTGCAGCTCCTGTCCCATCTGATTGATCTGCTCGCTCGCTTGAGAGAGCTTGCCCACAAGCTCCGGGAGCGAGTCGCCGCCCGAGTCGAACGTAGCGCGGAGGTCGTCGACGGTCGACTGGATCTCTGACGTCATCGAGTCGACGACGGCAGCGGCCTCCTGGCCGGCCTCCGTCTCAGGCCGGCCGAGCGCGCGCACGTCGTCGACGAACGTCTCGGTCGCTTCCAGCCCATCGTCGATCGCCCCGCGGACAGAGTCCGGGCTCAGGTCCGTCGGACTCTGAAACTGGCTGACAGTGTCCTCGAGGGAGGTCCGCCAGTCGGCCGCGGCCGAGCAGAAGTCGTTCACCCACGCCTGGCTCGAGGATTCCTCCTCGCCGCCGCAGCCGGCGGCCAGAAACAGCGCGACGAACAGGCTTGTCAGAAGCGGAAGTCTCATGCGGCGGACCCGCCCGGAGGAGTCTACGGGACGACCGTATGCGAAGCCGCCACGCTAAGCTCTACCGCATGAGCGTGGAGCCGCTGAGCGTGGAAGCCACGCCGGACGGCGCCTCGGAGCGGGGCGTCATCCGCTACTACGAGCTGGCCAAGCGGGCCGAATGGCAGATCTCCGACGTCCCCTGGGCCGATATCCCTCCTGTCCCCGAGGCGCGCGGCTCCGCCGAGAAGAAGGCGCGGCGCACCGACGTCTGGCGCTCCGTCATCACGCAGCAGTACCAGGCCGACATCCTCGCCGTGAAGATGGCGGCGCAGCTCCTGAACGCGGCGCCGCACCACGAGGCGCGCCTCTACTACTCGACGATGGTGCAGGACGAGTCGCGCCACGTCGAGGCGTGGCTGAAGCTCCTGGACGAGGTCGGGGGCATGGCCGAGCGCGACCCGTATCTGGACGAGCTCGCGCGCATGTTCCTGGACGAGCTCGAGCTGCTCGAGGAGAAGGTCTTCCTCATGCAGGTCTTCTTCGAGCGGCTCATCATCCCTCGGTTTCGGCTGATCGCCCGCTCGTCGCGCGGGACGATCCTCGAGGACATCTGCAACCGCCTCACGATCGACGACGGCATCCACCACGGCGCCGGCATGGCCTACGAGCGGGTGCTGCTCGAGGGGGCCACCAAGCGGACGAAGCAGAAGCTGGTCACGGCCGCCAACCGGATGCTGCCCATCTTCGTCGAGCACGCCCTCTGGCGCCCGCCGGCCAGGGCCTGGATCGGCCGCGCCATGCACGACCGCGACGTGCAGCGGCTCCGCGAGGACCTCGACGACGGCGTGCGCCTGGCGAACTCGCTCGGGCTCGACGTCAGCGACGTCCAGCTGCCTTATTAGCGGCAACCCAGACGGCGGCGGCCTGCGCGCCGAAGAGGAAGATCGCGGCGCACAGGTAGACGAGGACGAGGAAGCCGATCACGGCAGCGAGCGACCCGTAGACGAGGTTGTAGTCCGCGAAGCGCGACAGGTAGATGCCGTAGCCGACCTGCGTCACCTGGATCGCGACAGCAACGAGGAGCGCCGGGGCCCACAGGTCGGCGAACCGGGGACGCACCGGCGGGACGTAGTGGTAGAGGACCAGCACGGTGGCGAAGACCACGGCGAGGGAGGTCACCAGTTGCGCCAGGTCGCCGGCGGCCGACCCGAGCTCCTCGAGCCCGAGCGCCGAGCCGACCTTGCTCCCATGTCCTCGGCGAGCCGGACGACCAGGGTCAGGGAGAAGGCGACGAGGAGCAGGACTCCGGCGAGGAGGACGAGCAAGAGGTCGAACGCCTTGCCGCGCCAGGCCTGCCTGCGCTCCGTGCCCCAGACGTTTGTGAGGGCGACGCGGATCGCGGCCATCATGCCGCTCGCGCCCCACAGGACGCCCAGCGAGCGCCACGAGCCCCAGCGCCGAGGTGGGTGTCGCCACACCCGCCACCGCTTCGTCGAGCCGCACGCTCCCCTCCGTGGAGAGGAGCAGGTTGTCGACGATCCACGTGACGATCTCGTTCCGGCGCTCGTCGTTCTCGATCAGGAGGCCGAAGATCGAGACGAGGAAGATCGCCAGCGGGAAGAGCGAGAAGAGGACGCGGTAGGCGATGGCCGACGCGAGCTGCGGGCAGAGGTTCAGGCTGTAGGCGGCCGCCGCTTCGCGGCCCGTCTGCCAGAGGCGACGGGGAAGGTGGGCAAGCATGGCCCGGCCTCGTTCTCCTCTCGGCGAGCCGTTCCTGCGGCCGCACCTCGTTCCAACACGAGATACTGGCGACCCCTCACCGGAACGGAGCCCTCATGACCTCGGATCACGCAAGCGGACGCGACGTCCTCCCCATCCCCGACCGTCAGCCCGTCGGCCTGACGACATATGACGCGAAGGATCCGGCGACGAGCTTCCCGCCGATCGAGCCGCTGCGCCCGCCGGCCGGCGCGCCGAACGTGCTGATCGTGCTGATCGACGACTGCGGCTTCGGCGCCGCCGAGCGCGTTCGGCGGCCCGTGCCGGACGCCGAACTTCGAGCGCCTCGCGGCGAACGGCCTCAAGTACACGCGCTTCCACACGACCGCCCTCTGCTCGCCGACCCGCCAGGCGCTCCTGACGGGCCGCAACCACCACGCGGTCGGGATGGGCGGCATCACCGAGATCGCGACCTCTGCGCCCGGCTACAGCTCGGTTCGACCGAACACGGCCGCGCCGCTCGCCGAGACGCTGAAGCTGAACGGCTACTCGACCGCGCAGTTCGGCAAGTGCCACGAGGTGCCGGTGTGGGAGACGAGCCCGATGGGGCCCTTCGACGCCTGGCCCTCCGGCGGCGGCGGCTTCGAGCACTTCTACGGCTTCATCGGCGGCGAGACGAACCAGTACGCGCCCGCCCTCTACCGCGACACGGTTCCGGTCGAGCCCGACCGCACGCCGGAGGAGGGCTACCACTTCACCGAGGACATGACCGACCGGGCGATCGACTGGATCCGCCAGCAGAAGGCGCTCATGCCCGACAAGCCGTTCTTCGTCTACTACGCGCCCGGTGCGACGCACGCGCCGCATCACGTCGCCGACCGAGTGGTCGGACAAGTACAAGGGGGACTTCGACGACGGCTGGGACGCGCTCCGCGAGCGGACGCTGGCGCGCCAGAAGGAGCTGGGCGTCGTCCCGCAGGACGCCGAGCTGACCGCCCGGCCCGAGGAGATCCCCGCCTGGGAGGACGTCCCCGACGACCTGAAGCCGGTCCTCGCCCGGCAGATGGAGGTCTACGCGGGCTTCCTGGAGCACACCGACCACCACGTCGGGCGGTTGCTCGACGCGCTCGGCGAGCTCGAGATCCTCGAGGACACACTGGTCTACGCGATCGTCGGCGACAACGGCGCCTCGGCCGAGGGCACGCCGAACGGGACCTTCAACGAGCTGCTCGTCCTCAACGGCGCAAGCGCGCTCGAGACCGTCGAGTTCATGGCCTCCCGGATCGGTGAGTTCGGGACCCCGGCGGCGTACAACCACTACGCCGTCGGCTGGGCGCATGCCATGGACACGCCGTACCAGTGGACGAAGCAGGTCGCCTCGCACTGGGGCGGGACCCGGAACGGGACGATCGTCCACTGGCCGGCGGGGATCCAGGCCAAGGGCGAGCACCGGAACCAGTTCCACCACGTCATCGACGTGGCGGCGACGGTGCTCGACGTCGCCGGCCTGCCCGAGCCCACCTTCGTGCACGGCGTGCAGCAGATGCCTCTGCACGGCGTCTCGATGGCCTACTCCTTCGACGACGCCGGCGCGGCCGAGCGGCGCGAGACGCAGTACTTCGAGATGTTCGTCAACCGCGGCATCTACCACCAGGGCTGGACCGCGTGCACGCGCCACAGCACCCCGTGGGTGATGGCCGAGCTCCCCGCGATCGACGACGACGTCTGGGAGCTCTACGGGCCGGACGACTGGACGCAGGCCCGCAACCTCGCGCAGGAGCAGCCCGAGAAGCTTGCCGACCTGCAGCGCCTCTTCGTCCTCGAGGCGTCGAAGTACAACGTCTTCCCGCTCGACGACCGGCGCGTGGAGCGCTTCAACTCGGACCTCGCCGGCCGGCCGCAGCTGATCCGCGGCACGTCCCAGCTCCTCTTCGGCGGCATGGGCCGCCTCTCCGAGAACTCGGTCGTCGTGATCAAGAACAAGTCCCACGCGGTGACCGCGGAGATCGTCGTCCCCGAGGACGGCGCCAACGGGGTGATCGTGGCGCAGGGCGGGGCGTTCGGAGGCTGGACGCTCTACGCCCACGAAAGCAGGCCGGTCTACTGCTACAACCTCTTCGGCCTGCAGCGGTTCAAGGTCTCCGGCGACGAGCCGATCCCGGCAGGAGAGCACCAGGTGCGCGTCGAGTTCACCTACGACGGAGGCGGCCTCGGCAAGGGAGGAACCGCGACGCTCTTCGTGGACGGAAGCAAGGTGGGCGAGGGCCGCGTCGAGGCGACCGTGCCGATGGCCTTCTCCGCCGACGAGACCACCGACCTCGGCTCCGACAGCGGCACGCCGGTGACGGACGACCTCGGGCCGAAGGAGACGGAGTTCACGGGGCGCGTCCGCTGGGTCCAGCTCGACATCGACGAGGCCGCGGAGGACCTCGACCACCTGATCACGCCCGACGAGCGGCTGCGCATCGCGATGGCGAGGCAGTAGCGCCGGCGGTCACTCCCCCGGCGCGCAGTCCCCGGCGATCTCCTGCAGCTCGGCAGCCGCCTGCTCGAGCCCCTCGTGGGATCGTCTGCGGCGTACAGGCGTTGCAGGATGTCTGCGACCGTGGCGAGGCAGGCCTCCGCCAGGTCGGCGCGGGCCTTCTCGGCCTCGGCACGGGCCGCGGCGGACGCGGTAGCGCCCTCCGCCTCGGCGAGCGCGGCCTCGGCCTCCTGGGCAAGCCGCTCGAGCTCGGCCTGACTCTCGGCGAGCTGCGCGCTCGAGGCGCCGAGCTCGTCCGAGACCCCCTCGAACTGCTCGCGGGCGGCGTCGAGCTCGCTCTGCGCCTCGGCGGCGGCGCTGTCGGCCGCCGACTGCTGGTCCTCGAGCTGCTGCTGGAGATCCGCCAGCTGCCGCTCGAGTTCCGCGTTCTCCTGCTCGAGCTCCTCGATCTGCGCCGCGCTCGCCGCATTGACATCGTCCTGGTCCCGCTGCAGCACCGCCGCCCAGATCGCGAGCCCGATGACGGCGGCGCCCAGCCCAGCAGTGAGGACGATCCACGCGGTTGGGCGCTCCTCGGGCGGAGGCAGCGGCGGCGCCACGCTACTCGCCCTTCGCGCTCAGCCGACCCGCGAAGAACTCGAGCGCCTTCCGCGTCTTCGTCTCCTGCTCGCCCGTCATGTCGATACCCCGCTCCGTGGAGGAAGGCGCGCGTCTCGGCCGAGACCTGGAACGCCTCAGCGGGCAGGCACTTCGTCGACAGCTCGAGCAGGCGCGAGTCGTCGGGATAGAGCCATACCTCCGCGACGACCTTCCGCCCGAGCTCGGGCGGCGCGAACTTGACCTTCAGGACGAAGATCGGGCCCAGGATCGAGAGGTCGTCGAGCGCGAGGCCCTCGGGCGCGTGCTCTGCATAAAACGCACGCTGCTCCTTCGAGAAGAGCTTGCGGAACGGGCGATCTCCGGTAACCGCCTCCTTCACACGAGGCGCCGCCAGGACGCCTTTCATCGAGCCTGAGCAGACGAAGCCGCCGGGCATCGCGTCGACCTCGACGCCGAAGCTGGGCGACGCCCGCAGCTCGGGCGGGAGCTCGTGCGGCACGACCGGCCGCAGCTTGACGACGCTGTCGTCCCCCTTCCCCTGGACGCGGCGGGCGCGGACGACGACGCCGTTCGCGTTGAGCGCGAGCTCGGGCGTGTCGAAGAAGAACACCTGGCGGATCTGGGCCTCGAGTGGGTCGATGTCGAGCGCCTTCATCGCCAGGCGCTGCGAGTCCGCGGGGACGGTGAGCTTCAGCTCGACGCTGTCGGCGTCCTTCGTGAGCGCGAGCACCTCGACGAGCTGCTCGTTGGTGAGCGCGGGGGTTGTCGTAGTGGCAGCCATCCTCGTCTCCTTTGTGTGGGGTGGTGATTATCCCGCTCTTTAGTCGTCGAATGCCTTGACGCCGGGCGTCATCCCAAGGGGATGGTCACGTGCAGGGTCGGCGGCGCCGGCGGTCAGCCCGCGCGGATTCTCGACGATCGTCGCCTGCCAGGCTCCTCGCGGCGCCTGCACGTCGACCGTCTCGCCGGCCTTGCGGCCCAGAAGCGCGGCGCCGAGCGGGGACGACGGCGAGACGGTTCCCTCCCCGCCGACGCCCGAGATCTCCAGCTCCATCATCTCGCCGGACCCGTCGTCGACCACGACGTGCGAGCCGACGACGACCGCGTCGGAGCCGCCGCCCTCGACGACCACCGCCGTCTCGAGCCGCGCGCGCAGGATCGTGATCCGCCGCTCGAGCAGGCCCTGCTCGTTCTTGGCGGCGTGGTACTCGAAGTTCTCGGAGAGGTCGCCGTGACCGCGCGCGACGGCGATCGCCTGCACGATCTCGGCCCGCTTCGGCCCCTCGAGCTCGGCGAGCTCGGCGGCGAGCTGGGCGTGCTGTTGCGTTGTGAGCTGCTCGTCCACTCAGCGTCACGATGTCGTCAGACGCGGCGCGAGGCCGCGCGCCTTGCGGCCCGCTGCGGACTGGCGCTTCTGCGCGGAGAGCTCGACCTTTCGCAGGCGCACGTAGCTCGGGGTTACCTCGACGCACTCGTCCTCGCGGATGTACTCCAGCGCCTGGTCGAGGGAGAGCGGACGCGGCGGGATCACGCGGACGAGCTCGTCCGCGGTGGAGGAGCGCATGTTCGTCAGCTTCTTCTCCTTCGTCGCGTTGACGTCGAGATCCTCCGCGCGCGCATTCTCGCCCACGATCATCCCCTCGTAGACGTCGACGCCCGGCCCGACGAAGAGCGAGCCGCGCTCCTGGAGGTTGAGGATGGCGAACCCGGTCGTCTTGCCGCGGCGGTCGGCGACGAGCGCGCCGGTGGGTCGTGTCCGGAGCTCGCCGAACCACGGCTCGAAGCTCTCGAAGACGTGGTGCATGATCCCCGTGCCGCGCGTCTCCGTCAGGAACTCGGTGCGGAAGCCGATCAGGGCGCGCGAGGGGACGACGACGTCCATCCGCACCCAGCCGCTGCCGTGGTTGACGAGGGCCTCGGTCCGGCCCTTGCGGAGCGCGAAGAGCTGCGTGACGACACCGAGGTACTCCTCGGGCGCGTCGATGGAGACGCGCTCCACCGGCTCGTGCAGGGCGCCGTCGATGCGCCGCGTGACGACCTGCGGCTTCCCGACGGTGAGCTCGAAGCCCTCCCGCCGCATCTGCTCGACGAGGATCGCCAGCTGGAGCTCGCCCCGGCCCTGCACCTCCCAGGCGTCGGGGCGGTCGGTGGGGAGAACGCGCAGCGAGACGTTGCCGACCAGCTCCGCGAGCAGGCGGCCCTCGACCATGCTGGCCGTCAGCTTGTCCCCGTCCAGGCCGGCGAGCGGCGAGGTGTTGATCCCGATCGTCACCGAGAGCGACGGCTCGTCGACGGTGATCACGGGGAGCGGCCGCGGGTCGGCGGGGTCGGCCAGCGTCTCGCCGATCGTCACCTCCGGCAGGCCGGCCACGGCGATGATCTCCCCCGGCCCGGCCTCCTCGGCCTCGACGCGCTCGAGCGCCTCGGTCACGTACAGCTCGGTGACCTTCGCGCGCTCGACGGAGCCGTCGGCACGGCACCACGCAACCTGCTGCGACGCGCCGGATCGTCCCCTGGAGGACACGGCAGAGCGCGAGCCGGCCGACGTAGGGCGACGCGTCGAGGTTCGTCACCAGCGCCTGCAGCGGGTGACCCTCCTCGTAGGTCGGCGCCGGAATGCGCGCCAGGATCACGTCGAGCAGCGGCTGGAGGTCGGGGCCGAGCGCGTCGGGGTCGGCGTCGAGCGACGCCCGGCCGGCCCTGCCGTTGCAGTAGACGATCGGGAACTCGATCTGGCTCTCGTCGGCGTCCAGGTCGAGGAAGAGCTCGTACACCTCGTTGACGACCGCCTCGATGCGCGCATCCGGCCGGTCGACCTTGTTGACGACGAGGATCACGGGCAGCCGGGCCTCGAGCGCCTTGCGAAGCACGAAGCGCGTCTGCGGCAGCGGCCCCTCGCTCGCGTCCACGAGCAAGAGCACGCCGTCCACCATCGTGAGGCCGCGCTCGACCTCGCCCCCGAAGTCCGCATGGCCCGGCGTATCGACGATGTTGATCTTCGTAGCCGCCGTAGCGGACTGCCGTGTTCTTGGCGAGGATCGTGATGCCCTTCTCGCGCTCGAGGTCGCCGGTGTCGAGCACGCGCTCGGCCACGTCCTGGTTCGCGCGGAAGGCGCCGGACTGCCAGAGCAGCGCGTCGACGAGCGTAGTCTTGCCGTGGTCGACGTGCGCGACGATGGCGACGTTGCGGATGTCCGAGCGAACGGGCATCGCCTGAGGGTAGCTACGAGAGCTCCGAGACCGGCGGGCTGGATTGGCTCCGCTAAGGTGAGCGGCTCCGCGTGCGCAAGGCGCTCGTCATCTCGCTCCTTGCTGTTGCCGTCCTCGCCGGGTCGGGCGCCGCCGCCCTCAACCGCTACGACGCTTCACGCTCGGGGCTCATCGCCGAGGGAGTCACGCTCGGCGGAGTCGACGTGGGCGGCATGCGCGTAGAGGAGGCGAAGGCCACGCTCCACGAGGAGATCGCGCGCCGTCTCGAACAGCCAGTGACGCTGACGTACCGGGACCGCGATTTCACCCTCGACCCCGCTCTGGCCGACGTTCGCACCAACGTCGACGTGCTCCTGCGCGCGGCGCTGGTCGAGAGCCGCGAAGGAACCTTCCTCACGCGCTCGTTTCGCGACCTCACAGGCCGCGGGCTCGACACTGCCCTCGAGCTGCGCGTCGACTACTCCCGCGAGGCCGTCGGGAGGATCGTTGCCGGCATCCGCCGCGAGCTCGACCGCCCGGCGCGCGAGGCGAAGGTCTCCGCCTCCTTCAGCGGCGTTGACCTCACGCCCTCGAGCACGGGCGTCGTTGTTCGGGCGCGGGCCCTGGAGGAGGCCATCGTCGACCGGCTCGTGAACGCGGGCGGCGGCCGGACGGTCGCGGTGCCCGCGAAGATCCTGAAGCCCAAGGTGACGACGAAGGACCTCAGCACGCGCTACGGGCACTTCGTCGCCATCAGCAGGAGCCGCCGGGAGCTTCGCCTCTTCGTCAACCGCAGGCTCGCCAAGACCTACCGCGTCGGCATCGGCGCGGCCGGGTTCGCCACGCCGGCAGGAGAGTACGAGGTCGAGAGCAAGGCCGCCAACCCGGCGTGGTACGTCCCGAACGAGGCCTGGGCGGGCGACCTCGCCGGCAAGGTCATCGCGGGGAACGACCCCGACAATCCCATCAAGGCCCGCTGGATGGGCTTCCACGACGGCGCGGGCATCCACGGCACGGCCGACGAGGCATCCATCGGTGGCGCCGCCTCGCACGGCTGCATCCGCATGCTGATCGCGGACGTGAAGGACCTCTACGACCGCGTCCCCCTGCACACGCCGCTCTCGATCGCCTAGCACAACAGCGGCGGCGGTTTGGCGGGCGGGCAGCGATCGCCCAAGGCCGCGAGCGGGGCCCCGCAGGGCCCCGCTCGTCGCCCGTGTTCGTGGTGTTCTAGCCCGGGCAGTGTCCGGGGCCGATGTCGCCCTCGTTGTAGTCAGCGAGCGTCTCGGCGTAGGCGATCGCCTGCGCCCGGACGGCCTTGGAGAGCGTGGACGTCGGCGTGTACGCGGCGTAGAACGCCTCCGCCCCCGCCAGCGCCGCGTTGACCGCGGGCGTCGAGCTTGCCCCGCCGGCGAGGTTGAGCTTCGCCGCGATGTACTGGTGGGCGAGGATGTAGTAGGCGTTCCCGCCCGCAGACGACGTGTTGATCGCCTGGTACCACGTCTTCCCACTCAGGAAGAACGTCGTGTCCTCTCCGATCAGGGCCCACGTCGCGTCGTACGGCGCGGGGCCGTACTTCGAGTGTGTCTTCCAGTAGCCCTGCGTCAGCGTGCAGCCCGGCTCCGGCGGCGGCTTGCACGTGACGGTCACGCGCGCGTCGTCGCTCTGGCCGGTCTCGCGGATGGTCGCGGTGTTGTCGTGCGTCCCCTTGTCCTGGTCGCACCGGAACGTCTTCGTGTACGTCTGCGTCCCGGAGCCGGAGAAGAGCCACGACATCCCGTTCGTGTCGTCCACGTTCACGGAGCCGTTGACCACCGTGGGCGGAGGCAGGACGAAGTCGACCTTCTCGTTCGGGCCCATCTCCTCGCCCGGGTCCCGCGGGTCGTTCGTGACGGTGACGCGGGCGTTGTTGCGGTACGTCGCGCCCGCGACCGGCGTGAACTCGATCGAGTACGGGTAGCACTGCGACTCGCCCGGGTCGAGCACCGGGTTGATGCTCATGTCGAGCGGAACGGACGCCAGCGTGATGACGTCGCCGCCGACCAGCGCCTGCAGGCGGTCGACCACCTTCAGGTTCTCCGTCGGCGTCGTCGAGACGTTCTCGACGCAGACCTTGCCGTCGACCCAGATCGCGTCCGTGCCCGCACTCTTCGTCACCTCCACGGTGTACGTGCTCGTGCCGGACTGCCCGGTCTCGAGCTCCCACGAAGCGGGCGTGACCGATTTGTCGATCGTCCACCGGAACGTCTTCGTCCAGTGGGCCTCGGCGGTCTTGAATGCCGAGATCGGCGATGTCGCACTTGCGACCGGCGCCATGGCGCCGAACGCGATGGCCGTACACGCGGCAAGCCACAGCTTCCTGCGGAACTTCATCCGAACCCCTTTCGGTTCTATGTCACTCCCGGGTGCTGCGGAGCCGGGCGAGGCTACGGCCGCATCCTCGCGCGCTCCCTTCCGAGTCACCCCTCTACCACTTAGTCGATAGTTCGCTCGGGGAGACGTGTCAAGCAGGACTAGCCTGACGAGGGGGTCGTCTACTACTAGGTCGCGGCCGCGAGCTCTTCCAGCCTGCGGTGTGCGAGTGCGACGGCCATGGCTCCCTCCCCGACGGCCCCGGCGACGCGCTTGGTAGAACCGCTGCGGGCGTCCCCGGCCGCGAACAGCCCTGGAATGCTCGTCTCCAAGGCGAGCGGATCGCGGTCGAGCGGCCAGCCCTCGGGGCGACGGCCCGCCTCGAGGAGGTCGGGGCCCGTGAGGACGTACCCGGCCCGATCCGTGATCACCCCTGCCCCGGCGGCCCACCCCGTCCGCGGTACGCCTCCGAGGCAGAGGAAGAGGGCGCGCGCTGGCAGCCGCTCCCGTCCCCCCTCGCCGTCGACGACGGTGACGGCGCCGAGGCTCTCGCCGTTCGCGTGCACCTCAGCGACCTCCGTCCCCAAGCGGACGTCGATGAGGCCGCACCGCTCGATGCGGTCGACGAGGTACGCGGACATGGTCCTGCCTAGCCGCTCGCCACGGACGAGCATCGTGACGCGGGCGCCGTGGTGGGCGAGGTTCAGGACCGCCTGGCCGGCCGAGTTGCCGGCGCCGACCACGAGGACGTCGTCGTCCGAGCACCGCGTGGCTTCGCTGCGGCCGGCGCCGTAGTAAACCCCGCGGCCGAGCAGCTCCTCCACCCCGTCCACGCTCAGCCGCCGCCATTCCATTCCCGGCGCCGCGAGCATGACCGACGCGGTCAGCTCCACTGCGCCCTCGAGCTCCACCGTCGTAGGCCCGCCTGGATCGAGCCGGCCCCCGACCACACCGCGCAGGAGGATCAGCTCGGCGCCGAACCTCTCCGCTTGGCGCCCGGCCATCCGGGCAAGCTCCGCTCCCCCGATGCCGTCAGGGAACCCGAAGAAGTTCTCGATCATCGATGTGTGCGAGGCCTGGCCGCCTGGGACGTCGCGCTCGATCACGACCGTCGAAAGGCCGTCCGAGGCCGCGTAGACAGCGGCGGCCAGCCCCGCCGGCCCCGCACCGACGATTGCGAAGTCGTAGTGCGACCGGCGCGGCGGCGCCAGGGTGCCCCAGCGCTCGGCCAGCTCCCTGAAGGTCACTCCGGTGTGGACGTCATCCCCGTCGACGACGACCGGGAGCTCAGGATCGACCATTCCACGCCCGGCGAGCAGCGCCCGAGCCTCCGGGGAATCGACCTCCAGCCACTCGTGCGGCTGCGCGATGCGGGTCAGGAAGTCGCGAAGCCGATGGTGCTCAGGGTCGAGCCCGCGGCCGACAACCCGCACGCTGGGCCGGACCGGGCTCATGGCCCGAAGCTAACAGCTCGCCGGAAAGAGCGAGTCGCCCCCGGTGGCCGTAGTCCAGGGGCGACTCTTGGGGCGGAGGAGCGTTACGGGCGCAGAGATCGCCCGACGCTGCTGGGCCCGCCGCAGGGTCCCGGGCTCAGATGAACGGCCACAGGTACTGGAGGAAGGCCTGAACGGCGGCGGTCGCCCCGGCGTCCCCGGGGCCGCCGTCGTCCGTGGGATCAACGGGGTCGGATGTCCCCTCGTCGACGGGCGCGGGGGTCTCCTCGCTCTCCGTCTCGACACCGTCGCGCTCGTGTGCCTCCCGAGAGACGCACTTCCCGAATGCGTTTGCCTTGTTTTCGTTGGTGCCGTACTCCTCGGCGAATGCCTCAGCGCCCATCTGCTCGCGCTCGAACTTGCAGATCCACGCAGGGTTGGAGTGCTTGGGTGCGTCCGCGTCGGGCGCCTGCGCCGCTGCGCGCGCCGCGCGCCGTTCGGCTTTCCGCTCAGCTTTCTCTGCCTTCTTTGCCTGACCCTGTCCCGCCGAGGCCGGCGGTCCGTGGCCGTTGCCGTTGCCCGGCTTTGCGCCGGCAGCCGGAACGAGCAGGCAGGCGGCGAGCACGGTGGCGAGCAACGCGGTGAGTCCAAGCTTCATGGGGAATTGGCCTCCAGGTCGATCGTGCTGGGAGTGGTCGTCACCAGCACAGACGTCCCGTAGGCGAGAAACATGCGGTGGGTGCGCGCGATCGACTGATCGGGGCACGACTTGAATGCCGCCGCGGATACGTCACAATGACGGTATGGCCGTCGCGCCGGAAGCAAGTCGCCCTGCCGTGGCGCGGGGGGCCTCGGAGACGGCCGAGCAGCTCTTCCAGGAGCACTCGGGGTGGCTCTACGGCTACTGCCTGCGCCTCCTCCGCTCGCCGGAAGAGGCAGAGGACGCCCTTCAGACGACCTACCTGAACGCCTGCCGGAGCCTCAACCAGGGGACCCGGCCGAACGCCGGCTCTGCCTGGCTCCTCCGGATCGCGCAGAACGTCTGCTTCGCCCGCATGCGCTCGTCGGGCCGGCGCTGGAGGCTCGAGCGCTCCCAGGATTTCACGATCCTGGAAGAGACGGTCGCAGCTCCCGATCGCTCCTCGGACGTCCTGATCGGCCTCACCGAGGCGCTCTGCAGCCTGCCCGACCGGCAGCGCGAGGCGATTCTTCTCCGCGAGTGGCAAGGCCTTTCCCACGGTGAGGTCGCAGAGCGGCTCGGGCTCACGCGGTCCGCCGTCGAGACGCTGATCTTTCGCGCCCGGCGCTCGCTGGCGACAGCGCTGGAGGATCCGGAGAAGCGCCCTCGGCGCAGGCGCCTGCACGCGCTGGACCTCGGCGGGCTCCTGGCGGCGACCAAGGGCGTCTTTTCGGGCGCCGCGGGTGTCAAGGTGGTCGCTGCGATGGCAGTGGCGACGGCGACGACGGCAACCATCGTCGCCACCGACCCGGTGGGCGTCTGGCACGACCGGCAGCCGCGTGTCGCGGTTCAGGCGGAGGCGACGGCCCCGCAGTCGTCCGTCGCAACGGCCCGCTCCTTCTCCAGCGCACCCGACGCGGCGCCGGCGCGCGAGTCGGCCGCGACCGGAGGGCCGTCCATTCCGGTGTCCGAGCGTGGCCGCGCCTTCGGCCGGGCGACGGCCGCGGCGGCCACTGCGAAGAGCAACGGGAACGGCAAGGGCAAGGCCCACGGGCTGACGAAGAAGGCAACAGCCACACCGAAAAGCTCGAACGGCAGAGGGATTCCCGCCGGTGGGCGGCCGGAGAGCCCGCAGGAGAATGGGCCGCCGCCGCACGCCAGGGCCCGGGGGCTCGAGAAGGATCGCCTCCCGAAGCCGCCGGAGTCTCACTAAGAACTCGAAGCAGAATGAAGCCTTGAGCCGTCGCGACGCCCTGGGCGGCGCGCTGCGGCGTCCTCGGTTGCCCGAATAGCGCTGCTATTCAGGCGCCCTGCGTCCTTGCATCGCACTCACCCAGGACACCGCGCCGGCGAAGCGTCATTCTGATTCGAGTTCTGAACAACGAGCGGCTCCCCGGGGGGAGCCGCTCGTTGTTGCCTGGGGCCGTCGGCTCGAGGCCGGCCGCCCTTGTCGCTTACTTGCCGATCGTGACCCTCTCGAGCCCGTAGCTCTGGTTCCCTCTTATGTCGGTCGCGAGCCAGCGGAACGTCGTGCTCGACGTCACGTAGAAGACCTGTCCGGGCTCCCGCGGCCCACTGGCATCCCACAGCGTCGAGTTCATCGTCGGCTTCGACCCGTCGAGCGTGTACCGGATCACCGACGGTTCGTTTACGAACTCGAACGTCGTGTAGACCGGGCCCCTGTTGGGTCCACCGACGCTCAGTCTGACCTGCGGTGCCACGTCGTCCTTTTCGTACGCGTAGGCCGACTCGAGCAGCCCGAAGTTGCCGGCCGAGAACTCGAGCGCCTCGAACTTGCCCTCCGTGTCGTAGTTCGGCTGGAAGCCGACCTGCGCCTGGAGGACGCCGCCGTGGAGCGCCTCGCCCGCTGCGTGGGCGAAGGCGAGCGGCGCATCCAGGGTGACGTTCGGGTTCGGGCTCGGCGGGTTGGTCACGGCCACCGCGGTGATCGTCCTGGTCTCCGCGTTCGGGGTCCCGAAGCCGACAACGACCTGGTCGCCCGCGCGGAACCCGTTGCGGTTGGACGCCCGGACGCCGGTTGCCCCTTCGAGGGTGGCCACGGACAGCGTCGGGTCGACGTAGCGGTCGGCGCCAGTCTCGAAGCTGTACGCGATCACGCCGCGGTTGTACCAGTGCTCGTCGGCGCTGTTACCCGCCGCCGAGTAGAGGACGTCCGCGATGGGACCGGTGCGCTCGGGGAGGATGACCGTTCCCCGAACGTCCTTGATCCGGTTGAGGATCTGGTCGCCGGCGGCGAAGAAGTACTTCTCGACGCCGATGTTGGCGTGAACGGCTTCACCCTCGTCGCGGTTCGGCAGGTACGTGCCCGGCGCCCACATGAAGTAGCCGCCGAAGCTGTGGATGTTGTTCGAGAACTTGATGTTCTTGAACGTGTCGGCGACCCAGAGCTCGTTCTTGATCTCCGGCTCCGACGCCTCGCTCAGGCCCGTGAAGACCTCGCTGGTGCACGAGGTCGACGCGCCGATGTAGCCGTCGAAGAGCGTCCCGACCGTGTTGTTTCGGTTCATGTCGGTTCCCCAGGCGGTCCGCGACGCCGGGTCGGAGTTCGTGTACGGGGCTCCCGTCACCGGGTTGAGCGCCGGCGTCCAGAAGTTCGCCGCATTCGGGTCGTCGGTCTCCTTGCCGCCGATGACGCAATGGGCCGTCATGTTCTTGCGTTGACTGTTGAAGTCGTACCGCGAGTAGTGCGACCCGTCCGGGTTCGACGACGGGAGGATGAAGATCTCGAGGCTGTCCACGAGCTTCCTCACCTGCTTGTCGATCGCGTAGTTCCGCAGGATCTGCTCGGCGGTCTCGAGGCACGTCAGCGGCGTCGCCCACTCGCGGGCGTGCTGCTGGCAGTAGAGGAACACGCCCGTGTGCTTGCCATCGCGCCGCGAGCCGATCCGCATGACCGAGTACTCGAACGGACCGCGCTCCACATGTGGCGGCGCGCCCAGGAAGTCGGACAGGTTCACCTTCGGGCGGGCCTGCACGATGCCGACTCCGGCGTTGCCGCGGTAGGTAAGCGCCTTGACCAGCGCGGCGGCACCCGCATGGGCGTTGATCGCCGCCACGACCTGAGCGGCCGAGCTCGCAAGCGCCCCGGCCGAGTTGGTGGCCAGATTGACGGAGATGTCGTTCCCCATCACCGCGACGCTCAGCGGCAAGTCGGCGACACCGGGGTTCAGGAACTCGGCGGTGATCTGGTTGCCGCCCTCATGCCCCAGGCGCGGGACGTGAGGACGACGGTGGCGCCGGTCTGCGAACCGGGCGGCGCGCTGCCCGGTGCGGTCGGCGTGCCGCCCGTGGGCGAGCCTGCCATGTTGGCCTGCGCCCTGCGCTGATACCCGTTCGTCGGGTACGGCAGCGGGACCATCTCGGCGATGTTCGAGAACTCCGCCGCCAGCTCGTCGAACCGCTGGTACACCTCGGTCGGGTCCATGTACCGCGTCGTGAAGTCGGACAGGTAGCCGTCCGCGTGCGGCGGAAGGCCGCCGCCGAGCCACACTGTGACGTCGCCCTCGAGCGACGCGCCGGTACTAGAGCCGATGCGGATCTTCGTCGGCGCGGCAGGACCGCTGCCGATGTCACCGATGCGGATGAGGATCCGGTGCTCGATGTACGTGTCTGGCGTCGTGTCCGGGTCGATGTTGAGGTTCAGCGGCCGCGGGCCCTGGTCGATCGGGGTCCCGGCTCCCTGGTTCCAGGAGACGGACACAGCCGGGCCGACGTAGCTCGACCCGCTCGTGCCGCCGAGGCGGTCTTTCGCCTCGACCGACAGGAAGCGGCCTGCGTAGTTCTCGAAGTAATCCGCCCGCAGGATAACGAGCTCGTCGTCGTCCGCAATGACCGGCGGATCGCCGAGAGCAGCCTCCCCCGACCTGAGCTCGGCCGTGCGAGCCGCGCTCATCTCGGCGAGGCCGGCCGCCCACGAGTCGGGTCCTTCGATCGTCTCGCCGACCTCGTAGCCGGCCTCGGCCAGCGCGGCGAGCTCGCCCTCGGAGCCGAAGACGGTCACGGTGTAAGTGCCGTTTGCGTTCTTGCCGAGGTAGTGGTCGTTGAACTCGATGCCGAAGTCCTCGGCCCGGCGCTGCAGCTCGTACGCCGCCGCCTTGTTCGGCACGATGACCTGGACGAGGCTGTCGCCCTGATTCGGGTCGATGCCCCGCTCCTCGCCGCCACTCGCGGTCGCGCTCCCCGCGACAGCAAATGCGACGACCGAGATGACGAGCAAGGCTCGCCAGATCCCCCTACGTCTCATAAATCTGTCCCTCCCCCACCCGGTCACGAAAACAGACTGAGGTGCAATCAGATCACGCTATTGCCCTTCGGTCAACCTAGCCCGCCTGAGCTTCAGCTCGGATGTCGGCCGGCCGCTAACGGCAGTGTGAGCGCGGGCTCGCGAGATTGGCGAGGAACCGGCCCAGCACGCCCGGGTCGCCCGGCAGGGCGAAGTGGTCGACGCCGGGGTTGTCGGTCAGGCTGAAGCGGAAGCAGGGCATGGCCGCCCACGCGAGGACGGCGTCGTTCGTGATGTCTTCCTGGTTGATGTCACCGTCCCGCGTGAAAAACTCGTTCGAGGCGTCGACGACCTGGCCGACGGAGAGATCGTCCAGCAGCATGCCGACGGGCGTCTCGATTCCGGAGCCCTTTTCGGCGTAGACGTCCACGTCCGGGAACGCCGAGGGGTCGGCGAACTCCACGAAGCCGATGTAGCGGTCGGCGAGGCGCTTCGCCCACGGCAGGCCGGCGTCCTCGAAGAGCTCGCGGTAGTCATCCGGGGTGTACGAGCGGCCGGTGGAGGCGTCCTTCACGACCGTCTCGAGGCTGTCGAAGATCCGCGGGTCGGAAGCGCTCATGTAGCTCGAGGGCGCGCTGAGATACATGAGCGCGCTGCTCGCGGCGTTCTCCGCCGTCGTCGGGAACGTGAAGTCGGTGATGTTGAGCCCCGTGAAGAAGAGCGGGTAGAGGAGGCCCTGCCCGGGGAAGTTTCCGGCGATCGGCGTGAAGCCGTGGATGTACCGGTTCTTCCACTTCCGTGACGTATGGGTGAGGAGATACTGGGCGTACAGCGGCCCGTTCGAGTGGCCGACGAGGTGCACGGGCTGCCTGCCGTTGTCGCGATACGTGTCCACGATCAGGTCCTTCGTCCGCCCGACGAAGTCCCGCATGTCGGGAGTCAGGCGCGAGTCGTACCCCGCGACGCGGATGTCGCGGTCGCGCACGTACCCCACTCCTTCGAGCGCCTCGTACATGGGCTCGTAGAAGGGCGCGCTCTCGGTAGTGCCGTAGTCCTTGACCGTGACGTCCACGCCCTGCTGGTCCTGGAAGCGTTTGCTCTTCGGCCCTCGACTCGAGATGCGGAGGGTCATCAGCTTGTCCTGACAGACCTGCGAGAACGTGGTGCTCGGGCTGTCGTTCAGGAACCAGTCCTCGAAGGTCCCGGAGCGCGGACACTCGGGCGCCACCACCTGGTTGCGGACGGTGATCTCGAGCTTCGTGAAGTGGAAGGCCGGGAAGACGACGACCGGCGTACGCGCGGTGTCCCTGCCGCGGTCCAGCGAGGCGGTCGCTGCGGAAGGGATGAGCAGCGCCGCCGTCATGGCGACCCCGATCAGCGTGGCCAGAGCGACGAACCGTGCACCGAAGTCCTTCAACCGTCCTCCCGGGTGAACCTCGAAGGGCACCGACTGTACTCGCGTCCCGATCGGGTTACAAGCGGCCGAGGTCGCCGCGCACGAGCGCGTAGGCGGCCGGCACAGGGAGGATGACGGTCCGCTCGGCCGGCTCACGAGCGGAGGAATGCGAGCACGGCGAGGATCCCCCTGTGCGTCGCCGGGTCCTCGTCGAGCCGAAGCTTCAGGAAGACCTGGGTGAGTGCCCCGACAAATTGAGTGGTTCGTGTTCTCACGTCTTCTCCTTTCACTCCCTGCTCGCGCAGTAGGAAACGGATCTGAGGCGGCGACGAGAAGTACCTCCCGGACCAGGGTCAGCCCTCTTGATACGCAGCGTCCAGAGTCGTACCGTCGCTTGCAACGTCCAACCTGCCGACTGCGGCAGCAGGAAAGGAGGCACTCGTGGCGCACGCCAACCGGCGCACGAAGACGTTTACGGTGGCTGGGCTAGCGGCCTTGGCGGCGATCGCGGTGCTGGCGCTCGGGGCAGGCCCCGCAGCGAGCACCGTCATCGAGTCGGGTTTCTACGAGGGCACCGACTCGTTCAGCTTCGACGACTGCGGCTTCACGCTCGACGTCGAGTCCGAGTTCAGCGGCCACTTCGTTCTCCGTGCCGACAAGGACGGCCAGGCTTTCTACGGCAAGGACAACTTCTCGCACCGAGACGTGTTCACGAACCCCGATACGGGACAGTGGTTCGTGATTCGGGGCAACGGCCTGTTCAGCGAGATCAAGGCCACACTGGTGAGCGGAAACATCTACGAGTTCGTGGCCATCGAGGCCGGTCAGCCGTTCGTGCTCGAGGACTCCGCGGGCAATGTCATCGTGCGGGACCGCGGCGTCATTCGCACCACGGCTCTCTTCGACACGCTCGGGGACGGCGTCCCCGGGGCGGAGTTCATCGAAGAGACACACCTGTCCGTGCACGGACCGCACCCCGGCTTCGCAGAGGACTTTCCATTCTGCGAGATCGCGGCCGAGCTGACCGGCGCCTAGCCGGACTCGAAGCTCCCGACGCGGCGACCACCCGGGTGGTCGCCGCGTCGCAATACTGAGGCCGTGAAGACGGCGCACCCGGTTCGCCACCTGCTGCGGGCGAAGGACCTGATCGACGCCCGCTACCGCGAGCCGCTGGACGTGCCGACGCTGGCCCGCGCCGCCCACCTCTCCCCCGCCCACTTCAGCCGCGAGTTCCGGCGGGCCTTCGGCGAGTCGCCGCACCAGTACCTCCTGACCCGCAGGCTCGAGCGCGCCGCAGCGCTGCTCCGCAACACGGACCGCTCGGTGGCGGACATCTGCTTGCTCGTCGGCCTGCGCAGCATCGGGTCGTTCACGACGAGCTTCGGCCGGGCGTACGGGATGTCGCCCACCGTCTACCGTGCAGCCCATGCTCCCGCGGTGACCCACGCCCGCGTCCCCACCTGCGTCCTCCAGGCCTACGCCCGCCCCCCTCCAGCACGTTTGGAGAAGACAGCCGTGCGCGGCCCGGCTAACGTCGCCGGCGACCGTTCAACACATCGAAAGGATCACCATGCTCAAGCAGCTCACGCACACGCAGGTCTGGGTCCACGACCAGGACGAGGCCCTCGCCTTCTACACCGAGAAGCTCGGGATGGAGCTCCGCGAGGACGTCACGGTCCCCGAGCTCGGCAACTTCCGCTGGCTGAGCGTCGGCGTGCCCGGCCAGCCCGACGTCGCCATCACGCTCATGGCCGTTCCCGGGCCGCCCGTCTTCGACGAGGACACGCGCGCCCAGATCCAGGCTCTCCTGGCCAAGGGCGCCGCGGGCGGCCTCTTCTTCTCCACGGACGACATCCAGGGCAGCTACGAGGAGCTCAAGGGCCGCGGCGTCGAGTTCCTGCAGGAGCCGACCGAGCAGCCGTACGGCGTCGACGCCGGCTTCCGCGACCCGTCCGGGAACCAGTTCCGGCTGGCGCAGGTCAGGTAGGCCCGGCGGCCGCCGCGACCGCGATGACGGCCTTCACGATCCCGTCGTAGCCGGTGCACCGGCAGAGGTTCCCCGAGAGCGCGATCCGCACGTCGTCGTCCGACGGCTGCGGATTTCGCTCGAGGAGGGCCGTCGCCGAGATCAGCATTCCCGGCGTGCAGAAGCCGCACTGCACGCCGCCGTGCTCGAGGAATGCCCGCTGGAGCGGTGCCAGGTTCACGCCGTCGGCGAGACCCTCGACGGTCGTCACCTCGCGCCCGTCCGCCTGGAGGGCGAGATATGAGCACGAGTTCACAGGCTTCCCGTCGAGGAGCATCATGCAGGCGCCGCACTCGGAGTCGTCACAGCCTTCCTTCGCGCCGGTGAGCCCGACACCGTCGCGGACGGCGTAGAGGAGCGTGGTCGCCGGCGCCACCTCGAGCGGGTAGGCGATGCCGTTCACGGTCAGGGTCAGCGGAACCGTCAGGACGCGCCTCCCGCTGCGAAGACGGCCGTGCTGGCGGGCACGGGGACCGCGCCGCCGAGCGCGCGGGCCACGGCCACCGTCAGCGCGCGCCGAGCCACGACCTCCGCCATCGCCCGGCGGTACTCGGCGGAGGCGCGAACATCGGAGATCGGCTGGGCCGCCGCGGCCGCGGCCTGTGCCGCGTCCTGTACGGCGCCGGCTCCCCCGTCGGAGCCCATCAGCGCCTCCGCCGCTTCCGGCACGAGCCGGATCGTCGGCGCGAGCGCCGTGATCGCGACGCCGGCCCATTCCACCGCCCCGCCGGCGAACGTGACGGCCGCGGCCGCGCCGACGACCGCAATCTCCATCTGCCGCCTGTACTCGAGCCGGACGTAGGAGCTGCCCGTTCCAGCGGCGGGCAGCGGGATCTCGACGCCCGTGAGGAGCTCGTCCGGTGACGCGGCGGTCGTGCCGGGGCCGGTCATGAGCTCGGCGACCGGCACTCGCCGCTCGCCCGAGCCCGACCGCAGCGTGACCGTCGCGCCGAGGACCATGAGCGGCCCGCCGGCCTCCATCGCCGGCGAAGCGTTCATGAGGTTGCCGCCGATCGTCCCGTGGGAGCGCGTCGCGTGCGAACCGACGATCGCGGAGGCGTCGGCGAGAGCGGTGAGCCGCTCCAGGACGAGGGGCTCGGCTGCGATCTCCGCATGGGTCGCGAGCGCGCCGAGCCGGAGTCGGCCGTCCGTGACTGCGATCCCGCGCAGCTCGCCGAGGCCGTGAATGGCGACGATGCTCTCCGGGAGCGGCGCCTTGCCCTGCCGCGCGCCGACGACGAGGTCGGTCCCGCCGGCGACCGGGCGCGCGCCGCCCGCGAGCGCCGAGAGTGCCTCGTCGACGGTCGCGGCCGAGACATAGGCGGAGGTCAATGCGGCTGCCCGGAGGTCGCGGCCCAGACCCGCTCGGGAGTCATCGGCAGCTCCCTGACTCGGGCGCCGACAACCTGGGCGATGGCGTTGGCGATCGCACCCGGGGTCGGCACGGTCGGCGGCTCGCCGACGCCCTTCGTGCCCAGCGGGCCGCCGTTTTCGGCCGGCGTCTCGATCCAGTCGACGTCGATCCGCGGAGCGTCGGACGCTGTCACGAGCTTGTAGTCGAGAAGATGCGGATTGCGCTGGCGGCCGTCGGCGTCGAGCTGGGACACCTCCAGAAGCGCCTGCCCGATCCCCATGACGACGCCGCCGTAGACCTGCCCGCTCGCGCCGATGCGGTTGACGATTACCCCGGAGTCGTGCACCGCGGCAACCTGGAGCACGCGCACGACGCCCGTCTCCCGGTCGACCTTGACGCGGGCCGCATGGGTGAAGACCTGCGGCTCGAGAAACGACTCCATCCCGAGGCGGCCGAGGCATCCCTCGGCGTCGCAGGGAGGGTTCTTGGGCGGCCGGCCCGAGCCCTTGCCGATCAGCCGTTCCCCGGAGCCGGCGAGCGCGGAGATTTCGATCGCCCTGGCCGGAGAGCCCACGACGCGGACGTGCCCGTCGGCGAGCTCGAGGTCCTCGCGCGCGACCTCGAGCCGCTTCGCCGCCATGTCGAGCAGCTGGTCGCGCACCTCGACGGCGGCCGCGACGACCGCGCGCCCGTTGTTCATCGTCGTTTGCGAGCCCGAGGAGCCCGCGTCGAAGGGGGCCGCCTCCGTGTCCTGGTAGAGGATCGAAAAGTCCGTTGGCTTCATGCCGAGCACGTCGGCGATGAGGAGCGGGAGCGCCATCACGGCCCCGCTGCCGTTCTCCTGCGCCCCGGTCACGATCGTTCCCGAGCCGTCGGCGTTCAGCTTCACGTAGGCGCCGGAGGGGTTCCCGAAGGACGGCCACCAGCCGCAGGCGACCCCGATCGCCTCGTCGTCCGGAAGCTCGCCTTCGGGCGCGATCATTTCCACGGCGCGCTCGAGCGTCTCCCTCATGGCGATCGGGCCGAGCACCTGGCGCGTCGGGCCCTCGGAGCCCTCCTCGACCAGCGTGCGCCGGCGCAGCTCGACGGGATCGAGCCCGAGCGCCTCGGCGAGCTCGTCCATGTGCTGCTCGAGCGCCCAGCAGACCTGGGGCGCGGTCGGAGCCCGGATCGAGCCCGACGGCTGGTTGTTCGTGTAGACGAGCGTGGACTCGACGTTCACGTTCTCGATCACGTAGGGGCCGCAGGCGTGCATAGCCGCGAGCTGGGCGAAGAAGCCGCCCTCGCCGCAATAGGCGCCGCCGTCGAGGACGAGACGGCCACGGCGGGCCACGAGTGTCCCGTCGAGGCGCGCGCCGGTCTCGAGCTCGATCACCATCCCCTCCCGGCGGTGGTCGGGGGCGATGAACTCTTCCTCGCGCGTGAACACGAGCTTCACGGGCCGCCCGGCGGCGCGCGCGAGCGCGGCGAGGTGCCCCTCGTAGTGGAAGTCGCATTTCGAGCCGAAGCCGCCGCCGAGCAGCGGCACGACGATGCGCACGTGGGACTGCGGGATCTGAAGGACGTGGGCGACGCCGCTCCTGGCCGCGTACGGAACCTGTGTCGAGCTCCAGACGGTGACGCGGTCGCCCTCCCACTGGGCCAGGAGCGCGCGCGGCTCGATCGGCGCCCCCTGCGAGGCGTCGGTCACATAGCGGCCGCTGACGACGACCTCGGCCTCGGCCATCGCGGCGTCGGCGTCGCCCTTCACGACCGTCGAGTAGCCGAGGACGTTCCCGTCTCGCCCGAGCTCGTCGTCGGCTTCATACGACTGCCAGTCCTCGTGGATGAGCGGCGCGTCCTCAGCCAGCGCTGCCTCGATGTCGCTGACGGCCTGGAGCGGCTCGTACTTGACCTCGATGGCCGCGGCTGCCTCGGCGGCGATCTCCGGCGTCAGCGCGGCGACAGCGGCCACGATGTCTCCCTCGAACCGCACGTGATCCCGCGCGAACAGCCGCCGGTCCTGGGCGAGGTCGCCGTAGAGCACGTCGGGGACGTCCTCGTGGGTGAGGACGGCGAGGACGCCCGGCAGCGCCCGGGCCCGGCTCGCGTCGACCGAGACGACGCGGGCGTGCGTGTGGTCGGCGTAGCGGAACTTCGCGTGCAGCTGCCCCGTCAGGTTCAGATCGGCCGTGTACCGGCCCGAGCCGGTGACCTTCTCCTTGCCGTCAGGCCGCAGAAACTCAGTCGGCTCAGTTTCGAGAGCGTTCATGGCAGCGCAGGATAGACGGCCGGGCCGATCGGAATGGAGGGGAGTCCGGGCGATACCGCGAGAAGAGTCCACCATGCGATGATCCGGTCCGCGGATAGCCGCAACACTGAGAGGAGAGACGCATGGATGACGAGCTGAAGGAATCAGCCGCAGAAGCCGGAGCTGACGCAATCGAGGAAGCCGTCGCCGCCGACGTGCTGCATGAGGACGCGGTGGACAAGGCCGCGGACGCGGTCGCGCTCGGAGCCGCTGCTGAGGAGCTCGCCGCGGAGGCGATCGTCGAGGAGGCGGTCGCCGAGGAGCTGGCCGCCGATGCCGTAGCTGACGCCGTCGCTGCCGACGCCCTGCATGAGGACGCGTTGGACAAGGCCGCAGCGGCGGTCGCGCTCGGAGCCGCTGCGGAGGAGCTCGCCGCGGAGGCGGTCGTCGAGGAGGAGGTAGCCGAGGAGCTGGCTGCCGACGCCGAGCTCGACGCCGAGGCAGCTGAGGTACTTACCGAGGCAGCCGAAGACGAGTAAGCCCGCCACGTCCCGGGGTGGCGCCTGACCGGCGCCACCCCGGGAGGGGCAGGCGGCAGCCGACGCTGCCGTCATTCTCAGCCGGAGTCGCGTTCCAGCCGGAACAGCTCCCGTGACGTAAACGCGGTGTCGGGGAAGTCCGAAAAGACCCCGTCGACGCCGAGCCCGTAGAAGAGCAGGTACTCGTTGACCGGGTTACCTCCGAAGTTGCTCGCCAGCCGGCGCTGCTCGTTGCGGAACGTCCACGTGTGGATCAGCAGGCCGTGGTCGTGGGCGCGCTCGACGAGATCGCCCGGCGGGAGCAGCTCGCGATCGGTCTCGTTCACGAGCCCGTCGCCGTTCGCGTCGGCGACCGTCCCGTCCGGGTTCAACGCGATCGCGCGCGAGCTGACGATGTACGGCTTCCAGGGGCCGATGCCGTCGGCGTACGTAGTGATCTCCTCGAGCCCCGCGTCGGTCGTGAAGAAGCCGAAGGTGCGGCTCTGGAGCACGGGGTTGCCCGAAACGGCGGCAGGACGCCGCTGACCCGGTAGACACGCCAGCGGCCGTCGAGAGGGCTCGGCGCGGTCACCCGGCGAACGGTAGCGGCGACCTGCGTCCGTCTCTTCCATCCTAGGTATCGCACGACGTGCGCCGCGGGCCACGTTTCCCACGAGCCGAGTTCGTCACTTCGGATGTCTGCCTGTCGCCACTCGGTCTTGAAGCGAATAGGCCGGGCGTGAGGGCGAGAGTTCCTCGAAGTGGTGCGTAGCCGCCTTCAACAAGGCGCAAGCGCAATTGACGACGAGGACGCCCAGGGCTCAGTCACGACGCCGGCCGCCGCCTAGGCGCGCGCAGCCTGGGCGTCGGGTTAGTAAGAGTCCACGGTGCCGAGGAGGTCGAGCAGGTCGCCGATCTCTTGATGGACTTGCGCTGGATGCCGCATCTTCGCCTCGCGGTCCACTGAGTAGTGGTTGCGGCGACCGACCCGCTTCCGTTGCACGTACCCGCCCTCCACAAGGTCGGCAAGGATGCGCTGCGCCGCCCGCTCCGTGATCCCGACGTGCTCGGCGATGTCACGAAGCCGCACGCCATCATCTCGAGAGATGCAGAGAAGCACCTGCGTGTGATTGGTGACGAACCGCCACTCCTTGGTATCAGGACTTGACATTCACGACTTTCTTATCGTATTTTCTCTGTCGCCTATGCGATCCAACGTACCACGTCGGGATGCTTCGGGCAGCGATCCTGGCGCTCCGATACGGATCGCCGTCGAGACGCTCGCCGGTGGAACGCCGCTCGTGTCGATGTGGGGCGAGGTTGACCTCGCCACCGCACCGCACTTCGCCCGCGTGCTGGGCGAGGCCGCTGCCGGGGACCGGGACGTCCACGTCGAGTTTTCACAGGACAGCTTCATCGATTCGACCGGCCTTGGCGTCCTCATCAAAATCGCGCGGGAGCTCCGAGCCCGCGGGCGGACGCTTCGAGTCACGACCGACAATCCCCACACCCGTGGCGTCATCGAAACCATGGGGCTTGCCGACACTCTGCGGACTTCGCCTCCGGATCGGGGGCGAGGGCCCGCCCCTCCTGCTCCTCCACGGAACCCCGCAGACCCACGCGGTGTGGCATGCGGTAGCCAGCTCCTTCGGTGATCTTCCCGGTGAAGCTCGTGAAGTCTGCGTTCTCCGGTTCGTCGCGGTCCGGGTACTCGGGGAGCAGGTGGTAATCGACGTGGTCGACCATAGGGCCCTCCTTGCAATTCGGGCGCCCGCCCCAGCCCCGCGGGGGCGCCTCGTGCGTGACCGTCTTTAGGCGGCCGAGGCCTCCTTGGCGCTCTCGTTGCTGAGGCGCGTCGCGATCTTCTCGACTTCCTGAAGTGTCTCCTTTTCCTGCTTCAGGTTCTCGTCGAGGAGCTCGACGGCCTCGTCCTCGCCCATCGCCTTGGCCATCCTGCGCAGGCCTTCGTACGCGGCGATCTCGTAGTTCTCCGTCCGCGCAGCGGCGCTATCCGCCGAGCGCCCTCGATGCTGGGCGCCGCACGCTGATTGCGACGCTCGAGGCGACGGCGCCCGCTCGTCGAGGTCCTTGTCAGCCATCGCGCACCGTCACTCGGCGGACGTGCACCCGACGAGGTCCTGCCGCTCACCGAACGCCGGCCCGCGAAGCTCACTGCGCATTACCGCAGGTAGCGGCGTGTCACGGCGGGGCTGCGGGGGCGACCCCCGACGCTGCGGTCGCAGTGGCACCGACCCATTCAGTGGCCGGCCTCGTCCGAACGCGGGTCTGTCTCGGTGACCGCGTCGACGGCGACGAGCTTCTCGACAAGTAGGTAGCTGTCGTGCGCTTCAACAACCTTCTCAACCGCGGGGCGCTCGTGGCCGGGCAGGACGAAGAACACGGTCGGCCGCGAACGTGCGCGCTCGTATTCCTCCTTGTCGAGCTCGATCACCTCGATGCAGGACGTGTCACTGCACTCGCACAGGTACTCGGTCTTCTTCGACCATGGGGCCGTTTCGCCCAGTTCGTCGAGGCGTTCGTTGACCGCGCGAAACAGGATCTCGTTCTTCGCGAGACGCTCGTCGGAGAGGGTCACTGTTCGCTCCCTTCTCCCCCCGATGGCCCAGACTGAGCTTCCGCCTCCCGTTGCCGCCTGAGAAACGAAGCGCGCCGGCAGGCGAGTCTCCGGTGTACGTCATCTCTTCCCCAACCGACTGCCTCCGAACCACCGACCAGAACCCTCAGTAAGTCGCCCTCATCGGCCGTGGGGCACGTGCGCGTGCCAGCCTGCAAGGTTCAGAGCCTCTTTGGCGGAAACCTTGCCAATCAGCGCCAGGTTTGGAGGGCGCGGCACCGGGAACAGTGGGTTTGGCGAGGAGAGGACGGGCCGTGCCTCTCGCAGCGAAACGAGAGGATGGTTGGACTGTGCCCGCGAAAGTCTCGAACGCGCATCTCGAAGCGGTTCTTGAAGAGTTCCGCCGCCAGTTGCGGGCAGCAAGGACGAACTCGCCGAGCGGTTGGTCGACCCCCTCGTGGTACCAGCACTCGCCGGAGCGGACGAGCCGTTAACGGGAGGGGCCTAGAAGCATCGGGCGCCCGCTTTTGCGGCGGCGGCGTGCCCGATGCTTGTAGGCCTGGGATGCAGAAGCGCGAGGAACGACGGTCAGACCCAGGACAAGAAAGTTCGATCAACGAAGGAGGGGGCATGTACATCGGAATAGGGACGGTGGTTCTCATTCTGGTCATCGTTCTGCTCATCTGGCTCCTATAAGACCTAGAAGGAGGAAGCGCAAGTGACTAGCACTGACATCTGGACCTATCGAGAGACCGGCGCCCTCGGCGTCGACGTGGGTCGAGGGATCGACATCACCGGCTACAGCGTCGAGGCCGTCGACGGAGGCATCGGCAAGGTCGACGAGGCCACCTACGACGTTGGCTCGGCCTACCTGGTGGTGGACACCGGCCCGTGGATCTTCGGAAAGAAGGTCCTGCTCCCGGCGGGTGTTGTCGATCGCATCGACTCCGAGAACGAATCGATCTCCGTCAACCTGACGAAGGATCAGATCAAGGGCTCGCCGGAGTTCGACGAGTCGACCTACCGCGACGACGACTACCGGTCCGACGTCGGCGCCTACTACGGCCCTGAGGGCCGGGGTTACACCGGCTAGGACCGACATTCGTCTAACCACGAGGGGCGGCCGGGCTCAGTGCCCGGCCGCCCCATTTCCGGTGTCGTCGGGACGTGGCAGTGGCTCACGAATCGCCGCAGACCTGCCGATGGTCGGCACATGCCCGCCCTCGACTGGGATGACCTTGATCTCGAGCGCATCACACGCGAGCTCCGCGAGGCGGTGGGCGGCCCGGACGGGGAGAAGATGATCTGGGCTTTCGAGCAGGCTCTGGGAATCGCTCGGATCGACCCCGACCTGCTGGACTACGTCCTGGCGGCGGTCGTTTGCCTGCTCGCCTACTCGACGGAGGAGACTCCGCGAGCCGTGCTCGACGCGTTCTCTCGGCGGTCGATCTCCGACCGTGAGTGGCGCGACCGCTACGCCGCGTTGCTCTAACTCGCGCTAGGCGACTGGAGCGGCGAGTCTCGTTTCGGGATGTCGGCTGAGCGGCGGCCAAAGCGTCCGATCACCTGCGGGAGCCGGGTATCAGGACACTGGGCGCGCTTCATTCTTCTTACGCCGTGTGGGCGACTTCTGACGCGGCGGTCGCCAGAGCCCAAGGGCCACGAGAATCCAAGTCGCGACGTGGAAGACCGTCTGCCAGCATGTTGCGTTCCATCCCTTGACCGTGGACGCTGGCCATCGCTCCGTGCTGGACAGCATGTTGTGCCACTGAGCGATCTGATGGAGAACGATGCCAGGGGCATCGAGTGCGGCCCCGGCGCAGGACGGGAATCGAGTCTGATGGAGGCGGCGGGAATCTAACCCGCCGCCGGAGGCGAGACACGCTTACCGGCCAGCGACCTGGGAGGGATTGGGGGAAACTCGCACCGATGGCAATGCGGAAGAGGATTTCGAAGCGACACGTACTCGGCGGCGGCCTCGGGATCGCCGTGGTGGTCGGAACGTTTGCATTCGTTCTGCCGCGCATCGCCGACTACCGCGACGTGTGGGACGTCGTCAAGGGCCTCTCCTGGGCGGAGATCGGGCTTCTCGCGGGAGCGACGGCGCTGAACCTGATCACCTTCGCGCCTCCGTGGATGGCCGCGCTGCCGGGCCTCCGCTTCCGCCAGGCGTTCGTCGTCACGCAGGCATCGACGGCCTCGACCTACGTCGCGCCGGTGGGAGTCGCCGTCGGGATGACGCTGTCGTTCGCAATCCTGCGGGGCTGGGGCTTCGCGGCGGCGCCGGTCAGCCTGGCGGTGGCGGTGACCGGCGTCTGGAACCAGCTCGCCATGCTCGCGTTCCCGACCGTCGCACTCGCGCTCCTGGCGCTGAGCGGCACTCCCCATGCCGCGCTCGACACGATCGCGTTCATCGGGCTTGCCATTCTCGTGATCGTGCTAGCCGGCTTCGGCGCGGGCCTCAGCACCCCAAGACTCGCCCGCCGGGTCGGCGACCTCGCGGCCCGAGCCGCCTCGTGGGGCAAGCGGCTGTTCCGGAAGAAGCCGGTGACGTGGGACGGCGCGGCGTTCGTGCGCTTCCGCTCCCGAACGAACTCGCTCCTCAGGCGCCGCTGGCACGTGCTGACGCTCGCGACGCTCGCCGGGCACCTCACCGTCTACCTGGTGCTGCTTGTGTCGCTCCGCGTCCTCGGCGTCACGGCGGACGAGGTCACCGCCGTCGAGGCGTTCGCTGCGTGGTCCCTCGTGCGCCTGCTCGGCTCGATTCCGATCACCCCGGGTGGGCTCGGCATCGTCGAGCTCGGCCTGACGACCGCGCTCGTCGGCTTCGGGGGCGGCCAGGCCGAAGTCGTCGCGGCAGTCCTCGTCTACCGCGTCCTGACCGTCGTGCCCACGCTCCTGATCGGCGTTCTGACCGGGGCGACGTGGAAGCGCTACCGACCCGACCATGGGCCCACGGACGCCGCGCCCAGCACGGCGATCGAACTGGCCGGCGCGAGCCCTGAGGTGGAGGCGGCGGGAACCGAACCTGCGCAAGATTTCAATCGCAGGAAAGGGAACAGCGCCTTACGCCGGAGGAGATACGGTGCTTCGGCCCGGATCAGTGCGGGCCCTGCCACTGTCCCGGCGAGAACGGCGCCCCCGGAGCCTGCTCCCGGCACAGGCGCCGATCCACGACCAAGCGTACCGGGCCTGACGCTTCAGCCCCTCTCTGAGTCTTAGCGGCCATTTCGAGGCTCGCAAACTTTCCCTTACAGGGCTACGCTCTGCTGATGGCGGCCGCGGCGACACTAGTCATGTGGTTTCACCTCCGCTCGCCGGAGCTAGCCGAGGAGTTTGAGCGTCTGATGGCCAGCGATCGGGACATCGTCCATAGCTCGCTGGAGACGATGCCGGATTGGCGATTGACGCGGCCGACGGATGTACCCGGACAGGCCACTGAATCAGCCGATTACGTGCTGATCGCGGAGATCGTCAACATCGAGCACTGGCAGCAACAAGCGGAGCTACGGGTCCAGGCCTTGGCGGATGATTTGGAGCATCTGGTGTCCAGCCGGAGGATGCTCGTCCTCGAACGCATCCTTTGAAAACAAGCTTAAGCTCTGACGGATACGGACCGACAGGGCGCTGCTAGATCGAACCCGCGTCCGAAGTCGCCCACAGACCCAAGAAAATGGGCGCGCGTCGCGTCCCGTCAGCGCGCTTGATACCGGACGCGGCTACCCGAACGTGAACGAGTACGCCTCGGCGCCGGGCTCGAGGAACGTGATCTCCAGCGTCCGCTCGCGCACCGCGTCGTGCTCGCGCACGAGCTGGTAGAGGCGGCCGTCCCGGAGCACGCCGTTCCCGTCCTCGTCGACATCCACGCCGTGTGAGGGGCCCGGAGGCTCGCCGTCGAGGAGCACGCGGAAGGGAATCGGCTCGCGCGCTCCGGGAGAGAGCACGAGATGCGCGTCGCGCGCGTGGAACCGGAAGGAGATGCTTCCGCCGGCCTGGTCGAGCACGACATTCTCACGCCCGATCGTCCACTCGCCGGCGAGGGCCCAGTGGTTGAGGCCCAGGCGCTCGGGGAGCCCGTAGGCGCGTGCTTCGTCGGGCGCGTCCCCGTCCGGGGATGCGAAGCGCTCGCCGCGCCCGTAGCCCAGATACGTCTCCGGCGTCTGCAGGTTGCCCCAGTCGGCCTCGGCCTCGTCGCCGAGCGCCGACGACGGGGACGAGCTCGCGCTCGACGCCGAGCAGCTCCTGGATCACGCGCTCCGATTGCTCGTAGCGTCCTTCGCCGAAGTGCTGGTCGCGGATGATGCCCTCCGCGTCGACGAAGTAGAGCGCCGGCCAGTAGTTGTTGTCGAAGGCGCTCCAGATCCCGTAGTCGTTGTCGACCGCGACCGGGTAGTCGATCTCCCGCCTCTTCACCGCCTCGCGCACGAGATCGATGTCGTGCTCGAACGAGAACTCCGGCGTGTGGGCGCCGATCACGACCAGCCCGTCGTCCCGGTAGGCCTGCGACCACGCGCGCACGTACGGCTCCTGGCGCAGCCAGTTGATGCAGGTGAGCGTCCAGAAGTTCACGAGGACGACGTTGCCGCGCAGCCCGGCGGGGTCGAGCGGCTCGGAGTTGATCCACTCGGTCGCCCCGTCGAGCGGCGGCATGTGAACACGTCCCGAACAGGGTCATCTAGCGACTCATGAGCCTCCGATCAACGCAGTGCCCTGAATGCAGCTCGCATCTCGTCGGAGAAGAGCTCCGGCTCTTCCCAGGCGGCGAAGTGCCCGCCCCTGTCGACCTCGTTGAAGTAGGTGACGTTGGGGTAGCGAGTTCTCGACCCAGCTGCGCGGAGTCCGCCAGATCTCGCCGGGGAACGTGGTGAAGCCGACCGGGAGCGAGACCGCCGGAGGAGCCTGGCCGGACGCGAGCGCTTGAGCCAGGGCTCGTCCGTCCTCCCAGTACGACCGGGCCGCCGAGGCGCCGGTGCCCGTCAGCCAGTACAGCGTGATGTTGTCGACGATGTGGTCGCGGGTGAGATTGCCGGCGGGCTCGCCGTCGACGAAGGCGTGGGAGATCTTGTAGTAGCTGTCCGTGTCGTGGTCGAGCAGCCAGGCGGCCAGGGCGACGGGTGAATCCAGCAGGGCGTAGCCGATCGTCTGCGGCCGCGTGGCCATCTCCAGGAAGTAGCCGAAGCCATCCTTCCTGAATGTGGCGACCGCCTCGGCCGCCGCGCGTTCCTCCTCCGATTCCTCCGGCTGAGGGGCCGGCGAGCACCGTCACGAGCAGGTTCACGTGGATGCCGAGCAGCCCCTCGGGCGCCTGCCGTCCCATCGTGTCGGTGACGAGGGCGCCCACGTCGCCGCCCTGGGCGACATAACGGGTGTAGCCGAGGCGGTGCATCAGCTCCGCCCAGGCCTGCGCGACGCGGCCGGCGTTCCAGCCGAGCTCGGCGGGCTCGCCGGAGAAGCCGTAGCCGGGCAGGGACGGCAGCACGAGGTGGAACGCGTCCTCCGCTTGCCCACCGTGCGCGGTCGGGTCGGTCAGCGGGCCGATGGTCTCGAGCAGCTCGATCACCGAGCCGGGCCAGCCGTGCGTCATGATCAGCGGCAGCGCGTTCTCGTGTCGCGACTTCACGTGGATGAAGTGGATGTCCACCCCGTCGATCTGGGTCGTGAACTGCGGCAGCGCGTTCAGCCGCGCCTCCACGCGCCCGAAGTCGTACTCGTTCGCCCAGTAGTCCGCGAGCGCCCGGGTCGTCGCGAGCTGGACGCCCTGCGACCGATCCTCGACGAGCTCCTTGCTGGGCCAGCGCGTCGCCGCGATGCGCCGGCGCAGGTCGTCGAGCTGCTCCTCCGGAATCTCGAGCTGGAAGGGCCGGATCTCGGTGGCGGTCTCACGGTGCTACTCATGAGTACCTCCTTCGTGCGCAGTGACCTGAAAGCGGCTCGCACCTCGGTGGAGAACAGCTCCGGCTCCTCCCACGCCGCGAAGTGGCCGCCCTTGTCGACTTCGTTGAAGTAGATGAGATTGGGGTACGCCTGCTCGGCCCAGCTCCGCGGCGCCTGGTACTGCTCGCCGGGGAAGACGGTCACGGCCACGGGGATGGAGACGCCCTTCGCGTTGAAGAAGCCGCCCTTGTACTCCCAGTAGAGGCGGGACGCGGAGACCCCGGTGTTCGTCAGCCAGTAGAGCGTGATGTTGTCGAGGACCTCGTCACGCGTCAGCTCGCCGGTGGCGCTCGTGGTCCGATCCAGAGCGGCGGCGACCGCCGCGGCCGGCTGGCCGTCGGCGTCGTTGTGGTCGAGAAGCCAGGCGGCCAGGCCGACCGGTGAGTCCGCGATGCCGTACAGGGTCTGCGGGCGCGCCGCCATGAACCTGGCGTACTCGACCTGCTTGAACGTTCTCTCCAACTGCTCATAGGCGCGTCGTTCCTCAGCTGAGAGATCGGCCGGCGGCGGCTCGCCGGCCTGGAGAGCCTTGTCGACGTCGGCTGGAACGGTGGCAGGCATGTTGCTGTGGATGGCGAGCAATCCCGCTGGTGCCTGCAAGCCCATCTGGTCGACGACGAACGCACCCCAGTCGCCGCCTTGGGCGACATACCGCGTGTAGCCGAGACGCGTCATCAGCTCGGCCCAGGCTCGGCCCATGCGCTCGGGGCCCCAGCCGGTGCTCGTCGGCTTGCCCGAGAACCCGTAGCCCGGCATGGACGGGATCACCACATGGAAGGCGTCCGCTGCGCTCGCGCCATGTGCCGTGGGATCGGTCAGCGGCTCGATGATCTTCAGCTGCTCGATGATCGAGCCGGGCCAGCCGTGGTTGACGACGAGCGGCAACGCGTCCTCGTGCTGCGAACGAACGTGGATGAAGTGGATGTCGAGGCCGTCGATCTCGGTCATGAACTGCGGGAGGGCGTTCAGCCTCGCCTCGCACGCGCGCCAGTCGTACTCCGTCTCCCAGTAGCGGGCGAGCTTCTGCATCGTCGCGAGCGGCACGCCCTGGGACTGATCGGCGACGGTCTCCTTCTCGGGCCATGCGTGGCCGCGATGCGTCGACGGAGATCCTCGAGGGCTTCGTCGGGAACGTCGACATCGAACGGGCGGATCGCGGTGGGAGTCTCGACGGTGCTACTCATGCGAACCACCGTTCCGTCGCAGTGGCAGTGCGTGACTGGGTGGTGCTCACGTCGACCTCCCGAAGATTGGGTGCGCACCGCGCGCAAGAACCCAAGTAAGCCGCCGTCACGAGAACCCAAGCATTCCCCCCTCATCCAGTGCAGATTCATGCGACAATCGATTCGCTCGCCCGACCGTAGGACGACGTGGCTCGAAGATCTCAGCGCCTACGGGGTCGCCCAGTTGGTTCGGTGAACCACACCGAAGCGCTCACTTCTTCGCAGGAACAGGCTCTCGTCGTCGCAGCCGAAGGCGGGGACGCGGACGCTAGCCGCAGGCTGGTCGAGGTCTTCATGCCGGGGATCGCCGGGCTCGCGCTGGGCTTCCCCCACGCTGCAGGCATCGAGCGCCAGGAGCTTCATCAGCAGGGAGTCGTCGGCTTGCTGTTCGCTGTGCGGCGGTACGACCCACGGCTGAACACACCCTTCTGGGCATACGCCTCGTTCTGGGTGCGCAAGGCGATGCAGGAGCTCGTCGCGGAGCTGACGCGGCCCGTGGCGCTCTCCGATCGCGCGGTCCGAGCTCTCGCTCAAATACGGTCTGCACGTGGCGAGTATGTTCAGGCTCACGGCACCGAACCGACAGTCGACCAATTGAGCGGTGCCACGGGATTCACGCCGGCACAGCTCGAGAGCCTGCGCGCGACCGAGCGAAGGCCACGCGCCCTCGAAGAGCCACTCGGGGCTGGGACGGAGACGAGCGGGACGGTCGGCGACGCGATCGTCGATCCCGTTGCCGAGCAGGCCTACGAGCACGTGCTGGACAAGATCGAGCTTCGCGAGGTACGTGACGTCGCCGACCAACTCGACGAGCGTGAACGCGCGGTCATCCGAGCCCACTACGGGCTACTAGGTCAGCCGGAAGAGACGCTCGACCAGATCGGCCGCGGCCTCGGCCTGACGGCCGAGCGCGCCCGACAGATTGAGGCCGGCGCGCTGGCGAAGATGCGCGAAGCACTCACGCTGCTGGCACTTGCAGTGGAAGCGCCGATTTGAATCCGAGACATCACACCGCCAATAATCAAGACGGTCGTCTTGCGGCGTAGCCCGAGATGATCCAGGTCGGCGCTTACCCCACGCGAAGCGATGCAGAGCTCGTGCAGACGGCTCTCGCCGCGGCGGCTATACTGTCTCTGGTCGCAGCCGACGACGCCGGCGGCGCCTACCCGTTCGACCTCACGGGCGGCGTGCGTCTCTTCGTCGCCGAAGCGGACGCCCGGCACGCCCGCAGGTCCTGTCCGAGCGTCGCCAGGCAAAACGGAAGGAGCAACGATGACGATGAAGTCTTAGGCCTCTCCGCCGGGAGCCGGCGCAGGGGCCGACCGATCGGGCTCCTGCCGGGGCCCGCGGATTCGCTTCCAGACGAGATCGAGGACCACGGCGAGCGCGGTGACGCCGACGATCGCGACGAACGTCTCCGGATCGTTTCGCAGGGTGTCGATCGCCGAAGAAGACGAGCACGATCGCAGTCGCCGCGATCCCCAGGAGCACGATCGCGCCGAGCGATCCCGTCTCCTTCCGGAGCCGGTAGCCGGAGGCGCCGACGAGCAGGAAGATGAGGAGCGAGCAGGCGCTGCCGACCGAGGCGATCGCGGAGAGGTCGACGAGGTTGGAGATGACGAGCACGATCCCGGCCGTGATCAGCATCCCGCCGTGCGCGCCGAGCCGCGACCCGCGCCCGAAGAACGGCGGGAACTGCCCGACCTCGGCGAGCATCGGCGGTCAGGCCCCCCGAGGCGTAGAGCACCGCGTTCACCGAGGACGACGGTGGCCAGCAGACGCGGCGATCGCCATGATCACGAAGCCCGGCGTCACCGAGCGCCGGTCGAGCTGCCTCGGCGATCGCTGTCTCTCCGTAGCCGATCGACCTCGTCGACGGTCAGCGTGCCGAAGACGCCCAGGGAGATGAGGACGTACGGTAACGGTCGTGATGCCGAGCGCGAGGTACATCGCCTTCGGGAGCTCGCGCGCCGGGTCGCGCAGGTCGCCCACGGTGAAGCGTGATCACGCTGAACCCGAGGTAGGCGAAGAACGTCAGCGCGACGCTCGCGACGATGTCGCTGAAGCGACGGATAGCCGCTCGAACGCGAGCAGGTCGGTGTCGATGTCGACGATCGTGACGGCGATGAAGACCGCGAAGACGGCCAGCAGGGCGACGACGATCAGCGACTGCGCCCGGTCGACGAAGCGAGCGCCGATCATGTTGATCGCCGCCATGGCGACCACGATGACGGAGGTGAAGACGTTGTCCCAGGCGGCCCCCGCGTCGTCGCCGATGAACAGCGAGGTCGCGTAGCTCCCGAAGGCGACGGCGACCATCGAGCAGACGATCACGATCGCCGCGAAGTAGCCGAGCCAGGACGCGATCCCGACCAGGCGCCCGTTCCCGAACCCCTGGAGCGAGGTAGGCGATCAGCCCGCCGGAGGACGGGTAGCGGACACCGAGCTTGACGACGTGTGTAGCCGAGCAGGGCGGCGACGATGCCGGCGAGCAGGAAGGAGAGCCAGACGGCAGACCCCGCGACCGCGCCGGCCTCGCCGAGCAGCGCGAAGATGCCGGCGCCGACCATCGCGCCGATGCCGAGGAACGCTGCGCCGCGGACGGTCACGTCAGGGAACCGGGGGTGTCGGCGTCTGGTCGCCGAACTCTGGCGCTGCCGCCGTCGGTCTTGCCGGCAGGCGGCGCGTGAAGACGATCGAGAGGAGCGCCAGCATGCCGACCGCAAACATTGCCTTCTTCAGGGCGTCAAGCTGCGCCTCACCGTAGTCGGCAGTGATCGCGTCCGCTTCTGCGGGCGATGCTCCCGCAGCGGTCACGGCAGTGTGCACCTGCTCGGTGGTGACGATCTCGATGCCCTCCTCCGTCGCGGCAGCGATCTCCGTGCGCACGGGCTCGGACAACGCGGGATTCTCAGCGATACGGGTGTTGAAGCCGGTGAGGAGCCCGGTGAGCAGGACGGAGCCGATCAGCGCCGTTCCGAGCGATGCGCCCAGGTTCCGAGCAGTGCCCTGGAGCCCACCTGCTTCGTTCGTGTTCTCCGGCGGCGCCGACGACATGATCACGTTGCCGAGCTGGGACATCATCAGGCCTGCGCCGACGCCGAAGAACGCGAGCGCCACCTTGAAGGCCGTTTCGTTCAGCGCCGCATCGATCGTGCCCACCAGGACGAGAGCCGCGACCACCACCATCGACGCAAGACCGATCTGCACGACCAGCCTCGGAGCGATGCGTGCGGCGAGCTTGGGACCCGTGAGCGCTGCAATGAGCATCGTCACCGACATTG
>CAWCCL010000010.1:0-38716 GCA_963794055.1 uncultured Actinomycetes bacterium
TACACGAAGCTCTTCTCGCAGCGCGCAGCCCGCAGGGACGCGAACGCTATCGCCGCGACGGCCTCGAGGAGATGGCCGAGGAGATGGTCGCGTTCCTTCGCGAGCGCGGCCTTGCGGGAGCGTCGGCGCTCGAGATCGGCGGAGGCGTCGGAGCGATCCAGCTCGAGCTCCTGAAGGCGGGCGCCGCGCGGACGATGAACCTCGAGCTCTCGCCCGAGTACGAGCAGGTAGCAGGCGAGCTGGGGCACGAGCAGGGGCGTCGAGGAGCGCGTCGAGCGCCGCCTGGGGGACGTCGTCCAGGAGCCGGGCCTCGCGGGGGAGGCCGACGCGGTCGTCATGCACCGCGTGGTCTGCTGCTACCCGGACTACGACGCGCTCGTCGGAGCGGCCTCGGAGCGGGCGAAGCGCTACCTGGTGCTCAGCTTCCCACGCCCGCGCGGTTTGATCCGGGCCTGGTTCGGCGTCGAAACGTCGGCGCCCGCCTTCTCCGCTGGGAGTACCGAACGTGGGTGCACTCGCCGCAGGCTCTGGTGGCCGCTGCCGAACGGCGCGGGCTCAGGCTCGCGTCGGAGTCCCGCGGGCGCATCTGGCAGATCGCGGCGCTCGAGCGCACGCCGTAGCCGGCGAGGCGAAGCGCAGGCCGGCCGTCGGCACCGATGGGTCCGTGGCCGTAACCGCACAGCCCAAGCTCGACGCGCGCAGGCTCCGCGCGGACTTCCCCATCTTCGAGCAGTCGATCCACGGGAAGCCGCTCGCGTACCTCGACTCCGCGAACTCCTCGCAAAAGCCGCGCCAGGTCCTCGAGACGCCTGCGACGTTCTACGAGACCTCGTACGGAACGTCCACCGCGCCGTCTACGAGCTGGGCCTGCGCTCGACGCGCGTACGACGGTGCGCGGCGAGAAGCGCGGGCGTTCGTGAACGCAGAGTCGACCGCCGAGGTCATCTTCACCCGTAACGCGACCGAGGGCTCAACCTGGTCGCCTACGCCTGGGGCTCGACAACCTCGGCCCAGGCGACCTCGTCCTCGTCACGGAGCTCGAGCACCACTCGAACTTCGTCCCCTGGCAGTACATCGCCGAGCGGACGGGCGCCGACTTCGCGGCGATCCCGATCGACGACACGGGGGAGCTTCGGCTCGAGACGCTCGACGAGCTGGAGACGCGCGGCCGCGTGAAGCTCGTGGCCGCGGGCTCGTCTCGAACTCGCTCGGAACGGTCAACCCGGTGGAGCAGCTCGCGGCCTGGGCGCACGAGCGCGGCGCGATCATGGTGGTCGACGCGGCCCAGGCGGCGCCGCACCGACCGCTCGACGTGCAGGCGCTCGGTGCGACTTCCTCGCGCTTCACGGGCCACAAGATGTGCGGGCCGACCGGGATCGGAGTCCTCTGGGGCCGGCGGAGCTGCTCGAGCGCATGTCCCCCTTCGAGCTTGGCGGGGAGATGATCCGCAAGGTCACGATCGAGAAGACGACGTGGAACGAGTTCCGCACAAGTTCGAGGCCGGAACACCCCCGATCGCACGAGGCGGTCGGCCTGGGCGCCGCCATCGACTACCTGACCGAAACCGGGCTCGAGGCCATCGAGCGCCACGAAGCCGAGCTCACCGCGTACGCCTGGGGCGGCTGTCGGAGGTCCCGGGTCTCGACGCTCTACGGGCCACCGCCCGACCGGCGGGCCGGCATTGTCAGCTTCAACCTCGAGGGATCCACCCCCACGATGTCGCCCAGGTCGTGGACGCCGAGGGCGTCGCCGTCCGCGCGGGCCACCACTGCAACCAGCCGCTGATGACGCGGCTGGGCCTCAGCGCGACGACACGCGCGAGCTTCTACCTCTACACGCTGCCCGAGGAGATCGACCGTCTCATCGACGGCCTCCACAAGGCGCGTAAGCTTTTCTCTTAGAGATGTCTGAGCTCGACAGCCTGTATCGCGAGGTCATCCTCGACCACTACAAGAACCCCCGCGGCCACGGGGTTGTCGACGACCCTGACGCGCAGGCCGAGGGCCAGAACCCGCTCTGCGGAGACGAGGTGTCGATCGCCGTCGCGTTCGAGGGGGACACGATCGCCGACGTCAAGTTCCAGGGCCGCGGCTGCGCGATCAGCCAGGCGGCGACCTCGATGCTCATGGACATGGTCAAGGGCCGCTCGGCCCAGGAAGTCGCCTCCATGTCCCGGGACGAGCTCCTGGAGGAGGTCGGCATCCCCTTGACCCCCGTCCGCCTCAAGTGCGCCCTCCTGGGGCTGGGCGTCCTCAAGCTCGCCCTCCACAAGGGCCGCGGCACGCCGCTCCCGGAGGAGTGGGCAGGGCTCGAGGAGCTCGAGCTCTCGTAGACCGTGGCAGAGCTGATCGTCGGCCCGGTCGAGGACATTCCGCCGGGCGAGGTGAGGATCGTCCGCGACGGCCAGCTCGCGATCGGCGTCTACAACTGTGGCGGCGAGCTGTACGCGATCGAGGATCGCTGCTCGCACGACGACGGCCCGCTCTGCGAGGGCGACTTCGAGGCCGGCGACTGCGTGGCCATCTGCCCGAGGCACGGCGCCCACTTCGACGTCCGCACGGGCCGCGCGCTGACGCTGCCGGCCTATCTGCCGGTGGACACCTTCGAGGTGAAGGTGGAGGACGGCGTCGTGCGCGTCGTCGTTCCCTAGAAACCACGGGTGCTGGACGAACGCGTGCGCGAGGTGCTCGCCCGCCTGGAGGCGGAGGAGGTGCGCCCGCCCGCCGTCCCCGTCAAGGCGACGACCGGGCGGTTCCTCTTCTCCCTCGTGGCCCCGCAGACCGACTGCGAGGTGCTCGAGGTGGGCGGGGGCCGCGGCCTCTCCACGATCTGGTTCGCCGCCGGCGTCCGCTACCTGGGCGGCCGCGTCGTCTCGCTAGAACGAGATCCCGAGGTGGCTGCGGACTGGCGTCGGAACATCGCCGATGCCGGTCTCGAGGAGTGGACGGAGCTGATCGAGGGCGACGCGCTCGAGACGCTCATGAACATGGACGACGTCTTCGACGTCATCTTGCTCGACGCGAAGAAGGACGAGTACGAGCGCTACTTCGACCTGGCCCGGCACCTCGTCGATCCCGGCGGGCTGATCCTCGCGGACAACGTCCTCTCCCACGAGGAGGTCCTGCGCGCCTACAGCGAGGCGCGCCAGAGCGACCCCACGCTCCTGAGCGTCACCCTCCCGCTCGACAACGGGCTCGAGGTGACCTCCGTCCTCACTCCCTAGGCGTCGCCGCCCCCCACTCTTCGGGCGCCACGTCCCGCAGCACCTGCGCGAACGACCAGCGCTGCCCTTCGAGGTCCTCGGTGTCGTAGCGCCGGTCGCCGTAGGAGGTGTCTTCCAGCTCGCCGTGGATCGGCGCCCCCGCATCGAGCGCCCGTGCGTAGTGGGCGTCGACGTCCTTCACGTAGACGTGGACGAGGTGCGTGAACGCGCCCAGCTCCTTGGGGCTCCGGTAGTCGGGGCCGGGGTGGCCCAGAAAGAGCTCGCCGTCCCCGATCGTCAGCTCTGCATGCGTAACCACGCCGCTGTCGTCGGTGAAGCGCAGCCGCTCCTCGAAGCCGAAGGCCCGGCCGAGCCAGTCGATCGCCGCGGCCACGTCCGCGTACAGCAGGTAGGGGGTGACGGTCTGCACGGCCCCACTCCTCCTCGTGGTCGTCCTGACGGAATGCGTATCATGGCCTCAACCACGGAAAGGGGGTGGTCCGACTTTGATTTCCGACAGTACGGGCAGTGGAGGTAGTCGCAGGTAGGGGCGTGTCCCCAAGACCTACGGGGAATCGCCTAGCCAGCGTCGGGGACAACCCAACGTCCCTACCCAATCCAGGCGATATACCGGCGGGGCCTCTTCGGAGGCCCCGTTTCTTCGTGGGGGTGGGCTACGCGGCCCAGACGCGGTAGCGCGTCCGACCGCCGAGGCGGCCCGTGTGGACGATGCGCAGGAGCTCCTCCCGCGCGACGAGCTTGTCGATCGGCTCCTCGCCCCAGAGGACCTCGAACGTGAGCTCGCCGGGCAGCTCCTGGAAGAGCCACTCGAAGGTCCGCGCCAGCCGGTCGGCTCCCGCAGGCGTGAGGTCGAGCGTCACCGAGTCGGAGTCGACGCCGTCCGCCAGGAGCGTGTGCACCTCGGCCAGCTCGAGCAGCCACGGGCCCTTGTGGCCGGCCTGCTCGGCGGCGATCGGAAGGCCGGCCGCGCCACGGCTCGCCTCGGCGATCCGCTTCGCCTCGTCCTTGTCGAGCCGTTCGGCCGCCACGACGGCGTAGAGCTCGGTCATGCCCGTACCTTAGCCCTCCGTGGACGGGCGCGAGCGCCGCGGCGCGGCGAGCTCACGGCGCGACTGCGCGCCGGACCTGCTCCTCGATGCCGATCGGCTGGACGCCGAAGGCGTCGATCGCCGGCTGGGGGTCGCAACGTTGTCGCCGAGGTCGAGCATCTTCGACCGCCGACGCGCGCCCTTGAACGGCGGCAGGATCTGCCCGACGGGCGCGCCCGCCTTCAGCAGCGCCGGGCGGCATCTGGAAGGCCAGCCGGCTCTTGCCGAGCGTCTTGCGGATGAGCGCGTGGAGCTCGGCCCACGTGAGCCGGTCGGGGCCGCCGAGGTCGAAGGTGCGGTTGGCGGCCTCGCCGGCCGCCGACGCGCCGCGGCGAAGAACGCGGCCACGTCGTCGACCCAGATCGGCTGCATGCCGGTGTCGGCCGAGGATCGGCGTCACCGGCGAGTAGCGGACGAGGCGGATCTGCTGCGCCAGGATGCCGCCGTCCGGCGCCGAAGACGAAGCTCGGCCGGAAGATCACGTGCTCGAGCCCGGAGTACTTGACCGCCTGCTCCTCCTCCCACTTGGCGCGGAAGTAGGGCGCGACCTCGCGTCCCTCGCTCGGTGCCGAGCGCGCTCATGAGCACGAGCCGCTCGACGCCGGCCTCCTTCGCGGCCTCGACGAGGTCGCGCGTCCCCTGCACCATGATCCGCTCGAAGGCCTCGCGGCTCGCCGAGCAGGATGCGCGACGAGGTGGACGACCGTGTCGCAGCCGTCGACCGCGCGGCGCAGGCTCTCGGCGTCGGTCAGGTCGCCCTGGACGATCTCGCAGCCCCAGCGCGCGAAGCTGGTCCTGCTTCTCCGGGCCTGCGGGCGAGCGACGCGCACGGGCAGCTCGGCCGCCCGCAGGGCGTGGACGACCTTCGTGCCGACGAAGCCGGTTCCCCCGGCGACGAGGATCATTCGTCTGGAGAAGTTCTTCCAGTAGCGGCTGGGCGTCGGGCCCGCCTGCCCCTGGTACTTCGAGCCCAGCGCTGCCGGTGCCGTACGGGTGCTCGGCCGGCTCGGTGAGCTGGACGAACGAGAGCTGGCCGATCTTCATCCCGTAGTAGATCGTGATCGGGAGGTTGGCGACGTTCGAGAGCTCGAGCGTGACGTGGCCGTCCCAGCCGGGGTCGATGAAGCCGGCGGTCGAGTGGATGAGGAGCCCGAGCCGGCCGAGCGAGCTCTTGCCCTCGAGGCGGGCGACGAGGTCGTCGGGCAGCGTGATGCGCTCGAGCGTCGAGCCGAGCACGAACTCGCCCGGGATGGAGGATGAACGGCTCGTCGGAGTCGACCTCGACGAGCTCGGTCAGCTCCTCCATCTCCTGCTTGACGTCGATGAACGGGTAGCGCGAGTTGCGGAAGACGCGGAAGAGCCGGTCGACGCGCACGTCGACGCTCGAGGGCTGGAGCAGCGCCTCGTCGTACGGGTCGATGCCGATGCGGCCCTCGTCGAGCAGCCGGCGGATCGTGCGGTCGGAGAGGACCATGGGCGCAGACCGCCCAATCTATAAGCTCCTGTCGCGTGGCAACGACACGGACAATCGAGCTCAGGACCGAGATCCCGGGCCCGCGCAGCGCGGAGATCCTGCGCCCGGAAGGAGCGGGTCGTCGCCGAGCCGCTCTCCGATCTACCTGCCGCTCGTGATCGCCGCAGGGTCGCGGCGCGACCCTCACCGACGTCGACGGCAACACGTTCATCGACTTCGCCGGCGGCGTCGGCTGCCTCAACGTCGGCCACTCGCACCCGCGCGTGGTCGAGGCGGTCCGCGAGCAGGCGGAGCGCTTCACGCACACCGACTTCACGGTCGTCCCGTACGAGAACTACGTCGGGCTGGCCGAGCGCCTGCTCGAGCTGGCGCCGATCTCCGGCGAGACGCGCGCCGCGCTTCTTCAACTCCGGCGCCGAGGCGATCGAGAACTCGGTCAAGTTCGCGCGCGCCTACACGAAGCGCCCGGCCGTGATCGCCTTCGAGGGCGCCTTCCACGGCCGCACGCTGATGGCGCTGAGCCTGACGTCGAAGACGCACCCGTACAAGGCGGGCCTCGGCCCGTTCGCGCCCGAGATCTACCGCGTGCCGCTTCCGCACGACCTCGACGCGCTCGCGAGTACGCGCTTCAAGACGCGCGTCGCCGCCGAGGACGTCGCGGCGATCGTCGTCGAGCCCGTGCAGGGCGAGGGCGGCTTCGTCGTCCCGCCCCAGCGAGTTCCTGCAGGGCCTGCGGCGGATCTGCGACGAGCACGGCATCGTCCTGGTCGTCGACGAGGTGCAGACGGGCTTCTGCCGCACCGGCAAGACCTTCGCGATCGAGCACTTCGGCGTCGAGCCCGACCTGATGGTGGTCGCCAAGTCGATCGCCGCCGGCCTGCCGCTCTCGGGCGTGCTCGGCCGGGCGGAGATCATGGACGCGCCCGGCGACAGCGCGATCGGCGGCACGTACGTCGGCAACCCCGTCGCGATCGCCGCCGCGCACGCCGTGCTCGACGTGATCGAGGACGAGCGCCTGCTCGAGCGCGCCGAGCGCGATCGGCGAGACGATCCGCGCGCGGATGGAGAGCTGGCGCGAGCGCTTCGACGAGGTCGGCGACGTGCGCGGGCTCGGCGCGATGCTGGCCATCGAGTCGATCGAGCCGCGACGGCAGAGCCCGACGCCGAGCTCGCCAGCGGCCGTCGTCGAGGCAGCGGCCCGCGCGCGGGCTCCTGCTGCTCAAGGCGGGCATCTACGGCAACTGCATCCGCGTGCTCGTCCCGCTCGTCGATCGACGGACGCGGAGCTCGACGAGGCGCTCGACGTCTGGGAGGAGGCGCTCGCGGAGCGCTCGGCTAGCGCCGCTTCCGCGGCAGGAGCATGGCGGTGCACGTCGGGAGAGTTGATCGTCGGCCGGTACGAGCTGCGAGGAGCTCGCCGGCGAAGGCGGCATGTCGACCGTCTACCGCGCGCACGACACGGTGCTCGAGCGCCGCGTGGCGATCAAGGTGCTCCACGAGCACTTCTCCGGCGATCCCGAGTACGTCGAGCGCTTCCGGCGCGAGGCGCGGGCGATCGCGCGGCTCGCGCACCCGAACGTCGTCACGGTGATCGACCGCGGCGAGCGGGAGGGGCGCCAGTTCATCGTCTTCGAGCACGTCGCCGGCGAGAACCTGAAGGCGGTGATCGTGCGTGAGGGGCCGTTGCCGGTCGACCGCGCGCTCGCGCTCGCCTGCCAGATCGCGCGCGGCGCTGGCCTTCGCGCACGAGCTCGGCATCGTCCACCGCGACGTCAAGCCGCAGAACGTCCTCCTGGACGGCGACGGCACGGCGAAGGTGACCGACTTCGGGATCGCCCGCGCGCTCGACGCCGACGACGCGCTCACCGCGACCGGCACGGTGCTCGGGACCGGCCAGTACATCTCTCCCGAGCAGGCCAACGGCGAGCGCGGGCGACGAGCGCTCGGACCAGTACTCGCTCGGCGTGGTCGTCTACGAGCTGCTCACCGGCGAGGTGCCGTACGCGGGAGACAACCTCGTGGCGGTCGCGATGCGGCACGTGCGCGACCCGGTGCCGAGCGTGCGCGACCTGCGACCGGACGTCCCGGAGCGTGTGGACGCCGTCGTCGCGCGGGCGATGGCCAAGCGGCCCGAGGACCGCTTCAGCTCGATGGACGCGCTGCGCGCGGCGCTCGAATCCTGCCTCGACGAGATAGGACGGCCGAGGCCGGGCGACGAGGACACGGGGATCATGCCGCCGCCCCCCGCGGCGGCGCCTGCGCCCGCGACGGAAGCGCCTCGCCGGCCCGAGCCGCACGGGAAGACCGAGGTCTCGGAGCCGCGCCGCTCTGGCCTGCGCTTGGCGGGCGCGCTGCTCCTCGCGGCGGTGATCCTCGTCGGCAACCTGCTCGTGCTGGAGCTCGTCTTCGATGATGGGCTTCCGTGGATCGGCGGCGGGAGCGATCTGACGCCGGTGCGGATCCAGGCAGTCGCAGACTTCGACCCCTACGGCGACGGCACGGAGCATCCCGAGGTGGTCGGCGCCGCGACCGACCGGGACCCGGCCACGTTCTGGACGACCGAGGAGTACCGAAGCTTCGACAAGGACGGGGTGGGCATCATGCTCGACGCCGGTAGCCGCATTGCCCTCTCCCGGATCGTGCTGGTGAGCGACACGCCGGGTTTCACTGCCACGATCCTTGGCGGGGCGACGCGCGACGCCGGGTTGGTGGACGTGGCGGACGAGCAGGAGGCCGGGCGCCGGACGACCTTCGACGTCGACACGCGCGGCGAGCGCTTTCGCTTCTACGTGGTCTGGATCACCGAGCCGAATACACGCACGCATCTGAACGAGGTGCGCGCCTTCGTCTCCGGCTAGGCTCCCGGAGGATTCACGTGAGGCCGCCGGTCCAGACCGATCCGCTTCGAGCTCGCGCTTTTCGCCTCGGACCTCGCCGTCGTGGGCGAGGCCGTCGTAGGCGGGGTCGCGGCTGTCGTCGTGGACTGGGAGAACGACGGGAAGGAAGAACGGCAATCGGCGGCCGACACCGAGATCAACCGGCACACCGTCGACGACCTGCGCCGCACGCGGGCCGCGACCGGCGCGCGCGTCCTCTGCCGGATCAACCGCTCCGGCTCGCGGACGCAGGACGAGGTGGAGCTGGCGCTCGACGCCGGCGCCGACGAGCTCCTGCTCCCCATGGTGCGGTCGGTCGCCGAGGTGGAGAGCGTGCTCGATATCGTGGACGGACGCGCGGGCCTCGGCATCCTGGTCGAGACGCGGGACGCGGTCGCCGCCGCCGAGGAGCTGGGGCGCCTCCCGCTCTCGCGTGTCTACGTCGGCCTCAACGACCTGAGCATCGAGCGGGGACGCCTAGCATCTTCACGCCGCTCGTGGACGGCCTCCTCGACGAGCTGCGCGAGCGCTTCGACGCGATGCGCTTCGGCTTCGGCGGGCTGACGCTGCCCGAGGCGGGCGCGCCGATTCCCTGCCGCCTCCTGCTCGGCGAGCTCGCGCGGCTCCGCGCCGACTTCACCTTCCTGCGCAGGTCGTTCTACCGCGACGTCGCGGGCCGGGACGTAACGCGCGAGGTTGCTCGCATCCTCGCGGCGGTGGACGAGGCAGTGGCGCGCGCGCCCGACGCCGAGGCGTCGGACCGGGAGGAGTTGCTCGCGCGGTTGCCCGGGGCAGCGCAGGCTGCCGTTGTCTGAGCTCTCCGCGGTCCGCGTGCTCGTCACCGGCGCGGCCGGGTTCATCGGCTCGAACCTGACGCGGGCGCTGCTCCGCGAGGAGGCCGACGTCCATGCGCTCACCCGGGCCGGAGGCGCTGTGCCCGCCGGAGTCGCGGTTCATCGCGCGGATCTGAGGGACGCGGACGCGGTCTCCCGCGCGATCGCCTCGGCGCGGCCGGAGGTCGTGGTCCACCTGGCGGCCGCCGCAGGTCATGCGCGCAACGCCGGGGAGCGTGCCGGGGCGCTCGCGGACACGGTGCTCGGCACAGCGAACCTGCTCGAGGCGCTCCGCGCGCTCGACCTCTCCCGCCTGGTCCACATTGGGAGCGGGCTCGAGTACGGGCACGCCGAGCGACCTCTTCGCGAGGTCGATCCGCTCGACCCCGTCACGTTTCGCGGCGCGGCGAAGGGCGCCGCGTCGCTGCTCACGCTCGAGCTCGGCCACGCGACCGGCACCCCCGTCACCGTGCTGCGGCCGTTTGCGGTCTACGGCCCGTGGGAGCGCCCGCCGCGCTTCGTCCCTACCGTCGTCACCGCCGCGCTTCGAGGCGAGCCGATCTCCGTGACCGCGGGCGAGGCCGGGCGGGACTTCGTCTTTGTCGAGGACGTGGTGGACGCCTGTCTCGCAGCGGCGACCGCGGCCGGGGCGGTTGGAGAGGTGATCAACGTCGGCACAGGGAGGCTGACGACCAGCGTGGAGCTCGTCGAGCGGCTTGCGGCGGTCTCCGGCCTCGAGCTGGACGTCCGGGTCGGCGTCCACGAGCCGCGCGCCTGGGACTCCGGCAGGTGGGTCGCGGACGTCCGCAAGGCGCAGGACGTGCTCGGCTGGCGCGCCGCCCACGACCTCGACGCCGGGCTCGCGAAGACGCTCGCCTGGTTCGCCGGGCGCGAGGCGCGCGACCCCGAGGTCGCGGAGGCCCGCGCATGACGGCTCCCGACGTCAGCGTCGTCATCCCTCTCTATCGCACGGCCGAGGCCGTGCCGGAGCTCGGCCGGCGGCTGGCGTGCGCGCTGGACGACGCCGGGCTGACCTTCGAGCTCCTCCTCGTCGACGACGCGTGCCCGGCCGGCTCGGCCGGCGCCGCGGCCGCCCTCGCCTCCGCCGATTCCCGCGCGCGCGTCGTCTCGCTGGCGCGGAACGTCGGCCAGCACGCGGCCGCGCTTGCCGGGCTCGCGCGGGCCCACGGGGACTGGTCGGTCGTCATGGACGGTGACCTGCAGGATCCGCCGGAGGCCGTCCCGGAGCTGCTCCGGGCACGGCCGCGCGGCTGGCGTGCCCGTGGTCTTCGCCGGACGGCGAGGCCGCTACGAGTCCCGTACGCGCCTCCTCACCTCGCGGCTCTACAAGCGGACGCTTTCGCGGCTGGCCGGGGTGCCGCCGGACGCCGGGATCTTCGTCGCGCTGGAGCGGCCGGTCGTCGAGAAGCTCCTGACGATGCGCACGCGCCGCCGGCCCTCGCTGGTCGCCATGATCGGCTGCGCCGGCTTCCCCATGCGCTCCGTGCCGGTCGAGCGGGCGCAGCGGCCGGAAGGCGAGTCGAGCTACTCGCCATGGGGCCGGCTGCGGCTTGGGTGGCGCGCCGTCGCCTGGGTCGTGGCCTGGAAGCTCGGCCGGCGGCTACACGTCCCTGCCGAGGGGAAGGAGTACGCCGGTGGCCGAGCTGACGCCTGACGCCCGTGCGGCCCACAACCGTGCGCAGCTTCGGTACTACGAGCAGGACAAGCCCGGCATGGTCCCGACCGGCTCGCCGTACCTGCGCCGCCACGTCGACGCGCTTGCCGGCTTCGCCGGGCTCGAGCCGGGCCGGCGCGTGCTCGAGGTCGGCTGCGGGATGGGGCGCTATACGCTCCTCCTGGCCGAGCGCGGCATCGCAGTGGAGGGGCTCGACCTCTCGGCGGTCCTCCTCGAACGCCTGCGCGCTTTCGACGGCGGTCGCTTCGACGTGCCGCTCCACGCCGCGGACGTCGTCGACCCGCCCACCGAGCTGCTCGGGGGCTTCGACGCAGTCGTCGGCTTCTTCGCCCTCCATCACCTCCACGACCTGGGCGCGTCATTCGAGGCGATGACGCGCCTGCTGTCGCCGGGCGGGACGATCGCGTTCCTGGAGCCGAATCCGTACAACCCGCTCTACTACGTCCAGCTGGCGGTCACGCCCGGGATGACGTGGGAGGGCGACCGCGGCATGCTGCGGATGCGGCGCGACGTGATCTTCGGCGCGATGAAGGCCGCGGGCCTGCAGGAGCTAGCGCTCCGGCGCTTCGGATTCTTCCCGCCCTTCCTCGCGAACCGGCCTGCAGGCCGGCGAGTCGAGGCGACGCTCGAGCGCGTCCGGCCGCTCGAGCGGGTGCTCCCGTTCCAACTCTTCCGCGGGACGCTTTCGGCCACGTGAGCCGTCCGGGCGGGCGCGACCGGCTGCTCCTCGGGGGTGCCCTCGCGGCGCTCGTCCTCGTGGCGGCGCTCTGGTCGGCCAGCGGCCTGAACACTCGGGACGAGGCGTGGTTCCTCCAGGTGGTCGCGCGGGTCTCGGACGGGGAGGTCCTCTACCGGGACGTCTTCTTCGGCGCGACGCCGCTCTCGGTCTGGTTGACGGCGCCGCTCGTCCTCCTCTTCGGCGCCCAGCTCGTGTGGGTGAAGCTCGCCGTTACGGCAGCGTTCGCGGCGAGCCTCGGGCTCGTGGTCGTGATCGCGCGCCGGCTCGGCGCGGGGATACCGGCCTCGCTGCTCCTCGCCGCGGCGACCCTGGTCTTCGCCGTTCCCTACCGCGGCAGCCTCTACCAGCCGCTGGCGACCGCCTTCCTCCTGGCCTGCCTCGCCGCCACGCTCGCCTGGCTCACGCCATCCCCGCGCGAGCGGCTGCTGGTGCTCGCGGCCGGGGGAGCGGCCGGGCTCGCCTTCGCGTCGAAGCAGAACGTCGGCCTCTACGCGCTGGCGGCGCTCTTTGCCGCAATCATCCTCGCGGGCGCGGGGCAGCGCCTGCGCGGAGCTGCGCTCGCGCTCGCCGGCTTCCTCGCCTGCGCCCTCGTCCCAATCGTCCCCGTCCTCGCGACCGGGGGGCTCGGGAAGCTCGTCGACTACGGCTTCACGAACAAGAGCAGGTACGCAGACGTCGGCCGGGTCTCGTACCTCAGCGGGCTTCGCAAGCAGGCCGGGGACGCACGCGACCTCGACGTGTACGCCGTGCTGCCCGCCTACCAGGTGCTCCTCTACCTCGCGGTCCCGGCGGTGCTCGTCCTCCTGGGAGTCGCGTGGGTGAAGACATCGGGCGCGGAGCGGCGGCGCGTCGAGGTCGTCGGGCTCTTCTCAGCAGCCGCCGCGGTCGCGATCCTCCCGCGCGCCGACGCGGCCCACGTCGACTACATGGCCCCGGTGCTCCTCGTCGGCGGCTGGTACGCGCTACACCTGCTTGCGCGCGGGCTCGCGCCGAGCCGCCTTCGCCTCGTGGCGATCGCTGCCGCGGTCGTTGTCATCCCCGGTGTCGTCGTCCGGGCCGCCTGGCCGGCCGTGCAGGTGGTCGACCGCGACGCGCGCCTCTCCACGCTCCCCCAGGCGCGCGGCGTCCTCATCGATCCGGGCCGGGAGGAGACGATGCGCGAGACGTCGCGCGAGATCGCGCGCGCGGCCGAGGACGGGCCGCTCTTCCTCGCCACGCGGGAAGCCGGCTTCTACTACCTCCTCGCGGACGTCCGGAACCCGACGCCCTTCGACTTTCCGCTCGCCACCGCGTTCGGCCGCACGGGCCAGGACGAGCTGGTAGCCGACATCAAGCGGGGCGAGCTTGCAACCGTGTGCCTGGGGATTACTCGCGCGGGTGACCTGACGCCGTTCCGACTCGTGTACGTCGTCAAGACGACCATGGAGCCGGGCGAGCGGACGCCCGCCTGCCGTTTCTACCGGAGGGCGGAGGGTCAGTAGCGCAGGCGCTCGCGGCGGTCGCGCCGCTCGATCGCGAGCGCCACGAGGCGGTCGAGCAGCTCCGGGTACGGGATCCCGGAGGCCTCGAAGAGCTTCGCGTAGACGCTCGTCGCCGTGAAGCCGGGGATGGTGTTCAGCTCGCTGACGAGCACGTCGCCGTTCGGCAGGACGAAGAAGTCGACCCGGGCCATGCCCTCGCAGTCCGAGGCGACGAACGCGTCCACCGCCAGCTCACGCACGCGCTCGGCCGCCTCGCCCGGGATGCGCGGCGGGATGACGAGCTCCATCCCTCCCTCGGCGTACTTCGCCTCGTAGTCGTACCATTCGCTGACCAGGGGAACGATCTCGCCGGGGACGGACGCGATCGGGTCGGCGTTGCCGAGCACGCTGCACTCCACCTCGACTCCGGCGACGAACTCCTCGACGAGGATCTTCTCGTCGTGGGCGAACGCAAGGTCGACCGCCTGGCCCAGGTCCTCTTCTCGCCTGACGACGCTGATCCCGACGCTCGAGCCGAGCCGGGCCGGGCTTGACGACGCACGGGAGCCCGTAGGGGCTCTCGACCTCGTCGCCGGCCCGGAAGGTCGCGCTCCTGGCCACCGGGACCCCCTTGTCGCGCATTACCGACTTGAAGAGGTCCTTGTCCATGGCGAGCGCCGACGCGGTCACGCCGGCGCCGACGTAGGCGACGCCCGCCAGCTCGAGCAGGCCCTGCACCGTCCCGTCCTCGCCGAACGGGCCGTGGAGGACGGGGAAGACGACGTCGATCTCTCCCAGCGGCTCGACCTCGCCGTTCACCGGGACCGGGAGCGACGCGCCGGCCGGCCCCAGCTCCACCCGGGCGGCCGGGCGCGGGAGCTGCCAGCGCCCGTCGGCGCCGATCTCGATCTCGCGCACGTCGTAGCGGCCGGGGTCGAGCCCTTCGATCACGGCGCGGGCCGAGCTCAGGGAGATCTCGCGCTCGCTGGAGCGCCCCCCCATCAGCACCGCTACGCGCAGCCTCGCGATCGCGGCCCCCTAGGGGTTGAAGCGGCCGACGACGATGGTCACCGTCGAGCCCGGCCTCGCCTGCGCGTTGCCGGTCGGGTTCTGGCTCAGCACGACTCCGTCCTGCGACGGGTCGTCGACGTCCTGGTTGATCGTCCGCGGCCGGAAGCCGGCATCCTGGAGCATGGAGCGGGCGTCGGCCACGAGCTGGCCGACCACGTCGGGCACGGTGGCGAGCTCGGGCCCGGTCGAGATCGTGATCGCGACGGTGGAGCCCTTCGGCGCCTTCGTGCCCCCCTCGGGGCTCTGCGCCGCCACGAGGCCTGCAGGCGTGTCGTCGTCGGGAGCCTCGATGCTGGTGACCTCGAAGCCGGCCGTCTCGAGCGTCGTGCGCGCGTTCGACTCCGACATGCCGAGCGACGCCGGGGACCTCGATCTCCTGCACGCCCTTCGAGACACGCACCTCCACCTCGGAGCCCTCGATCGCACGTCTCCCCGGCCTTCGGGGTCTGAGCCGTGACCTGACCCACGGGCTTCTGCGAGAAGACGTCGACGCGCCTCGGCTCGAGGCCCACCTCGTTCAGGGCGTCGACCGCGTCCTCGTAGGTCAGCCCGACGAGGCGCGGCACCTCGACCTCCCTCGGCCCGCTCGAGACGGTGAGCGTCACGGTGCTGCCCTTGGAGACCTGCGTGCCCTCCTTCGGGGACTGCTCCATGACGATGCCCGGGCTCGACGTCGGTGCTCGGTTGCTCCTCGATCTCGGCTTCCAGCCCGGCCGCCTCGATCTGCTCGACCGCCTGCTCCTCGCGCAGGCCCTCCACGAACGGTACGCCGACGGGCGCGGTCTCCTCGAGCTGATCCTGGATCTGGTTGTAGGCCCACCAGCCCGCCAGCGCGGCCGCGGCGATGAGCAGCGCGACAAGGAGCCACGGCACCCAGCGCTTGCGCTTGCGCGGCGGCTCGTCGTACGGGCTCGGCGGCGGATAGCGTGGGCCGCCTCGGAGGGGTCATCGGCGGCGGCGGCGCGACGACGCGCGTCGGGGTCTCGGAGAGGAGCTCGGTGGCCTCGCCGGCGGCCGCGCCGGCCAGGAGCGGCCGTGGCCGCGGTCGAGGTGGCGCGGGAGATCGGAAGGCCGGCCTCGACGCGCTCGAGGTCCTCGATGAAGTCCTCGGCGGTCTGGTAGCGGTCCTCCGGGTCCTTGGCGAGGGCGCGGAGGACGATCTGGTCGAGCTCCGGCGGGATCTCCGGCCGCAGGCTCGACGGCGGCTTGGGCAGGTCGTTGACGTGCTTCATGGCGATCTCGATCGCCGAGTCGCCCGTGAACGGCACCTTGCCGGTGAGCATCTCGTAGAGAACGACGCCGGCCGAGTAGAGGTCGGACGCCGCGGTCACCGGCGCCCCGCGCGCCTGCTCCGGCGAGAGGTACTGCGCGGTGCCCATGATCGAGCCGGCCTCGGTCATCTGCGAGGCGCCTTGGCGCGCGATGCCGAAGTCGGTCACCTTCAGCCGCGGCTCGTTCGCCTTCACCTGCTGATCTGCCGAGACGAGCACGTTGTGCGGCTTGATGTCGCGGTGGATGATCCCGTGCCGGTGCGCGAAGCGGAGCGCCTCGAGCAGCTGCTTCGCGTACGCGATGGCGGTTCCGATCGGGAGCGCGCCGCGCGTCATGATCAGCTCCTTGAGGCTGCGGCCCTCGATCACCTCCATGGCGATGTAGTACGTCCCCTCGGCCTCGCCGCGGTCGTAGATGGAGACGATGTTCGGGTGCGAGAGGCCGGCCGCGGACTTCGCCTCGCGCCGGAAGCGCTCGATGAAGAGGTCGTCGCCGGCGTAGCGGTCGTTGAGGATCTTGATGGCGACGCGGCGCCCGAGCTCCTCGTCCTCGGCGAGGTAGACGTTCGCCATGCCGCCGGAGCCGAGCTTTCTCAGGATCCGGTAGCGGCCGTCGAAGAGCGTGTTGATGAGGGAGTCCGAGGCGCCGGCCATCGCGGAATCTTTAGAGGTTAGGGGTTTCTCCGGAGGGCCGCTTCGATGATCGCCCGCGCGATCGGCGCGGCTGTGGCGCCGCCCGTGCCCAGCTGATCGGAGAGCGCGACCGCGACCGCCACCTTCGGGTTGTTCGCCGGCGCGAACGCGATGAACCAGGTGTTGTTGCGGCCTGCGACGCCGGTCTCGGCGGTGCCCGTCTTGCCGGCGACCGAGACGCCGGGGATCTGGGCGGCGACTCCGGTGCCTGATTCCACTGCTCGCACCATCATGGCTGTCAGAGCGGCTGCCGTGGAGGGCTCGATCGCGTCCTTCCACTCCTCCGGGCTCGAAGCGCTGGATCACGTTGCCGTTCGGTGCGCACGATGCGCTCCACGAGCTTCGGCCGCATGACGATGCCGCCGTTGGCCACGCCCGCCGCGACGAGCGCCATCTGCAGCGGCGTGACGACGAGCCGCTCCTGGCCGAAGGCGAGGCGCCCGGGATCGACCTCGCTCTGGCTCTCCGGGTCGTAGAGACGCCCGTTCCGGTACAGGCCGCTGATCAGCACCTCCTCGGCGGGGAGCTCGATCGGCGGCCGCTCGTAGAAGCCGAAGCGCTTCGCGTACTCGAGCACGACGTCGGCGCCGAGCTTCTTGCCGATGTTGCAGAAGACCGAGTTGATGGAGTTCTCGACGGCGTCTGCGAGCGTGACCCTGCCGAACCGCGTCGGCGTGCCCTGGTCGGAGAAGTTGAAGACCCGCTTGCCGAAGAGCGTGCAGAAGCCCGGGGTCGTCGAACTCGCTCTCCGGCGTGAACGTGCCCGTGTCGATCGCCGCGGCCGCGGTCACGATCTTGAAGGTCGAGCCGGGGACGAAGCGGCCGGCCGTGGCGCGGTCGAGCAGCGGCGCGGCGGGCCTGCAGGGCGCGGTGATCGCCTCGATGGAGTCGAAGTCCGTCTCGACGAGGTTGGGGTCGAAGGACGGCGCGGAGGCGAGCGCGAGGACCCGTCCGGTCGCGGGCTCGAGCGCCACGGCGGCGCCGCACTTTCCGGCGAGGCCGGCCGTCGGCGGCCCGCTGGGCGTCGAGGTCGAGGGTCGTGACGACGTCGTTCCCCTCGCGCGGGATCCCGCGGAGCTTGTCGAGCGTCGTGTCGATGACCGTGCTCAGGTTCGCGTTCGAGGCCGTCAGGAAGTCGTTCATGGACAGCTCGAGCCCGGTGCGCGAGCGCCCGATCGTCGAGTAGCCGACGGCGTGCGCGGTCAGCGGCCCGCGCGGGTAGCGGCGGAGGTACCAGACGCGCCCGTCCTCCAGCTCGCCGCCTGCGGTTCGCGGCGAGGCGCGTCCGGCCGTCGGCGGCGAGGATGAGCCCGCGCTCGATCTCGAGCTCGCGGACGATCAGCGTCGGGTTTCCCTGCCGCGCCTCCAGGTCGGGCGCCCGCCAGAGCCAGTACGTCGCCGTGGCGATGAGCGCGACGAAGAGGAACGAGAAGACGAGGAAGAGGCGGCGGATCTGCGGGTTCACGCGCGCTCTCCCGGTTGACGCGGTCCGAGACCATCAGGAGGAGCGCGAGCACGACGAAGTTCGCGACGATGCTCGAGCCCCCGTAGGAGACGAACGGCAGCGTGATCCCGGTCAGCGGGATCAGCCCGGTGACGCCGCCGATGATGATGAACGCCTGGATCGAGACGGCGGCCGTGAGCCCGGCGGCGAGCAGCTTCGAGAAGCCGTCGCTGCGCGAGCATGGAGATCGCTGAAGCCCGCGGTAGGCGAAGAGCAGGTAGAGGAGGATCACGCCCGCCGCGCCGGCGAGCCCGAGCTCCTGCGCGATCGCGGAGAAGATGAAGTCGGTCTCCAGGAACGGGATGTAGCGTTCGCCCTCGGGCGTCAGCAGCACGCCGTTCCCGAGCCCGGAGCCGAAGACGCCGCCGCTCGAGATCGCGTAGAGCGACTGGACGAGCTGGTAGGACTCGCCCTGCGGGGTCGGCCCAGGGGTCGAGCCAGCTCTCCACCCGGTTCTGCGACGTGCGGGATCACCTGGTAGAGGGCGACGGCGCCCGCGAGGAAGAGGGCGAGCCCGGCGGCGACGAACGACCAGCGCGCGGTCGCCGTGTAGAGCATGACGAGGAAGATCGCGAAGTAGAGGAGCGCCGCCGCCCAGGTCGCGGGTCTGGAAGAGCACGAGCATCGCGCCGCCCCAGATGAGGAGCAGCGGGCCCGAGGTGCTTCGGGGACGGCAGGCCGGCCCTGGCCCGCGGCGCCGTAGGAGAGCATCTCGCGGTTGTCGCGCAGGTAGCCGGCCAGGAAGATCGACGAAGCAGCACCTTGGCGAGCTCGCCGGGCTGGAAGACGAGCGGCCCGCCGAAGTCGACCCAGAGCGTGGCGCCGTTGATCGTCCTCCCGATGCACGGGCAGCGCCGGCAGGACGAGGAGCACGATCGCCGAGACGCCGAGGATGTACTTGACGTTGTCCAGCTCGCGGTAGTCGCGCAGGAAGAGGACGAGGCCGGCGAAGACGGCCGACGCCGACGACGACCCAGAGACCCTGCCGGAAGGCCAGCTCGGGCTCGATCCGGTAGAGCTCGGTGATCCCGAGCGCGCACAGGAGCCCGCCGAGCGGGAGCAGGAACGGGTCGGCGTGCGGGAGCCGCGACCCGCAGGACGACGTGCGCGATCGACGAAGAGGGCGACGAAGAACGCCGCGTAGGAGAGCGAGGCGGTCGAGACGACGCTCCGAGCGCGGCGATGTAGACGGACGCGAAGCCGGCCGCCGTCAGGAGGCCGACCAGTCCGAGGTTGACGAGCTCCCGGTTCCGGGCGGTCACGGGCCGGCTCCCGGCCCGGGGAGGGTGTGCGAGGGAACCGGGAGGTTCGCTTCACTGAGTCAAAGAAGGGGCACGTGGGGGAAACATGGTTTCCCCCACGAGAGTGAGCCGGTGGCGAACGATGCTACGGCACCGCCTCTGCCTCGTAGATGGCGACGCGGGCGCGGGCGCGGTCGTACGAGACGAGCTCGTGGTCGAAGAGCGACGCGCGCTCCTCGGGCGAGAGCTGCGAGGCCTGGAGCCGGCTGACGTAGCGCTCGCGGTAGAGGCCGATGCCGTCGCTGACGTCGAAGGGCACACCTTGGTAGACGACGACGTTGCCCTCCTCGTCGGCCCCGACGAAGTAGGCCCGCGAGATGCCCGAAGAGCGCTCCGCCGAGGAGCAGCGCCACGAAGCCGAGCGCGAGGACGGTCCAGAACAGGCGCCTGCCCCAGCGCCGCCGCTTCCTCCGCGGCCCGCGCTCGACGGCCGGGCGAGCAGCCGGTCGCTCCGAAGCAGGGGTCTGGAGAGGCTCGGGCGCCCGGACGGGCTGGAGGTTGGTCAGGGTGTCCTCGAGCTCGTCCCTGTCGCCCTGCCCGTTGCCTTCGGCTACCGCCGCCGGGGCGACGAGCGTCTCCTCCACGGGCGTCGTCCTCCTCGACCCGGAAGAGCGACGACGGTGACGTTGTCCTCGCCGCCGCCGCGTGTTCGCGGCGCGCACGAGCTCCCGGGCCGCGTCGTCGAGGGTCGGCGCGGCCGCGAGGATGCCGAGGATGTCGTCGTCGGCGACCATCGTCGTCAGCCCGTCCGAGCAGAGCAGGAAGAGGTCGCCGGGCTCCGCGTCCACGGTCGACGGTGTCGACGTCGACGTCGGGGTCGGTGCCGAGCGCGCGGGTGATCACCGAGCGCTGCGGGTGCTCCTCGGCCTCCTCGGGGGTGAGCCGGCCGCTTCGCATGAGGTCGCCGACGAGGGAGTGGTCCTCGGTGAGCTGCTCGAGCGCGCCCGTTCCGGATCCGGTATGCGCGCGAGTCGCCGACGTGGCCGAGCGTCGACCCGCCCGCCGGTGAGGAGCGCGGCGGTCACGGTCGTGCCCATGCCCGAGACCTCCGAGTCGCTCCGGGCCCGCTCGTAGATGCGCCGGTTGGCCTCCTGGATGATCGCCTCGAGCGCGCTCGTCGGGCGCGAGCTCGTCGGCCTCGTGGTACTCGCGGAACGCCGCGGCGGTGAGCCGCGAGGCGACCTCGCCCGCCTGCGCGCCGCCCATTCCGTCGGCGACCGCGAAGAGCGGCGGGTCGAGGACGAAGGAGTCCTCGTTCCGCCGGCGCACGCGCCCCGGGTCGGTCCGGCCTGCGCTCTCGCCGAGCCTCATCGCTCGAACCGGCAGCTCCGTGTCGCCGACCTGGAGGAGGTCGCCCTCGTGCAGCCGCGTCCGGCCCTCGATGCGCTCTCCGTTCACGTACGTCCCGTTCGTCGAGCCGAGGTCGATCACCCACGTGCCGTCCAGACCGCTCTCGACGCGGGCGTGGCGTCCGGAGGCGTAGTCGTCGCCGTCGAGCACGAGGACATTGTCCTCCGCGCGGCCGATGGTCGTGGGCACCGGGCCCGCCTCGACCGCCATCGCCCACGGGGACCACCTTCGAGCGCGTGACGACGAGCTGTCCGGGGACGATCCCGGCCTCGGCGCGCGCGTGCGCCACCTGCGCGGGAGCCATCACGAAGCTCTCCTGCGGACGCCGCCGGCAGCCCGCGCTCGGCCGAGCGGACGACCCGCCAGATGAAGAGGTAGAGCAGGATCACGAAGGCGGCCTGGAGCGCGATGAGGATGGGCTCGACCGACAGCTCCTAGTAGCCGCGCTCGAAGCGGACGGCCGATCGTCCCGAGGAGGATCTCGTCGTCCGGCTCGAGCTTGGCCCGCTCGACGCGCTTGCCGTTCGACGTCGACGCCGTTCGTCGAGCCCAGGTCGACGATCCAGTACGCGCCGTCCTCCTGGCGGATCTCCGCATGCCGGCGGGAGACGTTCGGGTCGTCGACGGTGATGTCGCACTCGCGCGAGCGCCCGATCGACGAGCGTCGCGTCGTCCAGCTCGTGGCGCTTGCCGCCGACGACGACGCGCGGGCGGCGCGCGGGCCAGGTCGTGCTCGGCGGCCAGCTCGGCGAGACCGCCTCGGTGACCGGTGGCCGGTAGATCCGGGTCTCGCTCGGCAGCGGCCTGCGGCGATCGACGTCCGGGCGGAGTCGGCGGCCGTGCGGCTGCTCCGGCTGCACCATCCGCGTGGCGATCCCGAACTCGCCGACGCTCAGGTCGTCGTCCTCCTCGATCAGCACCTGCGGCGTCGAGAGGAGCGCGTAGCCCTCGCGGCGCGCGTGCTCGGAGAGGTAGTCGGAGAGCTCGGTGAGGAGCGAGTCCTCGTAGCTCGAGAACTGGTCGCGGTCGCCGGGGCAGAGGTAGAGGGTGTACTCGTTCGGAACGTAGACGCGCGAGACGGAGACGCTCTTCGCCTCGTCCATCTCCTTGGCGAGCTTGCGCGCGAGCTCAACCGGCTGCACGTGTGTGCGGAACGCGCGTCCGAACACACCCTCGACGATCGACTCGATCCTGTGCTCGATGCTTCGCAGGACGCTCATATCGCGGGCACCATTGTGCCCGCCGCCACTCTAACGAGGCGCTCTGAGCAGCGGATACGCGAGCGCGCCCGTCGCCAGCCAGACCGCGGGGACAGCCCAGGCAGGCCGCGACGGGAGCTCCGCCCGCGAGAGCCGGCGACGAGCAGCAGGGCCCCCAGGAAGACGGCGCCCCAGGCCGCGACGGCCCAGAGGCCGCGGCTGCGGGCGAGGCCGGCGGTGGCCGCGGCGACGGCGAGGATCACGATCGCCGCCACCAGCGTGGGCCGGCTCGTCAGCGAGGCGAAGGCGGCGTCGAAGGCGGCCGCGGGCCGCTCGGCTCCTCCGACGCCGCGGGTGCTCGGCGGCGGCCCTCCGGTAAGCGGCAGCTGCAGCCCCACCGCGATGGCCGTGGCCGCGGCGGCGACCACGGCAGCAGCCGCGAGCGCTGCTCGCCGGACGGAGCCCGCGCGTTGAGCGCGATCACCGGGACGAGCGGGAGCAGCTGCACCGTCGCCGAGGAGCGGCCCCGCGACGAAGAGCAGGCTCGAGCGGGCGTCGCGGGCGAAGAGCAGGAGCCAGAGGAGCGCGAGCGGGAGGTACGCGAGCGCGAGGCCCGAGCGAGACGTTGCCGAGCGGCAGCACAGGCACGGCGAGCGCGAACGCCAGCCCGGCGGTCGGGCTCAGGAGCGCCGCGATTGCCGCGAGGGCGCCGAGGAGGAAGGGCCAGCCGGCCGGGAAGAACGGGAGCAGGAAGGCGGCGCCGCCGGCGAAGAGGGCGGCGAGTGCGGCGTGTGGCGCCCGCTCGCGCAGGACGATCGGCGACGTCGTCGCCGCGCGTGCGCTCGGAGCGGCCCTCCTCGACGACGCGGAGCAGGGTGAGCGACTGCTTGGCCGTCGGGCGCTTGCGCGGGTCGACCGAGAGCATGCGGTCGACGGCTCGGCAGAGCTCGCGCGGGAGGTCCGGCCGCAGCTCGGCGAGCGGCTGCGCGCCCAGCTCGACCCGCCTCGCCGTCTCGAGCGGCGAGACGGCCCAGAAGGGATGGCGGCCGGCGAGCGCCTCCCAGAGGAGGACGCCGACCGCCCAGACGTCGGCGGCGCCGGTCGCCTCCTCCCCGGCGAGGCGCTCGGGGGCGATGTAGGCCGAGCGTCCCCGGCACGTCGCCGACGGCAGTCAGGGTGTCGGCGTCGCTCGAGCTGGGCGAGCCCGAAGTCGAGCAGCCGGACGCGAGACCTCGTCGCCGTCCTCGAGCATGACGTTTGCGGGCTTCACGTCGCGGTGCACGACGCCCTTCGCGTGCGCGTGCGCGAGAGCCTCCAGCACCTGCGCCGCGGCCTCGACCGCGCTCCAGTCGTCGAGCGTGCCGCCGCGGAGCGCCTCCCGGAGCGTGCGGCCCGCGACGTAGGGATAGGCGACGTAGACGTGGCGGTCGTCGCGGGCGAGCGCGAGCGCCCGCAGGCAGCGCGGATGGCGAAGCCGGGTGGCCGCATCGACCTCCCGCTCGGCCCGCGCGCCGGGCTTCCCCTCCCGCTCGACGACCTTCAGCGCGACCTCGCGGCCGGCGTGCTCGTCCCGGGCGAGCCAGACCGAACCGCCGCCGCCGCTGCCGAGCGGGCGGAGCGGCCGGTAGCGGCCGAGGACGAGGTGGTTCTCGCTGAGCGCGACGGCAGGCTGCATCGGTGGTAGATCGGCACTTGGCTCTCTGCCGGGAAAGTCCTGCAAAGTCCGGGCTGGGTGGTAGACTCGGCGACTTCCTCGACCCGGATCGACTGTGTTCGACAGCGAGAAGAACGATCCTCAGACGGACATCGAGTTCGACTTCTTCGACGAGTCGCCGACGGTCGAGTCGACCCCGAAGAAGAAGAGCGAAGGACTCGCCGCCCGGAAAGCGGTCCCGGCTGCTCGAGACGGCCGCCGTCGCCGCCGGGTGGGCCGCAGCTCTACCGGCTCGGCGTCCTCATCGCCGCCGCGATCCTCCTCGCGGTCATCTTCATCCTCGTCATCAACAACTGCCGCGGCAACCAGAAGCAGGCCGCGTACGAGGACTACATGGACGACGCGACCACCGTCGCGACCGCGTCGGCCGACCTGGGGAAGCAGCTCAACGACCAGCTGACGACGCCCGGGATCAGGCTCGAGGCCCTCCGCTCGGACATCGAAGGGCTCCGCGACCAGCAGGCGCAGATCCTTCGGCAAACGCAGGAGATCGGCCCGCCCGGCCCGCTCGTCGAGCAGCAGGAGGCTCTCGTCGAGACCATGCAGTTCCGCGTAAACGGGCTCGCCGGCATCGCCCGCGGGCTGGCGCTCGTCGCGCAGACGAGCGACCCGGAGGAGTCGAGTGACGAACCTGGCCCGCCAGGCGCAGCGGCTCGTTGCGAGCGACGTCGTCTACTCTGACGCCTTCAAGGCAGCCACCGAGGCGGTGCTCGAGCAGCAGGGCGTGACGAACATCTCGGTTCCGGCGTCGGTGTTCGTGCAGAACCCCGAGCTCGCGAGCCCGGCGTTTTGGACGCAGACCGTTCAGCGGCTGACGCAGGGAGCCGAGGCGACCGGCCTCCGCGGCAACGGCATCGTGAGCGTCCTGGTGCAGCCCGGCGGCCAGGAGTTGTCCCGGAACGCGGACAACACGGTCGAGGTGAGCGATGACCTCGCGTTCCAGGTGGTCGTGGAGAACTCGGGCGAGAGCCAGGAGACCCAGGTGAAGGTCACGCTCGCTGATCCGGCAGCAGCCGCGCATCACGAAGGAGCAGGTGATCGACGTCATCAACCCGGGCGAGACGCAGACGGGTGACGTTCACGCGGCTTCGACAACCTCGCCTTCTCGACGCAGACGACCCTGCTCGTCACCGTGGAGCCGGTCCCGGGCGAGCAGAACAGCGACAACAACTCCGCCGAGTTCCCGATCATCTTCACGCTGGGCTAGGAGGGATTGGCGACATTCCGCCAAGCCCTCCGGTGCGGAGCTAGGCTAGGGCTCGATGTCGGACCTCTCCGACGCTGCCCCCTGGATCGCCATCGGCGCCGCAGCGGCGGCGGTCCTGGCGCTCCTCCTCTCGCTGGCCTTCTATCTCAAGCTGCGCGCGGTGCGGAAGGCGCAGCTCGTGCTGATGGGCACCGGCAAGGACGACCTCGTCAACTTCGCCGTCTCGCTCCAGACGCGGATCGACGATCTCCACCGCGTCGTCGACGAGCTCGCGGCCGGGCTCGCGCGCATCGACCGGCGGGTCGACGGCTGCCTGTCGCACACCGCCCTCGTCCGCTACAACGCCTACGAGGACGCGGGCGGCCACCAGTCGGCCTCGCTCGCCTTTCTCGACGGCGCGCGCTCCGGGGTGGTGATGAGCGCGATCCAGGGACGCGACTACGCGCGCATCTACGTCAAGCAGCTCGACCGGGGCCGCACTCCCGTGGCGCTGTCGCCGGAGGAGCAGGAGGCAGTCGACCGGGCGATGGCGCAATGACGTACCGCAAGGCCGAGATCCGTCCCTTCGTGGCCGCCGACGAGCCGCTCCTCTTCGGCCTGGCGAGCCTCGACCGGGGCGCCGACAGGCGCACGCTCGCCGTCCTCGAGCGCGAGACCGTCTTCGTCGCGGAGGTCGAGGGCAGCCCGGCCGGCTACGTGGCTCTACGGCGCGCCGGCGAGGCGATCTGCGTCGACCAGCTCTTCGTGAGCCCCGAGCACGAGGGCGAGGGCGTCGGCCGGCAGCTGCTCGAATATGCGGAGGGTTACGCGATCTCGGAGGGCGCGCTCGTCTCTGCAGGCGGTCGTCTCGAGCGACGACCGCCGGGCGCTCGATTTCTACCGCAGCCGCGGGTTCGTCCAGGCCGGCGAGGATCTGCTCGAGATCGTCCTCCCGCGCCGATAGAACCCTCCGACTCATCTACGATTTCGGAAGATGCAGCAGGTTCTCGTCCTGAACGCAAGCTTCGAGCCTCTGAACGTGTGCAACGTTCGCCGTGCCCACGTACTCGTCTACAAGGGCAAGGCCGAGGTACTGGAGGAGCTGAACCGGCCGCTCCACTCCGCATCGGACACCTTCCCGTGGCCGCATGTGATCCGGCTCATCCACTTCGTCCGTGTGCCGCGCGCCGTGAAGCGGAAGATCTCGCGCAGGGCGCTCTTCGCCCGGGACGGCCATCGCTGCGTCTACTGCGGGTCGGCCGGGCGGCTCACCCTCGACCACGTCGTCCCGCGCTCCCGCGGCGGCGACTCGGTCTGGGAGAACGTCGTCACCTCGTGCGCGCCGTGCAACCTGCGCAAGGGCAACCGGCTGCCCCAGGAGGTCGCGATGCCGATGCTCGTGAAGCCGCGCGTCCCCACGCCGGCGCTCTTCGTCACGCTCTCCGCCTCACGGATCCCGGAGCGCTGGCAGCCGTACCTCGCGGCGTTCGCCTGAGCCTGTCCCCTCCGGCCACGCCCGGGGTCTGACCCCCGGGCGTGGCTGCGCGGGACGGGTCACGCGTCGTAGTAGAGCGCGAACTCAGCCGGATGCGGCCTCAGGGCGACGACGTCGACCTCTTGCTCGCGCTTGTAGTCGATCCAGGCGCGGATGAGCTCCTCGCTGAAGACGCCGCCCGCGAGCAGGAACTCGTGGTCGTGCCCGAGCGCGTCGAGCGCCTCGGCGAGGGAGCCTGGCACCTGGGCGATGCCCTGCCGCTGGTCCTCGAAGAGGTCGAAGTCGGCAGGCTCGCCGGGGTCGAGGCCTTTCTGCACGCCGTCGATCCCCGCCATCAGCATCGCCGCGAACGCGAGGTAGGGGTTCGCGGTCGCGTCCGGGCAGCGGAACTCGATGCGCTTGGCGGACGCCGAGTCCGAGTACATCGGGATCCGGATCGCCGCCGAGCGGTTGCGCTGCGAGTACACGAGGTTCACCGGCGCCTCGTAACCCGGCACGAGCCGCCGGTACGAGTTCGTCGTCGGCGCACAGAACGCGAGCAGCGCCGGTGCGTGCATGAGGATTCCGCCCAGGTAGCAGCGCGCGAGGTGCGAAAGCCCGGCGTAGCCCGACTTGTCGGAGAAGAGCGGCGTGCCCTCCTTCCACAGCGACTGGTGGGTGTGCATCCCCGAGCCGTTGTCGCCGTAGATCGGCTTCGGCATGAAGGTCGCGCTCTTGCCGGCGGCCTTCGCCACGTTGCGGACGACGTACTTGTACGTCATGACCTGGTCGGCCATGCGCGTCAGCGGCTGGTAGCGAAGGTCGACCTCGCACTGGCCTGCCGAGGCGACCTCGTGGTGGTGGAACTCGCACGGGATCCCAAGCCGCTCGAGGGTGAGCACGATCTCCGAGCGCAGGTCGTGGAGCGTGTCGTGCGGGGCGGGCGGGAAGTAGCCGCCCTTCTCCCGCACCGTGTAGCCGAGCCCGGGGACTGACGAGTTCCAGTGACCCTCGGCCGAGTCGACCGAGTAGTGGGAGCGCTGGGGGGAGAGCTCGTATGAGACCTCGTCGAAGACGAAGAACTCGCACTCGGGGCCGAAGTGGGCCGTGTCGGCGATGCCGGTCTGCCGAAGATAGTCCTCCGCGCGCCGGGCGATCCGGCGCGGGTCGCGCCCGTAGGGCTCGCCCGTCGTCGGGTCGGCGATCTCGCAGACGAGCGAGAGCGTCGGCGCGGCGGTGAACGGGTCGAGGACGGCGCTCGCCGGATCCGGCATGAGCAGAAGGTCGCTCTCGGCGATCCCCTGCCAGCCGCGGATGGACGAGCCGTCGAAGCCAAGGCCCTCGGCGAACGCCGTGGTCCCGAACGCGCTGATCGGAAGGGTCATGTGCTGCCAGCTTCCGAACAGGTCGCAGAACTTGAGGTCGACGAGCTGGGCCTTCTGCTCGAACGCCCACTCGACCGCTTCCTCGGCTTCCGGCTGGGTGCCGTTCGCCAGGTATGCCCTCGTCTCGATCTCCTGCATCTGTCCCTCCTTCGGTCCACGAAAAAAGCCCCAGCGGTCGAATCGACCTCTGAGGCTGCATCGCCTGCTGCGGGCACCTTCGGCGGCGCCTCGCAAATTCAGCTTAGCGGGAATCCTGGACGGACCTCAAGTCCGGTCCGCGGCCGGGGGTGACGCGGGGTACCGTCGTATAGAATCGTCGGGTCATTCGAGGCGACGAGGCCTCGGGCCGACGGCGGCTCGGGGCTGTTTGCATTTAAGGAGGAGGTTTCGACATGGCGCAGGTCGAGAGCGGCAGGGCGACGAGCGACCCGGCTGCGCGCAAAGAGGTGCTCAGGCGAGTCAAGGAGGAGGAGATCGGGTTCGTCCACCTCTGGTTCACGGACATCGAGGGGCACCTCAAGAGCTTCGCCGTCACGCTCCAGGAGATCGAAGGGGCGCTGGACGACGGGATGGGCTTCGACGGCTCGTCGATCACAGGCTTCAACGCGATCGAGGAGTCCGACATGGTCGCGATCCCCGACCCGGCCACATTCCAGCTGATGCCCAACGGAGGTCACAAGGTCGCCCGCATGATCTGCGACATCGTCACGCCCGATGGCGAGCCCTACATGGGCGACCCGAGGCATGTGCTGCGCCTCGCCCTCGAGCGCATGGAGAGCATGGGCTTCGACACCTTCAACGTCGGCCCCGAGCTGGAGTACTTCCTCTTCAAGAGCGACGACGGGACAGAGACGCTCGACGAGGGCGGCTACTTCGCGATGACGACGATGGACGCGGCGAGCGATCTGCGCCACGACACGGTGCGCGCGCTCGAGTCGATGGGGATCCCGATCGAGTATGTCCACCACGAGGTGGGCCCGTCGCAGCACGAGATCGACATGCAGTTTGCCGACGCGCTCTCGATGGCCGACCACACGATCACCTACCGGCTAGTCGTGAAGGAGATCGCGAAGAAGGCCGGCTACCACGCGACGTTCATGCCGAAGCCGATCTTCGGCGAGAACGGCTCGGGGATGCACACCCACCAGTCGCTCTTCGCGAACGGCAAGAATGCGTTCTTCGACGCGGACGACGAGTGGAGCCTCTCCGACGTGGGCAAAGGCTTCATCGCCGGGCAGCTCCAGCACGCCCGCGAGATCTCCGCCGTCTTCGCGCAGTGGGTCAACTCCTACAAGCGGCTCGTGCCAGGCTACGAGGCGCCCGTCTACGCCGCCTGGTCGCGCCGGAACCGCTCGGCGCTCATCCGCATCCCGCTGTACAAGCCGGGTAACGAGCAGGCCACGCGGGCGGAGATCCGCTGCCCCGACCCGGCCTGCAACCCCTACCTCACCTTCGCAGCGCTGCTCCACGCGGGCCTCGAGGGGATCGAGCACGGCTACGAGCTGCCGGCACCGATGGAGAGCAACCTCTACAAGCTGAGCGCCGAGGAGCGGAAGGAGCGTGGCATCGTCGCCCTCCCCGAGACCCTCGGGGAGGCGATCGACGAGCTCGCCGAGTCCGACCTCGTACGCCGGGCGCTCGGCGACCACGTCTTCGACAACTACGTGAGGCTGAAGCGGCTGGAGTGGGACGAGTACCGCGTCCAGCTCACGCCCTGGGAGCTCGAGAAGTACCTGCCGGCCTTGTAGGACCGCGGTCGGGGGGGTAAGATGTTCTTGGTGTCGCCGCTTCTTCTTGAAGCGGGGGACTGACTGACGGCCGACTGCGAGCTGCTTGATTGAGCAGCTCGCGGTCGTTAAGAGTTTGCTCCTGAGGAGGCTGTCTACGAGGCCGGGGTACGCACCGCGACGCTCTCGACGGCGGTGCTGAGCGCCTGCTCGAGTTCGGCGAGGCCGAACGGCTTCACGAGGTAGGCGACCGGCCTGAGACGGTCTGCCTGCTCGAACCTCGGATAGATGCTTGCGCAGACGATCGGGAGCTCCTTGCGATCGTCACGAAGCGTCTTCGCCACGGAGAGCGCGCCGGGGTCCGCCGGCTCGAGCAGGAGGACGTCGACGTCGCGGTCGGGGAGCATCTCGTCGCGCCGGCCAGTCGCGTAGACGGGCTCGTAACCGAGGCGTTCGACGACGTGCCCGATCAGGGCCCGTACCTCGGCATGCGGTTCGACCACCAGGATCCTCACTGGTCTCAGCATCGGGTTCGACCGCGCGGATTTCAGTGGGATTCTGGTATGGAAGCGGTATGAAGCGTGCGCAGGTTCTCGTGGTCGACGACGACGCCGACATCAGGGGCCTCGTCAAGGAGCTGCTCGAGCGCCAGGGCTACGGTGTCACGGAGGCTGCCGACGGCAAGGAGGCGTTGCGTGCGCTCTACTCGACGCCGCCCGACGTCGTGCTTCTCGACGTCTCGATGCCGGAGCTCGACGGCTGGCAGACGCTCGAGCGGATCCGCGACCTCTCCGACGTGCCGGTTGCGATGCTGACCGCCCGCGCGGCCGAGCTCGAGAAGGTGCGCGGGCTGAAAGCGGGCGCGGACGACTACATCTCCAAGCCGTTCGGGCGGCAGGAGCTGCTCGCCCGCGTCGAGGCCATACTCCGCCGGGCCGGCTCCCGCGAGGAGACGCAGCAGACGTACGCGGACTCGCTCCTCCAGGTCGACTTCGCGCAGCGCAGCGTCGCCGTCAACGGTTCGGAGGTCGCGTTGACTCCGCTCGAGTTCCGGCTGCTTGCCGCGTTCGTCCGCCATCCCGGCCAGCTGCTTTCGCACGACCAGGTGCTCGAGCTCGTTTGGGGCGATTCGTTCTCCGCCTCGCGCGACCAGGTCAAGCTCTACGTCGGCTACCTTCGCCGCAAGCTCGAGGGCGCGGGCGCCGACGCCTCGGTAATCGAGACGGTCCGCGGGTTCGGCTACCGCTACCGGCCGAGCGCCGCCTGAACGCGCTGGCCGAGCATCTGGGGGCTGAACGGCTTCGTCACATAGTCGTCGGCGCCGGCCTGGAACCCGCGCTCGACGTCTGGCTCCTGCACGCGGGCGGTGAGAAGGATGATCGGGATCGTCGTCGTCGGCCCGTGCTCGCGTAGACGACGCGTGACCTCGTAGCCGTCGAGCCGCGGCATCATCACGTCGAGGAGCGCCAGGTCGGGGGTGCGCGCGAGCGCAAGGTCGAGCGCGGTCTCCCCGTCAAGGGCCGAGAGCACCTCGTAGCCGTCCCGCTCCAGCCGGAAGCGGACGAGCGCGAGGATGTCCGGGTCGTCGTCGGCGACGAGGACGAGGGGGCGCATGCTCTCGACGGTCACGACGCGACCTCCGTGCGCTCTGGAAGCTCCGCTCGGCGGTGGAGCGGGAGCGTGACGCGGAACGTCGTCCCGGTCCCCTCCTGGCTCGCGAGCGTGATCCGGCCGGCGTGCGCCTCGACGATCGCCTTCGAGATGGCGAGGCCGAGGCCGGTGCCCTGGATTGCCTGCTCGGTCGCCGTCGTCGTGCGGAAGAAGCGCTGGAACAGGAACTCCTGCTCGCGTGCCGGAATACCCATGCCGCTGTCGCGCACCTCGAGGATCGCCTGGTTCTCGAGGGCGCGGACGCGGACGTCGACGCGGCCGTCCCCCGGCGTGAACTTGATCGCATTCGAGACGAGGTTGTCGAGCAGCTGGGCGATGCGCGCGCGGTCGCCGGCGATCAGCGGAGCCGGACCGGTCGCAAGCGTGAGCGTGATCCCCTTCGCCTCGGCCTGCGGGCGGGCGGTCTCGACGCTCTCAGAGGCGACCGCCCCGAGGTCGAGCGCCCCGATGTCGAGGACGAGCTTTCCCGCCTCGACCTGGGCGAGGAAGAGCAGGTCGCCGACGAGATGGAGCAGGCGGTGGGAGTTCCGCTCGACGACGCCGAGGAACTGGCGCTGGTCGTCGGTCAGGTCGCCGGCCTCGCCGTCGAGGAGGAGCTCGGTGTAGCCGCGGATCGACGTGAGCGGCGTGCGGAGCTCGTGGGAGACGAGCGCGATGAACTCGTCCTTGAGCTGGTCGAGCTCGCGCAGGCGCTCGTTCTGCGCGGCCAAGTCGCGCTGCGCGTCCTCGGCGATGGCCCGCGCCTCCTGCTCGCCGGCGAGCAGTCGCTCGCGATCGGCTTCGGCCTGGATTCGGTGGGTGACGTCGCGGTCGGTGCCGCGCCAGCCGATGAGCTCGCCCGCGGCGTCAAGGTCTGGCGTGGCGGCGCTCTCCACGAAGCGCGTGCTCCCGTCCCGGTGGAGGCAGCGGACGACGACTCCCGACCAGCCCTCTTTCCGCTCGGCGTGCTCGGCAGTCGCGCGCGCGAGCTCCTCGCGGTCGGCCTCGACGGCGAGCTCGTACCACGTCTTGCCCACGACCTCATCGGGCGTGTAGCCCAGGATCCGCCCCACCGCGGGGTTGGAGTACGTGTGCACCCCGGCGACGTCCATCGCCCACACCCATTCCTCGGTCGTCTCGATGAACGCGCGGAACTTCGACTCGCTCTCGCGGATGGCCTCCTCGGCGCGCTTCCGCTCGGTGACGTCCTGGCCGATGGCGGAGACACCCACGACCTTCCCCGAGGAGTCGCGGATCGGCGAGTACGTGAACGCGACGTGGATGAGTCCGCCGTCCACGCGCCGGCGCACGGTCTCGAACTGCGCGACGCGGTCCTCGGCGATGACCTCCCGGATGAGCGTCAGGGCCTCCTTCTGCCGCTCCGGCGGCATGAGGAGGGTGACCGGCTGTCCGAGCACCTCGCCGGCGGTGTAGCCGAACATCCGCTCGGCGCCGGCGTTCCAGCTCGTGACGTGGAGGTCGATGGACGCGCTCATGATCGCGTCGTTGGAGGACTCGATGATCGAGGCGAGCCGCGCGCGCGTCTCCTCGGCGACCTTGCTCTCGGTGATGTCGACGAGGAAGCCCTGAACCCATAGCGGTGTCCCCTGTTCGTCCCTGACAAGGATCGTCTCGTCGAGCACCCACACGACGTTCCCTTCGCCGGTGACGTAGCGGTACTCGGAGCGAAGCGCCTCACCCGTCTCGCGTAGGCGCTCGGCTTCCGCAAGGACCCGCTCGAGGTCGTCCGGGTGGACGGCGTCGTTCAGCAGGCTCGGGTTCCTGATCCACTCCTCGGCCGGGTAGCCGAGCAGCGTCTCGACCTGCGGGCTGACGTAGACGTTCCCTACCGACTCGTCCGCCGGGCTGATGTAGGTGACCAGCGGGAGATGCTCGACCAGCGTCCTGTACCGGAGCTCGGCCTCGCGCAGCGCGTTCTCGGCGCGGCGCCGCTCCTGGAGCTCCTCCTGGGCGGCCGCGTAGAGGCGGGCGCTCTCGAGCGCGAGGGAAGCGAGGTGGGCAAAGCGCGAGAGCAGCGCGATCTCGGGCGCTCCGAAGGCTTTCTCCGGGCCTGCGTGCGCGAGCCCGAGGACGCCCACGACCTCGGTGCGTGAGCGAAGCGGCACGCCGACGACTGCGTGGATCCTCTCCTCGTCGAAGCGTGTCAACCGCCCCTCCCAGGCCGTGTAGTCGTCGACCGTGAGCGGCTGCGCCGACTCCCACACCCGGCCGGCCAGTCCCTGGCCCCTGGTGATGGTCTGCCCGACGTGGCCGGCGAACGAGCCGGTGCCGACGGCGACATGCAGCTCCTCGCCCTCCCGCAGGTAGACGTAGGTGTTGCGCGTCCCCACGAGCTCGCCAGCCCGGACGGCGATCCGCTCGAGCAGCTTCTGCGGGTCGAGCTCGTCGATCAGGAGCAACGCGGTTTCGTGCAAGGCGCCCAGCTCGGCGTGCTGGCGCTCCCGCTCCTCCTGATCCGCCTTCTGCGGCGTGACGTCGACGAGGAAGCCCTGTGCGTGCATCGGCCGCCCGGCCTGGTCCAGAGCGATCGTGACCTCGTCGTGCACCCAGACGGCGCGGCCGTCCTTCGCGATCATGCGGTACTTGATGGAGAAGGATTCGCCGGTCTCGTACGCCTTGTGGTGCGCGGCCTGGGTCCGCTCGCGATCGTCGGGGTGCAGGATTCTGACGAAGAATTCAGGGTCGCTCATGCACTCGAGCGTCGTGTAGCCGATGAGGTCTTCGATCTGGGGACTCATGTAGATGCACGAGCTCGTTTCGTCCAGCCGGGTGATGTACATGACGAGCGGCAGCTGCTCGACGAGGCTCCGGTAGTTTCGCTCGGCCTGGCTGACGCGGACCTCGGCCTGGTCCCGCTGCTCGAGCGCCTGGGTCAGCGCCGCCGCGTGCTGCTCGAGTCCCTTGTGGCGGTTGTCGAGCGCCCGCGTCACCTGCCGGAGGATGGGAAAGAGAGCCGCGTACAGCAGGAGCAGCGCGAAGCCGAGCGCGATCGCCACGGGGGTGACGGTCTTGTGGATGCTGGCGGCGACAGGAGCATACGGCTCGTAGACCTCGAGGATTCCGGCCGGGCGGGTCGATGTCTCGACCATGACAGGGACATACGACTCGAACGCCTTCACGTTCTCGCCCGGGCCCCCCTCGTCGTTGAGGGTGGTCACGCTCTGCGACATCCGGCCGGAGAGGGAAGCCTGCAGCTCGCCCGGGTTGCCGATGCGCTCGCCGATGAGCGCGTGATCCGTGGAGTAGGTGACAACCCCGCTCGGGCTCCAGAGCACCATCCGCAGTACCGTCCCGACCAGCTCGCGCTCGAACGCGGCGTCGAGCTGGGCCCGGCGCTTCGGGCTCACGGGCCCGGCGAAGTCGGCGTCGGTGAGCGTAGGCGCCAACCGGTCAGCGACATCCGTGGCGTGAGCTGCGACGACGCTGCGGCCCCGCTCCTCGGCCTCGCGCCGGACGACCCAGAAGATGGCGACCCACGCGAGCGCGAGCGCGATCGCGCTGTAGATGGCGAAACGCAGGACGAGGCGGGGCGGCCTCCTCGGCGCAGGCGGAGGCGAAACGGTCACGCCACTGGTTATCGGTGCGGCGAAACCCTTGCTTGAATGTCGGTTGCGTGGACAGATCCGCCCGTCACCTGCGTCTTCTGACCGAGACGATCGCCGCAGTGAACTCGACCCTCCACCTGGACGAGGTGTTCGACCTGATCGCGCGCAAGGTGGCCGAGGCGCTCGAGACGGACGCGTGCTTCGTCTACCTGTACGACGAGGCTGCCAACGAGCTCGTCCTCAGGGCATCGTTCGGCACCCGCGTCGAGGACATGACGCGCGTGCCGAAGATGCGCCCGGGCGAGGGCATCACAGGCGCCGCCGCCGCCGAGCGCGCCCCGGTCATGATTCCGCGCGAGGCGCACCTCGACCCCCGCTTCAAGCGCTTCCCGAACCTGCGCGAGGCGCACTACCAGTCGATCCTCGCCGTCCCGATCCTGGCCCGCGATCGGCTCGAGGGCGCCCTCAACGTGCGCACGGAGGCGCCCCGGGAGTTCAGCGGCGACGAGATCGACCTGCTGATGGCGATCGCCGGCCAGGTCGCCCAGGCGATCGAGAACGCGAAGCTCTACGAGCACGCGCAGCGCCGAGTGGCCGAGCTGGAGGCGCTTGCCGCCATCTCCGAGGCCGTCTCCGAGTCGCTCTACCTCGAGGAGTCGCTCGAGGCGATCGTCACGACGACCATGAAGGCGGTGGACGCGACCGGCGCCGCACTCGTCCTCCAGGACGGCACCATCGCCTGGCCGGAGGGGCGGCCGGGTGCGCACGCCGTCCGCTTCCCCCTGCGCTGGAAGGGGCGCCAGGTCGGAGAGCTCGTCTGCGACCGCGACGCGCCGTTCACCGACGAGGAGCGGCGGCTGCTGGCCTCGATTGCGCGGCAGGCGGCCGTGGCGCTCGAGCACGGGCGCGCGGTGCTTCGCGGCGTGCTCGCTCAGGAGATCCACCACCGCGTCAAGAACAACCTCCAGACCGTCGCCTCGCTTCTCCGCCTGCAGGCCGCGAGCGCCGACCGGATCGATCCGCGCAAGGCGCTCGGCGACTCTGTCAACCGCATCCTCGCTATAGCCGCGGTGCACGAGGTGCTCACGGAGCGCCGCGACGACGACGTCGATCTCGGCGAGCTCGTCGACCGTCTGCGGTCGATGCTCGTGCAGGGCATCGGCGCGGGCAAGCGGGTGAGCTCGCGGCTCGAGCCCGTCTCGCTGCATGGCGAGCGGGCGACGGCGCTCGCGCTCGTCTTCTGCGAGCTGCTCGGAAACGCGCTCGAGCACGGAGGCGACGAGGTGCGCGTCGAGCTCGGCCGAGCGAACGGCCGCGTCCTCCTTACGGTCGCCGACAACGGCGCCTGGACCGAGGCCACCCGCGAGGGCACGGGGCTTTCGATTGTGCGCGCCCTCGTCCGCGAGGAGCTCGAAGGCGAGCTTCTGCTCGTCCCCGACGGCGGCCTCCGCGCGGAGGTCGCCTTCCCGGCCGCCTAGCGGCCGCGGCGACTGCGATGAGCGCCCTTACGAATTACGCGCGCGTATGTGGGAGACCCACCTCCCCGACCCATGGCTCGAGCCTATCGCCGAAATGCGCACGCGTGGCGCGCTGGAGTGTGCCGGGCTCGTGCCAACCGCGCCTGCGCCCGTACGGGCGCCCCCGATGTCCGGCGGCCGCGCCAATTGCCGGTCGCAGCCGGGCCCTCACCAGGAGCAGACCGCGGTGAGGATCCTGGTCGCCGAGGACGAGACGATCATCCGGCTCGACCTCCGCGAGATTCTCGAGCGCGCCGGGTTCGAGGTGTGCGCCGAGGCCCGTGATGGCGAGGAGGCGGTCGAGCTCGCCCTCAGCGAAAAGCCCGACCTCGCCATCCTCGACGTGAAGATGCCTCGTCTGGACGGGATCGAGGCGGCCCGCCGGATCCTAAGCGAGCGGCCGATCCCGATCGTCATCCTCACCGCCTACGGCCAGGACGAGCTCGTCTCGCGGGCCGTCGAGGCCGGCGTCTTCGGCTACCTCGTCAAGCCGTTCCGGGAGACGGATCTGCTGCCTGCGATCCACGCGGCACGGGCGCGTCACGCCGAGCTGCAGGCGCTGCGCGACGAGGCTGAGTCGCTCGCCGAGGCGCTCGCGACCCGCAAGATCGTCGAGCGGGCCAAGGGCCTGCTCATGGCGCGGGAGGGACTGAGCGAGGAGGACGCGTTCGCGCGGCTTCGCCGCGCCAGTCAGGTCTCGGGCCGGCCGATGCGCGTCGTCGCCGAGGCCCTTATCGCCACCTTCGGCGAAGGCTAGCCCGGACTAGTAGGAGGGTTTGACGAAACGCAGTCTGTGCCGCCGGGCCGCGCTGCTCGCCCCGAGGACTGCGTCCTCAGTCGCGCCCGTAGCCATTTGCTACGGGCGCTCCCTGCGTCCTTGCCTCGGAACGACCATCGCACCCCGTCGACGAGCGACATTTCGCCAACCCCTCCTAAGGCCAGAAGGGCTCGTTGGGGTTGAGGTCGAGCGCGCCGCCGTCGTGGCAGTCCCGCGTGCGGTAGTCGGCGGGCAGGGCGGGCTGCACCTCGCGGAGGATGAACCCCGAGATCGCGCGGGCCTCGTCCCCGCTCGCGCCGAGGCGAATGGCCGTGTACGCGTTCGTCTGCAGTGCGTAGCACTGTGTCGCCGCCTCGTCGCGGACGCCGGCCAGGTGCCAGGCCTCGTGCGAGAGGACGTTGACCGCGATCGCGGCCTCCCGCACCTCGAGCGGGCACCCGCCGTGCTGGACGAGGCAGCCGAGGCCGGACACGCCTCCGTGGAGGAAGCTGCGCAGCTTCTTGCACGTGTCGCCCGACAGTCTTGCCTCGTCCGCAGGCTTGCCGTCGGACGAGAAGACGACCGAGCCGTCCTGGGCCGAGACCTCGGTGAGAGTGCCGAGCGTCCCCGGGCAGGCGATGCCGACGTCCCGGCCGGCGATGACGCCGGCGATCTTCGCAAGCTCGGCCTCGTCCGCCTCGAGGTTTCGGTGAGGGCCGAAGTAGAACCCGAGGGCAGCGAGCGCCGCCAGGCAGGCGATGATCCTCGTCGCCGTCATGTAGAGGGAGGTCGGCACCTCCCTCCCGCCGCTTGAGCCTAGGAGGAGTGTCCCGCGACCTCCTCGAGCATCGTCTCCCAGCGGGCGAGCAGGGCCTGGAAGATCCTCTCGGGCGCGCGCGTGAGCCGCGATCGCCTCCGTGTCGGTCCAATCCTCCGCGAGCTTCTCTTCGAGCCGCGCGACCTCCCGCTCGGCCTCCTCGACCTCGGCCTCGATCGCAGCTAGCGGGTCCGGGCCGGGCTTCGGCTTGGCTTCCGGCTTCGGCTTGCTCGGCTTCGCCGGGCGCTCGTCCTTCGGCTCCTGGCGATCCTCGCGCTGCTCGCGCTCCTCCCGCGCGCGGACGAGGTCAGCCCAGCCGCCGTCGTAGATCCGGATCGTGCCGTCCTCGATCGCCGCCGTGCGCTGCGCGACCGCGTCGATCAGAGCACGGTCGTGCGAGACCAGCAGCACCGTCCCCGGAAAGGCCTCCAGCGCCGCCTCCAGGGTCTCGCGCGAGTCGAGGTCGAGGTGGTTGGTCGGCTCGTCGAGGATCAGCAGGTTCGCTCCCGAGGTAACGAGGACGGCGAGGCCCAGCCGCCTCCGCTCCCCGCCCGAGAGGTCGCGCACCTGTTTCATGTGCGCGTCCCAGCCCGAGAAGAGAAAGCGGCCGAGCAGCATCTGGGCCTGCGGGCGGGTGAGCCCCGTCATCGACTGGACGCAGTCGAGGACGCTGCCGCGCTCGTCCAGCTCGAGCCCGTGCTGCGAGAAGTAGCCGACCTCGACGCCGTGACCGAGCTTGAAGTCGCCCGCGACCGCGTGCCGGAGCAGGGTCGTCTTGCCGCTCCCGTTGGGGCCGACGAGCGCGACGTGGTCACCGCGTTCCAGGGCGAAGGTCACGTCGTCGAGGAGGGTGCGCCCGGCCACACCGACCTTCTCGCGTTCGAGCACGAGGACGTCTCTGCCGCTCCGCTTCGGCTCGGCGAAGTCGAAGCCGAGGCCGCGCGTCCGGCGCGTGAGCAGGGCGGCTTCGGCGTCGGCTTCGCCCTTCTCCCTCGTCAGCCTGCCGATCTGGGTCAGCTTCGCCTGCGCCTGCTTGGCCTTGTTCTTCTTGTATCGGAAGCGCGCGACGAAGCGCTCGAGGCGCGCGATGTCGACGGCGACGCGGTCGGCGGTCTTCTGCGCGTGCGCCGCCCGCTGGGCCTTCT
>CAWCCL010000011.1:0-124866 GCA_963794055.1 uncultured Actinomycetes bacterium
ACCCGGGGAGGACCCGGCCGAGACCGCCGCCCGCGAGGTGCGGGAGGAGACCGGCGTCGAGGGACGGCTCGTCGAGAAGCTCGGCGACGTGCGCTACGTCTACACCTGGCGCGGCGAGCGCGTCTTCAAGGTCGTGAGCTTCTACCTCTTCCGCTACGTGCGCGGCCGCCTCGGCGACATCCCGCCCGAGCACGCGCACGAGGTGGACGCTACCCGCTGGCTCCCACTCGAGGACGCGCCGCGGCTCCTCGCCTACAAGGGCGAGCGGGAGATGGCCGGAAGGGCCGAAGAGCTGCTCGCCGAACAACCCTTATGATGGCCGCTCGCCGTCCCCCTGCCGAGCCGATGTACGCCCTCAACTTCTACTCGCCGATCGTCGCCGACCAGCTCCGCAGCCGGAGGAAGACGGCGACGATCCGGCTCGGGGACAAGTCCGGCAAGTACAAGAAGGGGATGGTCGTGCAGGTGCTCGTCGGCCTCCGCTTCGGCCCGCGGCAGAAGATCTTCGACGCCGTCATCGACAAGGTCGAGGTGAAGCCGCTCGCGGAATGCTCGCCCCGCGAGATCGAGAAGGACAACCCGGAGATCAAGCGCCCCGACGACATGGCCAAGTTCCTGGGCCAGCTCTACAACCGCGACGTGGCCGAGGAGGCCACGGTCACGGTAATCCACTTCTCCGAGATCCACTCCTGAACCCGTTTCGAGATGACGCCTCGGCCCGGCGGCTTAGGGCTTCATCTTGAAACGGGTTCAAAAGCCCGACCCTGTGGACGCGGTAACAGGTGCGTTCTCCTTCACCGGAAGGTACGTTGCCGCGCGACTGCTCGAAGACGGCCGCGAGGTGCGGACGCTGACGCGGCGGCCGCAGGCCGACAGCCCCTTCGGGGACCGGGTGGAGGCCTTCCCGCTGGACTTCTCCGATCCGAGCGGCCTCGCCGGCTCCCTGGAGGGCGTCGACACGCTCTACAACACGTACTGGATCCGATTCCCGGACTCCTCGACGACGTTCGCGGACGCCGCGAGGAACAGCGTGACCCTGTTCGGTGCCGCACGGGCGGCCGGCGTGCGCCGGGTCGTCCAGCTGAGCGTCGCCAACGCCGACCTCCGCTCGCCGTACGGGTACTTCAGGGGGAAGGCGGCCGTCGACGCGGCGCTCGCCGGCTCGGGGCTCTCGCACGCGATCGTGCGGCCGACGCTCGTCTTCGGCCGCGGAGAGGTGCTCGTCAACAACGTCGCGTGGCTGCTCCGCCGGCTGCCGCTCTTCGTCCTCCCCGGGACCGGCGGTCGCATCCAGCCGGTGGCGGCGGAGGACGTCGCAGAGCTGTGCGTCGAGGCGGGGCGGAGCGAGCGAGACGCCGCCTTCGACGCCGCCGGGCCGGACGTGCTCACCTTCGAGGAGCTCGTGCGCCTCGTGCGGAGGGCGGTCGGCTCGCGCGCGGCCGTCGTGCGCGGCAGGCCCCGGACCGCCCTCGCGCTCACACGCCTCCTCGGCCGCTTCACGCGGGAGACGATGCTGACCGCCGAGGAGCTCGGCGCCCTCGGCGACGACCTGCTGACGTCGGCCGAGCGGCCGCGCGGCTCGAGGCGCTTCGCCGACTGGGTCGCGGCAAGCGCTCCCGGGCTGGGCGCCCGGCCGGCCTCCGGCGAGAGCCGACCCTGGCGCTAGGAGGACCTGTGCTGTAGGGCTTTGCGGACTGGGGCCCCCGGCGAGGCGCGGCCGGGCCGCGGGCGGAGCTCGGCCCCGCACTCCTCGCACGTGACCGCGAAGGCGGACGCAATCGGCGCGTCGCAGGAGGGACAGCGGACACGGAGCTCGCCCCCGCAGGTCGGGCACACCGCGGGGAGCCCGGCCTCGTCTCCGGCGAAGTAGCGCTGGACGTGACCGCAGCCCAGACAGAACGCGGCCCAGTCGCCGAGCGTCCGCCGCCGCTCCTCGCGCAGCCAGTCCGAAGCCTTGCCCACGCGCTCAGCCTAGACGCTGGAGTTCCCGGCTCAGCGTCCAGACGCTAGAGTTCGACCCGCGAAATGGCGATCGCCAGGGAAGCAGAACCGGTCTCCTCGCTCACAGAGGTCAGAGAGTTCGGCCTCGACCGCGAGGATCTCCTCGAGATCTACCGCCACCTCCTCACCACGAGGGGCATCGAGGAGCGTGGCCACATCCTCTACAAGCAGGGGAAGATCCCCGGCAGCTTCTACACGGGCCGCGGCAACGAGGCCTCCGCAGTCGGGATCGCCACCGCGATGGGCCCTCAGGACGTGGGGACGCCGCTGCACCGCGACATGGGAGTCCACGTCGTGCGCGGGGTCGAGCCCTGGCGGATCTTCGCGCAGTTCATGGGCCGTCTCGACGGCCCAACGCAGGGCAAGGACGGCAACGTCCACATGGCCGACGACCGCCTCGGCCTGATCGCGATGGTCAGTCACCTGCCGGCGATGCTGCCGGTCGCGGTCGGCTGCGCCCTCGCCTTCCGCATCCGGGAGGAGAAGCGCGTCGCGGTCGGCTGGTTCGGCGAGGGCGCCTCGGCGCGCGGTGACACGCACGAGGCGATGAACTTCGCCGGTGTCCGCCGCCTCCCGATGGTCTTCATCTGCGACAACAATCAGTGGGCCTATTCGACGCCGGCTCACCTCGAGTACGCGATCGAGCACATCGCCGACCGCGGCAAGGCGTACGGCTTCGACGGCGTGGTCGTCGACGGCACGGACGTCCTGGCCGTGTACCGCGAGGCCAAGCTCGCCATCGAGAAGGCCCGCGAAGGCGGCGGCCCCACGCTGATCGAGTCCCTCACCCTTCGCATGGAGGGCCACGCGGTGCACGACGACGCCTTCTACGTCCCGAAGGAGATGTTCGAGGAGTGGGCGAAGCGCGACCCGCTCGAGCGCTTTCGCGCTTGGCTCCGCCAGAACGCCGACTTCACGGACGAGCAGGAGGACGAGATCCGCGGCGAGGTCAAGAAGCTTCTGAGCGATGCGATCAAGCGGGCGGACGAGAGCCCTGTCCCGGATGGGTCGACGCTCCTCGACGGCGTCTTCGCCACGCCCGAAGACCTCGAGACACCCCACCACAAGTAAGTGCCCCTCAAAGCAATACCGGCCAGCGCTTCTGCCCCGCGAGCGGGGCTGTATCACTTGGAGGGGCACTGATGGCCGAAAAGACCTATCTGCAGGCGATCTCCGACGGGCTTCGCCAGGAGATGCGGCGCGACAAGCGCGTCTTCGTGATCGGCGAGGACGTCGGCGTCTACGGCGGGGCCTTCAAGGTCACGCAGGGCTTCCAGGAGGAGTTCGGGCCCTGGCGGGTGATCGACGCGCCGCTCGCCGAGACGGCCATCGTCGGAGGGTGCACGGGCGCCGCGATCATGGGCATGCGCCCCGTGGCCGAGATGCAGTTCGCCGACTTCGTTTCGTGCGCGTGGGACCACCTCATTACGGTGGCCGCCAAACAGCGCTACCGCGTCGGCACGCCCGTGCCGATCGTCGTCCGCTGCCCGTCCGGCGGCGGCTTCTCCGGCGGGCCGTTCCACTCCCAAAATCCGGAGTCGAGCTTCGCGCACATCCCCGGCCTGAAGGTCGTCTGCCCCGCGACGCCGGAAGACGCCAAAGGCCTCCTCGTGACCGCGATCGAGGATCCGAACCCCGTTCTCTACTTCGAGCACAAGCACCTGTACCGGCGCATCAAGGCGGACGTGCCCGACGAGCGCTACACGATCCCGTTCGGAGAGGCCCGCATCCACCGCGACGGGGACGACATCACGCTCGTCACCTGGGGCGCGATGGTCTACACGGCCTCGGAAGCCGCCGACAAGGTGGCCGAGGAGGACGGGGTCTCCACGGAGATCATCGACCTCCGCACGATCATCCCGTGGGACAAAAAGGCCGTGCTCGCCTCCGTCGAGAAGACCTCCAAGGTGATCGTCCTCCACGAGGACACGCACACGGGCGGCTTCGGCGGGGAGATCGCGGCGACTATCGGGGAGGAGGCGTTCGAGCAGCTCGACGCCCCGGTCAGGCGCATCACCGCGCCCGACACGCCGGTGCCGTTCGCTCCCGCCCTCGAGAAGGCGTTCCTCCCGCAGGTCGACGACGTGGTCGCCGGAATCCGGGAGCTCGCAGCGTACTGATGGCCACCGGCACGCTCGTCGACGTCGTCATGCCCCAGATGGGCGTCTCCGTCTCGGAGGGGACGATCACGAAGTGGCTCAAGTCCGAAGGCGAGGCGATCGAGGCCGACGAGACGCTGCTCGAGATCTCGACCGACAAGGTCGACACCGAGGTGCCGAGCCCGGCGTCCGGCATCGTGGCTCAGATCCTCGTCCCCGAGGGAGAGACCGTGGTGGTCGGCACCAAGCTCGCCGTCATCGCCCCCGAGGGCGCCGAGGTGCCTGCGGCGGCTCCGGCTCCGGAGGCGCCTGCCGTGGAGGACGTGCCCGAGCCCGCGACCCAGGAGGCGGCCGCCGAGAGCGCCGCCGCATCGGGCGCGGAGGGAGAGACGCCGACCGAGGCTCCGCCCGAGCCGGTCGCCGAGCCCGAGGCTCAAGCTCCCGCCCCTGCCCCTACGGCCGGCGCGCAGGACAACGGGGCGCGCTTCGTCTCCCCGGTCGTCGCCCGCATCGCCGCCGAGCACGGCGTCGACGTGGCGCAGATTCCGGGCACCGGCCGCGGCGGCCGCGTGACCAAGAAGGACATTCTCGGGTTCATCGATTCCGGAGGCGCGACCGCTGCCCCGGCCGCTCCCGCTCCCGCGCAGGCCCCGGCCACTCCCGTCGCGGCCGAGGCTCGCAGCTCCAGCTCCAGCTCCAGCTCCAGCTCCAGCTCCAGCTCCGCCGGCCGCGCCGCAGGCCGGCGAGTCGGTCGAGGCCATGTCCGCCATGCGCCGCGGGATCGCCGAGCACATGCGCCGCTCGCTCGACACCTCCGCGCACGTCACGAGCGCGATCGAGGTTGACATGTCCAAGGTGGCCGCGATCAGGAGGAAGCTCAAGGGCGAGTACCAGCAGGCGTACGGCGTCAACCCGACCTACCTCGCCTTCGTCGCGCGCGCGGCCGTGGAGACCCTGAAGGACTACCCGTGGGTGAACGGCGAGCTGCGCGGCGACTCGATCGTCACGCGGAACTACGTCAACGTCGGCTTCGCGGTGGAGCTCGCGGACGGCAAGGGCCTGATCGTCCCGGTCGTGAAGAACGCCGAGACGCTCAACCTGCTGGGAATGGCCAAGGCGATCGCGGACATCGCCGCACGCGCTCGCGACAAGAAGCTCCTCCCCGACGACGTGCAGGGCGGCACCTTCACGATCACCAACCCCGGCGGCTACGGCACGTTCCACGGGACGCCGGTGATCAGCCAGCCGCAGGCCGCCATCCTCGGCACGTACGCGGTCGTCAAGCGCCCGTGGGTCGTCCAGGACGAGATGGGCGAGGACGTGATCGCGATCCGCTCGATCATGAACCTGACGCTCACGTACGACCACCGCATCGTGGACGGCGCCCTCGCGGGCCGCTTCCTCCGCGACCTGCGCAACCGCCTCGAGAGCTGGGGCGAGTCGGACTACTAGCCCCACCGGACACGCCCCGGGGTCAGGTCTTGCGATGCAACATTTGGCCCATCCGGCCACGCCCCGGGGTCAAGTCTTGCGATGCAACATCGGCGAAGCATGCGTGAATGCAAGACCTGACCCCAGGGCGCGTCCCGCGTGGACATGACCCGGTCGGGGCGCGTCCGGGCCAGACCCCCCGGGCGCGTCCTGCCCGGACAGGTGAGCGGCGACTACGCTGTGGAAGGATGAAGCGCGGCGCGTATCTCGTGAACCTCGGGGCGACTCCGTACCTGGAGGCGTGGAAGCTCCAGCGCGACCTCGCGGCCGCCGTCTCGCAGGGCGCGATCCCGGACACGGTGATCCTGCTCGAGCACCCGCCTGTGATCACGCTCGGGCGCCGGACGGACGAGCATGCGGAGCTGCACGTCCCCGGGAGCGCCGACGTGGAGATCGTCGAAACCGACCGCGGCGGCAAGTCCACCTTCCACGGGCCCGGGCAGCTCGTCTGCTACCCCATCCTCGACCTGAACCGCCACGGGCGCGACGTGAAGCGCTACGTCCGCGACCTGGAGGAAGCCGTCATCCGCACCGTCTCCGCGCTCGGCGTCGAGGCGACGCGGATCGAGGGCCTCACCGGCGTCTGGCTCGAGAGCCCGCCGCGCAAGATCTGCTCGATCGGCGTGCACATCTCGCGCTGGGTGACGACCCACGGCTACGCGCTCAACGTCGACCTCGACCCGGCGCCGTTCACCGAGTGGATCACCGCCTGCGGCCTCGAGGACGCGTCGTTCACCACCCTCGCGCGCGAGCTCGACCGCACGATCACGGTCGACGAGGTGCGCCCGCATGCGGCCGCGGCGCTCGAGGAGGTCTTCGCGCTGACGCTCGACGAGCTCCCGGCGGAGAACGGCGCCGGCCTCTGGCCGCAGCCCGTCCATGAGAAGATTTCGGCCAAGCCCACGACCACAACCACACGATCAGGAGAGGCAGTCGGAGTTGAGCAGATCGTTGCCGGTAGCTGAGCGGCCACGCAGGCCCGGGTGGATGAAGGTGCGCGCCCCGAGCGCGGAGAGCCGCTACTTCGAGGTGCGGGAGCTGCTGCACGGCCAGCACCTGACCACGATCTGCGAGGAGGCGCGCTGCCCGAACATCGCGGAGTGCTGGGGACGCGGCACTGCCACGTTCCAGATCCTCGGCGACACCTGCACGCGCGCCTGCCGCTACTGCTACGTCCACTCCGGCAAGCCCGGCTCTCCGCCCGACCCGCTCGAGCCCCTGCGGCTGGCGCAGGCGGCCGCGCAGATGGGCCTGAAGCACGTTGTGGTCACGTCGGTCGACCGCGACGACGTCCCGGACCGGGGAGCCGGCCACTACGCGGCCACCATCCGCGCCTTGAAGAAGAAGCTCCCTGACGCCTCGGTCGAGGTGCTGACGCCCGACTTCCTCGGCGTCGAGGAGGAGGCGCTCGCGACCGTCCTCGCAGAGCGGCCCGAGGTCTTCAACCACAACATCGAGACCGTGCGGCGACTCCATCGGAGGATGCGCGGCGCGAAGGCCTCCTACGACAAGGCGCTCTGGCTCCTCCAGCGAGCGAAGGAGCTCGCCGGCTACCCGGTGCTGACGAAGTCGGGGATCATCGTCGGCCTCGGCGAGACGAACGACGAGGTCGTCGAGACGCTGCGCGACCTGCGCGCCCACGACGTCGACGTTGTCACGATCGGCCAGTACCTGCAGCCCTCGTCGCGTCACGCGGCGATCGATCGCTGGGTGCACCCGGACGAGTTCCGCTGGTTCCGGGAGCAGGGAGAGGCGCTCGGCTTCGGCTCCGTTTTCTCCGGCCCGCTCGTCCGCTCCTCCTACCGCGCCGACGAGCAGCGCCACGCCGCCGAGACCGGCCGCGGCGCGGTCGCCTACTAAGGAACGGCCGGCGGCAGAGACGGAGGGAGCCGCCAACGGCGGCTCCTCTCACGCGGCTCTCCCCCCAACAGTCGACCGGGAGGTCGCGACGGGCGAGCTCCTGTCGCTCCGACGTGAGAGTTCTCCCCTCGCGACGTCCCGGGACGCGGTGGGACCAGAGAGTTAATGACACTAAGAAGCCTGTGTCAAGAGCCGTGCGGCCGCGCCATCGCGCGGTAGTCGAGCGCCTTGTCGAGCGTCTCCTCGTCGACGCCCGCCTCGCGCGCGACCTCGCGGAGGGAGCGACCGGAGGCCGCGGCCTCCTTGACGATCTCGCTCGCCTTGTCGTAGCCGATGTACGGGTTCAGCGCCGTTGCGGCGGAGAGGGTCAGCTCGGCGTAGCGTTCGAGCGTCTCCGTGTTGGCGACGATGCCGTCGACGCACCTCTCGGCCAGCAGCCTCGACGCTGAGGCGAGGAGGCCGATCGAGCCGAGCAGGTTGCGGGCCATCATCGGCACGAAGACGTTCAGCTCGAAGTGCCCCTGCAGCCCGCCCACGGTGATCGCAGCATCGTTCCCGATCACCTGCGCGGCCACCTGGGTGACGACCTCGGGGATGACGGGGTTGACCTTCCCCGGCATGATCGAGCTGCCCTTCTGGAGCTCCGGAAGGGCGATCTCGGCGAGGCCGGCGCGCGGGCCCGAGCCCATCAGCCGGAGGTCGTTCGCGATCTTCGTCAGCGAGACCGCGAGGGTCTTGAGCGCGCCGGAGGCCTCGACCAGCGCGTCGCGCGCGGCCTGCGCCTCGAAGGGATCGGCAGGGCGGCGGATCGTGAGGCCGGTCTCGGCGGAGAGCCTGGCCCGGACGCGCTCGGCAAACTCCGGGTGCGTGTTCAGGCCCGTGCCGGTCGCGGTGCCGCCGAGCGGGATCTGGCCGACCCGCTCCAATGTCGACTCGACGCGCGCGATGCCCTGGCGCACCTGCGCCGCGTAGCCGGCGAACTCCTGGCCCAGCGTGACCGGGACGGCGTCCATCAGGTGCGTGCGCCCGGACTTCACGTGGCCGGCAAACTCCTCCGCCTTGCGCTCGAGCGCCTCCGCCAAGGTGACGAGGCTCGGGATCAGCTCGTTGACGAGCTGGTCGAGCGCCGCGAGGTGCACCGCCGACGGGAAGACGTCGTTGGACGACTGCCCCATGTTCACGTCGTCGTTGGGGTGCACGCCCTCGCCTGCGAGCGAGGCGATCACCTCGTTCGCGTTCATGTTCGACGACGTGCCCGAGCCCGTCTGGAAGACGTCGATCGGGAACTGGTCGTCGAACTCGCCTGCGGCGACGCGGTCGGCGGCCCGCGCGATGCGGTCGGCCTTGTCGGCGTCGAGGAGACCCAGCTCGGCGTTCGCCCGCGCGGCCGCGGCCTTCAGACGGCCGAGCCAGCGTGCCACCGACACGGGGATCGGCTCGCCGCTGACCGGGAAGTTTTCGACTGCCTTTAGCGTCTCGCCTCCCCACAGCTCCCTGGGCGCGGTCTCATCCACGTCGGGAGTCTACGCGCCTCTACATCGGTCTACGGACGGCTGGGGGCCCGGTTCGCCGGGCCTCCGATTGTTAATCTCAATCCGTGGAGTACTTCGGCTGGACCTTCTCGCCGCGGATCTTCGCCACCGCCTGGTTCGCGGCGACCGCGGCCTCGCCGAAGCCGACCGAGATGAGGGTGATCTTCCCCTCGTAGCCTGCGACGTCGCCGGCGGCGTACACCAACGCCAGCGAGGTCTCCATCGTCGAAGGGTCGACAAGCACCTGGCGCTTGCCGTGGAGCTCCAGGCCCCAGTCGGCAATCGACCCGAGGTGCGAATGGAAGCCGAGCAGCGTGATGAGCGCGTCGCACTCGACCTCGAAGGTCTCGCCGGACGAGGTGTCCTCGAGCGTCACCGCCGCGATCTCCCCGTCGCCCCGCACGCCGCGCACCTCGGCCGGGATGCAGATGCGGACTGCGCCCTGCTCCTCCAGCTCGCGGGCCTCCTTGACGGAGGTCTCGAGCGCCCGGAAGCGGTCCCGCCTGTGGACGAGCGTGATCGGGAGCTTCGCCGTGTCCTGGAGGCCGAGCGTCCAGTCGAGGGCCGAGTCGCCGCCGCCGACGATGACGCACGACTTGTCGCGAAAGGCCTCCTTCCGCCTGACGAAGTAGTGGAGCCCGCGGCCCTCCCAGTCATCGATGTCGTCGATCTCGAGCTTGCGCGGCTCGAATGCGCCGTGGCCCGCAGTGACGATGAGCATGCGGGTCGGGAGCGACTCGCCCTGGTGCGTCGTCAGGATCAGGTGCTCCTCGCCGTTGACGCCGACGCGCGTGAGGTCCTTCACCTCCTGGTCGAGGAAGACCTCGGCGCCGAACTGCAGCCCCTGCTCGACGCAGAGATCGACCAGCGCCTGGCCCTGGATCTTCGGGTGCCCCGCGACGTCGTAGACGTGCTTCTCGGGATAGACGGCGGCGACTTGCCCGCCGAGCTGGCCCAGGCTCTCGACGATCCGCACCGACGCGTCCCGGTGGCCGGCGTAGTAGGCGGCCGCAAGCCCGACGGGGCCGGCGCCGATGATCGTGATGTCGACGACGTGGTGCTCGGTCAACGCCGGTCAGATTAGCGAGGTAGCGGACCGGGCTCGGCTAGGAGGGATTGGCGGAATGTCGCTCGTCGCCGGGGTGCGCTGGTCGTTCCGAGGCAAGGACGCAGGGAGTGCTCGTAGCCGGAGGCTACGGGCGGGACTGAGGACGCGGCCTCGGGGCGAGCAGCGCGGCCCGGCGGCACAGCCGTCATTTCGTCAAACCCTCTTAGTGCGAGCAGCCCGCGCCGCAACCGCTGTCGCCCGCGTGCGCGTGGGCCGGCTCGCCGCCCGCCTCGTCCTTCGCCTGGAAGGAGGAGCCGCAGCCGCAGGCAGCCTGGACGTTCGGGTTGTTGATCGCGAAGCCCGCGCCCATGAGGGCGTCGACGAAGTCGATCTCGGAACCGACGATGTAGGGCGCGCTGAATGGATCGACGACGACGCGGACACCGTGCATCTCCACCTCGTTGTCCCCGTCCTGCGGCCCCCGGTCGAAGCCGAGCGCGTACTGAAAGCCCGAGCAGCCACCGCCCTGAACGGCGATCCGGAGCACGCTGATCTCCCCTTCGGGCTCCTGCGCCATGAGCTCCTTGATCTTCGCGGCGGCGTTCTCGGTGACCGTGACCATCCTGTCTGAGTGTAGCAACGCCCTCCGCTGGGCTAAAGAGCCCGACTTTGTGACAGCCGTAGCACCCAGCATCCCCAGGTGTGGAGCCGGTTTCCGTCCATCCGCGCAGACTCCTTGTGAGCGATAGGATGCGAGACGTGCAGGCCGTGCTCTTCGCCGCGCTTGACGACTGGTTTCCGTTCCTCGTCTACGCGCTCTTCGCGGCGGCGATCCCGGCCTCGATGCTGTTCTTCTCGTTCGCGTTCTCGACGCGGCGGCGAGACGCCCTGCCGCGCGCACAGCGGATGCCCTTCGAGTCGGGCGTCTCGACCGGACCGCCCGAGCAACAGCGGTTTACGGTCAGCTTCTACCTGACGGCGATGCTCTTCATCGTCTTCGACATCGAGATCGTCTTCCTCTACCCGGTTGCGGTGGTGCTCGACTCCGTCGGGACCTTCGCGCTGGCGGAGTTCGGCTTCTTCATCGCAATCCTCGCCATCGCCTACGTCTACGTCTGGAAGCGGGGTGCGCTCGAGTGGCGGTGAAGAAGAAGCGGCTCGCCGACTACGGCCTCCAGTCCGAGCGGACGCTCATGCGCGCCAAGGGCCCGAGCGTCTTCGAGCAGGAGCTCGGGGCCGAGGAGCTCGAGCAGCGCCTGCTCCTGACCACGGTGCAGAAGGCGGTGGCGTGGGCACAGGGCTACTCGATCTGGCCGGACACGTTCGGCCTCGCCTGCTGCGCGATCGAGATGATGTCGATCGTCTCCTCGCGCTATGACGTGGCGCGCTTCGGCGCCGAGGTGTTCCGCTCGTCGCCGCGCCAGGCCGACCTGCTCATCGTCTCCGGCCGCGTCTCGCACAAGATGACGCAGCCGCTGCGCCAGATCTACGACCAGATGCTCGAGCCGAAGTGGGTGATAGCCATGGGCGCCTGCGCCAGCTCGGGCGGGATGTTCAACAACTACGCGATCCTGCAGGGCGTCGACAAGATCGTGCCGGTCGACATCCACGTGCCCGGCTGCCCGCCGCGGCCGGAGGCGCTGCTGGAGGGGATCGTCCGGCTGCAGGAGAAGATCCACGCAGGCGTCCCGCCCGCCTACGAGATCCGCGGAGTCGCAGAGTGACTTCCCTCTCGGGGGTGCCGGGGCTCGTCGAAGAGCGCACCGGGTACGGCGAGACGACCGTCGTCGTCGAGCGCGAGCGGCTCCTCGAGGCCGCCTACTGGCTGCGCGACGAGGCCGGGTTCAACTTCCTCTCGGACATTGCCGCGGCCGACTACCTCGGTTGGAGCGACCCGCGCGTGGCGGGGTACTGGGGCGACTCGCGCGGGCGCGACATCAACAACCCGGGCTCCTGGGGCCTGCAGTCGCAGCCCGAGCCCAAGCAGCGGCGTTTCTCCGTCTCCTATCACGTGCTCAGGCTCGAGTCGGCCGCCGCCGAGGCGCCGCGCCTCCGCCTCCAGGTCTGGTGCGAGGACGGTGAGGCGCTCCCGAGCCTGGTGCCGGTCTGGCCGACCGCCGACTGGCACGAGCGCGAAGCCTGGGACATGATGGGCATCCCCTTCGAAGGCCATCCAAACCTCGCCCGCCTGCTCATGGAGGACGACTGGGAGGGGCACCCGCTCCGCAAGGACTACCCGCTCGGCGGCGAGCCGGTGCGGTTCTCGGGCGAGGAGTAGCACCACTAATGGCCGTCGCGCAGCCCTCCACCGCGATCTACGAGGGGACCCGCATCCCCTCGCCGATCCCGACCGTGCTCCAGGTCGACCCGGCCCTGCGCGAGGAGGGGGACATCCTCGAGGTCAACTTCGGCCCGAACCACCCCTCGACGCACGGCGTGCTCCGCCTGATCGTGGAGCTGAACGGGGAGAAGGTCGTCGGCCTGCAGGCGGTCGTCGGCTACCTCCACACCGGCTTCGAGAAGAACATGGAGCACAAGACCTGGTGGAAGGCGATCACCTACCCGGAGCGGATCGACTACGTCTCCTTCCAAAACAACGAGCTCGTGTTCGTGCTCGCCATCGAGAAGCTCCTCGGAATCGAGCCGCCGCCGAAGGCCCAGTGGATGCGGATGCTTCTGTGCGAGCTGAACCGCATCCACTCGCATCTCGTCTGGCTGGGGACGGCGGCTCTGGAGCTCGGCGCGATCTCGATGTTCTGGTACTGCTTCCGCGAGCGCGACGCCATCCTCGACCTCTTCGAGCTGGTCACCGGCGTGCGCATGCACACGCGCTACTTCCAGGCCGGCGGCCTCGCCGAGGACATCCCGCCGGGCTTCTACGACGAGTGCCGCGCGTTCTGCGACACGATGCAGAAGCGCGTGGACGAGTACGAGGCGCTCCTCTCGGGCCAGGCAATCTGGCTCGAGCGGACGAAGGGCATCGGCCTCCTCTCCGCCGCGGACGCGATCGCTCTCGGGCAGTCCGGGCCCGGTCTTGCGCGCGTCCGGCGTCGACTGGGACCTCCGCAAGACACAGCCGTACCTCGTCTACGACCAGGTCGACTTCGACGTGCCCGTGTATCCGAGCGGCGACGTCTACGACCGGTACAAGGTGCACATGGACGAGATGCGGCAGTCGACGCGCATCGTCCAGCAGGCGGTCGAAGGGATGCCCGAGGGAGCGTGGATCGTGGACGACCGCAAGATCGTCCTCCCGCCCCGGCACGAGCTTCACACCTCGATGGAGAGCCTCATCCACCACTTCAAGCTCGTGACGGAGGGCTACCGCGTCCCCGAGGGCGAGGTGTACGTCGCCACCGAGTCGCCGCGCGGCGAGCTCGGCTGCTACCTCGTCTCCGACGGGGGCTCCAAGCCGTGGCGCGTGAAGTTCCGTGCCCCGTCCCTCGTCGCGCTCGAGGCGACGGCGACGTGCATGAGCGACGCGCTCGTCGCCGACCTGATCGCCATCGTCGGCTCGCTGGACACGGTGATGGGCGAGGTCGACCGGTGAGCACGACGCCGGAAACGCTCTACGACCGGATCCAAGCCGTCGCCGAGCAGTATCCGGAGAGCCGCTCGGCCGTCTTGCCTGCGCTTCGGCTCGCGCAGGAGGAACACGGCGGCTGGCTCCCGCCCGAGGCCTTCCGCGAGGTCGGCGAGGCCCTCGAGCTGACGCCTGCGTACTGCAAGGCCGTCGCCAGCTTCTACGACATGTTCCACCTGGAGCCGGTAGGCCGGCACATGGTCGAGGTCTGCACCAACATCTCGTGCGCGCTCGTCGGCGCGCAGCAGGTGCTGGAGGCCTTCGAGCGCGAGCTCGGCGTCCACGCGGGCGAGTCGACGGCGGACGGCGACATAACGCTCCGCACTGTCGAGTGCGCGGGCGGCTGCGGCTGGGGAACCGTCGTGGCCGTCGATCACCGCTACCGCGAGCCCGTCCAGCCTGCCGACGTCCCTGGGATCGTGAAGGAGCTGCGCGATGCCTCTTAGGGAGCTCCTCCTCAAAGACGCCGACACCCGCGACCTGACGAAGCTCGCGGAGTACGAGTCCACGGGCGGCTACCGCTCGCTCCGCAAGGCGATCGGAATGGACCGCCAGGCGGTGCTCGACGAGCTGCTCGCGGCCAACGTGCGCGGGCGCGGGGGCGCAGGCTTCCCCATGGGCCGCAAGGCCAGCTTCCTGCCGAAGCCCGAGGACACGCCGAAGCCGATCTACCTCGTCGTCAACGCGGACGAGTCCGAGCCCGGGACGTTCAAGGACCGAGAGATCATGCTTCGCGTCCCGCACCTTTTCGTCGAGGGCGTCTTCATCGCGTCGTACACGATCGGGTCGAGCCTCGCGTTCATCTACGTGCGCGGCGAGTACCTGGCCGAATACGAGGTCGTGACCGCGGCGCTGGAGGAGGCGCGCGAGGCCGGCTACGTCGGCAAGGACGTCCTCGGCTCCGGGTGGGACCTGACGATCGTCGTCCACCGCGGCGCCGGCGCGTACATCTGCGGCGAGGAGACCGGCCTGCTCGAGTCGCTCGAGGGTCGCCGCGGCCAGCCGCGCACGAAGCCGCCGTTTCCGGCCATCTCCGGCCTGTACGCGTCGCCGACGCTGATCAACAACGTCGAGACGCTGGCCACCGTCCCTCGCATCCTGGAGATCGGCGGCAAGGCCTATGCACGGCTCGGCGTCGAGAACTCGACAGGGACGCGCGTCTTCTCGCTCTCCGGCAACGTGGTCAACGGCGGCAACTACGAGCTCGAGCTGGGGACGACGCTCCGCGAGCTGATCTACGACATCGGCGGCGGCATCCCGGGCGAGCACGAACTCAAGGCGATCATCCCGGGCGGCTCATCGGTGCCCGTGCTGGCCGCGTCCGAGGTGGACACGCCGCTCGACTTCGACTCGATGGCGCAGGCCGGGACGATGCTCGGCTCCGGCGCCGTGATCGTGATCGACGACCGCTGCTGCATGGTGCAGCTCGGCCTGCGGATCGCGCAGTTCTACATGCACGAGTCCTGCGGGAAGTGCACGCCGTGCCGGGAGGGAACGCGCTGGATGGTGCAGCTCCTCAGGAAGATCGAGGAGGGCGACGCAACTCAGGGCGAGCTCGACGTGCTGCTGAACGTCTGCGACCGGATCCTCGGCAACTGCCTCTGCCCGCTCGGCGACGCCGCAGCGATGCCGGTGGCGAGCTACGTGGCCAGGTTTCGGGAGGAGTATCAGCGCCACATCGACGAGGGCGGCTGTCCCTTTGGCGGCGAGTCGTCCCTCGAGGGCGTGCTCGCGCCGGTCGACCAGCACCACGCCCGGATCAGAGGCGACATCGAGGTGCCGGCCGGAACATGACCTTCGCTTGCCGCTTAATTACTACGGGGCACCCCATCCCACCACCCGCTTTCGAGCGTACAGCCGGAAACTCGCACCCGTGGCGCGCGAAGTGTGAAGAGGGCGTGCCGATGAGCTCGCAGCCGGAGCCGCAGCCCGAGCTCGTCACGGTCACCATCGACGGCCACGAGCTCCAGGCCCCGAAGGGCCGGGGGATGGTCGAGGCGGCCGCCTCGATCGGGATCGAGATCCCGGTCTTCTGCTACGAGCCCCGACTGGGGCCGCCGGTGGGCGCCTGCCGCATGTGCCTGTGCGAGGTGGAGGGGCTGCCGAAGCTCCAAGCCGCGTGCACGCTCACCGCGACCGACGGGCTCGTCCTCAGGACGGCGCTGACGAGCGAGACGGCCTCAGAAGGCCAGAACGCGATCCTCGAGTTCATCCTCCTGAACCACCCGCTCGACTGCCCGGACTGCGACAAGGGCGGCGAGTGCCCGCTGCAGGACCTCACCTTCCGCTTCGGCCCCGGCTCGACCCGCATGCACTTCCCCAAGCGGACGTTCGACAAGCCGATCCCGATCTCGCCTCTGATCGCGCTCGACCGCGAGCGCTGCATCCTCTGCTACCGCTGCACGCGCTTCTCCGAGAACGTCTCCGAGGACGGGCAGCTGGTCGCGATCAACCGCGGGGCGTCGTCGGTGATCGCCACGTTCGAGGACGAGCCCTACCGCGCGCCACTTCTCGGGCAACGTCGTCGAGCTCTGCCCGGTCGGAGCGCTCACGTCCACGACCTACCGCTTCCGCGCGCGTCCCTGGGAGATCCAGAATGTCCCGACCGTCTGCGGCCTCTGCCCCGTCGGCTGCAACGTCTGGGCGACGACGCGCGAAGGAAAGGTCGCGCGCATCCTCTCCCGCAACCACCCTGAGGTGCACGAGGGCTGGCTCTGCGACAAGGGCCGCTTCGCCTACGACCACCTCCGCGCCGAGGATCGCATCCGCAAGCCGCTTCTCCGGGTCCGGCGCCGCGGCTTCGAGGAGGTTTCCTCCGACGACGCGCTCGACGCCGCCGAGGCCGGGCTCCGCGAGGCGGGCTCGTCGGTCGTCGTCGCCTTCTCCGGCGGAGAGACCGTCGAACAGGCGACCGCCCTCGCCCGAATCGTCCGCGAGGGGCTCGGCTCCGACACGGCAGTTCTGCCTGACGACTGGGATCCGGGCTGGCCGCGTTCCGCGGGCCGCTCTCTGCCATCCAGGACGCCGATGTGTGCCTCGTGCTCGGCGACGATCCGGTGGTCGAGCGGGCGCCGGTCGTCGACCTCTGGTTGCGAGCGGCGCGGCGGCGCGGCGGCAGGGTGATCGCCGTCAATCCCGCCGGGGACGTCAGGGTCGCGCCGGGCTCGGCGCCGCAGGTGTGCGCTGCGCTCCGCGAGGGCGGCGACGTCCCGACCGAGCTGCGCGAGACCGCCGAGGCCGTGCGCAGCGCCGAGCGCGTCGCCCTGGTCTGGTCCGAGGACGACCCAACCGGCGGCCGGCACGTCGGCGCGCTGGCGAGCGACCTCCACGAGAACGCAAAGACCGAGGTCGCCGTCTACGCCCTGCCGCGGACGCCCAACGGACGCGGCGTCGCGGCGGCCTGGCACGCTCTCGGCGAGAGCAGCTCCGAGCCGCCCGTGGAGGGCGAGATCGGCGCGCTCATCGTCTCCGGGGACGAAGCGGTCTACGACCCCCGCGTCGCCGAGCTGGCCGGGCGCGCGCGCTTCGTGCTCACGACCTCCATGTTTCAGAGCGACCTCACAGCCTGGTCGCACGTCGTGGTTCCGGGCACGAGCTACCTGGAGCGCGAAGGGACTATGGTCAACCTCGAGGGGCGCGCGCAGCGCCTGCGTCGAGCCGTCGTGCCCGACGGGCCTGACGAGCTCGAGTGGCTCGCGCGCCTGGGCGAGCGCTTCGGCGTCGCCGTCGACCCCTGGGCCGTGCCGACCGCCGGCGAGCAGGCCGAGCTGACGCCCGGCGACGAGTTCGCCTGGACCCAGCCGGACCCGCTGACGCCGACCGGGAAGCCGGCCGGGCCGGGGCTGGAGCTCGTCCGCTACCACACCCTATTCAGCGGCCCGGCTGTGGAGCGCGTGCCCCAGCTCCAGTTCCAGCGTCCCGCGTCCGAGATCGAGTTGGCCTACGAGGATGCGACGACGCGTGAGATCGCGCAGGGCGAGACCGTCCGGGTCAGCTCCAACGGGACCTCCCACGAGCTCCGGGCCAAGCTGAGCCGCAGGCTGAGGCCCGGCGTCGTCCGGATCGCGGCGGAGCACTCCGGCGGGCTCGCCGACCGCGTGCAGGTGGAGAAGGCCGGTGCCTGAGGAGCTCAACCAGCCCTGGTGGATCGACGTCATCAAGGCGGCGATCGTCGTCAACCTCGTCATGGTCGGCTTCGCGTACGCGACCTGGCTCGAGCGCAAGCTCCTCGGCCGGATGCAGCTCCGCTACGGCCCCAACCGCGCCGGCCCGTACGGGCTCGGTCAGCCGATCGCCGACCTCGTCAAGCTGATCCGCAAGGAGAGCTTCTCGCCGACGGGGGCGGTCAGCCTCCTCTACTTCGCGGCGCCGGTCGTTGCCGCCTTCACGGCTCTCGCTTCCTTCAGCGTCATCCCCTTCGGCGGCACCTGGGAGATCGGCGGCTACGACGTCACCGGCAACGTCGCCGACGTCTCCATCGGCATCCTCCTGATCTTCGCGCTCGGCGCCATCGGCATCTACGCGTTCCTCGTCGGCGGCTGGGCGAGCGACTCGAAGTACTCGCTCCTCGGCTCCATGCGCACCGCCGCGCAACTCGTCTCGTACGAGGTGTCGCTCGCGCTCTCCGTTCTCGGCGTGGTGATCATGGCCGAGAGCCTCTCGCTCGTGGACATCGTCGCCGCCCAGCAGGGCTCGATCTGGTACGCGGCGCCCCAGGTCGTCGGGATGCTCGTCTTCTTCGTCGCCGGCGTGGCGGAGACCAACCGGCCGCCGTTCGACCTGCCCGAGGCCGAGACCGAGCTCGTCGCCGGCTACCAGACCGAGTACAGCGGCATGCGCTACGGCCTCTTCGCCATGGCCGAGTACGTCAACATGATCACGCTCTCGGGCCTCGCGGTCACGCTCTTCTTCGGCGGCTGGAGCGGCCCGGTCCTCCCCGGCCCGCTCTGGTTCGTCATCAAGCTCGCGATCGTGGTCTTCATCTTCATGTGGCTGCGCGCGACCCTCCCGCGCTTGCGCTACGACCAGCTGATGAAGGTCGGCTGGAAGGTCCTCTTGCCAGTCGCCACGCTCAACGCCGTCGTCACCGCCGTCATCGTGGTCGCGATCGACTGATGCCTCAGCCTTTCGACAGCTTCAAGGGGTTCGCCGTCACGTTCCGGCAGATGTTCAAGAAGCCGATCACGCAGCAGTACCCCGAATACAAGCGCCCGGTGTACCCGCGCTTCCGCGGCCGGCACCGGCTCTGGAAGCACGAGAACGGGCTGGAGAAGTGCGTCGGCTGCTCCCTGTGCGCGGCCGCCTGCCCGGCGGACTGCATCCGCGTCGTCGCAGCCGAGAACACGCCGGACAACCGCGTAAGCCCCGGCGAGCGCTACGCCCGCATCTACGAGATCAACCTCTCGCGCTGCATCTTCTGCGGCTACTGCGAGCTCGCGTGCCCCTTCGACGCGATCACGCTCGAGGCCGAGTACGAGATCTCGGAGTACTCGCGCGACGACCTCATCTACACGAAGGACATGCTCCTCGCCGAGCCCGTGAAGCGCATGCCGGTCGCCGACCGCGATCTCTACGACACGCCGATTCCCGCGTGGAAGTCGGAAGTCTAGATGGACATACTGCTCGCCGCCTCGGCCGCGAACATTCTCGTCTGGATCGTCTGGATCGTGGCGGCGCTCGCGCTCCTCGCCTCGGGGATCGCGGTCGTCCTCTTCGCCAACCCCTTCTTCAGCGCGCTCGCGCTGATCGGGAACCTCGCCTCGCTGGCGGTGCTCTACCTGCTCCTCGCCGGGGAGTTCGTCGCCGGCGCGCAGGTGATCGTCTACGCGGGCGCGATCGTGATCATGTTCGTCTTCGTGCTCGCCTACCTCGGCGGGCGCGCGGATGCGCCGTGGGCCGGAGGGCCGACGCTGCAAAACGTGACCGCGATCGTCGCCGCGGCCGCGATCGCGCTCGAGGTCATCGTCGTGATCGCGCTCAAGGCCGGCGACCGGCTCAGCGACACCGCGTCTGTCTCGGACGCCTTCGGCTCGCCGGCGCAGATCGGAGAGCTCTTCCTCTCCGACCACCTGCTCGCCTTCGAGGTGACCTCGATCGTGCTCCTCGTCGCCGCCGTCGGCGGCGTCATCCTCGGCAGCGCCATGCCGACCCAGGACGACGAGAGCGAGGCCGCCTGATGCTCGGCCCCGGGATCGCCGCGTACCTGATCCTCTCGGTCGTCCTCTTCGCAACCGGCGTGTTCGGCGTGCTCATCCGCCGAAGCCCGCTGATCATCCTGCTCGCGCTCGAGCTGATGCTGAACGCCGGCAACCTCGCCCTCATCGCCTTCGCGCGCCAGCTCGGGAACAGCGACGGGCAGATCTTCGCCCTCACCGTCATGGTCGTCGCGGCCGCCGAGGCAGTCGCTCGGGCTCGGGCTGATCGTCGCGGTCTCGCGGAAGCGCGTCGAGCTCGACGTTGACCGCCTGACCTCGCTGCAGGGGCTAGCGCAGTGGAGCTTCTGGCCTGGACCGCACTCTTCGCGCCCGCCGCGGCCGTGGTCGCCATCGGGCTGCTCGGCGACCGGGTCGATCGCTGCCGCGCGGGGCTGATCGCCGCCGGCGCGACCGGCCTCTCCTTTCTCTGCACGCTGGGGATCTTCGTCGACCTGCTCGGCCGCGAGCCCGAGGAGCGCACCGAGCTCTCGACCCTCTGGACCTGGCTCACGGCCGGCGACCTGCGCGTCGGCGCGGAGATCCTGATCGACCCGCTCTCCGTCTTCATGATGCTGGTCGTCACCGGGGTCGGCTTCCTGATCCTCGTCTACGCGATCGGCTACATGGCCGGTGACCTCGAGGAGCGGCGCTACCACGCGTACAAGGCGCTCTTCGTCTTCTCGATGCTCCTGCTCGTGATGGCGGGCAACCTGTTGCTGCTCCTCGCCGGCTGGGGCCTGGTCGGCCTCTCCTCGTACCTCCTGATCAACTACTGGCACCAGCGGCCGGGCCCCGGTGGCCGCGGGCAAGAAGGCGTTCATCATGAACGCCGTCGGCGACGCGACCTTCGTGCTCGCGCTCTTCATCCTCGTAGCGCAGATCGGCTCCCTCGACTTCGTCACCGTCTTCGCGGAGGCACCGGAGGCGCTAGGGGAGGGGTCGACGCTCGCCGTGCTCGTCGCGCTCGGGCTCCTGGGCGGCGCGGTCGCCAAGTCCGCGCAGGTTCCGCTCCACACCTGGCTCCCGGACGCGATGGAGGGCCCGACGCCGGTCAGCGCCCTCATCCACGCGGCGACGATGGTGACCGCCGGCGTCTACCTGATCGCGCGCACGAGCCCGCTCTTCGAGCTGGCGATCGACGTGCAGGAGCTCGCGGGGATCCTCGGAGCGGTCACGCTCCTCGTCGCCGGGCTGATCGCGCTCGTACAGACGGACATCAAGCGGGTCATCGCCTACTCGACGATGAGCCAGATCGGCTACATGTTCGTCGCCGTCGGGCTCGGCGCCTACGGCGCGGGCATGTTCCACCTGATGACGCACGCCTTCTTCAAGGCGCTGTTCTTCATGGCCGCCGGCGTCGTCATCCACGCGCTCTCCGGCGAGCAGGACATCCGCAACATGGGAGGGCTCGGCGCGCGAGCTGCCCTGGACCTACCGCGCGTTCCTCATCGGCGCGCTGGCGCTGGCCGCGATCCCGCCCTTCGCCGGCTTCTTCTCCAAGGACGCGATCCTCGTCGAGCGCGATCGACTCGGGCTCGCTCGGGGTGGATCCTCTGGGCATCGGGATCGTCGGGCGCGTTCCTGACCGGCGCTCTACACGTTCCGCCTCCTGTTCATCGTCTTCTTCGGCGAGCCGGCGCCCTTCGTCCGCGAGCACCTGCACAGGGAGCGCTTCGAGGGGCCGCTCGCGATGATGTGGCCGGTCGCCGTGCTGAGCGTCCTCTCGATGATCGGCGGCTTCCTGCAGGTTCCGGGCGGCTGGCACGGGGTCGACACGTGGCTCGAGCCGGTCGTCGAGTCCATTCCCGAAGCGAGCGGCGGACTGGCGGTCTTCTCCATCCTTGCCTCGCTCGCGGCGGCGCGTCGGCGGCATCGCCGTCGCCTGGGCCGTCTACCGGAGGCCCGGCGAGCGCTCGGCGAGGGTGCGGCGGCGCTTCCCGCGTGTCACGCGCACGCTCGAGCACAAGCTCTACTTCGACGAGGCGTACGACCTGGTCTTCTACAGGCCGACATCCGGCTTCGCGGGCTGGCTCATGCGCCGCATCGAGGAGCCGCTCATTCTCGCTCCCTCGGCGGCCTCGGGATCGGCGTCCGCGACGTCTCCGACCGCGGTCGCCGCCGCGCAGACCGGCCGCGTACGCGTCTACGTGCTCGCGCTCGCGGTCGGCCTCGCCGTCCTCGCCGTCGTCTTCCTGATCGTCGCGTGATCACGACGATCCTCATCCTGCTCCCCATCGCCGCGCGCGGTTGCGATCTGGGTGACGCCGTGGGGCTCGTCGCGGTCGGCCGGCGGGTTCGCGCTCCTCGTCGCGCTCGGCGTGCTCGCGCTCTGGGTCGGGACGGCGCTCAACTTCGACTTCGGCGCGACCGGGCTGCAGGAGGAGGCCGACGTCACCTGGTTCGCCGACCTCGACGTCTCCTACAAGGTCGGCCTGTACGACTACTCGCTCTGGCTCGTCGGCCTCACCGCCGTCGTCACCGCGGCCGCGGTCGGGTACGGCTTCTGGGCCGGGCGCGAGCGGCTCGGCGTCTACCTGAGCCTGCTGCTCTTCCTCGAGGGCGCGACGATCGGCGTCTTCGCCGCCCAGGACCTCCTCCTCTTCTACGTCTTCTGGGAGGCCATGCTGATCCCGCTCTACGTGCTCATCGGCGTCTGGGGCGGGCCCGGGCGGCTGGGGGCGACCTACAAGTTCGTCGCCTACACGATCGCCGGGTCGCTGCTGATGCTGGTCGCGATCATCGCCGCCGGGCTCGGCGCCGAGACGTTCGACATGACCGAGCTCGTCGGCCAGGGGACGAGCACGTGGATCTTCCTCGGCTTCGTAGCCGCCTTCGCCGTCAAGGCGCCGCTCTGGCCGTTCCACGGCTGGCTGCCCGACACCTACCGGGAGTCGCCGCCCGAGGTGGCGGCGCGTCCTCTCCGGCGTGATCTCGAAGACCGCCGCGTACGGCTTCCTCGCGATCGCGATCCCGTTCTACCCGGGCCCGGCCGAGGACTGGCGCACGCCGCTCCTCGTACTCGGCGTCGATCGGCCTCGTCTACGGGTCGCTCCTCGCCTTCCGCGCGCCCGACGTGCGCGGCGTGATCGCCTACTCGAGCCTCGCGCAGATGAACCTGATCCTGATCGGCGTCTTCGCCGTGAACGCCTCCGGCTACACCGGCGCGCTCCTGCTGATGGTCAACCACGGGCTCGTCTCGGCCGCGCTCTTCCTGCTCGCCGGCGCCGATCGAGCGCAGGACGAGCACCGGTGAGCTGCGCCTGCTCGGCGGCATGGCGCGCGGCCGCCCGGTGCTCGCGACCGTCCTGATCACGACCGGGGTGATCGCCCTCGCCGTCCCGGGCTCGACGCGCCTTCGCCGGCGAGTTCCTCGTCCTCAACGGCATCTTCGACATCGGCTGGGGCTGGGCCGTCGTCGGGGCGATCGCCATCGTGCTCGCCGCCATGTACATGCTGCGGCTGATCTCGGCGGTCCTGCACCAGGACGTCGGGCAGCGCGGTGCCCGCCGAGGCGCTCGACCTCCGCCCGGCCGAGATCGGCGTGATCGCGCCGCTCGTGATCGTGCTGCTCGTGCTCTCCTTCTGGCCGGCGGCGATCACCGAGCGCGTCTTCGGGGGCTCGTTCCAGTGACCGGCTTCGACGCCCCCGACCATCGACTGGACCGCGCTCTCGCCGGTCCTCGTCACGCTCGGCGGCGCGGTCGTCGTCCTGCTCGTGAGCCTCTTCCTGCCGGTCTCCGTCCGGCGCGTGTTCGGCGCGGTCGATCGCGGGCCTGTGCTTCGTCGCCGCCGGCGCGCTCGCCGTCGCGCTCTTCGTCGCCGACGACACCGGCCGCGGCATCGTCGCGGACGCGATCCGGCGCGACCGGCTGGCCGAGTTCGCCCAGATCCTCGTCGATGGCAGCCGGGCTCCTGACCGTCGGCGTCTCGTACCGGGAGCGCGGCGCGCGACGACCGCGCGGGCGAGTACTACGCGCTCCTGCTCACCGCCGCCAGCGGCATGGCCTTCTTCGTCGCCGCGAACAACCTGATGACGCTCTTCCTCGGGCTCGAGTGGTTCTCGATCTGCCTCTACATCCTCACGGCCATCGCCGTCGAGCGGCTGACCGGGCTCGAGGCGAGCCTCAAGTACCTCGATCGTCGGCAGCTTCGGCTCGGCGATCCTGCTCTTCGGGAGCGCGTTCGTCTACGGCGCCACCGGCGCGATCGGGTTCGCGGAGATCGCCGCCGGGACGGAGGACGCCGAGCGGCTCTTCGTCGTCGCCGGCCTGGCGATGATCATCGTCGGGCTGGCGTTCAAGTCGTCGGCCGCCCCCTTCCACATGTGGACGCCGGACGTCTACGAGGGCGCGCCGACGCCGGTGACCGGCTTCATGGCCGCCGCGACGAAGGTGGCCGCGCTCGTCGTCACGCTCCGCCTGCTCGTCACGGCCTTCCCGGCGGAGGAGGAGCTCTGGACGGTCGCGCTTGCGGTCATCGTCTGCATCTCGCTCGCCTGGGGCAACCTCGCGGCGATCGTGCAGACCGACGTGAAGCGGCTGCTCGCGTACTCGAGCATCTCGCACGCGGGCTTCCTGCTGATGCCGATCGCCGCGGGCAACGAGCTCGGCGGCCGGGCGCTCCTCTACTACCTGATCCCGTACGCGGCCATGAGCCTCGGCGCGTTCGCGGTCGTCGCCGTCCGCGAGCGGGAGCTCGGCGCGCCGGTGACGCTCGCCAACCTGGCCGGCTTCGGCTGGGAGCGGCCGTTCCTCGGGGCGTCGATGGCGCTGTTCATGTTCGGCTTCATCGGCTTCCCGCCGGCCGGCATCTTCCTCGGCAAGTTCTACGTCTTCTCCGCAGTGATCGACCGCGGCTGGGCGTGGCTCGCGATCGTCGGCGTGATCGCCACGGCGATCTCGGTCTACTACTACCGGGCGTCATCCGGGCGATGTACATGCAGCCGCGCGAGCTCGCCGTCGTCGCTGCGGGCGGCTCCCCGCCCAGGGACGCGCTGCTCGTCGCGGCGGTCGCCGCCTCCGGGCTCGTGGCGGTCGGGAGCTTCGTCTTCGCCGGGCCACTCGCTCGACATCGCCGCCGACGCGGTCGCGTTCCTCCCGTTCCCCGTAGGCTCAGGCGCCACTGCGCTGATGCCGAAGCGGGTCGTCGTCCTGGGCGCCGGGGTCACGGGCGAGGCCTTCGTCTCCGCGCTGCGCAGGCTCGACGCCGAGGCGGAGATCACGGTCGTCGAGCACGAGCTGCGTCGGCGGCGAGTGCTCCTACTGGGCCTGCATCCCCTCGAAGACCCTGCTGCGCCCGCTCGAGGTCGTCGCCCGCGCGCAGCTCGCCCCCGGAGCGGCCGAGGCGGTCGGCCGCGGTCGACCCTGAGCGCGTCTTCTGGTGGCGCGACCAGGTCGCCGAGAAGGACGACGCGAGCCAGGCGGAGTGGCTGGCCAAGCAGGGCGCGGAGCTCGTGCGCGGCACGGGACGTCGTCGCCGAGCCGGGCCTCGTCGCCGTCGACGACCGGGAGCTCCCGTACGACGCGCTCGCTGGTCGCGACGGGCTCCGTCCCGGTCGACGCCGCCGATCGAGGGCCTGGACGAGATCGGCGCACTGGGCAAGCCGCGAGGCGACGAGCGCGAGCGAGGTCCCGGAGAGCCTGGTCGTGGTCGGCGGCGGCGCCGGTCGGCTGCGAGCTGGCCCAGCTCTACGCGCGACTGGGCGCGCGCGTCACGCTCGTCCAGGGCGGCGAGCGACCTGCTCCCGCGCGTCGACCCGGAGGCGGCCGACCTCCTCGCGAGGGTCCTCGAGGAGGAGGGCATCGAGCTCCGCCTCGGCGCGAGGGCCGACGCGGGTCGAGGGCGGCGGCGGCGCGCTACCGCCTCGAGCTCGACGAGGGAGGAGCCGGTCGAGGCCGAGCGGCTGCTCGTCGCCACCGGGCCGCAAGCCCAACGTCGAAGGCTTCGGCCTCGAGCGCCTCGACCTCACGATCGAGCGGCAGGGAATCGTCGTGGACGACCGGCTCTGGCGCGGGCCGAGGGCGTCTGGGCGGCCGGCGACGTCACCGGCGTCGCCCTCTTCACGCACGTCGGCAAGTACCAGGGCCGCATCGCCGCGGCGAACGTCGCCGGCGGCAGACGCCCGCGCCGACTACCGCGCGATCCCGGCGTCCGTCTTCACCGACCCGCAGGTCGCCTCGACCGGCGACACGAGCGGCGAGGGCGCCGTCACCTCCTCCTGGCCGCTCGAGTCGGTCTCGCGCACCGTCGACCTTCCAGCGGCCGAAGCAGCCCGGGCTTCGTGAAGCTCTACGCCGACCCGAGCGGCGCGTGCTCGTCGGCGCGACCGTGGTCGGCCCCGAGGCCGGCGAGTGGATCGGGCAGCTGACGCTCGCGATCCGCGGCGGCGGTCCCAGTCGAGGTCCTGCGCGACACGATCCAGCCCTTCCCGACCTTCTCCGAGGCCGTCTACTTCGCGGCCCGCGACCTGGCGTTGTAGCCTCACGACGATGGCCGCTACCGAACGCGACGAGCTCGTCCGCAGCCTCGCCGGGCTGGCGCTCTTCGCCGACCTGCGCGACCCGGACCTCGAGGCGATCGCCGACCCCGAGTGGGAGCGGCGCTTCGCGCGAGGGCGAGCGGGTCCTCCGGCGCGGCCTCTCCGGCGGCGGCCTCTTCGTCATCCTCGACGGCGAGGCGGCGGTCGAGATCCGCGGCGGCGACGAGCCGCGCCGACTCCGCCGCGGCGACTTCTTCGGCGAGGTCTCGACGCTGCTCCAGTGCACGCCGACCGCCGACGTCGTCGCGCGCACGCGCCCTGCACTGCCTCGAGATCCCCGGGCCGCAGCTCGAGGCGTTCCTCCTGCAGTACCCGCAGGTCACCTTCCGGATGCTGCAGACCGTCGACCCGCCGGATCCGCGACCTGCTCCAGTAGTGGCGTCGGCGAGGACGAGCGGCCGTTTCCGCCCGGGGACTATCCCGTCGTCGTCGTCGGGCAGCGGCCCGGGCGGGCTGCAGGCGAGCTACTGCCTCTCGCGGCTCGGCGTCGAGCACGCCGTCATCTCGCGCGACGACGCGCCCGGCGGGATGTTCCGGCGCCTGCCCGATCTTCCAGCGCCTGCTCTCCTGGTCGAAGCCCGACGCGCCCGGCCGAGCCGGGCACCCGCGAGTACGAGTGGTACGACCACAACAGCCTCGCTCGCCGAGGAGCCCGAGCACCAGGCGCTCGTGCCGCCGCTCATGGACCGCTCGTTCATGGTGCCCGTCGCGCGAGGAGATGGAGCGCGGGCTCGCCGCCTTCGCGCGGCGGGCGCCGGTGCGCCGTCCGCTACGGCTGCACCTGGGAGGCGACGCGGCGCGACGACGACGGCCGGCTCGTCCTCGCGACCTCGCGACGGCGAGTACCGCTGCCGCGCGGCCGTCTTCGCGATCGGCGTGACGACGCCGTGGCTCTCGCCGATCCCGGGCATCGAGGCTGTCCCGCACTACGTCGGAGACGCGCAGCCGCGCCGACTACCGCGGCCGCAGCGTCTTCGTGATCGGCAAGCGCAACTCCGGCTTCGAGATCGCCGACGGCCTGCTGCCGTGGGCGCGGCAGGTGATCCTCGGCTCGCCGCGGCCGGTGCAGACCGCGGTGATCGCGCAGGCATCGGTCCGCGTCCGCTACCTCCAGCCCTACGAGGACGCGAGCCTCGGCGGCGGCACGTTCGCGCTCGACCTCGCCGTCGAGCGCATCGAGCGCACGGAGCGCGGCTGGCGGATCGCCGGCAACGGAACGACCCGGCCGGGGCCGATCGAGCTCGAGGTCGACGAGGTCATCGCGGCGACAGGCTTCTCGACGCCGCTCCTCGACCTGGCCGAGCTCGGCGTCGCGCACCGTCGCGCAGGGGCGCATTCCGGCGCTGACGCCCTTCTGGGAGAGCGAGCCGGGCTCCGGGCATCTACTTCGCCGGCAACGCCACGCAGGGCGCGCCGGGCCTGCGCAAGCACGGCATCGGCAGCGCGTCGCCGGCCGTGCACGGCTTCCGCTACAACGCGCAGGGTGATGGCGCGCCACCTCGCCGGAACCCACCTCGGCGATCGAGCGTCCGGCCGAGCACGTCGAGGGCGATCCCGGCCGCCTACCTGCTCGCAGGAGCTGACGACCGCGCCCGAGCTCTGGGCGCAGAAGTCCTACCTCGCGCGCGCGGTGCACGGTCGACGGGACGTCAGCGACATCGTGCCGCTCGCGCACTTCGTCGACGCGGCCGGCCCGGACGCGGTGGCCGTGGCCGTCGAGATGGACGCTGCCGGCGCAGATCTACCCGGCGGTCTACGTCCGGCGCGGCGGGGAGATCGCGCGAGCGCCTGCTCCCGCCGCACCTGCTCAACGACTTCCGCGGCGCAGGAGCACGAGCGCGAGCTCCGCGCGGCTGCTATGAGAGCTCGATGCGCTCCACGGCCCTGCTGCTCGCCGCTCCCGCTGGCGGGCTCGTTCCTGCTCCTCGGCGTGCCCCGCCTCGACGTCATGTGGGAGCACCAGCCGGCCCACTTCTGGCTCGTCCTCGGCGTCGGCCGTGCTCAGCTTCCTCGCTCGGCTTCCTCATGGCCGAGGCGGCCGCGACGGCGCGGCGACGCCCGCGTGCTCCTCGTCTCGCTCGCGTTCCTCGTCACCTCGGGTTTCCTCGCCCTGCACGCCCTCGCCACCCCCGGCGTGCTCCTTGCGGGGAAGAACGCCGGCTTCCAGATCGCTTCGGCGATCGGCCTGCTCGTCGGCGCGCGGCTTCGCCGCCGCCTCGGCGCTCCCGACTCTCGCCCGAACGCGCCGCAGCGGTCGTGCGGCGGCGCGCGGGCTCCTCCTCGCGTCGGTGCGGCACCGCGCTCGTCGTCTGGGCGGTTGTCGCGCTCGGAACGCTGCCGCCGCTCGACGAGCCGATCACGCCCGAAGCGGCGCGCGATCCGCTGCTCCTGCTCTGGGGCCTCGGCGTCGTCCTCTACGGCTACGCGGCGTACCGCTACGGACGCCTGCTGCGCGGTCGGCGCGCGCCCGTCGCGCTGTCGCGGTCGTGGCGGCCTGGGTGCTCCTCGCCGAGGCGATGCTGGCCGTCGCCGTCTCCCGCAACTGGCACGTCGAGCTGGTGGGAGTGGCACCTGCTCATGCTCGCTCGCCTTCGCGCTCGTCGCCGCAGCGTCTGGGCCGAGTGGAAGCGGGAGGGCTCGAGCGCCGAGATCTTCGCCGACCTCTACGAGGAGCGGACGCTCGGCCACCCGCGAGCAGGTCAGCGTCCTCTTCGCCGACCTCCAGGGGTACACGACCTTCGCCGAGCGTAGGCCGCCCGACGACGTGCGCGCCATGCTGAACGACTACTTCGCGACCGTCGCTCCCGGTGATCGAGGCGAGAGCGGGGCGAGCTGGTCCAGACCGTGGGCGACGCGATCTTCGCCGTCTTCAAGCGGCGCGGGCCACGAGCGGCGGGCGGCGCGGGCCGGCTCTGCACCTCCAGGAGGCGACCGGCTCGCTCGCCGCCCGCCACCCCGACTGGCCGCGCTTCCGCGTCGGCGTCAACTCGGGGGAGGCGCACATCGGCCTCGTCCAGGCGCCTGGAGCCCGCTCCTTCTCGCCGACCGGCGACGTCGTCAACACGGGCGTCCCGGCTCGAAGGGCGAGGCCCGCGCGGGCGAGGTGGTGATCTGCGGGGACGACGCGGCAGGCGCTGGGTGACGGCGCCGTGGTCGAGGACCTCGGCGAGCTGCCCGTCAAGGGCAAGGAGCGGCCGGTGCGGGCCTTCGTCCTACGCTCGCTGGCGCCGCGCGGGGACGAGGGCGACGAGCGCCTGCAGGACGAGGACGCCGAAGGCGAGACGCTAGGACGCCGCTGGCGATCCCGGGGACGACGTCCTCGGGCACGACCGGCGCGCGGATGGCGGCGCCGACGACGATCGCCAGCACCAGGAGCGTCGGCCAGCGAGGCCTGGAGCCTGCCGAGCGCGTCGCCGCTGCCGCCGTTCGACGGCGTCCACGACGCGCGCGAAGCAGACGAGCCCGGCCACGGCGGTCACGGGCACGCCCAGGACGAGGAGGTAGAAGGAGGCCGCGGCGAGCCCGAGCGCGTCCGACACGGCGACGGCGAGGAGGAGCGCTGCCGGCGAGCTCGACCGCCATCGCACCGGCGCCGCTGCGCGTCTGCCACATGGGACCCCTGGTTCGCGTCCCGCGCCCCGTTCTCCTCCGTTACCCTGGCCGCAGCGACCACGAGGAGGCTGAATGGCGGACACTGCGGTCACCTGGCTCGGACACTCCGCCTTCCGGATCGACACTCCGGGAGGCAAGCGCGTCTACGTCGACCCCTGGCTCGGGAACCCCAAGTGCCCCGAGGACGGAGCGCGAGCCCGGAGCGTGTCGACCTGATCGCCCTCACGCACGGCCACGGCGACCACGTCGGCGAGACGGTCGAGCTGGCGCAGCGCTTCGGCTGCCCGGTGATCGGCGCTCGTCGAGCTCCGCGACTGGCTCTCGACGCAGGGCCTCGCCGAGGACGATGACCCAGGCCGGGAACAAGGGCGGCACGATCGAGCAGGACGGGATCAGGATCACGCTCACCGACGCGAAGCACTCGAGCAGCGCGTACGTGGACGGGGTCTTCGTGTACCTGGGCGAGCCGGCCGGCCTCGTCATCGAGGTCGAGAACGGGACGAAGCTCTACTTCGCCGGCGACACGTGCGTCTTCGGCGACATGGCAGCTGATCGGCCGGATCTACGAGCCCGACGTCGCCGTGCTGCCGATCGGCGGCCACTACACGATGGATCCGCGCGAGGCGGCCGTCGCGATCGAGCTGCTCGGCGTCGAGCCGCTGCATCCCGTGCCACTACGGGACGTTCCCGCTCCTCGCCGGCACGCCCGAGGAGTGCCGCGGGCTCCTGACGACGACCTGCGAGATCGTCGCGCCCGAGCCGGGCGAGACGGTGACGGTCTGAGGCGATGCGGGAGCGCTGGTTCGGCGCCACCGGGAGGCGCGTTCCCGAGATCGCGGTCGAGGGGGAGACTCGACCTCGGCGACGCGCTCGTCCTCGACGACGTCGGCGACGAGGAGGCCCTGCGCGAGGCGCACGCCGCCGGCCGCCCGGTCGTCGTGCGCGCCGCGGACCCGGAGGCGTGACCCGCGCGCTCGCCCGCCCCGAGGTGGCGTGCGTCCTCGTCCCCGCCGACCGCCCCGACCTGCTCGACCTCGACTTCCGCCGGATCACGTACGGCCCGTAGGCGCAACTCAGGCTCCGTCAGCACCTCGTGGGAGGGAGGAGGGCGCCGGGGCACCCTCCTCCGACGCGAACGTCACGCGGTAAGCGCCGCGCAGGCCTCCTCACCCGGCCCGAGATATCGTGACTCGGTTCGTGGATGACCTCGCCGGTCGTGAGGTTGATCTTCAGGACGCCGGTGAAGTCGAATGGGATCTGGCCGATGATCATCAGGATCTCCGTCCCGTCGTTCGTGATCTGGACGTGATCCGCTCCGACGTCCCGGAACCGGTAGGTGTTGTCGCCCGCCATCGCCGTGAGGGCGATGTTGAGCGTGCGAATCTCGGCCGGCCCCGCCCCCTCGCCCGAGAACGTCCGGACGATCACGTGCCCCTGCGCGCGCGTCATGACCTCGAACGCCGCAGGCCGCCGTCGAGGCCCTCGTCGAGGAAAGACTTCGTCGACGTCGAAGCGCTCGATCGTCGGGCTTCCCGGCCCACGCGCTGGGCGCGACGAGTGCCGCGATCAGCATGGTGGCCGCCAGCCAGGTGCTGAGACCTCGTCTGCTCATGCCGTCCCCTTCGACTTCCTGTCGCCGGCAGAGGCCAGGCGAATCCCGTCAATGCGCGTGTCATATCACGTTCGCATCGGCATGCGGGCAGACCTCGAGCGATCAGCGGTCGCCGGGAAGCCGGACGCCCGCGGCCCGCTCCCTGAACGCGGGCACCGGGTCGGCCTCGGGCCGGGCGACGAGCAGCACCGCGCCGTAGCCGTCGCCCGCGAGCGCGTCCACGAGCAGCTGCAGGCCGACGGCGAGCGCGAAGCGCCTTGTGCGCCTGCTCGCCGCCGAAGGGGACGAGGTCCTCGGGCGCGCCCTGCCGGCGAGGACGTCGCCGTGGGTGACCTTGCCCATGGAGACGTCGGCGACGACCGGGTCGTCCGTCCGAGCTGGGGACGGCGATCGCCAGCGGGTTCGTCCCTGCGAGCGGCGGGCCGCCGTCCGGGTGGCCGAGCCGTGCGCGGCGACGTCGCCGTCAGCGCGGCCGACGAGCCCGCCGTCGGCCAGCCTGCGCGCCCAGTAGCCGAGGACGCCCGTGGGGAAGCAGCTCCCGTGCGACGACGACGCGGGCATGCGCCGGAGGAGACGCGAGCTGCGCCTCCACGATCGCCGCGAGCGTCAGGTAGCCGAGCGCGCCGCGGCCCTCCCAACGCTCGTAGCCCTCCTCGGCGACCACGCGCTCCGGGCGCGCGCGCCGGATCGAGGTCGGGGAGCGTGGCGAGCCAGTCGAGCCGGGTGAGCCCGTGGCCGGCCGGCCGCGCGCGTTCCGCGTCGAGGAAATGGTCGGCGAGAATCCCGGCCTCGCGCTCGTCGAACCCGAGCGCCCGCAGGCGGCCGGCGGCGTCCTCCGGGCTCAGCTGTGGACCAGCGGAAGCGGCTTGACGATGCCGACGCCCTGCTCGCGGCGCGGTCCCGCGATCGCCTCGGCGAGCGCGAGGATCGCCAGCGAGACGTCGGCCTCAGGCTCGGCGAGGACGATCGGCTCGCCCTCGTCGGCGAAGGCGCCGAGGCGCGGGTCGAAGGGGATCCGGCCGAGCAGAGGCGCCTCCACCTCGGCGGCGAGCGCCTCGCCGCCACCCGAGCCGAAGAGCTCCTCGCGCGAGCCGTCCTCGCGGGTCAGGTAGGACATGTTCTCGACGACGCCGAGGAGCCTCATGTTCGTCTTCCGCGCCATCTGCGCGGCGCGCACCGCCACCTGCTGGGAGGCGCGATGCGGCGTCGTGACGACGATCGCCTCCGCGCGCGGCAGCAGCTGCCCGAGCGAGATGGCCACGTCCCCGGTCCCGGGCGGCATGTCCACGACGAGCATGTCCAGCTCGCCCCAGTGGACGTCCGACAGGAACTGCTCGAGCGCCCGGTGAAGCATGGGGCCGCGCCACATGACCGGCGTGTTCTCGTCGAGGAAGAAGCCGATCGACATCACCTTGAGGTCGCCGCGCACGGGCGGGACGATCATCGCCCGGTCGCCGCCGTCGACCGCGACCGGCCGCTGGTGGACGCCCAGCATGTGCGGGATCGAGTAGCCGTAGACGTCGGCGTCGAGGATGCCGGTGCGCTGGCCGAGGCGGGAGAACGCGGCGGCGAGGTTCGCGGCCAGCGAGGACTTGCCGACGCCGCCCTTGCCGCTCGCGACCGCCAGCACCCGCGTAGCCGAGTCGACGGAGATGCCAGGCGTCCGCTCGGAGACGCCGCCGCGCAGGCGCGAGGTGAGCGCCGCCTTCTCGTCCGGCGTCATCACGTCGAAGCCGAGCTCGACCTCGTCGACGCCGTCGAGAGGCATGAGGGCGTTCTCGACCTGCTCCTGGAAGCTCGCTCGGAGCGGGCAGCCGGGCACGGTGAGCGCGATGACCACGCCGACGCGGGAGCCCTCGACGGTCACGTCCCGCACCATGTCGAGCTCGATCACGGAGCGTCCCAGCTCGGGGTCGAAGACGCCTTCGAGCGCGCTCAGGATCTCCTCTCGCGAAGCCATCAACCTAGGCTAGCAGCGCCGCTGTGCAAGATTGTGGCCGTGCGAGCAGGGGTCCTCCTCACCGCCGTCGCCGCCGCGCTGTGCTTCCTGGGCACCGCAGAGGCCCAGCCGGGGCCGACGATCACGTCGTCCTTGCCGGCCTGGCGCGCGCCGGGCGCGCCGCTCAACGTGCTGGGCACCGCCGCGGCGAGCATGGCCGTCGAGCTCTGGATCGGGGCAACGAAGCGCGCGGACACGACCAGCACTCCGACCGGCGCGTTCACGTTCAGCGTCCGCGTTCCCGCGGCGCCCGCGAAGTACGAGGTCGCAGTGGTCTCCGGCGGGACCCGGGTCGAGGCCGGCGACCTGCTGGTTCGCCCGGTCCAGATCGCGGCCGTCGGCGACGTCAACCTCGGCGAGGGTGTCCGCGCGGCGATGGCGCGCTACGGGACGAGGTGGCCGTGGCGCTCGGTCGCGCCGGTGCTGCGGAGGGCCGACATCGCCGTCGTCAATCTCGAGTCCTGCGTCTCGACCCGCGGCCGGCCCTGGCCGGGGAAGGAGTTTCACTTCCGCGGCACTCCCGCCTCCCTGCGGACGACCGCCTCGTTCGCCGGCGTCGACGTGGCGTCGCTCGCCAACAACCATTCGCTGGACTTCGGCCGCGTCGCGTTCGCCGACACGCTCGCCTATGCGAAGCGCTACGGCATCCGCACGATCGGGGGCGGCCGGAACCTGACGCAGGCGCGCAGGCCGGCGATCCTGACGCGCGGCGGGCTCGAGATCGCGTTCCTCGGGCTTCTCGGACGTGCGCCCGCCGGGGTTCGACGCCGGCGCCGGGCGCTCCGGCGCCACGCCGGCATTCCCGGCCTTCGTCCGCGCCGACGTCCGCGCGGCCGCTCGAAACGCCGACGTGGTGGTCGTCTACTTCCACTGGGGCATCGAGCTGGCGCGGAGGCCGAGCGCCCGCCAGAAGCTGCTCGCGAAGGTCGCGCTCGACGCGGGCGCCGCCGTCGTGCTCGGCGCTCACCCGCACGTCCTCCAGCCGCGCGAGCGGCGGGCCGACCGGTTCGTCGCCTGGAGTCTCGGCAACTTCGTCTTCGACTGGACGTCGCCGGGGACTGATCGCACGGGGATCCTCCGGCTCGGCCTCGGCGCAGACGGCGTCGTCTCGTCGAGCTTCCTGCGGGCGCGCATCAACTGGGTGCAGCCCCGGCTCCAGCGGGGCTAGATGGACAAGCGGATCTTGCTCGTCGAGGACGACGCCTCCATCCGGGAGACGACGTCGCTCGGGCTCACGGGCGCCGGCTTCCGCGTCACGAGCGCCGGCGACGGGCGCGAAGCGCTCGACCGCTTCCGGCAGCGACCGTTCGACCTCGTCGTGCTCGACCTGATGCTCCCGGAGCTGGACGGCTACGAGGTCTGCCGGGAGATTCGCAAGACGAGCCGCGTGCCGATCGTGATCCTCTCGGCGCGCACGGACACCGTGGACGTCGTGGTCGGCCTCGAGCTCGGCGCAGACGACTACGTCACGAAGCCGTTCGAGCTGCCCGAGCTCGTCGCACGCGTGCGGGCGGCCCTACGGCGGGCCTCGGCAGAGGGAGGCGACGCTCGGATCGTCGCCGGCGATCTGGAGATCGACCCCGCGGGCTTCCGCGCGACGAAGGCGGGGCAGGAGCTCGACCTGACCGCCACGGAGTTTCGGCTCCTGCTCGAGCTGGCCCGGCGGCCCGGGCAGGTGTTCACGCGCGAGCTCCTGCTCGAACGCGTCTGGAACTACGAGTACCTGGGCGACTCGCGGCTCGTCGACGTCGCCGTCCAGCGCCTGCGCGCCAAGATCGAAGACGACCCGGGGAAACCGGCGCTGATCACGACGGTGCGCGGGGTCGGCTACCGCTTCGAGCGATGAGCGAGCGGCCGCGCCCGATCCGCCCGGGCCGCCTGCGCCGGCGGCTCACGCTCGCATTCGCGCTGACTGCAGGGATCGCCGCGGCGGCGCTCGCCGCCGGTTCCTTCCTGCTCGTCCGCGAGGCGCGCCTGAGCGACTCGCGGGACCGGGCCGTCGAGCAGACGCGCTTCAACCTCGTGCTCGCGTCGGAGGTCCTGCCGGTCGGAGGGGCCCGAGGCCCTGCTCGACGCCTACGCGCGGCGCGGGAGCTTCGAGACCGTCCTCCTCGTGGACGGCACCGCCCACCCCTCGAGCCTCTCGCTGGGCGAGGAGCAGATTCCGCCCGACCTGGTACCGCTCGTCGACGACGGGCAGCTGGCCTACGAGCGAACCGAGGTGGCGGACACGCGCTACCTCGTCACCGGAGGGCAGGTCCCGGGGACGGAGGACGACACGGCGTACTTCTTCTTCTCCGAGGAGGAGCTCTGGGACGACCTGGCCGAGCCTGCGGAACATCCTGCTCGCGGGGCTCGGGATCGTCGTCCTCGTCGCCGGGCTCGCGGGTGCGCTGCTCGCCCGGCGGACGCTCGCCCCGGTTGCGCGGGCGAGCACGGCGGCGCACTCGCTCGCCGAGGGTCTGCTCGACACCCGCCTCCCGGTCGAGAGCTCGGACGAGTTCGGCGCCTGGGCGACGTCCTTCAACGAGATGGCCGAGGCGCTGGAGGCGAAGATCACCGCGCTCTCCGAGGCCCAGGCGCGCGAGCGGCGCTTCACCGCCGACGTCGCGCACGAGCTGCGCACGCCGTTGACGGCGATCGTCAACGAGGCCTCGCTCCTGGCCGAGCACATCCAGCGCATGCCGCCGGAGGCCCGGCGGCCGGCCGAGCTGCTCGTCGAGGACGTCAAGCGCCTGCGCGACCTCGTCGAGGACCTGATGGAGGTCTCTCGCCTCGACGCCGGCACGCAGCCTGTGCGGCCCGAGCGCGTCGACCTCGGCTCGCTCGTCGGCGCAGCCGTGCGCGCGCGCGGCTGGCAGGATCGCGTACGGGTCGACGCCGACGAGGTAGTCGTCACGAGCGACCCGCGGCGGGTCGAGCGCATCGTCGCCAACCTGATCGGGAACGCACTCGAGCACGGCGGCCGCGAGGTCTCCGTGCGGGTCGGCCGGACAGGCTCGGCGCCTTCGTGGAGGTCGCGGACCGCGGCCCCGGGATCGCCCGTGAGGACCTGCCCCACCTGTTCGAGCGCTTCTACAAGGCCGACCCGGCCCGCACCGGGCGCGGTACGGGGCTCGGCCTCGCGATCGCGCTCGAGAACGCCCGCCTCCTGGGCGGCGACGTCGAGGTGTGGAGCGAGACCGGCGTCGGCGCGCGCTTCACGCTTCGCCTGCCTGTTACAGAACCGTTACGCCACGGTGAGAGCGGCGTTGCGGCCGACGGGCAGGCTTGACGCATCGCGTCATTCCAAGGAGGCAGATCGATGAAGGCCATGCTCGTCGTTCCCGCCGCCAGTCCTCGCCGCCTCGCTCGGCTTCCTCGTCGCCAGCTGCGGGTCGAACGGCGATGCCAACTCCGCCGGCCCGGTCCCCTCCGTCGAGACGCACCACGAACGACACGACCGAGGAGATCCCGGCGACCATCGACCGAGGAGACGACGGAGACCGGAGACCGAGCACCGAGCCGTCCACTCGAAGGTCACGTACCAGGTGTGGTTCGCCGAACACGGAGGGCCTCTTCGTCACCTACCGCACCGAGCCCGCGACGTCGCGCGTCGGCTCGGCGGCGCTCGAAAGCGCTGCTGGAGGGCCCGGATTCCTTCGAGGAGGGCTACGGCCTCCGCACGGCATGCCCGACGGCACGCAGCTCCTCGGGCTGGCGATCGACGGACGGAATCGCCCGCGTCGACCTGACCTCCGAGTTCGAGTCGGGCGGCGGCAGCGCCTCCCATGCAGGCGCGGCTTGCCCAAGTCGTCTACACGATCACGCAGTTCCCGACCGTCAAGGGCGTCGTCTTCAGCCTGGACGGCGAGCCGATCGACGTGCTCGGCGGCGAGGGGATCATCATCGACCAGCCGCTGACCCGCCGCGACTACGCCGAGCCGTCCTGCCGGCCATCCTCGTCACGAGCCCTGCGCTCAACCAGGCCGTCGAGGGCCCCGTGCTGATCCGCGGCAGCGCCAACGTCTTCGAGGCGAACGTCGGCATCCAGATCCTCGACGAGAACGGCGACGTCATCGCCGAGACCTTCACGACCGCAACGTGCGGCACCGGCTGCCGCGGCACGTACCGGATCAGCGTCCCGTTCGAGGTCGATCACGAGCAGGACGGCACGATCGTCGTCCACGACGACGACGCGGCGGGCACCGGCACCTTCCCGCACGAGGTCCGCATCCCCGTCCTGCTCCTGCCCTGAAGAAACCAGCACCGACTACCGTCTAAAGGAGAGATGATGACGACTGCGGCCTCACGGACGACGTCCGCCTGGAAAGGGGCGCGCTGTCCGGCGTCGAAGCAAGGCTCCTCGTCGTGCCGCTCGCCGTTCCGCACGTCTGGGCCTCCGACGACCTGGTCGTCACGGTCGCGGGCGACCTCGGCCGCACCGAGGCCGAGCGCTGGAGACCGGGCGTTGAGCGGCGCAAGTACCGGATGACGCGCCGTGGGGCGCGGGTCGTGACCCTGGTCGCGTTCGCGTCGCATGCTCCTCATCGGCATCGAGGCGGCGGCGCGCGCGCAGCAGCAGGCAGGCCGTCGCACAGCCCGAGGGTTGACGCGGACGGGACCGTCGCCGCCGGGCGTCACCGTCTCGGGCGTCCAGGTCGGCGGGCTGACCGCGGACGAGGCGCGAGCAGAGGCTGGCTGCGATCGCCGCGCGGCCGGTCGACCGTCGCCTTCCGCGGCCGTCCTGGCGCTACGCGCCGAGGACGCTCGGCGCCGAGGTGCAGGTGGACGGCGCCGTCAGGCGGCGCTCGACGCGCCGAAGCGGCCGCGCTCGACCTGAGCGTCGCGGTGAACGAGAAACGCCTCGAATCGCTGGACGCGCACGTTCGCCAAGAGCTTCGACCGGAAGCTCCGGAACGCCGCCATCTTCCTAAGCGGAGCACCGGCCCGCGCGACGACGCGAACGTTCGGGCGCGCGCTCTCAGCTGGTCGGCGGGCACGCGCGGTCGCCGGCGCGCTCGAAGATGCACGAGCGCACGCCGGTCGAGCTCCCGGTTCGCATCGTGCCTCCGGCCGAAGGTCACGCGGAAGAACGTCGGCCTCGCCATCGTCATCAAGCGCGCCTCCAACCGGCTGATCCTCTACCGCCCCGGCGGCCCGAAGGGCATGCGGGTGCAACGGAAGATTCGGCGTCGCCACCGGCCAGGCCGCGTACCCGACACCGCTCGGGAGCTACGAGATCGTCTCCAAGCAGCGCAACCCGTGGTGGTATCCGCCCGACTCCGACTGGGCGGAGGGCGCCGAAGCCGATCCCGCCGGGGCCCGGCAACCCGCTCGGCACCCGCTGGATGGGCCTCTCCGCGCCGGCGGTCGGCATCCACGGCACCCCCGACGCCGCCTCGATCGGCTACTCGGCCTCGCACGGCTGCATCCGCATGCTCGTTCCCGAGGCGGAGTGGCTCTTCGAGCGCGTCAAGGAAGGCACGCCGGTCTACATCCTCGACGCCTGAGTGTGCGACAGCGGATGTGCGGAGCGCAGCTCCGAGCGGCTGGAGGGGGACTCGTCGTCGTGGAGCCGCTCGGGCCAGAGCACGAGGAGCGATCTCTGGGAGGCTGCGCAGGATCCCGAGGTCTGGCGTTGGCTTCCCTGGCACGCGGCGGCCGACCGCGAGAGCTTCCACCGCTGGCTCGAGGACGCGCTCGCGCGCCGCGACGCGGGCCTCGACGTGCCCTTCGCCGTCGTCGACGACGGCACCGGCAAGGCGATCGGGAGCACGCGCTACCTCACCCTCCGGCCCGAGCACCGCGGGCTCGAGATCGGCTGGACGTGGAACGCGAGCCAGCGCATGGGGCACGGGCGCGAACGCGGAGGCGAAGCTCCTGCTGCTCGCGCCACGCCTTCGAGACGCTCGGCTGCATGCGGGTCGAGTTCAAGACGGACGCCCTGAACGAGCGCTCCCGCGCGGCGCTCGAGGCGCTGCCGGCCCGCTTCGAAGGCATCTTCCGCAAGCACATGCTCGTCCGCGACGGCGCCCTCCGCGACTCGGCCTACTACGCGATCACGGACGACGAGTGGCCGGCCGTCAAGGCGAACCTCGAGCGGCGGCTCGAAGGCAAGTAGCACCGCTACTTGCGCTCGAGGCGCGCGTAGAGCTCGGCGCAGAGCTCCGGGGTCGCCGCCGCGACCACGCGCGAGCGCGCGCCGAGGTCGAGCGGGGCGGCGCCGAAGGGTGGCGATCCTCCGGCAGGTCGATGGCCAGGCCGCGCTCGCGGACGAGGAGCTGCGCCGCGGCGATGTCGACGCTCCGGGCCGGCTTGAGGGAGACGACCGCGTCCATGCGCCCGGCCGCGAGGTGGCAGAGCGAGAGCGCCAAGGAGCCCATGACCCGGGTGCGGTAGGCGAAGCCGACGATGCCCGCGACGTATTCCGCGACCAGGTCGGTACGAGTCGCCTCGAGCGAGAGGATCTCGATCCGCTCCTTCGGTCCCGGCCCGTCGAGCGGGCTCGCCGTTCAGGAACGCCCCCCCGCCGCGGTGCGCGACCCACTCTTCGCCGCTCCCGAAGTCATGAACGAAACCGAGCTCGACGTCCTCCATGCACGGCCCGGAGGCCACCGCGAGCGAGAGTGAGAAGAAGGGGATCGCCGCGTTTGGCGTTGAGGCTCCCGTCGATCGGGTCGCAGACGACGATCATCCCGTCGCCGCCGTCCCGAAGACACGCTCGCCCGAGCTCCTCGGAGACGAGCGTGAAGCCCGCTCGGAACCGCCTCGAGCCGCTGACGACGGCCGCCTCCGCGCGGCGTCGACGGCCGTCGTCTCGTCGCCGCCCTTGCCGTCCCCGACCCGCGGCTCGCGCTCGAGCCGCGTCGGCAGCTCGTCGAGCACCCGGCCGACCGCGTCGCGCGCGTCGCGGCAGACCTCGAGCCAGTCGTAGCTCGGTCACTCGTCGAAGGGCGAGAGAAGGAGCCCGCTCGTCAGCTTGGGGAAGAAGTACGTGCTCTTCGGGGGCATGCGGGCGCCGGCGCGGGCGAACTCCTCGACCTGCTGGACGGTCGGCGGCCGTACGAGGAACGCGGCGGTCGCCTCGCCGCTCGCCACGGCGCGCTCGGCCTCGGTTGCGCTCGGCGTGTAGCGCGACCTCCGACAGCGGGAGCGAGTCCACCAGCGCGGTGTCGAGCGCCTGCTCGCTCCCCTCGACGAGTGCCGCGCCGCCCGGGCCGGAGCAGGACGAACGCCGGGTGGTCCGGCTCCACGGCCGCGAGCGCCGCGGCCGCCTCGGCCGGGCCGGCCAGCGGCGTCTGCCTGAACTGCCCGTCGAGCTCGGGCACGGTCCCTGAGGTGACGCGGTGGGTCGGAAAGATCTCCAGGCCCGGGTCGTCCAGAGCCGACGAGCACGGAGAGGACGTACGCCGTCTCCTCGGTCCCGTCCTCCTCGTGGAAGCGCAGCGCGGTCTCGTAGCGGTGGTGTCCGTCCGCGATCAGGAGCGGCTCCTCGACAGCGGCGAGCACGCGCTCGATCGCGGCCGGGTCGTCGATGCGCCAGAGGCGGCTGACGACTCCGTCCAGCTCGGCGCTCAGATCGGGCTCTCCCTCGGGAGCGGGCGCCGTCCCGTGGTGGAGAAGGAAGATTGGCGACGGCTTCGACGCGCGTCGCGCGGAGCAGGCGGAGCCTGCGCCTCCTTCGGTGCCGAGAACGTGCCCTCGTGGGGAAGGACGACGCCTTCGCCGTACGGCCGCAACCGCACGCGGGCAACGATGCCCCGCCGGACGCGGCGCACCCCGTCCGGCCCCGTGTACTCCTCGTCGAGGAGCCAGACGGCGGGCCGCTCCTCGCGCACGAGCACGCCTCGCTCCAGCCAGTCGGCGAGCTCGCGGGCTGCCTCCTCCGGGTCGTCGGGACGGACGAGCCGCACGGCGTTCCACGGGCTGCGGGCGAGCAGCCGGTCGTAGGCCTCCGGGGTAATGACGTCGTACGGAGGTGCGACCAGGTCGTCGAGCGGCCCCGCCGCCCCCGCGTCGTAGCGGAGGGCGCGAAACGGCTTCAGCAGGGGCACTGCGGGCCAGCTTACCATCCGTCCCCGGACCTAGAATCACGGGGTGTCGATCGCGGAGCTGGCCGAGGACCGAGTCGTCGAGGGCCTCTACGCCGTGGCCCGCAAACAGCGGCTCCGCACCCGCTCGGGAAGCCCCTACCTCGCCCTCGAGCTCGTCGATCCGACGGGCAAGATCGAGGCGCGGGTCTGGAACGACGTCGAGCTGCTCGACAAGCGCTTCGGAGAGGGGGACGCCGTGCGCGTCCTCGGCCGCGTCGAGCGGTTCCGCGACCGCCTGCAGCTCGAGGTGCGCTCGCTGGAGCCGGCCGAGACCGACCCGGCCGAGCTCGTCCCCGAGCCGAGGAAGGACATGGACGAGCTGGACGGCTTCTTCGAGTTTCTCGCCGCCGAGGTCGCCCATCCGGGGCTACGCGAGCTGGTCGCGCGCTTCGCAGGGGACGTCGATTTCCGCGCCCGCCTCCGCGTCTTGCCCGCGACCCAGGACGGCCACCACTCCTGGGCCGGCGGCCTGCTCGAGCACACCGTCGGCGTCGCTTCCCTCTGCCGCGAGGCGGCTCAGCTCCACCCCCGGCTGCGGACCGACATCCTGCTCGCCGCGGCGCTGCTGCACGACGTGGGGAGGACGCGGGAGCTGGACCGCGGCCCGCTGTTCCTGCCGACCGCCGAGGGGAAGCTCCTCGGCCACGTCCACCTCGGCCTGCGCCTGATCGAGGAGCGCGCGGGCGGCCTCGAGCCGGAGGTCCTGGCCGAGGTCCTGCACGCGGTCGCGTCCCATCACGACATCCGAGGCGCCCGCACCGCGGAGGCCTCGGTGCTCTACCACGCCAACCAGCTCGACGCGGCCGCGGCCATGCGCCCGGTCACGACCGAGAGCTGACGGACATCACGATCCGCGCGGCGGGCTGAACCGGATGTTGATGCACGTCGCCGTCCTCGACGACGTAGCTCTTGCCCTCGAGGCGCTGGAGGCCGCGGCGGGACGCCTCGACGTGCGAGCCCGACGCGACGAGGTCGTCCCAGCGGATCACCTCGGCGCGGATGAAGCCGTTGGCGAGGTCGGTGTGAATCGAGGCGGCCGCGTCCAGAGCGGTCAGGCCGCGGCGGAGCGTCCAGGCGCGCGTCTCCTTGTCGCCGGCGGTGAAGAAGCTGACGAGATCGAGGACTGCGAAGAGGCGCCGGGCCACGTCCTCGAGGGCGGAGGCGCCCTCGCGGAAGGCCGAGGCCTCCTCCACGGATAGCTCGGCCAGCTCGGACTCGAGCTTCAGGTCGACGCCTTCCCGGCCGTTGACGACCTCGAGCAGCGGCTTCGTCGTCAGCGGGTCGAGCTCGGCCGGGATCGGCTCCGGAAAGCTCGCTACGCTCTCGCCGGCGTCGAGGTGCGCGGCCAGGCGCTCGAGCATCGCGGCCTCCTCGCGCAGCCCGGGATCGCCCGACTTGGCCAGCTTGGCCACCCGCTCGAGCCGGCGCTCGACGTGCTCGCGGTCGGCGAGCAGGAGCTCGAGCCCCAGCGTCACGCGGTCGTCCTCAGGCCTCCGCGTCCCCGACCAGCCGTCGAGAACGAGCAGGAGTGCGTCGACCGTGCGGAGGTTTCCCAGGAGCTGCGCGCCGCTGCCGGGGACGTCGACGATTCGCACCGCCGCCGGCGTCACCTTCTTGGGGCGGATGACTTCGGCCACCTGGTCGAGACGCTCGTCCGCCACCGGGGCCATCCCGACGTTCTCCTTCCCGGACACGGTCGCGCCCGCGCCGGTGAGCGCGTTGAAGAGCGTGGTCTTCCCCGCGTTGGGAAGGCCGACGATGCCGACCTCGAGAGGCATCGCGCGCGGCCGCTATGCCGTGGCGGCGAAGCCGATCTGCGTCTCCCGCTCGGAGCGCCGCACGTAGACGACCTTCCCGAGCGCGAGCACGTACGTCCCGTCCTCCGTGGCGAGCTCGAAGACCGCGTCCGAGGCGGCGAGCGCCGCCGCGAGCGCGTCCGCAACCTCCTGCGAGACGTTCGCACTGACCGACTGGCCGCCCTCGAAGGCGACCTGGATTCGCACCGAATTCTCAGAGCTCATTCCGGAATGATGCCTCGTCGCAGGGGTGCGGTGGGCGAGTGCGAGGCAAGGACGCAGGGAGTGCTCGTAGTCGGAGGCTACGGGCGCGACTGAGGACGCAGAATCGCGCCGGCCAGCGCGGCCCTGCGGCACAGGCCTCGTTTCGGGAGGGGCTCTCAAACACCTACGACCTCCGCTAGGACACCGTGAAGCGAGTGGGGATGGACGAACGAGACGAGATGGCCGCCGAGACCGGGCCGCGGCTCGCCGCCGAGGACTTCCGCGCCCTTGGCGACAAGCTCGCCGACGGCCGCCGCGACGTCGTCCACGGCGATGCCGACGTGGTGCATCCCGGGCCCGCGCGCGGCGAGGAAGCGGCCGACATGTGTGTCCTCGGCGAGCGGAGCGACCAGCTCGACCCTGCCGGTGCCGAGCCGCAGGTACACGGCCTCGACGCCTTGGGCCTCCAGCCGGCCGCGCACCTCGACCTCGGCGCCGAAGAGCGACCGGTACGTCTCCACGGCCGCCTCGAGATCCTCGACGGCGAAGGCAACGTGGTGCACGGAGCGCACGTCCATGCGGTCGATCCTAGCGGCTCTAATCGGCCGCGGAGATCGCGCGGGGCGTGCCGACTCGGTCGGAGGAGTTCGACTCGGACGCGACGTCGGTGAGCAGCGCCTCGAGCTCCTGGCGGTTCGAGCGTCTCGTGCTCGAGCAGCTCGACGGCGATACGGTCGAGCGAGCGGCGATGCTTGGAGACGAGCCGGACCGCTTCGCCGTACGCGTGGTCGGTCAAGCGCGCCTGCTCCGCGTCGCGCAGGCGTTTGGTCTCCTCGGAGAGGGCGTAGTTGTCGGCGCGCAAGGTGCGTGAGGAGACCTCGTCGCCCATCCCGAACTCGAAGATCATCGCGCGCGCGATGGCGGTCACGCGCTCCAGGTCGTTGGAGGCGCCGTTCGTAACCGCCCCGAAGACGATCTGCTCGGCTGCGCGGCCCCCGAGGAGGACTTTCATGCGGTCGATCAGCTCCTCCTTCGTGTTCAGGAAGCGATCCTCCTGCGGCGTGTGGAGCGTGTAGCCGAGCGCGAGGCCGCGGGAGACGATCGTCACCTTCTGCACCGGCTGGGGCTCGCCGACGAGGTGGGACATGAGCGCGTGGCCGGCCTCGTGATAGGCGATGACCCGCTTCTCCTTCTCGGTCATGGTCTTGCGCTGCTGGAGGCCCGCGACGACGCGCTCGAAGGCGGCGTCGAAGTCCTCCGCGCGGATCTGCTGCTGCTCGGCACGGCCGGCGAAGATGGCGGCTTCGTTGCAGAGATTGGCGAGGTCGGCGCCGGTGAGGCCTGCCGTCTGCCGGGCGATCCCCGCGAGCTCGACGTCGGGGGCCAGCGGCTTGCCGCGCGTGTGCACGCCGAGGATGGCCTCGCGACCCGCGAGGTCAGGTGGCCCGACGAGGACCTGCCGGTCGAAGCGGCCGGGGCGGAGCAGAGCAGGATCGAGGTCGTCGAGCCGGTTCGAGGCGGCGATGATGACGACCTGGGCACTGTGGTTGAAGCCGTCGAGCTCGACCAGGAGCTGGTTCAGGGTCTGGTCGTGCTCGCGGTTGAACCCGGAGCCCGTGCGGCGGGAGCCGACCGCGTCGAGCTCGTCGATGAAGATGATGGCCGGCGCGTTCTTGCGGGCGCGGTCGAAGAGCTTGCGGATGCGTGCGGCGCCGAGGCCCGCGAACATCTCCACGAACGCCGAGGCGCTCTGGGAGTAGAAGGTCGAGCCGGAGGCATGCGCGACCGCCTTGGCGAGCAACGTCTTCCCGGTGCCCGGCGGGCCGTAGAGCAGGATCCCCTTGGGCACGCGCGCGCCGAGGCGCGAGAAGCGGCGCGGGTCCTGGAGGAAGTCGACGACCTCCTGCAGCTCGGCGGCGGCGTCGTCCACGCCGGCGATGTCCTTCCAGGTGACCGAGGACTTGGACGACGGCTCGACCTCGGTCGGGCGCACCCGGGGCATGAGGGAGAGCGACTTCCAGATCAGGAAGACGATGAGCCCAAGGAAGACAAGCGGCAGCCACGTCAACGCGACGTTCGGAAGCTCGTTCACGAAATTGGCGAGCCAGTCCACCCGCCGCTTCCATCGGCAGTGGCCGAAGAAAGCCTTAGGCCGTTCTACTCGACGAGCTCGAGCCGGGGATTCGGGCGGTAGCTGCGTCCGACCTTCGCCGACGGGAGGCCGTCCGTGAGGACGATGTCGGCGGTGAAGTCGTTGTCCCCGCGGATCAGCGACGAGCCGACCCCGTAGGAGTCCACCGGCACGTTCTTCTCCTCGAACTCTCGGATTCGCTCGACGTCGAAACCGCCGGAGACGACGATCTTCACGCGCTCGAAGCCGCTCTCGTCGAGCGCGTCGCGAACCTTGCGGACGAGGCGCTCGTTGACACCGCGCGGGTCGAAGTCGCCCAGCTCGTTCCAGAGCGAGCGGTCGACGAGCGTCCGCGAGGTGTCCAGGCGGACGCCCCAGAGTCGGTCGCCCATTGCACGCGCCACCTCGAGCGACGTGCGCACGGAGTCGTTCTCGAAGTCGACGAGGACGACGACGTTCACGTCCTCCGGAGCCGACTCCGCAAACTTCGTGGCCGCCAGCACCGTGTTTCCGCCGAACGCGGCGATGAGCGCGTGCGGCACGGTGCCGATGCCGCGTCCGCCCCACCAGGAGGCCTGCGCATCCGTGGAGACGCCGATCGCGCCCGCCACGTGAGCCGCATAACCGTCGCCGGTCTGGACGCGGTGGTGGTCGTGGCGGGCGGGGAAGAAGAGGATCGGCTTACCGCGCGCGGCCTCGACGACGCGGCGGACGTTTGTGGAGACAAGCGTCCGGCGCGCGAGCCCGCCGAGGTAGGGCGTCTCGAGGTGCGCGAAGAGCGTGTAGTCCCCCTCGATCGTCATCACCGTCTCCCACGGCGCGATCTCGTCCCCGTCGTAGAGCGCGTGGACGGTGAGCGCATCCCAGTCGTCGGAGCAGAGCTTGAGGATGGCGATCGCCTCGTCCATGCCGCCCAGCACCGCCTGCTGCTTCTGGAAGACCTGCATGACCACGCGCGGATGCCGGCCGTCCAGGAGCAGCGTCTCGCGGGCATGGTTGAAGTAGACGTCGGTGTAGTAGCCCTCCCGCATCTTCTCGACCGGGAGCTCGAAGATCTCAGGCGGGAGGCGCTTCCGCCGCTGGCTCGTCTCGACGGCCATTTGCAGCGGATTCTAGGCGGAGACACTCGGCCAGGGCCGCGTTCGCAACCTGGAGCTGCTCCGCGGAGGGCTCCGCGGTGACCAGGCGCTGCTGCAGCTCGTGACCCGGCCGCGCCAGCGCCCGGGCGAGCGGATGCCGCTCGTTGGCCACCATCCAGGAGAAGACCTCGACGGCTGCGGCCACCGAGCCGACTCCCGCGGCGAGGCGCGCGGCGGGGCGCAGGTGCCTGGGCGCGCGGGAGGCAAGCGCGCTCCCGACGGCGGTGGTGGCGAGCAGGGGGCCGATCATGTGCGACCCGCAGCGCTCGTGCTCGCGCGTGCGCGGCTCGCCGTGCTCGTAGCTCCCGATGGAGATGTGCTCGGCGCCGTGGTACTCGGCCAGGGCGGTGCCCCGAAGCGCAATGACGGCCGGGCCGAGCGCCAGCAGCGCGGCCAGCGACTCCTGCGTGAGCGGCGAGAACCGAGTCCGGCGCACTGCGTGGATGGCGACCATGCTTCCTGCCATCGCGCCGAGCACGCCCGGCCGCTGGAACGGCAGCCTGGCCTCGGGGAGGCGGCGGCGCACCTCCGGGAGGAGCGCGAAGATCTCGCCGACCCTGGCGGGTCCGCGCATGAGGCGGCTCTTCACGTCCACGGCCCGCACCGGCTTCAGCCCGGATGCGACCTTCAGCTCACCGTCGTCCGTGCGCACGGCGCACGACCAGTGGCGCGGCCCGTGCACCAGCACGCCGTTGGCAAGCGCCATCCCACCCAGACGAACGGACTGCTGTCGGCTCACCGTCCCAGAGTAGCTGCGACGTGCCGGAGGAACCGCACACCCAGCTCGAGGTCCTCGACGGCGATGCGCTCGTCGGCCGAGTGGATCAGGCGCGCCGCCAGCTCCGGGTCCATCGTGCGCATCGGGAAGAAGCCGTATGCCACCGTGCCGAAGGCCTCGCGCAGGAAGTGGCTGTCCGTGAAGCCAGGCGAGACGACCGGGACGACTCCAGCTCCTGGTCGTCCTCGGCGACGAACGCCTCGATCGCGTCCCAGAGCGGCGTGGCCAGCGGCGAGCGCGTGCCGCCGAGGGCTTCGATCCATTCCAGGTCGTAGGAGTCCTCGCCGAGCGCTGCGCGGATCGCGGGCTCGACGTCCTCCGGCGTGTCTCCGGGGAGCAGGCGGCAGTCGCACACGACCTCGCAGAGGCCCGGAACGACGTTGGTGCGCTCGGAGGCCGAGATCATCGTCGGCGAGAGGGCGAGGCCGAGCATGGGCTCCACCATCTCGCGCGCGTCCTGCGGCAGGCCGGCGACGACGCGCTCCAGCTCGGCCGGGGCCGGCACGTCGCCGAGCGCGGCGAAGAGCGCCGCAGTCTCGGGGATCAGGCGCGGCGGCTGGCGCAGCCCGGCGAGGCGGCCGATCAGCCGCGCCGCCCGCACGAGCGCGTTGTCGGCGATCCCCGGCATCGAGGCGTGTCCGCTACGACCGTGCACCTTCAGGCGGAAGGGCGCGCTCATCTTCTCCGCGGTCGTGCAGAGATAGACGTGGCGCCCGCCGACGAAGACCCGCTCGCCACCGCCCTCGTTGACGCAGTAGTCCGTGCGCACGGCATCGGGATGCTCGCGGCAGAGCCAGGAGAGCCCAACGTCGGCGCCCACCTCCTCGTCGGCCGTCGCGGCGAAGACGAGGTCGCCGGCCGGCTCAAAGCCCTCGCGGGCGAGCGTGGCGATCGCGGTCGCGGCGGCGGCGACGTGACCCTTCATGTCGAGCGCGCCACGGCCCCAGATGCAGCCGTCCGCGAGCTCGCCCGACCACGGGTCGACCGACCACTCCTCCGGGTCGGCGATCACGGTGTCCGTATGGGAGAGGAGCAGCAGGCTCGGCCCCTCGCCTCGGCCGGGGATGCGCGCGACGAGGTTCGCCCGCTCGGGCTCGAGCGCGTAGAGCTCGCAGGAGACGCCGGACTCCTCCAGGTAGCCGCGCAGCAGCTCGGCCGCGATCGTCTCGTTCCCGGGCGGGTTGACCGTGTTCAGGCGCAGCAGCTCCTGGAGGAGCCGGGTTGCCTCGTCGCGCAGATTCGTGGTCGCCATGTCCGGGGGCGAGCATACTGACCGCGTGAGCGACCTCTTCTCCGATGCGGCCGAGAAGCGCACGTCCCAGATTGCGCCGCTCGCCGTGCGCCTGCGGCCCGAGCGGCTGGAGGACTTCGTCGGGCAGGCGGAGGTCGTCGGGCATGGCTCCGCGCTCGCGCGGGCAATCGCCGAGGACCGAGTCGGCTCGGCGGTCTTCTACGGGCCGCCCGGGAGCGGGAAGACGACGCTGGCGCGGATCGTGGCCGGTGCGACGGGCGCGGCGTTCGAGGAGCTCTCGGCCGTCTCCGCCTCGGTCGCGGACGTGCGGGCCGTGCTCGCGCAGGCGAAGGACCGCCTGGGCGCCGAGGGGCGGCGCACGATTCTCTTCCTCGACGAGATCCACCGCTTCAACAAGGCGCAGCAGGACGCGCTGCTGCCGGCCGTCGAGTCCGGGCTCCTGATCTTGATCGGGGCGACGACGGAGAACCCGTACTTCGAGGTCAACTCGGCGCTCCTGTCGCGCACGCAGGTCTACGAGCTGCAGCCGCTTTCGGGAGACGAGCTCGCGGTGATCGTGAGGCGCGGGGCGCAGAGCCTCGGCGCCTCGCTCTCGGACGAGCTCGTCGCGCAGATCGCGGCGAAGGCGGGCGGCGACGGGCGCTCGGCGCTCAACATCCTCGAGCTGGCCTGGTCGACCGCGCAGTCCGAGGGCGCGCCGCTGGAGGCCAGGCACGTCGAGGACGCGGCGCGGCTGCGGCCGGTGGTCTACGACAAGGGCGGCGACGCGCACTACGACTTCACCTCGGCCTTCATCAAGTCGATCCGCGGTTCCGACCCGGACGCCGCTCTCTACTATCTCGCGGCCATGCTCGAGGGCGGCGAGGACCCGCGCTACATCGCGCGCCGCCTCATCGTCCACGCCTCGGAGGACATCGGCATGGCCGACTCGCGCGCGCTCCTCGTCGCGAACGCGGCCGCGCACGCAGTCGAGCATGTGGGGCTGCCCGAGGCGCAGCTGAACCTGGCCCACGCGACGATCTACCTGTCGACGGCCCCGAAGTCGAACGCTGTAGTGAAGGCGATCGGCGCCGCCCGGCGCGACGTCCGCGAGCAAGGCGCAATCCGCCCGCCCAAGTCGCTGCGGGACGCGAGCTACCGCGGCGCGAAGAAGCTCGGCCACGGAGAGGGCTACGCCTACCCGCCCGACGACCCTGCGGGCTACGACGTCGACTACCTCCCGGACGAGCTGAAAGGCCGCCGCTACTACAAGCCCGACGAGTAGTCGGCAGCTCCCGGCTGGCACAGCCGGTCCCGGTGCCAGGCACGTGGCCATGGCTCCCGGGGGACCTAGCCCTGGCGCCATCCAGTGCCAGGCACTTGGCCGTGGCTTTCGGGGCCTGGCCCGGCACAGCCGGTTCCGGTGCCAGGCACGGGGCCGTGGCTTCCGCGGACCTGGCCGGGCGAGGCGGGAGCGGTGGATAGGCTCCGGGCGTGAAGATCGTCGTCCTCGTCAAGCAGGTGCCGAACCCGAGGCACGTGAAGGTCGACCCTGAGACGCGGCGGCTCGTGCGGGAGGGCGTCCCTCTGGAGCTAAACGAGTTCGACGCCTACGCGGTCACCGAGGCGATCCGCCTCCGCGATTCGCACGGGGGCGAGGTGGTGACGATGACCATGGGCCCGCCGCAGGCCGAGGACGCGCTGAGGACGACCCTCGCCATGGGCGCCGACCGCGCGATCCACCTGAACGACAGGGTCTTCGCCGTCGCCGACACGATCGGCACCTCGCGCACGCTGGCCATGGCGGTCGAGAAGGAGGGCGCCGACCTCGTCCTGTGCGGCCGCAAGACGGTCGACTCGGAGACCTGGCAGGTGCCGCCGGAGACCGCGGGCTTCCTCGGCTGGGAGCAGCTGACGAGCGTCGACCGGCTCGAGCTGGCCGACGGGCGCCTCCGTGGCCGCCGCCAGACCGACGAGGGCTTCGACACCTACGAGCTCGACCTCCCCGCGCTCGTCTCGGTCACGGAGGGGATCAACGAGGGCATCTGGCCGGCGAAGCGCGACGTTGAGGCGACCGACACCGAGGGGCGCATCGCCGTCTGGACGGCGGCCGACCTGGTCGACGACGTCCAGGAGGACGACAGGCGCTTCGGCCAGACCGGCTCGCCGACGCGCGTGCTTGCGGTCAAGGACGCCACGCCAGAACGTCACGGCGAGATCGCGCCCGCTCCGCGAAACGCGGCCGCGCGCGTGCTCGAGCTCCTCGCCGAGGTGGGCGGCCCGCAGGCCTCCTCCTGGGAGAAGCCCCAGCGGCTCGGCGAGAAGCCGGGTCGAAGCTACGACTGCTGGACGGTCGTCGAGCTGGTCGAGGGAGAGCCGCGGAAGGTCTCGCTGGAGCTCCTCGGCAAGGGCCGGGAGCTCGCGGGAAAGCTCGGCGGCCTCAACTGCGCGGTCGTCCTGGGGGACCTCGGCGGCGCGAAGGACCTCGCCCGCTGGGGTGCCGAGCGCATCGGCGTCCTGCCTATCCCGGCCGACTACTTTCCGGACGTCTACGCGCGGGCTCTCCGAGACTTCGTTCGACACCACTCACCGCACGTGCTCCTGATCCCCTCCACGGCCGGCGGACGCGACTACGGTCCGCGGGTCGCCGGCGAGCTCGAGCTCGGCATGACCGGCGACTGCGTCGACCTCGGCATCGACAGGGCCGGGCGCCTGATCCAGTACAAGCCGGCCTACGGCGGGAACATCATCTCGGTGATCATGGGCGCGACCACGCCCCAGCTCGCCACCGTGCGCCCGGGGATGTTCGCTCCCGTCGAGCCGCGGGACGGCGTCGAGGCCGAAGTGTTCAGCATGGATGTCGAACGGGCATCCAGGCTGGTGCTCGCCGAGCGCGAGCACACACCCGACACCGCGGCCTACGAGCTGGACTCAGCCGCGCTCGTCCTCTGCGTCGGCAAGGGCGTGGGCGGCCCCGAGGCGCTTCCCGAGATCGAGGCCCAGGCGGCCCGGCTCGGCGCCGTCGTCGGTGGCAGCCGGGACGTCACGGACGCCGGCTGGCTCCCCAAGAACCGCCAGATCGGGCTCACGGGACGTGCGATCGCACCTCGGGTTCTCGTCGAGGTCGGCGTCCGCGGCGCCTTCGAGCACATGATCGGCTCGGTCCGGGCAGGCGTCATCGTCGCGCTGAACGCGAACGAGCGCGCTCCGATCTTCGAGCACGCCGACGTCGGCCTGGTGGGCGACTGGCGCGAGACCCTGCCTCCGCTCGTGGACGCGCTGGAGGGGAAGGTCTCCTGAGGCTCAACGAGCACGTCTGGGGGCCTGAGGGCGGCCTGCCCGCCGTCTGTCTCCACGGCGTCTGCGCGCACGGGATGCGCTTCAGGCGGCTCGCGGAGGAGCACCTTGCCGATCGCTTCCACGTCCGCGCTCTCGACCTGCGAGGCCACGGCCGCTCCGGCTGGGACGAGCCCTGGACGATCGAGCAGCACGTCGAGGACCTGCTCGAGACCGTCACCGAGCCGGCTACCTGGATCGGCCACAGCTTCGGCGGGCGCCTCACCGCAGAGGTGACCGCACGCCGGCCCGACCTCGTCGAGCGTGCCGTCCTGCTCGACCCCGCGCTCTGGGTACCGCCCGACGTCGCCGAGGAGATCGCGCAGGGTGAGCTGGCGAAGGGCTCGTACGCATCCGTGGAGGACGCGGTCGAGGCACGACTCGGAAGTCTCGAGCACACCCCGCTGGAGTTCGTCGAGGAGGAGATGCGCGAGCACCTCGTCGAGCAGCCGGACGGGCGCTTCTTCTACCGCTACTCCCCGGAGGTCGTCGCGGCCGCCTACCGCGGGATGTCGACGCCGCCGCCGCGATGGGAGTCCCTGCGAGTCCCCACGCTCCTCGTCGTCGCCGAGCACGCCAAGCTCGTGAGCGCCGCCGAGGTCGAGCTCTACCGCGCGGCGCTCGGCGGCCTGCTCGAGGTCGTCGTCGTCCCCGGCGGGCACATCGTCCTCTGGGACGCCTATCCGGAGACAGCGGCCGCTATCAGCCGCTTTCTGCGGCTAGAGGATCCGCGCCCCGAACGCGCTCGCGGCCAGCTCGACGGCGAGCGCGGCGGTCTCGTTGCCGCGGTCGAGGATCGGGTTCACCTCGACGATCTCGAAGGAGCTCATGAGGCCCGACTCGGCCACGAGCTCCAGCGCAAGGTGCGCCTCCCGGTAGGAGAGCCCGCCGCGCACGGGCGTGCCGACCCCCGGCGCAACATCCGGGTCCACGGCGTCCATGTCGAGCGAGACGTGCACGAACGGCGCCCCCTCGACACGCTCGAGGGCCTCGCGGACGACCGGCTCGATGCCGCGGCGATCGACCTCGCTCATGGTGTGCACGCCGATCCCGCTCTCCCGCACGTACGCGCGCTCACCCTCGTCGAGGGAGCGGACGCCGACGAGGACGACTTTGGCCGGATCGAGCGCAGGGAGCGGCCAGGCGTCGCTCGCGAACGCCTCGAGATCGCGCCCGAGCGCGGCGCCCAGGGGCATGCCGTGGACGTTTCCGCTCGGCGTCGTCTCCGGCGTGTTCAGGTCGCCGTGGGCGTCGAACCAGAGCACGGCACCGGGCCCGTACACAGACGCGAGGCCGCCGAGCGTCCCGAGCGCGATGGAATGGTCGCCTCCCAGCACGATCGGCGTCCGGCCGTCCTCGACCGCCCGGGCGACCGCGCGCGCAATGCGCTCGCAGGTCTCCTTGATCTGGTCGAGGAAGCGCGCCTGCGCGCTGCCGCTCGCGGTCGCCTCGGCCACGGCCGTGTCCACGTTCCCCCAGTCCGCGCAGATGACGCCCAGCTCCCGGATCCGGTCGTCGAGATCCGCGTAGCGGATCGCCGAGGGGCCCATGTCGACGCCGCGGCGGCCGGCGCCGAGATCGAGCGCCGCGCCGATGATTACCGCCTTCCTCTCCTGTCTGTCCGCCACGGCTCGTGAGGCTACACTTCGATGCCTCGGCGAGGTAGCTCAGTTGGTAGAGCACACGGCTGAAAACCGTGGTGTCGCCGGTTCGATTCCGGCCCTCGCCACTCCGGCTGATCCCTCTCAGGCGACCGTCCCCGGCTCGGTTGGTGGCTCTGTTCGACTCTCCTCCGACAGCCTTGGCACGTGCAAAAAAACGACGTCCGGGCCGGTGTGACCGTGCCGCGAACGCCGTTTGCGGCGATCTTACTAAACATCGTGGGCTTTTTGCTTCCGCGCCAGGAACGCCGTGCCGGTCGCCCGCGGCCAGCTCCTCGAAGCCCCCGAAGCCAAGTGGGGCGAGCCGTTCGCGAAGCCTCTCCACAGGCGTCCAGATCGGCGTCGACGGCCCGCGGGCGTGGGCGACCACCACGGCTCCCCCCGGCGCCGTGACCCGGGCGAGCTCGGAGAAGAAGGGGATCATGTTGAGCAGGACGACGAGGTCGAACGAGCCGTCCTCGAAGGGGAGCGCCGAGGCGTCGGCGACCTGGAAGCGCACGCGCCCGGCGAGCTCCTGCGGCAACAGGCGCTCCGCCTGCTCGACCATCGCCGGCGCGAGATCAACGGCGACGACCGCGGCCTCAGGAAAGCGCTCCGCGACAAGCCGGGCAGCCTTGCCCGTACCGGTGCCGAGGTCGAGGACGCGGGCCGGCGGCCCGGCGAGCCGGTCGAGCCCGGCCGCCAGCGACGCCAGCGCCTCCGGGCCCATCATGCCGTGCCACTCCGTTGCGAGCGCGTCGAACTGCGCGCGGAGCGGCCTGCGGAAGAACCGCCACAGCGCGGGCCTGGCGACCACCACGCGCGTCGTGAACCGGGCGAAGCGCCGCCCCGCCGCGGTGAGGAGATCGTTCACCGGTCGGTCGCGGCGAGCCCAAGCTGCTGGCCCACCTCGACTCCGAACATCTCGGCGGCGTCTCCCCGATTGATTGCCAGCGCGATATTCCGGTAGGCGTCCTCGTAGATGACGATGTCGCCCGTGCGCACCTCGGCGAACGTCCGCGCGGCGACGGCGTAGTAGCGCTCGATGCCGACCTCGACCTCCACGTGCGCGCCCGCCTCGATGCCGGCCTGGTCGAGGTCTCGGCTCGTCAGGTTGAGCTGGACGTTCCCGAAGCGGTCGACGTAGAGCACGGTCGCCCTGATCCGCCGCATCCCCACTTCCGGCACCGGCAGTTCGAGCCGGACGAGCTCGGCGGGCGGCGTCTGCGGGCCCAGCGCTCCCAGCTCGACCCCGGCTGCGAGGTGGGCCGCGGCCGGGGCGAAGATGTCGCGGCCGTGGAACGTCGGCGCGACGGGCTCCAGCCGGTACGCGGCCTCGGCGAGCTCGACCGCCTCCTCGACGCCGCCCAGCCGCTCGGCGGCGACCAGGAGGAGCCCGTTGTCGGGGCCGACGTAGAGCCGTCCGTCGCGGCCGCGCAACGCCAGCGGCTTGCGCTCCCCGCCCACGCCCGGATCGACGACCGCGAGATGGACGCCCTCGGGCATGTACGGCAGCGTGCTGGCCAGGACCAGCGCACCCTGGAGGACGTTGGTCGGAGCGATCCCGTGCGTAATGTCGATCACCTGCGCATCCGGCGCGACCCGCTTGATCACACCGTGGCACGTGCCGACGAAGTCGTCCTCGAGTCCGAAATCGGTCAGGAAGGTGATGAACCGGGCGATGCCGCGAGCTTAACCGCTGCGAGGAGCCCGGCCCGGTCGTGAGTCGAGGCCTCGGCGGCCACGTGCAAGCCGAGCCCGCGCGCCGCGGCGGAGGTCACCGGGCCGATCGAGACGAGCGGGACGTCGACCCCGAGCGCCGCCAGGCTCCGCACCGCAGAGGCGGAACCCGGCGACGGCGAGGTCGCCGTCGGGAAAGCGCCCGGGGCGCACCTCGACCGTGCGATAGACGGGGACGAAGTCGGCGCCGAGCTCCCGCACGAGCACATCGCGTGCGTCCTCGGCCCCGGCAAAGAGGACGCGCCCGGACGGCCTCGGCAGCTCGGCGGCAAGGCCCTCCTGCGTCGAGATGCTGGCGACGAGGTGCGGCTCGATGCCGCGCTCCCGCAGAGCCGCGGCGGTTCCCGGGCCAACCACGGCGACGCGCGGCAGGGGGCCCTCCAACCGCTCGAACAGGGCGTCGACGCCGTTCCTGCTCGTGAGGAGGAGCCAGTCGTACTCCGCGGGGCGAAGCAGCGGGCCGCCGAGCGGCTCGATCGCCACGAGCGGGCAGGTCTCCACCTCGAACCCCTCGGCGGCGAGCGCCTCGGCCAGAGGCTGCGAGAAGCTCTCCGTGCCGGTCAGGACGACCTTCATCCGCGCAGGGCGGCCGTCGCAGCGATCAGCTCGTCGGCGAGCGCGACCGGGTCCGAGCCGCTACGGCGCTCGATCCAGGCGCCGTCCTCGTCGGCGACGAGCGCCGCGAGAGTGGAGCCGTCGTGATAGGCCGCGATGGGCGCGAGGCAGCCGCCGCCGATGCGGAAGACGCACGCCCGCTCGGCCTGCACCCGCCGCCTGGTCTCCGGGTCGTCGAGCGCGCCGACCAGCTCCTCCTCGCCGGCCCGTACCTGGAGCGCGATCGCGCCCTGGCCCGCCTCCGGCAGCAGCTCCTCCGGAGCGAAGCGATGGCCGATCTCGTCCGCGAGACCCAGCCGCTCGAGGCCTGCTGCGGCGAGCACGATCGCATCGAGCCCGCGCTCGCCCCGCTTGCGCAGGCGCGTGTCGACGTTGCCGCGTAGCGGCTCGACGGAGAGCCGGGGCTCGAGCGCGAGCAGCTGGGCCCGGCGCCGCACCGACGCGGTGCCCACGCGGAGCCCCGGCCGCAGGCCTTCGGCGCCGCAGAGCGCATCGCGCGGATCCTCCCGCGCCAGGTAGGCGCCGATGGACAGGCCCTCTGCGTCCGTCGAGGTCATGTCCTTCGCGGAGTGCACCGCGGCGTCGACCCGGCCGGCGAGCAGCGCCTCCTCGATCTCCTTGACGAAGACGCCCCGCGCGCCGATCTCGCCGAACGGCTTGGAGCGGTCCCGGTCGCCGGCCGTCGTGATCGGGACGATCGCCACGTCGACGTCGGGCCGGGCCGCGCGGAGCGCGTCCGCGGCGAGCTCCGCCTGGGTCAGCGCGAGCCTACTGCCGCGGCTTCCGAGCCTGATCAGCATCGTCGCCGAGCCCGAAGAGGTGCCGCACCGCGTCGGCGTAGAGGACGCCGTCCGCCGCGGCGGCAGCCTCCTTCATGCGCACGGTGGGCTGGTGCAGAAGCTTCGCCACGATCTGGCTCGTCAGCGCCTCGACCGCGCGCCGCTGGCTCGGCGAGAGCGAGGCCAGGCGGCCCTCCGCGCGCTCCAGCTCCTCGCGCCGGATGGACTCGGCACGCGCGCGGAGCGACGAGATCGCGGGCACGACGTCCAGCGAGAGCTGCCACGCGCGGAAGGCGTCCGCCTCCTCGCTGACGATCGCCTCGGCGCGCACGGCCTCCTCGCGGCGGCCCGCGACGCTCTCGGCGACGACGCGGTCCAGATCGTCGATGTCGTAGAGGTAGCAGCCCTCGAGCTCGATCACTGCCGGATCCACGTCCCGCGGCACGGCGATGTCGATGAAGAAGATCGGCCGCCCGCGACGCTCCTTCATCGCTCGCTCGACCTGGGCGGCGGAGAGGACGAAGCCCTGGGAGCTCGTCGACGCCACGACGACGTCCGCCCGAGCCAGCTCTGGCTCAACCGCGTCGAGCCCGACGGCCCGGCCGCCGAAGCGGCGGGCGAGAGCCTCCGCCCGCTCCGGCGAGCGGTTCGCGACTACGATCTCGCCGACACCGCGGGAGATGAGGTTCGCGGCCGTCAGGTCGGCGGTCTTGCCGGCGCCGAGCAGCAGGATCCGCCGGCCCTCGAGGTCGGCGAAGACGCGCTCGGCGAGCTGCGCGGCGGCCGACGAGACCGACGCCGGGTTCTCGCCGATCGCCGTCTCGTTGCGGACGCGCTTGCCCACCCGCAGAGCCTGCCGGAAGAGGCGGTGGAGCGTCGGCCCGGTCGTGTCGGCCTCGCGTGCGGCCTCGTAGGCCTCGCGGACCTGGCCGAGGATCTGGGCCTCGCCGGGCACCATCGAGTCGAGCCCCGCCGCGACGCGGAAGAGGTGCACGGCGGCCGCCTCGTCCGTGACGGTGTAGAGCGCGGGCGCGAGCTCGGAGTGCGAGAGGCCCGAGAGGCCCGAGAGCTCGCCGTAGATCCCCTCCTCGAGCTCGCCGGGCTCGGCGGTCACGCCGTAGACCTCGGTGCGGTTGCACGTGGAGAGGACGGCCGCCTCGGCGCCGCCGGTGGAGAGCCGACCGAGCGCCGCTCGCCGCAGCGCGGGGTCGTACGCGAGCAGCTCCCTGAGCTCCACGGGAGCGCGTTGGTACGAGGTGCCGACGAGAACGAGGCGCATGGCTAGAAGTGCACGAACGGCGTGAGGACGACGCGGACGAGGACGACGAGGAGGAAGCCTGCCAGCGCGAGGTACGCGGTGCGGCGGCCGCGCCAGCCAGCCTCCCAGCGGAGGACGACGAAGGCCGCGTAGACGACCCAGGTCAGCAGGGTCAGGCCCATGATCGCGTCGAAGGCGGCGCCCTCCCGCTCCATCCGGGCCAGTCCGATCCCGGCGCCGATCGTCAGCGCGGGCAGCGCGACCGCGATGGAGCGCCCAGTGAGCTGGTCGAGGGTCTGCAGCGACGGGGAGCGGAGTCGCAGCACGCCCGGGGCCCGCCGCTTCAGCCGCCGCTCCTGCCAGAGGTAGAGCGCAGCGAGCGCGGCGGCGAGCGTGAAGCCCGCGAAGGCGGCGAGGATCAGGCCGACGTGGAAGGCGAGGAAGGCGTTGCCGAACTCGCTCTGCGCCGGCTCGCCGACGCCGCCGGCGATCCACGCCAGCGCGAGGAGGACGACGGCGAGCGGCATGACCACGAGGCCGAGCAGCCGGAAGGGCGCGCGGCAGCCCCAGATGAGGTAGACGCCGACGCACATCCAGACGAAGAGGTTGAGGGACGCGGCCCAGCTTCCCCAGGGGAAGCCGTCCGCGCTCGCGGCCTGCGCGACGAGCAGCGCTGTCTGCGCCAGCCAGCCCAGCCGCACCCCCCAGATGGCGTAGCGCACGAGGCGCCCCGGGCGGACGGTGTCCCCGGCGTAGGCGACCGCCGCCTCCGCATAGCCGGCGAGCGCGGGCCAGAAGAGGAGGAGGGCGGCCTCCGTCACGCCGCGTCCTTCCTCCGCTTCGCGAGCTCGGCCAGCTCCGACACCTCGCGCTCGAGCCGCGAGAGCTTGAACGCGTAGATGACGATGTAGGCGAGGACGACCGCGAGGACGACCAGGTACGCAGCCGTCACGTACTTTTCCGCCGAGGTCACGACAAGGCCTCCCGCAGCTCGGAGAGCCGCTCGTCGATGCGCTTCCCCGTCAGCTCGTTCGTGTAGAGCGAGCCCGCCAGCGCGAGCATCCCCGCGAAGCAGATCAGGAAGGTGAGGAGCTGGCTGCCGGCGAGGTTCGAGCCGACGTCCCGGTCGAAGACGACAGGGTGGATCAGCCCTTCCGCAAGCCGGATGGCGAGAAAGCTCACGGGGATGAGGACGACGCCGAACAGCGCGTAGACGGCGGACATGCTCGCCCGCCGCGGGCCCGGGTCGACGGAGAAGCGGAGCATGAAGTAGGCCGAGTAGAAGAGGAAGAGCACCAGGAAGAGCACCAGCTGGCGCTCGCCCCAGCTCCACCAGACGCCCCACGACGTCCTCGCCCAGATGGAGCCGGTGACGAGGGTGAGGATCCCGAAGATGACCCCCATGTGCACGGCCGTGTAGCTCTCGAGGTCGAAGCGTTGCTCGCGCGTCCAGAGGAGCCGGAGCGCCTTCCACGCGGCCCAGAAGAAGCAGGCGTACGCCGTCAGCGCGATCGGCACGTGGATGTAGAAGATCCGCTGACGGAACCCTTCCAGAGGCGCGTTGGGCACCCAGTAGAAGGCCAGGGAGATGCCCACGAGCAGCAGGCCCGCGGCGGCGGCCGCGAGCGCGACCGCGCGGCTATTCGGCAACGACGTACTCAAAGCTCGCCCAGGACAGGATCGCAAAGATCAGGTCGTAGAGAGCGAGGAAGCCGAGGAAGCGACCGGGATCGTCGGCAATCGAGGCGCCCACGCCGCCCACGACGATCGGGATCACGAGGGGCAGGAAGAGCAGCGGCAACAGCAGCTCGCGCGCCCGGCTGGCCGCGGCCATGGCCGCCAGGAGCGTCCCGACCCCGGCGAAGCCGACGTTGGCGAGGACGACCGCGGCGACAAGCTCCCAGCTCACGGGCTCGAAGAAGAGGGCGAAGGCCGGCAGCGCCACGACCTCGGCGAGCGCGAGGAAGGCCACGACCGCGATCGCCTTGCCGAGCCAGATCGTGCTCCGGTCGCACGGTGCGAGCACGAGCCCGTCGAGGACGCGCTGCTCCCGCTCCGCCGCGAACGCGCGCGTGAGGCCGAGGATCGCCGTGAAGACGAGGGCAGCCCACAGAAGGCCGTAGGCGGCGTCGGGCGAGGCGCCGGCCGGAAGCGCGAAGTTGAAGACGACGAGCGTCGAGACGACGAAGAGCAGCATCGCGGGCACTGTGTCGCGCGAGCGAAGCTCCAGCCGGAGATCCTTGCGGGCAAGCGTGCCGGCGTCCGCGAAGTAGCTCACGCCAAGGCCAGTCTTCCGGTGGCGAGTGGCGCAACCCGCTCGGGCTCGTGCGTGGCGAGCAGGAGCGTCCGCGTGCCGGCGAGGCCCCCGAGCTCGGCGTCGAGGAGCTCCGCGCCCTCCTCGTCGAGGCCCGCATATGGCTCGTCGAGGAGGAGCAGGTCGGGCTCGTGCAGGAGGGTCCGGCAGAGCGCCAGGCGCTGCTGCATCCCGCGCGAGAGGGCCGCCACGCGCTCGCGCCTCGCCTCCCAGAGGCCGTACCGCTCCAGCAGCATCCCGATCCGCTCGCGCCGCTCGGGCACGTGGTAGAGGCGCCCGTAGAGGTCGAGATTCTCGAGCGCGGTCAGCTCTCTGTAGACGAGCGGCTCGTGCGCGAGGTAGCCGATGCGGCCGCGCTCTGCGTTGACCTCGAGCTCGCCCTGGGTGGGGACGAGCAGCCCCGCGCACAGCGCGAGGAGCGTCGACTTCCCCGACCCGTTCGGGCCCGTGACGACCAGCAGGTCGCGGTCGGCGACGTCGAGGTCAAGGTCGCGCAGAACGCGCTTCGCGCCGAAGCTCCGCCCGAGGCCGCGCGCGACGATCACACGACCACGTCCGCGAGGACGAAGAGGAAGAACGTCACGCTGATGACGCCGTTCATCGTGAAGAAGGCCATGTCCAGGCGGGTCGTGTCGCGCGGGGAGACGAGCGAGTGCTCGTACAGGAGGAGCGCAGCGACGGCTACGACCCCGAGCCAGTAGAGGACGCCGGCTGCCAGCGCGACCCCGGCGAGCGCGAGGAAGAGGACGGTGGCGGCGTGGCAGCTCCGCGCGACGGCGAAGGTGGTGCGGACGCCGAAGCGGGCGGGCACCGAGTGGAGCCCGTGCGCGCGGTCGTGCTCGAGGTCGAAGAGCGCGTAGAGGACGTCGAAGCCCGCCACCCAGACGGCCACGGCGGCGCCGAGCAGCCAGGCCTCCAGCGGCATGCTGTCCGTGATCGCGGCCCAGGCGCCCACCGGCGCGAGCCCGTCCACGGCGCCCAGCCAGAAGTGCGAGAGCCACGTGGCGCGCTTGAGGTAGGGGTAGATCACGAAGGCGGCGACCGGGATCGGCCAGAGCCAGCGCACGATGGGCGCCAGCTGGTAGACCGCCACCAGGAAGACCGCGAGCGAGGCGAGCGAGAAGAGGACCACGTGCCACGGCTGCAACGCGCCGCGCGGGAGCTCGCGGCCGGCCGTCCGCGGGTTGCGCGCGTCGATGCCCGCGTCGATCAGCCGGTTCAGGGCCATTGCGAGGCTGCGCGCGCCGATCATCGCGACCGTGATCCAGAAGAGGTCATGCGCGCTCGGCACGCCGTCGACGGCGAGGAACGCGCCGATGTAGGCGAACGGGAGCGCGAAGACCGTGTGCTCGAACTTGACGAGCGAGAGGAAGAGCTTCGGGTAGTGGAGGGCGGCGGCGGTCACGTTTGTCGATGGGCGGTGGGCTCGCCGGCGAGGAGCTGCAGCGCGTGCCCGAGCGCCGGGCGAAGCACCTCGAAGCCGTCGCTGGCGCCGCCGGGAGAGCCGGGCAGGTTGACCACCAGGGTCGAGCCGGCGACGCCGGCCAGCCCACGCGAGAGGAGACCGTGCGGCGTCTTGGCGATCGAATCAGCGCGGATCGCCTCGGCGATCCCGGGCGCCGGTCGGTCGAGCACCCCGCGCGTGGCCTCGGGCGTGACGTCGCGCGGCCCGAGGCCCGTCCCGCCGGTGGTGAGCACGACCTGGGCCGAGGCGGCCAGCTCCAGGATTGCCTCGGCGATCGCGTCGCGCTCGTCCGGGACGACGCGGCGCTCGACCTCGTAGCCTTCCGCCGCCAGCAGGTCGGCAAGGACCTCGCCGCTTCGGTCCTCGCGCTCGCCGACCGCGACGCCGTCCGAGACCGTCAGCACCGCCGCCTTCACCCGACGGCGTCCTTCGTCTTCTCGAGCAGGCGCACGTCCTCGACGACCATCTCCTTGTCGATCGCCTTCGCCATGTCGTAGACGGTCAAGGCGGCGACCACGGCGGCCGTCAGCGCCTCCATCTCGACGCCCGTCTGCGCCGTCGTGTCCGCGCTCGCCTCGACGGCGACGCCGCCGTCCTCGACCTCCAGACGGACGTCGACGTGGGTGAGCGGCAGCGGGTGGCAGAGCGGGATCAGCTCGGAGGTGCGCTTCGCCGCCATGATCCCGGCGACCTGGGCGGTCGCAAGCGCGTCTCCCTTCGGCAGCGCGCGCAGGCGCTCGGCAGTCCCCGGGCTCATGCGCACGAATGCCCGGGCGGTCGCGCGGCGCCGCGCGGAGGGCTTCCCGCCCACGTCCACCATGCGGATCGCGCCGCTCTCGTCGACGTGGCTGAGCTCGTCGCCCTGCACGCCGTAAGCCTAGTCGGCGGCAGCGGAGGCGAAGGTCATGGCCATCCGATCGAAGTCGAGCGTCCATGCGTACCGGCGCAGGAACCCGTGACTGAGGATCCCGTGGATGGAGATTCCGGCCAGCTCCCGCCACGCCTCCGGAAAGACGCCGTAGAGGCCGGATGTGTCTTGCTGGACGAGCGCACCGAGACCGAGCCTGCTGACCGGGAAGCGCCCAAAGCGCTGCGAGAGATGTCCCGCGCCCGATTCGCCGATCTCCTCGGTCAGCTCCGGGAGGGGGATGCCGGCTGCATCCAAGGTCGCCCGCGGAGCCGCGAACGACGCGCCTCCCTCGTCCTCAAGGCCGGAGTCCACCAGGAACGTCACCGGCTCTCGCCCTTCGAACGAGCCCCGGGCGAGGATGAGGTGCGTGACGGCCAGCGCGAAGGGAACCTCGACGCCCCGTGCGCTCGTGCCGCCCGCCGAGCCCGGGCGCGGGCGGAGCACGAGCCGGCCACGCGGGTAGTCGAGGGTGGCGAGGAACTGGCGCAGGAACCCGGTGCCGACGACTGGCCGGTCGAGGGAGACGACAGCGACGGGCACGGCCTCGACCGTCAAGGGGCCCACGCGCACCGTGTCGACCCGCCCGTATCTCACCTCGGACGTGGCCCCTGCAGCAAAGCTTCCCTGCGCGGCGGCGACGGCTTCCAGGCCGATCACCTGGGCCACGTCGGGGGAAAGCGTGAGCAGCTCTCCGCCCGTGTCGATCCGCGCGTCGACCTCGAGCCCGTTCACCTCGATCCTGATGCACGGGAGCTCCCACGTCGTCGACTGGATGAAGGGCACCTCCACCGCAGGCTCGCCCCAGTCGGCGCGGTACGGCCGCTCATCGCCGAACGACGTCATCAGCTTCCAGATCGGGACATTGACCTTTCGCTCCATGCCCGCGAACAGACCACTCGCCTCCGCGTAGCGGTTGGTTTGGAGATAGACGAGGGCGAGACCGACCTCGGCGTCCAGCCTGCGCGCCGCCTTCCCGCCGAAGTCCTCCACCACTCGCCGCAGGAGCGCCTCGGCGGCGGCGTAGTCGCCCAGGAGGTACTCCAGCTCGGCGAGCCCGCGCAGGACCTCGAACGACGCTTCGCCGTCGGCGACCAGGTCCGCGGCGAGCCGCCGGGCCGCGGCGAAGTCGCCGGCCGCGTGGGCGACCTTCGCCGAGGCGACACGGGGGTCGGCCGCCTTCCGACGGAGCCTCACTTCCTGCCCTTTCGATCGAGCGTGAACCTCAGCTCGAGTACCGGACCAGCCCCGCGCTTGCGCTTGCGCCAGCCGCTGAAGCGCTTGTGGGCCGCCTGCCGCGTAACACCTAATCGCTCAGAGATTTCGGCCCACGACGCGCCGGCCGCGCGCGCGTCGGCGATCCGGGCCTGGGCGAGGTCGTCCACGAAGTCTTCGACGACCGGGACGTCGCTGACGAGGTCGAGTGGCTCGCGTCCGGCGCTGACGTCTCGCAGCGCCGCATGCAGCTCGCGGCGGAGAAGCGCTTCGCGCTCTTCGGGGCTCATGCTGTCAACTATACGTTGACAGACTGGGATGTCAACCTCGGGTTGACAAAAGCACCTTCTCGCGTGCCTCGTCGAGGTCCGCGAGTTGCGCGTCGATCCACGCGCCGATGTGGTGTTCGCGCACGTACGCGACGATCGCCTCGCGGCGGCGGCGACGCTCGCCGGCCTCCATGCTCAGCGCCGCGTGGATGGCCTGGGCCTGCCCGGCCACGTCGAACGGGTTCACCGTCAGCGCCCACTCGCCGAGCTCGTCGTGCGCGCCCGCGTTCTCGGAGAGGACGAGCACGCCGTCGCGCCCGTTCACGAGCGGAGCCTCCTTTGCGACGAGGTTCATCCCGTCGAAGATCGCGTTGACCAGCAGGACGTCGAACTGCTTGTACGCCGCGACGGCTTTGGGGAAGTCGTCCTGGATCTGCAGGTCGAGCGGAACCCAGCCCTCGCGCTGGAAGCGGTCGTTCACGGTGCGCGCGGCCCGCTGGATCGCGCCCAGGTACTCGGCGTACTCGGGGATGTCCTGCCGGGACGGGTCGAGCAGGGCGAGCATCTGGACGCGCCCGTGCATCTCCGGGTGCGTCTCGAGGTAGAGCTCGTAGGCGCGGAAGCCCCTGACGACGTTCTTTGACGGGTCGGTGCGGTCGACCCGGAGGATCAGGTGCTCGTGGCGACCGGCGCCGATCGCCCGCTCCGCGGCCAGCACCGCCTCGCTCCCCGCGATCTCGTCGAACTCGCCGGGGTCGACCGAGATCGGCCTCGCCCGCAGGCGCGCGACGTGGTCTCCCACGGGGATCGTGTGCGCCGCACGATCGGGCTCGACCCCGAGGATGTCAACGCACGAGCGCTGGAAGCTCTGGCGCCAGCGCTGCGTGTGGAAGCTGACCACGTCGTTGGCCAGGAGCCCCTCGTGGATCGCGCGCCGGATCGGCTCCGGCAGCACGCGCCAGTAGTCGGGCATCGGCCACGGGATGTGGACGAAGTGCGCCATGAGCGCGTCCGGCACGCGCTCGCGCACGAGTGCGGGCGCGACGTAGAGGTGGTAGTCGTGGAAGAAGACTGCAGCGTCGGGATCGCGCTCGAGCTCGGAGACGACCGCGTCGGCGAAGCCGTGGTTGACGGCGACGTAGCCCTCGCTCCACGCGTTGTGGAGCCCCTGATCGACGTCCGGCGCGCTTGCGAGCCCCCAGAGGTAGTGCTGGATGAACCACAGCATCGGGTTCGCGACCACGTTGTAGTACCAGTCGTACGCGGTCGGGTCGTGCGCTACCAGGTGCAGCCGGTACGGCGCGCCGCCGCGCGCGGTCTCCTCGATCGCCCGGCCGCCCGCCTCCTCGGCAACGGCCCGGTCCTCCTCGGACATCGCGCTCGCGATCCAGGTGACGTCATGGTGCTCGACGAGGCTCCGAAGCGCCGTCACGAGCCCGCCGCCCCCGCGGCGGGCGGAGCGCCCGCCCCCAGCGTCGCGGTCGTACACGACCGGCCCGCGGTTCGACACGACGATGAGCTTGCGCCGGTCCGCCATGGCGGGAACCCTATCCGTGGTCAGGCGGCGTGCAGGGACGCGCGCCAGCTCGACGACGTCGGCTCCGGTCTCGTCCAGGTCGTTGAAGTGGACGAGCCAGTCGCGCAGGAGGCGCGGTGTCAGGAAGTGCCGGCGGACGAACTCCTTGCCCTGGAGGGTCTTCCCCCGGTGCCCCTCCGGATCGTCCAGCACGAGCTTGACCTTCTCCGCGCACTCCTCGACCGACCCGACGAGGTAGCCCGTGACGCCGTCCTGGATCTGGTCGACGATCCCGCCGACTCTCCCGGCGACGACCGGCCGCGCCTTCCAGAGCGCCTCTGTGACGGTGAGCCCGAACCCCTCGCGCACGGACTTCTGCAGGCAGACGGCCGAGTGCACCTGGAAGGCATTCACCTCGACCGAGCCGACGTTGTTCAGGTTGGAGAGGATGAAGATGTCCGGGTCGCCGTCGGCGGCGCTGACGGTGCGGTTGTAGTACTCCCAGCCCTCCGGGTCGTCGTGCGCCATCGAGCCGACGAGCGCCAGCTGCACGTCGGGGTGGGACTTCCGGACGAGGCGCCATGCCTCGATCACGCCGAGCGGGTCCTTCCACGGGTCGAAGCGGCTGACCTGCGTGATCAGCCGGCGGTCGACGTCGATCCCGAACTGGTCGACGATGTAGGCGGCGTCCTCGCGCGAGAGCGCCATGTTCTTGGGCGCGAGCGGGTCGATCGCCGGCGGCCAGATCCAGGATGCCGGGATCGCCGTCTGTGTCCGGCACGTACTGGCGCCGGTGGAAGACGGCGGCGTCGTGGGCGCCGATCCACGGAAGCAGGAAGTCGAGCACGGAGCGGTTCGGCTCCGAGACGTCGATGTGGCAGCGCCAGGTCCAGTGCCGCCCGACGTCACGCGCGTGCTCGATCATCCCGACCGGCTGCGGGTCGTGGACGATGACGTAATCGAACGACCCCTCGAGCGCGTCGGCGTTCAGCTTCTGGTAGCGCCTGAAGATCTCCTGCTGCTTCGGCGTGAGGCCGTTGGGGTCTCCCTGGAGCGCGTTGTGGATCGCCTTCGTGACGTCGAAGAACTCGTCCTGGCCGTGGATGATCCGCCACTCGACGTCAAGGCCCGCGTCGCGCATGAGCGGCACGAGCGTGTAGAGGATCTCCGCCACCCCGCCGCCGAAGGCCGTCGCCGAGAGGTGCAGAACGCGCTTCCCCTTCAGCGGCTCGGCAAGCTCCTTGATCTGGGCCATCAGGCCGTGCGTCGCGATCGACGCGTAGTCCGCGAGGTGCTTCGTCCCCACGTTGACCTGCTGAAGCTGCACGGCGCCGGAGGATACCGCTCGCGCCGGAGACGCCGAGTCGCTTTAACAGCTTCTTAGAACTCGTTTCGAAATGACGCCTCGCCGCCGGGGTGCGCTGGGCGAGTGCGAGGCAAGGACGCAGGGCTTCGTTTTGAAACGGGTTCCTAGGCGAGATTCTTGGTGAAGCGGAGGCAGGAGCCGGGGCCGCCGGAGCGGGGGGCGATGCTCAGATCGTCCGTGACCGCGCGGATGATGGCGATCCCGAGACCGCCCTCGTCGAGCTCTCCCGGGTCCGCTTCGAGCAGGGACGGGTCGAAGCCGCCGCCCTCATCGGAGACCTCGACGGCGAGGCTCTCGTCCAGGAGCTCGTACCGGATCTCGACCGCCCCTTCGCGCCCGTCGGCGTAGGCATGGCGGATGGAGTTCGAGCACGCCTCGGTGAGCGCGAGCTTGACGTCGGCGATCACCTCGGGCTCGATCGCGAGCGGGCGAAGCAGCCCCGTCAGCGCCAGCCGCCCCAGAGCGATGTACTCGGCTTTGGCCGGGATGACGAGAGAGACCACGCTCGTTGAGGTTCCGTTCACATTCATCACGCGCATAGCTGCCGCAGACGCGTTCTGATCGGCAAATCTAGCGCCTGGCGGCCCGAGCCGGAGGTTCGCGCCTCCGAGCCGCTGGTACCCGCGAGGCCGGCCGGCGAAACCGGGCGAGCCGCTCGCGCGCCGTCTCGACCGCCTCCGGGCTCGAATCGACGAGGACGAAGCGCCGGTCGAGCTGCGCGCAGACGGCGCCGAGCGTCCCCGAGCCCGCGAAGGGATCGAGGCACCAGTCGCCGGGGCGCGTCGAGGCCTGCACCATCCGCCGCACGATGCCCTCCGGCTTCTGCGTCGGATAGCCGGTCTTCTCCTTCCCGGTCGGCGAGACGATGGTGTGCCACCAGACGTCGGTCGGCAGCTTCCCGCGCTCCGCCTTCTCCGCGGTCACGAGCCCCGGCGCCATGTACGGCTCGCGCTCGACGGCCTCCGCGTCGAACCAGTACCGCTCAGGGTCTCGCACGTAGACGAGGATCGTGTCGTGCTTCGCAGGCCAGCGCCGTCGCGGCCGCGCGCCGTAGTCGTAGGCCCACACGATCTCGTTGAGGAAGCACTCCCGCCCGAAGAGCTCGTCGAGAAGCACCTTCGCGTAGTGCGCCTCCCGATAGTCGAGGTGCAGGTAGAGCGTTCCGCTGCCGGCGAGCAGACGGCGGACCTCCCGGAGGCGCGGCTCCAGGAAGCCAAGATAGTCGTCGAAGGAGTCGCCGAACGAAGATTCCCCGAGGACGCGCGTTGCGTAGCGCCGGCCGCCGAACCCCGTGCGGTCGCCGTCCTCCCGCACCTCGGTGGCGATGCTGACGCGCCGCTGCCGTTTGCCGGTGTTGAACGGCGGATCCGCGTAGACGAGCTGGAACGAGCCGTCGTCGAAGCCCGGGAGGACGTCGAGGTTGTCCCCGAGAAGGATCAGGTCCTCGCTGGGCGGCGGCACCGCGACGAGTCTAGGGCTCCGGGCGGATCAGCAGGCCAGCGAAGGCGGGTTCGCCGGGCGGTCGCCGAGCGTGGCCGTGAGCTCGAGCCGCTCGGCGCCGCGCAGGACGGTGAGGCGGATGTCGTCGCCTGGCAGCCGAACCTGGTTGACTGCCCGGACGACGTCCTCGGCCGAGCGCACGGGCTCGCCGTCGACCGCGACGATCAGGTCGCCGCCGGGGCAGAACGGGAGGCCGTCGAACTCGGTCTGCTCACCGCCGCCCACGAGGCCCGCACGGTCGGCCGGGCTCCCCGAGGCGACAGACTGGACGGCCGCACCGCGGATCTCCTCGAGGCCGAAGTGCTCGGCGAGCCTCGGGGTGACCGTCTGCGTGGTCACGCCAAGCCAGGCATAGCGCACGTCGCCCGTCTGGATCAGCTGCTCCATGGACCGGCGCGCTGCGTTGATCGGGATCGCAAAGCCGACGCCCTCGGCCGTGCCGGACTCGCTCCTGATCTGGGCGTTGATGCCGATGACGTTTCCGCCGGCGTCGAACATCGGCCCGCCCGAGTTGCCGCGGTTGATCGGCGCGTCGGTCTGGATGGCGTCGAGGAGTTTGAAGCCCGAGGTGATCGAGTCGATCGACCGCTCCGTGGCGGAGACGACACCGACGCTCAGCGAGCTCTCCTGGCCGAACGGGCTTCCGATCGCCGCGACCGGCTGGCCCACGACGACTGCGCTCGAGTCGCCGAGCGGCACCGGGCTGACCGCGTGGTCGGCCGGGTCGACCTTGAGGACGCCGACGTCGTCGAAGACGTCCCAGCCGACGACCGTCGCCGGGACGCGCTCGCCGTCGCGAAACTGGACGTACACCGTGTCCGCGGCGACGGGCGTCTCGCTCGGCGCGCTCTCGCCCGCGGTCGTGATCACGTGGGAGTTGGTGAGGATGGTCCCGTCCTCGGAGACGACGAAGCCCGAGCCCTGCGAGGCGGTCGCGCCGGCGTCGTCGGCGGCGCCCTCCCCGTAGAGGGCGAAGATCGTGACGACCCCCGCGGCGCGCTTGCGGTAGAGCTCCGCAGCGTCGAAGCCGTTCCCGACGAGCGGCTTCGGCCGCCTCGCCCTCGACCCGTCGCGGCGGGCGTGCGCCGTATCGGGCGTCGGCACGAGCACGGTCTGGACCCGGCTGCCGTCGTCGTCGACCCACCCCACCGCCTTGCCCAGCGCAAGCGCCAGCGTCCCCCCGAGCACGGCGGAGACGACAGCGACGGCGGCGATGGCCCCGGGGCGGGTCACGTCCAACTCATCGTAGTGACAGCGAGCCGAAGTGCACGCCGCGCTACTTTGCTACGTCTGCCACTAGCTCTGGCTCCGGACGGGCCGGGCCGGCGGGCGGCAGTTTCAACGTGAAAACGGTGGAGCCCGCGTGCGAGACGAGCTCGATCGAGCCGCCGAGCCGCGTCGCGAGCTCGGCCGCGATGGCGAGTCCGAGCCCGCTGCCCGACGCGCGGCCCCCGGCGGCGCGGTAGAAGCGCTGGAAGAGGTGCTCCTGGTCCTCCTCCGGGATCCCGGGCCCGTCGTCGCGAACCTCGAGCACCGCGCTCCCGTCGCGCATCGTCGCCGAGACCGCGACCGTGGTGCCGGGAGGAGTGTGTCGGATTGCGTTCTCGACGAGCGCGCGGGCGATCTGCTGGACCCGCAGCTCGTCGCCGAGCGCCTGCACGTGCTCGTCCGCATCGACCTGCAGCTCGTGCTGCGCGTGCTCCGCCGCCGCACGAAACTCGTCGCCGACGAGCCGCGTCGTGGCCGCCAGGTCGAACGGCTCGATCTCCACCACGAGCTGGCCGGCGTCGAGCTTCGAGAGGTCGAGGAGGTCGGTCGCGAGCCGCGTGAGGCGGTCGATCTGATCCCGCATCTCGGTGAGGAAGTCGCGCCGCACCGCCGGATCCATGTCCTCGTCCCCGAGCAGCTCGACGAACGCGCCCAGCGAGAAGAGCGGGGTCCGCAGCTCGTGGGAGGCGTTGGCGATGAACTCCCGTCTGGCGCGGTCGAGCACGGCCAGCCTGACACGCATGCCGTCGAACGCGTCGCGCAAGCTGGCCGACCTCGTCCCGGCCCTTGTCGACGACCGGCGTCTCGAAGTCGCCGTCCGCGAGCCGCTCCGCGGCGAGCTCGAGGCGCTGGATCCGCCGCGTGAAGCTCCACGCCAGCGAGATAGCCCGCGAGCCAGGAGATGACGAGCGACGCCGCGCCGGCGATGAGCAGGGTACGGCCGCACGAGCCGGACGTTGGCGAGGACGTCTTCCAGCGGGGAGACGAAGAGGAGGATGCGTCCGTTCTCGAGCGGGTACGCGACCTCGGCGAAGCTCTGCCTCGCGGTCCACGCGCCCCGCAGTCACCAGGCGCGTCCGGTGCGTCTGGAGCGCGATCGGGTCGGCCGAGACGCCGCCCGGACTCATACTGTCGCGAGTCGGCGAAGATCTGCGAGCTGCTCGTCCGTGAGCGGGTCGAGGACGACGATGCGGGTCTCGAGCGCCTCGGCCTGCGGCGTGATGGTGCCCGAGACCCCGAGGTAGTCGTTCACGCCGGTGAGCGAGCCCGGCGACGGCCGGCGCGACCTGGCGGGAGCTCGCGCACCTTCGCGTCCACGAGCCGGCTCTCGAGCTGCGGGACGACGGCGACGTAGACGATCGTCGAGGGCGCCCGCGACGACCGCGAAGAGAACAAGGCCGACCTTGACGCTGAGCCCGATGAGCGGCGGCTTCCTCATTGCGCGTCGCGGAAGCGGTAGCCGGCGCCGCGCACGGTGAAGATGCAGCTCGGGCACGCTCGGGTCGCGCTCGACCTTCTCGCGCAGGTGGCGGACGTGGACGTCGATGGTCCGCGGGTCGCGGTACTCCGAGCCGCCCCACAGCTCCTCCAGGAGGGCTTTTCGCGTGAAAACGCGGCCAGGGTTCGTGGCCAGCATGCGCAGGAGCTCGAACTCGAGGTACGTCAGCTGCACCGCCTCGCCGTTCGCCTCCACCGTGCGGCGCGCCGTGTCGATGCGCAGCCCGTCCACCTCGACCACCTCCTCCCGGGCGCCCGCGGGGGGCAGCTGCGCGCGGCGCAGAAGCGCGCGGACGCGGCTCATGAACTCCCGGATCGAGAACGGCTTCGTGATGTAGTCGTCGGCGCCGAGCTCGAGGCCGAGCACCTTGTCGCCCTCGTCCCCGCGGGCCGTGAGCATGATGATCGGCACCGCGCTCCGCTCCTCTCGCAGCCGTCGGCAGACTGCGAGCCCGTCGAGCCGCGGAAGCATCAGGTCGAGGATGACGAGGTCGACGTGCTCCGCTCCATACCGCTCCAGCGCCTCCTCGCCGTCGCGGGCCTGCACGACGCGATAGCCCTCCCGCTCGAGCGGATAGGTCGAGCACCTTCTGCACCGACTCCTCGTCGTCCACGAGGAGCACCGTGGGCCGTTGTTCCATGGCTGAGCTAAGGATAGGGACGGCACCCCGACTCATCTACACTTCACCCGCTCATGGCCGCAGAGCACCACGCCGCCGAGCCGCGGCGCGGGTCCCTCGAGCGGCCGGTCTCGGCGCGTATCTATCGAGCCGCGTGGCTCGTCGTCGCCGTACCGGCGCTCGTCGCAGCCTTCAGCGTCGGCACGCCCGCCGCGCTCCCGGCCCCTCGCACACAGCCGTTCTTCGACCGAACGACCGCAGTCCAGTTCGCGACCGAGCTCGTCAGCAAGTTCCCCGACCGCTCGCCGGGGACGGACGGGCAGCGAGACGCCGCCGCCTGGGTCGAGGAGCAGCTCCGCGGCTACGGCTTCGCCGTCGAGCGGCAGCAGTTCTCCGGGGAGATCCCGGGCCTGGGGACAGAGGAGCTGGTTAACATCGTCGCGGTCGCGCCTCGCACGGGGCCCGCGAACCCCCAGTCGCAGCGGGCCGTGGTCGTGCTCGCGCACCGGGACAACGCGGGCACCTCGCCCGGCGCGGACGACAACGGCTCCGGCACCGGCGCGCTCCTGGAGCTCGCGCGCGACCTCGGCAACGCGTCGCTCTCGCATCCGATCGTGCTCGTCTCCACCGACGGCGGCGCCTACGGAGGGCTTCGGGGCCGCCCACTTCGCCGAGAGCAAGCCGTTCGCCGGTCGCATCGCCGCGCTCGTCAACCTCGACTCGATCGGGTCGGGCGGCTCTCCGCGCCTCGAGTTCGGCGGTGACACGTCGCGCGTGCCGAGCCCCACGCTCCTCGTGACCGCCGGCGAGTCCATCGAGGCCCAGACAGACGCGGAGCCCCAGCGCCCTGGGGCGCTCGCGCAGCTCGTCGACCTCGCCTTTCCCTTCAGCTTCTACGAGCAGGCGCCGTTCGTCTCGCGCGGCGTCCCCGCCGTCACGATCACGACCGGCGGCAGCCGCCCGCAGCCGCCTGCAGACGACACGCTGGCGAACATCGACGAGGAGCGGATCGGCGAGCTCGGGCGGGCGGCGCAGATGCTGATCGGGTCGCTCGACGAGTCGGCCGAGGTCGCGAGCGGCACACAGTCGTACCTCTACTTCGGCACGCGGCTCGTGTACGGGTGGACGCTGCAGCTCCTGCTCGTGGCCGCGCTGATCCCGTTCCTGGCGGCGACCGTCGACCTCTTCGCCCGCTGCCGCCGGCGCCACATTGCGCTCCTGCCCGCGCTGCGCAGCTACCTGAGCCGACTCGGCGTCTGGCTTGCGCTCGGGCTCGTTTTCGCAGGCTTCGTCTTCACCGGCCTCCTCCCGAGCGGCGCCGACAGGCCGATCGCACCCGACACGGAGGCGGCGGGGGACTGGCCGGTGGCCGCGCTCACCGCGCTGCTCGGGGTGTCGGCAGTCGTGTGGCTCGTCGCCAGGCCACGCCTCACGCCCACTCGCTCGATCGCGCGCGAGGAGGAGCTCGGCGGCCATCTCGCGGCGATGCTCGTGCTCGCAGTCGTGGCGCTCGTCGTCACCGCGGTCAACCCGTACTCGCTGATCTTCCTGCTCCCGTCCCTCCACGCCTGGCTCTGGCTGCCGCAGGTGCGCGACCGGGGACGCGCTGTCCAGGCCGCCGTGTACGCCCTCGGCTTCGCCGGCCCAGCGCTCCTTCTCGCCTCCTTCGCGCTGCGCTTCGGGATGGGCCTCGACGCGATCTGGTACTTGATCGCGCTGACCGCGGTGGGCTACGTCCCCGCCCTGCTCGTCGTCGCGTTCCTCGCCTGGGGAGCGGCCGCGGGCCAGGTTGGCGCGGTCGCACTGGGGACGTACGCCCCGTACCCCGACGTGGCGGAGCGCACGCCCGGCCCGTTCAGGGAAGCCGGTCGCCAGGCTATCCTCGCCGTGCGGAGATCCCGCAGGCGGCATCTGGTCGCTGTTGACTCGCAGGAGGATCGGGCCGAGAGTCCGTAGGGAGGTGATCTGAGACTGCGGCGCGTCGGAACCATCCTCATCGTCTTTGGACTGCTCGTGCTCGCGTACGCGGCGGCGGTTCTCTTCTGGCGCGACCCGGTGACGGATCTGTACAGCCGCTTCCAGCAGCACCGGCTGGAATCGGCGCTCGAGGAGGAGTTCGCCGCCTGGGATCCCGGCCCGAGCCCGGCGGTGCCGGCCGAGGAGGACGGCGGCGAGCCGGTGCCGCCGGCGAATCAAGTCAGCCTCGCACGCGCGGTCACGCAACGAGACGCGCGCCGTTTCGCGAGAAGCCTCGAGCAAGGCCAGGCCTTCGGCCGCATCCGGATCCCGGGCATCGGGGTCAAGGCGGTCGTCGTGCACGGAACCCGCTGGGGCGCGGATCTCTCCCGCGGGCCCGGCCACTACGAGCGGACCGAGGTGCCCGGCCTGGGCAAGACGGTGGGCATCGCCGGCCACCGGACGACCTTCGGGGCGCCGTTCCGCCGCATCGACGACGTCGACGTGGGCGACGAGATCACGCTGGAGATGCCGTACGCGACCTTCCGCTACCGCGTGTTCAAGCACGAGATCGTGGACGCTGACGACTGGAGTGTCATCCGCGATCGCGGCTTCGACACGCTAATGCTCTCCGCCTGTCACCCGCTCTACGGCGTCTCGGAGCGCTGGATCGTCTACGCGCGGCTCGTTGAGGTGACTCCCAGGCGTGGCGAGGCCTACACGCTCGCGGCGGCGCGGTCTCCTTAGGAGGTCAAACCCTCCTACTAGAGCGGCAGGAACCGGACCGGGGACCCTGCGGGAAGCTCGCCTTCGCCCGCCGGTATCCAGGCAAGCGCCGCTGCGCGGCCCGCCCGCACGATCATGTGCGACTCCTGGCCGCGCACCGGGTCGAGGATCGTCTCGCCGTCCTCCTCGGCCACGGTGGCGCGGGCGAACTCGTCGCGGACGGCGTTGCGGGGCACCGCGGCGGCGAGCTTCCCCGGCCGGAAGGCCGGCAGCGGGGAGGGGAGGCCGAGCAACGCATTCACGGCCGGCCGGACGAGCAGCTCGAAGGTCGCGAGCACGGACACCGGGTTTCCGGGCAGGTTGAAGACGAGGTGGTCGCGCCGGACGCCGAAGGCCACCGGCTTCCCGGGCTTCATGGCCACGCCCCAGAAGACCTCCTCGACCTTGAGCTCCGCCTGCACCCTTCGCACCAGGTCGTGGGGCCCAACCGACGCGCCCCCCGTCGTCACGAGCATGTCGAAGCCGAGCAGCGCGCGCTCCATCGTGCGCCGGTGCTCCTCCTCGGTATCGGCGACCACGCCGAGCTGGGCGGGAACCGCGCCCGCAAGCTGGAGCGCGGTAGCGAGGAGCAGCCCGTTGGACTCGTAGATCTGGCCGGGGCCGAGCGGCTCTCCTGGTTGGCGCAGCTCCGAGCCGGTGACGAGGATGCCCACACGCGGCCGCTTCGTACAGCGCACGTCCGCCACGCCGGCCGCCCCGAGGGCGCCCACCTGCCCGGGGCCGAGGACGACTCCGGGCTCGAGCACCGTCTCGCCCGCGCGGACGTCGCCCCCGCGGTCGCGGACGTTCGCGCCTGGAGGAACAGGCTCGGAGACCGACAGCCCGTCCGACCCTTCCTCGACGAGCTCGAGCGGGACCACGGCATCAGCGCCGTCGGGCACGGCGCCCCCCGTGGCGATCGCCATCGCTTCGCCTACGCCAAGCGCGTGGGTGGCGGGCACGCCGGCCGGGATGCGCGCGACCACCGGCAGAGTCACGGGGGCGGCCACCGTGTCCGCGGAGCGAAGCGCGTAGCCGTCCATGGCCGAGCTCGGGAAGGGCGGCAGGTCGACCGCGGCGGCGGCCGGCTCCGCCAGAACGCGCCCTGCGGCGCGCTCGATCGGGACGCGCTCGGCCTCGAGCCGCTTCGCCCGCTCCAGGACGAGCCGTTGCGCCTCGGCGACGGAGATCAGGCCGGCCACAACGGCGTACCGTAGTCCACTGCGCGCCAGGAGGGATTGGCGGAACGTCGCTCGGCACAGGCTGCGTTTCGTCAAGCCCTCCTACTAGAGGGGGACGGCGTCCCGGAGCAAGTAAGCGGAGAGAGCGAGGGCGAGCACGCGCGCCGTGCGATCCTCCTCCACGGCCGCGAGCGGCACCGCCCAAACGGCATACCACGGCACCAGCCAGGTCGTGCAGACGAGCAGCAGCCCGGCGGTGAGGGCGAGCCGGGCCCTGCCGCGCCAGGCCTCACGCAGGAGCCAGGCGTAGGCGCCGGCGAACGCGAGCGCGAAGACGAGCGCGACGCCGCCCTCCGGAAGGCCGAGGGAGGCGATTCGGCTCGGGACCGCGTACCAGGCGCGATCCTCGGCGAGGTTCGTCGCGAGCGGGCCCGCGGCGCCGATCCAGCGAAAGCCCGTAGCGCCAAGTGGCAATCGCCACGATTACACCCGCGGTCACCGCCAGCCCGCGGTGGTCGATGCGCCGCCCGGTCCGCCGCGCCTCGAGCAGCCGCAGCGGGAGGAAGACGAGCGGTACCCACTTGATCGCGATCGCCGCGGCCCAGGAGATGCCGGCAAGCGTCTGCCGGCCGGCCGCGGCCAGCGCGAGCGCTCCCAGGACGAAGGCCATCATCCAGGCGTCGTTGTGCCCCCCGCCCGCGAAGTGGACGGCGAGGAGCGGGTTCCACCCGACGAAGGCGGCCGCGAACGCCGGCTGCGGCGAGAGGCGCGCGGCCAATAGCACCAGCACGATCATCGCGACGGCGGCAAGCCCCCGGTAGACCCAGGCCGCGGCGTCGGGCGACTCTCCGACCGCCTCGGCGTGCGCCTCGGATGCCAGCGTGAACCCCGGCCCGTAGACCGACGTCGTGTCGTACCAGTTGGAGCCCATCAGCGGATAGGCGACGTCCTCGGGGTAGTCGCGCGGCACGTCCACGTAGGGGTTGCCGTCGTGGGCGGTGGAGATCCGCGCGTAGTCCCAGTACGTGTAGACGTCGGTGGAGAGAAGGACGGGGCCCGCGAGGGGGAGGAGTTGGATCGCGCACGCCAGCGCGATCGCGGCGTTCCGGCGCACCGCGCTGCCGGCGCGGTGGAGCAGGTAGAGCCCCGCCAGATAGGCCCCGAAGGCGGCGACCATCGCGCCGAGATAGAGCCAGGCCCAGCCCGAGTCCCCGCCGTCGTGCTCGGGAACGAGCGGAGAGGACGACGGGAAGGCGAACGCGACCGCCGTCGCCGTGAGCGCGAGGACGAGTGCGCCGGCGACGAGCGCCCAGCCGGCGCTGCGTTTCGTCAGGCCCTCCTAGGGCGGACCGGTCGTGGTCGGAGGCGCAGTCGTGGTCGGCGGGGGTGCCGTCGTCGTGGGCGGCGTCTCGCCCGTCGTCGTCTGGTCCTTGTCCTTCTTCTTCTTCGGCTCGGGCGGCGCACCCGCGTTGGCGTACTGGCCCTGGAACGGCACCCAGAGCACCGGGTGCCTCGGGAACGGCCAGCCCACTTGCTGCACGCCCGCGAGCGCCCTCGACATGAACAGGCGCCAGATGTCCGCGGGGAAGGTGCCGCCCGCGACCGTGATCCCGTGGACGCTCGTCATCGCGATCTGGGCGTTCGGGTAACCGACCCAGACGACCGTGGACGCCTTCGGCGTGTAGCCCGCGAACCAGGCGTCCGCCGAGTTGTCGGTCGTGCCGGTCTTCCCGGCGGCGGACGGGTCGCCGTAGTACGCCCCCGTGCCCGTCCCGCCTGTCATGTTGCTCTGCAGGATCCGGGTTACCTCGTACGCGACGCCGTCCGACATGACGCGCTTGCGCTTGGCGACGCCCCAGCCGGCGGCCTTGTCGACTCTGCCGTCGGCAAGCACGACCTTGCGGATCGCCATCGGCTCCGAGTAGACGCCTCGCGCCGCGAGCGTCGCGTAGGCCGAGGCCATCTCCAGCACCGAGACAGCGTTCGAGCCGAGCCCAATCGAAGCGACGGGGAGGATGTCCGTCTTGATCCCCATCTGCCGCGCGACCTTGACGACGTTCTCCGGGCCGACGTCGAGCGTGAGACGCGCAAAGACCGTGTTGTCGGAGTTCACCGTCGCCGTCGCGATGGGTACCGAGCCGAGGTAGGAGTGGCTGTACGTCGCCACATCCCAGGGCTCCGAGTTCGGATCCGGCTGCCAGTGGAACGGCGCCGAGAGGTACCTCGTCGAGTACGGGTTGATCCCCTGGCGAATCGACTCCGTGAGGACGAACGTCTTGAACGCGGAGCCGGCCTGCCGCCGGCCCTGCGCGGCGAGGTTGAACTGGATGTTCTTCTTCCCGGGCACGACCGCCGTCATCGCCCGGATCGCGCCGTTCTTCGGGTTGATGTTGACGATCGCCGAGGCCGGGTCGCCCGGCTGGTTCAGCGTCTCCCGCATCGCCTTGATGCCGAGCCGCTGGTAGCGCGGATTGATGGTCGTGTAGACCTTGAGGCCGCCGCCGCGGACGGCGGTCGCCCCGTACTCCTCGATCAGGAGCTCGCGGACGTAGCCGAAGAAGAAGGGCTCCCGGATCAGGGTGTAGATGCTCCCGCGCTTGAGCTCGATCGGCTCCTGCACGGTGGCCTGGTAGGCCGACTCGCTGATGGAGTCGTCCTCGCGCATGGCCTTGAGCACGTCGTTGCGGCGCCTCAGAGCCGCGTCCGGGTTCTGGAACGGGTCGAAGACGGACGGCGCCTGGGGGAGCCCGGCGATCATCGCCGCCTGGGCAAGCGTAAGGTCGGAGGCAGGCTTGGAGAAGTACGTCTGCGCCGCAGCCTCCGCTCCGTAGGCGTGCGCACCGAAGTAGACCTGGTTGAGGTACGTCTCCAGGATCCGCTCCTTGCGCCAGCGCTTCAGCTCGGCTGAGGTCAGGCCTGGGGGCGTCGGGCCCCACAGCTTGGGCAGGCCCTCGCTCTCGAGCTTGAGCGCGAGGCACGCCTCCTTTGTCTTCCGCTCCCAGGAGACCTCCCTGCCGATGTAGAGGTTCCGGACGAGCTGCTGGCTGAGCGTCGAGCCTCCTTGAACGATCTCGCCTTCCTGAAGGTTCTTCACCGCCGCGCGAATGATGCCCTCGTAGTCCACGCCCGAATGCGAGTAGAAGCGCCTGTCCTCGATCGAGACCGTGGCCTGCGCGAGCAGCGGTGACATCCGGTCGAGCGCGACCGGCTGGCGGTTCTGCTCGGCGGGGATCGCGCCCAGCACGGAGCCGTCCGCTGCGTAGACGAACGAGTTCTCGCCGATCGAGACCGGCTTCAGTGAGGCGAGCGAGCAGCTGTTGACGAAGGCCTGGGCGCCGGTGAAGGCCGCGGCGACCAGAAGGGCGATTGCCCCGAGCGTGATCGCGGCGATCGAGACGAGGACGAACTTGAGCGTCTGCGAGCGGTCGTGGCGGCGGCGGTTGCGGCGGCGGCGGCGGTTGCGGTTGTTCACGGCCTGCGCGCCGTTGCCGTTCCTGCCGTTCTTCCCGTTCCTGCCGTTCCTGCCGTTTGCCGTCACTCGAAGATCCCTTCGGCCTTCAGCCGCTCGGCGGCGGCCTGGCGGAGCGAGGAGGCCAGGTCGCTCGCCTGGGCAGAGGTCCTGGCCCAGGCCTCGATGGTCACGACGGCTCCCGCTGAGTCAAGCTGGCTCACGTAGACGCTTGGTTCCTTCACAGTCATATCTTCGGGAAGATGCTTCGCTTCCTCGAGGAGGAGCCCGAGCACGCGATCAAGATCGGCGCTGAGCGGCACGGCGACCCTCACCGTGACCAGGTGCTCCGCCCCGGCGATGGTGTCGTTTCGGATGGTATCGGAGGCCAGCTTCGCGTTCGGCACGTAGTACCGCGCACCGTCGGCTGCGCGGATGACCGTGTACGTCAGCCCGATCTGCTGCACGGTACCCGTCGCGCCAGCGACCGCGACGTTGTCGCCGAGCCGGAGCGGCTGCGCGAACGCGACCAGGATGCCGGCGACGAAGTTCGCGAGGGTCGTCTGAGCCGCCAGGCCGACGACGAGCGCGATGACCGCGGACGACGCGAGGATGGCCCCGGCCACCGCACGGACGGGCGGGATCAGCAGCAGCGCGCTCAGGACGCCGACGCCGACGATCGCTGCAAAGACGGTCCGCCGCACGACGCGGTAGAGCGTCAGCGTCTCGGGGCGCAGCTCGAACCGCCGCGCGATTATCCGGTCGACGATCCGGGCGAGGACCAGCGCCGCCAGTAGGACGACGCCGGCGACGGCGAGGCGTTCGATCCACTCGGTGCCCATCCCGGGTGAGTTCTCTAGAAGGGGAGCGGCTTCCTGCCCGCGAACCCCTCTTCGAGGTCGTGCCAGTGGCCGACCTCCGGCTCGCCGAGCTGCCAGCAGAGCAGCACGGTGTCCCCGCTCTCCGGGTGGCGGGCCGGGAAGTCGACCAGGCCGCTGTCCAGGTCCTTCACCTGGGCGCCGAGACCCTGGATCTCGTCGACGAGGGCCGCGAGCGCGGCCGCTGCGTGCGCAACGGCCTCCTGGAGCTCGCCCACGCGGCTCGGGTCGAGGCTGCCGCCGTTGCCGCCGATGAGCGCCTGAACGGCCTCCAGGTCATTGCCCAGCGCGACGAGCGTGCGCCGATCCTCGACCAGCCGCTCGACGAGCGGGCGGACGTCAGGAAGCGCCGCGTTCGCCTCCTCCTGCGTGAAGAGCCGCATCTTTCGCCATAGTGCCTGTCGGCGTGAAAACGTGCCTCCTGTTCCTTACGTCCCTGCTCGCGGCTGCGGGCCTCTCGGCGTGCGGTGCGCGGGCGGAGCCGCAGGGCGAGCTCGAGCAGCCCTACCCCGTCACCGTCCAGGGTGTCGGGGAGCAGCCGGCCGTCCTCCGCGGCAAGCCCCAGCGAATCGTCGCGCTCGACCCCGGCTCCGCCGAGCTCGTGATGGCGCTCGGTGCCCGCGACCGCCTCGTCGGTGTCCCCGCGGGTATCGAGAAGGGCGACGGGCCGAGGAAGGCGCCGCCCGAGGCCGTCCAGGTCGTCTCTCCGAACCTCCGCATGAAGGTTGACGAGATCATCAAGCTCGAGCCCGACCTCCTCGTGGCCACTCCGAGCACCGACCAGCTCGATCTCGCCAAGGTGCAGCGTGAGACGGGTGCCACGCTCTATGTCCAGCCGAGCTCGTCGATCGAGGACATCCTCCGCGCGACCCTGGAGCTCGGCTTCCTCGTCGGCGAGCCCGTCGAGGCCCGCGCCGTGGCCTCTCGCATCCGCGAGGAGGTCAGCGCAGTCGAAGAGCGCATCGCAGAGACACCCGCGCCGAGGACCTTCGTCGACACCGGGTTCTTCGTGACCGTCCCGATGCGCTCGCTCCTGGGCGACCTCCTCACCCGGGCGCGCGGCGAGAGCGTCGCGGGCGACACGCCGGGCGCGGAGCCGTTTCCGCTCTCCCGCCTTCGCCGCCTCGACCCCGAGATCTACCTCGCAACCTCGGACAGTCGCGTGACCCTCAAGAGCCTCCGCCGCGACCCGCGGACGAACAAGCTGACCGCGGTCGAGCAGGGCCGGGTCCGCGTGCTTCCCTCGGACCTCGTCCAGCGGGCCGGCCCCTACGTGGCCCAGGCGCTCGAGCGCGTCGCCCGGGCCCTGCACCCGGATGCCTTCCAGGACGACCGCTAGCCAGCTCGACGCGGTCACCGTCGACGCGATGGGCACGATCGTCGAGCTGGACGATCCGGCCCCCAGGCTGCGGGCCGCCCTGACCGACCGGGGGGTCAAGCGCGACCTGGAAACCGTCGCCGCCGCGTTCGGGGCCGAGGTCGCCTACTACCTCCCGCGCACGCTCGAAGGTCGCGACAAGGAGAGCCTCGCCGACCTCGGGCGCCGCTGCACCGCGGTCTTCCTCGAGCATGCCGAGGCGGGCCTCGACGCGGCCGACTTCGCGCCTGCGTTCCTCGCGAGCATCGTCTTCCGCCCGCTCGAGGGCGCGGCCGAGGCGCTCGGGCGCCTGCGCAGCGCGGGGTTCGCCCTTGCGTGCGTCTCCAACTGGGACATCTCGCTCCACGGCCACCTGGACCGGGCCGGCCTGAGCGGCTACTTCACGGAGATCGTCAGCTCGGCCGAGGCCGGCGCGGCGAAGCCCGACCCGGCGGTCTTCGAGATCGCGCTCGCACGCCTCGGCGTCCAGGCCGGGCGGGCGCTTCACGTCGGGGACGGCGACACGGATCGGGACGGCGCGGTCGCGGCCGGGCTTGCCTTCGAGGCGCCGCCGCTCGCTACGCTCCCCGAACGGCTCGGACTGGGCCGCCGACCATGACCAAGCGCAGGCTGGGCCTCTCCACACGCGCCATCCACACGCCGCCGCTGCCCGAGGGCGCCGGCGAGCCGGTCGTCGGCCCGATCGTCGCCTCCACGACCTTCTCCTTCGAGCGCGTCGCCGACCTGGGCGCCGTCATCGCCGAGGAGGAGTACGGGTTTACGTACGCGCGCCTGCGCAACCCGACCGTCGAGGAGCTCAACGCCGTCATGGCGGAGCTCGAGGGCGCGGAGGCTGCACAGGGGTTCGGTTCCGGCATGGGCGCGATCAGCGCGGCGCTGCACTCCACCCTGGCCGCCGGCGACACGCTGCTCCTCCCTCGCCAGCTCTACGGAACGACCTACCAACTCGCGGAGTCTCAGCTCCGCCCACGCGGAGTCGAGATCGCGTACCTCGACGTCACCGACCCGTCCGCCTGGGAGCGGCCCGCGCGCGTGCGCTACGTCGAGACGATGGCCAACCCGGGCTTCCCGCTCGCCGACCTCGCCGCGATCGCGGCGACCAAGGGCGACGGGCTTCTGATCGTGGACAACACGTTCGCCTCCCCCGCGCTCTGCCGGCCGCTCGAGCTCGGCGCCGACCTGGTCTGCGAGTCGGCGACGAAGTACCTCAACGGCCACCACGACGCCATGGCCGGGGTCGTCGCGGGAAGCCGTGAGCTCGTGGCCGCCGCGCGCCTGCACCAGATCGAGGTCGGCTCCGTGCTCGACCCGTTCCCCGCCTTCCTCGTCCGACGCGGCCTGAAGACCCTGACCCTGCGGATGGAGCGCGCGAGCGAGAGCGCGCTGGAGGTCGCACGGCTCCTGGAGGCGCACGCGAAGGTCGCGAAGGTCTACTACGCGGGCCTGGAGAGCTACCCGCAGCACGAGCTGGCGCTGCGCCAGTTCGGGGCCCCGGGGGGCATGCTGGCCTTCGAGCTGGTCGGCGGTCGCGTGGCAGGCGAGCGGTTCATGGACGCCCTCGAGCTCTGCGGGCGCGCGACGAGCCTCGGCGGCGTCGACACGGTGCTCCACCACCCGGCCTCGACGAGCCACCGCCAGTACTCGCCGGATCAGCTCGAGGCGGCGGGCATCTCGCCTGGGCTCATGCGCCTCTCCGTAGGGTGTGAGGATGCCGACGACATCGCCGCCGACCTCGATCAGGCGCTCGCGCAGACGTAAGACCTGGCCGGCGGCCGTCTGGCTGGCCGTCTCCGGAACGATCACTCTGGGAGCGTTCCTGGCCGCGAGTCAGACTTCGGACGCCGCGACGGACGACATCCTCTACGACCCCGGCCTGGCGCTCAGCGCCGCCGTGTTCTACGGAGTCATCATCCTGATCTCGCTCTTGGTCGCGCGGGCGTATCCGAACCCGCGGAAGGCTCTCGGCTTTCGACGCTTCCGCCTGCGCTGGGTCTGGATCTCGTTCGCCATCGTGGTCGCCACGACCATCGTCGCGGTTACCGTGGAGCCGTTCCTCCACGGCGGTGAGGACCAGGGCTTCCGAGCCGACCGGTGGGAGCCGGAGCACGCCGAAGCCTTCGCCGCCAACGCGTTCGTCCTCGTCCTGCTGGGGCCCTTCGCCGAGGAGCTCTTCTTCCGCGGGCTCGGGGTGCGCGTGTTCGTGCGGTACGGCGGCCTCCTTGCCATCCTCGTGACCGGGATCGTCTTCGGCCTCGTGCACGGGATCCTCGGGGCGCTGCCGCCGCTCGTCCTCTTCGGGATCGGGCTCGGGTGGGTGCGCCTGCGCTCGGCGAGCATCTGGCCGGCCTTCATCGGCCACGCCGCGTTCAACGGGCTCGGGGTCTCCGTGCTCGTGATCTCGTGGCTCGTGGACGCGCCGGTCTAGTGACGGCCTATCCTGTGCCCCATGCGGCCCGGCGACCCTGAGCACGACCCCGTCGTCGGCGACCTGCGCGCGCGCATCACGGACGCCGACCGCGCGATCCTGGCCGCGGTCAACCAGCGCATCGAGCTCGTTCGCAAGCTGCGCGAGCACAAGCTGGCGCAGGGCTGGGTCTTCGTCGACAAGGGCCGCGAGGAGCGCCTCCTCGCAGCGCTCGCCGGCGAGAACCCCGGCCCGCTGTCCGAGGGCGGCCTGCGGGAGCTCTTCACCGAGCTTCTCGCGCTGACGAAGCGCGAGATCGCGGAGTAGCTACTCGGCCGAGAAGTCTTCGGGCTTCACCTCGTCGAGGAACTTCTTGAACTCCTCGACGACCTCTTCCTCGTTCACGTCCTCGTGCTCGAACTCGATCGCGCTCTCCTCGATCACTGACTCGGCCGCGAAGATGGGCGCGTCGGAACGGACGGCCAGGGCGATGGCGTCACTGGGGCGGGAGTCGATCTCGATCTCCGTCCCGTCGATCGCCACCGTGATGAGCGCGTAGAACGTGTTCTCGCGAAGCTCGGTGACCGCGATCTTGACGACGCGCGCCTCGAGCTGGGAGAGGATCCCCGTGAAGAGGTCGTGCGTCATCGGCCGCGGCGTGGCGGCGCCCTGGAGCTTCATGAGGATCGCGGCCGCCTCTGGATGACCGATCCAGATCGGCAGGAACTTGTTCCCGTCAGCGGTCTTCAGCAAGACGATCGGCTGCTTGCCGACCATGTCGAAGCTCACGCCGTAGATGACCATCTCGTGCATGGGCGGGCCTCGTCTGATCATAGCGGCGAGCCTTCTCCGCTCCTTCCGGACCTCTAGCGTTGCCCCGGGAACATGAATACGCTCCGCGACACGGGTCGTGTCCGTTGTCACCTGTACTGGGCGGCGGCCGTGGGCCCCGCCGTCCTCCTCGCTGCGGCCGCGACGCTGCCGGCGGTCTGGTGGGAGCCCCTGCACATCGACGAGGCGATCACGCTCGAGTTTGCTCCGGAGAGCGTTCCGGCGATCATCCGCGACATCTTCGTCGAGCGCGGCGGGGCGCCGGCGTTCTTTCTCGTCGAGCACGTGAGCCTCGAGTGGCCCGGCGGCCTTGCCGGGTTGCGGCTGCCGCCCGTCCTCTTCCTCCTCGTCGCCGTCGGCCTCTCGGCTCCGGTCGCCAGGGAGCTCAGCGGACGCGACGCCGCCCTGCTCCTGCCGCCGCTCCTGGCGCTCGCGCCGCTCGCAGTCAGGCTCTCGACGTTCGGGCGCATGTACACCCTCTTCCTCGCGGGCGTGCTGCTCGCCGTGTGGCTGCTCCTGCGGGCGACAGCGCGCGGAGAACGGAACGCCTGGATCGCTGCGGGCGCCGTGGCAGGAGGCCTCGTCTACGTTCACCCGATCGCGCCGCTCTACATCGGGGTAGCGCTCGCCACCGCCTACCTCTACTCCCACGCGCCGCTCCGGCCCTTCCTACGCAGCGCCCGGCCCGGACTCGTGACGCTGGGTCTCGTGGCGTCGCCGTACGTCTACGCGCTCGCGGTGCTGAGCCGGCGCTACGACGTCGGCTCGCCGGAGAGCTCGATCTTCGAGAGCGGCTCCGGCCGCCCGGTGCCGGCGGAGAGCCTCCTGGCGCTGGCCTCCGGCGAATGGCTCGGGACGGCTCTCCTCACCGTCCTCTCCCTCGCCGGCCTGGCCGCGACCCTCCGGCGCGACCAGAGGATCGGAGTGGCGCTGGCGCTCTGGGTCGCCGTCCCCGTCGCCTTCTTCAGCCTCGTCCCCTCCGAGACGGTGTTTTTCCCCCGCTACCTCCTGCCGTCGCTCCCGTTCTTCCTTCTCCTGGTGGCCGTGGGCTGTCTGACCGCCGGACGGATGGTTCGCCGCCCGCTGCTCGGCGCGGCCGCGCTCGTGGCCGCGATCCTCGTCTGGGAGGCCGTGGAGACGGCCTCCCGCCTGGAACGTCTACGCGACCTCCGCCTCCCTCAGGCCGTCGACGTGGTTTCCGGCGCCGGGGACGCCGTCCTCTTCTCGTCGATCGGTGCGCCGGTCGGGGGAGGCCGGGGGAGCTCCTCGACTCGTACGCGGCTCTCGAGCTCCCCGAGATCGCGCAGGTCGAGGAGCTGCCCGGGGTCGACCCGCGCTACACGCCCGATGTCCAGGCGCGCGGCGTCGCCGTGGTCCGCGACTTCCTCGAGGGCCAGGGAAGCGACCGCCAAGGAATATGGTTGTTCAGCGGCTCTCCGCGTCGCCTCAACCTGGCCTTGCGCCGTTTGGAAGCAGAGCCCGGGATCGAGGTCCGCCGAATCTCCCCGTCCATCCTGCTCGCGCACTCCAGCGAGCCGCTCGACCCGCGCTCCCTCGTTGAGCAAGCGGTCGTCGTGCGGACGGCGTGGCTCGGCCCGAACGGCCGCGACCGCTGGTCCGGGACCCTCATCGACATCGACCGGGAGGCACTCGGTGGGACTCGCTGACCGTCGCCGAGCGCTGCTCCTCGCGACTCCGATCGTTGCCGCGGGCGTTTTCCTTCTTGCCCGCCTTGCTCCAGACGTCTCGGAGAAGCCGGTTCACGAGGACGAGGCGCTCACTGGCCTCGTCTCCGCTCGCCCGCTCGGGGAGGTCCTGGCCGCCAGTCTCAGCGACCAGGGCTTTGCACCGCTGCACTTCCTGCTTGTCCACACGGTGTTCGTTTTCGACGCTTCTTCGGCGGCGCCGCGCTGGCTGTCTGTCGCCTTCGCACTCGCGGCGGTTGGTCTCTGCTTCGACGTCGGACGCCGCCTCGCAGGCCCGATCGCCGGGCTCACGGCCGGTCTGCTCGCGGCGAGCTCGCAGCTCCTCAGCGTGTACGGAACGGTCGGGCGCATGTATGCGCTCCTCGCGTTCGCGGCGACACTCGCGGCCGACCTCTTCATTCGCGCCGTCGTTCTGCGCACGCCGGGAGCGGCTGCCTGGGCCGCCGCCGGAGCGTGGTTTCTCGCTGCGTCCCATCCATTCGGGACGGTCATCGTCGCGTGCGAGGCGGCCGTCGCGCTCGCACTGTGGCGTGGGCGGCCGCTGCGGTCCGCGCTGCCCGTGGCGTTGGTGGCCCTGGCCTTTCTGCCCTTGCTCGTTGCCGAGCTGCGCCTGGCCGACCGTTTCGCCGTGAGGCCCGGTGGGGACTCAACGCTCGCAAGCCCCGAAGTGGCCGCGCGGCTTCTCGTCAGAAGCGTCGGCGGCCTTGCGGGTGGCCGCGAGCCCGTGTTCCTCCTGTTCGTCGTACTTGCCGGCATCGGGTTCGTCACGCTGGTGAGGCGCTGCCCGGGGTTCGCCGCCTTCGCCGTGCTCGCCCTGCTGATTACGCCGCTGCTCCTCGTCCTCGGTCAGACGGAGGGGAGCATCGCCCACCATCTCGAGACTCGGCATCTCATCTATGGCCTCCCCTTCTGGACCGGGCTCGTTGGCGCAGGAACTGCGCGCGTCCTCCGAGATCGCGGGCGGGCGGCCGCGATCCTCGGCGTCGCCACCGTGACCCTGGCTGCGCTCTTCGCTCCCAATGTCGTCCCTGACCCGCGCGACCTCCGCTCGGGAACGCGCGGCGCCACAGCGGAGCCTGCAGCATGGCTCTCCACAGACGTGGAACCCGGTGACCTTCTCTTCCCAGGCTCTCCCGTTTTCCTCGCCGCGCTACCCGTGACACGACACGCCGTCCCCCTGCCGCGTGGTTCCCCGACACTCGATCGCCCAGTACTCGAGCGCGTACCGTTTCCTGTCGGCTCGCTCTACCTCGCAGTTCCGCTGGACTTTGCCCGCCGAGTTGATGCCGTCCGGCTCCGAGCACAGCTTGGGCCCAGCTACGAGGTCAGGGTGTTCGACTCGTGGCTCCTGCTGGCCGCACGAGGGCCGTTCGCCGATCGGCTGGCCGTGGCTGAGGCCGGAGCTGCGGGTATGGCGGCGGCCGAACAGTCGGTGGAGACGAGCTCGCCCCGGCTCGCCAACTACTTCGGTCAGAGCCTGAGGACGCTGTGCGGCGTCGTACGGTCGCTCGGCGGCAGGTGCCCGGCACCACCCTGAGGCCCCTGGCCGGCGGGCACGAGCGCAGTGGGCGATCCTGGATTCGAACCAGGGACCTCCGCCTTATCAGAGCGGCGCTCTAACCGACTGAGCTAATCGCCCGCGCCGGCGGATTGTAGCGTCGCGTGCTCGAGTGCCTCGACCAGCTCCTCGAGCTCGAGCTCGGATTCGAAGTAGAGCTCGACGCGACCGGCGGTGACCTTCGCGTCCGCGCCCGTCAGGCGGCGCAGAGCCTCACGCGCCCGCTCGGCCAGCGCGGGGTCGACGGGCTGCTTCCGCCGCGGCTTCGTCCGCGCGCCGGCCCACCGGGCCGCCCGTTCGGCGGCACGGACCGACATCCCCTGGCGGACGATTCGCCGCGCGAGCGCGCGCCGCTCCTCGTTGCCCGGCACCGCGAGGACGGCGCGGGCATGCCCTTCGGAGAGCTGCCCCCGCTCGACGAGGCCGAGCACGTCGTCGGGGAGCTCGAGCAGGCGCACGCGGTTCGAGACCGTCGGCTTGGAGCGGCCGACCTGCTCGGCCACCTCGCCGAGCGCGAGGCCGAACTCGTCCATGAGGACGGAATAGGCGCGCGCCTCGTCCACGGCGGAGAGATCCTCGCGGGCAACGTTCTCGACCACGGCGAGGAGGAGCGAATCGCGGTCGTCCGTCTCCCGAATCAGCCCAGGCACGGTGGCCAGTCCGGCCACCCGTGCCGCCCGCCAGCGGCGCTCGCCCGCGATCAGCTCGTAGCCGCCCTCCGGCGACGGGCGGACGACAACAGGCTGGACGAGCCCCTGCGCGCGGATCGACTCCGCTAGCTCGTCGATGCGCTCGGCGTCGAGACGCCGGCGCGGCTGGCGCGAGTTCGGACGGATCGAGCCCACTGGGATCTGCGCGAGCTCGGAGCTCGCCGCGGCGCCGCCCATGAGCACCTCGAGCCCGCGCCCGAGGCCGCGGCGGGGGCTCGGGCTAGCCGCGGTCGACAAGCTCGCTCGCCACCCGGTAGTAGGCGTCCGCTCCTGCGGAGGAGCGGTCGTAGACGGTGATCGGCAGCCCGTGGCTCGGCGCCTCGGCCAGCCGGACGTTGCGCGGGACGACCGCGTCGAAGACGAGGTCGCCGAAGTGTCGCCTCACCTCGGCCGCGACGTCGGCGGCGAGTCGCGTGCGCCCGTCCACCATGGTCAGGATCATCCCGGCGAGCGCCAGCTTCGGGTTCAGCCGCGCCCGCACCAGCTCGACGGAGTGGAGCAGCTGCGTGAGGCCCTCGAGGGCGTAGTACTCGCATTGCACGGGCACGAGCACCCGGTCGGTGGCCGCCAGCGCGTTCACGGTCAGCGGCCCCAGCGACGGCGGGCAGTCGATGAAGACGAAGTCGTAGCGGTCGCGGACGTGAGCGAGCGCATCCGGGAGAAAGGTGTCGCCGTCGTCGCGGCGCGCCAGCTCGACGGCGGCTCCTGCGAGCTCGGGCCGGGAGGGCACGAGGTGAAGGTTGGGCACCCCGGTCTCGTGTGCGAGCTCCTCCAGCGGCGCGCCGTCGAGGAGGTCGTACGTGGACGTCCCGTTCGCGCGGCGGCCGAGCCCGGAGGTCGCATTCGCCTGCGGGTCGAGGTCGATGACGAGGGCCGACGCGCCGGCCTCCGCCAGGCATGCGGCCACGTTCACGGCGGTCGTCGTCTTGCCGACGCCGCCCTTTTGGTTCGCCACTGCGAAGACCTTCCCCACAGGGACGATGCTAGTCAGGCGAGAGGACGTTTCCGGGCCACGCCCGAACGCCGCGGGAACCGGGCGGGCGTCGGCCCCACCTTGGGCACGATGAGGAGCGACCGGCGCTCGGAGCCTGCCAGCGGCACGAGCTCCGGCCGGCCGCCGCCCACTGCGCCGGCGGCCGCGGCGGCCGCGGCCAGGTCGACCTCACCGGTGAGCAGGATGACGCGTCCGCCCTCGCGGACGAGCGGCAGGCACCACTCGAGCGCGACCGGCGGCGGCGCGAGCGCCTGTGCCACGGCGGTGCCGTAGGCCTCCCGCCCCTCGCCGCGGCCGTGCTCCTCGGCGCGCCCCCACACGACGCGCACGTTGGGGAACTCGGCGATGGCCCGCCCGAGGAACGCGCATGCGCGCTTCTGGGCCTCGAGCAGGTCGACCTCGAGCTCCGGCCGGGCCGAGGCGATGGGGATCCCCGGGGAATCCCCGCCGGAGCCGACGTCCACGACGGGTCCCTGGTGGACGAGCGCGGCGGCCGCGAGCGCGTCGTGCACAAGTATCCGCCGCGCCTCGGCCGGATCGCTCACGGCGGTCAGGCCCGGCTCGGCGAGGAGCGCCTCGAGCCAGCGCTCGAGCCGCGGGTCGGCGGAGGTCACTCGGGGGGAGCGGGAGCGACGACGACACGCCGGTTCGGCTCAGTCCCGTCGCTCGAGGTGACGACGTCCTCCCGCTCGGACAGGTGGACGTGCACGATCTTCCGCTCGACCGCGGTCATCGGCTCGAGCGCCACCGGGCGCTGACCGGAGACGGCGTCGGAGGCGGCGCGGTCGGCGGTCTCCTCCAGCACGCCACGGCGCCGCTCGCGGTAGTCGGCGGCGTCGATCACGACCTCCTTGCGCTCGCCTTCGGTGCCACGCCAGAGGATCGCGTTCGCGAGGTACTGGATCGCATCGATCGTGTGCCCGCGCTTGCCGATCACAAGGCCAAGCTCGCCGCCGGTGAGCGTCGCGCGGATCAGCTCGTCGCTCTCGGAGACGTCGATCGTGCAGGGTGCGCCGAGGGCGCCGCAGACCTGCTCGAGGAGCTCGCGGAGCTTCGCCGCCGGCGAGCCCGCCTCCTCGCTCGCAGGAGCGACCGGGCGGGGCATCTCCTCCACGCGGGCGATCACGCGCGCGGGAACCCGGCCGATGCCGAGGAGGCCGCGCTCGCCCTCGGAGAGAACGGTGAAGCGCACGCCGGCCTTGTCGAGCCCGGGGAAGCGCCGCTCGAGCTCGCGCAGCGCTGTCCACTTCGCCTCCCCGACGGTCTCGCCCTCGCTCTCGACGACGTTGTCAGGACCCCGGTTTCCGAGCTCGCTCACCGCCGTGCCCTGGGGCCCTTCTTCTTGCGTCGCCTGACCCGCTGCTGCCCGCTCCCGGCCGGCTTCGCGGGTGTCTCGCCGTCGCCGGAGCCCTCGGCGGGCAGGGGCGCCGTCTTGGGAGGCGTTCTCGACGTCCGCTTGGGAGGCGGCTGTGGCTTCGGCACGAGCTGCCGGGTGACGAGGCCCTGTCCGACCGTCCACAGGTTCGTCGTCGACCAGTAGAGCATCAGGCCGATCGGGAAGTTGATGACGAAGAAGATGAAGACGAACGGAAGCGCGAGGAAGATGTAGCGCTGCCGCGGGTCCATGGTCGTCGACATGAAGTACGTCGAGGCGACCTGGCTGGCAACGTAGATGACGAGCAGGAGCCAGCCGGACCAGTGCGTGTTGACATTCTCGGTGATGGTCGGGACGAGCCCGAGCCAGCCGAGGTCCCAGTTCGGGTAGTTCGGGAAGACCTCCTCGTCAAAGTCGCGCAGCACGAAGAACAGCGCGAAGAAGACCGGGATCTGGAGGACGAGCGGGAGGCAGGAGGCCAGGGGATTGACGTTGTTCTCCCGGTAGAACTTCATTACCTCTTCGTTCATCTTCGGCTTGTCGTGCTTGTACTTCTGCTGGATCGCCTTGAGCTCCGGCGCGTGAATATGCAGCCGTTGCATCGAGCGGATCTGCTTGATCGTGAGCGGGAGGATCACGATCCGCACGATCAGCGTGAGGATGATGATCGCCCACGCCCACGGGACCCCGATCGCCGTGTGGAGCCACTCGAGAAGCTCGGTGAGGATGTTCTCGATCGGCGTGAGCGGGTTCATCGCCGGGCCCTGAACAGCGTCTGGTCGCAGGCGTAGTCGACTCCGCCGCGGCTCCACGGGTTACAGCGGAGCAGCCGCCAGCCGGTGAGCACGAGCCCCCGGAGAACGCCGTGCTCGCCGAGCGCGTCGAGCGCATACCGCGAGCAGCTCGGGTGGTACTTGCAACGCTGTCCGAGGAGCGGGCTGACGAGCGCGCGATACGCGTGGATGGGCAACGAGACGGCGTGCCTCACGCGGCCGTCCCCTCGGCCAGGCGAAACACTTCGCCCACGCGCTCCGTCAGCCACGGAAAGCCGCGGCTCTCGACCGCCTCGGTCAGGCCGGGTCGCGCGATCAGGACGTAGTCGTGCCCGGCAGGAAGCCGCTCGGCGAGCTCCTCGAACGACGCCCGCAGGCGGCGCTTGAGCCGGTTCCGCTCGACGGCGCCCCCGAGCTGGCGCGAGACGGCGAGGCCCAGCCGCGGGCCGCCCTCGGGGTCGTCCTCGCGTGGGAACGAGTACAGGACGAGGAAGCGGGTCGAGACCGACCGGCCCTTGCGGTAGACGGTGTCGAAGTCTCGGGAGCGAGAGAGACGATGCTGGCGTCGACTCACTCTTTGCTGCTCAGGCGGAGAGGCGCTTCCGACCCTTGGCACGGCGGCGCTTGAGGATCGCGCGGCCCGCGCGCGTCGACATCCGCGCTCGGAATCCGTGCCGCCGCTTCCGCCGGCGCACGTTCGGCTGATACGTTCGCTTCACGAGAGATGGGGGAGTCGAAACGGCCGCTCGCTGCGGCCGGGCGATCAGTATAGATGAGCGCTCTGCGCGGCCGAGCGAGAGACCGTGCGTACCGCGGAAATCCACAGGCGCGAAGGCGCATGGAAGGACGCAAGGGCGCACCTTTCCACACCTGTGGATAAGCGTGTGGAGAGGGGTGAAACCCCTGCAAAGCGCGACTTTTCCCCTTCCACGATTTCCCCAGGTGTAAGCATTGAAGCGGGTGGAGGCACGCTGCTATAGTCGCCGCTTCGCGTAGACCGGCTAAGGGGCGGAATCACGGCGTGCAACGGACGTCAGAGTTGAGTGCGGACGCACTTTGGGGCGAGATCTCGTCCCGCCTGCGCGATGCGCTGAACGACGCGACGTACACGACCTGGTTCTCCGATGCGGGTCCGGGCACCCTGGACGATGACGCCTTCGTCCTCCTCGTCCCCAACGGCTTCACACGCGACTGGATCGAGGGCCACTTCCGCGGTCTCCTCGAGGCGATCGTCCGCGACGCGCTCGGCGGCGAGCGAGCGGTCCGTATCGTCGTGCCGGAGCTCCCGGCGGCCGCGCGCGAGCTCCACGCCCCGCCCAAGCCGGCGCGCTCGCTCGAGGGCCTGAACCCGAAGTACACGTTCGACTCGTTCGTGATCGGCTCCTCGAACCGCTTCGCGCACGCGGCCGCGCTCGCGGTCGCGGAGGCGCCGGCTCACGCCTACAACCCGCTCTTCATCTACGGCGGCACCGGCCTGGGGAAGACGCACCTCCAGCAGGCGATCGCCGCCTACGTGATGGAGCACACCGGGAACCTCACCGCGCGCTACGTGACGAGCGAGACCTTCATGAACGACTTCATCAACTCGCTCCGCGACAAGCGGATCGAGGGCTTCAAGCAACGCTACCGCCACTACGACGTTCTGCTGATCGACGACATCCAGTTCTTCGAGCACAAGGAGCGGATCCAGGAGGAGTTCTTCCACACCTTCAACAGCCTCTACGAGGCGGGGCGCCAGATCGTGATCTCGTCCGACCGGCCGCCTCGCGCGATCGCCACGCTCGAGTCGCGTCTGCGCTCGCGCTTCGAGTGGGGGCTGATCACCGACATCCAGCCGCCCGACCTCGAGACGCGCATCGCGATACTGCGCAAGAAGGTCAAGACGGACTCGATCCACGTTCCGGACACGCAGGTGCTCACCTTCGTCGCAAGCCGCATCTCCACGAACATCCGCGAGCTGGAGGGTGCGCTCACCCGCGTCGTCGCCTTCTCGTCCCTGACCGGGCGGCCGATGACGGTCGAGCTTGCGCAGGAGGTTCTCAAGGACGTCTTTCCACAGGGCGAGATGCCCGAGATCTCCGTCGAGCAGATCCAGCAGATCGTCGTCGAGCGCTTCAGCATGTCGATGCAGGAGCTGACCGGCGACCGGCGCTCGCAGCAGATCGTCTATCCACGGCAGGTCGCGATGTACCTCTGTCGTGAGCTCACCGACAGCTCGCTCCCGAAGATCGGAAAGAAGTTCGGTGGTCGCGACCACACGACGGTCATCCACGCGACCTCCAAGATCGCGAAGCTCATCAAAGAGGACCGCAGCGTCTACAACCTCGTGCAGGAGCTGACGGCGCGCATCAAGCAGGCCCGTTGACAACGGCTGTGGATAAGGCTGTCAGACTGGGGAGCGTTCCGGGCCGCCGGCTGGGGCTGTGGGAATCGCGCGTTTGTCCCCAGAGCCCGTCCACCGCCTCCAGCGTGCAGCCAAGCCGAAAGATGTCGTCTTCCCCGCAGTTCACACTCTCTATGACTACTACGAGAGGTTTTCTTTAAATGGCATCCATAGATACCGTTGCCACCACGACCATGCGCGTGGTTTGCGGAAAGGACGAGCTCGCCGAGAAGCTCCAGGTCGTGGGCCGGGGGGTCTCGACACGGACCACTGTCCAGATCCTCGCCGGCATCATGCTGCGAGCCGAGGGCGGACGTCTGCACCTGAGCGCGACCGACATGGAGATCTCCGTACGCGACTCGCTGGAGGCGCAGGTCGAAGAGGAGGGCGCAGTCGTCGTTCCGGGGCGACTGCTGGTCGACATCGTCCGCCTGCTCTCGCCGGGCGAGGTCACGCTGGAGCACCGCGCCGACGAGGGCGTCGCGCGTCTGGCGTGCGGCTCGGCCTCCTATTCGCTGAACACGTATGGGCCCGAGGACTTTCCCCGCCTCCCGGAGATCGACCCTGAAAGCGCGTTCGCCGTGGAGCGCGAGGCGTTCCTCGACACGATCGGCCGAGTGGGCCGCTCCGCATCGCGCGACGAGTCGCGCCCCGTGCTCACGGGCATCCTCGTCCGCTTCGAGGGCGAGAAGCTCGTCATGGCCGCGACCGACTCGTACCGGCTCAGCGTCAAGGAGACGGCGCTCTCCAGCGGTACCGGCCAGGAGCTCGAGGCGATCGTGCCGGCGCGGGCGCTGCAGGAGCTGGCCCGGGTCGGCCAGTCGGCGGAGAGCGAGACGATCGCGGTCGGCGTGCAGGAGAACCAGGTCATCTTCGGGGTCGACGGCGTCTGGCTCACCGCGCGCCGGATCGACGGCCAGTTCCCGAACTACAAGCAGCTTCTTCCCGAGCAGTTCGAGGCGGAGGTGCACCTGCCACGCGAGGAGCTCCTCGACGTCGTACGGCGCACCGGCCTGCTGGCGCAGCGCAAGTCGCCGCTTCGCCTGCGCTTCGCGGAGGGCGAGCTCACCGTCTCCGCCCAGACGCAGGACGTCGGAGAAGCGCGCGAGTCGCTCCCGATTGCGTACACCGGCGAGCCGTTGGAGATCGGCTTCAACGCTGAGTTCCTGCGCGACGGCCTGGAGTCCGTCACCGACGATACCGCCCGCCTGAAGCTGATCAGCCCCCTGCGGCCAGGGCTCCTGCACGGTGAGAACGACGACTTCCTCTACCTGATCATGCCGATCAGGCTGGCCGGCTGATCGTCGCACGGGCCACGCTCCGGAGCTTCCGCTCGTATGCCGCGCTCGACCTCACCCTCGAGCCCGGGCTGGTGCTCGTCGTCGGGCCGAACGGCGCCGGTAAGACGAACCTCCTCGAGGCGCTGCACGTCGGCGTGCAGGGCTTCTCGCCGCGAACGCGCGCCGAGCCGCGCCTGGTGCGCTTCGAGGAGCGGGCCGCTCGCGTGCTGCTCGAAGGGTCGGAGGCCGGGGCACCCGTCTCCACGGAGGTCACGATCGCTCCCGGCGAGGGCAAGCAGCTGCGCCTGAACGGCGCCCCCCTCGCCTCGGCGGAAGAGCTCCGCGCCCGCCTGACGGCGCTGGCTTTCGTCCCGGACCGGCTGGCGATCGTGAAGGGCGGGCCCGCCGTGCGGCGCGCCTACGTCGACCGTATGCTCGGGAGAGTCGCTCCCTCACAGGCGAGCCTGCCCACGGAGTACGGGCGTGCGCTTGCGCAGCGGAACGAGGCGCTGCGCCGGGTCGCGTGCGGGCGTGTCCACCCGCGACGCGGTGGAGCCGTGGACGGAGCGCGTGTCCGTGCTGGGGACGGCGCTCGACGCAGCGAGGGCCGCGCTGGTCGCGGCCCTCGGGCCGGGGTTCGCGACGAACGCGGAGGCGCTCGGGCTTCCGGCCGGGACGCTCGGCTATGAGGAGCGAGGGCTGGCCGTCGAGGAGCTGGAGGCGCGGCTCGACCGCGATCTCGAGCGTGGAACGACGGGGGCCGGGCCCCACCTGCGCGACGTCCAGATCCGGGCTGACGACCGCGACCTGCGCGGCTTCGGCTCGCAGGGGGAGCAGCGAACGGCAGTCCTCGCGCTTCTCCTCGCGGAAGCAGCCGTCCTCGCCGAGCGCCGCGGTGCGCCGCCGCTCCTCCTTCTCGACGACGTCTTCTCGGAGCTCGACGCCGGCCGCCGCAGGTCGCTGCTCGCCGCGCTTCCGGTCGGCGGGCAGACGCTGATCAGCGCGACTGCGCCGAATGCGCTTCCTCCGGACGCGCCCGCGCCGGCCCTCGTGGTCGCGATCCGTCGTCTGGGAGACGCAAGCGTGGCGGAGGCGGCGTGAAGAGCCTGGACCCGCTCGGCGACGAGCTCCAGCGCGAGCTGGGCCGCCTGGGCCCCGGCGGAGCGATCTCCGAGGTGGTCGCCGCCTGGCCCGAGGCGGTAGGCCCGGCGATCGCCGCCAACTCCTGGCCGGCGCGGATCGCCCGTGACGGCACCCTCCACGTCGCCACCAGCTCGAGCTCGTGGGCCTTCGAGCTGACCCACCTCGAAGACACGGTCCGGGCTCGCCTGAGAGCGGAGCTGGGAGAGGGCGCGCCGCCTCGCCTGCGCTTCGCCCCGGGCCCTCTGCCGGAGCCCGGTGCCGAGAGCGTGGAGACTTCGGAACGGATCGTCCCCGCCCCCTCGCCGCGCGCCCTCGCGGCGGCGAAGGAGATCGCCGCGACAATCGAGGATCCGACGCTCCGAGAGGCCGTCGCGAGGGCGGCCGCGGCCAGTCTGGCGGGTGCGGAAGCCCGTCCGGACGACCGCCCGTTCTGATAGACTGCCGTCTGGATAAAAATCCCCGTTTAGCAGGGATTTTTTTATGACAGAGACCAGTTATGACGCCAAAGACATCACCGTTCTCGAGGGCCTCGAGCCCGTTCGGCTGCGCCCGGGGATGTACATCGGCTCGACGGGCGCCCGAGGGCTCCATCATCTCGTCTACGAGGTCGTCGACAACTCCGTCGACGAGGCCCTGGCGGGCCGCAACGAGCGCATCGAAATACGCCTCCACCCCGACAATTCGGTGACCGTCCGCGACTGGGGCTCGGGCATCCCGGTGGGCGTCATGGAGGACCAGGGGCTTCCCGCCCTGACGGTCGTCCTGACGAAGCTCCACGCCGGCGGCAAGTTCGGCGGCGAGGGCTACAAGGTCTCGGGAGGCCTGCACGGCGTCGGCGTCTCCGTCGTGAACGCGCTCTCCGAGTGGCTGGTCGCCGAGGTGCGCCGCGACGGCAAGGTCTATCGCCAGGAGTTCGCGCGCGGGGCGCCCACGACCGAGCTCGAGGAGACCGGCAAGGCCGGCAAGGACGAGACGGGGACGACGATCTCGTTCCTCCCCGACTCCGAGGTCTTCGAGGAGCTGGATCTCGTCCTCGCAGACCCTGGCGCAGCGCTTCCAGGAGACGGCGTTCCTCACCAAGGGCCTGCGCATCGTCTTCGTGGACGAGCGTGAGGGCGAGGAGACGCAGGAGTTCTACGCCGAGGGCGGCATCAAGGACTTCGTCGCCTACGTCAACGAGACGAAGGACGCCGTCCACCGGCACATCGTCTACTTCGAGGGCGAGAACGACCTGGGCGCCGTCGAGGTGGCGATGCAGTGGAACACCTCGTATGTGGAGTCCGTCTTCTCGTTCGCGAACAACATCAACACGCACGAGGGCGGCACGCACCTCTCGGGCTTCAAGGCGGCCCTGACCGGCACGCTGAACCGCTACGCCCGCGACAAGGGCCTCCTCAAGGAGAAGGAGGAGAACCTCGACGGCGACGACGTCCGCGAGGGCCTCGGCGCCGTCATCTCCATCAAGCTTCGCGACCCGCAGTTCGAGGGGCAGACGAAGACGAAGCTCGGCAACCCCTGGGTGCGCGGGCTCGTCGAGCAGACGGTCAACGCCAGGCTCGCCGAGTTCCTCGAGGAGAACCCGACCGACGCGCGCCAGATCGTGCAGAAGGCGATCTCGGCCGCGCGCGCCCGGCAGGCTGCCCGCAAGGCGCGGGAGCTGACGCGGCGGAAGAGCGCTCTCGAGGGCTCCTCGCTCCCCGGCAAGCTCGCCGACTGCACGATCCGAAACCCCGAGGACGCCGAGATCTTCATCGTCGAGGGCGACTCGGCCGGCGGCTCGGCGAAGATGGGCCGCGACCGCACCTTCCAGGCGATCCTCCCGCTGCGCGGCAAGATCATCAACAGCGAGAAGAACCGCATCAACAAGGTGCTCTCGAACAACGAGATTCAGGCGATGATCACCGCGATCGGAACCGGGATCGGCGAGGAGTTCGACATCGCCAAGCTCCGGTACCACCGGATCATCGTCATGACCGACGCCGACGTGGACGGCTCGCACATCCGCACCCTCATCCTCACCTTCCTCTACCGGCACATGCCCGAGCTCTTCGAGCGCAGCCACGTCTACATCGCGGTGCCGCCGCTCTACAAGGTGAAGATCGGGAATCAGGAGTTCTACTTCGAGAAGGACGCCCAGCTCGAGGAGCTCCTCGTGCGCGAGCGCGTCGGCGACGTCGAGATCCGCCAGCGCACCGGCGAGGCCTTGAAGATGACCGAGGCCCGCTGGGGCAAGTTCACGAACGCCCTGGAGAAGTTCGAGGGCTGGCTGCAGCGCCTCCGCGCCGACTTCGGCCATCCCGCCGCCGACTTCATGGTCACGCACCGGCTGGTCGAGACGGACACGCCTACGCTGGAGGCGCTCGGCAAGGCGGTCGAGGAGGGCCCCGACAACGGCTACACGCTCGCGGTCGCCGACCGGCGAGACGGCGTCGTCTCGGTGAAGGTGATCGAGAACGAGACGAGCGCGGCGCAGGTCGTGACCGTGCCGGGAGACCTGCTGGCCTCGCCGGTCTACGGCCAGCTCCGCACCAGCTATGCGCGCCTCGTCGAGCTCGTCGGCTCGCCGCCGTTCATCGTCGGCAGCGGCAAGAAGACCCGCGAGGCGGAGACGTTCGGCCGCCTTCGCGTGGACGCGCTCGACGCGGCCAAGGAGGGCATCCAGCTCTCGCGCTTCAAGGGCCTCGGCGAGATGAACGCCGACCAGTTGTGGGAGACGACCATGGATCCCCAGAAGCGCCTGCTCGTCCGGGTCGACGTCGAGGACGCCTCCGCGGCCGACCGCGTCTTCTCGACGCTGATGGGCGACCAGGTCGAGCCGCGGCGCGAGTTCATCGAGTCCAACGCACGCGACGTTCGCTTCCTGGATGTCTAGGGTGATAGCGATGCCGGTTAAGGAGGGGGCCACGGGGGAACCCTGGGTTCCCCCGTGATAAACGCCAGGGACGTGCGCTTCCTGGATGTCTGAGATCGGTCTTCTCGGCCCGGGGCGGATCGAGCCCCGGGAGCTCGAGCAGGAGATGCGCTCGAGCTATCTCGACTACGCGATGTCGGTCATCGTCGGGCGCGCGCTGCCCGACGTGCGCGACGGCCTCAAGCCGGTGCACCGGCGCGTCCTCTACTCGATGCACGAGAACGGGCTGCAGCCGAACCGGCCGTACAAGAAGTGCGCGAACGTCGTCGGCGGCGTCATGGGCAACTACCACCCGCACGGCGACACGGCCATCTACGACACGCTCGTCCGCATGGCGCAGCCGTTTTCGCTGCGCTACCCGCTGGTCGACGGGCAGGGGAACTTCGGCTCCATCGACGACGACTCGGCGGCCGCCATGCGCTACACCGAGTGCCGGCTTGCGCGCATCGCCACCGAGATGCTGCGCGACATCGACGCGGACACCGTCGACTACGCGCCGAACTACGACGAGTCGCGGCGCGAGCCGCTGACGCTCCCGAGCCGCTTCCCCAACCTGCTCGTGAACGGCTCGGCCGGGATCGCGGTCGGGATGGCGACGAACATCCCGCCTCACCGCCTCTCGGAGGTCGTGGACGCGGTCGTGCAGATGATCGACGAGCCGGAGTCGAGCGTCGACGACCTGATGAAGCACGTGAAGGGCCCCGACTTCCCCACCGGGGCCTACATCATCGGCCGCTCGGGGATCCGCGACGCGTACCGATCGGGCCGCGGCCGGATCGTCATGCGTGCGCGCGCCCATGTCGAGGAGCTGCGCGGGGGCAAGGCGGCGGTCATCGTCACCGAGCTGCCCTACGGCGTGAAGAAGGGCGGCGAGAACGGTGTGATCGCGAAGATCGCCGACCTCGTCCAGGACAAGGTCCTCACCGAGATCTCCGACCTCCAGGACCACTCCGACCGCACGGGGATGCGGATCCAGATCGAGCTCAAGCGGGACGCCGCCCCCTACGTCGCCCTCAACAAGCTCTTCAAGCACACGCAGCTCCAGACCACCTTCGGCTACAACGCCGTCGCGCTCGTGGACGGCGTGCCGCGCACGCTCTCCCTGCTCGAGCTCGTGCGGGAGTACCTGCGGTACCAGCGCGACGTCGTCACGCGCCGCTCGAAGCACGAGCTGCGGAAGGCGGAGGAGCGCGCGCACGTCCTCCAGGGCTACCTGACCGCGCTCGACAACCTGGACGAGGTCATCGTCCTCATCCGCGGCTCGGCCGACACGGACACGGCCCGTACGGGCCTGATGGAGCGCTTCGGCCTCTCGGAGATCCAGGCGCAGGCCATCCTCGACCTCCGCCTCGCGCGCCTCACCGGCCTCGCGCGGAAGGAGATCGAGGACGAGCACGCCGATCTCCAGGAGCGCATCGCCGAGCTCCGCGCGATCCTCGGCGACCCGGCTCGGGTCGACGCCCTCATCCGCGAGGAGCTCCTCGAGATCAAGACGATCTACGGCCGCGGCGACGACCGCCGCACCGAGATCGCCGTCGCCGAGGAGGAGCTCGAGCTCGAGGATCTGATCGCCGAGGAGGACATGGTCATCGCGATCACGCGCTCCGGCTACATCAAGCGGCTGCCGGTGACCACGTACCGCGAGCAGCGCCGCGGGGGCATCGGCGTCATGGGCATGGACCTGAAGGACGAGGACTACATCGAGCACCTCTTCGTCGCGTCCACGCACGACTACCTGCTCTTCTTCACCTCGGTCGGCAAGGTCTACCGGCTGAAGGTGCACGAGCTCCCGCTCGGCTCCCGCCAGTCCAAGGGCCGGGCGATCGTGAACCTCCTTCCGTTCCAACAGGGCGAGACGATCCGCGCGGTCATCGCGACGCGTGACTTCAAGGACGCGGAGTACCTCACGGCGGTGACGAAGAAGGGGCTCGTGAAGAAGACGCGCTTCATCGAGTACAACACGCCGCTCAAGGCGGACGGGATCATCGCGATCAAGCTGCGCGACGGGGACGAGCTCGTCGGCGTCCTGCACTCGTCGGGCGAGGACGACATCCTCATGGTCTCCCGCAAGGGCCAGGCGATCCGGTTCAACGAGAAGCTGGCGCGGCCGATGGGCCGGGCCACCTCGGGCGTCACCGGGATGCGTCTGCGCAAGGGCGACGAGGTGATCACCGCCGACATCGCGCGGAACGACCACGATCTGCTCGTCGTCACCGAGAACGGCTTCGGCAAGCGGACGCGCATCGACCAGTACCCCGTCAAGGGCAGAGGCGGGCTGGGAGTCAAGACCGTCCAGCTCACCGAGGCCCGCGGCCAGCTGGCCGGCTCGCTCGTCGTCCGCGAGGGCGACCAGGTGATGCTGATCACCACGGGCGGCACGGTCATCCGCATCCCCGCCGACGGCATCAAGCAGAGCGGGCGGTCGACTCAGGGAGTGATCGTGATGCGGCCGCGCGAGGGCGAGCGGGTTTCCACCCTGGCCCGCGTCGTCGAGCAGGACGAAGCCGTGATCGTCGAGGTGGATGGCGCACCTGTCGCGGAGAACGGCGCGTCGCCCGAGCCTGACGAGACGGCCGAGCCTGACGAGTAGCCTCGGTGTGAGCGTGCGGCGACCGGAGGATCTGCTCGAGCCGGTCGACGTCATGCGCCACCTGCGGAAGCTCGACCTGACGCTCGGCCAGGTCTGCCGTGTGGCGGGCGTCTCCAAGATGCAGCTCGACTATTGGACGACGAAGGCCCGCATCACGACGAAGGGCAAGAAGCAGCGCCTCTACGACCTGGACGCCGTCGAGACCGTGATGCTGATCAAGCAGGGCAAGGACAAGGGCCTCTCCCTGCAGGCGGCGATCGAGGCCGCGGAGCGCTTCAAGGCGGCCAAGGCGCCGCGCGTGCCGCGCCGGAACTGACCCAGGCTCAGGACCCGCGGAGGACTCCGGCTGCGGACTCCGGGGCCATCGTGTTTATGAAGTAGCCGGCCCCGAGCTCGATGCCCGCGAGGATGCCGAGGCGGGGGAGGACCTCGAGGTGCCAGTGGCCGCCGGCGTGGAGCCAGAGGTTCAGGGGCACGGGGCCCTCCGCGATACGGAGCCGGCGAATCCCCTCCGCTGCGAGGATCAGCGCCTCGCCGAGGCGGGTGCTCGTGAAGGGATCGGCCTCGCAGTCGAGCGGCGCCGCCAGCAGCTCATAGGGCTGGCGGCCTGCGAACGGGCAGAGGAGAAGCATGCCGTCCCGCTCCTCGACGACCCGGATGCGCTGCTCGCGCTCCTCCGCGAGGACACGGCAAAGCAGGCAGCCCCCGGCGGCACTCTGCGCCTCCCGCTCCTGGGCGACGAGCGGAGGCTCCTCCTCGAGCCAGACGAGCTGGGAGTGGCTGTGCGCAAGGCTCGCCCCCGCCCCGGCTCCCTCGTTGACGAGTGCGTGGACGTACGGGAACCCGGCCTCCCGTGCGGCGGCCGCGCGTGCCTGCCAGACCTCCGCAACCAGCTCGAGCTCGCGGCTGCCCAGGTCGGCGATCGTCCGGAGGTGTCGCGGCGAGTGGACGACGACCTCCTGTCTCCCGACCGCCGCGCGGCGCGCGAAGAGGCCCTCCGGCCGGTCGCCGTCCCGCGGCCAGGGCCCGAAGGCAGGGAATTTGTTCGGGACGACCCGCACCCGCCAGCCGGGCGTGTCGGGCGGACGGCCGGGCGGTCCGACGGCGAACGTCTCGGGCGGGGTCGACGACTCGCGCCCCTCGCAGAAGGGGCAGCCGGCCGGATCGTCGCGCTCCCCTACCGCGCCTGGCAGGGGTGCCCCGGGCCGCCTGGCCCGCGTGGGCGCGACCACGACCCAGCGGCCCGAGACCGGGTCACGGCGAAGTTCTGGAGGCGAATGGCCTTCCGTCAGCCTGTGTTGCCGGTGCCCTTGCCCAGGAAGGGCGACAGCACGTCGATCGGGAGCGGAAGGACCATGATCGTCGCACGCTCGGAGCTCATCTCGAGGATCGTCTGCAGGTAGCGGAGCTGGAGCGCGATCGGGTTCGTCGCCATGACGTTCGCCGCGTCCTTGAGGCGCTCGGAGGCCTGGAACTCGCCCTCGGATGCGATCACCTTGGCTCGCCGCTCGCGCTCGGCTTCCGCCTGGCGCGCCATGGCGCGCTGCATCCCGGTCGGGATCTCGACGTCCTTGACCTCGACGATGGATACCTTGATGCCCCAGGGCGAGGTGGCTTCGTCGATGATCTCCTGGAGGATCGCGTTGATCTTGTCGCGCTCGGAGAGCAGCTCATCGAGCACGTGCTGTCCGAGGACGCTTCGGAGCGTCGTCTGCGCGATCTGCGACGTCGCGACCATGTAGTTCTCGACCTGCACGATCGCGCGCTCGGGGTCGATGATCCTGAAGTACGCGACCGCGTTCACGCGTACGGGCACGTTGTCCTTCGTGATCACCTCCTGCGGCGGGATGTTCAGCGTCACGGTGCGCAGGTCGACGCGGACCATCTTGTCGATGATCGGGATGAGCAGGAAGAGACCGGGGCCCTTCGGCGGCGAGTGAAGTCGGCCGAGCCGGAAGATCACGCCGCGCTCGTACTCGCGCGCCACCCGCACGGAGAGCGCGAGCAGGAGCAGCAGGATGAGAACGACGGCGGCGACAGCGATGAGGGCAACGTTCATCAGGCTCCTTTCCGGCCGGTCGTCGTCATCCTACGAGGAGGCGGCCACGGCTGCGGGCTCCTCCGCCCGCTCGACCTCGAGCACGAGGCCCTCGCCGATGCCCTGGACCCGCACGTACTCGCCGGGAGCGAGCGGCTCGCCCTCCGCGTGCGCCTTCCAGATCTCGCCGTGCACGTTGACCAGGCCCGACGGGGCGACGGCGCTTCGCACCACGCCGACCTCGCCGATCATCTCCTCGCGCCCCGTCTTCGTGGGCGCGCGCCGAGCCCGGACGACCTTGGTGACGACGATCGCCGTGACGAGCCCGAGCGTGCCTCCGACGGCGAGCGCCACCCAGATGGACACCTGGTAGCCCTCCCCCGCGGGGTCGAAGAGCATCAGCGACCCGACGACGAAGCTCACCGCGCCCGCGAGCGCAAGCGCCCCGTGGCTCGGCACGAAGGCCTCGGCCGCGAAGAAGCCGGCCGCGAGGATCATCAGGAGGAGACCGGCCCAGCTGATCGGCAGCACCTGAAGCCCGAAGAGCCCGACGATCAGCGAGATCACGCCCACGGTGCCGGGAAGGATGAGGCCTGGGTTGAGGATCTCGATCGTGATCCCCAGTACCCCGATCGACATGAGCAGGACGATGATGTTCGGGTCGATCAGCGTGTCGAGGATGCGCTTCCAGAGCGACATCTCGACCGTGTCGATGCTCGCGCCCGCCGTATTCAGGACGTAGCCCTTCGGCTCGGTGCGCATGCCGTCGATCTCCTCGAGCAGCGCCGGCAGGTCGGGCGCGACCACGTCGACCACGTTCTGCTCGAGCGCTTCCTGGGCGCCGAGGTTGGATGCGATTCGCACCGCATCCTCGGCCCAGTCGCCGTTGCGGCCGTGCGTCTCGGCGAGCTCGCGCGCGTAGGCGGCCGCGTCGTTCACGATCTTTCGGCGCAGGTCGGTGGGGATCTCGCCGCCGCCGATCGCGACGGGCGTGGAGGAGCCGATGTTCGTGGCCGGCGCCATCGCGGCGACGTCCGCGGCGAGGGCGATGAAGGCGCCGGCGGACGCGGCCCGCGATCCAGGCGGGTAGACGTAGACGACCACCGGCACGTCCGCATCGAGCTCCTTCTTGATGATCGCGCGCATGGAGGAGTCGAGCCCGCCCGGCGTGTCCAGCTCGATCACGACGGCGTCGTAGCCCTCTCGCTCGCCGCGCTCGATCGCGTCGACCACGTAGTCCTGCGTGACCGGGTTGATGTCGTTCTCGAGCACGACCGCGAGAACGCGTGGCGCCGACTCCTGGGCGCCTGCGCCCCCTGCGAGGGCCAGCACCGCTGCCAGGAGCCCAAATGTGAAGAAAAATCCCCGCAAGCGCGGCACTTTGAGTGTAAAGATTCTATCAGGGTCGTGCCGATGCCCTTGAGGACGAAGGAGACCTCTGATTCGGTACGAAGGAGCCCGACGCCCCTGATGATGCGTTTTCGCCGCCCGCTCATGCTCGTGGCTGCGCTTGCCGTAATCGCGCCAGGCACGGCAGCCGGCCAGGACGTTCGTGTCATCGCTCGCGATGTCCCGCTCGTCGCTGCGCGCGCATCCGCCACGCGCTCGGCACCCCTCCCGTTCACGCTGGTCGGGATCCACTGGCAGGGCTCCGGCCAGGTCTGGTTCAGGACCGCGAACGAGCCCGGGCGGTTCGGCAGCTGGCGGCCGGCGCAGCCGGAGGACGAGGACATGCCCGACGTCTCGAGCGACGAGCTCGACGAGCGCTCCGGCTGGCGGATCGGCAATCCCTGGTGGACGGGCGAGGCGCGCTGGATCCAGTACCGCGTAACCGGATCCGTCACACGCCTGCGCACGTATTTCGTCGACAGCCCCGTCACCACTGCCGACCGGGCGCGGGCGGCGTCGACGCGCACGGCGGCGGCGATGTCCGCGACCCTAGCCGCCGGCCCGGTCCCGCAGCCGCCGATCGTACGGCGCTCCGGCTGGAACGCCGACGAGACGATCGTCCGCGGCGCGCCCTCCATCGCAGAGCGCCTCCGCTTCTCGGTCGTGCACCACACGGCCGGCTCCAACAGCTACTCGGCGGCGGAGTCGGCGGCGATCGTCCGCGGCATCCAGCGGTACCACGTGCTCGGTAACGGCTGGGACGACATCGGCTACAACTTCCTCGTCGACAAGTACGGCCGCGTCTTCGAGGGCCGTGGCGGCGGGATCACGCAGAACGTGATCGGCGCGCATGCCGGTGGCTTCAACACGGGCAGCGTCGGGGTCTCGGTCATCGGCATCTACGAGTCTGCGACCCTGTCCGCCGCCGCCCGGGCGGCGCTCCAGAACCTGCTCGCCTGGCGTCTCGACGTCGGGCACGTCTATCCGCGCGCCCTCGTCGACACCGTCTCGGCAGGAAGCTCGCGCTGGGATGCGGGGAAGCACGTGCGGCTGCGGGCCGTCTCCGGCCACCGGGACACGAGCTACACGAGCTGTCCAGGGAACACGATCTACGGCCGGCTCGGCGCGATCGCGCGCACGGTCACCGGTATCGGCCTGCCCAAGCTCTACGCCCCCGAGGCGGCGGGCGGCGTCGGCGGGCTCGTCCGCTTCACCGGGCGGCTCTCCGCCTCGCGGCCCTGGCTGGTCGAGGTAAAGGACGCCGCGGGCGGGGTCGTCGCGCAGGGCAGCGGAACGGGCACGGCGGTCGACTGGACCTGGGATGCGAGCTCTGCTCCGATCCAGAGCTACACGTACACCATCAGCGCCGGCCCCAACGTCCGTCCCTCGACGCTCCCGGTTCCCGGGCCACCGCCGCTTGCCATCACCGGGTTCAAGGTCAGCCCGCGCGTCCTCACGCCGAACGGCGACTGGAGCGCCGAGCTCAGCACCGTCAGGTTCGGGCTCACCCGGCGGGCCGTGCTCGGGGTGCGGGTCGTCAGCGTCTCGAACGGGAGCCTCGTGCGGACGCTCCTCGCGAGCTCCGAGCGGCCCGCGGGCGCGCGGAGCATGAGCTGGGACGGGAGGACCGGCGGCGGCGCCCCCGCCGCGGACGGCAGCTACCGCATCGAGGTGAGCGCGGCGGACGGGGCCGAGAACGTCTCGCGCTCCGCCACCGTGGTGGTCGACAGGACCCTCGGCGGCTACTCGGTGTCTCCGGCCGTGGCCTCCCTGAACGGCGACGGGAAGGCGGATCCGCTGCAGATCGCGTACGAGTTGACCCGCCAGGCGTCGGTCAAGGTCCAGATCCGGCGGAACGGAAAGGTCCTGCACACGGTGCTCGGCGCGACCCAGAGCGCGGGCCCGCAGACGGTCGCCTGGGACGGGCGCGGCGGCAACGGGAATCGCGTCGCCGACGGCGCCTACACCGCCGTCGTCCTCGCGACCACCTCGCTGGGAACGCGGTTGCTCAGCCTCCCGGTCCGGCTCGATACGAAGGCCCCTGTCATCCGCGTCCTGAGCCTCAGGACGGTGAACGGGACTACGCGGCTCCGCTTCAGCCTGAGCGAGGCGGCCCAGGTGCGGATTTACTACGGCCGCCGGCGCTGGAACGACGGCGACTCCGTCCTCCGAAACGGCAGGGCCGGCGAGCAGTCGTTCTCGCGCCGCGTCCGCGCGGGGGTCGTCCGGATCGTGGCGATCGACCCCGCTCTGAACCGCGGGTCCGTGATCTACCGCAAGCGCTAGCTCTCCTAGCGCTCGAAGAGGACCTCGCCGCTCTCGACGAGGCGGTGCTCGCCGCCGATCTTCACTTCGAGCCGTCCGCGGCGGTCGACGGCGATCCCGACTCCGGCCTCGCCGTCGACGAAGACCTTGCGCCCGCGGAGGAAGTCCCGCGCGCCGAGGCCGTCGTAGATCGCGTCGAGGCCGCCCTCGCGCCAGAGGTCGTACGCTCGCTCCAGGCGAAGGAGCAGGTCGGCGAGGATCGGCGCCCGCTCACGCCGGACGCCGTCGACGGTGAGGAGTGACCCCGGCTGAACCTTGGCGTCGTCCGGGAGCTGCTCGCGGGTCTGGTTGACGTTCAGCCCCATCCCGAGGACGACCGCGCCGTCGGCGGCCTCCGCCAGAACGCCCGCCACCTTTCGGCGGTTGACCAGCACGTCGTTGGGCCACTTGATCTGGGCGGCCAGGGTCGTGGCCGCCTCCGCGGCCTCGGCCACTGCGAGCCCGCCGACGAGCGAGAGCTCGGGAATCGCGCGTTCGGGCGGAGGCTCGAGCAGGACAGAACAGAGGATCGCCGTGCCGGCGGGGGCGCTCCAGCTGCGGCCGAGACGCCCTCGCCCCGCGGTCTGCTCGTCGCAGACGGCCACAGCGCCCTCGCCGGCTCCCCGATCGAGCAGGAGCTGCGTCGAATCGCAGGCCGCGTGGTAGAGAAATGGGCGTCCGAAGCGGCCGCGGAGCAGGGGTGCGACCGTCTCCGGTGTCAGCGCGTCGGCCATCCGCCGAACTAGACTAAACGTGCCGTGCAACCAGCCGCCGTTCCCGCCCGTCCTACCGAGCAAGAATCGCCTCTGTGGCGATCGCTCGCCTACAGGAAGCTCAGCGACGTGGACCTCGTCAGCAAGGCACGAAACGGTGATGGACGGGCTCTCGACATTCTCGTCGAGCGGCATGCGCCTCGCGTGAACCGGCTCGCGGCACAGCTCATGGGCGACTTGGAGGAGGCGCGGGACGCCGCGCAGGAATCGCTCGTCAAGCTGTGCACGCGACTGCGCCAGTTCCGCGGCGAGTCCCAGTTCGCGACGTGGCTCCACCGCCTCGTCGTGAACACGTGCCGGGATCGCCTTGCGCGCCAGCGGATCCGCCAGACGGAGCCGCTCTCGCTCGAGGACGAGCCCGCCGGCGAGGAGAGCGATCCGTCGCGCGCAGCGCTCCTCGCGGACAAGCGCCGCGAGCTCGCGGCCGCGCTCTCGCGCCTCACCCCGAACCAGCGCCTCGTGGTCGTTCTCCGCGACGTGTTCGGGATGACGTACGAGGAGATCTCGCGCCACGCGAGCATGCCGGTCGGGACGGCGAAGTGCTACGTGCACCGGGCCCGCGCCCGCCTGCGCGTGCGGCTGGAGGAATCGGCGAACTCGTGAGCTCGACCAGGTGAGCCTTACTCCGCCCTTCGGCCGGCGGGAGATCGAGCAGATCCTCCCGCACCGAGACCCGTTCCTGCTGCTCGACGAGGTGGTCGAGCTGGAGCCCGGCGCGCGGGTCGTCGCGCGCAAGCTCGTGCGCGAGGACGAGTGGTACCTCGCCGGGCATTTTCCGGGCCGCCCGATCATGCCCGGGGTTTTGATGGTCGAGGCGATGGCGCAGGCAGGAGCCGTCGCCGCGCTCTCGGCCGAGGAGAACCGCGGCAAGCTCGCGCTTTTCGCCGGCATCGACGACGTGCGCTTCAAGCGGATCGTCGTGCCCGGCGACGAGCTGGAGCTCACCTGCGAGCTGGAGCGCGTGCGGGGGCCGGTCGGCCGGGGGAAGGCCACCGCCACAGTCGGGGGCAAGCTGGCCGTGCGCGGGACGCTGATGTTCGCCGTCACGGAGGAGGACGCGTGATCGCGAGCGTCTCCGCGAACCGGATCGCCGTCGGCCTGACCGGCGTGGGCGCCTACGCGCCCGAGCGCGTCCTGACGAACGCCGACCTCGAGGCGATGGTGGACACCTCCGACGAGTGGATCGTCTCGCGCACCGGAATCAGGGAGCGGCACATCGCCGCGCCGGAGCAGGCCGCCAGCGACCTCGCGCTCCCGGCGGCGCGTGAGGCGCTCGAGCAGGCCGGCGTGCGCCCGGAAGAGGTCGACCTCCTCATCGTCGCGACGGCCACGCCGGACATGCTCTTTCCGGCCACGGCGGCGATCGTCGCCGACACGCTGGGCGCGAAGAAGGCGGCCGCCTACGACCTGCTCGCAGGCTGCACGGGCTTCGTCTACGCTCTCGCGCAGGCCTATGGCCAGGTTGCCACGGGCCTCTCCAAGAGGGCGCTGATCGTCGGCGCCGAGGTGCTCTCGAAGATCACGAACTGGCAGGACCGCTCGACCTGCATCCTCTTCGGCGACGGCGCGGGCGCGGCCGTCGTCCAGCCGGTCGGCGAAGGCGGCATCGTGGGCTTCGAGCTCGGCGCCGACGGCTCCGGCGGCCCTGACCTGTGCGTACCGGCCGGCGGCTCCCGCACGCCGATGTCCGCGGAGGCGCTCGAGGAGGAGCTGCAGTTCATCAAGATGAACGGCGCCGAGGTATTCCGGTTCGCGACCCGCATCATGGTCACCTCGGCGGAGGAGCTGCTCGCGACCTGCGGCGCGACCATCGACGACGTCGACTTGTACGTCCCGCACCAGGCGAACAAGCGCATCGTCGATCACGCGGTGAAGAACCTGGGCCTCGACCCGGGCAAGGTGCTCATGAACATCGACCGGTACGGCAACACGTCGTCGGCCTCGATCCCGATCTGCCTCGCCGAAGCGCAGGCGGCGGGGCGGCTCGGGGACGGGACGCGCGTACTGATGAGCGCGGTCGGTGCGGGCCTCACCTGGGGCTCGGTCTATTTGACGTGGACGACCAGTGGCGGAGAGTAGGAGAGGACTATGAAGATCGCATTCTGCTTCCCGGGCCAGGGCTCGCAGGACGTGGGCATGGGCCGCGCCATCGCAGAGGAGTTTCCCCCGGCGCGGGCGGCCTACGACGAGGCGTCCGAGGCCGTGGGCTTCGACGTGGCGAAGCTCTGCTTCGAGGGCTCGATCGAGGAGCTAACGCGTACCGAGCTGCAGCAGCCCGCGCTCGTGGCCACCTCGATCGCCTGCCTTCGGGCGGTGAAGACGCTCGGGATCGAGCCGGACTACGTGATCGGACATTCGGTCGGTGAGTACTCGGCGCTCGCGGCCGCCGACGCGATCTCGACGGGCGAGGCGGTCGTGCTCGTCCGCGAGCGGGGCGAGGCGATGGCCGAAGCCGCCCGCGAGAAGCCGGGTGCCATGGCCGCTGTGCTCGGCCTCGACGACGCGGTCATCGAGGATCTCTGCCAGGCGATCGAGGGAGTCTGGGTCGCGAACTACAACTGTCCGGGCCAGGTCGTCGTCTCAGGCGAGAACGCGGCCGTCGACCGTCTGATCGCCGAGGCCGCTGCCCGCGGGGCGCGCAAGGCCGTGAAGCTGCGAATCAGCGGCGCCTTCCACAGCCCGCTCGTGGCCCGCGCCGCCGAGCGCCTCAAGCCCGCGCTGGCGAAGGCGACCTGGCACAACCCGTCGCCGCCGTTCATGTCCACGGTGACGGCCAAGCTCGAGGACGCGCAGCGCATAGGAACGCTCCTCGTCGAGCAGCTCACCGCGCCGGTCCGCTTCACGCAGGCGGTGCGTGGGCTCGTGAAGGACGGAGCGGGGATGTTCGTCGAGATCGGGCCGGGCCAGGTGCTCAGCGGACTGCTGCGCCGCTGCGACCGCTCCCTGCGGACGATCTCGGTCAGCGACCCCGAGTCCCTCCGGAAGCTGCGGGACACGCTGTCCGCCGCCTAGGTGGCCCGACTGACAAGCCGAACCACTGAATTCGCGTCACTCGAGGGCAAGGTCGCCCTCGTCACCGGTGGCTCACGCGGCATCGGCGCCGCCATCTCGCGTGAGCTCGCTCGCGGAGGTGCGAAGGTCGCGGTCAACTACCGCTCGGGCCGGGAGGCCGCCGAGACGGTCGCGATCGAGATCGGCGGCATCGCGGCGGGTGCGAACGTCGGCGACCCGGCCGAGGCGCAGGCGCTGATCGAGCGCGTCGAGTCCGAGCTGGGAGATCTCGACATCCTCGTCAACAACGCCGGGATCACCCGCGACACGCTGATCGCGCGGATGAGCGACGAGGATTGGGACGAGGTGATCGAGACGAACCTGCGCGGCACCTTCAACACCTGCCGCGCGGTCTCCCGGAAGATGCTGCGGCGCCGCTCCGGCGCGATCGTGAACCTCACGAGCGTCGTCGGCCTCCACGGGAACCCGGGGCAGGCCAACTACGCTGCCTCGAAGGCCGGCATCATCGGCCTGACCAAGGCTCTGGCGCGAGAGCTCGGCGTCCGCGGCGTGCGCGTGAACGCGGTGGCGCCCGGCTACATCACGACCGAGCTCACGGAGGTCCTCTCCGAGGAGCTGACGGGCCTCATCCTCGGCAACACGCCGCTCGGCCGCCTCGGGTCGCCGGAGGACGTAGCCGCTGCGGTACGCTTTCTCTGCTCTGGCGAGGCCGCGTTCATCACGGGCGACGTGCTGCTCGTGGACGGCGGATTGGGGATGTAGTGCCCCGTCGGGCAGTACACCCCTGGCAGGATTACCCGAAGGGGCACTAGCGATGGCTTCGGAGAACGGACGCAGGCGGGTGGTGATCACGGGCATTGGCGCGGTGACGCCCCTCGGCAACGACGCCGAGACGTTCTGGGAGAACCTCGTCGCCGGCCAGAGCGGCGCCGGCTCGATCACGCTCTTCGACCCCAGCGAGTATCGCGGTGCACTTTGCCTGCGAGCTGAAGGGCTTCGACCCGACGGCGTGGATCGAGCACCGCAAGGCTCGGCGCATGGACCGGTTCACGCAGATGGCCCTCGCCGCCGCGCGGATGGCCGAGCAGGACTCCGGCTTCGAGATCGAGCCCGAGACGGAGCGCACCGGCGTGTCGGTAGCGACCGGCATCGGCGGCCTCCAGAGCTTCCAGGACTGCTACGACCAGCTGCTCGACCGCGGCCCCGACCGCGTCAACCCGCTCTCGATCACCGCGATCATCCCGAACATGGGGGCCGCGTGGGTCTCCATGGAGCTTGGGACGCGCGGGCCGCTGACGTCCGAGTGCACGGCCTGCGCCGCCTCGAACATGGCCATCGGCGAGGCGATGGACGCCATCCGGCTCAAGCGCGCGGACGTCATGTTCGCCGGGGGGACCGAGGCGGGGATCACGAAGGTCGGCATCGGTGGGTTCTCGGCCATGCGCGCGCTCTCCCGGCGGAACGACGATCCGCAGCGCGCCAGCCGGCCGTTCGACGCTGAGCGGGACGGGTTCGTGATGGGCGAGGCCGCCGGCATCGTCGTCCTCGAGGAGCTCGAGCATGCGAAGAAGCGCGGTGCGAAGGTCTACGCCGAGCTCGTCGGCTACGGGCTCTCCTCGGACGCGCAGCACATCACCGAGCCGGATCCCACCGGCCGGCATCCGGCCCGCGCGATGAAGATGGCCATGGACGACGCCGGCATCACCGGCGACGAGATCGACTACATCAACGCCCACGGTACCTCGACACCGATCGGGGACGCCAGCGAGACGCGCGTTATCAAGATCGCGCTGGGCGAGGAGAAGGCCCGCAAGACGCCCATTTCCTCGACGAAGGGCGCCACCGGGCACTGCCTCGGAGCCTCCGGCGCCATCGAGGCGATCGCCTCGACGCTCGCCGTCCAGCGAGACGTGGTGCCGCCGACGATCAACCAGGAGGTGTCCGATCCCGAGTGCGACCTCGACTACATCCCGAACGAAGCCCGCGAGTGGAAGACGGACTTCGCGCTCTCCAACAACTTCGGCTTCGGCGGGCACAACGCCTGCTTGGTGATCAGGAAGTTCACTGATTAGGGCTCGCAGCGACCGCTGGGCCACCTTCGACTGCTACGGCACGCTGGTCGACTGGAACGGCGGGATCGGCAGCGAGCTCGCGCGGCTCTGGCCCGACGGGGACGCCGAGCGCCTGCTCGAGCGCTACCACGAGATCGAGCCGCGGGTGCAGCTCGACTCGACGCTTCCCTACCGGGAGGTGCTGAAGGAGTCCCTCGTGCTCCTGGCCGATCACGAGGGCCTCGCGCTACCGGCGGACGAGCAGTACACGCTCGCCGGCTCGCTCCCCTCGTGGCCGGTCTTCCCCGAGGTGCCCGGCGCTCTCGCCGAGCTGCGCGCGCGCGGCTGGAGGCTGGTGGCGCTCTCGAATACCGATGCCGACCTCCTCGCCGCCTCCATGGCGACGATCGGCGTGCCGTTCGACGGCGCAATCGTCGCGGGCGAGATCGGCTCCTACAAGCCTGCCCTCGGGCACTGGCGCGCGTTCGGCGACCAGTTCGGGCCCGACCCCGAGCGCCACGTCCATGTGGCCGCAAGCCTCTTCCACGACATCGCGCCCGCACAGGAGCTCGGCCTTCCGGCGGTCTGGATCAACCGTCTGAGCGAGACGAGCGACCTTCCTCGCGCGGCCGAGCTGCCCGACCTTGCCGAGCTCCCGGATACGGTCGACTGGATCGTCCCGCCAGGGCCGGCGTCCCGGTAGCCTGGATCCGATGTCGCGCCTGAGGGCGAAGTGCCCCGACTGCAGGACGCTGACCGCCGTCGCGCTCGACGCCGGCGAGTACGAATGCCATTCGTGCGGCCGGACCTTCGCCGCCGGCCTCGTGCGCGTTCCGCGCGCGTGGGGGACGGACGGGGAGTCGATGGCGGAGGCCGCCTACCTCGAGCTGCCGTACCCGGAGACCGCGGTCGTGGACGAGGACTCCCTCACCGAGCAGAACCTTGCGCTCGCCGCGGCGCTTCCGGACAAGCCGCTCGTCCTGGGCGGGTGCTGCTGCTCGCACGTCGGCGCCGTCGAGGGCCTGGCAACGAGGCACGACAGGCTGGCGGTCGCCTGGTTCGACGCGCACGGCGACCTGAACACCCCCGAGAGCTCGCCGAGCGGGAACCTCTGGGGGATGCCGCTGCGCATGCTCCTTGACTCCGGCACCGTGCACCCCGCGGACGTCGTCCTCATCGGGGCGCGGAACCTCGACCCGCCCGAGGTCGAGTTCATCGCCGCGAGCGGGCTGCGCACCGGCGAGGGTGAGCTTGGCGACGCGCTTGAAGGCGCCGGTGCCGTTTACGTCGCCTTCGATGTGGACGTGCTCGACCCGGACGACGACGTCGTCTGCTTCATGCCCGAGCCGAGCGGCTACACGGTCATCGAGGCCGCTGCGGTACTCAGGCGGATCGCCGGCGACAGCCCGGTCGCGGGCGCCGGCCTCACCGGTCTCGGCCCCGCCCCCGAGAACGTCGCGCCGCTCGCGCGGCTTGCAGGCGCCCTCGGCCTCTAGGAGGGCCCCTGCTGTGAGGGCCCTGGCCCGCTCGGGCGGAGCAGGCGAACCCCGTAAGATGGCGACCATGGAGCGCCGCGTCGACGTGACCGTCGAGAACCGTGAGGCTGCGCCGGCGGACGATGGGAAGCGGCACCCCAACACCTGTCCCGGCTGTCACTCGCACTACCGGGAGGACGAGCTGGAGCGGACGTTGCGGGTCTGCCCGCAGTGCGGCCACCACTTCCCGGTGCGGGCGCGCGAGCGGGTCGCCCAGCTCGCCGACCGGGGCACGTTCGTCGAGGAGGACGCGGGGCTGCGCTCGGCGGACCCGCTGAGCTTCTTCGACCTTCGCGCCTACACCGACCGCCTGGCCGAGGCGGAGGTGGCCACGGCGCTCGGCGACGCGATCATCGCCGGCGCCGCAGCGATCGAGCGGCGGCCGTGCGAGCTTGCGGTCATGGACTTCGCCTTTATGGGCGGCTCGATGGGCAGCACAGTCGGGGAGAAGTTTGCGCGCGCCTGCGAGCGCGCCGCGGCCCGCGGCGCCCCGCTCGTCTGCGTCACCGCCTCGGGCGGGGCGCGCATGCAAGAGGGGATCCTGTCGCTGATGCAGCTCCCCAAGACGGTGTGCGCGGTCGACGAGCTGCACGAGGCCCGTTGCGCCTTCCTCTCGGTGATGACGCACCCGACGACCGCGGGCGTGCTCGCCAGCTTCGCCAGCCTCGGCGATGTGACGATCTCGGAGCCGGGCGCGCTGCTGGCCTTCACCGGGCCCCGTGTCGTCCAGCAGACGACGCGCGAGAAGCTCCCCGACGATTTCGGCCTGGCCGAGTCGAACGCCCGCTTCGGCCACTTGGACGCGATCGTCCCACGCGCCGAGCTCCGCCCCTTCGTCGGCCGGCTCCTCGCCATGTTCGTGAATCCGCAGTGACCGAGACCCCGGCGAGCCAGGTGGAGCAACTGAAGCTGAAGGAGAGGCTGGCAAAGCTCCGCGACCTCCCGCTTCTCAGGGGCGTCGGTGTCTCCGGGGAGATGACGCGGCTGAAGCGGCAGCTCGACCGGATGGCCACGGAGCCGAGTGAGGACGAGGTCTGGCGCGCCGTCGAGCTCGCGCGCCATCAGGAGCGTCCGTACACGCTCGACTACGTGGAGCGGATTTGCGACGACTTCGTCGAGCTGCATGGAGATCGGTCCTTCGCGGACGATCCGGCGATCGTCGCCGGCCTCGCCCGTTTCGACGGGAGGACGATCGTCCTCGTCGGCCACCAGAAGGGCCGCGACATCCGCGAGCGCACGCACCGGAACTTCGGGATGACCTACCCCGAGGGCTACCGCAAGGCGATGCGGGCGATGGAGGTCGCGGACCGGCACCGCTTCCCCGTCTTCACGCTCGTGGACACGCCGGGCGCCTACCCTGGGGTCACGGCGGAGCAGCACGGCCAGGGCGGCTGGATCGCCCGCTGCCAGCTCGCCATGGCGCGCCTCGGCGTTCCCACCGTGACCTGCGTGATCGGCGAGGGCGGCTCGGGCGGCGCCGTGGCGATCGCGGTCGCAGACCGCGTGCTCATGCAGGAGAACGCCATGTACTCGGTCATCTCCCCCGAGGGCTGCGCCGCCATCCTCTGGCGCGACGCCGGCGAGGCCAAGAAGGCGGCCGCGGCGTTCAAGCCTGACGCGAGGCACTGCCTCGAGCTCGGCGTGATCGACAGGATCGTCACGGAGCCGGCCGGCGGTGCGCACGCGAACCATGACGAGGCGGCGACGCTTCTCGCCGACTCCCTGCGCGCGGCTCTCGCGGAGGTGGATCCGCTGGATTCCGACGAGCGCAGGCGCGCCCGCCGCCGCAAGTTCCGCGGCATGGGCATCTACCTCGAGTAAAGGTCGAGAGTCCGGCAATCCACAGCGTCCACAGGGTTATCCCCCGCGCCCTGTGACTGTTGCCTGTCGGCAGCAAACGCCCTGACCGGCGCCGGGAAGGCATGCTTCCCAGGTGGCGAAGAAGCTGGGCGAGTACGAGCGCAAGCGGGTGAGAGGCGCAACGCCCGAGCCGTTCGGCGGGCGTCGCGGCAAGGGCAAGCCGATCTTCGTTGTCCAGCGCCACGATGCGCGCCGGCTCCACTACGACTTCCGGCTCGAGCGCGACGGCGCGCTCGCGAGCTGGGCGGTGCCGAAGGGGATCCCGCTCGAGCCCGGCCAGCGACACCTCGCCGTCCACGTCGAGGACCATCCGCTGGACTACGCGGGCTTCGAGGGTGATATCCCCGCGGGCTCCTACGGCGCGGGCACGGTCGAGATCTGGGACAGCGGCACCTACGAGCTGGTCGAGGAGAAGCCCGACGGCGGCTTGACGGTACGTCTGCAGGGCGAGCGTCTGCAGGGGCTGTGGACGCTGATCCCGGCGAGGCTCGACGGTGACGAGAAGAACTGGCTGATCGTGCGGAAGGGAGACGGTCGGCACGCGCATGCGCGTGCCGACTACTCGCCGATGCTCGCCACGCTCGCAGCGGCGGTTCCGGTGGGACCGGGGTGGCTCTACGAGGTGAAGTGGGACGGCTATCGCGTGCTTGCGGCCGTGGTCGGTGGAGATGTGACGCTCACGAGTCGAAAGGGCAACGACCTGACGAGCCGGTTTTCGGAGGTCGCGAGAGCGATCGGTCGGGCGACGAGGTCGCCCGACTGCGTCCTCGACGGGGAGGTCTGCGCGCTCGACGAGCAGGGCCGGTCGAGCTTCAGCGTCATGCAGCAGGGCTCGGGCCCGCTCGTCTACTACACCTTCGACGTCCTCGAGATCGACGGCGAGCCGGTGCTCGATCTGCCGCTGACCGAGCGCCGCGACCGGCTGCGGAGGCTCCTCGACCTGCGCGGAGGCACAGTCAGGCTCTCCGAGGCCTTCGACGACGGTGTCGCGCTCTACGCCGCAGCGGAGGAGCAGAGGCTCGAGGGTATCGTCGCCAAGCGGGCGGAGTCGCGCTACCTGCCGGGCAGGCGGACACGCGAGTGGCTCAAGGTGAAGACGCACCGAGAGCAGGAGTTCGTGATCGCCGGCTACACGAAGGGCAAGGGCAGGCGTGCCGGCCGGCTCGGCTCGCTCGTCCTGGGTGTGACCCGTGCCGGCGAGCTCCGGTACGCGGGCAACGTCGGAACGGGGTTCACCGAGGACGAGATCGAGAAGCTGATCGCGAAGCTGCGGCCGCTCGAGCGCGCCGAGCCGCCGTTTCGGGACGTGCCGAAGATGCCGAAGGTGCGCAAGGACGACGTGGTCTGGGTCGAGCCGGCGCTCGTTGCCGAGGTCGAGTTCGCCGAGTGGACGCACGACGACCGCCTCCGGGCGCCGGTCTACAAGGGCCTGCGCGAGGACAAGGAGCCGTCCGAGGTGCGACGGGAGGAGCCGCTCGAGCCGGTGATCCGCCGCGGGAAGCGAGCGCTCGAGCTCTCCAACCTCGACAAGCTCTTCTGGCCGGAGGAGGGGATCACGAAGGGCGACCTCATCGCCTACTACCGGGACGTTGCGCCCGTGCTCGTCCCGCATCTGCGCGACCGGCCGTTCACGATGAAGCGCTATCCCGACGGGTGGGAGGGAAAGCACTTCTTCCAGAAGGACGCGCCCTCGCACATGCCGGAGTGGATCCCGACGTTCGAGTACCGCTCGACGTCGCGGCAGACACGGGAGAAGCGGACGCTCCGCTACCCGCTGGTCAACGACGACCTCGCGCTCCTCTGGATGGCGAACATGGGCTGCATCGACCTGAATACCTGGTACTCGCGGGTCGACAGGCCGGAGCGGCCCGACTGGGTGCTCTTCGACCTCGACCCGTCGCCGGACGTTGGCTTCCCGGAGGTGGTGCAGGTCGCGCTCCTGATCAAGGATGTGCTCGACGCGCTCGGGCTGGTCGGCTTCCCGAAGACGAGCGGGGCCGACGGCTTCCACATTCTCGTCCCCGTCGAGCGGCGGCACACGTACGACCAGACGCGCGAGTTCGCCGAGATCGTCGGCGGCACGCTTGCTCGCGTCCATCGCGGGCTCGTCACTACAGAGTGGGCCAAGGCGAAGCGCCGCGGAGTGCTGGTGGACGCGAATCAAAACGGGGAGGGTAAGACGATCGCCAGCGCGTACTCGGTACGGCCGCGCGCAGGGGCCCCGGTCTCGGCGCCGCTTCGCTGGGAGGAGGTCACGGAAGGCCTCGACCCTGCCGACTTCACGATGGAGGTCGTCCTGGAGCGCGTCGCCCGGGACGGCGACCTCTACGAGGGCGTGCTCACGACCCGCCAGTCCCTGGGGAAGGCGCTGAAGGAGCTGCGCTGAGCTACAGGCCCAACGCGACGCCGAGAGCTGTGTCGATCTGAAGGAGCCGATGCGTCGAGAGATCGGCGACGGGCTTGAGCCCCGATCTCGGGAAGGCTCGCAAAACCAGACGGCCCAGCGTGAGAGGCTCATCTGTCGTTCCAGTTGGTCGCCCCGGCTCGCAGTGCCGCCGCCCGGAACGCGTCACCTTCTACGTCCTCCTGAGCCCACGCTGCGAACTCCTCGGCCAGGGCTGTCTGCTCCTCGAGTCCAGCGGTCGCGGCGACCAACGCCTCGACGGCCAGGCGAATCACGTCCGACTGTCCACGAAGCCCGGAGGAGCCGGTCTCGGTGAGCCGGCGCAGGAGCTGTCGCTGGAGCTCGCGACCGAGCTCAGCAGCTCGCCGGTCGTCCTCGATCAGGACCGGCCAGAGACCGCGGATAGCGTCGAGCTGCTCGGCCAATCCCTCGGGAGCCCGGAAGCTGTACGTCTTCTTCCTTGCGGCCACGGCGGAGTTCAGTCCAGGGCGACCTGAACGGGCGTCCTGAGGAAGCTCCAGGTGCGGCCGACGGTCTCGAAGCCGAGGCGCGTGTAGAGCTCCTTCGGCCAGTCGTCGTCGGCGGCTACGAGGAACACCAGATCGTGCCCGGCCGCGAGTGCCTCCTGGATGGCGCGGACGACGACGGCGCTCGCGTAGCCGCGCCCCCGGTGGTCGGAGAGGGTGACGACGTCCTCGACCTGGGCGACGCGCCCGTCTCGTAGAGCTCCGCCGCGCTGACAGCCGCGCCGTCGACGCGGACCGCGAAGTAGCGGGCGTTGGCGACCTGGCCCCAGACCTTGCCCGCTGCGAGCACCTCCTGGACGAGGGCTTCGTCCGTTGCCCAGTCCTCGGCGCGGGAGATCTCCGCCTTGAGCGCGAGCAGGTCTTCCGCGGCGACCTCCTCGACGGCCGACGTGTCGGCCGAGCGCTCACCTTCTCCCGGTAGACCATGATCACCTCGCGGTCGATCTTCCAGCCAATGCGGCGGAAGAACGGCTCGAGGCCGGGGCCGAGGGCTGTCGTCGGGCACCACGGCTCGCCGGTGCGTGTGGCCCGCGTCCGTGTGCAGGAGCTCGGCCTCGGCCGCCAGCTCACCCGGGTCGACCGGCTTCCCGCGGTCCACCTGCAGGAAGTTCAGGTCCCAGACGCGCGGGAAGCTGTCGTTGAAGTACGCATGGCCGGAGCGGAAGGGGACGATGCGCTCGGCGCAGCGAGCGCTCAGCGCCTCCTCGAAGGCGAGGGCACGTTCGAGCTCTGTGGGCACGAGGGGAGACTAGACGGCGATGCCCAGCGAGAGCGAGCTGTCTCGGGCGAGAACGCGCTCGAGGGCGCCGACGCAGGCTGCGTCGAACGCGGAGCCGACCTGGTCGTGCAGGAGCCCGATCGCCTTGTCGTGCGTCCACGCGTCCCGGTAGACGCGAACGGAGAGGAGCGCGTCGTAGACGTCGCAGACCGTGAGGATGCGCGTCTCGATGCCGAGCTCGCCCGCGGTCCGGCCGTTCGGGTAGCCGTTCCCGTCGAGTCGCTCGTGATGGTCGAGCACGAGCCGGCGAACCGAGTCGGAGAAGCCGCCGAGCTCGCCGAGCAGCTTGTGGCCCCATTCGGGATGGCGCTTGATGACGGCGAACTCCTCGTCGTCGAGCGGGCCGGGCTTCTTCAGGATCGCGTCGGGGACGGAGAGCTTGCCGATGTCGTGCAGCAGCCCGCCGGTGGCGAGGATGCGGAGCCGGTTCGGCGGCGAGCCCGAGCTCCTCGCCGACCTGAACGGCGCGCAGGGCGACGCGGCGCGTGTGGCTGCTCCGTGTACTCGTCGTTCTGGGCGAGGCGCAGCGTAGCGCGCGGACGCGGGCGCCGAGGAACGCGTGCTCGGCCTGGACGAGCTCGCCGGCCCGCGGTCCGCCGGTGAGCGAGCGCGAAGGCTGGGCTGCGGTGGAGATCCAGTGGCGACCGGGATGCCGACCATGAGGATCCCGACGAGCTCGAAGGCGTGACCGAGCCACCAGCCGAGCTGCATGTAGTTGATCACGAGCGCGCCGACGAGCGCGGTGGCGAGGAAGGAGAGGCCCGCGACGACGAGCAGGTCGGCGCGGCGCCGCGTGAGGCGGAACGTGTTGATCGCCCGCACCTCGAGGAAGACGTAGAGCAGCCAGGCCGACGGCGAGCAGGGCGAGCGCGCGCGGCTGCCGGCCTCGGGCACGGACCGGCACGAGGTCGGGGAAGAGCATCCCGACGGTGCCAAGTGCCGCACGACCGCGCCGAGCAGGCACGCCTGGAGGACGATCAGCCGCCGGACGCTCTGGGGCCGGTTGACCGCGGGGAGGGCGGCGAGTGCGAGGATCGCGGCGCCGACGACGAGCGTCACGCCGCCAGTGAAGGCAACGAGGCCGTTCCAGCTCGACGAGCATCCCAGGCGTCGCCAGCCCGTGGAGCGCGAGCAGGGCGGCCATCACCGCGAAGGCGGTGCCGACGAGGACGGTCCGCGCATCGTTCCGGCGCGCGCCGACGACGGTGAGCGCGATGGCAGCGGCCGTTGCCGCGATCGCGGTAAAGCCGACGCCGTAGAAGTGGACGAGGTCCCCGGGGTGCGCTTCGTTTCGTCCGACTGCGATGAGAGTTGCGGCCGGGAGGGCGACCCCGGCGGTGCAGACGAGCAGGGCCGAGGCGGTTTGTGCCCGCAGCAGCGATCTCATGAACGGTCCTATCGGCCGGATGGCCCCTGCAGTTGATGGTGGATTCCGCTTGACAGAAAGTCGCCCTCGTCCTCACACCCGGCCTCTTCAGACGTCTTCGTCAGGCGGCGTCTCCACGCCGAGCCGTCCGGGGTGGCCGAGCATCGAGAGCTCGGCGATGTCGCGGCGGAAGAAGAGCGCGACCGTCCAGTCGGCCACGACGCGGAGCTTGCGCGAGACGAGCGGCAGCTGGAAGAGGTGGTACGTGCGGGTCACGAACCAGCCGGGGAATCCGCGCAGGCGGAGGCCCAGCACGTCGGCGATCCCCTTGTAGCGGCCCGAGCGTCGCCACCTGGCCCAGCATCCGGTAGCGGTAGGGCTTCCGCTCGCCTTTGAGGTTCTTCGCGAGGCGCCGAGCCTGGCGGAGCGCGTGCTGGCAGGTCGGCGGGTCCGGGTGGTCCGGTGTCGCCTCGTTGGGACGCGGGCGCAGTCGCCGAGCGCCCAGACGTTCTCGCGCCCGGCGACCTGGAGCGTCGGCCCGACCACGACGCGGCCGCGCTCGTCTAGGGGAAGGCCCAAGCTCGGCCAGGAGCGGATGGGCCTTCACGCCGGCGGTCCAGACCAGCGTGTGCGTCTCGAAGCGCGTGCCGTCGGAGAGCACGGCGCCGCCGCGTCCACGGACTCCAGGGTCGTCGAGACGCGGATGTCGACGCCGCGCCGCGCGAGCTCGCGGGCGGCGTAGTCCCCGAGTCGGCTGGGGATCTCCGGGAGGATGCTCGGCGCCGCGTCCACGAGCACCCAGCGCTGGGTCGCGCCCTCGGAGCTCGGGGTAGTGGCGGAGCGCGTCGCGGACGAGGTCGGAGAGCTCGGCGAGGGCCTCCACACCTGCGTAGCCGGCTCCGACGAAGACGAAGGTCAGGTGCCGCTCGGCCTCATCCGGGTCGGACGCGGCCGCCTCGAGCTCGCGCAGGACGTGGTTTCGTAGGTAGATGGCGTCGGCGAGGGACTTGAAGCCGAGCGCGTGGTCGGCGAGCCCGGGGATCGGGAGTGCCCGTGGGACGGCGCCGAGCGCGACGACGAGGTGCTCGTAGCTGACGTCGACCTCGCCGTCCTCGGTGACGACTCGGACAGGCGCGCCTCCTCGTCGAGGGCGACGGCCTTCCCCAGGAGGAGCTCCGCATGCGGGCACATCAGTCGCAGCGGGACGACGACGTGGCGGGGCTCGAGCGTGCCCGAGGCGGCCTCGGGCAGCATCGGCGTGTAGAGCATGAAGTTCTCCAGGCTCACGATCGTCGCCCCTGCAGAGCCCAGCAGCCGCGCGACGTAGCCGCCGGCGAACCCGCCGCCGAGGACGAGCGTCCCGCCGCGGGCGGTGCGAGTCGTCACCGCGCCAGTCATATCATCGGGCTGTGCAGATCGCGGTGATCGGGAGCGGTGTGGAGGGGTCGCGCAGGCCGAGGAGGTCGGGCGCCTGCTCGCGGAGCGCGGTTGCGTCGTCGTCTGCGGTGGCCTCGGAGAGGTGATGGAGGCCGCGGCCCGCGGGGCGAAGGGAGCCGGGGGCATCACCGTCGGGATTCTGCCGGGGGAGAGCACGCGCGCGGCGAACCGGTGGATCGACTACGCGGTTGCGACCGGCACCGGGCATGCCCGCAACCTCGCCGTGGTCGCCTCCTGCGAGGGGGCAGTCGCGGTCGGCGGCCGGTGGGGGACCGCCTCCGAGATCGCGTACGCGAGGGTGCTCGGCGGCCCGGTGGTCGTGCTGGGCGCCGGCTCGGGCGTCGAGGGGGACGGAGTCGAGCATGCCGAGACTCCGGTGGAGGCGGTCGAGCTCGTGCTCGGCCTCGTGGGAGCGCGGTAGCGGTGGCAATGGAGATGCGAACCGAGTGCGAGCGCTGCGGGCGGCCCTCGCCGCCGACGGCGACGCGCGGATCTGCAGCTACGAGTGCACGTTCTGCCCCCGTGCGCGAGGCGTTGGCCATCTGCCCCAATTGCGGCGGCGAGCTCGTCCGCGGCCGCGCCGGTCCGCCTAAAGGATTCCCTGACGCTGTCGAAATCTCGCAAGAGGCCATGGTGCGGTTGCGGACAATTGTCAACCTCTCGGTCCTCCTGATCGCGCTCGGGGCGGCCGCGCCTGCCCAGGGCGCCGTGACCTGCGGCTTCGGCGCCGGGACGGCAACCGTGAGCATGACCGCCGCGGGCGACTCGGCCTCCATAGCCGTCGGAACCGGCGCCAACGCCGGGCGGATCATGGTCGGCGTGACCGCGTGCGGCGCCGCGACGACGTTGCTGACGGACACGATCGTCGTCAACGGGACGACTGGCGCCGAGAACGTGAC
>CAWCCL010000012.1:0-202164 GCA_963794055.1 uncultured Actinomycetes bacterium
TCTCGACGATGGTCACGCGCTCGGCGCTCCAGAACGCCGCCTCGATCGCGAAGAACATCCTCACGACCGAGGCCGTTGTCGCCGAGGCGCCCGAGAAGGCCGGCGTCGGTGGCGGCGGTATGCCGGGCGGTATGGCCGACATGATGTAAAGGACACGGGGGAAACCATGTTTCCCCCGTGGGCCCCCTTCTTCGGAAGTTGGCACAGCAGAAGGGCCGGCAAAGCCGGCCCTTCGTGCTTCTGTGAACCTTTCCGCGCTGCCTACACTTGGAGCGTGGACGCTGTTGCCCTTCGCCCTCGCTCCTTTGTCCGCGTCGCCGGGCCGGATGCCGAGGACTATCTCCAGCGCATGCTCTCCAACGACGTCGCCGCGCTCGCTGTCGGCGAGTCGTGCGAGGCGCTGCTGCTGACGCCGAAGGCGCGCGTGATCGCCCCGATGCGCGTCCTGCGCCAGGGTGAGGACGACTTCCTGCTCCTCACGGAGCCAGAGCTCGGCGAGACGCTGCGCGCGGAGCTCATCCGCATGCGCTTCGCCGCCAAGGCGGAGATCGAGCTCGAGGAGCACACGTCGACGCTCGTGTTGGGAAGGCGCCGAGGGGATCCCGACCGCGGACTACGGCACGCCCGCGGTCGAGGCGCTGGACTCCGGAGCTCGAGCCGACACTCGACGCGGACGCGCTAGAGGCGCTCCGCATCCAGGCCGGGACGCCGCGCTTCGGGAAGGAGATCGATGACCGCGTCCTCCCGGCTGAGGCCGGTCTGGTCGACCGCGCCGTCAGCCTCACGAAGGGCTGCTATCCGGGGCAGGAGCCGATCGCACGCCTTCACTACCGAGGGCACGCGAACCGCGGGCTGCGCGTGCTGGCCGTGGAGGGCGAGGAGCTTCCCGGGCCCGACGAGGAGCTGAGGCTTGCCGAGAAGGTCGTGGGCCGCGTGACCAGCGCCGCCCGGGCGAACGGCGGGATCGTCGCGCTCGCCTACGTCCGCGCCGAGGTGCCGCCGGACGCCGTGCTCGACCTGGGCCGGTCGAAAGCCCGCTCGCTACACTGACCCCCGTCCCTGCGCCCGTAGCTCAGGGGATAGAGCGCTGCCCTGCGGAGGCAGAGGTCGCACGTTCGAATCGTGCCGGGCGCACTTTGCCACGCGCCGGCTGAGATTCGCCTAGGGCCAGTGTGGGGAGCGTGGCTCTTCGCGCTCGAGGCCGCCCCAGTCGGCTCGGGCGGGCGAGAAGACGTCGATCACGACCGCGCCCTCGGTGCCCGCGCGGACCTCGTGCGGGACGTCTGCGGGGATGTTCCAGGTCGCCCCCGGGCCCGAGCTCCTGCGTCTCGTCGGCGACGCGGAACTCGACGCTGCCGCTGATGACCAGCCCAGCTGCTCGCTCGCATGGTGGTGCTCGGGGACGAGCGCGCCGGGCTCCAGCTCGACGACGGCCAGGGTCGACTGCTCGCCGTGGATCTCGCGCGCCACGACGTCGTCCCAGACCCGCAGCGGCCCGACGGCCTCGATGTCGTCGAACGCGCTCATCGCTTCACCCTCCTCGGGTACTGGTCGTGCGCAGGCTATCGCCGAGAGCTAACCGCGCGCCCGCCGGTAGCCTGAGCGCGTGCGAATCTGCTCGCTCGTTCCCGCCGCGACCGAGACGCTCTTCGCCTTGGGGCTCGGAGATCAGGTGGTGGGCGTCACGCACGAGTGCGACTGGCCGCCCGAAGCCGCGGCCAAGCCGGTCGTCACGGCGTCCCTGATCCAGACCGGCGACCTGTCGAGCGTGGAGATCGACCGCGTCGTCGCCGAGACGGCCCGCGACGGCCGGCCGCTCTACGCGATCGACGAGGAGCGCTGGGTCGAGGTCGACGCCGACGTCGTCGTGATGCAAGAGCTTTGCGATGTCTGCGCAGTGTCCACCGACCAGGTCGAGGGTGTGCTGCGCGCCCGCCCGCTCGACGTCGACGTGGTCGACTTCTCGCCCGTCCACGCTCGAAGGCATCGGCGAGACGATCCAGGAGCTCGGCGCGCGTTTGGGAGCGCCCGGCGAGGCAGAGGAGCTGGCGGCGGGGATGCGGAACCGCGTCGAGCGCGTCGCCTCGGCGCTCGCCGCCGCCGAGGGCTCGCCCCGAGTCTTCGTCACCGAGTGGCTCGAGCCGCCGTACTCCGCCGGCCATTGGGTCCCGGACATGGTCGCCGCGGCCGGGGGGACTCGACGTCGCGGGGACGTCGGGCGAGCCGTCGCACCGCATGCGCTGGGGCGACGTGGCCGCCCTCGACCCGGACGTAGTGGTGCTCGCGCCCTGCGGCTTCGACCTCGACCGCACGCTCTCCGAGGTCGTCCCGCTCGAGCTGTCGGCCCATCTCCTCGGCACCCCTGCCCGGCAGGAGAGCCGTGTCTTTGCGGTGGATGCGAACGCGCTCTTCTCGAGGCCCGGGCCCCGCGTCGCCGACGGCGTCGAGGTGCTCGCGCACCTCCTCCACCCGAGCGAGTACCCGGATCCAGGGGCTGCCTGGAGCCGGATCCGGCCTCTAGCGACTCCGAGGAAGATGCGGATCTCGCCGCCCACCAGCTCGACGGAGTAGCGCCGCGCGGGCTCGTCGCCGACGAGGCAGGCGCCCGTTCCCAGGTCGAAGCGCCAACCGTGGTAGGCGCACTCGAGCACGTCGCCGAGCACCTCGCCGTCGACCAGGGGGTTGCCCTGGTGGGGGCAAGCGTTGTCGAAGGCGTGCAGCTCGCCGCCAACGCGGAGGACGACGATCTCCCGATCCCCGGCCGCGACCACAGCTCGGTCGCCGCCGAGGATCTCCGCCGGGAAGCTGAGCCAGGCGTCTGCGCCTCGAGGATGACGTCGCCCACCCGGCCTAGACTATCCCGCCCCGTGCCGCTCTTTCTGCGCGAAGCCGACGTCGAGGAGCTCCTCAGCCCGGCCGAGGCTGTCGAGGTGGTCGAGGCCTGCTTCGGACGCATCGCGCGCGGAGCGGTCGAGAACCGGCCGCGTTCTCGGCTCGGGCTCGAGGACGGGCTACTGAACGTGATGGCTGCGACCGATCTCGAGCTTCGCCGGGCGGGCGTGAAGACCTACGCGGGCTTCGCGGAAGGAGCGCGCTTCGTCGTCGCTCTCTTCGCTGCGGACGGTCCCGAGCTGCTCGCCTTGCTCGAGGCCGATCAGCTGGGCCGGCTCCGCACCGGTGCGGCCAGTGCGGTCGCCGCACGGCACCTGGCGCGGTCCGCCGCGCGCACGCTCGGCCTCATCGGCACCGGCCGGCAGGCGGAGACCCAGCTCGCCTGTTTGCGCGTGGTCCTGCCCGAGCTCGAGCGCGTGGTCGCCTACTCGCGGGACGAAGAGCGGCTCGAGGCCTTCTGCGGCGCGATTTAGCTGCGAAGCGGGTGAGTACAACAAGGACGCGGCCGAGCAGGACGTGGTAGTGACGATCACGACCTCCCGCGATCCGGTGCTGCAGAGGCGAGTGGCTCCGCCCGGGGGCGCTCGTCTGCGCCGCCGGCGCGAACCGGCTCGAGGCCCGGGAGCTCGACAACACCGTCCTCGAGCGTGCGACGTTCGTCTGCTGCGACTCGCTCGAACAGGCCAGGATCGAGGCGGGCGACCTGGTCGAGCCGGTCGAGCGCGGCGTCCTCGACTGGCTCGAGGTGCACGAGCTCGCCGAGGTGGTCGGCGGCGAGACGACGGGCCGGCAGCACGACGATGACATCGTCGTCTTCAAGAGCGGCGGCATCGCAGCGGAGGACGTCGCGGCGGCGGCGTTCGTCTACGAGCGGGCGCTGGAGCGCGGGCTCGGCACGCGAGCTCTGCTAGAGCGAGGTCCTCCGGGAGGAGGTCGAGGAGGAGGCCGTCGTGCCATTCGCCGTCCACCCCTCGCTCGTAGCGACGCATCACTCCCACGCGCTTGAATCCAACGCGCTCGTACGCGCGGATCGCCCGCTCGTTGGCGACGGCTGGGTCGATCGTGATCCGGTGGTGGCCGCGTTCCTCGAAGAGCCACCGGGCCAGCGTGCGCACGGTGTCGGCTCCGAGCCCCTGTCCTTGCCAGGCGGTTCCGAGGAAGAGATCGATGCTGGCATGTCGGTAGTCGGGATCGAGCTCCTCGCCGGCTTGGACGAGCCCGATCAACTCTCCGTCGAGCTCGATCACGAAGGCGACCACGTCGTCTCCGCGGGCCCGCCATCTCGAGGATGTCTCCCTCCGTCAGGCCCAGCCACCAGCGCGCGACCTCGGGCTCGGCGGCGATCGCGGCGAGACGCGGGGCGTCCGCCGCCTCCAGCGGGCGGAGCGTCACCCGCTCGCCGCGGAGGCGGGTGGCGGTCAAGGCTCTAGCCGGTGTCGCGGACGCGCTCGGCGGCCATCGCCGCCGTGTCCTCGCCGACCGCGCGGATGACCTCGGGCCGCTCGAGGAGGCGCAGGCGCTGCTCGTCAGTCGCCCTGTTCTTGAGGTAGGGGTCGTCGAGGATGTCTTCGAGCGAGCGCCCCTGCCGGTGCTCCCGGACGACGTACGACGCGAGAGCCTCTTCCTTCGACATCCCCCGGCTCGGCTCCGTGCGAGTCTCGTCACTCTTCCCGAAGAGCTTGGAGAAGAATCCCACGCGGCGATTGTATCCTTGGTCGGCAGTGGAGCCCGAGGGCATGCGATTCGCCGCGCGGACCGTGAAGGGGCTGGGAGAAGACGGAGGCCGCGAAGAGATTCTGATCTGGATCGAGCGGCGGCCGGGCGCCCTGTGGGCAGTCGGAAGGGCGATCGACATCGGCAACCGCAGGATCCCGCAGCCACGCGCCGACGACTACGTGTTCGAGGGCTACGAGATGGGCGACGCCCTCGCCGCCGCGAACACGGCGCTCAGGGACGACCTCGAGGTGTCGGCCGAGGAGGGACTCACGGAGACCGTGCCCCTGTTCGCCGAGGACGAGCTCCTGAAGCCGCTGGAACGCTGGTTCTTCGGCCACAAGCCCTGACCACGGCTTCACGGGCTGTGTCCGAAGCGGCCTCGCCACCAGGGGCCACCCCGTGCCTCCACCCGCTTCGAGCGTAGCGGGGAAAAGCGCGCGCGTGGTGCGCGCATCGTGTCGAAGGTGTGAAAGCGTGAGCTAGGTGATGCCGATCTGCATCGCAAGCTCGCGCGAGATGGCGTGCTCGCGGCCCTCGACTGCGACCGTGACCGGGCCGTCGAACGGCTCCGCCCGGCGCATCGTCACGAGGCCGCCGGGCACCAGCTGCAGGCCGGCCAGGTAGCGGAGAAGGTCGGAGTCCGCGTCCGGGACGCGGCGGATGGTCGCCTGCTCGCCCGGCTCGAGCGCGTCGAGGGAGCGCAGGCGCTTCGTCTCCATCCGGAGCCCCGCGTCCGGGATCGGGTCGCCGTGCGGGTCGTGCGTCGGGTAGCCGAGCTGCTCGTCGATCCGCGCCTCGAGCTCCTCGGAGAGGACGTGCTCGAGCTTGTCGGCCTCGGCGTGCACCGCGTCGATCGGGACGCCGAGGGTCTCCGCCAGGTACTGCTCGAGCAGGCGGTGGTGCCGGATGACCTCGAGCGCGATCTTCGTCCCCGCCTCGGAGAGCTCGACGCCGCGGTACGGCGAGTGCTCCGCGAGCCCGAGGACGGCCAGCTTCTTCAGCATCGAGGTCACCGACGAAGGGGCGACGCCCATGCGGCGCGCAATCGCGCTGGTCGTCGGACGCGTTCCCTCGGACTGGAGCTTGTAGATCTCCTTCAGGTAGTCCTGGATCGCCGCGGAGAGGTCAGGCTTACTTTTAGACACGTCTCAAATTCTAGTAGCGGCCCTGTTGGGTGGACACGCTGAGGGGGCCGGCTTGCTAGCCTCGCGCCTTCTTGCACATTCGTCTTGGACACAGCCCCGACCCGGACGATGCGTTCATGTTCTGGGGTCTCGCCGCCGGTCGCGTGGACAGTCGCGGCTTCGAGTTCGAGCACGTGCTCGAGGGCATCCAGACGCTGAACGAATGGGCGCTCGAGGGCCGGCTCGAGGTCACGGCCATCTCGCTCCACACGTACCCGTTCGTGCAGGACCGCTACGTCATCCTCCCGCACGGGGCGAGCATGGGCTCGGGCTACGGCCCGGTCGTCGTCTCGAAGCGCCCGCTCGAGAAGGCCGACCTCGCCGACGATCGAGATCGCCGTCCCGGGCCGCATGACGACGGCGTTTCTCGTCCTCGAGCCTGTACCTCGGCGGCGACTTCCGCTATCGCGAGGTGGCCTTCGACGAGATCATGGACGAGGTCGAGGAGGGCCGAGCCGAGGCCGGCCTCCTCATCCACGAAGGCCAGCTGACGTACGGCCGCCGCGGCCTGGAGCGTGTCGTCGACCTCGGCGAGTGGTGGCTGCTCGAGACGGGTTTGCCGCTCCCGCTCGGGATCAACGTCGCCCGCCGCGACCTGGGCGACGAGGTGCTTCCGGAGCTGTCCGAGGTCCTACGGGACTCCATCTGCGCCGGCCTCGCCAATCGTGACGAGGCGCTCGCCTACGCGCTCCAGTACGGGCGCGGGCTCCGCACCGAGCTTGCCGACAAGTTCGTGGGCATGTACGTCAACGAGCTGACCGAGGACTACGGGGAGGAAGGGCGTCAGGCAGTCGCCGAGCTTCTCCGCCGCGGCGAGGAAGCGGGCGCCTTCGAGCGCCGCGTGCAGCGTCGAGTTCGTCGACTAGTCAGATCCGGAAGGACTGCGCCGAGCGCTCGAACTCGGCCGGTGTGCTGCTCGGCGGCCAGGCGAGCGTCGTGTAGGTCAGCGTGTAGCCGGTCCCGTTCTCGAAGAGGACGTACTGCAGCGACCGCGAGCGGCTGCGTCGGCGCGCGCCGAGCGAGTGCTCGTACGTCACGTACGAGGGCCTCGCCGGCCGGCAGGTCGACTCTGCTCCTCATCGCACTCGGACGATGCCGAAGCCCGCGAGTTGCGCGGTCGACGCCTCGAAGTAGTCGTCCCGCGTGACGCCGCTCGGGGCGCTCGATCGACGACGACGTTGAGGTTCGTGGCCTCGAAGCCGTCGTCGGCATCGGGGTCGAGGGCGACGAGCTTGATCGGCGAGTCCGGCGGCTGCGATCGGCGTCGAGACGGGCGCCGAGCTCGGGAGTCGTTCTCGCGGATCGCGTCCAGCACTCTCCTCGTCGAAGACCTCGTCGGCGCTCAGCGCTCGTCCAGTCCGCGGGGACTCCGATCGAGAAGCCGAACGACTCGACCTCGTAGGTCGCGAGCGTCGCCTCCGTCCGAGACTCGCTCTGGCTCGTCGTCTCCGCCTCCGCAGGCCACGAGAGCCAGCAGGCTCAGCAGGACGGCGATCGGCCGCGAATAGACTGGAGATCATGGCCGAAGCCGTCATTCTGTCAGCCGTCCGCACGCCCGTCGGACGCTACGGCGGCGCGCTGGCGGCCGAGCGCCCCGACGACCTCGCCGCGCTCGTCGATCCGGGAGGCCGTCGAGCGCGCCGGCGTGCCCGCCGAGGAGATCGAGGACGTCTACTTCGGCGCCGCCAACCAGGCGGGGGAGGACAACCGCAACGTCGCCCGCATGGCGGCGCTGCTCGCCGGGCTTCCGCAGGAGGTCGCGGGCGTCACCGTCAACCGCCTGTGCGCCTCCGGGCTCTCCGCGGTCGTCTCGGCCTGTCACGCGGTCAAGGCCGGAGACGGCGAGCTCTTCGTCGCCGGCGGGGCCGAGTCGATGACGCGCGCGCCCTTCGTCACCGGGAAGCCGGAGCACGCCTTTCCGCGCGGCAACCAGACCGCCTGGGACACGACCTCGGGCTGGCGGTTTCCGAATCCGCGCATGGAGGAGATGTTCCCGCTCGAGTCGATGGGCGAAACCGGCGAGAACGTCGCCGAGCGCTTCGGAGATCACCCGCGAGGACCAGGACGCCTTCGCCCTCGAGAGCCAGCGTCGCCATGCAGCCGCCGTCGAGGCAGGCCGCTTCGACGACGAGCTCGTGCCCGTCGGCGACGTCGTCCGCGACGAGCATCCACGCCCGGACACCTCCCTCGAGAAGCTCGCGTCGCTGCAAGCCCGCCTTCCGCGAGGACGGCACCGTCACGGCCGGGAACTCGAGCGGGATCAACGACGGCGCCGCCGCCCTCGTCGTCGCCAGCGCGGAGAAGGCCTGCCGAGCTCGGGGTCGAGCCGCTCGGCGCGCTTCGTCGCGAGCGCCGTCGCGGGCGTCGACCCGCGGATCATGGGCATCGGCCCGATCCCGGCCGTGCGGAAGCTGCTTGCGCGCGCGGGCGTCGACGCCGGAGAGCTCGACCTGGTCGAGCTGAACGAAGCATTCGCCTCGCAGAGCCTCCAGGTCATCCGCGAGCTCGGCCTCGATCCTGAGCAGGTGAACGTGAACGGTGGCGCTATCGCCATCGGCCATCCTCTCGGGATGAGCGGAGCGCGCCTCGTCGTCACGCTCCTGCACGAGCTCCGCCGCCGCGGCGGCCGCTACGGGCTCGCGACGCTCTGCGTCGGCGTCGGCCAGGGCCAGGCGGCCCTCTTCGAACGCGGCTTAGGCGGTCGCCAGCTTCGAGGCGAGGTAGCGCCTCGAGCGGTGCACGAGCATGTTGGCGACGAGGCGCGATTGCCAGCGCGTTGACGAGATGGAGCGCCTTGATCTCCTCGATGTCGATCTGGATCAGAACTATCTGGACGATGTTGAGGAGGACGAGCAGGAGTGCTAGGCCCGTCAGCGGGCGAGGCAGCTTGGCGGCGACCGCGAGCACGAGCAGCACGACGGCGACCAGCCCGAGGAGGAAGCCGAGCCGCACGGTGGGCGTCGTACGACGTCGCCCCGAAGACGCCGAGGCCCGCCAGGAAGAACTGGGCGACGACGCCGAGCAGGTAGACCACGGCGAAGCCGTAGAAGACCACCCTCCCCTGGGACACGTCTCGACTGTACGCCACGCGGTGGACGCGCCCGGTATCGTCCTCGCGCGATGGCAGTGGCGACACGGCGGGAGTACGGCCTCTTCATCGACGGGGAGACCGCGGAGCCGGCCGACGGGGAGGTCCGCGATCTCGTCGAGCCCGCGACGGGCAAGCCGCTGGCCAAGGCGGCCATGGCGGGAACCGCCGATGTCGACCGCGCGATCGCGGCCGCGCGGGCGGCGCTCGAGGGCGCCTGGGGCAAGACGCCGCCGAACGAGCGCTCGCGGCTGCTCCACGCGCTCGCCGACGCGATCGTCGCCAACCGCAAGGAGCTGACCGAGCTCGAGACCCGCAACGTCGGCAAGGCGGTCAGCTCGACGAAGCCCGAGGTGATCGTCGCGGCCGAGAGCTTCCGCTACATGGCATCTGCGATCGGCTCGATCGAGGGCGGGACACGGCCGATCGGTGGCTCGATCCTCTCCTACACGCTCAAGGAGCCGGTCGGCGTCGCCGCGCAGATCGTGCCCTGGAACTACCCGATCATGCTGGCGGGCTGGAAGCTCGCGCCGGCGCTCGCCGCCGGCTGCACGGTCGTGCTCAAGCCGGATCCGGCCACTCCGCTCACGGCGCTGCGGCTGGCGGAGCTGGCGGCCGAAGTGGGGATCCCGGCGGGCGTCGTCAACGTCGTCCCCGGCGACGGGTCCGACGACCGGCGCCTACCTCGTCTCGCACCCCGGCGTCGACAAGGTCTCCTTCACGGGCTCGACCGCGACCGGGTCGGAGATCATGCGCCTCTGCGCCGATCCCGTGAAGCGAGTCAGCCTGGAGCTGGGCGGCAAGAGCCCCTCCCTGGTCTTCGCGGACGCCGACCTCGAGGATGCGATCGCCTCCACGGCGTACGGGATCTACTACTCGGCCGGGCAGAGCTGCGAGGCTCGCTCGCGGCTCCTCGTCGAGCAGAGCGTCTACGACGACGTCGTCAAGCTCGTCGCGGACAAGGCCGGCGCGGTCAGGGTCGGCGACCCGCTCGACCCCGAGACGCACATGGGCTCCCTCATCTCCGAGAGTCACCGCGAGAAGGTGCACGGGCTTCGTGGAGACAGGGCGCGGCGAGGGCGCCGAGGTCGTGACCGGCGGCGAGCCGCCAGGCCGGCGACGGCGCCTTCTACCCCCCGACCGTGCTCGCCGGCGTCGAGAGCGGCCAGACGAGTCGCGCAGGAGGAGATCTTCGGCCCGGTGCTCGCCGTCATCCCCTTCGAGGACGAGGCGGACGCGATCCGGATCGCCAACGACGTCCGCTACGGCCTGATGGCGACGGTGTGGACAGGCGACCCGGCGCGCGGACACCGGCTCGCGCGCCGGATCAAGTCCGGGACGTTCACGATCAACCTCCCGTACGGCGCCTTCCCCGGGATCCCCTTCGGCGGCTACAAGCAGTCCGGCTTCGGCCGCGAGCAGGCGCTCGAGACGCTGCAGATGTACCTGGAGACGAAGGCCGTTCTCCTCTCGACGGGCACACGCCCGACGAATCCCTGGGGGCTCTGAACTCTGTCTACTAGCGCTTGAGCACGAGCGCGGCGCCGGCGGCGAGCAGCACGAGGCCGATGATGCGCGCCGGGCGTGACCGGGATCTTCTCCAGGCCGAAGAGGCCGAACGCGTCGATCAGGACGCCCATGGCCAGCTGGCCGGCGATCAGGAGGCCGATGGTGGCGAACGTCCCGATCCGCGGCGCCGTGAAGGTGATCGAGGTGACGACGATCGCGCCCATGACGCCGCCGAGCCAGAGCCAGGCCGGCTCGCGCACGCTGGCGCCGAGGTTCCCGAATCCCTGGCGGGCGATCAGGAGGACGGCGCAGACGATCAGCGCCGCCGTGATCGAGCCGAAGGCGGTCGCCTCGAGCACGCCGATCCGCTTGCCGAACGCCCCGCTGACGGCGACCTGAATCGATCCCGCGAGACCCGCGACGAGCGAGAGAAACACCGCAACAGACGTCGCGGACACGGCGGCGAGGATAGCGGCCGGGATTGGGCCGCGCGGGCCAAGGTGCGCCGGCCCGGGGCGCGAGTAGACTCGCCGCATGGCTCTGCGGGAGCGCAGCGCTACCGACGCCGTCGTCGAGGCGCGCGAACGGTACGTCGCCGCCGGCGTGGCGACCCCGCCGCTCGTCGTCGCCCGCGCCGAAGGCGCGCGGATCGAGGACGTCGACGGCCGCACCTACATCGACTTCGCCGGCGGGCTCGGCTGCCAGAACACGGGCCACGGGCATCCCGCCGCGGTCGCCGCCATCCACGAGCAGGTCGACCGCTACCTCCACCAGTGCTTCATGGTCGGGATGTACGAGCCGTACGTCGAGGTCTGCCGCCGCCTCGCCGAGCTCTCGCCCTGCCGCGGCGGCGAGCAGAAGAGCCTGCTCCTGAACTCGGGCGCCGAGGCGATCGAGAACGCGGTCAAGATCGCGCGCGCGGCGACAGGCCGACCTGCGGTCGTCGTCTTCGACCGCTGCCTTCCACGGCCGGACCCTCCTCACCATGACCATGACCAGCAAGGTCGTGCCCTACAAGCGCGGCTTCGGGCCGTTCGCGCCCGAGGTCTACCGCGCTCCCGCCCCGTACCCGTACCGCGGCGTCTCCACCGACGACGCGATCCACGGGCTCGAGGCGCTCTTCAAGTCCGATGTGGATCCCCAGGCGGTCGCCTGCGTCGTGCTCGAGCCCGTCCAAGGAGAGGGCGGGTTCGTACCGATGCCGCGCGACTTCCCCCCTCGTCTGCGCGAGCTGTGCGACCGCCAGGGGATCCTCTACGTCGACGACGAGATGCAGAGCGGCGTCGGCCGGACCGGCCCGGTGTGGGCGATCGAGCACTACGGCGTCGAGCCCGACCTCCTCGTCTCGGGCAAGTCGCTCGGCGGCGGGCTGCCGCTCGCCGGGGTGACCGGCCGGAGCGAGGTCGTCGACGCGGTTAGCCCCGGAGGGCTCGGCGGCACGTTCGGCGGGAACCCGGTCGCCTGCGCGGCCGCCGCCGCCGTCCTGGACGAGGTCGTCTCCGAGCCCTTCCAGCGACGTGCGCGCGAGCTGGGCGAGCGGATCCGGGAGGCGCTCGAGGGCATCGCCTCGCGTGTCGGTGCCGTGGGCGAGGTGCGCGGGCTCGGGCCCATGCTCGCACTCGAGCTGGTCGAGGACCGCGAGACGAAGGCGCCGGCGAGCGGCCTCGCTGGCGCCACCGTCGCCGCCGCCAGGGAGCGCGGCCTCGTTCTGCTCTCCTGCGGCATCTACGGGAACGTGATCCGCATCCTCGTCCCGCTCGTGGTCGAGGACGAGGACCTCGAGCGCGGCCTCGAGCTGCTCGAGGAGTCGCTCGTCGCCGCCTCGGCGAGCGGCTGACGCCCGGATCGGGAATCCTTCCCGGGCGACAGCCCACGAGAGGAAGGGGGACCGGTTGGTCAGGGTGTTCATGGTCTACGAGGAGGAGCCGGATGCCGGAGCGCTACGAGCGCCACGCCGAGCTCTGCCGGGCCGTCCCCGGCGGGACGTTCCGCCACGGGAAGGTCTTCGGCGCGCCCATGGGGCGAGCCGAAGTTCGCCTACTACGCCGAGTGGGAGTTCGCCGACATGGACGCCTTCAAGGCGGCCGCCCGCACCGAGGAGTTCATGGCGACCGGGAAGGACGCGATGGAGCTGGGCGTCCCCTTCCAGGTCCAGCTTCGCGAACGTCGAATGAGCGAGCCGTCCTACCCGGCGCCGCGCGACCCGGCCGAGCTCGGCTTCGAGGCGATCGTCTACGAGAAGGCGCCGCCGCGCGCCACGATCACCCTCAACCGGCCGGAGGTCCTCAACGCCTTCGACTTCCGGATGCTGCGGGAGATCGCCCGCGCGTGCGAGGACGCCTCCTGGGACGACGCGATCCGTGTGGTCGTGGTGACCGGGGCGGGGCGGGCGTTCTGCGTCGGGGCCGACCTCAAGGCCTGGAGCCGCGACTACCTCGGCAAGCCGGGCGAGTACTGGAAGTGGTTCGGAGCCTTCAAGGACGCGCACGACAAGCTGCGTGAGATCGGCAAGCCGACGCTGGCGCGCATCAACGGCGTCTGCGTCGGCGGCGGCAACGAGCTGCAGATGGCCTGCGACCTGTCCGTGATCGCCGACGACACGTACATCCGCCACGTCGGCCCGCAGCACGGCTCCGTTCCCGCGGGCGGCGCCACCCAGTGGCTGCCGATCATGGTCGGCGAGCGTCGCGCCCGCGAGATCATCCTCCTCTGCGAGGAGATCCCTGCGCGCAAGGCGGAGGAGTGGGGGCTCGTCAACCGCGCCGTCCCCGCGGACGAGCTCGACGCGACGGTCGACGAGCTCGTCGAGAAGCTGGCCGCGAAGCTCCCGCAGACGGTCCGGTACACGAAGCAGCAGCTCAACTTCTGGCGCGATCTCGCCTGGCACGAGACCGTCAACCACGCCCGCGACTGGCTGGCGCTCTCGATGGCGACCGAGGAGCCGAAGGTCGCGGTCGAGAAGTTCCTGGAGGGCAAGGAATGAGCGTCGCTCGCCTCCGGCGCGCTCCCGTGGGGGAAACCATGTTTCCCCCACGGGCCCCCTTCTTTGAGACAGTGAAGGAACCTCCCGGTTCCCTCACACACCCTCCCCACGCTCATTGGCGAGGTCGCCAATGAGCGCCGTCCTCGTCGAGCGCGACGAGCCGATCGCGGTCGTCCTCCTCAACCGGCCCGAGGCCCTGAACGCGCTCAACGACGAGGTGATGAGCGAGCTCGTGGACGTGCTCGAGGCGTTTGACGCCGATGACGAGGTCCGCTGCATCGTCCTCGGCGGCTCCGAGCGCGCCTTCGCGGCCGGGGCCGACATCGGCCAGATGGCGGAGGCGAGCGCGATCGGAGATGTACGAGGCGCGCCGCATCGACCGCTGGGACGCGATCCGCAAGGTGCGCACGCCGCTCGTCGCGGCCGTCTCGGGCTACTGCCTCGGTGGCGGCAACGAGCTGGCGATGGCCTGCGACCTCATCGTCGCCTCCGAGACCGCGCGCTTCGGCCAGCCGGAGACCGGGCTCGGGATCATCCCGGGCGCAGGCGGCACGCAACGCCTCACCCGCGCGATCGGCAAGGCGAAGGCGATGGACGTCATCCTCTCGGGCCGGTTCCTCGACGCGGAGGAGGCCGAGCGCGCCGGCCTGGTCGCCCGCGTCGTCGCGAAGGAGGCCTGGCTCGAGGAGGCGAAGTCGGTCGCCCGCGCCATCGCCGAGAAGGGGCCGATCGCGCAGCGCCTGGCGAAGGAGTCGGTAAACCGCGCGTACTCCTCGACGCTCGAGACCGGCCTCGACTACGAGCGCAAGGCGCTCTATCTCGCGTTTGCGTCCGAGGACGCCCGCGAGGGCCTGACGGCCTTCACCGAGAAGCGCAAGCCGGAATTCAAGGGCCGCTAGGTCGTTTTCCCCAGGCATGGCGACAGCGTCGCGCTGGCACGACCCGCCGCGGCTTCGCGTGCTCGAGGACGAGGAGGGCGAGGAGCGCCACGCGACCTGGCTCGAGCTCTTCTTCGACCTCGTCTTCGTCGTCGCCATCGCGCAGCTTGCGGACGGGCTCGCGGAGGACCCGGGCATCCGCGGCTTCCTCATCTTCGCCGGGCTCTTCGTCGCCGTCTGGTGGGCCTGGGTCGGGTACACGTTCTACGCCGATCGCTTCGACACGGACGACCCGCCGCACCGCGTCCTCATGATCGCGGGCATGTTCGCCGTGGCCGCGCTCGCCTCGGTGATCCCGGGCGCGTTCCACGGGGAGACGGCGAGCTTCGCGATTGCCTACGCGGCCGTGCGCGCCGTCGTCGTCGCGCTGAACGCCCGCGCCTGGTGGCACCTGCCGGCCGCCCGGCCGCTCCTGAACGTCTACATCCCGGCGTTCACGGCCAGCATCGCGCTCTTCCTCGTCTCGGCGGCGGTCGAGCCTCCGTACCGCTACTGGCTCTGGGCCGTTGCGCTCACCATCGACCTGGGCACGCCGCTCGCCAGCCGGGAGCGGATCCGGCAGGTGCCGATCCACTCGTCGCACATCCCCGAGCGGGTAGGTCTCTTCACGATCATCGTCTTCGGCGAGAGCATCCTCGCCGTCGTCGTCGGGACGTCGAGCGTGAGCTGGGGCCTGGAGTCCGGTGCGGTCGCGGCGCTCGCGTTCGCGGTCGCCGCCGCGCTCTGGTGGATCTACTTCGACTACGTGGACTCGTCCATCGTGACCCGCACGATCACAGCGGGCCAGATCTACCTCTACGCGCACCTGCCGCTGCTCATCGGGCTGGCCGCGCTCGGGGCCGGGGTGAAGCTCGCGATCAAGGTGACGCACGACGAGGGCAGCACGGACGAGGCGGCGTGGATCATCTGCGTCGGCGTCGCCCTGTTCATGGCTTCCGTGGCGGTGATCCATCTCGTCACGTCGCAGTCGCGGCGCGACGCCGACCTCTGGCTCCGCCTGGGCACGGTCGCACTGGCGCTCGGGCTGGGAATGGTCGGAGCCGACCTCGGGATCGTGGCGGTCCTCGCAGTCCTGGCCGGCGCGCTCGCCGCTCAGGTCGTCGTCGAGCTCGCCCGCCACGACGAGCACGTTCGCCGACAGAGCGGCGGCATCGAGATCGGCTAGCGGGCGGCCGACCGCGCCTGCTGGTAGGTCCACATCTCGAAGACGATCAGGACGAGCGCCTCTCAGAAGCGCCCGTTGTGCGACCGTGAGGCAGGCGAGGTAGACGGCGTCCTTGCCTCGGACCGATCATCGCACCCCGGCGACGACCGGCGTTCCGCCAATCCCTCCTAAACCTCCAGCTCGACGGGGACGAGGGCGAGCTCGATGCTGCGTCCCCCACGGATCACGCTCGCGCTCAGCCGCTCGCCGATCAGCTCGCCCGTCATCAGCCGCTGGAGGTCGTCCACGCCCTCGACGTGCGTGCCGCCCACGGCGACGATCAGATCCTCGGGACGAAGACCCGCCTTCGCCGCCGGGCTCCCCTCGACGACCTCGACCACCTCGACGCAGGTCGTGCGCCCGAGCTCCCGAGCGAGGCGAGGCGGCACCGGCCTCGAGCCGCCCGCGATGCCGATGTAGGCGCGGGAGAAGCGGCCCTCGCGCATGAGCGCGCCGATGATCTTCCGCGTCGTCTCGTTGATCGGGACGGCGAGCCCGAGTCCGACGCCCGCGACCGCCGTGTTGATCCCGATCACCGAGCCGCGCCCGTCGGCGAGCGCCCCGCCGGAGTTGCCCGGGTTGAGGGCGGCGTCCGTCTGGATCACGTTCTCGACGATGCGCCCCGCGGCCCGCGAGCGCACCGGCAGGGAACGTCCGAGCGCCGAGACGACACCGGCGGTCACCGAGCCGGCGAAGCCGTTCGGGTTCCCGATGGCGACGACGAGCTGTCCGACGCGGAGGCCCTCGGCGTCGCCGAGCGCGGCGGGAGTCAGGTCGGCGGTTTCGGAGCGGAGGACGGCGAGGTCCGAGAGGGGGTCGGCGCCGACGACCTCGGCGGACACTTCCCGGCCGTCGACGAACGACGCCTCCACCTTGCCGTCGGTCCCGGCCACCACGTGGGCCGACGTGAGCATGAAGCCGTCCGGAGTGATGACGACACCGCTGCCCCCACCCATCGCTCGACGCCCTCCCCGGACACGGCGCGAGACGCGCAGGTTCGCGACGGAGGGGGAGAGTCGCTCGGCGATCGTCACGACCGCAAGGGAGTAGGCGTCGAGAGCCTCCTCCTCGGAGACTTCGCCGGAGGAAATGAACGTAAGATCGACCATCCGGTCAAGCTACCGGACACGGACACCTCTACCGAGGAATGGAATGGCCGAGGTCGAGACGACACGCGCCGGTGCGGTGCTCACGATCACGCTGAACCGCCCGGACAAGCTGAACGCATTCGACGCGGCGACCCACAAGGCATTCGCGGGCGCCCTCAAGGAGGCGGCCGACGACGAGGTCCGCGCCGTCGTCCTCACCGGCTCCGGGCGCGGCTTCTGCGTTGGGCAGGACCTCGCCGAGCTCAGGGAGGGCGAGCGCGACGTGGCCGCGCTCCTGCGCGAGCGCTGGAACCGCCACGCCCTCGGCCTGCGCGGCCTGGAGAAGCCGGTGCTCGCAGCCGTCAACGGCGCCGCGGCCGGCGCGGGCATCTCGCTGGCCTGCGCGTGCGACATCCGCGTCGCAGCCGACTCCGCAGCCTTCGTCCCGGCCTTCGTCAGCGTCGGCCTCGTCCCCGACACGGGCGGCTCGTGGCTCGTCCCCAGGCTCCTCGGCTACGCGCGCGCGTTCGATTGGATGTGCTCCGGGCGCAAGATCGGCGCGGCCGAGGCGCTGGAGTGGGGCCTCGTCTCTGAGGTCGTGCCGGCCGACGCCGTGCTCACGAGGACGCAGGAGCGGGCCGCCGAGCTCGCCGCTCTCCCGACCAGGGCGATCGCCATGACGAAGCGTCTCTTCGAGCACGCCCACTCCTCGCGGCTCGAGGACCAGCTCGAGCTCGAGGCCCAGCTACAGGTCGCGGCGACCCGGACCGCGGACTTCGCGGAAGGCGTCACGGCCTTTCTCGAGAAGCGCGAGCCGCGCTTCAGCGGTCGCTAGTCTCGGTAGCCGGCTCGTCGGTCTTGCACTCGTCGAGGTCGAGCTGCTCGGCGAGGGCGTCGGCCTCCTGCTCGTTCTGCTCGGCGAGGCCTGCGAGCTCGGCGATCTGCGCCTGGTCCTCCTGGTCGGCCGCCTCCGAGATCCCGCGGGCGTTGGCGACGGCCGCGTCGTTCAGGTCGAGCCAGTCGCCGTAGGTGCCCTCGAGGTCGCCGGGCGGGTCGAGCTCGCGGAGCTCGGCCGTCGCCTCCTCGAGCAGGTCGGCGACCTGCGCAGCCGACTCGTTCAGCTGGTCGAAGCTCGTCGGAGTCTCGACCGCATCGATCTCCGCCTCGAACTCCGCGCAGATGGCGTTGGCATCGTCGCGAAAGCCGTCTCCTCCGCCGGCGCAGCCCGCCGCGACCGTCAGCGTCGCGCCGAGCGCCGCGACGGCGACGGCGCGTCGTCTCACCAGTCTCCGCCGGCGCAGTCCTCGAGCTCGAGCTCCTCGGCGGCCGGGTCGGCCTCGGCCTCGGTAGCCTCGAGCGAGGCCAGCGCCGCGTCGACGCCCTCCTGGTCGTGGAGGCCGCCCGCGTTCTGGAGCTCGCGCGTGGTGGCCAGGGCGTCGGCCTTCAGCGTCACCCAGGCCCCGAAGCTCTCGGCGAGATCGTCCGGAGGCTCGAGCTGGCGGAGCCCATTGACGGCTGCCTCCAGCAGGTCCGCCTTGTCGGCGGCGATCGCCGCCCACTCGTCGACGTCCTCGAGCGGCGGCGCGAGGACGGCGATCTTCGGCCCGAAGTCGGCGCAGATCGCGTTCGCCTGAGCGCGGAACTCGGTGGCGGCCTCACCGTCGTCGCCCCTGGAGCAGGCTGCGAGCCCGAGGGCGAGACAGATTCCGAGCGCTGTGAGAGTCGTTCTCATGTCCCGAGGGCGGGAGTGTAGTACGCGGGATCGCGGCAGACGTGGGGGAACGACGACGGCCGGCTCACTGGCCGGCCGTCTTACGCCTCCATGGAGCTGCTGCCGCTAGCTGCTCGGGAGGCGAGCCTTGGGGGTGTGAGTCGCCGCGTGTCCCTCGTTGCAACTCGTTTTCGGTACGTATCTCACCATGGAAGACCTTCGGATGGGAACGGTCGGCGGGCAGTATGAGAAGCGTATGGTCCTTCGTCCCCCCTTCGGGGGAATCCGAGGTCAGCGCGTGACCGCGTGGGTGAGCGTCGTCGGCGGGTTGACGTTCCCGGCGGCGTCGGTCGCGGTCACGAGGTAGGTGACCGTGTAGGAGCCGCCGGTCGACGCCGTGGCCGTATACGGGCCGCCGCCTCCGCCTCTTGCGACGCGCGAATCGTTGATCTCAGCTCGTGAGGGGAGTAACTTCGCCCTTTCACCCTCCGGGGGGCAGGAGGTAAGGGCATGACATGCGGCAAATGGGTTGCGCTGGTGGCGGCTATGGCTCTGAGCGTCCTCGTGTCGGCGCAGGTCGCGTCGGCGCGGGACCCGGGCCTCGAGAAGATCGAGGCGACAAAGGCGATGAAGGGCGGTTCCGGCAGTTCTGGGATGATCGCCGACAACTTCAAGCTGCTCGGGCACCACGACCTGGGCCTGACTGACGTGAACGGCGACGTCTGGGTGCACGGGAACTTCGCATACGTCGGCACCTGGGCGATCCCGTGCGGTGGGACGGGCGTCCGGATCGTGGACGTATCCGATCTCCGCAACCCGGAGCTGATCGCGACTGCCGGAGGACGCGAGGGCACGGACGCCGAGGACATGGTCGTCCGCCGCGTCTCGACTCCATCCTTCTCCGGTGACCTGCTCGCGATCGGCATCCAGCGCTGCAGTGAGGATCCTGAGTTCGACGAGCAGGAGTTCGGGCTCGAGCTCTGGAACGTCACCGACCCCTTCCACCCCGAGAAGCTCGGCGAGTTCCCGGTCGGCCACGGTGCCGGGGGCGTGCACGAGCTCGACCTCTTCCAGCGTGGCGGCAAGGTCTACGCCCTGCTCGCGCATCCGTTCGGCGAGTGGTTCGATCCAATGGCGGAGGGCGACTTCTTCATCGTCGACGTCACAAACCCGCGCATGCCCGTCCAGCTCGCGGAGTGGGGGGCGGGAGACGCCGGCCTCTCGCCGGGGCCGTTCTGGGGCCAGGGAAGCTTCGGCGCGATGTTCGGTCATAGCGCACGGGCCAGTGCCGACGGAATGAAGGCGTACGTGTCCTATTGGGATCTCGGCGTCCTCACGTTCGACATCAGCGACCCGTCCGACCCCGTGCTCCTCTCTCGGACGACGTATAAGCCGTGGGAGGACGGTGACGCACATTCGATGACCCCGTACGAGAACAAACGCGGAAGCTTCATCCTCCAGAACGACGAGGACTTCGACCCGACGACTCCTGCCGACATCCGCTACGGGAGCCGGCAGCATGGCATCGGAGTAGAGAGTGCAGGCAGCGCCCCGCTCTGGCTCGAGCCGCGTCATCGGCTCGCGGCCGCCGTCGTCGCTGCGGCAAACCAGGGATGCGACGTTGCGGATTACCCGGCCGAGACGGCGGGCAAGATCGCGGTCGTCTACACGCCGTTCCCGTTCTTCGATTCGGGCGGTGACGAGCCGCTGTGTATGCAGAACGAGCAAGAGGCCGCAGCCGAGGCGGCGGGTGCTGCCGCGGTCGTCCACGACTTCGTCGCCGAGAACACAAGCCCGCAGTGGTTCGACTTCGGCGAGGTCGGCATTCCGGTGCTCTTCACAGACCACGACACGGCCCAGGGGATGGTGGCCGCCGGCTGGGCGAAGCTGAAGGCGCGCAAGCCATCCTGGGGATACCTGCGCGTCTACGACGCGGAGACCGGCCGCCAGGTGGCGCAGTTCGACGATGTCCGGAACGTCCACAAGCTGCCGGCGCCCGCCGGAGACTGGTCGATCCACAACACGGAGGTCATGGGCGAGCGTGCATACAGCTCCTGGTACTCAAACGGGATCGTCGCGCTCGACCTCGGACCGCTGGACAAACGGAAGCCACGTGACCCGAGACTAGTCGGCCAGTTCGTTCCACCGGCGGTGGGAGAAGACCTGCCGTTCACGGGAATGTGGGGCGTCTTCGTTCGTGCTGACGGCGTCATTTTCGGAAGCGACATGGGCAGCGGCCTCTGGATCGTGAAGCCGAAGGGCAAGGCGAAGCCGTAGCTCGAGCAGTGGGCGGGCCCCGCGAGCCAGGCGGCAGCGGGGCCCGCCTCTTGACTTCTCATCGCTTCTCTGCTATATCGCAGATATGCGATGGCGGACGCGGACAGGCAGTCTCGCTCGTGTCGAGAGGTTCGCAGTCGGCGGCCTGGTTTACCTCGCGCTGAGCGTGGTCTGGATCTACGGAGTGCTCGATCGGGGCAGGCTCGAGGGAAGCGACGCCCGGCTCTGGGCCGTTCTCGGTGCCCTCGCCGCGGCTCATGTCGCGTTCGGATTCACCATCCATGAGTGGCCGGCGCTTCTCCTGCCGATTGCCGTGCTTCTCCTCGCGATACCGGCCGGGTATCCCGAATCGCAGTTCGGCGACCCACTGCCCGTGTGGTTCGGTCAGCTCGTCATGGTCCAGCTCGAGATCCCGCTCATCGCCGCGGGGCTCGGTCTGAGATCGCTCATGGACAGCAGGCGGGCCGCTGCTAGGGAGTTTCTTTCAGGGTGAAGCGCCTGCAGACGAGGTAGTGCTGTCTATTTCGACTACGCCTATCCGGAGAATTCCGCCTGTGTGGCATCACAGGGTGGCTGTAGCCGGAGAATTCTGCTCAGCGAGCTGCAACCTGAGACCGCCGGCGCCGCACCGGCGGTCTCACCGGTCGGCTAGAGGGCGATCCGCGCGACGGTGTTGCTGAAGGGATCCGCGACCCAGACGGCCCCGTCGCCGATGGCCAGGCTCATCGGCCGTCCGTCTAGGGCGATCGGCTCTTGTGCCGGCGCGTTCGCTTCGGAGTCGATCTCGGTGACCGTGCCCGACTGATCGACGACCCAGACCGCGCCCTCGCCGGTCGCCACGCCCACGGGCCGGCCTCCGAGCACGATCGGTGCACCTACGACCTCGCCGGAGCCCGTGTCGATGCGCGAGACGGAGCCGTCGTCGAGGTTCGTGACCCAGACTGCGCCGTCGGCGATTGCGACCCCGGTGGGGCCCGCTCCCACCTCGATGGGCTTGCCTGCCGGGCGGGACGTGTCTACGTCGACCCGGACGACCGAGCCTTCGGATGGGCTGGCGACCCACACGGAACCGTCGCCCACGGCCAGCCCTGCGTAGTCGGCGTTCCCGGCGGAACGACCGACGACGCGTGGAGAAGTGGAGAGCACCTTGCCCGTCTTCGCCTCGATTCGGGTGACCGTGCCGTCCTGCGTGTTGAATGTCCACACTGAGCCCTCCCCGGCTGCGATGGCCATGGGACGAGCTCCGACGGTGATCGGCTTGCCGACGACCTCGTTCGTGCTCGCGTCGATGCGGGTGACCGTGTTGTCGTACATGCTCACGACCCAGACGTCGCCTGCCGCGGCCACGACTCCGACGGCTCCGTTGCCCACGGAGATCGGCTCGCCGACCATCTCCCCCGACCCAGGATCGACCCGGGCCACTCTGTCGCCCTGGTTGAGGACGACCCAGACGGCGCCGTCGCCGGCCGCGACCGCCGTCGGAGCTCCTTCGACCTGGAATTCTTCCACGGCGCGCGCGCTGGTCGCTGTCGTCGTCGTGCCTTCCGCCGGTGGCGGCGCCGGCGGCGCTGCGTCGTCGTTCCCTCCGCAGGCCGTCGCTCCGCCCACGACTCCGAGCATGAGACAGGTGCCGACGATGAGAAGCCTTGTGTTCATTGTTCGCACGATTCGCTCCTTCCTCCCGGATCCGGCGCTGCATCCAGGTCGATGTCCACCGCCTCGGAGACACGCTCGACGGGGATTGCCGCTCGGCGGCTTGCCTCCCGCACCAGTTCCGACGAGCCGGCCTCGTAGAGGTGAAAGCACACCTCGTCGTCGCCGAGAAAGATGGCGCGCAGATAGCGGATCGGTGTTCCCTCCCGCGTCATGGCGTCGGCCGCCGAGCGGGCCCTGACGGCCGCCTTCTGGAGGCTGTCGGAGCCTTTCTTCGGTAGGTAGAGCTCGGCGACGTACCGGGGCATGTCCCGAGACTAGGAGCGGGCAACCCTCGATGAAACCCGGAAATCCCTAGGCTTTGCAGGCGCTACTCGTGGAAGCGGCGCGCGAGCTCGGCGCGTGACCGGACGCCGAGCTTCCTGTAGATCCGGGAGAGGTGGAACTCCACCGTGTGGTCGGTCACGTAGAGCACCGCGGCGACCTCTCGGTTCGTCCGCCCCTCGGCGACGAGCGCCGCGACGCGCTCCTCTGCGGGGGTCAGCTCGTCGCTCGAGGGTGCCCGTCCACCGATGCTGGCGAGCTCCGCCCGCGCCTTCCTCGCCCAGAGGGCGGCGCCGAGCTCGTCGAAGACCGCGAGGGCCTCGCCGAGCCATTCGCGGGCAGCTGCCTTCTTCTTCGCCCGGCGCTTCGTCGCGCCGAAGGCGAGGAGGGTACGCGCTCGCTCGAACGGATTCGAAACGCGCGCATGCTCTGCAAGCGCTCCTTCGAACTCGTCGAAAGCTGTGTCGCTGTCGCCGCCGGCGGCGGCCAGCAGGCCACGGCAGCGCGCCGCGGCCGCGAGCGCCGAGGCTCGGTCGAGGGCTTTCCCTCGCGCCTCGAGCCAGTCGATCAACGCCCTCGCCTCGTCCGCTCGCTCGAGGGCGACGAGCGCTTCGATCTCGTCGGGGACGAAGCGGATAGTGCCCGGCTCGCCCACGCCGGCTGCGAGGAGCCGCTCGCGCTCCGGGGCGAGCAGCCGGGCAACCTCGGCCGGCCGGTCGAGCGAGAGCTCGAGCACGCCAAGCGCCCAGACGCTGTGGATCCTGGCCGCCGCCATCCCGCGCTCCCCGGCGAACGCCAGTGCCTGCTCCGCGTCGGCGCGGCAGTCGGCCTCGAGCCCGAGCGAAGCGCGCACGAGCGCACGCGTGGCAAGCGAGTACGCCTGCATTGGCCGCTGCCCGGTCTGCACCGCGAGCTCGGACGCTTCCTCGGCGACCTGCGTGGCCTCCGCCCAGCTGCCTGCGAGATACGTCGCCAGCGCGAGTTGCGCGAGGACCATCGGGGCCGAGCCCTCGTCACCGCGCGTGACGACGTCTTCGCGGGATCCATGCAGGATCCGGGCTGCCTCTGGACCGTCAGTCCAGAGAGCAAAGACGCCCTGGTTGAAGGTCGTCGTCGAGAGCACACGTCCGTATGCGGCCGGTTCGGTCAGCTCCGCGGCGCTCCGCAAGGTCGCCGCCGCCTCGGGGCGTCCGACCAGGCACTCCAGGAGCCCTCGGAGGCAGAGCGACTCGACCTGCAGGATCTCGTCGTGCGAACGCGCCGCGTGCTCGGCGGCAAGGGCGGCCAGCTGGACTCCCTCCTCGATGCTCTCGCGAAGATAGAAGAGCGTCGCGGCGAGCCCCTGCGCGGCCTCGGCTCGGACGCGGTCGTCCGGCCCGGCCTCGGCCAGCGCCTGCCTGGCCAGCTCCGCGGCCAGTGGTTGATCTCCTCCGAACCTGTGCAGCCGCGAGAGCGCCGCGAGCGCCTCTGCGCGGGCGCTTCCGGGGGGCACCGCGGCGCGCGCCTGCTCGAGCAGCTCGATCGCCCGCCCCGGGTCGCCGGCGTCAAAACAGTAGAGGCCCGCGGCGATCGTCCTGCGGTGCACTTCGGCCGGCGCATCGGGCGGGGTCAGCCGGAGAGCCTGCTCACCGAGCTCCGCAGCAGCGGCGCTCGCTCCCCGGGCCCGCGCACGTGCCGCGGCACGCTCGAGGGCGCCCGCGACGTCCGCATCTGGCCCGTCGACGGCGAGCGCGAGGTGGCGTGCCTGCTCCTCCCCGTCGTGGACGACCGCCGCGAGGCGGCGGTGGATCTCCCGTCGTGCGATGGCATCGACGCTCTCGTACGCCGCGGAGGCCAGAAGGGGATGCGTGAAACGGAGATCGCCGCCGTCGACCTCGAGAACAAGCGCCTCGAGGGCGGGCCGCAGGGCATCCGCCTCGTGTCCGGCTCCTCGGAGGAGTGAGAGCGTCGGTTGCGAGAGGGCCGCTGCCACGGCGAGGGCTTCCCGCGTCGGCGCGGGCAAGACGACGAGCCGGTCGTGCACGAGCTCACGCAGTGCCTCAGGCACCGGGAGCGGCTCGCCGGGCACCGGCGTTGCACCATGGCGCTGGAGCGCGCGACCCAGCTCCAGCGCGTAGAACGCGTTGCCGCCCGCAACCTCGTAGAGCCGACGAAGCACCGGCCGGGCGAGCGGGAGCGCGATCCGAGCCTGCAGGAGACCGTGGACCGCGCCGAGGCTCAGCGGCGTGACCTCCAGGCGACGTGTCCCGTCGAGCTCGACGAGCGCGGCAGGTGCCGTTGCCGGCCCCAAACGGCGCGCCATCAAAAGGCCCGCCGGCTCCTCGCGAAGGCGCCGCCACGCGAACGCGAGCACGGCGGTGGAGGCGGAGTCGAGCCACTGGACGTCGTCCACGGCCACGAGTAGCGGACTCTCGGCCGCGTAGATCCGAAGCGCGCTGAGAAACGCGACGGCGACCGCGCGCTCGTCGGGTGGCGAGCCCTGCGCCTGCTCGAGCAGGAGCGCGACTCGAAGTGCGTCGGCCTGGGGCGGCGGGAGCGCGTCGAGCAGCTCGGCCAGCCCTTGGTCGAGCAGATCGCCGAGGCCTGCGAAGGCAAGCCTCGCTTCGGCCGCGGCCGGTCGAGTGTCGAGGACTCGGAAGCCGACTCTCTGAGCCGCCTCGACGCCGGCACGCCACAGAGTGGTCTTGCCGACGCCGGCGTCTCCATCGAGGACGAACGCCGCCGAACCTGTCCTCAGAGAGTCGAGGAAGGCGTCCAGCGCCTCGAGCTCTTCCTGACGGCCGATGACGTCGACGTGGGCCGCGGGCTTCACCTCCCGGCACCCATGCTAAGTCCCGGAACGGAGGTGGGAAAGCGCGCGAGCTGGTTGCTCGCCTCGGACGCCGAGAGCTCAGCTCCCCGCCACAGCCAGCCCCTCGCCGGGCGATCGGCTGAAAGGAATGCGCTGAAACAAACGCCCTAGATCGTCTTGAACTGCTCGAAGGGCTGCCGGCAGCTCCGGCAGTAGCGGATCGAGCGGCACGGCGTCGGGCCGAAGAGGTTCTCCAGGCCCGTGTCCGTGGAGCCGCAGTACGGGCAGCGGAACGCCTGCGCCTCGAGCTGGACGAGCGTCGGGCCGGTTGCAGCGCGGGGATGGGGCGGGGCGAAGCCGGACTCCTGCAGCTTGCGCCGGCCCGCGGGGGTGATCCGGTCGGTCGACCAGGAGTCGTCGAGGACGACGTCGATCTGCGGCTCCGCGCCGAGGGCGCGGACGGCTTCGGCCAGCCGGTCGCGCATGACCTCCTGCGCCGGGCAGCCGAGGAACGTCGGCGTGAACTCGACGCGGACGCGCTCGCCGTCCACCTCGACCTCGCGGACGACGCCCAGGTCGACCAGCGAGATCACCGGGATCTCCGGGTCGGGCGACCTCGGCGAGCGCCTCCCAGACTTTCTCGGCGGTCACCATGCCGCACCCGGGATCGAGCGGCGCACCATCGTCATCTCCTCGTGCAGCGCCGCGAAGCCGTCGTCGTGCGAGCCGCGCTCGACCGCTTCGACCTCCTCGCGGCCGACGAGCTCCGCCAGGCGCTCGCGCTGGCCGGGCTCGAGCACGCCGAGCGCGTAGGGCCACAGCTCGGTCGACCGCGGCCTCGAAGCGCTCGTCGCCTCCGAGCTTCTCGAGCCACATCTGCGCGTGCATGCGGTGGTAGGCCTCCTCGCGCTCCATCTTGGCGGCGAGGCCCGCGAGCTCGGGCCAGTCCGACTCCGTGAGCGCGGCGACCCGGATGGAGTCCGCGGTCTCGTAGAGCCAGTGGCGTGCGATCGTCGCCGCCCAGTCGCCTACGAGCTGGAGCTCGACGAAGGGCGCGCAGCGGTACTCCGCGGGCGCCCGGTCGAAGGCGAGCGCGTCGGCGTCGCCGCCAAGCACGCCGGCGGCGAGCTCGTAGAGGGCCCGCGCGTGGCCGATCTCGCCCTGGGCGATCGAGGAGAACGCGACGTCCTCCTCCAGGAACGGAGCGATCCCGGTCCACTCGGAGTCGCGCCAGCCGAGGACGAGCTCGTCGTCGGCGAAGGCGAGAACCGCCTCGACGGCGGCGCTAGGCGGTGCCTGCGCGCTCACGAGCGTTTCGGAGCTTGACCTTCAGCGAGTAGCCGTCCACGCGCCGGTAGTCCCGGTCGAAGACGTCGGCGACGTACGGCTCCTCGATCTCGCGGATCGCCTCGCGCGGCACGACCCACAGCGCCACCGACTCGGCGCGGCGGCCGTAGAACTCGACCGCGTAGGCCTCGGCGAACTCGAGGTTCGGCGCCTCGAGGGAGCCCCCGTGCTGGAACGGCTGGCCCTCACGCTCCCGGCGGAAGACCTCCCAGATCACGCCGCGTCGGCGAGCACCGCCCGGCGCACCCAGGCCGTCTCGTCGCGCGAGGCGCGCCGGAGGCCGAGTCGCCGCTCCGTCTCGGGGCCGTGGCCCGTGACGACCCACTTGAGCTCGTCCCAGTCGGGCTCCGTGTAGTGCCAGACCCCGGTCGCCTCGTCCTTCTCGAGCGCCGGGTCGGGCACCGTGAGGCCGAGCTCCCAGATCTGGTCGACGTAGCCGTCGAGGAACTGCTGGCGCGCCTCCTCGTTGGCCTGGCTCTTGATCCGCCACTGATACATCGGGTCGTCCTCGGCGGGGGTCGGGTTGCCGTGGAACTGCATGAGCGGGCCCCACCAGCGGTCGAGCGCCTCCTGCACCAGCTCCCGCTGCTCGTCGGCGCCGGTCATCATCGCCAGGACGACGTCGCGCCCGTGGAGGATGTGGAACGACTCCTCCCAGCAGATCTTCTTCATGATCCGCGCGTAGGGGGCGTACGAGCACTTGAGGAGCGCCTTCTGGGAGATGATCGCCGCCGCGTCGACGAGCCAGGCGATGACGCCGACGTCGCCCCAGGTCTTCGTCGGGTAGTGGAAGACGTTGTGGAACTTCGTCGTGCCTGCGACCAGATCGTCGAAGCAGGCGTCGCGCGGCTTGCCGAGATCCTCGACGACGCGGTAGATGAGCTGGCCGTGGCCGACCTCGTCCTGCACCTTGGCGGTGAGGGCGAGCTTCCGTTGGAGCGTGGGCGCGCGCAGGATCCACTCGCGCTCGGGCAGCACGCCCATGAGCTCCGAGTTCCCGTGCATCTCGATGAACTTGATCAGGGCCTTGCGGTAGTCCTCCGGCATCGGGTCGCCGGTCTCGACCTGGCCGCCTTCGGCGACGTAGGCGCGGAACTCCTCGTCGGTCATTCGCTCGAGCACGGTCGCCTCCCAACCGAACGATCGTTAGTATGCGGAGCCTACCATGAGCCGACGCGAGGATCTTGCCCGCGAGGCCGCCCGCCTCTTTGCGGAGAAGGGCTACCACGGCACGTCCATCGGAGCCCTTGCCGATGCGATCGGCGTCCAGAAGGGCTCGCTCTACGCCCACATCGAGGGCAAGCAGGATCTCCTCTTCGAGACGATGCGGCAGGGCGCCGAGGCGTTCCACGGCGCGCTCGACGCGATCCCGGAAGAGCTGCCCGCGACGGAGAAGATCCGCCTCGCGCTGCGCGGCCACCTGCGCGTGGTGGCCGGCCAGCTCGAGCTCGCCACCGTCTTCGTGCAGGAGTGGCGCTACCTCGACGACGAGCGCCGCGAGCAGTTCGTGGCCGAGCGGCGCCGCTACGAGGAGCGCGTGCGCGCGCTCTTCCGCGAGGGCCGCGAGCAGGGCGAGCTGCGCTCCGACCTGGACGAGAACGTCGCCGCGCTCCTCTTCCTCTCGGCTGCGAACTGGGCGTTTACGTGGCTGAGGCCGGGCGCCGACACCGACGCCCTCGCCGACGGCTTCTATGCCCTCCTCGTGGACGGCATGCGCGGCTACTCGACGCCTTCCTGAGAGCTGGCCGGCAGGTCCTGCCGGCGCTTGACAAGCAGCGGCGGCGGGCGGAGGATCGCACTGCTCTCCTCGGGAAGCAGCCTCAGTCGATTGGGGGAGGTATTCATGAGATTACGACCGTTCTTCGCGGTCGTGTGCGCCGCCGTCCTCGCAACGTTGCTCGTGCCGGGGGCGGCCGTGCCAGTCGTGCACATCGCAGACGATCGGGGCGATCCAGCCGAGTTCGACGTCCGTACGGGCAGGGTCGCACCGACGCGCGCACAACGCGGGGCGGCCGCCCGAATGGGCGCAGCCGTCACGTGGAACCGGTTCGGGACGCCGGCCTCGCTGAGCAAGCGGGGGAAGTTCCTGGCCACGGGCGTCCGCGGACAGAACGCCGTTGCGGCTGCACGAGCGTGGCTGAGCGCCAATGCGGCCGTCTTCGGGCTCCGCTCGACGGAAGGGCTGGTGCTCGAGTCCGACGCCAGGCTGGCCGCGAGCCGCGGGCACGCGGTCAACTTCCGCCAGGTCTTCGACGGGCTCGAGGCGGCCGAAGGCGGCCTCGTCACCGTGGGCATCACAGGCTCGGCGGCAAGGCGATGGAAGGTTGCCTATGTCTCGTCCTCGCTCACGCGGTCGACGGCCCTCGCGGAGGGGAGCGTCCAGCTCTCCGCGCCTCGCGCCTGGGCGCGGGCCGCGCGGAGTGTCGGCCAAAATGTCTCGTCTGCCGACGTGCACACCGGGAAGCGTCTCGGCGGGTGGCGAGATCCTAAACGTGGAGGGCGCCGACGCGATTCAACGGGTGAAGCTGGTCGCCTTCCCGACCCCGCGAAACGGCGTCGCTCCGGCGTACGAGTCGCTCGTGGTCGACAAGGCGGCGTCGCTCGCGGAGCGCGTGTTCATAGACGCCCGTGACGGCACGGTGCTGGCGCGCTTCAACCTCGCGCACAACCTCGCCGAGGCCGAGGAGGCCGTTCCGGTGACGATCCCGTTCTCGGGCGAGCTTCCGCCGGTCAACGGCGGCTGCGCTCCTAGGCACGGGCCGTTCGCCGTCGGCTCGGGTGTCCGCTTCCTCCGCGTCTTCGCCGACGCGGACGGGGTCGGGCAGGACATCGTCCTCCGGCTCTTCTTCGGGACGACGCTCGTCGCGGTGGGCGACGTGTTCATCGAGCCCGAGGTGATCCACTACGCGCCGACGGGCGGCGTCCCAGCGGGCGACTACTCCGTGGAGGTCTGCGAGTTCCCCGGCCAGCCCGGGCCCGTCGAGCCGCGGACCTACGTCGGGACGTTCACGATCGACGACTCGGCCGCGCCGCACCCGTACCTGGCACGGTGGCAGGTCTTCCCGGCGAACCCGCCGCTCGCCCAGCTCCCGTTCGACCCGTGGAACAACCCGAACACGGACACTCGTGAGCTCTGGTGCTGGGAGACCGGCGAAGCGACCGACTGCGACCGTGTGGTCGGGAACCTCGCGTCGCGAGGGCCGTGGGACTTCAACTTCAAGGCGAACGCTCCCACGCTGACGACTGCCGGCAACAACGCCGTGTCGGCCACCTCGTGGACGCACCCGTTCCTCCCCGCCCCGCCGCAGTTCCGGCCGACGAGCCCGTCGCGCGACTACCTGTCCTCGTGGGCGAACGTGTGGTTCGCGGGCGACTGCGAGCCGACGCCTGGGGCGCCGGGCGCGACCTGGGACGACGCGGCCGCGACCGTGAACCTGTTCGCTATGCACAACCGGATGCACGACTTCGCGTACTTCCTGGGCTTCACGGAGCGGAACTGGAACGCCCAGGACTTCAACTTCGGCCTCACCGAGACCTTCCGGGAGAACGACCCGATCATCGGAGACGTCCAGTCCGGAGTCCTCGTCGGACAGCGGGACAACGCGAACATGATCACGCTGCCTGAGGGTGTCGCCTCGATCACGAACATGTACATGTGGCAGCCGCTCGCCGGCGCCTTCTACGCCCCGTGCGTGGACGGCGACTACGACATGGGCGTCATCGGCCACGAGTACACGCACATGATCGAGAACCGCATGATCGGCAAGGGCGCCAACCGCACCGGCCACCACGCCGGCGCGATGGGCGAGAGCCACGCCGACCTGACGGCCATGGAGTACCTGAACGAGCACGGCTTCGTCCCGACGGACGGCGAGAACCCGTACGCGGTCGGGACGTACGCGACCGGGAACAAGGTCCGGGCCATCCGCAACTACGGGATGAACTTCCCGAGCTTCGGCGGCGTCCCGGAGCCGAGCGAGCAGCTCATGATCAACGCGCTGAACTTCAGCGACATGGGCTACGACCTCACCGGCCCGCAGGTGCACGCTGACGGCGAGATCTGGAGCAAGACGAACTTCGCCATCAGGCAGGCGCTGAACGCGAAGTACGACGACGGTTACCCGCCGGACGACCAGGAGCTCCAGACGTCGTGTGCCGACGGCGAGACGCCGCCGCAAGGGTGCCCCGGCAACCGGCGCTGGATGCAGCTCGTGTTCGACTCCTACCTGCTCATGCCGACCAACCCGTCAATGCTGCAGGCACGCGACGCCCAGCTGGCGGCGGACCTAATGCGCTTCGGCGGTGCGAACCAGAAGGAGCTCTGGCTCGAGTTCGCCAGGCACGGCTTCGGGAGGAACGCGACGAGCTCGAACACGACGGCGAACACGGACACCGATCCGACGCCGGACTTCGAGCCGATCGGGACGACTCCCTCGACGGTGACGTTCGCGGCGCGGACCCTCCAGGGCAACGTCGCCCTTCCGGCGCGCGATCTTCGTCGGGCACTATGAGGGCCGAGCCTCGCCGATCGCCGACACGAACCCGGCGACGGTGGGAGTAGAATCTCGACAACGTGGCGAACTTCGCTCCCGGCACGTACGAGTTCGTCGCGAACGCCCCCGGCTACGGGCACGTTCGCTTCCAGGAGCGGTTCCGGGCGGGACAGCCGAGGACGATCACGATCCGGTTCGCGGACAACCTCGCCTCCGCCAATGCGGGAGCGACGGCCGGCGGCGACACGAGCGGAGCCGACGCCACTGCGCAGGCCATCCAGCTTCGGAACCTCATCGACGACGCCGAGGGGACGACCTGGACCACCGCCGGCAACGTTGACGGTGCCGGGAACCTGTCGGTGGACGGGAAGCGGGTGACCGTCGACCTGGCCGGAGACGACGCGGAGAAGATCCGCTACGTCCAGGTAAGCGCGCTGCTCGCAAACAACACGAACCGCTTCACGGCCCTGCGCCAGTTCGAGCTGTGGGCGTGCAACGCGGACGACGGCGGCGACTGCTCCAGCGACGCCGGCTACTCGCTCGCGTACACCAGCCCGGCGGACGCCTTCCCGGGTAATCCACCGCGGCCGGTCGCTCCGCACATGCTCCTGCGGATGTTCGACATTCCCGACACGGAGGCCACGCACCTGCGCCTCGTCGTGAAGACCAACCAGTGCACGGGCGGCCTCGCCTTCCAGGGCGATCAGGACGCCGACCCGGCGAACAACTCCGATTGCGACTCGAACGTCGCGCTCGCTTCGTCGCGGAACTTCGTCCGCGCGGCCGAGCTGCAGGCGTTCGGCGAGAGTCCGCGAGTCAACTAAAGCCGAGACCGAAACGACAGGAGAGGGGGCCGCAAGCCGCGGCCCCCTCTCCTGTCTCCCCGTCTACAGTGCGGCCGTGGCGAGCGCGCTGATCGTCAACCCGCAGGCGTCGCGGGTCACGCCGGAGCTGACGGTCGCGGTGGAGCGCGAGCTGGCCGCCGCCGGGGAGCAGGTCGACACGCTGCTCACGGAGGGCCCGCGCCACGCTGCCGACCTCGCCGCCGCGGCCGTGCACGAGTACGAGCGGCTCTACGCCTTCGGCGGCGACGGCCTCTACAACGAGGTCGTGAACGGGCTCGACGGGGGCGTCCTCGTCGGCTTTATCCCGGGGGGTAGGACGAGTGTCCTGCCCCGCGCGCTCGGGCTCCCGCGTGACCCGGTTGCGTGCGCCCGGCTGCTGGCCCGCTCCGGGCGCGAACGGCTGATCTCCCTGGGGCGCGTCAACGGGCGCCGTTTCGCGTTCAGCGCCGGCGTCGGGCTCGACGCGGAGCTCGTTCGCCGGGTGGACCAGCTCGGCCGGAGAAACGGGCGCCGGCCGGGGGACGTCGCCTTCGTCCGCACGCTGGCGGGCATCCTGGTCCGCCGCGGCCTGCGGCTCCAGCCGGCGATGACCGTGCTCGGCCGGGATCGCGTCGCGCTCGTGCTGGTCGCCAACTGCGACCCGTACACCTACGCGGGGCCGGTGGCCGTGCATGCCACGCCGCACGCGCGCTTCGAGCTCGGCCTCGACGTGGTCGCCCCGCGGGCCGTAGCGCCGTGGCAGCTCCCTCGGCTCGCGGCGTGGGCGCTCGCCGGGCGCGGGCAGGTCTCCTCGCCCCGCGCGCTGTACCTGCACGACGTGGACGAGCTGGAGGTCGAGTGCGACTTCCCACGCCGCTTCAGGCCGACGGAGAGGATCTCGGCGACGTCGTCTCCGCCCGGTTCGAGGCCGAACGTGACGCGCTCCGCGTCGTCGTGGGCGATACTTAGTCGCGTGGCACAGGTGCTTCCGGCCGAGCATGACGTTCGGCGGATCATCGGCGATGGGGAAGGAGTAGCGGACGGCGAGGTCGAGGGCCTCGGCGACGCCGCGCTCCTGGATCTCTACCGCGGGATGGTCCTCTTGCGAACCTACGACGAGCGCTCGCTCGTCTATCACCGCCAGGGCCGGATCGGCACGTACGCGATCTTCTGGGGCCACGAGGCGATCCAGGTCGGCTCGGCGCTTGCGCTGGCGGACGAGGACTGGATCTTCCCGTCGTACCGTGAGTCCGCGATCGGGCTCCTGCGCGGGATGCCGCCCGAGACGGTGCTCTCCTGGTGGCGCGGCCACCCGGCCGGCTGGTGGGATCCGCGCGAGTTCCGGGTCGCGTCGATCACCGTCCCGATCGCGACGCACGTCCCGCACGCGGTCGGGCTACGCCTGGGGCGCGAAGCTGAAGGGCGAGCCCGCGTGCGCGATCGCCTACTTCGGCGACGGGGCCACCTCCGAGGGCGCCTTCCACGAGGGCGCGAACTTCGCGGCGGTCATGCGCGCGCCGGCCGTCCTCCTCTGCAACAACAACCAGTGGGCGATCTCGACGCCGCTCTCCGCTCAGACGCGTGCCGAGTCGCTGGCCGACAAGGCGGCCGGCTATGGGATGCCCGGCGTCCGGGTGGACGGCGGCGACGTGCTCGCCGTCTACGAGGCGACGGCCGAGGCGCTCGCGCGGGCGCGCGCGGGCGACGGCCCGACCTTCATCGAGGCGCTGACCTACCGCGCCGCCCCGCACGCGACCGCCGACGACCCCAGCGCCTACTGGGACGAGGAGCGCGTCGAGCAGGAGCGCCAGAACGAGTGCCTGGGGCGGTACGAGCGGTACCTACGCCGGACGGGCGTCCTCACGGACGAGCTCGCCGAGGAGGCGAAGGCCGATGCGCTCGAACGCATGAAGCAGGCGATCGCGGCGGCCGAGGCGATGCCTCCGCCGGATGCGGAGGTCGTCTTCGCGCACGCCTACGTGAACCCGCCCCCGAGCCTGCGGGATGGCTGAGTTGACAGAGAAGACGCTGGTCGAGGCCGTCAACGACGCCCTGCACGTCGAGATGGAGCGCGACGGCGCGATCATGGTCATGGGCGAGGACGTGGGCCGGGCCGGCGGCGTCTTCCGCGCCACTGCCGGCCTGCTCGACCGCTTCGGCCCCGACCGCTGCGTCGACACGCCGCTCGCCGAGGCAGGGATCCTCGGCACGGCGGTCGGACTGGCCATGGCCGGCTGGCGGCCGGTCTGCGAGATGCAGTACGAGTCCTTCAGCTACCCGTGCCTCGACCAGCTGATCACCCACGTCGGCCGCTATCGCTGGCGCACGGGCGGCGCGATGGAGTTCCCGCTGACGATCCGCATGCCGACCGGCGGCGGGGTGCGGGCGCCGGAGCTCCACGAGGACTCGCCGGAGGCCTACTACGTCCACACGCCGGGCGTGAAGGTGGCGATCCCGTCGACGCCTGCCGACGCGAAAGGGCTGCTCGCCGCGGCGATCCGCGACCCTGATCCCGTGGTCGATCATGGAGCCGAAGGTGCTCTACCGAAGCCCGCGCGGCGAGGTGCCGGAGGGCGAGCACGTCGTCCCGCTCGGGCAGGCGCGGATCGCGCGCGAGGGCACCGACGTGACCCTGGTCGCCTACGGCGGCGATGGTGCAGACGTGCCTCGAGGCGGCCGAGCTGCTCGACGCCAGCGCCGAGGTCGTCGACATCCGCTCGCTGAAGCCGCTCGACGAGGAGACGATCCTCGCTTCGGTCGGCAAGACGGGCCGGGTCGTCGTCGTCCAGGAGGCGCCGCGCGTCGCCGGGTTCGGCGCCGAGATCGCCGCGGTGATCGCGGAGAAGGCGATCCTCGACCTCCAGGGCCCGATCCTGCGGGTCACCGGCTACGACGTTCCCTTCCCGTACTGGTCGATCGAGCACGAGTACCTGCCGACGCCGGAGCGCATGGCCGCGGCGGCGCCGCAACGTGCTCGAGCTACTGACGCGTGGCCTACGAGTTCAAGCTTCCGGACCTCGGCGAGGGGGTGGCCGAGGGCGAGATCGCCCGCTGGCTCGTCGAGGTCGGGCAGGAGATCGACGAGGACGACCCGCTCGTCGAGATCCAGACCGACAAGACGACGGTGGAGATCCCCTCGCCCGCGGCCGGCAAGGTCGCCCGCATCCTCGTGGAGGAGGGCGAGCTCGTCCCTGTCGGCACGCCGCTCGTGGTCATCGGCGACGGCGAGGTTGCGCGGCCGAGCCGCCTGCGCCTCCGTACCGCCCCGGCCGAGCGGGTGAAGGCGACGCCCCTCGTCCGCAGGATCGCAGCCGAGCTGGGCGTCGACCTCTCGCTCCTCGCGGGCACCGGCCCGGACGGGCGGATCACCGAGGAGGACGTCCGGCGCTTCTCGGCGTTCTCCGGGGGTCAGACCCCTGGGCCTGGCCCGCAGCGACGTGTCCCGCTGCGCGGCGTCCGGCGGCAGATCGCGCAGCACCTGACGACCGCCCATCGCGAGGTTCCGGCCGTGACCGTGGTCGAGGAGTGCGACTTCACCGCGCTCGCGGCCGCGCGCGGCGAGCGGTCGTACCTCCCGTATCTCTTGCAGGCGGTCGTCGCGGGGCTGAAGGAGGTTCCGGAGCTGAACGCGACGCTCGACGGCGAGGAGATCGTCTTCTGGGAGCGCTACGACCTCGGCCTCGCCGTGCAGACGGACGAGGGCCTCGTCGTCCCGGTCCTGCGCGTGCGGCCGACGAGAAGTCCCTCGACGAGCTCGAGGCCGAGGCGCGGCGGCTCGCCGAGGGCGCGCGCGCCGGGACGCTCAAGCCCGAGGAGCTGCGCGGCTCGACGTTCACGGTGACGAGCGCCGGCAAGCTCGGCGGGCTCTTCGCGACGCCGCTCGTCAACCATCCCGGAGGTCGGCATCCTCGGCCTGCACCGCATCGGCACGCGGCCCGCCGTCGTCGACGGCGAGATCGCCGTCCGCGAGATCGGCTGGCTCGCCTGCACGTTCGACCACCGTGTGGTGGACGGGGCGCGGGCGAGCACCTTCCTGCTCGACGTCATCGGCCGGCTCGAGAGCCCGGGCTGAGAGCCTCGGACAGAGGCGAGAGCCCGGTGCGATCACCGGGCTCTCGATTCCTGTGGAAGGATGTTGGCGTCGCTAGTCGTTGATCTGGTCGCGGATCTCGCCACCCAGCTACGTGGGCGTGTGGACGTTCGACGTACGTGTGTCCTGCGCGCATCGCGCGCACGAGCTCGGCGAAGGAGCCCGGCTCGATGCCTTGAACGGCCGGGCCCATGACGTCGGCGGCGTCGATGACGCCGGTGACGGTGCCCTGGCTGTCCGCCGGGCAGGCGGGCTTGTCCCCGCCGCCGCACAGGAACGCCGACACACCGCCGTTCACTGCCGCTTGCCAAAGTGGATGTGCGCGAAGAGCGCGTTCCCACCTCGAGCGCGGAGTAGCTGAGCTCGTAGGTGATGGTTTGTGCGTCGTCGTCGATCGTGGCCTTGAAGGAGCCCGTTCCGGTCGACGAGACGTCCGGATTCTCCTGGTAGCCGGTGAGCTTGTCGGCCTTCAGCTTCTTCTTGACGCCGGCGGCACCCGCCAGTGACGCGACCAGCAACCCGGCCGCGAGGACGGCGACGGCCAACAGAACACTGCGTCTGCGCATGGCAACCTCCCGTTCCCCCTACTGGTTACAACCCGCACTACGCGAGTCCAGCCGGTACTACGCGGCGAGACTGCGGTCCGGATTGCCCGTCGAGGTTCCGGCGAGAGCCGCTCGATCTCGGGGCGCTGGCACGGCCTTCGAGGCGGTCCACCGGCTTCCTGTCGACGAGCAGGACGAGCGTCGGGACTGGTGATCCCGAGACATTCCGAGAGCTTCGGCGAGGCCTCCGCGTCCACGCGCGAGACCTGCAGGCGATCTCGCTCCCTGCGCTCGAACTGGGCCAGCAAGCTTTCCATTCGCCGGCCTGGGCCCGAGCGCAGGAGGTGAAGAAGAGGAGATGCGGCAAGGCCTTGCCTGCCATCGGTCGTGGATGCCCGCTGGCCGATTCTGAAACCGTCAGGACGGCGTCGGCGACAGCCGATCCGGCAGCGGGACGAACTGGACGCTCGGGCGTCGCCGCCTTCTTGCGGGAAGAGCTCCATCAGGTCGTATGCCTCCCGGGGAGACCGGTCGACACGGGCAGGCCGAGGGCCGTCGCCTCCGCGACCGTGATCGGATCGTCGTGCGTGTAGTGGCCGCCGGCAAGCTCTTCCGCGATCGTCTCCGCGCGTTCTCGATCCGGCCGGCCGGCGAGGAGGTCGACCACCACCTGCTTCATGTGACGGAGGGCCTTCTCGGCTACGTCGGCCATGAGCAGCGTACGGTCGTCCAACCGCTCGACCGGCTTCTTGGCGGAGACGCGGACGAGAGCCGCCGCCGGGACGTCGCCGATCTGAGGGTCGACGGGCCCGAGCACCGCGGACTCGTCCATGACGATCTCGTCCGCCGCCAGGGCGATGAGCGTGCCGCCGGACATCGCATAGTGGGGAACGAGGACCGTGACCTTGCCCGGATGCGCGCGCACCGCGTAGGCGATCTGCTCCGAGGCGAGCACGAGGCCACCGGGCGTGTGGAGGAGGAGGTCGATGGCGGTGTCGGCGGGAGTCTGGCGGATGGCGCGGAGCACAGCCTCCGAGTCGTCGATGTCGATGAACCGGTAGAAGGGGACGCCGAGAACCCCGACGGTCTCCTGGCGGTGGATGATGGCGATCACCCGCGTGCCGCGTGCCCGCTCGAGGGCCGCGAACGCTCGCCGCCTGCGCGCTCGTAGCGCCCGCTGGGCGAGCACCGGCGTGCCGAAGAGGACGGCGATGAGGACGAATGTCCCGACGCGAAGATGGTGCCCAGGTCGATTTCGCGAGGATACGGACCAGCGCACGGCTAGACTCAGTTCCGATGGACGGGGTGCTCGACTGGTACGTGCTCGGCGTCGTCTTCGGGCTCGGCGTCGCCGCCGGCGCTGCAGTTGTGGGCGCGCTGCACGCTCCGGCCTGGGTCGCGCTCGCCGTGATCGCGGGAGTCGGCGCGCTCGCCCTCGTGCTGGCCGTGCTCCCGTGGTGGACGATCGCCGCGTTCGCGGTGGCTCTGCTGGTCGCGTTCGTCTCGCCTCCGCCGACTTCGGTGGAGCGCAGTTCCCGCGGCGATCCTCGGAGCGGTCGTCGCAGCGGCGATTCCGCTTCTCGGCTACGTCGCGGTCGTGGCGACACCGCTCGCCGGCGCCCGCCTCAGCCGGCGGAGCGAGTCGCGCCACGCGGGTCTCAGAATCCTCGCCAAGGATTGAGGTCTGACCGGCCGCCGATCGCCGGAAGCTCGTCCTCACCGTCATCGACGGGCTGACGCCGGAGGCGCTCGAGAACGGCCTCGGCTCGGGCCGGCTCCCGGCCCTCGCGGCGCTCTCTGAGGCCGGCTGGACGGCGCGCGGGACGAGCGTCTTCCCGTCGCTCACGCCGGTCTGCCTCACGTCGATCGCGACCGGCGCGTTCCCCGACGTCCATCACATCCCGCACCTCGTCTGGTATCACCGCGGCGGAGGAGCGCGTCGTCGAGTACGGCTCCTCGTTTCCGGCCATGCGCGCTGTAGGCGCCCGGCAGGCGATCCGGGACACCATCTTCGGCATGAGCGGCGAGCACCTGTCTCCACGGGCGACGACCGTCTTCGAGGCGCTGGAGGACGCCGGCTTCGAGCCGGCCGCCATCAACTTCACGTGCTACCGCGGCCGGACGCGGCATCCCCTCAAGCTGCCGGTCGTGCCCCGGAGGAACCGCTGGTACGAAGCGGTCTACGGGCCCAAGCACTTCTTCTACTTCAACCTGTTCGAGTCGGAGCGAACGGGCGCGCCGCTGGCGGTCCGCTCGCGGCTCGGCGGGCTCGATCGACGAGTACGCGGCGGTGGTGGGCCGCTGGCTCGTCACGCGGGATGCCTTCGATTTCCTCGTCTTCTATCTCCCCGACTACGACTACGCCTCCCACCTGGCCGGCCCGGACGAATCGCTCGACGCCCTCGAGCGCACTGATCGGGCGCTCGCTCGGCTCCTCGACGCCGCCGGGGGACCGGACGCGTTTCCTCGAGCGCTACGCGGTGGTCGTCGTCTCGGATCACGGCCAGACCAGGGTCGAGCACGTGGGGCGGCTGCAGAGACGCGTTCCCAGCAGACGCCGACGCGCTGCTCCCGCTCGCCTCGAACCGTGCCGGCATGGTCTACCGGCTCCCGGGCTGCCGTCTCACCGCACGGGCGCTCGCGGAGCGGCTGGAAGACCAGCCTGCCGCCGACGTCGTGCTCTTCCGTGAGGACGGCGCGGCTGTCGCTCAACGCGAGGGCGCGGAGCTTCGCTTCGTGCGTGACGGCGACAGTTGGAGACTCGAGGGTGACGCCGCCGTGCTCGACCCCGAGCGCTACCCGAACGGTTTGGAGCGCTCCTGGCACGCACTGCACGCGGCCACGGCAGGCGACGTGCTCGTCTCGGCGACGGAGGGCTGGGAGCTCGCCGATGGGGGCGGGAGGCATCACCTCGGTGGCGGCAGCCACGGGTCACTCGTCGCCGGGGACTCGTTCGTGCCGCTGATCGTCGCCGGGCTCGACGAGTCTGCGCTTCCACCCGATCCGGGAATCACGGATCTCGCGCCGCTCGTCCTCGCACACTTCGGCGTGCCGGCTCCGGAGTCGATGCGGAAGACCAATGAGCCGGCCCGAGCCTGACTTCGCCGCGCTGCGCGCGCGCATGGTCGCGGAGCAGCTCGAGCGGCGCGGGATCTCCGATCCGCGGGTCCTCGAGGCGATGGGCAAGGTTCCGCGCGAGGCGTTCACCGACGCCGACGATCGCAAGCGTGCCTACGAGGACATCCCGATCCACATCGGGTGGGGCCAGACGATCTCGCAGCCGTACATGGTCGCACTCATCTGCGAGGCGGCCGCCGTGCGGCCGGGGGACCGCGTCCTCGACGTCGGCACAGGGTCCGGCTACCAGGCGGCGGTGCTGGCCGAGCTCGCGCAGGAGGTGCACACGGTCGAGCGGTTACTCCAGCTCGCCGAGCGCGCGCAGGAGAAGCTCGCGGACGCCGGCTACGAGCGCGTGCAGGTGCACATGGGGGACGGCTCGCTCGGCGACCTGGAGCACGCGCCCTTCGACGCGATCACCGTTGCTGCGGCGGCGCCCGAGCTGCCCCAGTCGCTCTACGACCAGCTCGTCCCCGGCGGTCGCCTCGTCATCCCCATCGGCGACCGTCGCGGCCAACGGCTCGAGGTCGTCGTGAAGAGCCCGGAGGGCCCGGCGGTCGCCCACTCCGTCGAGTGCCGCTTCGTCCCGCTCGTGGGAGAAGAGGGCTACTGAGCCCTCCGAGCGCGGTCGGCCCGGCAAGTAACAGACTGTTACTTGGTTTGCCGGCGTGGCCGGTGGGGCATCTCCTCGGCAGAATGAGGCCTCTCCACCGGACGGGCACGCTCGTCCGCCGTCCCGTCGTCATGCGGAGCCGTGCGTCTCGGCGCCGCCGTGGATGCAGTGTTCGACCAGACGCTCGGCCGGCTTCTCGGGCTCGAAGTCCGCCTCGGAGACGGCGCGCACCGCTTTCTGCCCTTCGCGGCCTGCGAGGTGCAGGGGGACCGCCTCGCCATCGAGTCGCCGCTCGTTCTTCTCGAGCGGGAGCTTGGTTTCTATCGCGCCGGTGGCAGCGCCTTCTCCGACCTGCGGGGCCGGCGCGTGCGCCTCGATTCGCGGGAGATCGGCCCGCTCGCCGACCTGCTCGTGGACGAGGACGGCAGTGTCCAGCGGGTCGTCGTCTCGGCGGCTGCGGGCGTGTCGAGCTCGAGCCGGGCCCGGGGTTGGTGGTCGGGAACCACGTTCTCCGGCCGGCCGTCTGAAGTAACGATCTAACCTTCCCCTCGTGGCGAAAGGAGCCCCGGCGACCTCCTCGCGCGCGAGCGCCTTCACCGATGCTGCCTCGGGCGCGCTCAGGCGGCCGGCCAACTGGGTTCAGCTCGCCAAGTTCTGCACGGTCGGCGCCTCGGGCTATGTCGTCAACCTCGCCGTCTACGCGACGCTGCTCGCCGTCGACGTTCACTACCTTCTCGGCGGCGGTCTGCTCCTTCCTCGTCGCCGTGACGAACAACTACCTGTGGAACCGCGTCTGGACGTTCAGGCACCAGCGCGGCCACCTCGTCTTCCAGGGCTTCCGGTTCCTGCTCGTCTCGACCGTCGCGCTCGCCGCGAACCTGGCGTTCCTGAGCGTCCTCGTCGCCCTCGGCGTCCCGAAGCTGCCGGCGCAGGCGATCGCCATCGCGCTCGTGACGCCGTGGAACTTCGTCGCCAACAAGCTCTGGAGCTTCCGACGGCGCTCCGAGGCTAGCCGCGCGCGCTGCTCGCCGCCCTGGTGCTGGCGGGGGCGCGCACGCGGCGTCCCGACCGCGCCGGTCTACGACTCGCGCGGCAACCTGGTCGGGACGCCGTTCGCGCCCCAGCCGGCGGAGCCGCTCCTCTCCGAGGAGGAAGCGATCGGCCGCGCTCTGGCCGACGGCAAGGTCGCCGACTGGCTCGACCGGTACCCAGAGAGCAGCCTGACCGAGGAGGGAACCTTCGACGAGGAGACCAGGGCCTGGACGGTGAAGGTCTGGTCCTCGCTCCCGGACGCGGGCCAGGTGGTGCTCGCAAAGGTGGACGACGCGTCGGGAGCGGTCACGGAGGCCTGGACGGGGCCGCAGGTCGCCTGGAAGATGGCGCGCGGCTACGACGGCGCCTTCGGGCGGAAGATCAACGACCCGTGGATCTGGGGCTCGCTCTGCGCGCGTCTTCTTCTTCGGCCTTGCGAACCTGCGCCGTCCGCTCTCGATCCGCAACCTCGACCTGCTCGTCCTCCTCTCGTTCGGAATCTCGCTCTACTTCTTCAACCAGGGCGAGGTGTTCACCGCGATGCCGCTCGTCTACCCGCCGATGCTCTACCTGCTGGGCCGCATGGCCTGGATCGGGTGGAAGGGCCGCGGGAGCCCGTCACGCGCGCGCTCTGGCCGGTCTGGGTGCTGCTCGCCGCCACGGTCTTCCTGGCCGGCTTCCGCTTCGGCCTGAACTTGCGCGCGTCGAACGTCGATCGACGTCGGGCTCGCCGGCGTGATCGGGGCGCAGCGGATCGTCGAGGACGGCCAGATGCCGTACGGGAACATGCCGGAGGACGAGGGGGAGGAGTGCGGCGAGCGCCGACTCCGAGGGCTATGTCCGCGAGCGGATCCAGACCAACGGGCGGTGCGAGGTGGCGAACGGCCGCGGCGACACCTACGGCCCGATCAGCTACCTGGCCTACGTGCCCGGCTTCGTGGCGCTGGGCTACGACTACAAGTGGGACTACCTTCCCGCGGCGCATTTCACGTCCCTGCTCTGGGACACGCTCGCGCTGATCGGCATGGGCGCCCTCGGCTTTCGCTTCGGAGGGCTGCGCCTCGGGGCGACGCTTGCCTTCGCGTGGGCGGCCTACCCGTTCACGCAGTACGTCTCGAGCTCGAACTCGAACGACTCGATCATGCCGGCGCTCCTCATCTGGGGCCTCGTCTTCGTGACCTCCGCGCCCGCGCGCGGGCTCTTCGTCGGCCTGGCCGCCTGGACGAAGTTTGCGTCACTGCTGCTGCTCCCGCTCTGGGCGTCGTATCCCAAGGCGCTGAAGTGGCCCCGCCAGCAGCTCCTCTTCCTGGCCGGCTTCGGGCTCGCGACCGCGCTCGCCTTCTGGATCCTCCTGCTGGAGCCTGACCCGCTGCATGCCGCGCGCGTCTTCTGGGACCGGACGTTCGGCTGGCAGCTCTCACGGCCGTCGCCGTTCTCGATCTGGGACTGGAAGGAGTACCCCGGCTACCCCGACCTCCATGTCGTGCAGACCGTGCTGAAGGGGCTGCTCGTGGCCGCAGCCGGCGTCCTCGCCTTCGTTCCCCGCACCCGGAACGTCGTCCAGCTCGCCGCGCTGACGGGCGCGCTGCTCATCGGGTTCGAGCTTGTCCTGACGCACTGGTTCTACCTCTACATCCCGTGGTTCTTCCCCTTCGTCGCGTTCGCGGTGCTCGTCCCGGCCGCGATGCACGCCGCGCAGCCTGAGCCGCTGCCCGAGGATTCGAGCGATGAGCGTCCGGTCGGAGAGCTCGTCCCGATCCGCTGACGTCGGGCTGGTCCTGCTCACCTTGGCCGTCGGCCTCGGGCTCCTGACGGCGTCGTGGGGCGTGCTGCATCTGCCGCCTTTCGACGACTACAGATCATCGACACGCCGGTCTACGAGGAGTACGGCGAGGCGATGGCCGCCGGCGAGGTGCCGTACCGGGACTTCGACCTCGAGTACCCGCCCGGTGCGCTCCCGGTCTTCTGGCTGCCGACCCTCGGCCCGGCCGACCACTACAGCTCGATCTTCGAGATGCTCATGTGGGTCTGCGCCGCGGCAATGCTCGTTCTCGTCGTCAGCGCAGCCGATTCCCTGGGCGCCTCGCCGCGGCGCCTGCTCGCGACGGCTGTCTTCGTAGGGCTGTTCCCGCTGCTCTTGGGGACGGTCGTGCTGACGCGCTACGACCTCTGGCCGGCGGCGCTCGCGGCGGCGGCGCTCGCGGCGGTGCTTGCAGGCCGGGAGCGGCTCGGCTTGGCCGTGCTCGGGATCGCGGTCGCGGCGAAGATCTACCCCGTCGTGCTGCTGCCGGTGCTCCTGATCTACCTGTGGAAGCGGCATGGGAGAAGGGAGGCGGCCATCGGCCTCGGCGCCTTCGCGGCCGCGCTTCGCGGTCGTCGTAGCGCCGTTCGCGCTGATCGCGCCGGATGGCCTGGCGGACTCGCTCGAGCGCCAGCTCGGCCGGCCGCTCCAGATCGAGAGCCTCGGCTCCTCGCTGCTCCTGGCCGCGAAGCAGCTCGGCCTCTACGACCCGGTCGTCGTCTCCAGCCACGGCTCCCAGAACCTCGCCGGCCCGCTGCCGGACGCGCTCTCGGGCGTCCAGACCGTCCTGCAGGCGGCCCTGCTGGTCGGGGTCTGGATCCTCTTCGCGCGCGGCCCGGCAACGCAGACGCGGCTCGTCGCCGCCTGCGCCGGCTCGGTCGTGGTCTTCGTCGCCTTCGGGAAGGTGCTCTCGCCGCAGTTCCTGATCTGGCTGCTTCCGGTCGTCCCGCTCGTCGCGGGGAGGATCGGGCTCGCGGCTGCCGGGTTCCTCGGCGCCGCGCTCGTGACCACGCACCTGCTGGTTCCCGACGCGCTACTGGGATCTGGTCGACCTTCAGCCCGTGGGCTGGCTCGCGCTGGTCCGCAACGTGCTCCTCGTCGTCGCTGGCAATCGTCCTGGCCGTGGCTACGGCACGGGCACGCGGACCGACTCGCAGCGCGTAGCGCGCCCGTCGGCCCCGCACTCCACCAGCACACCCTCGATGCGGACGTCTCCCTCCGCAGGGTGGAAGCGCACGGGGATTCCGGTCCGCATCCGCTGGATTGCGAGCTCGGCGCGAACGCCGATGACGGAGTCGTGCGGACCGGTCATGCCTGCATCGGTGATCGCGGCGGTGCCGCCCGGGAGGACGCGCGCGTCGTTCGTCTGCACGTGGGTGTGCGTCCCGAGCACGGCCGTCACCTTCCCGTCGAGCATCCGCGCGAGCGCGATCTTCTCGCTGGTCGCCTCGGCGTGGAAGTCGATCAGGATTACCGGCGTCCGGGCGCGCGCTTCCTCGACGAGGGCGTCGACGACGCGGAACGGGTGGACGGCCGTCTGCAGGAAGAGCTGTCCCTGGAGGTTGAGCACGGCGACCGTGGTCCCGTCCCGCGCCTCGGCGAAGGCGAGCCCCTTCCCGGGGATGCCGGCGTCGCCGAAGTTCGCGGGGCGGAGGACGCGCGGGTCGGACTCGAGGACGGGCACGAGGTCGCGGTGCCGCCAGACGTGGTTCCCGGTGGTGATCACGTCGGCGCCCGCCTCGAGGATCCGGGCGGCGAGCTTCGCGGTGAGGCCGATGCCGTCCGCCGCGTTCTCGCCGTTGACGATGCAGAAGTCGGCGTCGAGCTCGTGCTTGAGCTCGGGCAGCCGGTCGGTCACCGCCCGCCTGCCGGGGGGGCCGAACACGTCGCCGATGAAGAGGAGCTTCAGAGAGTCGTGCCGATCTAGGGGCTCGTCAGGGCCGTCGCGGGGTGCACCTCGATGTGCACGTGCTGGCCGCTGTCCTGGGTGTAGCGGGCGAGCCCGGCCCGCTCCACCTCGGAGAGGTCGATGATGCGGCCGATCTTCGTCTTGGCCGCGGAGACGGTCGAGCCGACCGTCAGCGCCGGGTCGGGGCGGAGATTCGTGAGCGTGACCACGACGCCCGGCGAGCCGGACGGCTGGATGGCGATGCGGACGCCGTAGGCCGTGCCGTTCACGATGTAGTCGGTGATGGCAAGGACGCTGCCGTCGACGGGCGCGTACACGTCCGTGTCGACCGGCGCGCCGACGTCCAGGCCGCCCGTCCCGGCTCCCACTCCGCCCTCGAGCACGTAGTAGCGCACCTCGGAGCCGCTCGAGCCGAAGAGCCGACGGAAGACCCGCTCTGCGAGGCCGGCGTTCGCCTGGGTGCCGACCGGCGCGAGCGCGAGCGGAAGGGTGCCGCTGGCGTGGTAGCCGATCGCGGTCACCCGGGTCTGGTTGATGGGAAGCTGGATGCGGAGCGAATCCTGCATGGCGACGATCTGGGGCCGCGGCGGCCCGGAGGGCAGGAGCCGCGCCGCGGGCGCGGGCCCGGTGACCGTCACGGCGGTCTCTCCGCCGCGGCCGAAGGCGGTCAGAGATCAGGGCGACGAGGCAGCCGCAGGCGACCACGACGAGGGCCGCCATGCGGCGTGCCCGACGGGCTTTCGCCCGGGCTTCGTCACGCTGACGCTGCCTCGCGCGTGCGGCGAAGCCGGGGGCTTCGGTGACTGCCATCCGCGCCACGGTAACCAAGGAGGCTAGCTCTTTCAAACGGAACTGCCGCTCTTTCCGGGAGTTCGGGGCCTCGTCCTCCCGTTCGGCGGGTTCAGGCTGGAGGGCCAGCGCGCCGTCGATGGGGAACTCCCAGTCCTCCTCCACGCCCCAGAGGTCGACGACATTCCCGCGCCGTGCAGGGACTTCGTGCTCCTGGTCGTAGAGGTCTGACCCGATCGGCATCGCTGGCCTCGCGGCGTGCTCGCCGTCGATCCACCATGCCAACGGCGGCGGACGGCGCCCGCGACGGGGCTTCGGGCGCGCGTGCGAAGATTCCGGCGACGTGTCGACATTTCCGCTCACACGCCTGCGGCGCTTTCGCCGCACCGCGGCGCTCCGCTCGCTCGTCCGCGAGACGCGGCTCGACCTCGACGACTTCGTCTACCCGCTCTTCGTCTGCCCCGGCGAGGGCGTCGACCGCCCGCTCGAAGGGCTGCCGGGAATCGCGCAGCGCTCGGTCGACGAGCTCTGCCGGGAGGCGGCCGAGGCGCACCGTGCCGGCGTGCGGCGCCGTGCTCCTCTTCGGGATCCCGGAGGAGAAGGACGAGGCGGCTCGGGCGCCTACGACGAGGACGGCGATCGTCCAGCGCGCGCTCCGCGCCCTGCGCGAGGAGGCGCCCGGGCTCGTGCTCCTCACCGACGTCTGCCTCTGCGAGTACACGTCGCACGGCCACTGCGGGGTGGTCGAGGGAGACGAGGTGCTGAACGACGTCTCGCTCGAGCTCCTCGCCAAGACGGCCGTGAGCCACGCGGAGGCCGGGGCCGACGCCGTGTGCCCGAGCGACATGCTCGACGGCCGCGTCGGCGCGATCCGCGGCGCGCTCGACGCCGAGGGCTTCGAGCAGCTGCCGATCGTCGCCTACTCGGCCAAGTACGCCTCGGCGTTCTACGGGCCCTTCCGCGAGGCCGCCGAGTCGACGCCGGCCTTCGGCGACCGCCGCAGCTACCAGCTGGACCCGCCGAACGTCCGCGAGGCGCTGCGCGAGTGCGAGCTCGACCTCGCCGAGGGCGCCGACGCGATCATGGTCAAGCCGGCGCTTCCGTACCTCGACGTGATCCGCGCCGTGCGCGAGCGCTTCGACGCGCCGCTCTTCGCCTACAACGTCAGCGGCGAGTACGCGATGGTGAAGGCGGCCGCGGCGCGCGGCTGGCTCGACGAGCGCCAGGCCGCGCTCGAGAGCCTGACCGCGATCAAGCGCGCCGGCGCCGACGTGATCGTCTCCTACTGGGCGCGGGAGCTCGCGGAGTGGCTCTGACGCACGAGCGGGCTGTTCCAGCGCGCGCGGCGGCGGTGATCCCGGGCGGCGTCAACTCGCCGGTGCGCGCCTGGGGCGCCGTCGGCGCGGGGGAGCCGTTCTTCGCCGCGCGCGGCGAGGGCGCGTACCTCTGGGACGCCGACGGCAACCGCTACGTCGACTGGGTGCATGTCCTGGGGGCCGCTCGTCTTCGGCCACGCCGATCCCGGAGGTGGTCGAGGCCGTGCAGGAGGCCGCCGCCGACGGGACGACCTTCGGCGCGCCGACCGAGCGCGAGGTCGCGCTCGCCGAGGAGCTCGTCGACGCCGTGCCCTCGGTGGAGAAGGTGCGGCTCGTCTCCTCCGGGACCGAGGCGGCCATGAGCGCGCTCCGGCTCGCCCGCGGCGTCACCGGGCGCGACCGCATCCTCAAGTTCGCCGGCTGCTACCACGGTCACGCCGACGCGCTGCTCGCCGCGGCCGGCTCCGGGCTCGCCACGCTCGGGATCCCGTCCTCGCCCGGCGTGCCGGCAGGCGCCGCCGCGGACACGGTCGTCTGCCCGTACAACGACGTCGACGGCGTCGCGCGCCGCGGTCGAGCGCCACGGCGACGAGCTCGCGGCGATCGTCGTCGAGCCGGTCGCCGGGAACATGGGCGTCGTCCCGCCGGAGCCCGGCTTCCTCGAGGCGCTGCGCGCGCTCTGCCGACGCGTCGGGCGCGCTGCTCGTCTTCGACGAGGTGATCACCGGCTTCCGCGTCGCGCGCGGCGGCGCGCAGGAGCTCTACGGCGTCACGCCCGACCTGACCATCCTCGGCAAGATCGCCGGCGGCGGGCTCCCGCTCGCGGCCTTCGGCGGCCGCGCCGACGTCATGGACGAGCTCGCCCCGGCCGGGCCCGTCTACCAGGCGGGCACGCTCTCCGGGAACCCGCTCGCCACCGCCGCCGCGCTCGTCGTCCTGCGGCGCCTGCGCGACCCGGCCGTCTACGAGCGGCTGGAGGAGGCGGGCGCGCGGCTCGAGGCCGGGCTGCGCGAGGCGGCCGGCCGACGAGCCGGTCTGCGTCCAGCGCGTCGGCGCGATGGCGACGCTCTTCTTCCGCGAGGGGCCGGTGCGCGAACTTCGAGGACGCGGCGGCGAGCGACACGGACCGCTACGGCGCCTGGTTCCGGCACCTGCTCGCGCCGCGGCGTCTACGTCGCCCCGTCGCAGTTCGAGGCGCTCTTCGTCTCGACCGCCCACGGGGAGGCCGAGATCGACGCGACGGTGGAGGCGGCGCGTGAGTTCTTCCGCGGCTGACCTCGGCATCTGGGCGACGATCGCCGACGAGGCCGGGCGCGAGAGCGCGCTCTGGGCGGCTGCGCTCCGCCCGCAGGGGAGCGGGACGAGACGCCGGTCTTCTCGCCGCTCGCGGCGAGCCGCTACGCGCTCGGGCTCGAGTCGATCTACGAGGGCTACCTCCTCCACTACGGCCGGCCCGCGGCTCTTCGCGCCGGCCGATGCCGACACCGCGATCCTGCTCGGCGACTACCTCTACGCGCACGGGCTCGTCCGCGTCGCCGCGCACGGCGAGGTGGCGGTCGTCTCCGACCTCGCCGAGCTCATCTCCCTCTGCGCGCAGCTCCGCGCCGAGGAGCGGGACGGCGACGGCGCGCCTGGGCGGGGACGGTCGCGCTGCTCGGCGCCGGCGACGGGCGGCTCGAGCCGCGCGCGCCGCGCTCCGCCTCGACGGCGACCCGGCGCCGCTCCTCGGCGCTGGCCGAGCTGGAGGCCGGCGCGGACGCGGTCGCGCGCGCGCTCGCGCTGCACGCCGAGCGCGTGGATTAGGATGCCGGGCGATGAGCGCGCCTCGCTCTCGTCCTCGCCGCCGAGAAGTCCACGGCGGAGGAGGGCCGCGACATCATCATCGCGATGCTCGTCGTCGGGCTCATCTTCCTGCAGCGTGATCGCGCTCGGCCAGTTCGGCCGCTGGCTCGAGCCACCGCCGCGGCGCGCGGCCACTGACTAGCCGCGCGGGAACCCGCCCGGATAGACTCGAAGCGGTGCCTGCCGCCGATCTTCGCTCCTGGATCGACCTGCTCAAGCGGGAGGGCGAGCTGGTCGAGGTCGAGGCCGAGGTCGACCCGTACCTCGAGATCACGGAGATCATCGACCGCGTCGTCAAGAGCGGCGGGCCGGCGCTTCTCTTCAGGAACGTCAAGGGCTCCGAGCGGCCGCTCCTCATCAACCAGTTCGGGACCGAGCGGCGCATGTGCCTCGCCTTCGGCGCGGAGAGCCTCGACGCGGTGGCGCGCGAAGCTCGAGGACGTCCTCGAGATGCAGCCGCCGCAGGGGCTCGTGGAGAAGGTGAAGGGGCTCGGGCAAGCTCAAGCGCCTCGCCGACTCGATGCCGAAGACCGTCTCGCAGCGGCGCCTGCCAGGAGCTCGTGCTCGAGCCCGACCTCGACGCGCTCCCGATCCAGCACTGCTGGCCGGGCGACCCGGCGCCCTTCATCACGCTCCCGGCGGTGATCACGAAGGACCCGCGCACCGGCGTCCGCAACGTCGGCATGTACCGGATGCAGAAGATCGACTCGCGCTCGACCTTCATGCACTGGCAGATCCACAAGGACGGGCGCGCCGACTGGCTCGCGGCCGGAAGGCTCGATCCCGGTCGCGGTCGCGCTCGGCCTCGACCCCGTGACCGCCTACTCGGCGAGCGCGCCGCTCCCGAAGCACATCGACGAGTTCATGCTCGCCGGCTTCCTGCGCGGCGAGCGCGGTCGAGACCGTCAAGTGCAAGACGATCGACCTCGAGGTGCCGGCCAACGCCGAGATCGTGCTCGAGGGGACGATCGAGGCCGGCGACGTCGGGCACGGAGGGGCCCTTCGGCGACCACACCGGCTACTACTCGCCGCCCGAGCCGTTCCCGGTCTTCCGCCTGACGCGCGATGACGATGCGCCGCGACGCGATCTACCCGTCGATCGTCGTCGGCGATCCCGCCGGCGGAGGACGCCTGGCTGGGCAAGGCGACCGAGCGCATCTTCCTGCCGGCCATCCGGATGACCGTGCCCGAGATCGTCGACTACGACCTGCCGGTCGCCGGCGCCTTCCACAACTGCGTGATCGTCTCGATCCGCAAGGCGTTCCCGGGCCACGCGAAGAAGGTGATGCACGCCATCTGGGGACTGGGGATGCTCAGCCTCTCGAAGTCGGTCGTCGTCGTCGACGAGTTCGTCGACGTGCACGACTACGAGCAGGTCTTCTTCCACGTCTGCGCGAACGTCGATCCGAAGCGCGACGTCCTCCTGAGCGAAGGCCCGCTCGACCAGCTCGACCACGCGGCCGTGCTGCCCTGCTACGGCGGTAAGCTCGGCATCGACGCGACGCACAAGCTGCCGGAGGAGGGGGCGCGGGAGTGGCCGGAGCGGATCGAGATGACTCCGGAGGTTCGTGACACCGTGGACCGGCGGTGGGAGGAGTACGGCATCGACGCCCCGACCGCCGGCAACGGGCGAATTTCCCAGGTATTGAGGCAAAAGGTACGTCGTTGACAGGAACGCGCGTCCGAAGAAACAATGCGCGCGCTTGTAACAGCGAGGGCAGCGGAGAAGGGAGCCGTGTGGCCGACGAGCTAGAGCGGCCGGGAGAGACCCCCGAGCACGAGGGCGCTGAGGCCCACCTCCCGTCGCCGACGATCTGGCCGTTCGCCTTCGCCGGCGCCGTCGCGCTCATCCTCCTCGGGCTGATCGTGAACATGTGGGCGACGGTGATCGGCGTCGTCCTCGCCGTCGTCTTCGGCTTCCTCTGGATCCGCCAGGTGACGCGCGAGGTCCGCGGCGAGCCCGAGCCCGTCGAGGCGCCCGCGCCGGTCGCCGCCGAGCCGGACGAGGGAGGGCGAGGAGGGCCCCCGCGCTACGAGCGCTCGAAGTTCCTCGAGGGCGCCACGCTCGGCCTCGGCGCCGTCATCGGCGGGATCGTGACGCTGCCGGTGCTCGGGTTCGCGGTCGCGCCCGCCTTCGTCGGCCAGGACTACCCGACTGTCGACCTCGGGCCGCTCGACAACTACCCCGAGGGCGAGTGGCTGATCGCCACGTTCACGTCGGAGCCCGAAGACGGCAAGGTCAGCCGGCGCACGGCGTTCGTCCGCTACAACGGCCTCAAGGACGGCGTTCCGAGCTTCTCGATCCTCTCCAACCGCTGCGTCCACCTCGGCTGCCCGACGCAGCCGCAGGGCCCACCCGGCGAGCCGCGCAAGGTCGAGACGTCGACGGTCCCGGTGGAGCTGACGCCGACCCAGCCGTCCGGCTACGGCTGCCCCTGCCACGGCGGCGCCTACGACGTCGAGGGCAACCGGACGGCGGGCCCGCCCGTGCGCGCGCTCGACCGCTACGAGTACTCGATCATCGACGGCAGCCTCTGGCTCGGTAGCCCGTACAGCGTCGCCGAGGTCGAGGGCGAGGGCGCCGACGCGGTGATCGTCAAGTACGGGCCTCCGACCCGGGCGTCCACGTGGACGGGCCGGAGCAGATCTTCTACCCGATCGTGCCGTGAGAGGCGGCTGATGGCGAAGAAGCCAAGAAGCAGGCAGCCTGCTGCAGCCGCCTATGGTCCCGCTGGACTGGCTCGAGGAGCGCTCCGGGCTCGTCGGCGCGACCAAGTACTTCCTCTTCCGCAAGGTCCCGCGCGACACGAACTGGTTCCACACGCTCGGCTCGGCGACGCTGACCGCCTTCCTCGTCCAGCTCGTGACGGGCGTGGTGCTCGCCTTCTACTACAAGCCGTCGCCGAACGAGGCCTACGACGTCGATCCAGAACATCACCAACGACCTCACGCTCGGCTGGCTCGTGCGCGGGATGCACCGCTGGGGCGCGAGCGTCTTCATCATCCTGCTCTTCCTGCACATGGGGCGCGTGTTCCTCTTCGGCGCCTACAAGTATCCGCGCGAGCTGAACTGGCTCCTCGGCGTCGCTGCTCCTCGTGCTGGCCATGCTCGAGGGCTTCACCGGCTACCTGCTCCCGTGGGACCAGACCGCGTACTGGGCCACCGTCGTCGGCGATCAACCTGAACGCGACGGCGCCCTTCCTCGGGCCGTTCCTCGCCGACTTCCTGCGCGGAGGTCAGGAGATCGGCACCAACACGCTCTCGATCTTCTACTCCATGCACATGCTGCTCATACCGGGCGGGCTGATCGCCCTGATCACCCTGCACCTCTACCTCGTCATCCGCCTCGGCGTCACCTCGCCGCCGTGGTCGAAGGAAGCCGCCGGGAGCGAGCGAGAGGAGGTCATCACCGCCAAGCGCGGGCTCGTCGAGCCGAGGCCGCGCGGGGACGGCGGCGCGCCGCCGGCGCGCGCGGGCGGCCGGAGGCTTGAGCGATGAGCAACGAGAAAGAGCGCGCCTACTTCAAGCGGTACAAGGAGGACGTCGAGCGGGAGGGGAAGCCCTTCTTCCCGTACGCGATGTTCCACGACACGGTCATGAGCCTGGTCGTGGTCTGCGTGATCGTCGCGCCTCGCCTGCGTCTGGTACTTCACTTCGGGCGAGGAGCCGGGTGACGCCGGCATCCTCGGGCCGCGCTACACGGAGGAGGCCGACCCGGGGACGACCTCGTTCGTGCCGCGCCCCGACTGGTACTTCTACTTCCTCTTCTACCTCCTCCGGATCTTCAAGTGGCCGGAGTCGGTGGTGCTCGGCACGGTCGGCATCCCCACGATCGCGCTCATCCTCCTGCTCGTGCTGCCGTTCATCGACCGCCGGCGCGAACGGCGGCTCGTGCGGCGGCCGGTGGCAGTCGTCGGCGCCCTCCTCGTCATCGCCTCCATGGGCGTCCTCACCTACAAGGGCGCGACCGCCGAGGAGTCGCTCGCCTCCGAGAACGTCGAGCTCGTCGGCGAGTGGACGGAGGTGCAGGGCTTCGGAGGAGGGCGAGGCCGGCGCGACGCTCTTCGCCGAGTCGGGCTGCATGAACTGCCACACGTACCTGGGCGCGGGCTCGAGCAACCTGGGCGCGCCCGACCTCTCCGAGATCGGCGCCTCGGGTCAGACCGCGGAGGAGTTCTCCACGTACGTCGCCAACCCGGCGGAGTTCGGGAACACCGTGATGCCTTCGTACGCGGACCTGGGCGAGGAGAACCTCCGCGCTGCTCGGCGTCTTCCTCGAAGAGTCGAAGGGCGAGGGCGGCGGCGAGTAGCCCTCGCCGGCGCCCGTGCAGCATCTTCCTCGGAATCACCGGCGCCTCGGGCGCGCCGTATGCGGCACGCCTGCTGCAGGCGCTGTCGGCCTCGGGCGCCGAGGTCGGGCGTCTGCCTCTCCGACGCCGGCGTGCAGGTGCTGCGCGACCGAGCTCTACGGCGACATCTCGCTCCCGCGCGAGGAGCGTGACGGAGCGGCTGGTCGACGGGCTCGACGGCGGTCACGGTCGTCGGCCTGCGCGACTACTCGACTCCGTACGCGAGCGGATCGGCGCGGGTGGACGGCTACGTCGTCTGCCCCTGCTCGATGTCGACGGCCGCCAGCATCGCCGCCGGCGCGATGGCGAATCTCGTCCACCGCGCGGCCTCGGTGGCTTTGAAGGAGGAGCGGAAGCTCGTCCTCGTTCCCCGCGAGACCCCGCTCTCGACGATTCACCTGGAGAACCTGCTGCGCCTGCGGCGGGCCGGGGCCACGGTCGTCTTCGCGGCCCCGGGCTTCTACCATGCCCCCCAAACCATCGACGATCTGGTCAACTTCGTCGTGGCCCGATGTCTCGATCAGCTGGGAATCGATCAGACGCTCGTCAGCCGGTGGGGTCAGTGAGCTCCGGCACGCTCGCCCCCGCCGCGGTCGAGGCGATGTTCGACCGGATCTCGCCGGTCTACGACCCGATGAACCGGCTGATGACGGCGGGCCTCGACCGCCGCTGGCGGCGGCTCACGGTGCAGGCGGTGGTTCGGCCCGGCGACCGGGTGCTCGACGCCTGCTGCGGCACCGGCGATCTCGCGATCGAGGCGCCGAGCGGGCCGGGGGGCGCGTGACCGGGCTCGACTTCTCCGAGCGCATGCTCGAGCGCGCCCGGCGGAAGTCGTCCGACGTCGAGTGGGTGCGAGGCGACGTGCTCGCGCTCCCGTTCTCCGACGCGAGCTTCGACGCCGTCACGGTCGGCTTCGGGATCCGGAACGTGGAGGACCTGGACGCGGGCCTGCGCGAGCTGCGCGCGTGCTGCGGCCCGGCGGGCGGCTCGGCTGTCTCGAGATCACGCGCCCACGCGGAGCGCTGCGCCGTTCTTCAGCCTCTGGTTCGACGGTCTCGTGCCGCTCGCCGGCAAGGTGCTTCCGGGCGGCGCGGCCTACAGCTACCTGCCGGCCAGCGTGCGCCGCTTCCCCGGCCCGGAGGACCTGGGCGAAGCCATGCGGCGCGCAGGCTTCGCGGAGATCGGCTGGCGGCTCCTCGGCGGCGGCATCGTGGCGCTCCATGTAGCGAGGGCGAGCGTGAGCGCGCTGGCGACCGTGCGCGCCGCACCGGGGCTCGACGCCTACCTCGAGCTGCTCGAGGACCGCCTCGAGCGCTCGGTCGGGTCGCATCCGGGTCTCGTCGGCGAGATCGGCGCGGACACGCTTGCCGCCGGGGGGAAGCGTCTCCGGCCCGTCCTGGTCTTCCTCTGCACGCCGCGGGAAGACCGCGCCGGCGAGCGGGCCGTCGCGGGCGGCGCTTCGGTCGAGCTCGTGCACATGGCGACCCTCGTCCACGACGATCTCCTCGACGGCGCCGATCTTCGCCGCGGACGGCCGACCGCCTGGGCCGAGCACGGCGAGGGCGCGGCCAAGGCGACCGGCGATTACCTGTTCGCGCGCGCGTTCGCAGAGCTGACGAGCACCGGAGACGCGCGCGCAGTCGCGGTTCTGGCCGACGCGGCCCTCGCGCTCGCGCGCGGGGAGGCGCTCCAGCGGCGGCAGGCGTTCCGCCCCGACACGACCGTCGACGAGTACCTCGCCCGCTGCTCGCTCAAGACCGGCAAGCTCTTCGAGGCCGCGTGCGTGATCGGCGGGGGCGGCCCGGCCTCGGCGCCTTCGGCCTCGCGCTCGGCGTCGCGTTCCAGATCGCGGACGACATCCTCGACTGCACCGGCGACTTCGACACGACGGGCAAGGCGCCCGGCGTCGACCTGCGCGACGGCACGCCGACGCTGCCGCTGATCCTGGCCGCCCGCGAAGACGAGCGCATCCGCCGCGCCCTGGCGGGCGAGCCGGTCGACGGCGCGCTCGAGCGCGTCGCCGCGTACCGGCGCGATCGAGGTCGCCCGCGACTTCGCGCTCGAGTACGCCGCACGGGCCCGCGCGGCGCTCGACGGCGAGCCCGACCGCGCCTCGCTCGAAGCGCTCACCCGCCTCGTCGTGGACACGGGACGGCTAGGTAGCTCATGGCGATCGTCACCCAGCAATCCGCGCTCGACTCCATCTGGGAGAAGGTGGAGGCCAACGAGCGCCTCGACCTGGAGGACGGCCTCACGCTGATGGAGTCCGACGACCTCCTCCAGCTCGGCGAGCTGGCGGACACCGCACGCCGGGTCCGCGGCGGCACCGACGAGGTCTACTTCGTCCAGAACCTCTACTTGAACCAGACGAACGTCTGCCGCGTGAAGTGCAAGTTCTGCGCGTTCGCCGTCACGCAGAAGCAGGAGGGCGCCTACACGATCACGCCGGAGGAGCTCGTCGAGGACGCGCTCCGCCAGCGCGAGCTGACCGGGTTCACCGAGATCCACATGGTGAACGGCGAGAACCCGCACGTCGGCTTCGACTTCTACGTGGACACGATCCGCTCGCTGCACGAGGCGATGCCGGACGTCCATCTCAAGTGCTACACGGCGAGCGAGATCCACCACATGACGAAGCTCTCGGGGCTGACGCACGAGCAGGTGCTCGTCGAGCTAAGGCCGCCGGGCTCGGCTCGCTTCCGGGCGGCGGCGCCGAGGTCTTCGCCGACCGCGTCCGGCGGCTGATCGCGCCCGGCAAGGAGCACCCGGACTTCTGGTTCCACACTCACCGAACGGCGCACGGGCTCGGCATCCCGACTCACTGCACGATGCTCTACGGGCACGTCGAGACCTACGAGGAGCGCGTCGACCACCTGCTCCGCCTGCGCGAGCTGCAGGACGAGACCGGCGGCTTCCTCGCCTTCATCCCGCTCGCGTTCCACCCCGAGAACACGGTCTTCGAGCGGCGGGGCTGGACGCACACGGCCGGCTCCGACGACCTGAAGATGATCGCGGTGTCGCGGCTCCTGCTCGACAACGTCGAGAACGTGAAGGCCTACTGGATCATGATGGGCATGCCGCTCGCGGCGGTCGCGCTCCACTTCGGCGCCAACGACGTCCAGGGCACGGTCGTCCGCGAGGAGATCTTCCACGCCGCCGGAGCGACGACGGAGACCGAGCAGAAGATCGAGGAGCTCGTCCGCTTCGTGCAGGAGGCGGGGCGCATCCCCGTGCAGCGGGACACCCTCTACAACGAGCTGCGCCGGTGGTGAACTGAGCCAGACGATCCCGCGGCTCGACGCGCACGGCGCGATTCGGCACAGCTTCTCGCGACAGCGCGGCTTCGCGACACCCGTACGCGCGGTCGCATCAGGCTGAAGCCGACGCTGGGGGCGGGAGTCGGGACCCGTGCGCCTGAGGCCGGCCGTGTCTACGCGGGACAGCGAGCCCGTCGTCGCCGAGCGTCGACGAGCTGTACGACGAGCTCCGCGAGAGCGACGTGCTGCACCAGGTCTCGAAGGACGGAGTCGAGGACACCGACTTCGGGACGCGCGAGTTCGCCGCCCTCGACCTCGACGGTAACCTCGTCACGTTCTTCAGTGGCAGACGGCGTGATCCGCCTCGGCCGAATCTCCTACGTGAACATGGCGCCGGTCTTCCACCGGCTCGACGCCGAGGTCGAGGAGGTGCCCGGCGTTCCCACCGAGCTGAACGCGCGCCTGCTCGCCGGCGAGATCGACCTCGCGCCGATCTCCTCGATCGAGTACGCGCGCCATGCCGATCGGCTGCGCATCCTGCCTCGGCTCTGCGTCTCCTCCGAGGGCGCCGTCGACTCCATCCAGCTCGTCTCGCGCGCCTCTGGAGCACATCGACTCCGTTGCCGTCACGCCCGAGAGCGCGACCTCGGTCGTTCTCACCAAGGTGCTCCTGCCCGACGCGGTGCTCGTTCCGCTCGGCAAGAAGGCCGACGCGAAGCTCCTGATCGGCGACGCGGCGCTTCGCAGCGCCTTCGAGGACCCGACGCCGCACCACGACCTCGGCCGGCTCTGGCTCGAGCGCACGGGGCTGCCGATGGTCTTCGCCGTCTGGGCCTGCCCCGACCCGCGCGCCTCCGGGCATCCTCGAGCTCGAAGAGGCGCTCGTCTCGTCCGTCCGGCTCGCCCGCGCCGAGCCCGAGCGGCTGGCCTACGAGGCGAGCGACCACTACGGCTACCCGGCCGGGTTCCTCGCCCGCTACTTCGAGAAGCTCCGCTACAGCTTCGGCCCGCGCGAGCGCGCGGGGCTGATCACGTTCTTCGAGCTCGCGCGCGACGTCGGCGAGCTGGAGCGCGTGCCGGAGCTCCGCTTCGTCGTCCCCGAGGCGGTGTCCGCGTGAGCGGGCGGCAACGGCAACGGCAGGGTCGCCGAGGTCCTCGAGCGGGCGCTCGCCGGCGAGCGGCTCACCGACGCGGACGCGATCGCGCTCCTCCGAGCCGCGACCTCGTCCGGGTCGGCCGAGCCGCCGACGAGCTCCGCAACCGCAAGGTCGACCCGAAGCGCGTGACGTTCATCATCGACCGGAACGTCAACTACACGAACATCTGCCACACGGACTGCGACTTCTGCGCCTTCTACCGCCGGCCGGGCGACCGCAAGGAGGGCTACCTCCTGCCGAAGCCGGTCATCTTCAAGAAGATCGAGGAGACGCTTGCGATCGGCGGCACGGCCCTCCTCATGCAGGGCGGCCACCACCCCGACCTCGGCGTCGAGTTCTACGAGGACCTCTTCCGCTCGATCAAGGAGCGCTACCGGATCCACCTGCACGCGCTCTCGCCGCCGGAGATCCAGCACATCGCGCGGCGCTCCAAGCTGACGATCCCGGAGACGCTGACGCGCCTGCGCGACGCCGGGCTCGACTCGCTGCCGGGCGGCGGCGCCGAGATCCTCGTCGACCGCGTGCGCGAGATCATCGCCCCGAAGAAGACGAAGTCCGCCGAGTGGCTCGGAGTCATGCGCGACGCCCATCGCCTCGGCGTCTCCTCGACGGCGACGATGATGTACGGCCACGTCGAGACGCTCGAGGAGCGGGTCGAGCACATGCGGCGGATCCGCGAGCTCCAGGACGAGACGGGCGGTTTCCGCGCCTTCATCTCCTGGACGTTCCAGCCGAGCGGCACCCGCCTGGCCGAGCAGGTCGCGCACTACCCGACGTCGTTCGACTACCTGCTCACGCAGGCGGTCAGCCGGATCTACCTCGACAACGTCGACCACATCCAGTCGAGCTGGGTGACGCAGGGGATGAAGGTCGGCCAGGTCGCGCTCGGCTTCGGCGCCGACGACATGGGCTCGGTGATGATCGAGGAGAACGTCGTCTCCGCGGCCGGCACGACGCACCGGGCGGACACCGACGACTTCGTGCGCGCGATCAAGGCGCTCGGCAAGGTGCCGGTCCAGCGCGACACGCTCTACCGCGAGGTCAAGGTCTGGGCCTGAGCCCCGCGGTTGTCAGCGGGGGGAAGGTGTGATTACGTGTTTGCGGGGTGCTGAAGAGGGGTCTTCTGTGCGCCGCGCTCGCGGCCGCGCTTGGTGTTTCCCGCGCTCTCGCGGCGCCGGGACGTCGACGCTCGTGCCCGGCGTGACCTACGAGCGCAAGCTGATGCTCAGCGCGGGCAGGCCGGTCGTGCTCCACGTCGTCCGCACGCCGCCGCAGGGCAGCCTCTACCGCCTCCGCCCGGTCCTCTCGCACGGGACCGTCGTCGGGCGCCAGACGGTGCCTGCGATGCAGGCGCGCGTGTCCACGGAGGCGACCACGGTCGGCGTGAACGGCGACTACTTCAACCTGTCGAGCGGCCATTCTGCGGGCGTCTTCCTACGCGACGGCGTGCTCTCGGCGCGGCCGAACGACCGCAGGTCGGCGCTGGCGCTCGCGCCCGACGGCCGGCTCGTCGTCGACCTTTCGGCTTCGGCGGCACCTGGCGGGCGGCCGGGAGCCCGCAGCGCCGGCTCCTCGAGATGAACCGGCCGCTCGCGAGCGCGGGCGGCGTGGCCCTGTTCACCCGGAGGTGGGGCGGTCCGACCCCACGCGCGCGAGGAGCGGTCGAGGTCGTGCTCACCGGGTTCCCGACGGCGACGCTGGACACCGACCTGACCGGGACGGTCGCGGCCGTCGTGCGGGACGGCAACACGCCGATCCCGCCGGGCGGCGCCGTCCTCCAGGCGCGCGGGACGACACGCGCCAACGCTCCTCGCGGCGGCTCCGGTGGGGACGCAGGTGACCGTCCGGCTGCAGGTCGAGGGCCTCCCCGACGGGGCGCTCGACGCGATCGGCGGCGGGCCCGTGCTCGTGCGCGACGGTCTCCCTGTGCGCCAGGCGGACGAGCTGTTCACGCTCGGGCAGATCGCCCGGCGCCACCCGCGCACCGCGATCGGCCAGCTCGCCGACGGCGGCCTCCTCTTCGTCGTCGCCGACGGGCGCAGCAGCTGGAGCTACGGCCTGACGATGTGGGCGCTGGCGAGGGTCATGGCCGACCTGGGCGCGGTGACCGCGATGGGCCTCGACGGAGGCGGCTCGTCGACGATCTCCTTCGACGGTCAGGTCCTCAACAGACCCTCCGACGGCCGACCGCGGCGCGTCGCGAACGGGCTCTTCCTCTTCTACTACGGCATCTACGCCCCGACAGCTCGGCGACACGATCCTCTCCGCGAACGGCGACGGCGTCGGCGACTCGAAGGTCCTCGTCGCGAAGGTCGTGCGGCGTTCGGACGATCGATCTGCAGCTGCTCAGGCCGGACGGATCGCTCGCCTGGAGGCGGCAGGACGTCGTCGACCCCAGCTGGGTCAGCCGCGTCGTCTCGAGCCCGGCCATGCCCGAGGGCGCCTGGCGCTGGGTCGTCGAGGCCACCGAGGTCGGGAGCGGCGAGACGAGCCGCATGGAGCGGCTCTTCCGTGTCAACAGGACGCTCGGCCACCTGCGCCTCTCCCGCGAGCGAATGCGGGTGACGCCGGCGAAGGGCGGCCGCCTCGGCGTCTCCGTCGAGCTCACGCGCCCCGCGCGGCTGTCGGTCGTGGTTCTCGGCCCCGACGGCCCGTGCGCCGCGTGCTCTTCCGCGGCCAGGCCGGGCCCGGGAGGAAGGCATGGCGGTGGAACGGCCGGGCGAGCACCCGCGAGGTCGTGGTCGAGCGGAAGCGTACTCGATCCGCGTGACCGCGACGAACGGTCTCGGGGCGGTAAGCCTGCGCGAGTCGGTGCGCGTCGTTCGCGCGACCCCTCGCTGAGGCATCTACAGTCTCCGAGTGCACGCGATCACCGAGGCCGTGACCGGAGCAATCGGCGACTACGGCCTGTACGCCGTCTTCATCCTCATGTTCGTCGACGCGATCCTGCCCGCGGCGAGCGAGCTCGTCATGGTCTACGGAGGCGCCCTGGCGGCCGGCGCGTTCCCCGGCTCGGAGGTCACGCTCTTCGGCAGGGAGCTCGAGTCCACCGCGCTGGGCCTACGTCGCCGTCGGCGACGGCCGCGACCCTCGGCTACACGCTCGGCTCGATCGTCGGCTGGGCGATCGGTCGCTACGGCGGGCGGCCGTACCTGGAGAGACACGGGCGGTGGCTCCACGTCACGCCCGAGAAGCTCGACAAGGCGGACGAGTGGTTCGTGCGGTACGGCGACGGGACGGTGTTCGTCTCGCGGATGCGTCCCCGTGGTGCGGTCCTTCGTCTCGATCCCGGCGGGCATCGGCGAGATGCCGCTCGTCCGCTACACGGTCCTCACCTTCCTCGGGACGATTCCCTGGTGCTTCGGGCTGGCCGCGGTCGGAGTCGCGCTCGGCACCCAGTGGGAGACGTTCCACGACAGCTTCCGCTACGCCGACTACGCCATCGCCGCGCTGGTCGTCGCCGGCGCCGGCGCCCTTGTCTACCGCACCTACCGTCGGCGGGCCCGCCGGCGAGCGATGGAGGAGCGTTCGGCCGAAGGGACCGGGGGGTAGACTCACCCGCCGTGGGCATTCCTCACGTCGACGTCAAGGCGCAGTACGCGCCCCTGCTCGACGAGCTGAAGGACCGACTGGCCGCGGTGCTCGAGTCAGGGCGCTTCATCCTCGGCCCGGAGGTTCGCGCCTTCGAGCAGGAGGCCGCCGCGTACCTGGGGGCGGGCGAGGCCGTCGGCGTCGCCAACGGCACCGACGCGCTCGTCCTCGTCCTCGAGACGCTCGGGGTCGGCCCCGGCGACGAGGTCGTCTGCCCGGCGTTCACGTTCTACGCGACCTCCGAGGCCGTGTCGCGGACGGGCGCGACGCCGGTCTTCTGCGACATCGACCCCGGCACGCTGAACCTCGACCCTGCCGATGTCGCCGCCCGCGTGACCGAGCGGACGAAGGCGATCCTCGCCGTCCACCTCTTCGGCCGGCCCGCGGGCCTGGACGAGCTGCCCGCGGGCATCCCCGTCGTGGAGGACGCGGCTCAGGCCTTCGGCGCGACCCTGGGAGGCCGGCGCGTCGGCGCGCTCGGCGCCGCCGGCACGTTCAGCTTCTTCCCGACCAAGAACCTCTTCGGCCTCGGCGACGGCGGCCTCGTGGCCACGAACGACGCCGGCGCTCGCCGAGGGCGTGCGCCTGCTCCGCTTCCACGGCTCCCGCGACAAGGAGCGGTTCGAGGCCGTCGGGCATGAACTCGCGGCTCGACGAGATCCAGGCCGCCGCGCTCCGCCTCTTCCTCGGCCACCTCGACGGCTGGAACGAGGCGCGCCGCGAGGCGGCGGCGCGCTACGCGGAGCTCGGTCTCGGCGAGCTGTGCGAGCTGCCCCGCGACGAGCCCGGCCACGTCTACCACATGTACGTGGTGCGCTCGCCCGAGCGCGACCGGATCGCGGCGGCGCTCCGGGCCGCGGAGATCGGCTGCGCCACCTACTACACGACGCCGCTCCATCTCCAGCCGGTCTACGCCGGGCTGGGCTACCGGCCCGGTAGCCTTCCGGAAACCGAGCGCGCCTCGCGCGAGACCGTCGCCCTTCCCCTCTGGGCGGGGATCTCCGCGGCGCAGCAGGAAGAGGTAGTGGACACGATCCGAGCCGCAGTCGAGACGGGGGCCACGCGTGAGGTTGCTTAGCCGGCATCGAATCTGGCAGGTCGCCGCGGACGCGGTCCTGGTGGCCGCCGCGTGGTACTTCGCGTTCCAGGTGCGCTTCGACCAGGGGGTCCCGGCGCGCTACGACGAGTTCCTCGGGCTGGACGTGTTCGTCGTCGTCGTGGCGGTGCAGATCGCGGTGTTCGTCGCGTTCGGGCTGTACGAGCACTGGTGGCGCTACGTGTCCATCAGGGACATGTGGCGCGCGATCCTTGCCGTGACGGTCGCGTCGATCGTCGCCGTCGTCGTCCTCTACCTGTGGCGGCCGGTGGACGGCTGGCGCGTGCCGCGCGGGATCGTCGCCATCGACTGGCTCTTCGTGCTGGCGTTCGTGACCGGAGCGCGGCTGGCCGCGCGCACGCTGATCGAGCGCCCCGGGCGGGGACGCTTCGTCGCGCGCGGCCGGGAGGCGCTCATCGTCGGCGCCGGCGACGCCGGCCAGCTGGTCATCCGGGAGATGCTCAAGACGCCGCGCCTGGGCTACACGCCCATCGGGCTCATCGACGACGACCCGCGGAAGAAGAACATGCGGCTGCACGGGATCCGCGTGCTCGGCACGACGGATGAGCTCCCGGGGCTCCTCGCCAACAATCGCCCGGACGAGGTCATCATCGCCATCCCGTCCGGCGCGGGCGAAGTGCGCCAGAAGGTCGCCACCGCCTGTCGCGACGCGGGCGTCCCCGTGAAGACGCTGCCCGGGGTGCACGAGCTGATCACCGGCGACCTCAACCTCTCCCGCCAGCTCCGGGAGGTTCAGGTGGAGGACGTCCTCGGGCGCGAGGCCGTGGAGCTGGACATACCTTCGATCGCCTCGTACATCACCGGCTCGACCGTCCTCGTGACGGGCGCCGGCGGCTCCATCGGCTCGGAGCTCTGCCGCCAGGTCGCGGCGCTCGGAGCCGAGCAGATCGTTCTGGTCGACCACTCCGAGAACGCCCTCGTCCAGATCGAGCGAGAGCTCCAGCACGAGCGGAACTACGGCTCCACCATCCCGGCGCTCGCCGACGTGAAGGACCCTGCCAAGATCCGGCGGCTCTTCGAGCGCCACCGCCCGTCGGTCGTCTTCCACGCCGCCGCGTACAAGCACGTCCCGCTGATGGAGTCCAACCCGCTCGAGTCCGTGCGCAACAACGTGCTCGGGACGAAGGTGGTCGCGGAGATCGCGGCGGAGCACGGGGCGAAGCGCTTCGTCCTCGTCTCGACCGACAAGGCGGTCCGTCCGAAGAACGTGCTCGGCCAGACCAAGGCCATCTGCGAGTGGATCGTGGAGGCCGCGGCCGCGCGCGAGGGGAACGGAACCAGCTTCATCTCCGTGCGCTTCGGCAACGTGCTCGGCTCCTCGGGCAGCGTGATCCCGCTCTTCCGGCGACAGATCGCTCGCGGCGGCCCGGTCACGGTGACCCACAAGGACATGGAGCGCTACTTCATGACCATCCCCGAGGCCGTGCAGCTCATCGTCCAGGCGGGCGCCCTGGGCAAGAGCGGCGACGTCTTCGTGCTCGACATGGGCGATCCCGTGAAGATCGTCGACCTCGCGCACAACATGATCCGCCTCTCCGGGAAGGAGCCCGAGCGGGACATCGCCGTCGAGTTCATCGGCGTCCGGGCCGGCGAGAAGCTCCACGAGGATCTGTGGGGTGAGGACGAGGAGTCCGAGGCCACCTCCCACCCGAAGATCCTGCATGCGACGTCGCGCCCGGTCGACCCGCTCTGGCTCGACGACGAGGTGGCCGAGCTCGAGCGCCTGGTCGAGGCGGGCGAGACCGTCGAGGTCGTCGCCCGGCTGGGCGAGCTGATCCGCCGGCCCCGCCGGCTGGACGAGAGCGCGAAGGCCGCCGCGGCCGAGGCTTCCGCCCCGACCGCGGCCGCGAGCCCTCCTACAGCTTCCTGATCGCGACGCGCGATATGCGGCCGGTAAACGTGCCGGGCGCTCCTGGACTCGGGATCCTCGACGCGAGATACTTCGCGCGTCAGCCAGGCACCTTGGAGAAAGGGGTGATCCATGCGTAGCAGGCTCCGGTCGGCCGTGGCGCTTGCCGTGGCCGCGACTCTGACGTTGGGCGGGCTCGCAGGCTCGGCCACGGGCAACCCGTCAGGGTTCAAGACGTCCCGCCCGGCCATGCTCGCGCCACTCGAGGCGGGCATCGTGATCGATCCAATCCTGTCGACGGGAGACGTGATCGGCGGCTACCAGATGAGCGGGATACCAGACGGCCTGGGCGCCTACCGCTCCGGCCATCGAGAGTTGACGGTGATGATGAACCACGAGCTCGAGCCGAGCGTCGCGCCGAATGTGTACTCGCGGATCTCGAACCTCAAGATCGATCCCAAGACGCGCGAGGTCCTCGACGCGAGCTATCCATTCACGGGACTCGAAGGATTCGCACGCTTCTGCTCATCGACACTCGACTTCATCAGCGGGAAGCCGCTGTACTTCACCGGAGAGGAGGACATCCCGAGCTCGGGTCACGACGGCAGCTCGATCGTCATGGACGTGGAGACGGGCGACTGGGTCGAGACGCCCCAGTTCGGCCACATCCTCCACGAGAACGTCGTCCCGGTGTCGCGTGTTTCGAAGGCGTTCTTCCTCACGACGGACGACGACTTCCGTGACCCGACACCGGCACAGCCGTACATCGCGTCATACCTCTACGCCTACATCGCGAAGTCCTGGAAGGGTGCAATCGCCGGGACTGAGGGCTCGCTCTACGTCTGGAAGGCGACCGGGACGCTGGACGGCGTGCCCTCGACCAACGACATCCACAAGGGTCAGACGCTGCAGGGCGAGTTCGTCCCGCTCACGCAAGCCGAGAACGCGAACGGCGACACGCTCGAGCGTGCGTCGCACGCCAAGGGCGCCTTCAAATTCGTGCGCCTCGAGGACGCCGCGGTCGCGCGGCAGCGAGCCGGAGAGGTCTACTTCGCAGACACCGGACGCCTCGCGTCCGAAAGCGTCAAGGGGCGCCTCTACAAGATGAACATCGATACGTCCGATCCGACAAAGGCGTCGATCACGCTGCTCCTCGACGGCGACGCCGGCGACGACATGGTCAACCCGGACAACATCGACACGTCCTCGCAGTCCGTGGTCATCCAGGAGGATCGCAACTCCGAGCATCGTGGGCCCGCCGGGACGATCCCTGGCAGGCCGACCGACCCGGGCTACGGTCGGATCCTCGTTTACGACATCAAGTCCGGCACGGTGCGGCCTGTCGCGTACGCGAACACGCCTCCGCCGCTTCGCCCGGGCACGTGGGAGTCGTCCGGCGTCATCAACGCACAAACGCTGCTCGGCAAGGACTGGTGGCTCGTCGACGTGCAGGCGCATAGCTCCGTCATGAGCCAGCCGGGGCCAAGCCTCGCACCGAACAGCTCGACCGGTGAGGACGGGCAGCTACTGGCGATCAAGAATCCCGCACAGCTAGACGGGCAAGAGCAAATCGAGGAAATGGCGCGGGTCGCGGCGAATGCGGCCCGCGCCCTCCCCGGTGCGCTTGACCAGCTCGAGCTCTCCGGGGTCGGTCAGCTGCCGCAGCCGCCCCTCGCGGAGCAGCGTCTCGTCGACGGCGCCGACCCGGCCTCCGAAGGTCGTGTACACGGGGACGCCCAGCGCGACGGCCTCGCGGTTCATCGTCCCGCCGGCCGAGACGACGAGATCAGAGCAAGCGATCAGGCTCTGCGCGTCGACGGCGTGCTCCGGGACCACGAGCGAAGGCAGCTTCCGCGCCGCGACCTCGGCCCGCTGCTCCGCCGTGCGTGCAAGGACGACCGCCTGCACCGACTCGTCCTGGCCCAGGCGTTCGAGCAGGCCGGGGAAGAGCGGGCTCGGGTTGCGGTGGTAGAGCGCGTAGTCCGAGGGTGTGCGGACGACGACCAGCACCCGCTCGCGGTCGAGCCCGAGCCCGTCCAGGACGCCCGGGTCGGGCTCGAAGTCGGAAAGGTAGTACTCCTCCTTCAGACCTGGATACTGCCGCAGCTTCGGCGGCCTCACCCCGTAGCGCTTCAACCGCTCGGGCGGGATCACCTCGGGGGTGAGCACGACGGTTGCGGCGCGGCAGCCGAGCTGGTGCTGCACCGTGGCGTACTCGTAGTCGAAGGTCGTGCCGCTGGGGATGCGGAGGGCTCTCGCCGCCATGGTCAGGTGGTGTGACGCGTGGGCGAGCGCGACGTCGAACCGGCGGTGCCGGGCCCAGCGCATCAGCGCGCCGAGGCGGGTCACCATCGTCGCCGTCTTGACGACACGCGAGCGCCCGCCGTGTGTGCCCACGACGGTCGCGTCCATCCCGTGGAGCCGGAGCAGCTCGACATTCTGGCTGAACGCGCGCGTCGTGATCTCGACTTCGGCCCCGCGCTCGCGCAGGACCTCGACGAGCGGCCGGAACACGAGGACGTGGGCCGGCCCGGTGATGTCGATCCAGACCCGCATCGGCTCCGGAGTCTAGGGCGGGCCGACCGCTGCCGTCCGAAGGCGCGATCGGGGACTTGGCATATAGCATTCTTGTGCTATAGCATGAGTGCGATGAAGCGTGTGCTGCTCCTCGGGGTGCTTGCGGTCTTCACAGCCGGTTGCGGGGAATCCTCGCAGGAGCCTCCCGGACAGGCGTCCGAGGAGCCCTCCGTATCGGTCTCCGAGCGTCCGACTTCCGAGCCGCTGACGAAGGACGAGTACCAGCAGGGCATCCTGGCGATCCGCGAGCGGGCCGGCCCCGCCGAGAGCCTCTACGAAGATCTCGTCGTTGACGAGCTGCCGCAGGAGCAGTGCGCCGAGAAGGCTCGCCGGTTCCACGCCGCGCTCGCGGGGATCGTGTCGGACGTCGAGGCGCTGATGCCGCCCGCAGGCGTCGCGGTGCTACAGGAGAGATTCCTGGTCGCGGCGCGCGAGTCGGTAGACGAGGTGGGAAGGGTCGTCGAGCGTGTCGAGGAGGGCGAGCTTCGGTGCGGGGACGAGCTGAACTCGGCCCTGTACGGCCTGCCGTCGACAGATCGGGCGAACGCCGTCCTCTCGGAGCTCGAGTCCAAGGGCTTCTTCGTCTTCGGCGAGTGATAGGAGGGCGAAGCGCCGACTCTCTGCATAATGAATGCTTATGGACACGCGTCAGCTTGCCGCCTTCTGCGCCGTCGTCGACCGCAAGAGCTTCTCGCAGGCTGCTGAGCGGCTCGGGGTCACGCAGCCCGCTGTCAGCCTGCAGGTGCGCGCGCTCGAGGAGCGGATGGGGCAGCAGCTGCTCGACCGCTCCGGCCGGCGCGTCGAGCCGACCGAGGCGGGGAAGCGGCTCTACCGAAACGCGCGACGGATGCTCCAGCTCGAGGAGCAGCTGCTCGAGGACGTGACCGCCGCGGACGGGGGGAGGCTGACCGGGACGCTCGCGCTCGGCGCATCCACCGGTCCGGGCGCGCACCTCGTGCCGCTCCTCCTCTGCGAGTTCCAGCAGGAGCATCCCGACCTCAGCGTCGCGCTCTCGATCTGGGACACGCACGCGGTGATCGAGCGCGTCGCCGGGCGCGAGGTCGAGCTGGGCGTGGTCGGAGCCCTCCGGCGGCACCGGTCGCTCGTCTTCGAGCCGCTCGCCCACGACGAGATCGTGCTCGCCGTCCCGCCCGGGCACCCGGCGGCCGGGGGCGAGCTGTCCCTCGACGGGCTTCGCTCCGAGACGCTCGTCGTCATGCAGGAGGGCGCGGGCGTTCGCCAGGTGGTCGAGGAGGAGCTGCGTCGCGCCGGGCTCAAGCTTCGCGGGCTCGAGTCCCGCCTCGAGCTCGGCCTCCAGGAGTCCGTGAAGAGCGCGGTCGCGGCCGGCTACGGGGTCACCTTCATCTCGCGCACCGCGATCGAAGGCGAGCTCGCCGCGGGCACCCTCGCCTCCGCGCGCGTCGCCGGGCTCGAGCCCTCGCGCCAGCTCTACGTCGTCCGGCCGAAGGGCCGCCCGCCCACGCGCGCCGCAGAAGCCTTCCTGGAGTTCGCCCGCGCGCAGGTGGCCGCATGATCGTCCGCTGGGGCCTCGCTTCCTACCCCGAGCTCCTGGCAGAGATCGGGATAAGGAGGCCGCTGCTCGTAACCACGCGGCGGTGGGACGCGCTCTACCTACCCGCGGCCGCGCGTTACTCCGGCGTTCGCCAGCACGTCCCCAAGGCGACCGTCGGCGAGGCGGTCGTGGCGGCCAAGGGCGCCGACGGGCTCGTCGCGCTCGGCGGCGGCAGTGCCATCGACACGGCCAAGGCCGTGAGCGCGGAGACGGGCCTGCCTGTGGTCTCCGTCCCGACGACGTACTCCGGCGCCGAGTGGACGTCGGGCTTCGGCGTCCGCGACGAGGAGCGAAGTCTCAAGGTCGGCGGCGGGGGCGCCCGCGTCGAGGGGATTCTCTACGACACGGACCTGACGCTCGGGCTTCCCGAGGACGAGTCCGGCGGCACCGCCCTCAACGCGCTGGCGCACTCGGCGGAGGCCCTCTACGTCTCGGGCCGAAACCCCGAGGCCGATCGAGAAGCCCTCGCCGGCGCCCGCCTGATCGCCGCCTCGCTCCCGCGCGTGCTCGCCGACGGGAGCGATCGCGAGGCCCGCCGCGAGCTGCTCGAAGGGGCGATGCACGCCGGCGCCGCGCTCGCCGGAGCCGGCCTCGGGCTCGGCCACGCTATGGCCCAGGCGCTCGGCGGGCGCTACGGGATCTCGCACGGCGCGCTCAGTGCCGTCTGCCTGCCGCCCGCGCTGCGCTTCAACGAGCCTGTCGCGGCGACCGAGATCGCCCGCTTCGGCGAGGCGATCGGGAGCGCCGCCGACGCGCCGGGGAAGGTGGAGGAGCTGGCGCGCCTGGCCGGGTTCGAGCGGCTGCGCGACCTCGGAGTGCCCGAGCCGGAGCTGCCCCTCGTGGCCCAGGCGGCGGCCGAGCGTGCCGGCGCGAGGGCCAATCCGCGCCCCGCCTCGCCGCGGGAGATCGCCGACCTCCTGCGCGGCGTCTGGTAGGAATTCGCAGGTGGCCGAGGACTGGCGCATCACTGTCGACTTCGACGACGAGGGTGACGGCACCCAGCTCGTCGAGTGGTTGTCGGCGCGGCGCTTCGAGTCGGAGGAGCGCGACCGGCTCGGCGGGCGCGTCGCCGTAAGCCGCGACGGCCCGCGGGTCTTCCTCTACGCGGACACCGAGGAGCTTGCGCGCGACGCCGACGGGATCGTCAGGTCGCTCCTTTCCTCCGAGGGCCGCCAGGCACTGATCGTGCTCGAGCGCTGGCACCCGGTCGAGCAGGACTGGAAGGACGCGCTGCTCCCGCTTCCGCAGACCGAGGACGAGGTCGAGGTGGAGCACGAGCGCCAGCAGGAGCGCGAGGCGGCGGAGTCCCTCGCGAGCGGCCACGCCGAGTGGGAGGTGCGCGTCTCGCTCCCCAGCCGCGAGGCGACCGACGCGCTCGCCGACCGGCTCGAGGGCGAGGGGATCCCGGTCATCAAGCGGGCGACGTACCTGCTCGTGGGCGCCGTGAACGAGGACGAGGCGAAGGCGGTCGCGGAGCGTTTGCGCTCCGAGGCGCCCGAGGGGGCCGAGGTCGAGGTGGAGCCCGGCGGCGCAATGGTCTGGGAGGTCAGCCCCCAGAACCCGTTCGCAGTCTTCGGCGGGCTCGGAGGCTGACAACGTTGCCCTCGTCGGGTACCCTAGACCGGACCGGAACCGCGACGAAAGGAGGATGACGATGGAAGTTGCCCCTATGTCCTCCTCGCGCGGTCCCGACGGCTTCTTCTAGCAGCCGAGCCTCCAGAGCGACGCTCGAGACCGCGCGAGACAGCGTTCTCAGCCCCTGCCATGTAAAGGAGCCTCAGGTTGTTCGAGTTGACCGCGCTCGGGTGGAGCCCGAGCCGACACGAAGAGTTCGAGCCGTACGCCGCCGGCGGGCTTGCGCCCGCGCGCGTGGCCGCGCAGCACCGCGGCGCGTACGTGGTCTACACGGAGAGCGGCGAGCGCCCGGCCGAGGTCGCCGGCCGCCTCCGCCACGCCGCCGCCGCTGCGGCGAACTTCCCGGCCGTCGGCGACTGGGTTGCCGTCGACGACGCGCCCGACGCCGAGGCGGCGACGATTCACGCTGTCCTCCAGCGGGCGACCGCCTTCTCCCGGAAGGCGGCCGGTGAGGACGCGGTCGAGCAGGTGGTGGCCGCCAACGTCGACGTCGTCTTCCTCGTCAGCGCCTTCGGCGACGACCTCAACGTCCGCCGGATCGAGCGCTACCTCGCCTCCGGCTGGGAGAGCGGCGCGCAGCCTGTGGTCGTCCTCAACAAGAGCGACCTGGCGGATGACCTCCCGGCCGACCTGGCCGAGGTCGACGCGGTCGCGTTCGGCGTGCCCGTGCACGTCGTCAGCTGCCTCGCGGGGTCCGGGCTCGAAGAGCTCGGGCCGTACTTCGCCGGAAACCGGACCGTCGCGCTGCTCGGCTCGTCAGGCGTCGGCAAGTCCTCGCTCCTGAACCGGCTGGTCGGCTGGGAACGGCAGGAGGTCCGGGGCATCCGCGACGACGGCAGGGGCCGCCACACGACGACGTTTCGCGAGCTCGTGGTCCTTCCCGGCGGCGGCCTCGTCCTCGACACTCCAGGCATGCGCGAGCTCGGCCTCTGGGACGCCGGCGGGGGCGTGGAGGATGCGTTCACCGACGTGGCCGACGTCGCCGCCCGGTGCCGCTTCGCCGACTGCGCGCACGAGAGTGAGCCGGGGTGCGCGGTGCAGGCTGCGCTCGCAGACGGCAGCCTTGCCGAGGAGCGCCTGGAGAGCTACCGCAAGCTTCAGCGGGAGCTCAGGCACCTCGAGCTGAAGACCGACCCGCGGGCCCTGGCGGAGGCGCGCCGCGCGCGCCGCCGCTTCGCCCGATCGATGAGGAAGACCTCCTACTGACCTGCCATGGAACTCGGCCCGACCCCCGAGACCGACACCGGCCGCCTGTCGCGCGTCGGCATCCTGCGCCCGCTCAGGATCAGGGACTTCGCCCTGCTCTGGGCCGGTGCGACGGTCTCGCTCACGGGCGACGGCGTCTACATCGTGGCGATCGCCTGGCAGGTGTACACGCTCTCGGACTCGCCCACCGCGCTTTCGCTGGTCGGCTTGGCGTGGACGCTCCCCCTCGGGCTCTTCGTGCTGATCGGGGGCGTCATCTCCGACCGGTTCGAGCGCCGTCGCATCATGATCGCCGCCGACATCGTCCGGGCCGGGGCCGCCGGAGCGATGGGGGCTCTCTCCCTCACGGGGGCAATTGAGCTGTGGCATCTGATCGCGCTCGCCGCGGTGTTCGGGGTCGGTGAGGCGTTTTTCGGCCCCGCCTTCACGTCGATCGTGCCGCAGATCGTCCCGCGGCACCTCCTCCTTCAGGCGAACTCGCTCGACCAGTTCATCCGGCCGTTCGCGTTCCTGCTCGTCGGGCCGGCCCTGGGCGGCTGGCTGGTTGCCGCCTTCGGTCCGGGCGAGGCCTTCGTACTCGATGGGGCGACGTTCCTCGTCTCTGCGCTCGCCATTCTTCTCATTCGACATCGCAGCAAGGCTCGGAGTGACGTGGCCGAGGCCAGGACGTCGATGCTGCGGGAGCTTCGCGAAGGCCTTGCGTTCGTGAAGGCCCATGCGTGGCTCTGGGCGACGCTGCTGGCTGCGGCCGCCTTTCTGCTCGCGTACTGGGGTCCCATCGACGTCCTCGTCCCCTATCGCATTCGGAACGAGCTAGGCGGCGACGCCAACGACTTCGGTCTGGTGCTTGCTTGCGGCGGGATCGGGTCGATCCTGGCCGCGCTTATCCTGGGCCAGCGCGGGCTTCCACGCCGTCACATCACCTTCATGTACTCGGCCTGGACGATCGGCTCCCTCGCGCTGGTCGGCTTCGGTCTCGCCGGCGCGGTCTGGCAGATGCAGGCGATCAGCTTCCTCGAAGGCGCGTTCTTCACCGCCGGCATGGTCGTCTGGGGAACGCTCGTGCAGACGCTCGTCCCCGGCGAGCTCCTGGGCCGCGTCACGAGCCTCGACTGGTTCGTCTCGACGAGCCTCGTCCCGGTCTCCTTCGCCCTTACGGGCCCGGTATCCGCGGGCTTGGGCGCGCAGACGACGCTGGTCGCCGCCGGCATCGCCGCCGCGTTCGCCACGATCGTGTTTCTGTTCATTCCCGGCGTCCGCGACACGGAGCGCGACGGGAGCATGAAGGACGTACAGGCGACGGCTTCCGGCTAGTAGGAGGGTTTGACGAAACGCCGGCTTGCCGCCGGGCCGCGCTGCTCGCCCCGAGGCTGCGTCCTCAGTCGCGCCCGTAGCCTCCGGCTACGAGCACTCCCTGCGTCCTTGCCTCGGAACGACCATCGCACCCCGGCGACGAGCGACGTTCCGCCAATCCCTCCTAGCAGAGGCCGGGCGCCGAAGTGCCGCTGCCCGGGCTCGTCACGTGTCGGGCGGTAGCTCCCGACCCGATCTGGATGCAGTAGGAGACCGGGGTCGCGGTGACGAGCGTGACGCCCGCGGGCACGGGCGCGCCGGCGTACGTCCCGCTCGCGGCGAAGAACGACTCCAAGCCGGTCCTGGCGGCGAGCAGCGCCGCGTCCGCCGCGGCGTCGGTGGCCAGGTCCTGGACGACGTTGCCCCCGGCCGGCTGGGACGCTTCGCCGCCGGACTGGGTGTAGAGATAGCCGACTACGGCGAGGGTCACCAGCACCGAGACGAGGCCGAATGCGCGAACCATTGGTTCGTTATCGACCGGCGGCTACGCAGGCTTGACCGCGCCGTCCAGACATAAGCTACGCAAATGTATGGAATTAGCCAAACGGTGGTATAGTCCGACCGTCATGGGCGAGCCCATCTCCGTCGACGTGCTCGTGGTCGGGAGCGGCGCCTCCGGGCTCGCCGCGACCGTGTCCGCCGGGCGCGCGGGCGCCCGCGTGGCGCTCGCAGCCAAGGACTCCGTCCAGTCCTGCAACTCGGCCAAGGCGCAGGGCGGGATCCAGGCGGCTTTCGGCGAGGACGACTCGCCCGACATCCATGCGGAGGACGTCTGGCGGAGCTCGCACGAGACGGCCGACATGGACCTCGTCCGCGTTCTCACCTCGGAGGCCCCCGGCACGATCCACTGGCTCGAGGAGCACGGGGTCGAGTTCACGCCCTCGAATGGTGGCTATCGCCTCGCCCGCTGCGGCGGTGCGACCCGCAAGCGCCTCTTGCAGGTCGGGGACCGAACCGGGCTGGCGATCACGAGCGCGCTGCGCGAAACCGTTGAAGGCTCGAGCACGCTCACGCTCCCGAAGTCGCCGCTCGCCAGCCTGGAACGGACCGGGAGCGGCTGGCGCGCGCGTTGCGGAGAGCACGTCATCGAGGCCGGCGCGGTCGTGCTCGCGGCGGGCGGCCGCTGCTTCCGCGAGGCGGAGGAGCGCGGCGAGTTGACCACCAACCACCCCGGCGCCACCGGCGAGGTGACGCAGATCGCGCTCGGCCTCGGAGCCGAGTCGCGCGACCTCGACGCCCTGCAGTACCACCCGAACGGCGGCGCCTGGCCCGAGAACATGCAGGGCTACTCGATCCCGGAGACCACCCGGGCCTACGGCGCCGTGCTGCTGAACGCGGAGCACGAGGAGTTCACCGACTCGCTCGGGCCGCGCGACGAGGTCTCGCAGGCAATCTTCGACGAGATCGAGAAGGGCCTCGGAGTCGAGACCCCGGACGGCCGCCCGGCTGTCTGGCTCGACACGACGCGAATCTCGCCGGAGGACGCGGAGGTCTCACTTCCGTACATGCTCCGCCGCTACCGCGCCGCCGGGATCGACCCCCTCGCCGAGCCGATCCTCACGTACCCGGTGCTCCACTACCAAAACGGCGGGCTCACGATCGACGAGCACGGCGAGACGACCGTCGAGGGCCTCTTCGCCTGCGGCGAGATCGCCGGCGGCACGCACGGGCGGAACCGGATGATGGGCAACAGCCTGCTCGAGTGCTGCGTCTTCGGGCGCCGCGCGGGCTCCGCCGCCGCCGAGAGAGCGAGGGGCTGATGGCGATCGCCACCGATCTGCAGAAGGTCGTCGAGGCTGCCGCCGCGCACCTGTACGTGTGGGCCCTGAAGGACATCCCGCAGGACCTGCGCGACGCGCTCGCCGAGGCCGCGCGCACAGAGACCTCGGTCCCCGGCCAGCGCGTCCTCCAGACGATCCTCCGAAACGTCGAGGTGGCCGAGGAGGAGCGCAACCTCGTCTGCCAGGACACCGGGATCGCCGTCTACTACTGCCGCGTCGGCGAGCACTTCCCGCTGCACCCGGCCCGCATCTACCAGGCTCTCTACGACGGGACGGAGCGCGCGACGATCGAGCACCCGCTGCGCTCCAACACCGTGCACACGCTCACGCGCGAGAACACGGGCCAGAACGTCGGTTACCGCGTCCCCATCGTCCACTGGGACTTCGTGGCGGGCTGGGACGGGCTTGACGTCAAGTGCGTGCCCAAGGGCTCGGGCTCCGAGAACATGAGCTTCCTGAAGATGTGCGTCCCGGCCGACGGCGTCGCCGGGATCAAGCGCTTCGTACTCGACTCGATCGTCGGCGCGGGCGGGAAGCCGTGCCCGCCCGGGATCGTCGGCGTCGGGATCGGCGGCTCGGCCGACTACGCGATGCACCTCGCCAAAGAGGCGATCGCCCGACCGGTCGGTACCCGCAATCCGGACCCGCTCGTCGCGCAGCTCGAGGACGAGCTCAAGGATCTCCTCAACGAGACCGGCATCGGCCCGATGGGCCTCGGCGGGGACGTCACCGTCCTCCAGTGCCACGTCGAGCATGCGGACACGCACATGACCCTGAACCCGGTAGCCGTCAACTACCAGTGCTGGGCCGCCCGCCGCGCGACCGTGCACGTGAGCGCCGACGGCACCGTCGACTTCGACCGCGAGGCCTGATGACCGAGCGCCGCCTCACGTTCCCGGCCACGGAGGAGCAGATCCGCGAGCTTCGCGCGGGCGACTCCGTGCTCGTCGACGGCCACATCGTCGGCATCCGCGACCGCACGCAGGTCCGCATCTTCGACCAGGGCGTCGAGCCGCCGATGGACCTCACCGGCGCCTTCCTGCTGCACACGGCGCCGGGCGTGCGCAAGCTGGCCGACGGCAAGTACGAGAAGGTCTGCATCGGGACGACGACGAGCGCGCGCATGGTCCGCTTCACGGAACCGCTCGGCCGCGACTATGGCGTGCGCGCCATCTGCGGCAAGGGCGGGCTCCCCGACGAGGCGATCGAGCCGATGCAGCGGCTCGGGATGGTCTACTTCGCCATTGTCGGCGGGGCGGCCGCGCTCGAGACCACCCAGATCGAGGAGATCGAGGAGGTCTACTGGGAGGAGCTCATGCCCGAGTGCCTCTGGAAGTTTCGCGTCAGGGACTTCGGCCCCCTTACGGTCGCGATCGACTCGCACGGGACCTCGCTCTACCACGACGTCCAGGAATCCGCCCGCAAGAAGCTGGAGGCCCTCTATGAACGACTTTAGGCCCGACCACTTCCTCGACGTGCCCAGGCGCTCGCCGAAGCCGCGCGTCAAGGGACTCACGCACGTGATCGACAAGGGGATGAACCTCCGCGACATCGAGGGCCTCTTCGACACCGCGGGCGCCTACGTCGACGTGGTCAAGCTCGGCTGGGGCACGTCGTACGTCACGAACAACCTGGAGAAGAAGATCGCGCTCTACCGGTCGCTCGAGACGCCGGTCGTCTGCGGCGGCACGCTCTTCGAGGCCGTCGTCGCGCGAGGGAAGCTCGACGAGTACAAGAGCTGGCTGGTCGAGAACCGGCTCGCGCACGTCGAGGTCTCGGACGGGACAATCGACCTTCCGCGGGAGCGCAAGCTCGAGCTGATCGCCGAGCTGGCGCAGGACTTCGTCGTCTTCTCCGAGGTCGGCTCCAAGGACGAGGAGGTCGTCTTCGCGCCCTACCAGTGGGTCGAGTGGATGCGCGAGGAGCTGGACGCCGGCGCCTGGAAGGTGATCACCGAGGGCCGCGAGGGCGGGAACGCGGGCATCTACCGGCCGACCGGCGAGATGCGCACCGGCCTGATCGACGAGATCGTCCACGAGATCGACCCGGCCGACATCATCTTCGAAGCCCCGCTGAAGGCCGCGCAGGCGTGGTTCGTCCGCAAGTTCGGGCCCGAGGTCAACCTCGGCAACATCCCGCCGGACGAGGTCATCCCGCTGGAGACGCTGCGCCTCGGGCTCCGCGCCGACACCCTGAAGGAGGTGCTTCTACGCGGGGGAACCCCTGGTTCCCCCGCGGGCCCCCTCCTCATGGGGAACGATCGATGAGTACACGGCTCTCCCTGACCGACGCGCTAATCGAGGCAATGCCCGCCGAGGACGTCCTGGGCTGGGCGTCCGAGGAGTTCGGCGACCGTCTCTGCATCTCGTGCTCCTGGCAGAAGCAGTCCTCGGTGCTCGTGCACATGGTCTCCGAGCTCGGCCTCGACGTGGACATCGTCGAGCTCGACACGCAGCTCTTCTTCCGGGAGTCCTACGAGACCCGCGAGCGGCTCGTCGCGCGCTACGGGCTGAACCTGATCGTGCCCGAGGTGATCACGATCGCGGAGCAGCACAAGCGCGAGGGACCCAACCTCTGGGAGACGAACCCCGACCGCTGCTGCCACATCCGCAAGGTCGAGCCGCTGATCGGAGTGCTGGAGCCCTACGATGCCTGGGTCTCGGGGATCCGGCGCGAGCAGTCGCCGTCACGGGCGAACGCGAAGAAGGTGGAGCGCTCGGAGCGCTACGGCGTCTGGAAGGTCCAGCCGCTTGCGGACTGGAGCGAGCAGGACGTGTGGCAGTACATCATTCGAAACGACATTCCCTATAACCCCTTGCACGACGTCGGCTACCGTTCGATCGGCTGCATCCCGTGCACCCGGCCAACGCGGCCGGACGAGGAAGAGCGCGCGGGTCGCTGGGCCGGCTCAGACAAGCTGGAGTGCGGCATCCATATCGAGCAGAAGGACACTTAGGAGGAACATCGGTTGAGCGACAATATCTTCGCGCACGAGCATCCGGAGTCCGACCGCGCGCGCGGCGGGGGCTTCACGCTCTGGTTCACGGGGCTCTCGGGCTCCGGCAAGTCCACGATCGCGCACCTGGTCGGCCCTGCGCTGGACGAGCGCGGCCACGTCGTCGAGTACCTGGACGGCGACAGCGTTCGCCAGCACCTGTCCAAGGGCCTCGGCTTCTCGAAGGAGGACCGCGACACGAACATCGAGCGCATCGGCTGGGTCGCCTCGCGCCTCACGCGCCATGGCGGCGCCGTCATCTGCGCGGCCATCTCGCCCTACGTCGAGACGCGGCGGAAGGCGCGCGACATGGTCGAGCCGTTCGGGCCATTCGTGGAGGTCTACGTCAATGCTTCCGTGGACGAGTGCGCCCGCCGCGACGTCAACGGCCTCTACGCGAAGGCCTTCGCCGGCGAGATCAAGGGCTTCACCGGCGTCGACGACCCGTACGAGGCCCCTGAGAGCCCCGAGATCGTGGTCGACACCGAGGCGCAGACCCCGGAGGAGAGCGCCAGGATCGTCGTCGAGCAGCTCGAGGCGCTCGGGCTGATCGGCGCCGAGGTCCGCGCGTGAGCGCCGTTGCGACCGACCAGCTGATCCGGCCGCACGGCGGCGTGCTCGTCCAGCGGACGGGCGCGCGGCCGGACGACCTCGACTCGCTCGAGGCGATCGTCCTGACGTCGCGCGAGCTGTCCGACCTGGACATGCTCGCCTCCGGCGCGCTCTCCCCCCTCACCGGCTTCATGGGCCCGGAGGACTACGAGGGCGTCGTCGAGTCGATGCGGCTGGCAAACGGGCTTCGCTGGGCGCTGCCGGTCTGCCTGGCGGTGGCCGAGGCGCCTCGGGGCGACCGCGTCGCGCTTGCCGACGACAGCGGGCTCCGGCTGGCCGTGCTCCAGGTCGAGGACGTCTACTCCTACGACAAGGAGCGGGAGGCCGAGCAGTGCTTCCGCACGACCGACGCGGAGCATCCCGGCGTCGCACGGCTCTACGAGCAGCACGACTCCTACCTCGCCGGGCCGGTGACCGTCTTCGAGCGGCCCGAGCCGGGATTCGCGGAGCTCCACAAGGACCCGGCCGACACGAGGGCGCTCTTCGCCGAGCGCGGCTGGAAGCGCGTCGTCGGGTTCCAGACGCGCAACCCGATCCACCGGGCGCACGAGTACCTGACGAAGTGCGCGCTCGAGACCGTGGACGGGCTCCTGATCCACCCGCTCGTCGGGGCCACCAAGGCGGACGACGTCCCCGTCGAGGTGCGTGTCGAGGCCTACCGGGTGCTCACCGAGGGCTACTACCCGGCCGACCGCGTCGTGGTCTCTGCCTTTCCGGCCGCCATGCGCTACGCGGGCCCGCGCGAGGCGATCTGGCACGCGATTTGCCGCAAGAACTACGGCTGCTCGCACTTCATCGTCGGCCGCGACCACGCCGGCGTCGGGAGCTTCTACGGCACGTACGACGCCCAGCTCATCTTCGACGAGTTCGAGCCGCACGAGCTCGACATCGAGCCGATGTTCTTCGAGCACTCCTTCTGGTGCAAGGTCTGCGGCCAGATGGCGACCGCGAAGACCTGCCCGCACGGGGGCGACGACCACGTCTTCCTCTCGGGCACGAAGGTGCGCGAGCTGCTCACGGAGGGCAAGCTGCCGCCGGAGGAGTTCACGCGGCCCGAGGTTGCGGAGATCCTGATCGAGGCGTACCGGACTGCTTAGCCGGCGTCTCTAGAATCGCCGGGGTGAGCTTCCTCCGCCGCCGCTGGCCGCTGCTGCTCGCGGTGGCGCTCCTCCTTGGGAGCGTGGCCGCGTTCAGCTACACGGAGAAGCTGAAGCTCACGCGCTCCCCGGTCGGCGTGGCCCGCTTCGACGGCTGGCTTTCGCCCGGATGCGAGTGCCGCCAAGAGGTCGCGGGCCTCAGCTTCCTGCTCCGCAAGCCGGAGCGTGTTCACGTGACCATCGTGGACGCCGACGGCGAGGAGGTGCGCAGGCTTGCCTCGAACGTTCGCCGGCCGGCCGGGCGGATCGCCCTCGAGTGGGACGGCCGGGACGCGGCGGGCGGCGTCGTCCCCGACGGGGCCTACCGCGTCCGCGTGCGCCTGCTCGACGAGAGGCGGACGATCGTGATCCCGGTGGAAGTCCGCGTGGACACCGAGCCGCCGAGCGTGACCGACGCCGGGGTCGACCCCGTGGCAGTCGCCCCCGGCGAGGAAGTCGTGATCACCTTCACGGCGAACGAGTTCGGCACGCCCGTCCTCCTCGTCGACGGCGAGATCGCCAGGCGCGGGCCCGCGGGCCGGCCGGGCGAGAGGACGCTGACGTGGACGACCTTCGTCCCCGGCTCCTACGAGGTCGCGGTCGCCGTCGAGGACCGGGCGGGAAACCTCTCCGAGCCGGCCGGGGCCACGACGGTCGTCGTCACCGGCACGCCGCGGTGAGCGCGCCGCCCGTCCTCGTCCTCGGGGTCCGCCGCTCCGGGACGACCCTCCTCCGCGTGATCCTCGACCGAAGCGAGGAGCTGGCCGTCCCCGACGAGTCCTACTTCGTCCCGCAGCTGGCCGACCGCCACAGCTCGCCGATCGACGTCGACGAGTTCGTCGACGACCTGCGGCGCCTGCCGACGCTTCGTGAGTGGGAGGTGCCTGCCGACGAGGTGCGCGCCCGGCTGCGGCGCGGCATGTCCCTCGGCGACGCGGTCGCCGCCGTCTACGAGACCTACGCCGCCCGCCACGGCAAGGCGCGCTGGGGCGACAAGACGCCGATGTACATGGGGCACCTGCCGCTCCTCGAGCGGCTCTTCCCGGACGCGCTCTACGTCCACCTCGTGCGTGACGGGCGTGACGCCGGCATCTCCTTCCTCTCCATGCCCCGCGGGATCGTCACCGAGGGCTGGGCCCATCCGAAGGATGCCGCAGGCTTCGCCTGCCAGTGGCGGACGGAGATTCTGGCCGCGCGTGCGCTCGCCGTCCACCTCGGCGACCGCTACCTCGAGGTGCGCTACGAGGACCTCGTGGTCGGGCCCGCAGCGGTCGTGGAGCGGATCTGCTCCTTCACGGGCCTCGCCTTCGACCCGTCGATGCTCGCCTACTCCGGAGAGGTCGACGTCTCGGCCAAGCCGCACCAGCAGCGCCTGAAGCAGGCGCCGACGCCCGGTGTTCGCAACTGGCGCTCGGACATGTCCCAGGAGGACGTCGCCGCATTCGAGGCGGTCGCCGGCGATCTGCTCGCCGAGCTGGGGTACGAGACCGTCACGGAGCCGTCGAGCGCCGCCCGCTTCCGCGGCCGCGCCCGGCTCGCCTCCTACCGCGCGCGCTCGGCGGCCTGGCGGGCGGCAGGCAGCGGCGTCAGGCGCTCGCCCCTCTGGAAGCGGCGGCACCCGCCTCTGGCGTAGCCACCGCCGCCCCGGCGGGCGCGTTGTCCACGTCCTCCGGCATCGCGGCCGGGACGAGGTAGAGCGCGGCGGCCGCGAGGCCGACGATTCCCCACGCGAAGGGATCCTCGAAGAAGCCGCTGTAGGAGAGCGAGTGGACGACGAGGGCGGTGAAGGTGCCGAGCAGGACGAGCCCGAGCGGCGCCGACCTCCTCATCGCCAGGAACGCCGCCCGCACCGTGCAGGCGAGCAGCGCCAGGTACAAGCCCAGCCCGATCGCGCCGAGCTCCGCCGCCACGGTCAGGGGCGTCGTGTGCGAGACGTTGCGGACCTTGCGCTCCCGCGCGTCCTCGAGGCGGCTGCTGGCGCGCGGCTGGGCGCCGATCCCGACTCCCGACACCGGGTGGTCGAGGAAGATCGGCAGGGTCAATGACGCGAGCGGGATGCGGCCGCTCGAGATCCTCCGGGCCGACTCGTCCTCGGCGACCGCGAAGACGACGCCGACCGCGACCAGGACGAGCGCTGCCGTCGTCGCGGCGAGGGTGCGCCTCGACACGCGGTCGCCCGCGACGAGGCCCACGACCAGGACGGCGGCGAAGAGCGCGACGAAGCTCGACTGCGAGTAGGAGAAGTAGAGCCCGAGCAGGAGCAGCCCGAGGAGCGGGAGCCCGTAGGCAGGCCTGATCCGCTCGAACCACAGGAGCACGACCAGGACGACGATCCCGAGGACCAGGTAGCGGCCGTAGGTGCTCGAATCCTTGAAGATCGAGGTCACGCGGAAGAAGGACGTGTAGGCGTTCGCGAACTGGAGGTCGTCCGCGAAGAAGAGCGTGTGCGTCCACTCCTGCCAGAGGCCGATCAGCGCGACCACGGCGGTCTCGGCGAGGAGCACGGCGGCGAGCGCGCGCGTGATCGCCCCCGAGAGCACGGTCTGCGCGACGATCGCAAGGAGCACCGCAAAGGGGAGGAGGAAGAAGAGGAGGTCGATCGTTCCCTCGCGCGGGTCGCGCGACCAGACGAGCGAGAGGGAGGCGAACCCGATGAGCCCGCCGACCGGGGCGGCCAGGAGGAACGGGATCGGCCGCCACTCGATCCTCCGCGCCAGACCGTAGGCGAGGGCGAGCGCTCCCGCCACGACCACGCCGTACAGCGGCACGAGCAGGAAGGCGTCCTCGCCGCCGAGGGCGACCGGGATGCGAATCGGGGCCGCGGCGAGGAGCGCGACCGGCACGGCCGCCGGAAAGCGCACGAAGAGCGCTGCGCCGCCAACGACCGCGGCGGCCCCGGCTACTGCGGTTGCGAGGCGCGCGGGTGAGCGGACGATCAGCTCGAGCTGGTCGGGGACGAGCGCGAGCGCGAGACCGACCTCGGCAAGGAGCAGCAGCGCGAGCCCCGCGAAGACATGGAGCCGCGAGCGCGCCAGCAGAAGCAGGGGCGCGCCGACAGCGCCCACCACGGCAGCCGCTTCAGCGAGTTCGACGCGCTCCATCCGTCTCGGCGGCGAAGCCTAGTTGCTTCCGGAGCCTGTCAGCGGCAGTCGCTGCAGAGGCCGGAGACCTCGAGGCGGTGGCCCGTGGTGACGAAGCCGTGGGCCGCCGAGATCCGTTCGAGCCAGGGGTCGAGCTCGCAGTCGGCCAGCTCGACCACGTGGTGGCAGGTCGAGCACACGAGGTGATGGTGGTGCCCGTTGCCGCAGAGCCGGTAGCAGAGCTCTCCCTGCCGGTGCGAGAGCGCGTCGATCACGCCCTCGTTCGTGAGCAGGCCGAGTGTCCGGTAGACGGTGGCGAGGCCTAGCCGCTCGCCGCGGCCACGGAGGCGTTCGTGCAGCTCCTGCGCGGTCACGTCGTCGTGCTCGCTCATCAGCTCGGAGAGCACGATCACGCGCTGTCGCGTCGCTCGGACTCCTACCCCTTCAAGCAGTCCGACGGCGCTTGCTTGCTCGCTGCTCGGCATGGGGCTATGCTACCACTCGGTGTGACAACGAGAATCGTTCTCATAGCAGCGGCGCTGGCGCTCGGGCTGGCAGGGGCCGGCTGCGGAGGAGGCGCCGGCCCAGCGTCCGACCCGGACGCGGAGCAGGTCGTGGCGGGCTTCTACCCGCTCGCGTTCGCCGCCGAGGAGATCGGCGGCGCCCGCGTGGCGGTGACGAATCTGACCGCTGGCGGCGCCGAGCCACACGACGTCGAGCTCACGCCGAAGGACGTGGAGCGGATCCATGAAGCCGACCTGGTCCTCTATCTCGGCGAGGGCTTCCAGCCGGCTCTCGAGGACGCGGTAGAGGCCTCCGGCACGCCGGCGATCGACGCGCTCGAGGCCGTCGAGCTGCGCGAGGGCGAGGACGACGAGGGCCACGACCCGCACGTGTGGCTCGACCCCATTCGGTTCGCTCAGGTCGTCGAGCGGATCGGCGCGGAGCTGGGAGGCGAGGCCCCTGCCCGGCAGCTCGCCTCCCAGCTGCGCGCGCTCGATGGGGAGTATCGAGAAGGCCTGGCCGACTGTGCGCGGCGCCAGGTCGTGACGACCCACGACGCCTTCGGCTACCTGGCCGACCGCTACGACCTCGAGGTGATCCCGGTAGCGGGGCTCTCGCCGGAGGCGGAGCCGACGCCGCGCGACCTCGAGAGCGTCGCGAACCTCGTCCGCTCGAGCGGCGTGACCACGGTCTACGTCGAGCCGCTCGTCTCGTCGGAGATCGGCGAGACGGTTGCGCGCGAGGCCGGCGTCGAGACGGCCGTCCTGAATCCGCTCGAAGTGCTGACGGAGGATGAGCTTGCAGACGGGGTGAACTACTTCTCCGTGATGGAGGAGAACCTCGAGGCGCTGCGGGCGGGGCTGGGATGCCGCTAAGCGGTTCGCCGCTCGCCCTCGAGCTCAAGGGGGTGTCCTTCGGGTATCGCCCTGGCCAGCCGGTGCTCTCGGACGTCGACCTCGCCGTCGCCGAGGGCGAGTTCGTCGCCGTCGCTGGGCCGAACGGCGGCGGCAAGACGACGCTGATCCGGGTGGCCCTCGGCCTCGAGCGGCCCGCCGCGGGCGCCGTGCGCCTGTTCGGCGAGCCGGCCCACCGCTTCCCACGCAGGTCGATGCTCGGCTACGTTGCCCAGCGCGCGCAGGTCGGCGGGCACGGCCCGGTGACCGTTCGCGAGATCGTCTCCGCCGGTCGCCTCGCGCGGAGCGGCGTGCTCGGGCCGCTGCGGGGGCGCGATCGCGCGATCGTCGAGACGGCGATTGAGGACGTCGGGCTCTCCGAGCTCGCCGACGAGCCCCTCTCCGAGCTCTCGGGCGGGCAGCAGCAGCGTGCGTTCATCGCCAAGGCCTTCGCGGGGGAGCCCTCTCTTCTCATCCTCGACGAGCCGACGGCGGGCGTCGACGCAGGATCCCAGGAGTCGCTCGCTCGACTCCTCGACGGGCTCCATCGCGACCGGAACGTGACGACCCTGTACGTGTCGCACGAGTTCGGCGCAGTGGAGGAGATCGTGGACAGGCTTGTCCTGGTGCGCGGTGGCATCGTCTTCGACGGGCCGCCGCGCACCCTCCCCGCCGAGTGGCACGACCCATCGCACGCGCATGCTCGACTCTGAGTTCATGCGGCTTGCGTTCGCGACGGGGGCCGTGATCGGGCTCCTCGCGCCGACCGTCGGCTTCTTCCTCGTCCAACGGAACATGAGCCTCGTCGGAGACGGCATCGGGCACACCGCCTTCGCGGGCGTGGCCGCCGGCTACCTGCTCGGGATCTCGCCGGCGCTCACCGGGCTCATCGCGGCCGTGCTCGGCGCCGTCGGCATCGAGTGGCTCCGCTCTCGCCGGCGCACCGCGGGAGACCAGGCGCTCGCGCTCCTCTTCTACACGGGGCTCGCTGCCGGCGTCGTGCTCGCGTCGATGGCCGGCGAGTTGAACGTGAACCTGTTCTCGTTTCTCTTCGGATCGATCCTGACCGTGACGCGGGAGGACTTCGTCGTCGCCGCGGTCCTCGGCGCCGGCGGGCTCGCGGCCCTCGCGCTCTTCTACCGCGCGCTCGCCGGCGTCGTCGTCGACGAGGAGGGCGCTCGCGTCGCCGGGGTTCCCGTCGTGCCCCTGAACGTGCTCGTCGCCGGGCTCGCGGGGCTGACCATCGGCCTCTCGATGCAGATCGTCGGGATCCTCCTAATCGCGGCGCTCATGGTCCTCCCGGTGATCGCCGCCGGCCGGGTGGCCTGGAGCATGCGCTCGGCCATCCTCATGGCGATGGGGATCGGCCTGGCGTCGGTCTTCGCCGGGCTGACGATCGCCTACTACGCCGACCTTCCGCCCGGAGGCGCGATCGTGCTCGTGGCCGCGGGAGCGTTTGTCGTGACGAGCCTCGTCGATGCGGCCCGTCGCCGCCGGTAGCCGTATGCTCAATCGATGATTGACGGCTGGAAGCGCGCGCTCGTGCTGGCGCCGCACACGGACGACGGCGAGTTCGGCTGCGGCGGGACCATGGCCCGCCTCGTGGCGGGGGGCGCGGAGGTTCGCTACGTCGCCTTCTCCATCGCGACGAAGTCGCTCCCGGCCGGGTTCCCGCCCGACACGCTCGCGGAGGAGGTGCGCGCGGCGACCGCCGAGATCGGCATCCCCGAGAGCCACCTGACAGTCCAGGACTTCGAGGTGCGCGCGTTCCCCGAGCACCGGCAGGAGATCCTCGAGCTCCTGATCGCGCTCTGGGAGGAGTGGCCTCCCGACGCGGTCTTCATGCCGAGCCTGCGCGACATCCACCAGGACCACCAGGTGATCGCCCACGAGGGCCTCCGGGCGTTCAAGCGGACGACCGTGCTCGGCTACGAGATCCCCTGGAACAACTTCAACTTCGACCACCAGGCCTACGTGGGCCTCGAGGAGCGCCACGTGGAGCGCAAGGTGGCCGCGCTCGCGCACTACGCCTCCCAGCAGCACCGCAACTACGCGAACCCGGAGTACATCTGGAACCTCGCGCGCACCCACGGCATCAACGTGAACCGCGACTACGCCGAGGTCTTCGAGGTGTACCGGGTCGTGAGCTGAGCCCGGCCGCGAGACCCACGGCCGAGGTCGGGCTGTCCTCTGCCCCGCGGTACTTACTCGGCGTCCCGCCGAGGTGGGGGAAGCACGAATCCGAAGACGCCGGGTGGCGCCATCGCGGTTGCGGAGGCCGCTGCGTACAGTGGAGGAGCGATGCACGTCCCCGCCTTCTTCACCGCGCCGTTCCGGCTCCGCACCTGGCGCGAGGCGGGCTACGCGCTCGTCGCCCTGCCGCTTGGCGTCGCATGGTTCAGCATCTTCCTCACGCTCTTCATCACGAGCCTGAGCCTGATCGTCTTCGTCGTCGGCCTGCCGCTCCTCGCCGCGACGCTCTGGTTCGCGCGGGTCGCCGGGCGGGTGCAGCGGGAGGTGGCCGGCGCGCTCCTCGACGTTCGCATCCCGGGGCCTCCCTCCGTCCCCGCCGAGGGTAGGCCCTTCCGGCGGTTCCTCTCGCCCGTCGTCGACCTTTCGACCTGGCGCGCCCTCGTCTACCTGCTCGTGTTCGCGTTTCCGATCGGGCTCGGGCTCTTCATCGCAGCCGTCGTGCTCTGGTCGGTGGCCCTCTCCTTCGTCACCTCGCCCATCTGGTACTTCGCGATCCCGTCCGGGAACCGCGGCGACGTCTTCTGGGACGGGAACCGCATCGACGCGACGTGGGAGTGGATCGCCGTCGTGGGCGGCGGTCTCGTGCTCGTCTTCGTGACGCCTTGGATCATCCGCGGGCTCGTGGCCTTCGACGTCCTGCTCATGCGCGCCTTCCTCGGCCCGACCCGGGGCGAGCTGGAGCGCGCGGCTGCACGGAGCGCCGAGCAGCGCGACCTCGCGGTCGCGTCCGCGAGCGGCGATCGGCGCCAGATCGAGCGGGACCTCCACGACGGAGCGCAGGCTCGGCTGGTCTCGCTGGCGGTCGACCTCGGGCGCGCGCGGCGCCGCCTGGAGGAGGGCGGCTCCCCGGACGAGGCGACCGAGCTCGTGCGCAGCGCGCACGAGGAGGCGAAGCTCGCGCTCGTCGAGATCCGCGACCTTGCGCGCGGCATCCATCCCGCCGTGCTCACCGACCGCGGGCTCGACGCTGCGCTCTCCTCCCTCGCCGCGCGCTCGACCGTGCCGGTCACGCTCACCTCCGAGCTGGGAGACGAGCGGCCGCCGGAGCAGGTGGAGTCCGCGGCGTACTTCGTCGTCGCCGAGTCGTTGACGAACGTCGCGCGCCACAGCGAGGCGGCCCATGCGGCCGTCTCGGTCGTCCGCGACGATGGCGTCCTGGTCGTCGAAGTGCGCGATGACGGCGTCGGCGGCGCCGAGCCGGAGCCCGGCTCCGGCCTCGCCGGCCTGCGCGACCGCGTCGGCGCCCTCGGCGGGACGCTCGTCGTCGAGAGCCCGCCCGGCGGGCCGACGTCCGTCACGGCGGTGCTCCCGTGCGCGTAGTCCTCGTCGAGGACTCCGGGCTCCTGCGCGACGCGCTGACGCGGCTCCTCTCGGACTTCGAGATCGAGGTCGTGGCCGCGGTCGCGAGGGCGGAGGATCTGCGGCGAGCCGCCGAGGAGCACGCGCCCGACGTGTTCGTCGTCGACGTGCGCCTCCCGCCGACCTTCACGGACGAGGGGGTGCGCGCCGCGGCCGAGCTGCGCACCCGCGACCCCGAGGCCAAGGTGCTCCTCCTCTCGCAGGCCGTCGAGGAGCGCTACGCCCGCGACCTTCTGGCCCAGCGGAGCGAGGGGTTCGGCTACCTGCTCAAGGACCGCGTCGCCGACGGGGCCGAGTTCGTCGACGCCCTGCGCCGCGTCGCTGCGAACGGCACGGCGCTCGACCCCGAGGTCGTCAGGCAGCTCCTGCTCCGGCGGCGGGCGATCGACGACCTCAGCCCGCGCGAGCGGCAGGTGCTCGAGCTAATGGCCGAGGGCCGGACGAACGCGGCCATCGCCAGGCGGCTCGTCGTCACTGACCGCGCGATCGAAAAGCACGTCGCCAGCATCTTCGGGAAGCTCCGGCTGCCGCCGAGCCAGGAAGACCACCGCCGCGTCCTGGCCGTGCTCGCCTGGCTGAACAGCTCTTGAAGCGGGCCCCTAGCCTGGTCGCCGGAGCACGAGCACGCGATTCACGGGCGTGAGGATCGTCTTCGCAGTACGCACCGGCACGTCGGCGCCCACCTCGAGGCCTGCCGCGTCCGCGGCGCCGCGCCACGCGCGGAGCGAGCGCAGGCGCTTGTGGACGAGCATGCGCTCGGCGTGTGCATCCCGCTCCTCCTCCCAGCTCGAGTAGGTGTCGGTGCGGTGGAAGCCGGCGTCGAGCGAGATCGCGGTGAGCTGCTCACCCACGACCAGCCGGCCGCCGGGGGCCAGGTGGTCGCCGAGATTCGCAACCGCGCGGCGCCAGCGGTCGTCGTCCACGATGTGGTAGAGGACGCCCACGGCGTTGACGAGGTCGAAGGTTCGTTCGAGGGAAAAGCCTTCGGCCGAGACGTCGGCATCCACGATCTCGACGCCCCCGGCGCTGGCGAAGCGCTCGCGAAGGCCCTCCACGGCCGGGGTCGAGATCTCGACGCCGACCACCGACCCCGCACCCAGGGCGTCCCGGTAGAACGCGATCCAGTGGCCTGCGCCCGAGCCGACGTCGAGGACGGAGAAGTCGTCGGGTGGAGGGGCGGGGAGCAGCGCTTCCAGGATCGCGTTCTCGACCGCGTTGTAGTGGTAGCGGGTGCGGAGCGGGCTGTGCCCGGGCTTCATCGCCGTGGCGTCCGTGAACTCACCCGCGTCGCGGGCGACCGCATAGCGCGCGTCGTAGAAGGCCTTGGCGTCGTAGCGCTCCTTTCGCCCCCGGTGGCGGAGGGGACGGACGTACGTGTGGTACGCGCGGCGTCCAATCGTGCGCCGTGCCGCCCGCCCGAAGAGCTGCCGGACGTTCACGCCCGGATCAGCTCCCGCGCCTCCGGGCCTTCGTTCATGAGCGCGTCGAGCGCCGACAGGCCCGGCTCGAAGCTGCCCCAGAGCTGCCGATACGGCCTCGGCTCGAAGGAGTCGTAGCGGAGAACGATCCCTTCGTCCGCGAGGCGCTCCTCGTCGTTGTACTCGGTGCCGCCGCCGGAGCCGGAGAGGTACTCGTCTGCGCCGAGCGCCTTGCACGCGTCCACGATCAGCTCCGTCTTCTGCCCGAACTCGGGGAGGAGCTCGGAGAGGACAACGCGGCGGGTCGCGATCCCCAGGTAGTCGGCGAACCCTTCGAGGAGGGCGAGGTTGACGTCGAGCAGCGTCTCACCGGCTTCGAGACCGGTGCGGTAGAGCTCGAAGACGTCGTCGAAGTGGGGCGCGCGCGCGTAGCTCGCCTCGACGGTCTTCAGGTGCTTGTCGCGCCAGCGCGGCTCGGCGAGCTCGACCTCGCGATAGCTCGCCTTCCCCTCCCGCCCCTTCGGGACCGAGACCGGCACGGTCAGCCAGGCCACGCCGTTCGGCGTTCGGATCCGGTTGCGTGCTGCGAAGCTGCGGCCGCGCGGGAACTGGACGTCGTCCAGGTAGACGAAGACGTCGGCGGCGGCCATCTTGTGGAAGTAGCCCAGCCACGGCAGGTAGTTCGGCTGGTGGACGGCGGCGGTGACGCTCACTGTGCCGCGAGCTCGTCGAGGAGCCCGCGGAAGCGCTCCTTGTCCTCGTCCCGCCCCTCGTGCGTGCGGAAGGGGAAGCTCTCGGGGGGCTCCTGCGAGACGGCGATGTCGAGGCCATGCGCTTCACGGCTCCGCTCGGCCACCGCCTCCAGCAGCGAGCGCGGGCTCCGGGCGAGCTTCTCGTAGGTCGTGCGGACGACGACGTCGAGCCCTGCCTCGGGAAGGCTCCGCTCGTAGAGGCGCTGGAGGTAGTGCACCTGCCCGGCGACCTGGCCCCACTCGTCCAGCTCGAGGAGCTCCTCCACCTCGGGCGGCGTATAGCTCCACCAGGTGCGCGGATCCTCGTAGTACGTGCGCCGCGCCTCCAGGATGGAGACCGCGGAGTCGAGCGGATCGCGCTCGACGTAGACGTAGATCACCCGGCCGAGCGTCTCCCGCAGGCGCGGCAGGTGGTACGAGGCGAGGATGTTCTTCGCCGCGACCGCCTTCCCGCCGAACGCGTGCTGGACGTTCGCGAGGGTGAGGCGCAAGCCGTCCCAGTCGATCTCCTCCTCGCGTTCGTGGGCGTGCACGACGTCGGCGAAGGACTCCTTGCGCAGCCAGTGCCGCCAGAAGTAGCCGAACTCGTGGATGCCGTGCAGGTCGGCAGTGCGGGCGTAGTCGGACTCGAAGCGCGCCGGGGGCCGCTCGGTACCCAGCAACTCGCGGCTCAGCCGGATGCCGTGGACGGGCGCGAGCCAGAAGCGCGCGGCGACGTTGTCGACGTACCCGACGTCGAGGCAGTAGGCAAGCAGCTGGGAGGTCAGCGTGGTCGCGGAGCGGGGCAGCCCCAGGACGAACAGGAACGGCGCCTCGATCGGCAGGTCGCGGTAGAGCGCGCGCTCGCGCGCAGCGAGGTGCTCGTTGAGGTCACGGAGAAACGACTCACCCTCGGCGTCCTTCCCATACGAGCCGGTGCGGCGGTCGTAGAGCTCTTCGAAGGTCGCCCCCATCCGGGGCTAGTATCGCCGCGATGGCTGCGAGAGCGCATGCGGGCCGGCCGGCCCTGGCGGCGATCGGGCTCGTGGCGGCCTCCGCTCTCGTGTTCCAGCTCGTCCGGAGCCGCGTCGGCGTCGGCCTCTCGAGCGATTCGTACTCCTACCTCGCTTGGGCGAAGCGACTCTTCGCCGAAGGGAAGCTCGACCACACGCCCTACGACTTCACGGCGCCAAAGCCGCTCGAGCTGCTGGTGGCGACCGTCGGGGAGGCCGTCAGCGCTCCGGTCGCGGTCTTCGGGACCTGGGCGGTTCTCTGCTACTTCGGCGCCGTGGTGGCGGCCGCGGCGCTGGCGAAGCGTTTCGCCGGCTGGCCCGCGGCCGCCGCCGCGGGAGTGCTGGCGGCGACGATGCCGCCGCTCGTCCGTGCGTCCTGGTCCGGCGACTCGACGGTGCCGTACGCGGCCTGTGTCGTCGGCGTAGCCGCTCTGGGGCCCGGCAGGAATCGTGCGGCAGCGGCCCTGCTCGGCGTCGCGGGCCTCCTGCGTCCGGAGGCCTGGGGGCTCGCCGCGCTCTACGCGGCGCTCACCTGGCGCGGCGCGAGCCGCAACGACCGTGTGGCGGTCGTCGCGGCGGCGGTCGTCCCACCGGTGCTCTGGCTGTCGTTCGACTGGGTCGCGACCGGAGATCCGCTGTACGGCGCGCACGCGACGGAGCGGTTCGGGGTGGTCGGTGTTCCGCTCCAGCGCGCCCCAGACGTCCTTCGCCAGGTGGTCCCGGCGCTCGGCGGCTGGCCGCTCCTCCTGCTCGGGGCGGTCGCGCTCGTGGCAGGCCTGCGCCGGCGCCCGCTCGATCCGGCGGTTCTCTTCCCGCTCGCGCTCCTGCTCGGGCTCCTAGTCGAGCTGCAGGTCGGGCTGATCGGTGCCGAGGTCGTCTGGCGCTACGCGCTCGGCCTCTTTCTGTTCCTGCCGGCAGGCGCTGCGATCGTGCTCGCCCAGGCCCCTGGGAGAGCGCGGCTCCCGGTGCTCGCGGTCGGGACACTCGCCTGCGTCGCGCTGTTCGCGGGCCGGTTGCAGGAAACCAGAGACCTCTTCAAAGGACGAGGCCTCCTGGCCACCGAGCTCGAGGAGCAGATGGCGCCCGCCGCCGAGCGCGCCGCCGTCGGCGGGGGTCTCGTCGCCACCGAGAGCCACTGGGGAGGCGCGCTTTCGCTCTTCAGCGACATCCCGCGCGAGCGCATCGTGCCTGCCGGCGTGGTCGGCAGCGCGATCGACCCCGCGGAGGTGCGGGCCTATCTCGTCATCCCCCGGCTTCAGCGAAAGCGCACGGGCGAGGTGGGCGAGATCGACGAAGGCCCGCCGCTCGCGCGCTCCCTCCTCTGGCGCCTCTACGTGCCGGATTAGCCTCGCCGCAGGCGCTTGCCGACCGCCTCGCGCTCGGAGCGGGTCAGGAAGCCGCCGAGGAGGAGAACGGCCGGGTAGGCGAGCGTGATTGCGACGCGCACCGGCAGCGAGGCGTCGAACGGCATCCATGCGTCCACCGCGAGCGAGGCGAATGCGAGCGCGAGGGTCGCGCCGATGGCCAGCGCGAGGCGCGGCCAGTCCCAGGGGACCGGGTAGATCCGCTGCGAGGCGATGCCGACGAGCAGCGCCATGGTCCAGAGCCCGATGGCCGTGGCCCAGGCCGCTCCGCGGAAGCCGAACGGCGGGATCAGGAGGAAGTAGAGCCCGACGGCGACGGCCGCTGCAGCCAGTGCCGTGATCGGGACCAGGCGCATCCGCTTTGTCACGTTCAGGCCCACGACCGTCACGGCGTAGCCCCCGGTCGCCATGGCCGCGATGGACAGCGGCGGGACGGCCACCGTGGCCTCCCAGTAGCGCACAGGCATGAGCAGGTGGAAGATCGGCAGGATCCACGCCGAGACGGCCACGACGAGGAAGCCGATCGCGCCGAAGAACCAGCGTGCGCCGCGCGCGACCATCTGCGGGTGGCGGTCCGTGTTCGAGCCAGGAGTAGTGCCATTGCGGCCAGCCCATGCGGAAGGCGAACACCCCGACCAGGACGATCTGGCTGTAGCGGAAGGCGACGCCGTAGAGCCCGGTCTCGGCCGCGCCGTGGTAGTACTTGACGAAGAAGCGGTCGAGGAGGTTGAGCGCGTAGAAGGCGAACGCGCTCACGATCGTCGGCCAGCCGAAGGAGATCATCTCACGCCCGACCGTCCAGTCCAGGCCCCGGACGAGGTCGCGTACGTACTCCTTCGCGCTGACGACGAACAGGAGGCACGCCGCGGTGAGCGAGGCGATCATGATCCCCTTGACCCCGAGCTCCCAGACGGCGACGAGGAGGACGGCGAGGGTGACGTACGTGATCCCGCGCGTCAGGGCGTAGAGTGCGAACGTCCACGGCTTCCGCCGCAGGCGCGTGAGCGACATCGAGATGTCGATGATGTTCGTCAGGTAGAGGTCGATCAGGGCGATCACGATCAGGCTCGCGTAGACCGCATCCCCCGTGATCGGGTCGGCGAGGCGGTCGGCGAAGAGGAGCAGACCGCCGACCAGCACGGCCGGGTAGATCGTCTCGATCAGGAAGAAGAGCGTGATCGCCTGCTTGCGCCAGCGCGAGTCGTCTCGGTCGAAGTAGAAGCGGGCGAGAACGCCGCTCAGGTTGATGAAGACGTCGATGAACGCCGCGAAGGCCAGGATGAGCTCGAGGACGCCGAACTCGGCGGGGCTCAGGTAGCGCGCGTAGAGCGGGACGAGGAGGAACGCGAGCGACTTCAGGAGGACGCGAACGCCGCCGTAGATGGCCGCGTCGTGGGCGAGCGCGCCAAGCCCGAGCCGGCGCGGGACCTCTGCGTCCTCGCGCGCTTCGGCCTGCAGCCCTTCCTCGGCTCTGACCTCGCTCACGGGCCCACCGGCCCGTGAGCGGGTGGAGGGTGTGTGAGGGAACCGGGAGGTTCCTTCACTGTCTCAAAGAAGGGGGCTCGTGGGGGAAACATGGTTTCCCCCACGGGAGCGAACCGGAGGCACGCGACGCTCACGACTGGATCATGGCGTCAGCCCAGGCCGTCGGGCCCTGGGCTCTACTCGTAGCCGAGGTCGCGGAGGCGCTCGAGGATGACCGCCTCCTCCTCGGCCGAGTAGGCCGGCTCGTCGGCGGCTGCGTGCCCGGCGCCGGCTGCGACGCGCCGGCTCTCGCCCCCGCCGGCGAGGATCTCGGCGATCGGCGCTCCGTCCACGCCCTCGAGCTCGATGCCCAGCAGCCGGCAGAGGGTCGGCCCGATCTGCGTGATCTCGGCGCTCTCGGGCACGGCGCCGAACGCGATCCCGGGGCCGGCCGCGGCCAGGATCCCCGTGAGGCCGTGGTGACCGGAGTAGCCGTACGAGACCACCGGGTCGAGGCGCTCGTGCCGCTCGAACGAGGTCGTCCATGAGCGGCGGGAGGCCTCGACGTAGATGCGCTCGTCGAAGGGCAGGAGCGTGAGCTCGGGCGCCTTCCCCAGGAAGGGGCCGTGGAAGAGCTCCTCCTTGCGCTTGACATCGAAAGCCGGCTCGCCGGACTCGGGGTGGCGCACCTCGGCGAGCTCAGCGGCGAGCCGGTCGAGGTAGTGGGGGTCGCGCACGGCTCCGCTCGCCTCGCCGAGGTAGAGCTGGCCGCCGCTGGCGTAGCCGTAGGCGCGCGTCGAGCCGAAGTCGATGTCCGCGAAGGTGCGCTCGACGCGCGGGCGGGGCAGGAAGGGGAGCCGGTCAAGGCGGCGGGCGTAGCCGCGGCGAGTGCGCGCGAGGCGCTGGTCGACCTTCGCCGCGTATTCGAGGCGACCTCCCTTGAGCGGCTGCAGCGACCGGCGCCGGTAGCGGAGGTGGCCGTTCTCCTCCAGCCAGCGGTTGAGGTGGAAGGTCCAGTAGATCGGCTTCATGCCGTGGTCGGAGAAGACGAGCACCGTCGGCTCCTCGCCGTAGCGCTCGCGTGCGAGGTCGATCAGCTCGCCGCACGCGCGGTCGACAGCCTCGTAGACCTGGACGAGCTCGTCGCCGGCCTGGGCCGGGTCGTGGGCCGGGTGCTCGGGGTCGAGGCGGTTGTAGGCGAGGTGCCCTGCGTGGTCGGAGGACATGAAGTCCACGCACAGGAGCGAGAGGTCGGGCTCGAGCTCCATCGTGAGGCGGCAGACGTCCGCCACCTCGTCCACGTGCCGGAGAAGCTTGCCGGTGTAGCCCTCGAAATCCTCCCACCAGCGCTCCCTCATCGGGTGGTGCGCCGTGACCAGGTCGGGATGGGCGGCGAGGATGCGCTCGCGCGCGCCGGCCGGCAGGATCTCCGGTCGCGCAGGACCGCCGTAGCCGGTGACGACGATGCCGTCGATCTGCTCGGCCGGGTACGTGAACGGGACGAAGAGGAAGGCAGAGCGCAGGCCGGCCGCGCCGAGCGCGCGCCAGATCGGCGCCCCGGAGCGGCTCGCGGCGCTCTCCAGCCGGGCGCGGCTGCGGTTCGGGTTCGTCGAGAAGTTGAAGATCCCGTGACGGCCCGGGTTGAGGCCGGTGAGCAGGGACGACCAGGCGGTCGGCGTGAACGCGGGCACCGTCGAGCGCAGCGGCCCGAACGAGCCCTCCTGGGCGAGCCTGGCCAGGGTCGGCAGCCGCCCCTCCGAGAGCAACTGTGTGGCGAGCTCGTGGTCGGCCCCGTCGAGGCCGAGGGCGAGAACCCTCATACGCCGGCGAGAAGCTCCTCGTAGACGCGCTCCATCTCGGCGCCGGGATCGCCGAAGCGCGCGTGCACCTCGCGGAGGTTTCGCTCAGCGTAGCGCCGGCCCACCTCGGGCTCGCGGATCAGCCGCAGCATTGCAGCGGCGACCGCATCCACGTCCCGGCAGGGCACCACCTCGGCGCCCTCGTCCTGTCGCACCCACTCGTCGATCGACGGCGCGATCCCGCAGATGAGCGGCGCGCCGCTGGCCATTGACTCGAGCAGCGAGGCCGGCGAGGACTCGACTTCGGCGAGCATGACCACGGCGTCCACCGAGGCCAGCACCATCGGGATCTCGTCGCTCGCGAACTCGTGAATGGCGAGGTACGGGCGCAAACCGAGCTCGTCGACGAGCTTCTCGGTGGCGTCGCGCGTCCAGCCGCCTCCGGCGGTTGAGAGCAGCCGGGCCCGCGGCTCCTCGTCCCGCACTCTGGCGAACGCGCGCAGGACGATGTCGATGTTCGAGTAGGGCCGGAAGTTCTTGATCGAGAGGAGCAGCGGGGTGTCCTCGGGCCAGCCGAAGCGAGCGCGGAGCCCGCGGGGGTCGGCTCGCTCCGGCGAGAAGTCGTCGATGTTCGCGTGCCAGAGGCTGCGCCTGATCCTCGCAGGGTCGGCGCCGAGCTCGACGGTCGCGCGCTCGAGGGCAGCCGAGTTGACGACGTAGAGCTTCCCGGGCGCGACCGCCTCGCGCGCCAGCTCGCGGGCCTCCGGGCCCTCGCGGGCCTCGACGAGCGCGTCGCGCCCCCAGGGGCTGACGACGAGGGGCTGCAGGCTCGCCCGTGCGACCCACCAGCCGTACGGCGTGAGATCGTGCGAATGGACGACGTCGGCGTTCACCTCCTCGCCGAGCTTCCGCACGGCCGGGACGACGCGGAAGCGGCGGATACCCCGCACCTTCAGCAGCGGGTCGAGGTCGTGCAGGCGATGCGTCGTGATCCCGTCGAGCTCGCTCGGCCGGTCGGAGATCCGGTTCGAGAGGATGTGGACGTCGTGCCCGCGGTCGACGAGGCGGCGCGCCCACCTGATGAAGTGGAGCGAGCGTCCGTCGCCGATGCCCAGCACGCGAAGCGGCTTCCCCGGCACGGCGGTGATTGTATCGGCGGGCCTCAGCGCTACCCCACTAGCATCCGGGCGATGCCCGAGCACCGCTATGTCTTCGTCGGGGGCCTCCACCGGAGCGGCACTACCCTGCTCGCGAGCTGTCTCGCCGAGCATCCGGAGGTCTCAGGGTTCGAGGACACCGGGGTCCCGGCCGACGAGGGTCAGCACCTGCAGAGCGTCTACCCGATCGCCAAGGTCTACGGCGGCCCGGGGCTCTTCGCCTTCGAGCCCGAGGCTCACCTGACGGAGTCCTCGCCGCTCGTCTCCGAGGCGAGCCGCGAGCAGCTGCTCGCCGACTGGTCGCGGCATTGGAACCTGGAGAAGCCGGTGCTCGTCGAGAAGTCGCCGCCGAACCTGATCCACCTGCGCTTCCTGCAGGCGCTCTTCCCGGACGCGGCGTTCGTCGTCATCACGCGGCATCCGATCCCGGTCTCCTACGCGACGAAGAAGTGGCGCTGGAAGCACTCGCTCCGCACGATGGTGCGCCACTGGGTCGTCGCCCACGAGATTTACCGCCGCGATAGGCCGCAGATCGGGAAGCTGCTGGAGGTGCGCTTCGAGGACTTCGTCCGCGACCCGAACGCCGTGCTCGCCGATGTCTACGGCTTTCTGGAGGTCGAGCCGACGGAGACCGCACTCGAGGTGCGCCCGGACGCGAACGACCACTACCTCGAGCGCTGGCGCCGCGAGGCCCGCACCCTGAGAGGCCGGCTCGAGCATCGCCTGATCCGCCGGGAGCTGGGCGAGCGAGTGCGCGAGCTCGGCTACGACCTCGACGAGGCCAAGTAACACTGCGTCACTTGGCCTGGGCTCATGGTGGGCCCGGCTCGGGCCTAGGAGGGTTTGACGAAATAACGGCTGTGCCGCCGGGCCGCGCTGCTCGCCCCGAGGCCGCGTCCTCAGTCCCGCCCGTAGCCTCCGGCTACGAGCACTCCCTGCGTCCTTGCCTCGGAACGACCATCGCACCCCGGCGACGAGCGATATCCGCCAAGCCCTCCCGTCTAGCCCCGGAGCAGCTCGTACCCCTCCGCGAGGAAGGGCGTGCGGTCGACGAGGGCGCCGATGTCGTCTGGCGCGAAGACGCCCTCCTCAGTGACGTAGCGCGCGATCTTGTCCGGCGGCGTGAGGTCGACGCGGTCCTCGTCCGGCTGATGCGGGTCGAAGGGCGCGACCTTGAGGACCTCGCAGGCGACGATCACGGGGACGTTCCGCTTCTTCGCGGCCTTCGCGAGCGAGCTCGTCCCGATCTTGTTCAGGAGGGAGCCGTCCCGGAAGACCGTGTCCGCGCCGAGGAGGAGGATGTCGACGGTGCCGACTGCGTGCTCGGCGTCCCCGTCGGCCACGACCTCCGTGGTGAGGCCGGCCTCGGCCAGCTCCGCCGCGAACGCGCGGCCTTCCCCGACCGGCTCCGAGACCGTGCAGACGACCCTCCCCGGGCCACCGTGGATCAGCGCCTCGCGCGCGGTCGCCGACGCGGAGTGCGTCATGACGATCCTCTCCTCGAGCTCGGGCCGGAGGAGGACGGCGATGGTCGCCGCGGCACGCTCGCGCGAGCCGATGAGCGCCTCGGCCTCCTCGACCAGCTGCTGGGTCGTCCGTCCCGCGACCAGCACCCGGCCGAGGGCGCCGGCGATGGCGCCGATGTCCGGCCGCGCGCGGACGAGCTCGCGCGCGAGCGCCAGGGGGTCCTCGCCGCGCTGGGCGGCCTCGACCACGGCCGCGACCGCCTCTCTGGCGAGCCAGCTGGATCCATGCGTCTCGTCGGCGGCGATGCGCTCGACTCGTGCGGCGAGTACGGCGTCCACGCGACGGTTAGCGTACCCGGAATGAGGTGGAGGATGACCGTGCTCGGCACGGCCGTCACGCTTGTCTCGGCGTACTTCGCGCTTCGGAACGTCGATTTCGATGAGGTCTGGGACACCCTCCAGGCGAGCGATTACTGGTGGCTCATCCCGGCCCTGGCGACCATGGCGCTCGCCGTCTTCGTGCGTGCGGTCCGCTGGCGCTACCTGTTCGTCAAGGAGCGGCGGCCGGGGCTATGGCCGCTGTCCGAGGCGCTCCTCGTCGGCCACTTCTTCAACACGGTGCTCCCCGCCCGAGCGGGCGACCTGGCGCGCGTAGGGGCGATCAACATCCGCGCCGGGACCTCGAGAGCGGAGGCGCTCGCGACGGTGATCGTGGAGCGCGTCTTCGACGTCCTCGCGCTGCTCCTGCTTCTCTTCGTCGCGCTCCCGTGGCTCCCCGAGGTGACCTGGGTGCGCACAGCCGCGATCGTGTCGGTGGTCTTCGGGATCGCCTTCACCGCCTGCGTGGTCGTTCTCACGCTCTACGGCGAGCGGCCGCTCCACTTCCTCATGAAGCCGCTCGGGTGGCTGCCGTTCCTCTCGGCGCATCGGCTCGAGCGGGCGGCCGTGAACCTGTCGAAGGGCCTCATGGGCCTTCGCCGGGCGCACCTGGGCGGGATGAGCTTCGTGCTCACCGTGATCTCCTGGCTCCTCTTCGCCCTCTCGTTCTGGCTCGTGATGCTCTGCTTCGACTTCGGCCTCCCGCCCGGCGCCGGTCTCCTGGTCGTCATCGCGACCGGCTTCTCGCTGGCGCTCCCCGCCGCGCCGGCCGGCCTCGGGGTCTTCGAGGCCGCCACCGTCGTCGCACTGGCCGCCTACGACGTGCCCAAGTCCGAGGCGCTCTCGTACGCGCTCGTCCTCCACGCGGTCAACATCGTCCCGTTCCTGATCGCGGGCGCGCTGGTGCTGAACGCCCACGGCATCCGGCACGGGCGCCAGCTGCGCTCAGCCGCGGCCGCCGGCGGGCCTGGCGTGGACGAGCACGACGTCACCGAGCCAGCCGACGGGCAGGCGAACGTCCGCGACGCGTGAGAGCGAGACCGCGGCCGGGCCGAGGGCGCCCAGGCTCGAGGCCATGCGCTCCGCGACGTACGAGGCGTGGAAGGAGCGCGGGACGACCGACCACTCGACGATGTCGAACCCGGCGGCGAGGAGCATCGCGTGGAGCGTCTCCGGGCTGAAGTAGTGGAGGTGGGGGCGGATGAACCACGGCCAGCGGCCCTTGCGCAAGCGGGCGTGGATGCTGGAGAGGTTGACGGTCGAGACGGTGAGCAGACCGTCCTCGGCGACGAGGCCGCGCAGGCGGCGGAGCGAGTCGAGCGGGTCGACCAGGTGCTCGAGGACGTCGAGCATGACGACCGCGTCGAAGCTCTCCGCCGGCTCGTCCAGCTGCTCCAGCGTCCCTTCCCGCAGGTCGGCGCCGAACCGCATCCGCCCCTGCTCCACCGCCCAGCGCGAGGGCTCGTAGCCGACGGCCTCCCAGCCGCGTCCTCCCGCAACGTCCAGGAAGAGGCCGACGTTCGAGCCGACCTCCAGGAGCCGGCGGCCGCGCACGGCGTAGCCGCCCATCGAGCGGAGCACCCAGTCGAAGAGCTCGCGCCGGCCCTGTTCCTCCCCGAGGTAGGCCTCGTCCACCACCTCGGCGTACGTGTCGCGGATGCCCTCCGGGTCGAGGGTCGGGATCGAGCTGACCATGCCGCACGCGACGCACTGGACGATGTCGTCGTGGTGCGTGAGCGCGCCGCTCGTGCAGCTGAACTCGTCGGGGGTAACGGTGCCGCTCGCGGTCGCCGGGTAGACGAGCATCTGCGCGTTTGCGCCGCAGAGCGTGCAACGGCGCTCGACGGGCGGGCCGCCGCCGAGGCTCGGCCCCGGGCGCGGCTCGTGCCAGGCACCGGGAGCGCGCCGGCCGCGGCGTCCCCGCTTGAGGCTCCGTGAAGTCGTGTACCCAAGGCTCTCCGCGACGTACCTGAGCGACTTGCCGATGTCGATCGACGACGACTCGCGGGTGTAGCGCGTCGGGATCGGCACCTCGACGATTCGCTGACCGCCGGTGGCCGCGTCCACGAGCATCTGCGAGTCGAAGCTGAAGTCATCCGTGTAGCGCAGAAACGGCAATGCGAGCAGGCACTCCCGCTTGTATGCGCGGAGGCCGCTGTGCATGTCGGTGAAGCGAGAGCCGAGGAGGATGTTCTCCAGCGTCGTCGTGGCCCGGTTTCCGAGGAAGCGGTAGAGCGGCATGCCGCCTGCGCGTGGGTCGCCCTGGCCGGCGAAGCGCGAGCCGAACGTCATGTCCGCCTGGCCGGCGAGAATCGGTGCGATCAGGAGCGGGACGGCCTTCGGGTCGTACTGGTAGTCCGGGTGCAGGAGGACGATGACGTCGGCGCCGCCTTCGAGCGCCTGGACGTAGCACGTCTTCTGGTTCCCGCCGTAGCCGCGGTTCTGGGGGTGGACGAAGACTCGGATGCCGAGGCCCTCCGCGATCGCGACGGTGTTGTCCGGGCTCGCGTCGTCGACGAGGATGACCTCGTCCGCCACCCCGGGTGGGATGTCGGCCACGGTCTTCTCGAGCGTGTGTTCCGCTCGGTAGGCGGGCAGGGTGATGACGACTCTGGACACGAGCTAGGCTTGGCCGCGTTCACAGCAGTGTATGGCCGAACTGCGCTCCCTACCCTACGCAGTCTCCTCGCGCGCCGCCGTTGCGGCGCGCCGCTTTCCGTGGCTCGAGGGTGCCCTGATCCTGGTCGTCTCGTTCCTGGCGGAGCTGTACCAGGACCAGAAGATCATCTTCGGTCAGTTCGTGTTCGAGAGCGACGCGCGGCTGCACGAGTTCTGGATGCGCCGTTTCCAGGACCCGGATCTCTTCCACGACCCGCTGACCGAGGCGCTCCTCAACACGGCATACATCCCATACGGCTTTCGCGGCCTTCACTGGCTCGCGAGCTGGGCGATCGACCCCATCCGCTTCGCCGAGGCCGTCCCGCTCGTGCTCGCGCCCCTGAGCGCGTGGCTCCTCTTCCGGATCGTGAGGGAGCACACGGGCTGGTGGCCGGCGGCGTGGCTCGGGTCGCTGCTCTTCGTCTTCGCCTGGGACATGCACCGCTTCACGGGCGGGCACCAGCGCGCGTACGGGCCGGTGATCGTGGTGCTGACCCTCTACCTGCTGCTGCGCCGGCGCGATGTCGCCGCCGCGGCCGTCCCGATCGTCGGTGCGCTCTTCTACCCCTCGGCCGCGGCCGTCGCGGTGCTGACGATTGCGTTCTCGTCGCTCCAGCTCCTGCCGGGCCGCCGCCTCGACGTGCGCCGAGCGGTCGTCGCCGTCTGCGCGGGGGTGGGCGCGCTGCTCGCGCTGGTCCTGCCGCAGGTGATCGTCCGCGGCGGCTTCCCCGAGATCGCCACTCGCGACGCGGCCAGGAGCCTGCCGGACTTCGGCGAGGACACGGACGTCCGCTACTTCACCGGCTCGATCCTGGACTATCTGAGCCAGAAGGCGAGCGGCTTCGGCCTGGCCTGGACGGGGAGCATGCTCGTGGTCGCTGCCATCGTGATTCTGGCCCTGCGGCCGCGTAACGCGCTCCTGCTGCGGCGCGAGGTGTGGGCGATGCTCGTCTCCTCGCTCCTCCTCTTCGGGTTGGCCCAGGCGTTCCTCTTCCGCCTCTACCTGCCGCATCGCTACGCGTACGCGATCGTCCCGTTCTGCGCGATCCTGATCGCGGTCGGGTGGCAGCCGACCTGGCAGGCCGCCGCCGAGCGGGTTCGCCGCCCCTGGCTCCTGGGGGTCCTGGGGGTCGCCGTCACGCTCGCGGTCGCATGGGTCGCGCTCGTGCTCTTCCCGTTCGGCCTGCGCCTGCCCTGGGACGACTCGCTCACCGAGCTCTTCGACGACACCTGGTACTACGTCGCTGCCCTCGCGGTCGGGCTCCTGCTGGCCTGGCTCCTGTATCGCCCGGGCGCCGCGTGGGTCGCCGCCTCCGCGTGCTCGGCCGCGCTCCTCGTCGCGCTGGTCGGCGTGGCCGGCGCCGATCAGCGGCACGGGATCACCTGCGGCCGCGTCGACCTGCTCCGCTATCTCGGGAACAACACCGAGAAGGACGCGATCGTTGCCGGAAACCCGGTGCTGATGGACTGCGTGGGCGTCGTCTCCCGCCGCCCGGTCGTGATGAGCGAGAAGCTCTGGCAGGTCTGGGAGGTCGACTTCTGGCGGGAGGGGCGCCGGCGCATGTTCGACTCCGTCGACGCGTACTACGGCGACTCCATGGACGACGTGCTGGCCCTGCGCGACCGCTACGGCGCGGACTACCTCGTCGTCGAGAAGAAGTACTGGCTCGACGCCTGGAAGAACGTAGAGCCGTTCACGAGCCGTGTCCACCAGCTGGTCGACAGCGTGGAGACGCCCGCCGTGCGCCGCCTCCCCGAGGAGTGCGTCGTCTTCACCTCCCGGCTCGACCGCGTGTACGACCTGGACTGCGTCGCGGATCGCGTGCGCTAGTAGGAGGGCTTGACGGAACGTCGCTGTCGCCGGGGTGCGATGGTCGTTCCGAGGCAAGGACGCAGGGAGTGCTCGTAGCCGGAGGCTACGGGCGCGATGAGGACGCCGCCTCGGGGCGAGCAGCGCGGCCCGGCGGCACAGCTGCGTTTGGTCGAGCCCTCCTGGTGACGGTGGTAGCCTGCGCCATGGCCGAGCTGGAGACGGCGGCTGAGGCCGCACCACACCCCGCGGAGGCGACCGTTCCCGCGGTCAGCCTCGTCGTCCCGGTCTTCAACGAGGAGGCCACGCTCGAGGAGCTCTACCGCCGCGGTTACCGCCACGCTCGAGGAGCTCGGGAAGCCCTACGAGGTGATCGTCGTCGACGACGGCTCGCGGGACGGCACCTGGGCGATCGTCGAGCGGCTCGTCGGCGAGGACGCCCGCGTGCGCGCCGTGCGGTTCAAGCGAAACTTCGGGCAGCATCCGGCCATGCACGCCGGGCTCGTCCGCGCCCGTGGGGACATCGTCGTGACGATGGACGCCGACCTCCAGAACGTCCCCGAGGACCTTCCGCGCCTGATCGCCGCCGTCGAGGGCGGCGCCGACGTGGCGAGCGGCCGGCGGCGGGGGCCGGGACGACTCCTGGGGCCGGACGCTGCCGTCCAAGCTCGATCAACGGCATGCTCCGCCGCTTCACCGGCGTGGACATCGCCGACTTCGGCTGCGCCTTCAACGCGTACTCCCGCTCGGCCGATCGAGCCGGTGCTCGGCGTCATCGGCAAACAGAAGTTCACGAAGGCGCTCGTGCTCTCGGCGGGGGCGAGCGTGGTCGAGGTCGACCTCTCCCACCAGGCGCGCGCCGACGGCTCGCGCTACTCGCCGTTTCGCCTCGATCCGGCTCGCGCTGCACGTCCTCGCCGGGTTCTGGCCGCAGCCGATCCAGTGGGCCGGTGTCCTCATCGGCGCGATCTGCGGCCTGCTCACCGCTGCGCGGTCGGCGTCTGGGGGATCGTCGTCTGGGTCGTCCAGGGAGACTTCCCCGGGCTGCTCTTCCTCGGCGGCCTCGTGCTCGGCGTCCTGGCCGTGCAGGGCTTCATCCTCGCGCTCGTCGGCGAGTACCTGGGCCGGATCCAGCGCGACGTCGAGGGGCGCCCTCTCTACACGATCGAGCGAAGAGCTCGGCGACTAGGAGGGTTGCGGAACGTCGCTCGGCGCAGTGCGTTTCGTCAAACCCTCCTTGCCGTCGGCCTGACGCGCGAGGTACAATCGGCGCCCGTGCGCAAGCGCATCCTCGTGACCGGCGGCGCAGGGTTCATCTCGTCGAACTTCATCCGCCACCTGCTGACGGCGACGCCGCACGACGTCGTGTCCCTGGACGCCCTCACCTACGCGGGGAACGTCGACAACCTCGCCGACGTGATGGGCCACGAGCGGCTCTCGTTCGTCCACGGGGACATCCGCGACCGCGCGCTCGTCGCCGAGATCGTCTGCGAGGTCGACGTGATCGTCGAACGCAGCCGCCGAGTCGCACGTGGAGAAGTCCATCGTCGAGGGCGCCCGCGAGTTCGTGACCACGAACGTCGAGGGGACGCAGATCCTCCTCGACGCCGATGCGCGAGGATCCCGTGGAGCGCTTCATCCTCATCTCGTCGAGCGAGGTGTACGGGACGGCCGAGCGCGAGCCCATGGACGAGGAGCACCCGCTCAACCCGCGCAGCCCGTACGCGGCGACGAAGGCCGGCGCCGACCGGCTCGCGTACGCGTACTACGTCACCTACGGGCTCCCGATCGTGATCCTCCGCCCGTTCAACAACTACGGCCCGTACCAGCATCCCGAGAAGGTCGTCCCGCGCTTCATCACGCAGGCGCTGGCCGACCGGCCGCTCACGGTCCACGGCGACGGCCACGCGTCGCCGCGACTGGCTCTACGTCGAAGACCACGCCGAGGCGATCGACGCCGTGCTCGCCGCGGACGTCTCGGCGACGTGGCGGGCGAGGTCTTGAACCTCGCCACCGGCGTCGACATCTCCGTCGGAGCAGATCGCCGACCTCGTCCTCGAGCAGCTCGGGAAGCCCGCGAGCCTCAAGGCGCACGTGCCCGAGCGGCCCGGCCAGGTCGACCGGCACATCGGCTCGACGGAGAAGGCCGAGCGCGTGCTCGGCTGGACGCGCGCGCACGTCCTTCGAGGCCGGGCTCGAGCGCACCATCGCCTGGTACGAGCAGAATCGTCTCTGGTGGGAACAGGCACTTCGAGCGGAACAGACGGCGACCGGAAGCGCCTCCTAGTCCTCGGCGCCGGGCCGGCCCAGCTGGGGCTGACCCGGGCCGCCCGGGAGCGCGGGCTCTACGTCATCGCCTGCGACCGCGATCCCGACGGCGGTCGGCTTCGAGCACGCCGACCGCCGGGCGGTCGTCTCCGTCGAGGACGAGGCCGCGATCAGCCAGCTCGCCCGCGCCGAGCAGGTCGACGGGATCATCGCGCCGGGCATCGACTGGCCGGTCGCCATCGCGGCCCGCATCGCCGCGCACGCCGGGCTCCCGCATCCCGTCGCTCCCGAGACCGCCGCGCTCACTGTCCTCAAGCACCGCCAGCGCAAGCGGCTCGCCGAGCGCGGCGTCCCCCAGCCGCGCTGGCAGGTGGCGACCGCCGCCGAGCGACGGGCTGCCGCTGCCGGCCGTCGTCAAGCCGGTCGACCGGCAGGGCCAGAAGGGCCTCACGGTCGTCGCCGACGGCTGCCGAGCTCGCCGCCGCGATCGCGGCCGCGGTCGAGGCCTCGCGAAGCGGCCTCGCGCTGGTCGAGGAGCTCGTGCCGGGCCCGGAGGTGACGGTGAACGCGTTCTCGGTCGGCGGCGAGTTCCACCCGCTGACCGTCACCGACCGGCTGACCGCGGGCGGGCGAGGCCTTCGGCGTCGCGCTCGCGCACGCCTGGCCGAGCGCGCACACCGGTCGAGGAGGCGGTCGAGGCTGGCTCGGCTCGCGGCCGACGCTCTCGGCGTGACCGACGGCCCGAGCTACACGCAGATCGTCCTCGGCCCCGACGGCCCGCGCGTCATGGAGCTCGCGGCCCGCCTGGGCGGCGGCCACGACGCGGAGCTCTGCCAGGTCGCGCTCGGGGTCGACCTGAACGGCCTCGCGCTCGCGGCCGCGCTCGGCGAGCCCGTCGAGGTCCCGGCGCCGGCGCCGGTCGGCGGCGCGTGCGTCCGCTTCCTCGTCCCGCCCGGAAGGCGTCCTCGAGGACGTCGAGGGGCTCGAGGAGGCGCTCGCCGTCGACGGCGTCGTCGACGCGCGCGTGTACCGGTCGCCGGGCTGGGAGTTCGGCCCCTTCCGGCGCGGCAACGACCGAGCCGGCTACGTCCTCGCCCGCGGCGAGAGCCGCGACGACGCGCTCGCGCGCGCCGATCGCGCCGCCGAGCTCATCCGCTTCAAGACCGCCGATGCAGAGGCTCTCCTCGAGGCGTAGCACCTTCCTCTCCTTCCAGCCGCCTGCGATCGGCGAGGAGGAGATCGAGGCCGTCGCAGAGACGCTGCGGAGCGGCTGGCTCACGAGCGGGCCGCGCTCGGAGGAGCTCGAGCGGCGCTTCGCCGCGTACGTCGGCGCGAAGCACGGCGTCGCGCTCGCCTCCGGCACCGCCGCCATGCACCTCTCGCTCCTCGCCGCCGGCGTCGGGCCCGGGCGACGAGGTGATCACGACGCCGATCACCTGGCCGGCGACCGGCGAACGTGATCGTCCACTGCGGTGCCCGCCCGGTGTTCGTCGACGTCCGCGACTCCGACCTGAACATCGATCCCGAGGCCGTCGCCGCCGCGGTGACGGAGCGGACGAAGGCGATCCTGCCGGTCGCACCTCGCCGGCCAGCCGGCCGACCTCGATCCGCTCCTCGCGCTCGGGCTCCCGGTGATCGAGGACGCCGCCCACGCCGCCGAGTCCGTCTACCGCGGGCGCAAGGTCGGCGCGATCTCCCTGGCCACGTGCTTCTCGCTGTACGCGACGAAGAACGTCGCGGCCGGGGAGGGCGGCATGGTGACGACCGAACGACGACGACGTGGCGGCCGCGCTCCGCGAACCTCCGGCTCATGCGCCGCGGCGAGGGCTCGCTCTACGACATCACCGTGGCCGGCTTCAAGGCGAACCTCTCCGACGTCCTCGCCGCGATCGCGCTCTGCCAGCTGGACAAGGTCGAGGAGCACGCCGAGATCCGCCGCCGCCACGTCGCCGCCTACGACGCCGCGGTCGCCGAGCTCCCGGGGATTCGGCCCGCTCGCGCGCGACCCGCGCGACCACCATGCGCTCCACCTCTACGTCGTCCGGATCGACGCCGGGAGGGAGCGGGCGCCGACCGCGACGCCTACCAGCGCGCGCTCCGCGAGGAGAACATCGGGACGAGCATCCACTTCCTCCCGGTGCACCGGCTGACGTACTACCGCGAGCGCTACCCGGATCAGCCCCGCCTTGCCGGTCGCGGAGCGGGCCGGCGGCGAGGTGCTCTCGCTGCCGCTCTCGCCGGCGCACTCCGACGCCGACGTCGAGGACGCGATCGACGCGCTCCGCCGCGTCCACGCCCGCTTCACCGGCCGGTAGCGGCGGCGTCGTGAGCCGCCCGGCCAAGCTCACCCTCCAGATCCTCGTCAGCGGCGGGATCTTCGCCTTCCTGCTCTGGCAGATCGACTTCGAGCAGACGGTCGACATCATCCGCGACAGCGACTGGGCCTACGTCGCTCGCCGTCGCTCGTCATCTTCGTCGGCCCGACGTGGCTGATGGCCTGGCGCTGGAGCGCTCTGCTCGCCGCCAAGGGCGTGCACGAGCCGTTCCGTGGCTGCTGCGGGATGTACTTCGTCAGCTTCGCGGCCGGGCAGGTGCTTCCGACCGCGGTCGGCGGCGACGCCGTGCGGATCATCGAGCACGCGCGCCGCCGCCCCGACGCGAGGCGATCGCCGCCGGCGCCGTGTTCATGGAGCGTGTGCTGGGCTCGGTCGGAACGCTCGATGCTCGTGGCGGTCGGCGTGGCGGTCGCGGCCGGCCGCTACGACGACGTCGGCTTCCTCTTCATCCTCGAGGTCGTCTTCGTCGCGGCGATGATCGTCGTCGGGCTCCTGCTCTTCTCGCGCACGGCTCGGCCTCATGCTCGAGCGGCGGCTCTTCCCGCTCGGCTGCGGAGGATCGAGCTGGAGAAGCCGCTCCAGAGCCTCTATCGCGCGCTGCACGAGTACCGCAGCGCGCCCGGCGTGCTGGCCGCCGTGCTGGGGGTGACGGTCGTCTCGTCCAGGTTCGTCCGCGTGGTCGCCATCTGGCTCTGCGGCGAGGCGGTCGGCGTGGACGTCTCGCCGCTCGTCTACATCATCCTCGGCCCGCTCCTCTTCCTCGTGCAGATGATGCCGTTCACCCTCAACGGGCTCGGCGTCCGCGAGGCGTTCTTCGTCGTCTTCCTGCGGGCGCTTCGACGTGCCCGCCGACGTCGCCTTCGCCGCCGGCTTCCTCTTCTTCGCCGTCACGATCGCGACCTCGCTCCCGGGCGCGTTCATCCTCCTCTGGAAGAGCGTGCGGCCCGCGGCCCCGGCGCAGTGAGCAGCGTCTCGATCGTCATCGTCAGCTTCAACGCCCGCGAGCACCTGGAGCGCTGCCTCGGGGCCGTCGCGGGGGGTGGGTACGAGGTGGTCGTCGTCGACAACGCTTCCGGCGACGGGAGCCCGGCGCTCGTGCGCGAGCGCTTCCCGTCGGTGCGGCTCGTCGAGCTGGAGGGAAACCGCGGCTTCGGCGCGGCGAACAACGTCGGCATGGAGACCGCGACCGGCGAGCGGTTCCTCCTTCTCAACTCCGACGCGTGGCCCGTCGGCGACGCGATCGAGCGCCTCGCGGTCTTCGCCGACGCCCGTCCCCGGGCGGGGATCGTCGGGCCGCGACTGCGGAACCCGGACGGGTCGCTGCAGCGCTCCGTGCGCGGCTGGCCGACGACGTGGCGCCTGGCGACGGAGTATCTGTTCCTCCGCCGGCTCGGCCGCCGGACTCGCGCGCTGAACGCCTTCTACGGCGCAGGGTTCGACCACGAGAGCGAGCGCGACGTCGAGGTGGTGAAAGGCGCGGTCATGCTCGTCACGCGCGACGCGTTCGAGGCCGTGGGAGGCTTCGATCCCGACTACTTCATGTACGGCGAGGAGATGGACCTCTGCTACCGCGTCCACCGGGCGGGCTTCGAGGTCGTCTTCGACCCCGCTGCCGAGTTCACGCACGTCGGCGGCGTCTCGACCGGCGCGCGCTGGGGCGATCGCCCGGAATTTGGCCCGATGCGGCGCGAGCAGCTGCGCGGGTCACCTGCGCTTCATCTCCAAGCATCAGGGGGCGCGAAGCGCCGAGCGCGCAAGGCGGCTGCTCGCCGCCGCCTGCCGGCTTCGTGCCGTCGTCTTCCGTGGAGAGGCCGGCGCGGCCTACCGCCAGGCCGCCGAGTGGCTCGGGTCGGCGACGGCGGCCGAGCTCATCGGTTCGCGCGGTTGACGCGCCTCGTCGCCGCCAGCCGCGACAATGCAGGCCGCGTGAAAGGCATCGTGGCTCCAGCTCCCTCGCTCCGGGTCGGCCTGGCCCAGCACCGGTTCGCCGTCGCGGTTGCGGCGCCGTTCGTTCTCCTCGGGCTCGGCCAGCTCCTGCCCGAGACGGGCGTGGGCGCCGGCGTCCGGCTCAGCGCGGCTGCCGCGATCGTCCTCCTGGTGCCCGGAGCGCTCGTCCAGCGCGCACTCGGGCTGGCCCGTCGAGATCGGCGTCGCCCTCGCAGGCGCACTGGCGTGGAGCCTCGTCCTGCTCTTCGCCGCGCTTGCGGTGACGTTCGTCGTGAACGGATCGCTGACCCTCACCCTGGTGCTCCTCGCCGCCGGAGCTGCGGCTGCGGCGGTCGTCGCGGCGGGGAGAGGCGCGCCCGCTACCGAGCGGACGGACGCGCTCGCGGCGCTCGGCGTGGTCGTCGCGTCACTCCCGCTCGCCGCCGCGGCGTGGCTCGCCTACCGAACGGCCGCCGGCGACGCACTGTTCCACGTCGCGTACGCGCGCAAGCTGGAGGAGCTGGGATCGCTCGAGTCCCTGGAGTCGATCGGCCAGTTCGCGCAGGGCGGGCTCCACCCCGGCTACGCCTTCCCGCTCTGGCACGGCGCCCTGGCGGCGATCGCGCGCCTGAGCGGCGTGGACGTGGCGGCGACGGTCGTTCACCTGGGGCCGGTGCTGACGCCCCTCGCCTCCGTGCTCGCCTACGGCGCCGGCACCGTCCTGTTCCGCTCGTGGGCAGGAGGCGTGGCGTTCGCGTCCGCCTTCATCGGCCTCGCCGTCCTGACCGGGGAGCGACTCGGCCTGGCGGAGGTTCTCTCGGATCCGGAGGCCGCCTCGCGCGGCTTGCTGGTGCCTGGGCTGCTCGCTCTCGCCTTCCACTACGTCCGCGGGCGCTCATGGGCCGGCCTGGCCTCGGTCGGCGCCGCCTCCTTCGTGCTCACCGTGATCCACCCGAACTACGCGCCGTACACGGCAGCCCTTCTCGCCGGCTGCCTCGCCGCGCGGCTGGTCGTCCTCCGTCGCGTGGAGGAGAAGGGCATTGCGCTCGCGGTGGCCCTGGGCGCCATCGCGCTCACGTCTTTCGCCTTCGTGGCCTGGCTCTGGCCGACGGTCTCGGATACGGCGGCCGTCACGGCGAGCACGGCCGACACGGCGCGCGATATCGCGCATTACTCCGGGTTCTTCGAGGGAGATGCGAAGTCGTTTCGGGTCGACCCGGACGCGATCGCGCGCCGCGGCGGCCTCGTGGTGGTGGCGCTCCTGGCCATCCCGCTCGCGGCGTTCGCGGGACGACGGCTGTGGTCGTCGCTCGTCCTCGGGGGGTCGCTCTTGATCCTCGCCGTCCTCTTGCTTCCCCCCGTGTTCACGCTCTTCGCCGATCTCGTCTCCGTCTCGCAGTCGCGGCGACTCGTCGCCTTCCTGCCCCTGCCGTTCGCGCTCGCGGGCGCGGCCGTCGTGGCCGGGCGCTTCCGGGTAGCAGGCGTGGCCGCCGCGCTCGGGGTTGGGATCGCCGCGAGCCTAGCGTTCCCCGCCGGCGAGTCGAGGGCGGGAGCCTGGCCCGTCTGGATCGCGTTCGCGGGCGCCGTCGCGGCGCTCGCCTACGCAGCCTGGAAGCGCCAGGAAGGGCCGGAGCCGGGACCGTGGGCGGCGGCTGCTGCGGCCGCGCTCGTGCTCCCCTTCGGCGTCTCATCCGCGGTCGGCCTCGAGCGCGAGCCGCTCGACCCGTTCGCGCTCTCCCCGGGGCTCACCGCAGCGCTGCGGGCGAGGACGGACGCCGCCGACGTCGTCCTGTCGCGTCCGGAGACGACCTACCGGGTCTCAGCGCAGGCGCCGGTCTACATCGTGGCGGCGCCGATCTCGCACGCGACCGACACGCAGACGTCCCGAGCCCGCGAGCGCCTTGCCGACACGGCGCTCTTCTTCGACCCGGAGACCTCCGCCGGGGCGCGTCTGGCCGTGCTCGACAAGTACGGTGTCTCCTGGCTCGTCCTCGACAAGCGCCGGGGCGTGCCCCGGGAGCTCGCGGGTCTCGTCGGAGACTTCGAGCGCGTCTACGAGGACGGCCGCTACGTCCTCCTGCGGACGGACACGTCGTGAAGGTCCTCCTCGCCACCATGTACTGGCCCCCGGCCGGCGGGGGCGGCGTCCCGCGCCCGCTGAAGATGGCCACCTACCTGCCCGAGCTCGGGATCGAGACCCACGTGCTCGTCCCGTCGGACTCCAAGCGCATGCACCGTGACGAATCCCTCGTCCCGCCGCCCGCCGCGATCGTCCACGAGACCCGGAACTTCGCCCCACGCGTCCACCGCCCGCAGGTCGAGCTGGCGCAGGCGAGGGGGCTGGAGCGCCTCCGCCTGCAGGCCGCGCTCACCGGCCGCCGCCTCCTCGTCCCCGACCCGAGCTCGCCGTGGCTCCTGACGGCGGTCCCCGCGGCGATCAGGCTCGTCCGCCGCCACGGGGTCGACGTCGTGATCACCTCGTCGCCCCCCGGCTCGGTGAACCTCCTGGGCGCCGCCGTGAAGCGCGCGACCGGCGCCCGCTGGGTGGCCGACCTTCGCGACTCCCTGATCTCGCACCCGCACCGGCGCCAGGACCTGCGCGGGGAGCGGACGGTGGCCCGGCTCGTCGCCCGGTACGCGGACGCGATCGTCTGCGTCGCGCCGGCCGCGGTGGAGGAGATGCTCGCGCTCTCGCCGCGCGGGCCGGTGGAGCTGATCGACCACGGCGCCGACTTCGACGACTTCGACGGGCTCGAGTACACGCGCGCCGACCGCTTCCGCATTACCCATACGGGAACGATCTTCGGCCGGCGGGACCCGAAGCCGTTTCTGCGCGCGCTCGCCCGTGCCGATGCTGACGTCGTGGCCCGTTTCGTCGGGGACTTCAGGGACGCCGACCGCGCGACGATCGCCGAGCTCGGCCTGGGCGATCGCGTCGAGCTCGTCCCCTACCTGCCGCGCCGCGAGGCGCTCGCGCTCCAGCGCGACTCGGACGCGCTCCTCCTGCTCGTCCCCGCGGGCGAGGGTCGGGGGCGCTTCGTCGTCACCACCAAGATCTTCGAGTACCTCGCCGCCGGCCGGCCGATCCTCGCCGCAGTGCCCGAGGACGGCGCCGCCGCTGCGCTTCTGCGGGAGACCGGCGCGGGCATCGTCGTTCCCCCGGACGACGTCGACGCGATCGCCGAGGCCCTCTCGGGCCTCGCCGCCGGCTGGCGCGACGGCTCCCTGAACGGCGTTACGCTCACGCCCGAGGTGCGGGAGAGCCTCTCGCGCCGAAACCGCGTCGAGCGCTTCGCCGAGCTGCTCAGGAGCCTCCCGTGAGGCGGGCCCTGGACACGCTGCTCCTCGGCACCCTCTTCACGATCACGTTCACGAAGCTGCGCTGGGGGCTCGGGCCGGTGGACGTGGGGATCGCCGAGCTCTTCGCGGTCGGGTTCATCGGCGGGTTCGTGGTCATGCGCGTCCGCGACGGCGACTGGCTCTTTCCGCGCACGGTGCAGATCCTGGCCGCCTTCTTCCTCCTGTTCGTGCTGGTCTACCTGGTCGGCTACTTCAACCTCACGACCATCGCCTCGAGGGACCTCTACGCGAAGGGGATGATCACGTTCGCCGTCCACTTCACGTTCCTGATGGCGGCGGTCGCCTACCTCGCCCGGCGAGCCGAGCCGTTCTTCTGGCGCGCGGTGACGTGGTTTTGCGCGGGCCTCGCCGTGAACGCCGCCTACGGGCTGGTCGCGCTCGCGTACGCGGAGGCCACGGCCGGCGGCGACCTCGACGCGATCCTGATCGAGCCCGTCACCGGCGACGCGCCCGGGCTCCAGCTCTTCGGCGTCTCCGGCGGGTTGAACATCTACCGGACGAACGGCCTCACGCTCGACCCCAACCACCTCGGGATCATGCTGATCGTCCCGGTGCTCGTCCTCCTGCCGCTCTACCTGCGTGCGCCGAAGGGAAGCAAGCTCCGGGCGCCGCTCGCCGTTCTCCTCGCGGCGCTCTTCCTGATCCTGCTGGCGACCATCTCTCGGAGCGCGCTACTCGGCCTCGGCGTCGGGCTGCTCGTGCTGGCGATCCCGTACGGTCGCCGCTTCCTCACGGCCCGCTTCCTCCTGCCGCTCGCCGCCGTCGGGGGCGTCATCGGGGTGGTCGTCGCCCAGCGCACCGGCTTCTTCGAGTCGATCCTGCGCGTGCGCACCAACCTCGGGAGCTCCTCGACTCAGACCCATTTCGAGCTCTACGACCTGCTCGGCCCGGTGCTGCGCGACACGCCGTTCTTCGGCCTGGGCAAGAACACGTTCGCTGCCTACTACGAGTTCCTGACCGGCAAGTCGAACTGGGGGCCGCATTCCTATTACCTCAGCGTGGTCACGGAGAGCGGCCTGGTGGGCGCCGTCCTCGTCGCCGTCTTCCTCGTCTACGTCTTCAAGCGGCTCGGCGCGGCCCGGGCGATCGGGCGCGCCCTCGCTGTCGACGGCGACCGGAACGCCGCCCGCCTGCGCGCGCTCGCCTGGGGGATCACGGCGGCAGTGGTAGGGACGATGGCGGCGAACTTCTTCTACCTGACGATGCAGATGTACTACTTCACGGGCCTCGTCGCATTCGCGCTCGCGATCCCGCTGGTCCTGGCACGCCGCGCTCGCCTCGCATGAAGATCGCTGTCTTCACGACCTCGTACCCCAGGCACCCCGACGACTTCGCGGGCCGGTTCGTCTCAGGCCTGGTCGAGCGGCTGCGCGAGCGGGAGGACGAGGTCGTCGTCGTCGCGCCGGGGGCCTACCGGACGTACGGGCTCTCCTCCGACGGCGGCGGCATCGTGCGCGCCGCGCGGCAGCGCCCGTGGGCCGCCCCGTTCATGCTCGTCTCGATGGCGCGGACCCTGCGGAAGGCCGCGCGCGGCGCCGACCTCGTCCACGCCCACTGGCTGGCCGGTGGCGCGGTCGCGCTTTTCTCCGGGAAGCCGTTCGTCGTCACGCTGCACGGGACGATCTCCGGCGGCCGGCTCGACGACTTCAAGCTCCTGCGCGACCCGCCGTGGCTCGCGCGGCTCGTGCTGAGGCGGGCGCGGGGGATCATCTGCGTCTCCGAGGCGCTCACCCAGGCCGCGCACGACGCGGGCTTCGACACTGCGGTCTTCGTCCCCAACGGGATCGAGATCCCGGACGCCGTCGGCGAGGAGGCGGACCCGCCGGAGATCCTCTACACGGGCAGGCTCGCACCGGAGAAGGGAATCGAGGACCTCGCCGCCGCTTCCGACGGGCTCAACCTCGTCGTCTCGGGCGACGGGCCGCTCCGGCCGCTCGTCCCCCAGGCGCTCGGCTTCCTCAGCCGAGCCGAGCTGGAGCGCCGCTTCGAGCGGGCGGCGATCGTGGTCTGCCCCTCGCGGAGCGAGGGCTTCGGCGTCGTCTGCGCCGAGGCGATGGCGCACGGGAAGCCGGTCGTCGCGAGCTCCGTCGGCGGCCTGGTGAACCTCGTCGACCACGAGCGCACCGGGCTGCTCGTCCCGCCTCATGATCCGCCGGCGCTGCGCGCCGCGCTCGAGCGCCTCCTGGCCGATCGGGAGCTGCGCCGCCGCCTCGGCGAAGCGGGGCGCGAGAAGATCATCGCCGGCTACTCCTGGGACAAGGTCGTCGCCGAGACCGCGGCCGTGTACGAGCGCGCCCTCGCGACTCTCCCCGAGGACCGGCAGCCGCACGCGGTGCTCGACACGCCGTCCCGGCTCGCCAAGGCGAGCAAGCTGGAGCGCCTGCTCGAGTCGCGCGCGGAGCTGACCGGCGCGCGCGTCCTCGACGTCGGGGCCGGCTCGGGCGTGATCGCGGCGTCGCTGGCCGAGCGCGTCGGGCCGGAGGGGCGGGTGGTCGGCGTCGACCTCGTCGATCAGCGCGTCATCGCCGACGGGTATGAGTTCGTGCAGGTGACCGACACGACGCTCCCGTTCGCTGCGGAGTCCTTCGACCTCGTCGTCTCGAACCACATCCTCGACCACGTCGGCGGCCCGCGGGAGAAGCGCCGTCATCTGGACGAGATCCGCCGCGTCCTTCGCCCCGGCGGCTCCTGCTACCTGGCCGTCGCCAACCGCTGGGTGCTCGTCGAGCCGCACTTCCGCCTGCCCTTCCTGAGCTGGCTCCCGTCCGGCCTGCGGACGCCGTACGTGCGCCTCGCACGCCGTGGCGAGGTCTACGACTGCGACCTGCCCGCGCGCAGTGACGTGCTCGACCTCGTCCGTGAGGCGGGCTTCTCCGCGGAGGAGCTCGAGCTGGAGGCCCTGACCGGCTTCGCCGAGCTCGAGGGCGGGACGTTCCCGCGGGCGGTCGCCAAGGTGCCGGCCCCGGTGCTGCGCGCGCTCAGGCCGGTCTTCCCGACCGTAGTTCTCTTCCTGCGCAAGGGCGGCGCGTGAAGCGCTTCACCTTCACGCGCGCGCCGACGGAGTACAACGACGAGTTCGTCGACACGATGGCGGGCGCATACGCCGAGCAGACCCGCTGGACGAAGCTCCGCCTGGCCGCAGTCCAGGACCTCGTCGAGCCGAAGGAGGGCGAGCGCGTCCTCGACCTCGGCTGCACTGCGGGCGCGATCGCGCACTTCCTCTCGACGTTCGGATGCGAGGCCGTCGGCGTCGACGCCGAGCCGCGGGCGATCGAGCGCGCCCGGTCGCTCTTCCCCGAGCTGCGCTTCGACATCGCCGACGTCGCCGAGCTTCCCTACGAGGACGAGTCATTCGACAAGGCGGTCGCGGCCGACCTGGTCGAGCACCTCGACGACGCGACTCTCGACGGGATGCTCGCCGAGTCCCGGCGGGTGCTCCGGCCCGGGGGGACGCTGTCGCTGTACACGCCGAACCCCAGGCACGTGATCGAGCGCCTGAAGAAGCGGGAGCTTGTCCTCGCCCAGAACCCCACCCACATCGGCCTGCGGCCCGCCGAGGTGTTCGCCGCGGCCATGGAGCGCGCTGGCTTCACCGTCGACCGCAACGAGTGGCGCGCGAGCTTCATCCCGGTGTTCCGCACCGTCGAGGGCGTGGGCGGGCGCTGGACGGGGTTTCTCCGCTACCGGCTCTGCCTGCGCGGCCGGCGGTAGGGTAGCCGCGTGTTGCGGGGGATTTTCTGGGTTGCCGGCGGCGCGCTGGCCTGGACGCACGTGGGCTATCCGCTCGCGGCCGCCGCGCTTGCCCGCGCGCGGCCCCGGCCCGTTCGCCGGGGCGACGTGACGCCCGACGTCACGGTGGTCGTCGCCGCTCACGACGAGGAGGAGGTCATCGGCCGCCGGGTCGAGAACCTGCTCGCGCTCGACTACCCTTCCGACCGCCTGGCGGTCGTGGTCGCCTCGGACGGCTCCACGGACGGGACGGACGCGGCCGTGGAGGACGTGGCCGCACGCGACCCGCGCGTCCGCCTGGTGAGCCGTCCCCGCAGCGGCAAGGTGCCCGCGCAGGACGCCGTCGTCTCCGAGCTCGGGAGCGACGTTGTCGCCTTCTCGGACGCGAACTCGCTCTGGGCTCCCGACGCGCTACGCAAGCTCGTCCGCAGCTTCGCCGACCCCGACGTCGGCTACGTCTGCGGCAAGGTCGAGCTCGAGCACCCGGACGGGTCGAGCCGCGAGGGCGTCTACTGGCGCTACGAGCTCTGGCTGCGGGAGTCCGAGTCGAAGCTCGCCGGGATCACCGGCGGGAACGGCGCCATCTACGCGGTGCGCCGGGCCGACTACACGGACAGCGACCCGCGCATGGGCCACGACCTCGGCCTTCCGTACACGATGGCGCAGCGCGGCCGCCGGGCCGTCTACGACCCTGACGCGCTCGCCTTCGAGAAGGCGGCGCGAGACAGCGAGGACGAGCTCGGCCGCCGCGTGCGCATGCACTCCCAGGGCTGGCTTCACCTGCTGACCGGGAGGATGCTGCGCCCGGCCGAGCCGCTCTTCGTCGCGCAGATCGTCTCCCACCGCGTGCTCCGCTACCTGAGCGGCCTCCTCCACGTGGCGCTCCTCGGCTCGAGCCTCGCGCTCGCGGGCCGCGGCGGCGTCTACCGCACCGCCCTCACCGCCCAGCTCGCCTTCCTCGGCCTCGCCGCCGCCGGCCGCCTGCGCGTGCCTCTCCCGGGCGCCGCCATCGCCTACTACTACCTCCTCGTCACGTCGGCCACCCTGGCCGGCCTGGCGCGCGCCGTCCGCGGTGACGCCCCGGTGGTCTGGGACAAGGCCGCCGGGACGCGCTGAACCCGTTTCGAAATGCCCGGGGTGCCCTGGCCGAAAGCGACTAGGCCCGGGGTCAGGTCTTGCAAACGAGCATTCCTCGCCTCCATGCCGGAATGCAAGACCTGACCCCAAGCCGTGTCACCCCGGGCCGTGTCGCTTTGAAACAGGTTCTAGGCCCGATAGGCCGGGAAGAAGCCGGACAGGTCGTCGGCGTCGCGGCCGGTGAGCTCGCGGTAGGCCTCCTCGTCGTGCACGGCCTTGCCCAGCCACCACTCCAGGCTCCCGCCCGGGTCGAAGCGGCGCTTGAACGCGGCCAGCGAGTCGTCCCTGGCGCCGGCGCCGCCGCCCAGGTGAAAGCGCTCGAAGCCGCGCGCGCGGGCCCACTCGGCCGCCTCGTAGAGGACGAGGTTCGCCGCGCCGACCGCCCGGCCGCGGTCGCTCGCCGCCGAGAGGTGGTAGTGGAGCCAGGGCTGGGTGGCGAAGCAGAGGGCGGAGGCGACCACCTCGCCGTCGAGCAGCGCATCGGCGAGCACGGGCCGCTCCCGGAGCGGACCGGCGAGCGAGTCCCAGTAGCCCTGCGGGAAGAGGTAGAAGTCCTCTGCCTCGATGCGCCGCATGGTCTCCTCGTACAGCGCGACGAACGGCGAAAGGTCGCCCGGGGCCTCGGCGATCCGTACCGTCACGCCCTCCTTGAGCGCCTTGCGGCACGAGGTGCGGTGGCTCCCGTCCATCCCGGCGAAGAGGTCGGGGAGGTCGAGCCGCCAGCCTGTCGTGTCCGCGTAGCGCTCGAGCCGCACACCCGGGCCCGCGTAGCGCTGGTTGGCGAAAAGCGAGTGGAAGCGGATGACGCTCGTGACGATCCCGTGCCCCTCGCACCAGAGTTGGTACCGCTCCCAGAAGCGATCGACGGGCGGCTCCGGGCCGGTCGCCACCGGGCCGCCGTAGCCGTACGGCGTGATGACGTCGTGCGTGCCCCCGGGCGCCTCGCGCACGAGACAGGCGAAGACGACGTCGCCGCCGTCGCCCTCGAGATGGAGGAACGCCGGTGTCCCCTCCTCGAGCAGCCGGGCGCTCTCCAGGTACTCGCGCAGGTAGTAGACGTCGGCGCAGCCGAGGCGCCCCAGCAGGTCGTCCCACTCGGACGGGTCGCTCTCGACCAGCCTGCTCACGGGCTCGACGCGCGCTTCTTCGCCCGTTCGATGTTGAGTGCGTCCTCGACCGGGTCGGGCTCGGGGCGGAAGACCTCCCCGACGGTGCGCACGAGGATCTTCGCGTCCAGCCAGAGCGACCAGTTGTCGAGGTACCAGAGATCGAGCGCGAACCGCTCCGTCCACGACACCGAGTCGCGGCCGTTCACCTGGGCCCAGCCGGTGATCCCGGGGCGCACCGTCAGCCGGCGCCGCTCCTCGTCCGTGTAGGCGGCAGCCTGCTCGACGAGGTCGGCGCGCGGGCCGACGAGGCTCATCTGGCCGCGGGCGACGTTGACCAGCTGCGGAAGCTCGTCCAGGCCCGTTCGGCGGAGCCAGCGCCCGACCCGCGTGATGCGCGGGTCGCCCTTGACGACCCCGAACGGGTCCTCGGTGATGCTCTGCTCGCGCCCGACGGCGATCGCGTCCGGGATCATCGTGCGGAACTTGAGCATCCCGAACGGCCTGCCTCCGGTGCCCGCTCGGGGAGAGACGAAGATGACTGGGCGCCCCGAGTCGACGAGCACCGCCAGCGCGATCCCCGCGTAGGCCGGGCTGAGGACGACGAGGCCGACGACTGCCGCTGCAGGGTCGAGGAAGCGCTTGACCGCCTGCTGCACGGGCCGGCGCCTCATCGCCCGAGCTTCCGCCTGAGCACGTAGCGCAGCTCGCGCCCGCGTTCCTGGAGCACGCGCAGGCGGACGACGTTGACGGCGCGGCGCGCCGCGTCGTCCGCGGAGTAGGCGAGGGCGCGGCGGCGCCCGACGGTCGGTGTAACGCCGGCGGTCTCGTAGCCGAGCTCGTGCAGCTCAGGCCCCGCGACGGCCTCGATCGTCCGCCGGTCGGCAGGGGTCATGTCGACGCGCCACCTGCCGGCTCCGGCTCCCGTGATCCCTGCCGACACCTGCGTGAACCAGCCCGCCTGGTCCTCGAGGATCTTCGCAGGGTCGGAGTGCTCGATCGCAAGCATCTCGCTGTTATAGCCGAGGCCGAGGTGGTCGCAGACCCGCTGCACGTGCGCCTCCGGGTCGGAGACGAGGTCCTCGTACCGGAGGGTCAGCACCCGCCCGGGATGACTCCGCTCCGCCTCGAGCCCGCGCCGGATCCCGCGCGCCCACCAGCGCCCGGCGGCATATGCGTTGTTCGGGCCGAAGGGCAGCTTCGTCACGGAGAGCGCCACGTCGCGGGCGTCGCGTACGAGCACGACGACCGGCGCCTCGGGCCAGACGGCCAGGAGCTCGTCGACGGCGTGGAGGTACGCGGGCGTCTTGTCGCCGAAGCGCTCCTTCCCAGCGGCGCGGGCGTAGGCGCGGAAGGGCGCCTCGACGGCGAAGCGGTAGGCGTCGTCGTGGCTCAGACCCGGAGGCACCGGCGGCGGGTCCCCAGGCAGATTCCAGAGACGCACCTTGGGATGGCGCCAGACCTCCGCCGCGAACGCCGCGGCCGCGTGCGGGTCCCCGAGCCCGCCGCGCTGGCGCACGGGCGCGTAGTCGAGCAGGAACATCGACTCTGGCGGGACGGCCGCCTCGGCGCTCCTGTCGAGCACCAGGCGGAGCATCGTCGTCCCCGAGCGATCGTTTCCGACGACGAAGAACGGCGCCTCTGCAGTGGTCATCGCGTCACTATGATCGCGACGTGGACGTCGTCATGCTGGATCCACCCAGCTGGACGCTGCCGTACGACCACGCCCTCTCCGCGGCCCTCGCGCGGCGCGGGCACACGGTGCACCTGCTGGCGTCGCCCTTCGTGCACGGGCCCTCTCCGGTCCCGGCCGGCTACGTGCGCGAAGACGTCTACCTCCCGGTGACCGGGAAGCTGCTCCGCGGACGCAAGCGCACCCGCGCCGGCGTCATCCTCAAGGGACTGGAGTACGTGCCGAGCGCCGTTCGCGGCCGCCGCCGGGTGGAGGCGCTCGGGCCCGACGTGGTCCACGTCCAGTGGCTCGGGATTCCCCAGGCTCGACCGCCGCTGGCTACGCCGCCTGGCGCGCTCGTACCCGACCGTGCTGACCGCCCATGAGGTGCTGCCCCCGCGCACTGCCCACCTGCCGGATCTGTGGCGGGAGATCTTCGCCACCGTCGACCGTGTCGTCGTGCATGCGCGGGCATCGGCGGAGCGGCTCGCCGAACTCGGCGTCGACCCGGCCACGATCGTCGAGATCCCGCACCCAGCCTTCGAGACGTCCAACGGGAAGCCGATCGCGGCTCCGACCGGCACGACGCTCCTCTTCTTCGGCCTGATCCGGGAGCACAAAGGCCTCGACGTCCTCATCCGGGCGCTGCCCGCCGTAGTGCGCTCCGTCCCCGGCGTGCGGCTCGTCGTGGCCGGAGACGCCGTCGACCCCGTCAAGCCGCTGCGCGAGCTGGCGGCGAGCCTGGGCGTCGCCGACCGCATCGAGTGGCGGCTCGGCTACGTGCCGGGCGACCGCATCCCGGAGCTGATGGCGGAGGCGACGGTGGTCGTCCTCCCGTACCGCCGGATCGAGGCCTCCGGCGTCTTTGCCGACGCCGTCGGCCACGGGCGCCCGGCGGTCGTCAGCGATGTCGGCGCCATGGGCGATGCGGTGCGGCAGTTCGGGGCGGGAGAGGCGGTGCCGCCCGAAGACCCCGCGGCGCTCGCCGCCGCGTGCGTCCGCCTGCTCGGCGACGAGAGCCTGCTGGCGGCGGCCTTCGAGGGCGTCGAGGCAGCCCGGCGCGCGCTGACCTGGGACGCCGCCGCCGAGGCGCACGAGCGCGTCTACGAGGAGATCCGCTGAGCGTCCCGGACTTCCTCGTCATCGGGGCCTACAAGAGCGGCTCGACCGCGCTCCAGGAGGCGCTGCGCGCCCATCCCGGCATCTTCCTCCCGGCGAAGGGGCCCAGCTTCTTCGCCTTCGACGAGGCGCCGCAGGTCGACCGGCCGCTTCCGCCCGGCACCGTGCGCGACTGGGACGTCTACCAAGCGCTCTACGCGGACGCGCCCGCGGGCGCCGTGCGCGGCGACGTCTCGCCGGAGTACCTGGCCAACCCGTGGAGCTGCGGCCGCATCCGCGCGCGCGTTCCAGGCGCGCGCCTGGTCGCCGTCCTGCGCAACCCGGTCGAGCGGGCGTACTCGGACTACCTCATGTACGTGCGCGACGGGCTCGAGCGGGAGACCTTCGAGCGTGCGCTGGACGAGCAGGAGCCGCGCCGCCGCGCGGGGTCGGCGACGGGCTACTACCTCGAGACCGGCTTCTACGGCCGTCAGCTCCGCCCCTACTTCGACGCCTTCCCGCGCGTGCGGATCCAGGTGCACCTCTTCGAGGACTTCGCAGCGGACCCGGCCGCAGTCCTCGAGCGGCTGTTCGGCTTCCTCGGCGTCGACCCGGCGCTGGGCGAGACGCCCGAGCACGCCGTCAACGTCTCCGGGATCCCGCGCAACGCGCTCGTGGGCGCGGCGGTCCGCGGCGGCAGGCGCGTGGCGCCGATCCTCCCCGAGGCCGTCCGGCGCCGGGCGAAGGCGACGCTGGCGCGCGGCCTCGACCGCCCGGCCCTCGAGCCGGAGCAGCGGGCGCGCCTCGTCGAGGCCTATCGCGAGGACGTGGCCGAGCTGGAGCGCCTGCTCGAACGGCCGCTCGACGGGTGGCTGGGCTAACCGAGCCGCCCGCGGTACTTGACCAGCGAGCCGTTCAGCGAGAAGTAGTAGTACTGGTCGGTGGCGATCCCGGGCACGTACTTGCCGCGGTTGGCGCGCCACACGACCCGGCCCGTGCTCCGGTCGAGCCCGAACGTCTTCTCCTCGAGCGTCGAGACGAAGACGAGGTCGCCGACGACGAGCGCCGGCCCCAGGATCCGCCCGCCGACGAACCGCTCCCAGCGCGGCCGGCCGGTCTCGGCGTCGAGCGCTCGGACACCTCCGTCGAAAGCGCTCACGTAGACCGTGCCGCCGGCGACCGCCGGGGTGGAATAGCCCCAGTCGCCCATCTGGTACGTCCACAGGTGCTTGCCCGTAGAGAGGGAGAACGCGACCGCCTTGCCTGAGCGCGAGACGCAGAAGACCCGGCGCCCGTCGGTGGACGGGCTGGCGTAGAAGCTGTCGTAGCGCAGCGCGTCGCGCTTGACGTAGGTCGTCCAAATCTCCGACCCATTCGACTTGCGGACGCAGAGGACCGAGCCGGCGTAGGTGGAAATGCACACGCGATCGCCGGTCACGGACGGGCTCGCGTTGATGCGTCCGCCGGTGTCGTAGGCCCAGCGAACCCGACCCGTTGCGGAGTTGACGGCGAAGAGCCGCCCGGTCGTGGCGCCGAAGTACGCGACGCCGTCGACGACCACCGGGGAGGATTCCACCTTCCCGCCCGTTCGCAGGCGCCAGAGCAGCTTCCCGTCCGTGCGGCGGAAGGCGCTCACCGTGCCGGCGTGGGAGCTGACGAGCAGGCGCGGGCCGTCGATCGCGGGCGACGAGGCCGTCGGCCCCGGGTTCCCGCTCCGCCAGAGCTCTCTCCCGTGCTCCGCGTCGAGCGCGACGGTCGCCCCGTGCTCGAGGTTCTGGTAGAGCACGCCGTCGCAGAAGCTCGGCGGGTACTCGAGGACGTCGCGCATGTACCGGCGCCAGACGATCTTCGCGGGCCTGCCGAGGTGGACGTCGGGCAGCGCCATCGTCCGGCGCGGGTTCTCCCCGAAGTTGAGCCAGCAGCGCTCGGGCGGGGGAGCGTCCTCCTCGGGCTCCTCCTCCGTGGTCGTCTCGACCGTCGTCTCCCCGACGGCCTCGGTGTCCTGGAAGAGCGAGACGCCCGAGAGCTCGGTGTCGAGCCCGCCCTTCGGCGTGTCGGGCTTGAGCACGAAGTACGCGGCTGCTGCCCCGGCCAGGAGCAGGACCACGACAGCGGCCAAGACGATGAGAAGCTTCTTCCACATGGCGTGCGGAGGCGGGCGCGGGCCTCGATCCAGTATGCCAGCGGCCTCCGCTGGCCCCGCTGGTAGAGTCGATGCCCGCATGAGCCCCGAGAGCGAGCCTCTTCGCCGGGTCCCCACGCCCGCCGGCGAGCCCGACGCGGAGCGAGAGGTGGACTTCGGCCGCTACGCCGGAACGCTGGCGGGCAAGTGGTGGCTCCTCCTGCTCGGAATCGTGCTCGGCGCGATCGTCGGCTACCTCTTCGGCCAGACCGGCGGCTCGACCTACCAGGCAGAGGCGACCGTCTTCCTCGGCCAGACGATCTCGCCGCTGGGGACGCCCGTCCCGACCCTGTCGAGCGACCCCTCGGGCGTGGCGGCCATCGCCCGCAGCCAGGCCGTCGTCAACGAGGTCGCCGAACAGGTGGGGATGAGCCCTGCCAAGCTCCGCCGCGGCATCTCGTCGAGCCTCCTCGGCGAGCGCAACCGCCAGACGACGAACGTCGCGCTCGTCGGGATCACCGTTCGGGGGAGCAACGCGGACAACGTCGAGCAGGCGGCGAACCTGATCGCGGAGGAGGTCGTCTCGTCCGTCTCGGTCTACGCGGACTCGAAGATCGACACCTTGCAGCAGCGGCTCGAGGCGCTCCAGGCCCAGCTCGACTCCGTCGGCGCCCGGATCGACGACCTGACTGCGCAGATCGAGCAGAGCTCAGGGGCGTCCACGACCGACCAACTGCTGCTCACGAACCTGCTTGCCACCCTCGAGCAGCAGCGCGCCGACCTCACCGACCGGGTCTTCGCCGCGGAGCAGGCGCTGGAGTCCGCCGAGGAGGTCGAGCGCGGGCGGGTCGTGACGCCGGCGGCGGCGACGAAGGTGGACGCCCGGAGCACGCGGTCGTCGGTCGTCGTGGGCGCGTTCCTCGGCCTGGTCCTCGCCGCGCTCGTCGCATTGCTCTGGGCGTCCGTCTCGCGCCTGCGAGATTCCTGAGGCCGTGTTCGACGGAAAGACGGTCGCGGTCGTCGTCCCCGCCTTCGACGAGGAGCGACTGGTCGCCTCGACCGTGCAGACCGTCCCTGCCTTCGTCGATCGGATCTACGTCGTCGACGACGCGTCCCGCGACGCGACCGCCGAGCGCGCGGCGGGCGGCGACTCGCGCGTCGAGGTGATCCGCCACGAGCGCAACGCTGGCGTGGGCGCGGCCATCGTCACGGGCTACAAGCGCGCGCGGGACGACGGGATGGAGGTCACCGCCGTGATGGCCGCCGACGGCCAGATGGATCCGGGCGACCTCGAGACGCTGGTGCGCGCGGTCGCCTCGGGCGAGACCGACTACTCGAAGGCCAATCGCCTCTTCACCGGGCAGGCCTGGGAGCTGATCCCGAAGACGCGCTACCTCGGCAACGCGATGCTGTCGTTCCTGACGAAGATCGCTTCCGGCTACTGGCACGTCGCCGACTCCCAGTCGGGCTTCACCGCCGTCAACCTCGAGACGCTCCGGCTGCTCGACCTCGACCGGCTCTACGCGCGCTACGGCTTCCCGAACGACATCCTCGTCCACCTGAACGTCTGGAACCGCCGGGTGCGCGACTACCCGTCGCGGCCGATCTACGGGGTAGGGGAGCGAAGCGGCATTCGCCTGTGGAAGGTCGTGCCCACCATCTCGTGGCTGCTCTGCAAGGGCTTCTTCTGGCGGATGCGCGAGAAGTACGTCATCCGCGACTTCCACCCGCTGGTTCTCTTCTACACGCTCGGGCTGCTGCTGCTGACGGTCGGCGTCGGCCTCGGGATCGCCGAGGTGGTGCTCCGGATCCTGGGGAACCCGGTCCCCGTGGCGACGATCGTGCTGGTGGCGCTGCTCGTCGTCTCCGGGCTCCAGCTCCTCCTCTTCGCCATGTGGTTCGACATGGAGTCGAACAAGGAGCTGCGCTAGGCCTGTTGGTTCAAGGCGGGCCGCGCGTCCGCCGATACGAGAGGCATGTACGAGGGGAAGAGCGTCGCCGTCGTCGTCCCTGCCTACAACGAGGAGAATCTGGTCGCCGAGACCGTGCGCGGCATCCCCGCGTTCGTCGACCGGATCCTCGTCGTGGACGACTGCTCGCGGGACGCGACCGCCGAGCGCGCGGCCGCTGCCGACCCCCGCGTCGAGGTCATCCGACATGCGCGCAACGCGGGCGTGGGCGCCGCCATCGTCACGGGCTACAAGCGCGCCCGCGACCTGGAAATGGACGTCACGGCCGTCATGGCTGCGGACAACCAGATGGATCCCGACGACCTCCAGACCCTCGTCGGCGGCGTCGTCTCCGGCGAGTGCGACTACGCCAAGGCGAACCGCCTCTTCACCGGCCAGGCCTGGCAGCTCATCCCCCGCTACCGCTACCTCGGCAACGCGATCCTCTCCTTCTTCACGAAGATCGCCTCCGGCTACTGGCACGTCGCCGACTCCCAGTCCGGGTATACGGCCGTCTCGCTCGAGACGCTGCGCCTGCTCGACCTCGACCGCCTCTACGCGCGCTACGGCTTCCCCAACGACCTGCTCGTCCACCTGAATGTCTGGAACCGCCGCGTGCGCGACTACCCGTCGCGGCCGATCTACGGCGTGGGGGAACAGAGCGGCATTCGCCTCCGCAAGGTCGTCCCCGCGATCTCCTGGCTCCTGCTCAAGGGCTTCTTCTGGCGGATGAAGGAGAAGTACGTCATCCGCGACTTCCACCCGCTCGTCCTCTTCTACCTGCTCGGGATGACCCTCTCGGGCGCCGGCTTCGCGCTCGGCGTCCTCGAGGTCGTGCTCCGCGTCGGCGGGAACCCGATCCCGGTGGCGACCATCGTCCTCGTCGCCCTGCTCGTCGTCTCCGGGCTCCAGCTCCTGCTCTTCGCCATGTGGTTCGACATGGAGTCCAACAAGGGCCTGACGGTCGGCTCCAACGCCACGCGGCAGCTCGAGCTCCCCGCCGGAGCCCGCATCGTCGTCGTCTACGAAGGCAGCCAGGAGCCGGTGCTCCAGGCGGTGCCCGCGGCAACCGCCGCCACGACCGAGAAAGCTTCCTAGACCAAAAGGGCCACGCCCCGGGGTCAGGTCTTGCATTCACGCACGATGTGCGATTGCAAGACCTGACCCCCGGACAGGGCTCGGAGGGGGCCTGCCTCTTGGCCCGCGACTTCCGGAATAAGCTCATCCCGGCCCGCCTAGGTGCCTGGGCGTCTGCTAGTGGGCTAGTACGTGGCCCAGCCGTTCATCGTGCCGGACGGGGTGACCACGAAATGAGTGCTGATCGCCAGGGCGCCGTCGAAGTCGGAAAACCAAAAGCAACCGAAGGACGTGTCGCAGACAGCGGGCGCCGGCACCGCCGCATCGAACGTGCACTGGAACGTCTCTTTCCTCTGGTTTCCGTTGATCACCTGCGTCTCGTCGCACGTCGCCGGATAGAACACGTTGTTCACGTCTACTACGCCGGACGCAAGCGTTGCTCGTGTGACTGTCGCGCCGTTGTTTCCCGCGCCGACGCTGGCGGCCAACGCGAGCGCTACCGTCACCGCTGCAAGCACGATCACAGATTTCCTCACAACCAATCGCCCCTTTCGAGCTCGTTCCCTGAGCCACGCATGGGCATCTTCGCTGTAGCGATTAGTTGACGCGCCGCCCATGTCTTTGGCCGCAGACTCATGCCGGTCGTGACAATGAGCACGATCGAAAATGTCACATCTGTGACGAAAGGTCAAGGCGACATCTCGTCAAGTGGCGTGTGCGCGTTGAGCCGCCATCCTCGCCTGAGCTCTACGCCGGGGTCAGGTCTTGCATTCAAGCACCGTGAGCGATGGCAAGACCTGACCCCAGGACGGGGCCGGTCGTGTCAGGCTGCTTCGGCGACGAGCTCCGGCTCGACCGCCGGGGCCTCGACCTCGACCTCGGCTGGGCGTCGCTTGCGCGGGATGAAGAGCGCCGCGACGGCGCCGAGCCCGACGACGATCGCGCCGACCCACACCGCCGGGACGAGCCCGTCCACGAACGCCTGGCCTGACTCGTAGCCGCCGTAGCTCGTGAAGACCGAGGCGAGCACGGCGACGCCGAAGACGCCGCCTAGCTCGCGGATGGCGTTGTTGGCGCCGGAGGCCTGCCCCTCCTCGCGCGGGCGCACCGCGGAGAGGACGACGTTGGCGACCGGGGCGATGAAGAGCGCCATCCCGATCCCGGAGACGACGAAGGCCGGGACGAGCTGAGCGTACGGAACGGTCGGCGTCGAGACCGCCGCCAGCCAGCCGAGCCCGATCGCCTGCAGCGCGAGCCCGCCTGCCATCAGCGGCCTGCCGCCGATGCGGTCGGAGAGGGCGCCCGCGATCGGCGCGATGAAGATCGGCATCGCCGTCCACGGGAGGATGCGGAGGCCGGCGTCGACGGGGCTGTACCCCTGGACGGTCTGCAGAAACTGCGCCAGCAGGAAGATCGAGCCGAACATCCCGAAGAACATGAACAGCGAGGCCAGGTTCGCGGCCGTGAAGGCCCGGCTGCGGAAGAAGCGCATCGGCAGCATCGGCGCCGGCGAGCGCAGCTCCCAGAGGACGAACGACGCCGTCAGCACGGCGCCGAGCGTCAGCGAGCCCACAATCTCCGGGCTCGACCAGCCGACCGCGTTCCCGCGGACGAGGCCCCAGACGATCCCGAGGAGGCCGGTGCTCACCAGCACGAGGCCGGGCACGTCGAGCCGCGTCGCGGGCCCGTAGGTCTCCTTCAGGCGGAAGTAGGCGAGCGGGATCAGGACGAGCCCGATCGGCACGTTCAGCCAGAAGATCCACTGCCAGGAGATTCCCTCGACGACGGCGCCGCCGATCAGCGGGCCGCTGGCTATCGCGAGGCCGCCGATCCCGCTCCAGGCGCCCAGGGCCACGCCGCGCTTCTCGGGCGAGACCGCCGCGCTCAGGATGGTCAGCGTTAGAGGTGTCACGATGGCGCCGCCGAGGCCCTGCACGGCGCGCGCGGCGATCAGCGCCTCGACCGAGGGCGCGAGCGCGGCCGCCACGGACGCCGCCGTGAAGATGCCGAGCCCGATCGCGAACATCCGCCGGCGGCCGAAGCGGTCGCCCAGGGCGGCGCCCATGAGGAGGAAGACCGCGAAGCTCAGCGTGTACGCGTTCACGGTCCACTCCAGGTCCTCGATCGAGGCGCCGAGCTCCGTGCGGATCACGGGCAGGGATGTGGTGACCACGAGGTTGTCGAGCATCGCCATGAAGAGCGCGACCGACGTGATCACGAACGTCCAGATGGTCGCCGTCCGAGACATCTCGGCTCCTTTCTGATACTGATTAGTCACTTACTTAAGCTCCAAAAAAAGAGGCCTCTCAGGCGGAGCGGAGCTCCTGGGCCCATGAGTCGTCGGAGCTGCAGATCTGAGGGAGGTCCATTGTCGCGGCCACGTTCATCAGCATCCCCATGGCGAAGAAGTCCCTGATCTCGAGCGTGTCGGCGCCGGTGGCCTGCTCGACGAAGCGGAAGAGGTCCGCAAAGCCGGCGCGCGTGGCGTCGCGGATCTCCGGGTCCGAGCACGCGGCGTACATCTGCATCTGGCCGAGGAGCAGCTCCCGGTCGGCGAGCAGCTGGTCGTACGCTCGGCCCATGGCCTTCATGGCCTCGGCGCCGGACTTCCCCTCGGCCGCCTCCTGGAACGCCGAGAGGACGCGGCCGAAGCTGCGCCTGGAGCTTGCGACGAAGAGCTCCTTCTTCGTGCCGAAGAGGCGGAAGAGGTAGGGCTGGGAGATGCCGGCCCGGGCGGCGATCTTCTCGGTGGAGGTGCCGTGGAGCCCGCCATAGGCGAACTCCTTCATCGCCGCCTCGAGGATCTCCTCCCGGCGGACCTCGGCGCTTTTCCGTTCCGATGCCTGCGTTGCCACGCGAGTAAGTTAGCACTCACTCACAAGGCTGTCAAGCCGGCGGGCTAGAGCGTGGAGGGGTCGCAGAGCGCGGGATCGCGCGCGTTCAGGTAGTGACAGGCGGCCCGCGGCTTGTCCGCGTCGACCTCGCCCACCCGCGGGTTCGTGTGCCAGCCCCAGGACCAGAGGGTGCTGAGCCCCTGGTTGACGCCCACGGCGCTTGCGGCCTGCGTCTTGATCCGCGTCAACCTGAACCAGGCTGTGTCGGAGAGGCCGACGCGCCCGCTCAGGCGGTTGTGCGACCAGTACGGGATCATCAGCCCGGTCCGGCCCGGATGCACGGTGAACGTCTTCAGGCGCTTGACCGCAAGGGTCCACCTGTCGCGCAGGAACTTCCGGGCGCCGGCGTCGCTGCGCCTGATCACGTCGCGGGAGCTCCACGTGTACGCCTCGTAGACAAAATCCGAGTACCGGGAGAGCGTTCGCCAGTAGCTCTTGTAGCGCGTGCGGTCGAGCGGGATGCGCGGCATGAGGAGGATGACGCGCACGCCGCGCGCGTGCAGCTCCCTGGCCAGGAGGAGGACGTTCTCGCGGTAGCGTCTCTGAGCGCTGCTGACCGGTTCGGGCGACTGGACCGTCTGCATCTCGTTGAGCGCCAGCCAGGGCGGGTCGCAGGTTGTCATCCGGTGCGCCAGGGAGCTCACGCCGGGAATCTTCGAGAGCACCGCGCTCTTCGTCTTCGGGTAGGACACCTTGCCGACGATGGCCGGCAGCTGCATGTGCCACCCTGCCGTCTCGGCCCCGCGCGACTGGTAGGACTGCGCCCAGTTGTCGTTCGCGACTCCCAGCACCGTGCCGGGACGGGCCAGGACCGGCTCGACGGGCGTGCCGTAGACGCCGTAGGCGGCGGCGTCGGCCCAGATCGGGCCGGGCCCGAGCGGGCACGCCGCGGCGGCTGTCCCGGGGGAGAGTGCAGCGCCCAGTGCCAGCGTCGAAAGGGCGAGCAGGAAGAGTCGAGAGCGCCGCATTGGACTGACTATCGACCGCTTCCTCACGCGCCCCCAATCCCCCGTTTTGGGATCCTCGGACCCCAGTCTCCCAGAGATCCGATTCCATCCGATCCTCTCTCTACTCTCACAGGTCCCGCCCACCCGGCGGCCAGCTTTAGACCCACGTCAGACCGATACTCTTGGAGGAGACAATGGCGTCCCTAGCGCGCACCGGAACCGCACCCGTCATCGAGGACGAGGCGCTGCTGAACAGCGTTGCCGATGCTGCGCGGGGCTGCGCCGTGAAGCGCTATTTCACGATCCCGGGGCGAGACCCGTTCGACGAGATCGAGTGGGAGCTGCGGGACGCATTCATCCCCGGCAAGGAGGGACCCGTCTTCGAGCAGAAGGGCGTCGAGTTCCCGCGCTTCTGGTCGCAGACGGCGACGAACATCGTCGCGCAGAAGTACTTCCGCGGCCGCATGTCCTCGCCCGAGCGCGAGTCAAGCGTCAAGCAGATGATCGGCCGCGTCGTCAAGACGGCCGGCGCGTGGGGGCGCGACGGCGGCTACTTCGCCGACGAGGACGAGGCCGAGACCTTCGAGGCCGAGCTCAAGGCGATCCTCGTGAACCAGCTCGCCTCCTTCAACTCGCCGGTGTGGTTCAACGTGGGCTTCGAGGAGCGCCCGCAATGTTCGGCGTGCTTCATCCTCTCGATCGAGGACTCGATGGACTCGATCCTCGACTGGATCCGGCGCGAGGGCATCATCTTCCGCGGCGGCTCCGGCTCGGGCGTCAACCTCTCCAAGCTGCGGTCCTCCAAGGAGCAGCTCTCCAAGGGCGGCTACGCCTCCGGGCCGGTCAGCTTCATGCGCGGCGCCGACGCGTCCGCCGGGACGATCAAGTCCGGCGGCAAGACGCGGCGCGCCGCGAAGATGGTCGTCCTCGACGTCGACCACCCCGACGTCGAGGAATTCATCTGGTGCAAGGCCCACGAGGAGGAGAAGGCGCGCGTCCTCGAGGCGGCCGGCTACGACATGTCGCTCGACTCACCTGACTGGGCTTCGATCCAGTATCAGAACGCGAACAACTCGATCCGCGTCACCGACGCCTTCATGGAGGCGGCGGAGCGCAACGAGGACTGGAACCTGACTGCGCGCACCGACGGGAGCGTCGTCACGACGATCCCTGCGCGCGACCTGCTCCGCCAAGCGGCCGAGGCCGCGTGGCGCTGCGCCGACCCGGGCGTCCAGTACGACACGACCATCAACGCGTGGCACACGCTCCCGAACACGGGCCGGATCAACGCGTCTAACCCGTGCTTCCCGGGTGACGCGCGCGTACATACGACGCGCGGGCTCCTTACGTTCCAGGAGCTCTACGACCTTGCCGGTGAGGGCGAGGAGGTTCGCGTCTACACGCATCGGGCAACCGCTGAGACGCCTGGCGAGGGCGTTGTCGCGACCACCCCGCTCGTGGTCATGCAGAACGGGGTCTCGCCGATCGTGCGGCTGCGCTTCGCCAACGGCCAGGAGCTGCGCTGCACGCCGAACCACCGGCTCTTCACGCTGAACCGCGGCTACGTCGAGGCGGCAGGGCTTACCGCTGAGGATCAGGTCCTCCTCAACGACAGCCCCACGCCGGCGGAGCATGCTTCCTGGGCGCTGCCAGTCAGGATCGAGGCGGTCGCCCGGTCGCACAGTCGCGGCGGCACCGTCGTCGAGCGCGAGCTGCCCGATCACTGGAGCGAAGGGTTGGGAGAGTTGATGGGGCATCTCGTCGGCGACGGCTGGATCACCGACGTACAGACCGGTTGGGTCTACGGCGGCGACGACATCGACGACGGCCTGCTCGGCTCTCACGAGGGCATGCTCCGCGAGCTCATCGGCGGCATCACCCGCCAGGAGATGAAGAACGGCACGGTCCAGCTCCGCGCAGGCAGCGAGACGGTGCGCACCTTCTTCCGCTGGCTCGGCGTCAGCACGGGACGCGCGCACGACAAGCGCGTTCCGGCGAGCGTCTTCACTGCGCCGACGGAGATTCAGGCTGCGTTCCTCCGCGGGCTGTTCGGGGCCGACGGCTGCGTCTCGAGAGTCGAAGGCGGCAAGGCGAGTCGCTACGTCGGGCTCGGGAGCCGCAGCGAGGCGTTGCTAAGGGACGTTCAGCGTCTCCTCAACGCGTTCGGAGTTCGAGGGCGTATCTATTCGATGTCAGGCAGCGAGGCACCAAGCTTCAGCTATACGCGGAGCGACGGCAGCACGGTCGAGTACTCCTCGCGACAGGGCTACGATCTACGGATCACCGGGTCGAATCTCGAGCGCTTCGCCGCGGAGATCGGCTTCTCCACGCCGCGCAAGGAAGCCGCGCTCGCGGCACTTCTTGAGAGCTCCACTCGCTACGAGACGAAGCGCGGGACGACTCTGGTCGCGCGTGAGGATGACGGTCAGGAGGTCGTCTACAACCTCACCGAGCCGCTCCACCACTCGTACATAGTGGACGGGGCCGTTGTGGCCAACTGCAGCGAGTACATGTCCATCGACGACAGCGCGTGCAACCTCGCGTCGATCAACCTGATGAAGTTCCGCCGCGAGGACGGCGACCTCGACGTCGAGGCCTTCGAGCACACCGTCGACACGGTCTTCCTCGCTCAGGAGATCCTCGTCGGCTACTCGAGCTACCCGACGCCCGAGATCGAGCGGAACGCGAAGGCCTACCGCCAGCTCGGCCTCGGCTACGCGAACCTCGGCGCGCTCCTGATGTCGCGCGGGCTCCCGTACCACTCCGAGGAAGGACGGGCGTTCGCGGCCGCCGTGACGGCGCTCATGACCGGCCGCGCGTACCGGAAGTCCGCCGAGATCGCCGGGCGCATGCACCCGTTCGCGGGCTACCAGCCGAACGCCGGCGCCATGATCGGCGTCATCGCCAAGCACCGCGCCGCGGTCGGGAACATCGAGCACTCCGACGTCGTGCCGGACGATCTCCTCTCGGCGGCGCGCCGCGCCTGGGACGACGCCCTCGATCTCGGCGAGGTCAACGGCTACCGGAACGCGCAGGCACAGTGTTTTAGCGCCGACTGGGACGATCAGCTTCATGATGGATTGCGACACGACCGGGGTCGAGCCCGACTTCTCGCTCGTGAAGATGAAGAAGCTCGTCGGCGGCGGCGACCTCACGATCGTGAACAAGACCGTCCCGATGGCGCTCGAGCGAGCTCGGCTACGCGCCCGAGGAGCGCGACCAGATCGTGGCCTTCATCGACGACCGCAACACCGTCGTCGGCGCGCCGTTCCTGAAGACCGAGCACTACCCGGTCTTCGACTGCGCGATCGGCGAGCGCGCCATCCACCACATGGGCCACGTGAAGATGATGGGCGCCGTCCAGCCCTTCATCTCGGGCGCCATCTCGAAGACCGTCAACCTCCCCGAGGAGACGACCGTCGACGAGGTCTCGCAGCTCCTGCTCGACTCGTGGAAGCTCGGCGTCAAGGCGATCGCCATCTACCGCGACAACTGCAAGGTCGCCCAGCCGCTCTCCAAGAAGAAGGACGCAGGCCGCGATCGCGCCCGTCCAGAAGGAGGACCGGCGCCGCCTCCCCGACGACCGCACCGAGATCGGCCGCAAGTTCCGCGTCGGCGACTACGAGGGCTACATCCACGTCGGCCTCTACGACGACGGCACCCCCGGCGACATCTTCGTGGACATCGCCAAGGAGGGCACCACCCTCGCCGGCCTCATGAACTCGTTCATGATCAGCGTCTCGCTCGGCCTCCAGTACGGCGTCCCGCTCGAGGTCTACGTCTCCAAGTTCGCGCACATGCGCTTCGAGCCGAGCGGCCTCACGAACGACGCGGACATCCGCGCCGCCAAGTCCCTCGTCGACTACATCTTCCGCTGGATGGGCAAGAAGTTCCTCGACACGGACACCCAGCAGGAGCTCGGCATCCTGAGCCCGGAGGTCCGCCAGCGCCTAGCGCAGGCGCAAGACATCCTGGAGAACGGCGGCGGCGTGGACGTCGCGGAGGCAGCGCCGGCGCCTCCGCCCGGCCAGACCGCCCTCTTCAACGCGTTCGAGGACGCCGTGGAGTGCGCCAAGTGCGGCGGCCGGATGGTCAGGACGGGGAGCTGCTACACGTGCCGGGACTGCGGGCAGAACACTGGCTGCAGCTAGCGCGGTGCGCGACAGCTCATCCCGTTTGCCTCTCAGCTAGTCCGGCTTGATCGTGCTGCTACGCGATCGAGACGTGATGGATGAGATTGAGTCCGACGTCCCACATGGCGATGCGTCCGTGGCGGCGACCCTACGCAAAGTTGAGCGCTTTTGGGGCACAGGCGCGCTCGACCAAACTCAGGAGTGGGCGAGCCGCGAACCCTCGAGGCCATACCAGAAGCGACATCCGATTCTTGCCGGCGAGTGCACGGTAGGTCGCCGGTAAGCCGTCGAGGCTCGGCTCGAGCGCTTCGCGGCCGGCGTCGCTCGTGCGGTGAGAGGAGGAGGGCGCACCGAGTGCGCCCTCCCGCTGTCCTACTTCTCCTTGGGCGGCTTCGACAGCTTGGGGTCGATGAGGTAGCTGAGACCGCCGACCACGCGGCCGTCGACCTTCGCCAGGATGCGGATCATCTGTCCGCCCTTGAGCTCGCTCGGCTTGAAGGGCTTCCCCTCCTTGAGAACCGTCCTGATCACACGGCTCTCCTGCGCCTTCAGCGTGAGCGTACCGTGCCCGTCCACTCGAGCCGTAGCTCCCAGCCCCGCTTCCGGAGGAGGGGCGGCAAGACGGGCTCGAGGACCATCTTCACCCTCTTCTGGAACGGGTTGTGCGCCCAGAACCTCCGCTTCTTGAAGGACGCGATGAGCCCGAGCGAGGTCCCCGCGACGGGCGCCACGTTGCGCTGGGCGATGTTGTTGTCGTAGGGAACGAGGCGCCAGTGCGGAGTCGGCCCCACCGCACACGGCAGGCCGGAGGCCGCGTCGATGTTGCTCAGATCGCCCGGTGTCGTCGCCGTGGCGAGCAGGCACTGGTGACCGACCACGGTCGGCGTCCACTCGAAGGGGCCGACGAGGACCGTGCCGCCGGGGCCGATCGGCGCCCCCACGGGCAGCTCGGGCGTCGTCGTCGCCACCCAGTCGGCCGGCCAGACGAGACCGGTCGCGGGGCGGCAGTGGTAGCACCGGACGGTGACGGTGGTCGCGGTCTGCGTGCCGCGGTTCTTGACCTTGACGTAGATGAAGTTCGGCTGGCCGACGATCGGCGTCTGGTGGGTAAGACCCGCGTCGGCGCTCAGCCTGTTCCAGATGTCTTGGTTCTCCCAGAACACCTCCTGGTAGGGGTACTCGCCGTTCCGCCCGTCGTCGATGTAGACGTCGAGCGCGGGCGGCGCCCCGACCGTCGTCACCGGGACCGGCGCGCCCGCGGGCTGGTACAGGCCCTGCTTCTCGAACGCCCAGCGCATCACCTTGGCATAGGCGCCGCCGGGCTGGCCCTCGAAGCTCGTCGTGGCCGTGTCCGCCGTCTGCAGCGCGGTCGCGAAGATGGTCGCCATCGGCGTCGCAGTGACCGGGCTCGTCGCCAGGCTGCCGATCCCGCGGACGATGAGGTACGTCGCATACCTCGCGGCGAGCCGGCGCATGTTGACGCTCGCGGAGTCGCCGCCGGTCGAGCGGTAGAACCGGAACAGGCTCGTCGAGAGGATCTGCTCGCTCGAGTAGCCGCCGACGTCGTTCGGCCCTCCCCACGCCCACGACGCGACCGGGCGGTCGTGGCGTCTGGTGATCACCGTCCACGGGAAGGTCCTGAAGCGGTCGGGCGCAAGCGAGCCGGGATCGTTCAGGATCGCCGCCAGGCTGTCTCCCGCGCTGTGGGCGAACCCGAAGTTCGGCCAGTTCACGCTGTCCCAGAGCAGCGCGTGCCCGAACTCGTGCAGGACGACGCGCCAGTCGCAGGCGATGCCGACGGGCGCCCCGCTCGCCTGGAGCGCGAAGCGGAAGCCGTCCGAGCCGGTGCCGGCCGCGTTCCCCGGCGCCTGGGCGTTCACGCACGCGCCACCCGGACAGGCGGTGCCGATCGTCGCCCGGTGATCGACGCGCACCGGGAACGTTGTCCCGTTGAAGTAGCTCGAGATGGTGAAGCCCATTCCCGCGACGATCCGGAAGAGCGCGTCGCAGTGGTGGTAGGCGTTCACCGCCGCGAAGTCGTCGGTCGGCACGGAGTAGATGAAGTTGCCGGTCGACGTCGGTGCCGCCACGCTCGGCGCGGAGATGTCCACGAGCTGCACGTATTGACCTGTGAGCGTCTGCGGGCTCGCCGTCGTCAGGCCCTGGAGGGTGACCGTGTCGCGGTGCGCGTCGAGCGTCGCCGCGGGGGAGGCCGGCGTGATCGTGGCGTCTCCCGTCTTGGTAAGCGGGTCCGTGCGATAGACGGCGCCGTCCACCGCGGCGACGAACGCGCGGAGGTAGAGCACCCCGCCTGTCTCGGGCTCGACGAACGAGCGCCAGTTGATCGGCTCGCCCCAACCGCGAATCGAGGCGGTGAAGAGGACCTCCGTCGCGACGTAGTGCCGATCGTCCTCGATCCCGTCGGGCACCGGAGGCAGCGGCAGCGTCGGGGGCTCGACGTGGAGGCCGCCGCCGTGATCCTCCTCCGCGAGCAGGACCTCGGGGTCGAAGCGCTGGAGCGCGTCGTAACGGTAGACGAGGAGCCGCGTGCCGTTGATCTTCAGGTCCCCGCGGCGCCCGCCCTCGAGACCGAGGAGCGGCCGCAGCGTCTCCGGGGTGATCCCTTCCGGTAGGAACGGCGCGTCGGCCGGCGGGCTCTTCGCGTCGATCTCCGTGTGGATCGTGCTGCTCGAGCTCGTCACGCGTGGGGGCTTGTCCTGGAGGACCACCGCCACGCCGGCTTCCCACACCGGCAGGCCGAGGTGCGTCTGCTGATAGGAGATCAGCGTCGTCTCCATGATGGACTTCTCCTCCGCGAAATGCAGCGCTGTACCCTCCCCTTCCGTCAGCTCGTCGCGGGCGCTCGCGTCTACGTCCGCCAGCATGGGCCTGGCGAGCCCGTACTCCTCCGCTACCGCGGCGACGTAGTCGGCGGCAACCCCGCGCAGATCCTTGTCGGGGCTGAAATAGGGCTGGGCGATGTGCTCGATGTGCCGAGCGACGCCTTGCTCGTCGTATTCGACGGTGACGTTGGGCGTGATCTCAAAGGCCATCGATACCTCCTTGCTGATGAGCGCGGGCGGGACGCGTTCCCGCCGAGAGGCGGGCGGTCAACCGCATGTGATCTTGCGCCTGGCACACCTCCGGACTTCGAGGGGCCGCAGAAGGCTCATCCATACCACTTAAGAGCGGTCGAAGATAGCCCTCGCGTGCCGATAATCCAAGGATGGAAATCGGGAAGCCAGAACGAATCACGACCGTGGAGCCGATCGTGGAGCCGATCCCGCGCGAGGCTCCCGCCGAAGAGCCCGCCGAGGCACCAGAGCGGGAGCCGGTACCGGCCTAGAGAAGAGGGACGCGTGCCCACGCCGGACTTCATCGCGCCGGTCCTCGGCTGGCGCGCCTGGCAGGTGGTCGAGGAGGACGGCGAGTTGCTGCTCTCCTCGGTCGTCTTGCCTCTGCTCTGGCTGCCCGGCGAGGAGACGCGCGCCGAGTGTCATCCAGGCCTTCACACCGCTCCGCAGCTCCATTGCGTCTGCGGCCTCTACGCGGGTGCGACGGCCCAGCACGCCGAGCCGTACCTCGACGGGTACAAGCACCTGATCGGAGCGTCACCCGTCGTGCTCGGCCGCGTCGCCGTGTGGGGGACCGTGATCGACTGCGCAGACGGGTGGCGCGCCTCGCACGCCTACCCGAACCACCTGTTCGTTCCCGCGCGCGGGGTCTCGCGGGACCCGCACGAGCTCCGGCTCGCGCTGGCGCGGTACGGGGTGCCGGTCGAGCTGCTCGACTGCGAGCCCCGCCGCGGCGTCGTCGCCCGAGCGCTGGGCCAGCTCGCAGCCTGACGGAGTGGGCCCATGACTCGGCAGCGCCGGCTCAACCGGTCGAGCCGGCGCGGGTGAGCCCACTCTCGTAGGCGAAGATCACCGCCTGGACGCGGTCGCGCAGGCGGAGCTTCATGAGGATCCGCTTGACGTGGGTCTTCACCGTCGACTCCTCGATCACGAGCTCCTCCGCGATCTCGCTGTTCGAGAGCCCGCGCGCGACCTGGGACAGGACTTCCCGCTCCCGCGGTGTCAGCTCGGCGAGCCGCTCGTCGTACGGCCTGTCCGTCGCCGGCTGCTTCGCCATGCGGTCGATCACCCGTCGGGTGACCGACGGTGAGAGAAGGGAGTCGCCGACGGCGACGGTGTGGATCCCGGCGATCAGATCCTCGGGGCTCGTGCGCTTGAGGAGGAAGCCCGAGGCGCCGGCGTTGAGCGCTCCGAAGATGTAGTCGTCCTGTTCGAAGGTCGTCAGGATCATGACCTTGACCTCCGGGGAGGTCTCGAGCACCTCGCGGGTCGCCGAGATGCCGTCGAGGTCGGGCATGCGGACGTCCATGAGCACGACCTCCGGGCTCACGGCTCGCACCTGCTCGAGCGCGGCCCGTCCGTCGGAGGCCTCGCCGACGACCTCGATGTCGTCGTCGCTCGAGAGCACCGCTTTGAGGCCGGCGCGCATGAGGTCGTCGTCGTCCACGAGCAGGACGCGGACCGGCTCGTCGCTCATACGCCCCCGCCGTAGGGGAGGCGCGCGCGAACGCGGAACGCGCTGTTGTCGGCGCCCGCCTCGAGGGTTCCCCCGAGCAGCTGCGCCCGCTCGCGCATGCCGACGATTCCGTGGCCGCCGCCGTCGCGCGTCGACGGGCCGGGAGCAGCGGGGTTGGTGACGGCGATCTCGAGCGAGCGCGGCGCGAAGTCGATCGCGACCTCGGCGCTTCCCCGCCCGTGCCACGCCGCGTTGGTGAGCGCCTCCTGGAGGATCCGGTAGGCGGCCTGGTCGACCGCCGGGCTGAGCGGCCGGCGGGCTCCGTCGAACGTGACGGTCACGGCGAGGCCCGGAGCCGCGATAGCGCTCCGCGAGGGCGTCCAACGCAGCAAGACCAGGCGGAGGCTCGACCTCGCCCGGTGCAGCGTCTTCTCGCAGCGCGCCCACGAGCTGGTCGATCTCGCCGAGCGTGTCGCGCGCGACCTCCTCGACGGTCTGGAGCGCGGCCCGGGCTCCCGCCGGATCGCGTTCCTGCAGCAGGCGGGCCGCACCCGCCTGGACGAGGATGACGCTGATCGCGTGCCCCGCGGAGTCGTGCAGGTCGCGGGCGATCCGCATGCGCTCCTCGGCGGCGGCGAGCCGGCGCTCGCGCTCGGCCTCGCGCTCGGCGTTCCGGGCGCGCTCCTCGAGCTCGGCGATCCGCTCGCGCCGCAGCCGCGCCCGGTCGCCGGCGAACCAGGCCGCCGCCCACACGCCCGCGCCGAGGAAGAGCTCGGGCGCGAAGCCATCCCGCACCAGGTGGGGGCCCAGGAGAACGACGACGCTTGCCGCGAGAGCGGCTCTCCGCAGCCGAGCCGCCCTCGGGACGCTCGTCCGCCACGGTGTAGAGCGCGACCGCGAAGCCGAGGGGCGGCCCGAGCCCGTAGCGAAGCCCGTACAGCGTCGCCGTCGCCGCGGTCACGACCGCGAAGACCGGCAGCGGCGCGACCCGCCGGCCGACGAGCGGCAGGGCGGTCAGCGCGACCAGCACGACCGCGACGGCGTCGAGGCTCTCGCCGTCGTCGTCGAACCCGCCTCGCGCGATCGCGGCGAGCGAGAACGTCAGCACCACGACGGCGATGAGCGCGTCGACGAAAAGCCTCGTGCCTCGCACACTCACGATCCTTTGACGGTACCGGCCGAACGCCGCCGCCGAGTCGCCCCCGGGGAGGATCCGCGTCCTTCCCAGGGGGTACGCCGAAGTTCCTCCCTGGGGGCGTTGTGGCCGCGGGTCTCGCCTCCGTACCGTGGTGGGCATGACCGGCAACACGAATCTCGTTGTGGAGACGCACGAGCTGGGCAAGCGCTACGGCGAGCGCATCGTCGCCGTGGACGGCCTGAACCTGAGCGTGCGCCGGGGCGAGGTCTACGGATTCCTCGGCCCCAACGGCGCCGGCAAGACGACCACGCTGCGCATGCTCCTCGGGCTGATCCGGGCCACGACCGGGAGCGCCCTTGTCCTCGGCGCCGCTCCGGGGACGCCACAGGGGCTCCGTCGGCTCGGAGCGCTGATCGAGTCACCGACGTTCTATCCCTATCTCTCGGGTCGGGACAACCTGCGCGTCCTCGCCCGCTACGCGGGCGTTCTCGAGGCGCGGATCGCGCCCGTGCTCGAGGAGGTCGACCTGGCCTCCCGGGCCGGCGACCGCTTCGGCACCTACTCGCTCGGCATGAAGCAGCGCCTCGGCATCGCCGCGGTGCTGCTCGAGGACCCCGAGCTGCTCATCTTCGACGAACCGACCAACGGGATGGACCCGGCCGGCATGGCTGAGATGCGTCCGTTCCTCCGCAGCCTCGGCCGGGGCAACCGCACGGTCCTCCTCTCGAGCCACCTCATGAGCGAGGTCGAGCAGGTCTGCGACCGCGTCGGCGTCATCAGCCGCGGCAGGCTCGTGGGCGAGGGAACCGTGGACGAGCTGCGCGGCCGGGAGGGTCTGTGGCTGCGCGCCGACCCCGCGGACGCGGCGGAGCAGGTTCTCCGGTCGCTGCGGGGCATCGACGAGGTGGCGCGCATCGACGGCGGCCTCCGCATCGCCGCCGAGCCTGCCGCAGCCGCGACGATCAACCGCGCGCTGGTCGAGGCCGGGATCGCCGTCAGCGAGCTCCGACCCGAGCGCGCGTCTCTGGAGAAGGTCTTTCTCGAGCTCACCCAGGACGAGGAGGCAGCATGACCAGGATCGTCACCGCCGAACTGCTCTTGATTCGCAAGCGCGCCAGCACCTGGATCCTGCTCGCAATCTGGACGGCGCTCGCGCTCACCTTCGCCTACGTCGTCCCGTACATCCAGTACACGAACGACTCGGGGCGCAGGTCCCTCGCCGAGCTGCTGCCGGAGAGCCTGGTCGGGACGCTCCTTGCAGGCTTCCCGTTCTTCGGCGGGGTGCTGGCGCTCATGCTCGGCGTGCTCACCGTCGGGAGCGAGTACGGCTGGGGCACGCTCAAGACGCTCTTCACGCAGGGACCCGGCCGGTTGCGGGTCTTCGCCGCCAAGATGATCGCTTTGGCCGCGGTTCTGCTGGTGTTCGTGCTCGTCGTCTACTTGCTGGCGGCGGTGGCGAGCTGGGCGATCGCCGTGAACGAGGGTGCCGAGGTCGCCTGGCCGAGCGCGTGGCTCCTCATCCGAGGCCTCGCCGGCGGCTGGCTCGTCTTCGCGCGTCTGGGCAGCGCTCGGGGTCCTGCTCGCCGTCGTCACGCGCGGCACCGCCCTCGCGACCGGCATCGGCATCCTGTACGCGTTCGTCGTCGAGGGCCTGCTGAGTGCGCTCGCCCGCGAGGTCAGCCTCCTGGACGGCCTGGTGGAGTTCTTCGTGCGGGCGAACGGCTACTCGCTCGTCGCCGTGCTGGGCGTGTCCGCGGAAGACGTCTCGGACAGCGGCCCGGGCTCGTTCTCGGGCCCCTTCGTCGCTGGCGGCCAGGCGCTGCTGGTACTCGCCGTCTATCTCGCCGCGTTCCTCCTGTCGGCGGGCTGGCTCATCCGCCGCCGCGACGTCGTCTGAGCGACGAGCTATGGGCGTCTGGGCAGGTCCCCGAGCGGCCGCGTGTTGACGACGTCGGCCGCCGTCGCCCAGCCGCGTCGGGCAGTAGCGATCGCCAGCTCCATGTTTCCGAGGCCGCGCACCGAGTGCGCATCGGTGGAGGCGACGATCGGGACGCCGGCCTCGATCGCCAGCCGCACCTCGGGCCCGGACAGGTCGAGCCGGTCGGGGAGGCCGTTCGTCTCCAGCGCGACGCCGGTCTCCAGGGCGACCTCGAAGACCGCCTCGAGGTCGAGCGCGTTCGGCGGCCGGTGGTTGATGATTCGCCCCTTCGGATGGCTGAGGCAGCAGACGGCCGGGTGGCGCATGGCCTCCGTGACCTTCCGCGTGAGGGCCTCCCGCTCCTCGCGCTGCCCGGCGTGGAGGCTGAGCTGCACCCAGTCGAGCTCCGCCAGGACGTCGTCCGGCAGGTCGAGGCTCCCGTCGCGCCGGATGTCTACCTCGGTTCCGCGGAGGATGCGGAAGGGCGCGAGCTGCTCGTTGGCGACGGCGATCTCCTCGCCCTGGCGCCGTAGCGCGTCTGCGTCGAGACCGGGCACGACCCGCACGTTCTCGGTGTGGTCGCAGATGGCGAGGTACTCGTAGCCGCGGTCGCGCGCCGCCGTTCCCATCTCGAGGACGGACGCCTTGCCGTCCGACCAGGCCGTGTGGCAGTGGAGGTCGCCGCGGACGTCGGCGAGCTCCACGAGCTGCGGCGGTACGCCGCGAAACGGTGCCTCGCGCAGCTCGGGCGGGCACCAGGGAATTCCGAGCGCTGCGTAGACGCTCTCCTCGTCGGGCGCGTCGGGCAACGGCTCGAGCGCCTCGACATATGCGCGCGTGCCGGTCGACCGGACGAGCTCCGTCCCGAAGGTGTCGGGTCGCGCGGCCACGAGCTCGATTGAGACACCCTCGACCGTGACGCCGACGGCGCGGCGGGCCGTGCGCTCGACGACCGCGACGATCGTCCCGAGCTTCTCGAACGCGTCCAGGACGGGCTCTGGCGGCTCCGCGGCAACGACGACGGCGAGCTCGAAGGACGTGTCGGCCCAGCGGCGCGGGTCGCCTGCGACTGTGCCGCCCAGCCGCCCGGCGACGTCCTCGACGAGCGCTCGAGCCCGGTTGAGCGTGAGCCCGCGCTCTGCTCGGTGCGGCTCGGTGGCGAGCCGGTCGAGGATGCGCGCCTCGGTCACCGGGCCGATGCCGCTCACCGAGCGGAGCCGGCCGGCGAGCGCAGCGGCTCTCAGCTCGTCCGGCGTGCGCACGTCGAGCGCCCGCCCGATCTCGAGCATCCGTTGCGGCCCTATGCCGAGGAGGCGCCCGAAGCCGACTAGTTGCGGCTGCACCTCCCGCTCCAGCTCCCCGAGCTCTGCGATCGAGCCGGTCTCGACCAGCTCGGCCAGGCGCGCGGCGATGCCGGGGCCGATCCCCCGAAGCTCCTGCACGCGGCCGGCGCGCACGAGCTCGGCGACGGGCGCTCGCGTCTCCCGCACCGTCTCGGCGGCGCGTCGGTAGGCGCGCGCTGTGTAGCGCCCCGAGTCGGCCAACTCGAGCAGGACGGCGAACGACTCCAGCCGCTCGGCGATCTGCGCGTTGTCGATCACGCTCGGACTATGCCGGGCGCGGCGCCTGTACACCCGGGGATCGTTAGCCTCAGGGCATGCAGCGCATCACGGCGCAGAAGCTCGCCGCACTCGTCCCCTGCACTGCGGAGCACGTTGGCAGGGTTGCGGAGCTCGGCCTGCTGAACGCCGGGGAGGACGGGCTCTACCCGCTCTCCGACGTCCACGTCGTCCGGCTGATGGCGGCCTTCGAGGACGCCGGCGTCCCGCTCGAGGACGTCGCCCGCGGTGTCGAGGCCGGCGAGCTGTCCTTCCCGCTCGGGCTCTTCTTGCCCGAGCCGGTCGAGGCGACCGCGACCTACGCCGGGCTTGCCGACGAGCTCGGCCGCGATCCCGATCTCCTGAGAAGGCTCGGCGGGGAGCTCGGCTTCCCGCCGCCCGAGGACGATCGGCTCCGCACCGAGGACGCGGAGATGCTGAAGCTCGTCGTCACGACACTCGACCTGGCTGACGACGACGAGCTCTCGCGCTTCGCGCGGCTCTACGGCGGGACGATCCAGCGGCTCGTCGGCTCCGGGCTCCAGTTCTTCGACCTTGCCGTGCGGCAGAAGGTGGCGGACTTCGACCTCCCCAACGAGGAGAAGGACGCGCTCGTCTATCAGCGCGCGGGCGCGTACACCGAGCTCGTCCAGGGCCTCGTCTCGTGGCTCCAGCGGCGGCACCGGGAACGCGCCGTGCTCGAGTACCTCGTCGGGGTCACCGAGCAGTTCATGGAGGAGCGGGGGATCACCCCGAAGCAGCCCAAGCAGCCGCCCGCGATCGCTTTTCTCGACCTCGCGGGCTATACGGCACTCGCCGAGGAGCGCGGCGACCAGGCCGCGGCCGCGCTCGCCTCGGATCTCGCCGTCGTCGTGCAGGAGGCTGCACAGACGCAGGGCTGCCGGCCCGTCAAGTGGCTCGGCGACGGCGTCATGTTCCACTTCTCCGACGCGGGCACGGCGATCCGCAGCGGCCTCGACCTGGTCGAGAAGACCGAGAAGGCGATCTCCGTGCCGGCGCGGATCGGGATCGACGCAGGTTCGGTGGTCGTCCAAGACGGGCGACTACTTCGGACGCACGGTGAACGTCGCCGCCCGCATCGCCGACTACGCCCGCCCGCACGAGGTTCTCGTCAGCGACGCGGCGCGCGAGACCGCGGGGCTCGACGAGGTCGAGTTCGAGCTGATCGGCGACGTCCCGCTCAAGGGTGTCTCCAAGGCGGTGCGACTGCACAAGGCGGTGCGGGCCTAGCCGTGGGGAAGCTCCTCTACTTCGCGATCACGTCCCTCGACGGGTACATCGAGGACGAATCCGGCCGGTTCGACTGGGCCGAGCCGGACGAGGAGGCGCACACCTTCGTGAACGACCTCGACCGTTCGGTCGGCACGTATCTCTACGGGCGGCGCCTGTACGACACGATGGTCTACTGGGAGACCGCGCACACCGTCGCGGACCAGCCGCCGTACGCGCTCGAGTACGCCGAGATCTGGCAGGCGGCGGAGAAGGTCGTGTACTCGAGGACGCTTGAGGCGGCGTCGAGCGCCAGGACGCGGGTCGAGCGTGACTTCGACCCGGATGCGATCCGGGAGCTGAAGGCGGCCGCCGACCGCGACCTCAGCGTGGGTGGCGCCGAGCTCGCGGGCCAGGCGCTCGGGGCCGGGCTGGTCGACGAGATCGAGCTGCTCGTCGCGCCCGCGGTCGTGGGCGGCGGGAAGCGGGCTCTGCCGGACGGCGTCCAGGTGAAGCTGGAGCTGCTCGACGAGCGCCGCTTCGGCAGCGGCATGGTCTTCCTCCGCTACCGCACCGCGTGAGCACTTTCGCGCTGATCCACGGCGGCGGCGGGAGCGCCTGGGACTGGCACCTGGTCGAGCCGGAGCTGCGCGAGCGGGGCCACGACTCCGTGGCCGTCGACCTGCCGAGCGAGGACGCCTCCGCCGGCTGGTCGGACTACGTCGATGTCGTCGTCGGGGCCCTCGACGACCGCAGCGAGGTGATCGTCGTCGGCCACTCCCTCGGCGGCTTCACCGCGCCCCTCGTCGCGGACCGAATCCCTGTCGACCTCGTCGTCTTCGTCGCGGGGATGGTGCCGGCATCCGGCGAGCTCTTCGCCGACTGGTGGACGAACACCGGCTACGAGTCGAGTGGCGAGGACGACGTCTTCTACCACGACGTCCCGCCCGATCTCGCGGCCGAGGCGCAGAGAAGAGAGCGAGACGAAGCGTCGGCCGCGCTCCAGCAGCCGTGGCCGCTCGAGAGCTGGCCGGACGTGCCCGCGAGGTACCTCCTCTGCCGCGACGACCGCATGTTCGCGGCCGAGTGGGCGCGTCGGCACGCGCGCGAGCGGCTCGGGATCGAGGCGGACGAGATGGACGGCGGCCACTACGTCACGCTCAGCCGTCCGCGCGAGCTGGCCGATCGCCTCGAGGCCTACGCGGCCTCTGCTCGGTAGATGCCAGGGCTCGAGCGCTCAGCGATGGAGCCAGCCGGCCCGCTGCTTTGGCGCCCGTCGAGCCGTCGCCACGGCGGTCTCGGGAGACGGGATGTTGTACTCGAGGTGATCGAACGGGCCCTTGCAGCGCCCGCGCGTGACGATCGTCGGCAGCCGTTCGTCTGCGGCGGCCCCACCGATCTGCGAGGTAATGGCCCCGTTCGGGTGGAACGTCGTGCGCCAGTTGGCGATGAGGTCCTTCGACCCACGTTTCACGTCGCCCACGAGCATCCCCTGGAAGATCTCGGCGACGCCCGCATCCATGAAGCGGGCGACGACCTTCTTCCGCCCGGACTCCGGGTCGCGGACGACGAGCTTTCCCTTTTGGAAGGACTCGCCGGTCGAGTTCTCGTTCAGCAGCCTCAGCCTGACCTCGACGTCCCCGGCCAACCGCCTGTCGCCCTCCGCGGTGCCGACCGCGCGCACGCGCTGCTCGGTGAACGACTCGTCCCCTGGGCCTACGCAGGACCTGTAGTCGACCTCAATGAACGTGTACGTGATCGTGGCCTCGACCGGGTCGATCTTCGGCCCCCGTCCCCCCGCGATCGCGGCGGCGCTCACCGCCAGTATCCCGATGAGCGCTAGCCCAGCGACCAACCGCTTTCCCGTCATGCCGCACCTCCTGGTCGTAGCGGGATCGGCAGAAGTTACTCCGGTCACGAGCAAGAGTCCAGAACGCGGCGATGGTGCGGTTAACCGCACCATCGAACTCGCGCCTCCTCCCTCCCGGCATAGATCGGGGTGCGGCATCGTTCCACCCTGAGTGACTACTCACAAGCACAGGGGAACTGATGACTGAAACCATGGCTGATCCCAGGCGCTGGAAAGCGCTCGCAGTTCTGGGCATCGCGTACCTCATGGTCGTGCTCGACGTGTCGATCGTGAACGTGGCGCTGCCCTCAATCCAATCCGATCTCGGCTTCTCGACCGAGGACCTCCAGTGGGTGGTGTCCGGCTACGCGCTTACCTTCGGTGGGTTCCTCCTGCTCGGAGGGCGCATGGGCGACCTGCTCGGGAGGCGCGCGCTCTTCATGGTGGGGCTCGGGCTCTTCCTCGTGACCTCGCTGCTTGCGGGGCTCTCGACCTCGTCCGAGATGCTCATCGTCGCGCGGCTGCTGCAGGGCGCTGCCGGCGCGATCCTCTCGCCGTCCGTCTTCTCGATCACCCTCGTCACGTTCCGGGAAGGCGCGGAGCGGAACAAGGCGCTCGGCATCCTCGGGGGCATCGCCGGCTCGGGTGCCGCAATCGGCGTGCTGCTCGGCGGCGTCTTCACCGAGTACGTCGGCTGGCAGTGGATCTTCTTCGTCAACATTCCGATCGCGGCGGCTGCGCTCGCCCTCGTGCCGCGCTACGTGCGCGAGAGCAAGGCGGACGGGCTCGCGAAGCACTTCGACGCCCTCGGCGCGGTCACCGTCACCGCGAGCCTCATGCTCCTGGTGTTCGGCCTGACGCAGGCGAACCGCGTCGGCTGGGCCTCGGCGCAGACGATCGGCGTCTTCATCGCTTCCGCCGTCCTGATGGCGTTCTTCCTGTGGAACGAGAACCGGTCGCGCTCGCCGCTCGTCCGGCTCAGCATCTTCCGCAAGCGCACGCTGACGGGGGCGAACCTGGTCGGCTTCGGCCTGGGGACGATGATCTTCGGGATCTTCTTCCTGCTCTCGCTCTACATGCAGCAGGTGCTGGGCTTCTCGGCGATGGAGACCGGCTTCGGCTACCTCGCGGTCGCGCTCACGGTCGTCGTCGCGGCCACGATCTCGCAGGGGCTCGTCACGCGGCTCGGCGTCAAGCCGGTGCTGGTGACCGGCATGGCGCTGCTCCTGGCCGGGCTCTTGTACTTCACTCAGGTGTCGCCGGACGGCACCTACTGGACCGACCTGTTCCCCGGCTTCCTGATCATCGGCGTCGGCATGGGCTTCTCGTTCGTGCCGATCTCGATCGCCGCCCTCGCGGGCGTGCAGGGGCCGGAGGCCGGGCTCGCGTCCGGGCTCATCAACACGAGCCAGCAGATCGGCGGCGCGCTCGGGCTCGCGCTCCTGACGACCGTCGCCACGACGCACACGACGACCCTGCTCGAGTCGGGCACGGCGCAGCCCGAGGCGCTCACCTCCGGCTTCAGCTGGGGCTTCTGGGTCGCGGCCGGCTTCGCGCTCGCCTCGCTGATCACGACCCTGGTCGTCCTCCGCCAGGAGGACCTGCCGGCCGTCGGCGCCCAGCCGGCGCCCGTTCCGGCCGGCTAGCTCGAGAAACAACGGGGAGCGGTCGCCCGGCGGCCGCTCCCCATACCGGCCCGAGGTCTCGCCGGAGTGGCATCCTGAGCGGCGGCTTTCGACGTGCTCCGCCGCGGAAACGACTCAGCAACGCGTCGACGCTCCGGACGCTCGGCGTCGCTTTCGCGCACCTCGCGGCCCTCTCGGCGTTCGCCGTGGCCCAGCCGCTCTTCGACCTGCTCGGCGAGAGCCCGGACTTCTTCGCCGTGCGGGGCTCGAGCCGCTGGGACATCGTGCTCTTCGCGCTCGCGGTCGTCCTCGTCCCGCCGGCGGCGCTCGTTCGCGGTCGAGGCGCTCGCCGGCCTCGTCTCCGAACAGCTGCGGCAGGCGCTGCACCTCCTGTTTGTCGGCGGGCTCGCGGGCGTCGTGCTCGTGCAGGTGCTCGAGCGGACGCCGACCTGAGGTCGACACGCGTCCTGCTCGCGCTCGCCGCGCTCCTCGGGGCCGGCGTCGCACTTCCTCTACTGGCGCGCGCCCGCCGTTTCGAACGCTGCTCAGCGTGCTGGCGGCGGCGCCGCTCGCCTTCCTCGTCTACTTCCTCTTCGTCTCGCGCCGTCTCCGACCTGACGCTCGCGGACGATCCAGACGTCGCGCTGGCGAACGTCAGGCGCGGGCGCCGGTCGTGCTCGTCGTGTTCGACGAGTTCCCGGTCAGCTCGCTGCTGGACGGGGAGGGCGAGATCGACGCGGAGCGTTACCCGCACTTCGCGGAGCTCGCCGAGGAGCTCGACCTGGTTCCGGCACGCCTCGACGGTGAGCTACTCGACCACGCAGGCCGTGCCGGCGATCCTCACCGGCGTGCGGCCGGAGGAAGCGAAGCCGCCGGTCTTCGCCTCGCACCCGCGCAACCTCTTCACGCTCCTCGGCGGCGAGTATCGGCCCAACGTCTTCGAGACCAACACCCGCCTCTGCCCGGACGTCGTCTGCAGGCGACTCCGCGGGTGGGGTGCCGGGAGGAGGAGCCCGCGTCGCTCTACTCCGACGCCGGCATCGTCTACCTCCACCTGCTCGCCCCGCCGCGGCTGGAGGAGGGGCTGCCGCCGATCACGGGGCGCTGGATGAACTTCGGGCGCGAGGAGGAGCGCGCCGACGACCTGCTGGCGGAGGCGCTGAGGAGCCGCCGCGCAAGCGCCGGCGAGCGGGCGAGCGCTTCCACGACGTCCAAACGCGCGCGTACGCGCGCTTCCTCGACGCGATCGAGCCGGGCGGGCGCCGTCGCTCAACTTCGCGCACGTCCTTCTCCCGCACGAGCCGTGGTCGTACTTCCCGTCCGGGAGCCAGTCGTCGCTCGGGCCGACACCGCCCCCCGGGCGCGACCCGCGGGCCACACCGGTGGGAGGGCCGCTTCGTGACGCTCCAGGCCTACCAGCGCCACCTGCTCCAGGTCGGCTACGCCGACCGGCTGCTCGGCGACCTGCTCGAGCGCCTGCGGGACACCGGCATGTACGACCGCTCCCTCGTCGTCGTCACTGCCGACCACGGGATGAGCTTCCGCGAGGGCGAGTCCGGCCGCGTCGCCTCTCAGGCGAACCTCGAAGACATCGCCTTCGTTCCGCTCTTCGTCAAGCAGCCCGGCCAGGAACGCGGGGAGGTCGTGGACCACCACGTGGAGACGATCGACGTCCTCCCGACCATCGCCGAGGTGCTCGGCTTCCGCATCCCGTGGGGGTCGACGGCCGGAACGCGCTGGAGGATCCCGGGCGCGGGACGATCCGCGTCCGCACGCGCCGCTGAGCCCGACGGCGAGGCCTCCGCGCCGCTCGCGGAGCTCGCCCTCGGCAGGAGGAGCCGTCGAGCGGAGGGTGGCGCTGTTCGGCGAGGGAGCGTGGGAGCGCCTGTTCGCGGCCGGCCCGCACCGGGCGCTCCTCGGCCGCCGGGCCGACGAGCTCGTCGCGGGATCCCGGCGACCGCGCCTCGATCGACCACGAGCTGACGCGGAGCTGCTGGCGAGCGTCGAGCCGAGCCTGCCCTTCGTCCCGTCGCCGCTCCAGGGCCACGTCGAGGGCGACGGCGCGCGCACGGGGAGGACGCTGGCCGTGGCGGTCAACGGGACGATCGCCGCCTTCGCAACGATCTACCGCGCTCGCGGAGCGGGCGCGCTTCTCGGCGCTCCGCCCGAGTCGGCCTTCCGGAGGGGCGGAACACGTGGAGTTCTTCTGGGTGGACGGCGCGGCCGGGAGCGAGGGGCTGACCCAGCTCGAATCGGGGTGAGCCGGAACCGCGCTCGCGGTCTAGATTGCCGGGATCGACCAAGGAGGAGATCCGTGATGGTGCGACCGAAGGCATGGATGGGCGGCCGACTTGGCTTCGCTTTCGCGCTGATACTGGCGATCGTCGCGATCGCCCCGGGCGTCGCCGCGGCGAACGACAGGCAGGGCAGCCCGACGCTCCAGTTCCTCGGCGAGGAGATCCTGCCCACCGGGCTCCAGTTCGAGGGCACCGACGTCGGCGGGCTCTCCAGCATCGCCTACGACGCCGACCGCGACGTCTACTACATCCTCTCCGACGACGCGAGCGTCCTCGATCCCGCCCGCTACTACACCTTCGACCTCGACGTCGCCGACGGGAACCTCGACACGGGCGACGTCGTGATCACCGACGTCACGACGCTGCTCGACGCGGCCGGAATGCCGTTCGCGCCCACCTCGCTCGATCCCGAGGGGCTCGCCCTCACGAAGGAAGACGAGCTCGTGATCACCTCCGAGGGGTTCGCCAACCGGCTGATCAGCCCGTTCGTCCGGCTCTTCGGGCTCAACGGGCGCCAGCGGGCCGATCTGCCCGTGCCGCTCGCCTTCATCCCGAATGCGATCCCGCAGACCCGCGGCGTGCGCCTGAACCTCGGCTTCGAGAGCGCCACGACCGTCGGGGAGCAGTACTTCTTCACAGGCTCCGAGGCCGCGCTCGTGCAGGACGGGCCCGCGGCCGGGATCGCCGTGCCCAGCCCGGCGCGGATCCTCCGCTACAACCTGAAGACCGGCCGGCCCGACCGGCAGTACGTCTACTGGACGGACCCGATCGCCGAGCCGCCGGTGCCGCCGACGAGCTTCGCGGTCAGCGGGCTCGTCGAGCTCCTGTCGCTCGACAAGCACTCGTTCCTCTCGATGGAGCGCTCGTTCTCGGTCGGCGTGCCCGGCACGGGGAACACGATCAAGCTCTACACGCTCGAGATCTCGGGTGCGCAGAACGTCAACGGCCGCGAGAGCCTCGCCGGCCAGCTCGGCAGCATCGAGCCCACGACGAAGACGCTGTTGCTCGACCTGGACGAGCTCGGGATCCCGCTCGACAACCTCGAGGGCATGACCTTCGGGCCGGACCTCGCGGACGGGCGGCGCTCGCTCGTCCTGGTCAGCGACAACAACTTCGCGCCTCTGCAGTTCACGCAGTTTCTGCTGTTCGCGTACTCGGAGAAGTAGGACAAACCGGACCGAGGAATCCCCCGTAGACAGACAGGGGTACGTCGCCCCGCCAGACGAGAGAAGGGGGATGCGCATGCCTGTCCATAGGCGGCTCTTCGCTGTCCTGACTGCGCTCGCCGTGCTCGCGCTGCTGGCCGTTTCGGCCCCGGCCGGCGCGAGCGACGAGCGCGACGAAGTGCACCGCGTACACGGTGCTCAAGCCGGGGAACGAGGTGCGTCCCGAGGGCACGCCCGACCCGGTCGAGTCCAGGGCGCTCGGTGCGGCGCTGATCCATGTCGACGGGACGAAGCTGAGCTTCAGCGTCGCGATTGCCAACCCGGCCCGGGAGACGTTCGTCGCCGGGCACATCCACACCGGCGCGGCCGGCGTGAACGGTGGCGTGCTCGTGCCGCTCTTCGCGGGCTCGAACGACCGGAAGCTCTTCCTCCAGGCCGCGCGCCTCGACATCAGCGCGGCGGCGGCTGAAGCGATCTGCGGCGACCTCGCGGGGCACTACGTCAACTACCACACGACGCAGGATCCGCAGGGGGCCGTTCGCGGCCAGCTCACCGAGATCTGACCTGCGGCCGGGGCGGGGGCCCGTGCCCCCCGCCCACCCCTGGTAGCGTCGAGCTGTGGCCGACTGGACCGTCCTCGGAGTGCCGATCGACTCCGTGGGCCGCTCGGGCGGCACCGAGCTGGCGCCGGCCGCCCTGCGTGAAGCGGGCCTCGTCGCCCGGCTGGGCATTCCCGACCGCGGCGACCTCGACGTGCGGATCCGGGGCGACGACCGCGATCCGGAGACGGGCATCGTCGGAGCGCAGGATGTCCTCGCCACGACCGTGGCGGTGCGGGTGGCGATTCGCGACATGGTTGCAGCGGGCGAGCGCCCTCTCGTCCTCGGCGGCTGCTGCACGCTCGTCCCCGGGGCGCTCGCCGGCGTTCGAGATGCGGCCGGAGCGGTGGGGATCGCGAACGTCGACGGCCACGTCGACGTCTACGACGGCCGGACGTCGCCGACCGGCGAGGGAGCGGACATGCCGCTCGCCGTGGCCTTCGGCCTCGGCCCCGCCGCCTGGGTCGAGGCGGCGGGCGGGGCGTCGACCGGGCCCGCCGAGGGCGTCGTCCTGGGCGCGCGGGATCCGGAGGAGGCGGTCGACATCGCCTTCCTCCTGGAGCGCGAGCTCGCCGAGCTGCTCGTCCTCTCGCCGGATGATCTACGCGCGCACGGGCTGCGAGCCTCCGGAGAGCTCGGCGCGACGCAGCTGGCCGAGGGGCCGGGTCGTTTCTGGCTCCATGTGGACGTCGACGTCCTCGACGAGCGCGCGATGCCGGCGACCGACTACCTCATGCCGGGCGGGCTCGAGTGGGAGGAGCTCGCCGAGCTGCTCGGCCCGCTCTGCGCCTCACCCGCGCTCGCGGGCATGAGCCTCGCCTGCCTCAACCCGGAGAAGGACCCGGAGGGACGGTTCACGCAGCGCACCTGCGACCTGGTCGTCGCAGCCCTGGCGCAGTGACGTTTTAGTCGTCCGCCTCGCGGGTCACCAGATGGAGCCCCTGCGACGAGGGCGTGGACGCCTCGAAGTCGGCGTGAATCGCCCGCAGGCGCGGCTCGCGCTCCATGAGGGCGTCGACGACGTTGGGGTCGAACTGCCTGCCGGAGTGCGCGATCAGCTCGACCATCGCCTCGTCCCACCCGAGCGCGGCGCGGTACGGGCGGTCGCTCGTCATTGCATCGAGCGCGTCGGCGACGGCGAAGATGCGTGCGGGGAGGGGGATGTCGTAGCCGCTGAGGCGGTCGGGGTAGCCGTCTCCGTCCCAGCGCTCGTGGTGGTGGCGCACGACCTTCAGGCCTGCGCCCTCCAGGAGGGCGACGTCCCCAAGCATCTGCTCCCCGAGGATGACGTGGGTCTCGAGGATACGCCGCTCCGACTCGGTCAGAGCCTCAGGCTTGTTGAGGATCCGGTCCGGGATCCCGATCTTGCCCACGTCGTGGAGGAGGAAGCCGTACTCGACGCTCGGCTCCTCGACGAGCCTAGGCTCCACCAGCCAGGCGAGCTCCATCGCATACTTCTGGACGCGGTGCGAGTGGGCGTTCGTGCCGAGAATCCTTGGCCTCGAGCGCAGAAGCCAGCGCCTCGACCGTCTGGCGGTACGCGTTCTGGATCAGCGCGCGCTGGCCGTGCTCGATGTCGAGAAGCCGCCGCAGGTCCTCGGCGTAGCGGATGAGCTGTTCCTCCGGCGGCCGGGAGTCGGAGATGCGGAACGGCCCCTCGTACAGCCCGCCTGCAAGCTGCTCGACCACCGCGAGCAGGTCGAGCGGGCTGAACGGCTTGCTCAGGTAGGCGTCGGCGCCCGCCGCCCATGCGGTTGCGTAGGTGTACTCGTTGCTTCCCGTCAGGACGACGATCCCGATGTCGCGCGTTCGCCGGTCCCCGCTCAGCTCCTCGCAGAGCGCCAGTCCGTCCCTCCCGGCCAGCCCGAGGTCGAGGACGACGACGTCAGGCGGGCTGTCGGCGATGCGCGAGCGCGCGGCCGGGACGCTGGCAGCCTCGTCGATCTCGATGTCGATGAGCTCGAGCGTCGTCCTCAGCAGCATGCGGAGGCGCTCGTCGTCGTCCACCACCAGCACGCGTGCGGGGTGGACGGGGCCGAGCCGCGTCTGCGGCGTGTCGCGGCCCGGCCCCGGGAGCGGCAGGGCGACCACACGGGCGTGGGGGGCCCGCGGGCTTGGCCCTACCAGCGCGCCGGAGGAGGGAGGGGCCTCCGACGCGGGCGGCAAATCATGGTTCGAGGCCGACAGGTCGGCGACGCCGTCTCCGCCCTCGGCCTTGGCCGTGTACAGGGCGAGGCCGGCGATCGCGAGCAGCTCGTCCCGCGTCTCGCCGTCCTCGGGAGAAGCGGCGATCCCGGCCGACGCGGTCGGCAGCGGAAGACCGCGCCGGTGGCCGCGGAGCCCGCCGAGGAAGCGCCTCGTGACGAGCTCCGCCGACTGCCGGCCGGCCTGGACGAGCACGGCGAGCTCGTCGCCGCCGAGCCGGTAGAAGACCTCCTCCTCCGCGCGAGTGCCTCTGGTCGCGACGCGGGCGACCTCGCGGAGGATGTCGTCGCCGGCCTGATGGCCGTGCGTGTCGTTGATGCGCGTGAAATCGTCGAGGTCGACGAGCGCGATGCCGACGGGCTCGCGCGCCGGGTCGGCGAGGAGCGCGTCGAGGCGCTCCTCGAAGGCGCGGCGGTTCGGGAGGCCGGTGAGCGCGTCGCGGCGGGCCTCGTCGTACGTGAGGGCGATGCGGCGCTCGTTGGCAATCGCGGCCGCCGCGAGGTCGGCGACGGCCGCGATCAGCCCGTGGTCGATCTGGAGCCCGGCGCCGGGCGGCCCGGCGACGAGCACGACTCCGAGGGTCTCTCCGTCGGCGAGCAGAGGGACGGCCAGCGCCTGGTCGCACGGAAGCCCTTCTGCCGAGAGCTCGGCGAGCTCGCGCGCGGTTGGCGAGGACGAGCTTCCCGCCGCGGAAGCATTCGACGGCGACGCCCGGCGCCGACGTCAGGTTCGGCCGGCGGGCCGGGCCGGCCGCGGAAGCCAGTGAGAGCCCGGCGTCGGCAGCGCGCGACGTAGACTGCCGCGCCGGCGCCTCCGGTCAGCTCCGCGATCTCACGCACGACGAGCTCCGCGGCGCCGCAAGCGTTGGCCGACTTCGCGAGGGTGTGGGCCAGGCGGACGAACGGCTCGGCCGCTCCAGCAACCGCGAGCTCGAGCTCCCGAAGCGGCGCGTCCTTCACGCAGTGGGCCGTCGCGCCGGCCTCCAGCATCGCCGCGACGACGTCCTGCTCGTCCGGGCCCGTCAGGGCGACGATGCGCGTGTCGGGGAGGACGCTCTTGATCTCGTGCGTCGCCTCGACGCCGTCAAGAGCCGGCATGCGAGCGCCCATGAGGATCACGTCAGGCGAGAGGGCCAGCGCGAGGTCGACGGCCTCCTGGCCGTCGGCGGCCTCGCCGACCACCGCGATCTCCGGCTGCTCGGCGAGCGTCGTTCGGAGGGCGGCCCGGAAGACGTCCGAGTCGTCGCAGATGAGAAGGCGGATCATCGGGGGCCTCCGTCTCTAGGGACGAGGCGACCGGGCGGTGCGGGACTGGCGGCCTTGCAGCACATCGGCTCTCCTTGGACGACGTGGTCGACCAGTAAGAAGGCCGCACCGCCGAAAACTTGCGGGTGCCCGCATCGATCACCCGTTCGAGGGAGGTTTACTTCCCCTCTCCCAGGGAATGGTTTACTCTCGTCTCAGTTGTCTCTAGTCCCGTGACGTCGTGATCCAACCGCCCAAGCCGACCTAGACGTCGTGGCCGCCGACCCAGTCATCGGTCGTGCGGATGCCGGCGGGCGCGCCGTCGCCTCGCCCGGGGTCCAGCCGGCCGCGCAGGACCTGTTCGAGCGGCACCGTGAGCGGGTTCTGTCCTACTGCCGTCGCCGGCTGCGCTCGCAGGAGGAGGCCGAGGACGCGCTCCAGACGACGTTCCTCTACGCCTTCCGGGGGCTCCAGCGGGGGGTCGTGCCCCAGACCGAGATCGCGTGGCTCCTGACGATCGCGCACAACGTCTGCCTCTCGCAATGGGACTCCGACCGCCGGCGCCGGCGGCTCGAGCTCGTCCAGGATCCCGAGCTGCTCGAGTCCGTGACGCCCGCCGCCGAGCCCTCCGGCCACGAGAACGTGGTCGCGCTCGAGACCGCGCTCGGAGACCTGACCGACCTCCAGCGCCGGGCGATCCTCTTGCGCGAGTGGCGCGGCCTCTCCTACCGGGAGATCGCAGAGGAGCTGAAGCTCAGCACCTCCGCGGTCGAGACCTTGATCTTTCGCGCTCGGCGCTCACTCGCGGGCAGCCTCGACCAGCAGGATGTTGGCACCCGCACGCGCCTCGCGCGCTGCCTGGACGTCGGAGGCCTCCTGTCCGCGCTCAAGTCGGCATTCGGCCTGGGCGGGAGCGCCAAGGTCGCTGCGACTCTGGCGCTCGGAGTTGCGGTGCTCGCGGGCTCGATTCCGGATGTCTCGAAGCGGGGGGACCCGGCGTCGCCCAAGCCGGCGACCGTGGTGGAGGCGCCGAGGACCGCTCCGGAGCTACCGATCCTCGCGGATCCGGTCACCTCGCCCGCCACCCGGGCCGCGGCGCGGCTGGAGCGAGCCGCCTCCGCTCCGAAGGAGTCTCAGCCCGGCGACCGCCTTACCCGAATGCCGGCCGTGCTCCCACCGCTCGAGGTTGGCGAGACGGTGGGAGGAGTGGCGGACACGGCCACCGGCGTCGTCGAGGACGTGACCGGGACGGTCGTGCCGGACGTCGCCGCGCCGGTCACGCCCGTCGTCAAGGGCGTTCTCGGCCCAGGCAGCGGCGTGCCGCTTCCCTAGCCTCCGGCCGTTCCCCTCTCCTCCTAGAACCCGAAGCAGAATGAAGCCTTGAGCCGTCGCGACGCCCTGGGCGGCGCGCTGCGGCGTCCTCGGTTGCCCGAATAGCGCTGCTATTCAGGCACCCTGCGTCCTTGCATCGCACTCACCCAGGACGCCGCGCCGGCGAAGCGTCATTCCGATTCGAGTTCATAGACTCGCGGTCATGGCCTTTCCCTGGCCCGACAGCGCGCCCACCGAGGCGCACCGCGCGGCGTTCGCCGACGCGACGACGTGGCCGTACTGGCTCGACGCGCTGCCGCCGCGGGAGCCCCAACCGCCAGCTGGACGGGTCGGCCGAGGCCGACCTCTGCATCGTCGGCGGCGGGTTCACCGGGCTCTGGGCGGCGCTGCACGCCAAGGCCGATGCCCCCGCGCGGGAAGTCGTCGTGCTCGAGGCGGAGACCGTCGGCGTCGGCGCGAGCGGGCGGAACGGCGGCTTCGCCCTCGGCTCGCTGACGCACGGCATCGAGAACGGCCTCGCGCGCTTCGCCGACGAGCTGCCGCAGCTGGAGCGGCTCGGCCGCGAGAACTTCGAGGGTTTCGTCGGCGACATCGAGCGCCTCGGGATCGACTGCGACCTCGAGCTGACCGGCGACCTCGGGGTCGCGCTCGAGCCGCACGAGGTGGAGGGGCTCGAGGAGGGCGCCGAGCTGCTCGAGCGCTTCGGGCACGAGCACGAGCTTTTCGACCGCGAAGGGATGCAGGCCGAGGTCGCGTCGCCGACCTACCTCGCCGGTCTGTGGGACAAGACCGACGCGGCTGTCGTCGACCCCGGGAAGCTCGTCGCCGGCCTCGCCGGCGCCGCGCTCAGGGCCGGCGTCCGCATTCACGAGCGCACGCGCGCGACGAGGTTGCTCGAGGACGGAGCCGGCGTGCGCGTCCTCGCGCCGACGGGCCACGTCCGCGCGCAGCGCGTCCTCCTGGCGACGAGCGCCTATCCGCCGCTCCTCCGCGCCGTTCGCCGCTACATCGCGCCGGTCTACGACTACGCGCTGGTGACGGAGCCGCTGGCTCCGGAGCAGCGCGAGTCGATCGGCTGGAAGCGGCGCCAGGGCATCGGCGACCTGGCGAACCAGTTCCACTACTACCGCCTGACGGCTGACGAGCGCATCCTCTGGGGCGGCTACGACGCCGTCTACCGCTACGGCGGGCCGGTGCGACCGGAGCTCGACGACGACGAACCGACCTTCGCCAGGCTCTCGCAGCACTTCTTCACGACGTTCCCGCAGCTCGAGGGCGTGCGCTTCTCGCACCGCTGGGGCGGGGCGATCGACACGTGCAGCCGCTTCTCGGTCTTCTTCGGGACGGCGCACCGCGGTCGCGTCGCCTACGCGGTCGGGTACACGGGGCTCGGGGTCGTCTCGGCGCGCTTCGGCGCCCGCGTGGGGCTCGACCTGCTCGACGGGCGCGACACCGAGGCGACCCGCCTGCGCTATGTCCGCTCGAAGCCGGTGCCCTTCCCGCCGGAGCCGCTGCGCTCGGGCGTGATCCAGCTGACGCGGAACCGCCTGGACGCGGCCGACCGAAACGCCGGCCGCCGCGGCCTCTGGCTGCGCACGCTGGACCGGCTGGGCCTCGGCTTCGACAGCTGAGACCCCATGGCCTGGGGTGACACGGCCCGGGGTCAGGTCTTGCATTGCAGCACGCAGCGGCACTTGCGCGATTGCAAGACCTGACCCCAAGACGTGGCCCGTTCCGCGCGAGCGTCCCCGGTGCTACGTTCAACGTGAACGAGGGAGCGAGCGTGACGAGACGCAGCGGCACCGGAGGGCATGAGGCGCTCCTCGCACGCGCGGCTTCCGTGGCCGCGCTGGCGGCGCTCGTTCTGGCCGCGGCCTGCACCGGCGACGAGCCCTCCTCGGCCTCTGAGACCTCGACCGAGGGGCCCTGCTGAAACCGTCGTGGCAACCGCTCCGGACCCGGAGACTGTTCCGGCCGTCGAGGAGCTCCCAGGCCCGGTCGCGCAGACCTTCGCAGCCATTCAGCTGGCGGCCAGCGCACAGGACTACGACGCCCTCGAGCCGCTCGTCGAGGCGGAGAGCTTCCTCTCCGACGCCGGCTTTGGAGTCGACCCCGTGACGCACTGGCGCGAGCTGGGAACGGAGCCGCTCGAGGCGATGGCGGGGCTGCTGGCCATGCCGCACACGGTGGAGGAGACCAACGAGGGCACGCTCTACCGGTGGCCGAGGTTCACGGCGGACTCCGATCCGGACGACATGTCGGCCGCAGAGAAGGACGCGCTCACGATGCTTCTCGGTGAAAGCGGGCTCGAGCCGCTTTCCCGAGACAGGCTATGTCGCCCCGCGCCTGGGAATCCTCGCCGACGGCACGTGGTGGTTCTTAGTCCTGGAAGCGGCTCCCTGAGCGCTCCCCTCACGGAAGCCGCATCCTTCCTGTGCGTGCTGTAGGTTCCGCGCCGTGGAGCTCTACGACTGGCTGCTGGCGCTGCACGTCCTGTCGGCATTCTCGTGGATCGCCGCGCTGGTCATCTACACCGTGGTCATCGCGGCCGGGTGGCGGTTGACTGTCCCCAGCGACGTGGTGCGGATGTTCCGGGTCTCGCGCGTCGGTGACGCCCTCATAGCTGTCGGGATGACGGGCACGATCGTCTTTGGGATCTGGCTCGCGCTGGACGTCGACGCGTACAAGATCTGGGACGGGTGGATCATCGCCGCCCTGATCCTCTGGCTCGTGGCCGCCGCGGTCGGCGGCCAGGTGGGAAAGGTCTACAACGGTGCGCGCGACCGGGCGAAAGCTCTCATCGACGAGGGGCGTGACGTCCCGAGCCCAGAGCTGACCCCCATGCTGCGCTCGCAACGCGGTCTCGTCCTCCACGCGCTCATGATCCTGGTCGTCCTGATCATCCTCGTGGTCATGATCTATAAGCCGGGGGCCTAGCCGATGCTCGCCGCGATCCGCCCCGACAGCTGGAACCTTCCGCTCCTCTTGCACGTCCTGGGCGCGTCGATCCTTGTCGGCGCGCTAATCACGGCGGTCACCGCGCAGCTCCTCGCCTGGAAGCGCCGGGCGCCTGCTGACGTGCTCCCGTACGCCCGGCTTTCGTTCCGGACGCTGCTCTTCGTCGCGATTCCGGCCTGGTTGCTCATGTGGCTCGGGGCCTTGTGGACGGCCTCCCGCGAGGGCCTGGACAACCTCGACGAGGATCCCGCCTGGCTCGTGATCGGCTACAGCACCGCGGAGCCCGGAGGCGTCCTTCTCCTGATCTCGACGATCCTGGCCGGCCTCGGAGCCCGCCGCCTGGGCCAGAGCAACGGCGAGCAGGGAGCGACGCTGGTCCGAGTCGCCACGGTCCTCGCGGTGCTCCTCGTCATCGCCTACGTGATCGCGACGTGGGCCATGTCCGCGAAGCCGGACTAGACTCGCGCTCGCTGTCAGACCTGCTCCCAAGGATCGGCTGCGGCCGACCCGCATCTAGAATCGAGGCGTGGCCGACACCTTCGGAGCACTCGGACACATCGAGGCAGGCGGGCGGGAGCACGCGATCGCCCGCCTGGACGCTCTCGACGGCGAGACAGACGTCGCGCGCCTCCCGTACACGCTCCGCGTCCTGCTCGAGAACGTCCTGCGCGCGGAGGCGCTCGGCCACGGCAGCGAGGACGAGGTGCGGGCGGTCGCGGGCTGGCACGCGCACGCCGACCCGAGCCACGAGATCTCCTTCCGCCCGGCGCGCGTGCTCCTGCAGGACTTCACGGGCGTGCCGGCCATCGTCGACCTCGCCGCCATGCGCGAGGCGATGGTCGCCCTCGGCGGCGACCCGGCCGCCATCAACCCGCAGATCCCGGCCGAGCTCGTCATCGACCACTCGGTGCAGGTGGACGAGTTCGGCTCGCGCTTCGCCATCTTCAGGAACACCGAGCGGGAGTTCGAGCGGAATCGGGAGCGCTACGCCTTTCTCCGCTGGGGGCAGACCGCCTTCGACAACTTCAGCGTCGTGCCGCCGAACACCGGGATCGTCCATCAGGTGAACCTCGAATACCTCGCCCGCGTGGTCGAGGCGCGGGAGGAGGGTGGGCGCCTGTTCGCCTTCCCGGACACGCTGATCGGCACCGACTCCCACACGACGATGGTGAACGGCCTGGGCGTGCTGGGCTGGGGCGTCGGCGGGATCGAGGCGGAGGCCGTGCTCCTCGGCGAGCCCGTCTCCATGCTCGTGCCGCAGGTCGTCGGCTTTCGGCTCTCCGGCAGGCTTCCGGAGGGTGCGACGGCAACCGACCTGGTCCTCGCAGTCACCCAGATCCTGCGCAAGGTCGGCGTCGTCGGGAAGTTCGTGGAGTACTTCGGCCACGGCCTCGCCGGGCTCCCGCTCGCCGACCGCGCGACCATCGGGAACATGTCCCCCGAGTACGGCGCGACGTGCGGGTTCTTCCCCGTCGACGAGGAGACGCTCACCTACCTGCGCCTCACGGGCCGAAGCGCGGAGCAGGTCGCGCTCGTGGAGGAGTACTGCCGCGCCCAGCGCCTCTTCCACGATCCCGACCACCAGCCCGAGTACTCGCAGATCATCGAGCTCGACCTCGGCGACGTCGAGCCGAGCCTCGCCGGTCCTCGACGGCCGCAGGACCGGGTCCCGCTCACTGAGGCGAAGTCGTCCTTCCTCGAGTCGCTCTCGACCTTCGGCGTTCCCTACCGGAACGGCTCGCCGGACAAGGCGCTGGCTGACTCGTTCCCGGCGAGCGACCCCGCCCGAGATCACCGCCCCGGGACACGAGGCGGTGCCCGACCCGGAGCCGGCCACGCCCGTCGCGGTGGCCTTGCGCGAGCACGAGCCGGTCGCGGTAGCCGTCTCGATGGGTGACGAGTCCTTCGAGCTCGAGCACGGCTCCGTCGTCATCGCTGCGATCACGAGCTGCACGAATACGTCCAACCCGTCGGTAATGGTCGCTGCCGGGCTCCTGGCGAAGGCGGCGGTCGAGCGCGGCCTCACACGCAAGCCGTGGGTGAAGTCGAGCCTCGCACCCGGCTCCAAGGTCGTTACCGAGTACTACGACAAGGCGGGTCTGACGCCGTTCCTCGAAGCGCTCGGGTTCCACACGGTCGGGTACGGCTGCACGACCTGCATCGGGAACTCGGGACCGCTCCCCGCCGGAGATCTCCGAGGCCGTGGACGAGGGCAACCTCGTCGTCTGCGCCGTCCTCTCGGGGAACCGGAACTTCGAGGCGCGCATCCACCCCGAGGTGAAGGCGAACTACCTCGCCTCGCCGCCGCTGGTGGTCGCCTACGCGCTCGCTGGGCGCATCGACCTCGACCTGACGACAGAGCCGCTCGGCCACGACCAGAGCGGCGACGAAGTCTTCCTGCGCGACCTCTGGCCGACTCCGGAGAAGATCAAGGACACGATTGCGGAGGCGATCAACGAGGACATGTACCGGCGGACCTATGCGGACGTGTTCACCGGCGACGAGAACTGGGCTGCGCTCCCGGTCCCGGAAGGCGACCTCTTCGCCTGGGATCCCGGCTCGACCTACGTGCGTCTGCCGCCGTACTTCGAGGGCATGTCGCCCGAGCCGGGGACGGTCGCGGACGTCGCCGGAGCGCGCTGCCTGGTCATGGTCGGCGACAGCGTCACGACGGACCACATCTCGCCCGCCGGGGCGATCAAGCTCGACAGCCCGGCCGGCAGCTACCTCGTCGAGCACGGCGTCGAGCGCAAGGACTTCAACTCGTACGGCTCGCGGCGCGGGAACCACGAGGTGATGGTGCGCGGCACGTTCGCCAACGTCCGTCTCCGCAACCTGCTCGTGCCCGGGAGCGAGGGCACGTGGACGGTGCACCTGCCCGACGGCGAGGAGGCGACGATCTTCGACGCGGCCATGCGCTACCGGGCGGAGGGCGTGCCGACCGTCGTCCTCGCCGGCAAGGAGTACGGCTCGGGCTCTTCGCGCGACTGGGCGGCGAAGGGGCCGAACCTCTTGGGCGTGCGCGCCGTCGTCGCCGAGAGCTACGAGCGCATCCACCGCTCGAACCTGATCGGGATGGGCATCGTCCCGCTCCAGTACCCCGACGGCGAGAGCGCCGAGTCGCTGGGCCTCAGCGGTCGCGAGGTGTTTGCGGTCGAGGGTCTCCGAAACGGCGAGGCGAGCGAGGCGACGGTGACCGCCACGCCTGACGGCGGTGGCGAGCCGGTCGTCTTCACCGCCCGCGTCCGGCTGGACACGCCGCGCGAGCGCGACTACCTCCGCCACGGCGGGATCCTGCTCTACGCGCTGCGCAAGATCGCCGCCGCGGGCTAGGCGTCGAGCCGGTAGCCGCGGACGTAGTCGACCACGAACTCCTTCGGGTAGGCGCCGACCGGCGGCTCGGCCCCTCTGTGGGGGGAACTCGTAGATGCCGAGCATGAGCTGCATCGGATAGGCGGGTGCCTGCAGAACCGTCCTGACATGGCTCCCCGTCCACGGAGAACGAGACCTGCCCGGGCGTCCAGTCGGCGGCATAGACGTGGAACTCGCGCGCGTCGATGGGAAGCGTCTCCACCGAGAAGTCGTCGGTAAGGTCGGGGTCGCCGAAGGGGTGCACGCCGAGCCCGATCGGAGGCCCGATCGGGGAGCACGTCGCGGCCGAACATCTCGCAGACGCAGATCTCCCCCGACCGCGCGGGCTCGTCCTCGTAGCCGATCAGCCAGAGTGCGACCATCGAGTATGGGTCGTCGAGCGCCTTCGCCTGTAGCTCGATGCGGCCGTAGTGGGGCGTGTAGAGGCGCGTGTTGCGCTGTTCCTCCGTGACCACGGCGTCCGGGTTGAACCGGTGCTGGCCGATGCGGCTTCCGAGCGGGCCGGCGAAGAGCCCGGTCTGCAGCGACGACACCCGGACGTCGTCGTCGAGGTCGTGGCACCACGGCTCCTGGTCCTCCGTGATCTGGAGCCGGAGGCTGCCGTCTCCGACCTTGTAGCGTGCGGCCGCGCGCTCGCGGCTGCTCCACTGCGGGAGGTAGTGGGGGATCCATTTGGCGAGGTCGAGCGACGGATCGTCGAACGTATCCTCGAACTCCAGCCGGGACGGATCGATCTCCTCGGTCACTCTGTGGACGCTATCCGTAGGCTGGGGCCATGGGCGAGATTCACGACGCGGCCGCACGCGGGTTCCGGCAGGCGACCGAGGCGTACGAGCAGGGCAGGCCCACGTATCCGCCGAAGGCGGCCGAGCGGCTCGAACGGGAGCTCCACCTCAAGCCCGGCCGCGTCGTGCTCGATCTTGCGGCCGGCACGGGCAAGCTGACGGCGCTCCTCGTCGGCACGGGGGCGGAGGTCGTGGCCGTCGAGCCCGTCGCCGAGATGCGCGCCGTGCTGGAGAGGGCGCTCCCGGGCGTGCGGGCCCTTCCGGGCACGGCGGAGGCGATCCCGCTCGCCGCCGCCTCGGTGGACGCCGTGACCGTCGGACAGGCGTTCCACTGGTTCCGCGGCGAGGAGGCGCTCTCCGAGATCCACCGCGTCCTCAAGCCTGGCGGCGGCCTCGGGCTGCTCTGGAACGTCCGCGACACTAGCGTCCAGTGGGTGGCGCGGCTCTCCGAGATCATGGAGCCGCACCGCGCCGGCGCGCCCACGCACCGCACCGGCGCCTGGCGCGAGGCCTTCGAGCGGACGACCCTCTTCGGCAGGCTCGGTCACACGGAGGTAAGGCACGTCCACCGGCTGAGCCCGGAGGGCGTCGTCGCCCGCGTCGCGTCGGTGAGCTTCGTCGCGGCGCTCCCCGAGCCCGAGCGGGAGGGCGTCCTCGCCGAGGTGCGCAAGCTCCTGGCCACGGACCCGAAGACGCGAGGCCGCGAGGAGGTCGAGCTGCCGTACCGAACCGACGTCTACTGGGCAAACGAGCCTAGCCCGGGGGTCAGGTCTTGCAATCGCGCAAGGATCGGCCCGCTGCTGGAATGCAAGACCTGACCCCGCCGGGCATGGCTCGAGCTAGTTGCTCTCGCGGCGCCTGACGACCGTCAGGCCCCAGGCCTTGCCGCCGGCGAAGAGCTCGTCGGGGTCGACCTCGCCGAGCCAGCCGAGGAAGTGGCGCTCCGGCTCGTCGTCCGTCGAGCCGTAGACGGCCGGGCGCTCGGGCGGGGCCTCCTCGAGCCTCCCCGCGCTCCGCGCGCTCGAGGTCGGCGAACCGCTCCTCGGCCGCCGGGCCCTTCGGCGTATCCCTTGCCCACGCCGCGAACTCTACGCCCGCGGCGCCTGCTGGGACCACTCGGTGAGCGAGTACCAGTAGGTCTCCTGCAGCGCCGCGCCGATGCGCGGGTCGGTGTGGCTCGGGTTGAAGACGTTGTGCTCGAGGTCGGCGCAGATCGCGACGGCCTCCATGGGGATGTCCGGGAGGTTGACGAGCACCTCCGCGGGCAGCCGCGCCTCGCCGAGCGTGTAGTGCTTGAAATGGAGGTCGGGCGCGACCTCGAGGAGGACCGGCCAGTCGGGACAGCTGCGTGGTGCTACTCATCGGATCTCGATTCGTCCTTCGGCACGCAAGGCCTTCTCCACGAGGGCCGCGAGCGCGCGGATGAAGGCCGGGTCGGCGTTCAAGGACTCGATGCGGTCGAGCTCGAGGCCGAGCTCTGCCGCCTTCTCGCGGGCCTCGACGTCGATGTCCCAGAGGATCTCGAGGTGGTCGGAGACGAAGCCGACCGGCGCGACCAGGACCTTGCGGACGCCGCGCTCGTGCAGCGTCTCCAGCTCGACGAGGATGTCCGGGCCGAGCCACGGCTCGCCGGTCGGGCTCTCGCTCTGGAAGGCGAACGACCAGCTCGGCGATCCCGGCCCGCTCGGCGACCAGGCGCGAGGTCTCGAGCAGCTGGTCGCGGTACGGGTCGCCCTCGGCGAGGATCCGCTCCGGAAGGCTGTGCGCGGTGAAGACGACGTGGGCGTCGGTGCCGCGCACGCGGTCGGCGAGGAGGGCGACGTACGGCTCGTGGTCGTGCCAGCTCTCGACGAAGGCGAGCTCGGCCCGGCCGTCGAGGCCCTGCTCGAGGCGGTCGCGGTAGCCGCCGATCGAGATGCGCGAGTAGTGCGGCGCGAGGACGAGCCCGACGAGCGCTCCGGCGCCGTCTGCCGAGCGCGCGTTCGACCGCCTCCGCGATCCGGGGATGCCAGTGCTTCATGCCGACGTAGACGGGGAGGCCGGCTGTCTCCTCGAGCGCGGCGCGCTGCGCCTCGGTGATCTCGTTCAGGGGGGAGCGTGCCGCCGATGCGCCGGTAGCGCTCGACCAGCTCGTCCACGGCCTCCTGCCGCACCGGCCGGCCGCCGCGGATGTCGGCGAAGTAGGCGGGGATGTCCTCGGGCCGCTCAGGGCTCCCGTAGGCCATCAGGATGACCGCCGTCCGTTTGTCGCGGCTCGTCAAGCGGTGACTTCGACGGAGGTGCGCTCGCGGACGAGCTCGACGAGGCGGCCGAGGTCGGCCGGGTCGGTGTCCGGGAGGACGCCGTGGCCGAGGTTGAAGACGTGCCCGCGGCGGCCGGCGACCGCGTCGAGGATGCGGACGGCCGCCTCCTCGACACGCTCCCACGGGCCGAGCAGGACGGCCGGATCGAGGTTCCCCTGGACGCCGCGGCCGGAGCCGAGCGACTCCCAGCAGCGGTCGATCGGGACGCGCCAGTCGAGCCCGATGACGTTGCCGCCGACCGCCTTCATCTCGCGCAGGAGGTGAGTCGTCCCGGTGCCGAAGTGGATCGTCGGCGCGTCGACGGCGCCGAGGACGCGCGCCGAGTAGGGGGCGACGAACTCCCGGTAGTCGGCGGCGGAGAGCGCGCCGACCCAGGAGTCGAAGAGCTGGACCACGTCGGCGCCGGCGCGCACCTGCGCCTGCAGGTACGCCGCGAACGTGTCCGCGAGCTTGTCCATGAGCGCGTGCCAGACCTCCGGCGAGGCGTACATGCAGGTCTTCGTCTTCACGAAGTCGCGCGTCGGCTTGCCTTCGATCAGGTAGCCGGCGACGGTGAACGGCCCGCCGGCGAAGCCGACGACGGCGCGGTCGGCGTCGAGCTCGTCGCGGACGAGCCGCACCGCCTCGAGGACGAACGGCACGGCCTCCTCGGGCTCGGGGACCCGCAGGCGCTCGACGTCGGCGAGGCTCGCGATCGGCTCGGCGACCACGGGCCCGACGTCTTCGACGAGCTCGACGTCGATGCCCATGCCGAGTGACGGGCAGCATGATGTCGGCGAACATCACCGCCGCGTCCACGCCGTGGCGGCGCACCGGCTGCAGCGTCACCTCCGCGCAGAGCTCGGGCTGCCGGCAGATCGCGAAGAGGTCGTGGCGCTCCCGGATCTCGCGGTACTCGGGAAGCGAGCGGCCGGCCTGGCGCATGAACCAGACCGGCGTGCGCTCGACGTGCTCGCGCCTGCATGCGCGCGTCAGGAGAGGCTCGGCCACGCCCCAAATCTAGCTTGGCAGCGGGCGCTATCCGCCGATCACCAAGGCGACGTGCGCGCCCTGGAGATCGCGGACGCGGACGCCGTCGAGCGGGCCCACGCGGCGGATACGTCGAGATCATGCGCGAGCCGCTGGGCCTCGCGCTTGTAGCCGGGCCGGAACATGACGATCGAGCGCGGGTAGTCCGTGCGGGTGGCGTTCCCGGTGCCGGCGATGAGGTAGTGGCGTGCGTCGAATGCGGTCGGCGAGCTCGGACGCGGCGCCGCTGACGCCGTTGCCGTTCAGCACGAGCACCGAGGTCTCGCCGCGGGTGAGCAGCGGCTTCGCGTCGGCCGTGGCCGCCTCCTTGCTCGTGTCGGGCAGCCGCCCCTGCGCCTGCAGCCGGCGCTCGACGGCGACCTGCGCGACCTTCGCCGGGTCGGTCGCCTTGCTCACCTCGTCGGAGAAGAACTTGCCGAAGAGCCAGATGCCGACGACGAGCAGGACGAGCAGCTCGACCGTGGCGACCGAGGCCGCGATGAACGCGGCGGTGCGCCAGAGCGCGGGGGCTGGGAGGTCGGTGCGATGATCCACGGGCCGGTCTAGTTCGCCCCGCGGCCGCCCTCTCCTTCCGCCCGAATGAACTCCCAGGTGGCCGGCGATGCCGTCGTCGAAGGACGTCCGCGCCGAGAAGCCCAGCTCCCGCTCGGCGAGGCTCGTGTCGAGGACGCTTCGCTGCAGCTCGCCGAGCCTGCGGCGGGTCGAAGACCGGCTCGACGTCGACGCCGGAGACGCGCCGGCAGACGTCGAAGAGGTCGAGCACGGAGGTGGCGACCCCCGTGCCGACGTTGAAGACGCCCGCCGGCCGCTCCAGCGCGGCCAGCGTCACCGCAGCGACGTCGCCGACGTAGACGTAGTCCCGCTGCTGCGAGCCGTCGCCGAAGATGTGCGGCGCCTCCCCGCGCGCGAGCCGCCCGAGGAAGATGGCGACGACACCCGCCTCGCCGTGCGGGTCCTGGCGCGGCCCGAAGACGTTGCCGTAGCGGAGCGCCGTGTGCTCGCTCCCGTAGAGGCGGTTGTAGGTCGCGAGGTACTCCTCCCCCGCGAGCTTCGAGGTTCCGTACTGCGCGAGCGGCGCGCGGGGAGACGACTCCGTGGCGGGCTCGGCGCACTCGCCGTAGATCGCGCCCGCCCGTCGAGGAGAAGACGATGCGCGTCCCGTGCTCGCGCGCCGCCTCGAGCAGGCGGATCGTCCCGAGCACGTTCACCTCGGCGTCGAAGTCCGGGCGTGCGACCGAGACGCGCACGTCGGCCTGCGCGGCCAGGTGCAGGCACGCCTCCGGCCTCGCCTCGGCGAAGACCTCGGCGACCGCCTCGGCGTCGCGGATGTCGGCGACCACGAGCTCGGCGCCGGGGTTCACGTTCTCGCGCTTCCCGTGGGAGAGGTCGTCGAGGACGACGACCTCGTCGCCGCGCGCGACCAGCGCATCGACGATGTGCGAGCCGATGAAGCCCGCGCCCCCTGTGACGATCGCCCGCACCGGCGTATCCTACGGCGCTCGCATGTTCGTGACGTTCGAAGGAGTCGACGGCTCCGGGAAGTCGACGCAGGCCCGGCTCCTCGCGGAGCGGCTTCGCTCGGAGGGCCGCGAGGTCGTGCTCACGCGCGAGCCCGGAGGGACGCCCGCAGGCGAGCGGATCCGCGAGATCCTGCTCCACGGCGAGCGCGTGGCGCCCTGGGCCGAGGCGGCGCTCTTCGCCGCGGCGCGGGCGCAGCTCGTCGACGAGGTGATCCGGCCCGCGCTCGCACGCGGGGCCGACGTCGTCTCCGACCGCTACGTCGACTCGTCGCTCGCCTACCAGGGACTCGCGCGCGGGCTCGGCGTCGAGCGCGTCCTCGAGCTGAACCTCCTCGCCACGAGCGGGCTCCTGCCGGACCGCACCTTCCTCATCCTCCTGCCGCCCGCCGAGGCGGCGGCGCGCCGCGGCGACGAGCCGGACCGGATCGAGAGGGAGGGCCCGGAGTTCGCCGAAGAGGTGGACCGCGCGTACCGTGAGATCGCCAAGGTCTTCGGCCAGCGGGTGACCGTGGTCGACGGCAGCCTCAACCCCGAAGATATCGCCGAGATCGTCCGTGGACAGCTTCGAGACCTTCCCTGAGCAGGACGAGGCCAAGCGCCTCCTCCGCGCCGCGCTGGCCGAAGGGCCGGCGCACGCGTACCTCTTCCACGGGCCTCGCGGGGTCGGGAAGCGCCGCGCCGCGTTCGCCTTCGCCGCCGAGCTTCTGGGCGACCCCGACCGCGTCGGCCGCGGTGTCCATCCCGACCTCTACGTGCTCGAGCCGCTCGGCGACCAGATCCGGATCGACCCGATCCGCGAGCTCCGCCGCGACCTGCACATGCGCCCGTTCGAGGCCGAGCGCCGCGTCTACCTCGTCCTCCGCGCGCACCTGCTGAACGAGGACGCTGCCGACGCGCTCCTCAAGGACCTCGAGGAGCCGCCGCCGTATGCCGTCATCGTCCTCGTCGCGGACGAGCTCGGCCTCCTGCCGCCGACGATCCGGTCGCGCTGCCAGCTCGTCCCCTTCCGCCGGCTCTCGCAGCGCGCGATCAAGGCGTTCCTCTCCTCGCGCGGGCTCGAGGGCGAGCCGCTCGACGCGCTCGCGCGCGTCGCCGCCGGGCGCCTCGACCGCGCCGAGCGCCTGCTCGACCCTGACGCCGGGGAGCGGCGCGACGGCCTGATCGAGCTGGCCCGCGCCGTCTACCTCGACCCGGCGTTCGACCCGGGCGCGGCCTCGCGGCGCGTCACCGAGCTCGCGCAGGAGCGCGGGGCGCGCGTCAAGGCCGAGGCCGAGAAGGAGCCGCTGCCCTCCGAGACTCCGCGCGAGACGGAGCAGCGCGGCAAGCGCGCGGGCCGCGGCGCCGAGCGCGAGGAGGTGCTCGACGCGCTCGACCTCCTCTCCGGGCTGGTACCGCGACCTCATGGTCGTGGCGGCCGGGGCCGAGGGCGCCGTCCTCAACTCCGACAGGCTCGGCGAGCTCTCCGCCGACGGGCTGCCCGAGCGCGGCCCCGGGGCGGAGCGCGCCGCCGCGACGGTGCGGGACGTCTGGCGCTCGTTCGAGTTCAACGTCCAGCCCGGGCTCGCGCTCGAGGCGCTCTTCGTCCGCCTTCGCCGGGAGCTGGGAGGCACACTTCAGCCATGACGGTCGCGGTAGGAGTCGTGTTCTCGCCCGGCGGGAAGGTCTACTCGTTCGACCCGGGCGGGCTGGAGCTCGCCTGGAACGAGAAGGTGATCTGCCAGACGTCGGGCGGCCAGGAGCTCGGGCGCGTCGTGCAGGCCAACCACGAGCTCGAGGAGGAGCCGGCCGCAGCCGCTGAAGAAGGTGATCCGCCGGGCGACCGAGGTCGACCACGAGACCGTGGCCGCCAACCGCGACGAGGCGAAGCGCGCGATGCGCGTCTTCCGCGACGTCGTCAAGGAGCAGGGCGTGCAGCTGAAGCCGGTCGCCGCCGAGCTCGTCTTCGACGGCTCGCGCCTCGTCTTCTCCTACGAGGCCGAGCACCGGCCGGACGTCGTCGAAGCTCCAGGCGGCCCTGCGCGACCGGCTCCACCGCCGCGTCGAGCTGCGCTCGGTCGGCCCGCGCGAGTGCGCGCGCCTCTGCGGCGACCACGGGCTCTGCGGGGGCGGCCAGTGCTCGCGCCGCTACCCCACCCACGAGCAGCCGATCACGCTCCGCATGGCGAAGGACCAGGACCTGCCGATGAGCTCAGGCCGGATCACCGGCCTGTGCGGGCGCCTGCGCTGCTGTCTCGCCTTCGAGCACCCGCTCTACAAGAGCTTCCGCGACCGCGCGCCGCGCGTCGGCAGGCGGGTGACGACCCCGCACGGCGAGGGCGTCGTCACCGGCTACAAGGTGATGGAGGACGCTTGCACCGTGGAGCTCGAGGAGGGCGCGGCGGGGCTCGACGTCGCGATCGACGAGTGCCGCGAGGTCGCGTGAGCTCACAGGAGGGGCTCGACCGCCGGCTCGACGAGTACCGCAGCCTGCGGCGCGACCTCGAGAGGGCGATCGTCTCGCTCGCCACGTCCGTGGACGGGCGCCGCTTCACGTTCCAGGCCTCGCTGCACGACCTCGCGCTCCAGGCAGGTGGCTACGTCGTCCTCGAGGACGGAGCCGCGCCGCGCCTCGGTCAGCTGATCACGCTCGAGTCGGCGAGCCGCGAGGGGCCGGACCTCGCGGTCTCGCTAGGGGGCGACCTCGCTGCCCACAACCGGATGGTGCTCCGCTATGCGCAGGGAGAAGGAGTCGTGCTCGAAGGGGACGGCGCGCCGTTCCACGACGCGACCGCCCGCGCCGCCGAGCCGGAGGAGGTCGAGGCCTGGCTCGAGCGGACGCGGCCGCACCGGGCCAATCTCGAGGTCGGCGAGCTCGTCCTCGCTCCGGGCGTTCCCTTCTGGCTCGACGCGGGCGGCTTCGACCGGCACACCTTCCTCTGCGGCCAGTCCGGGTCGGGGAAGACGTACTCGCTCGGGCTCGTCCTCGAACGGCTTCTGCTCGAGACCGACCTGCGCATCCTGATCCTCGATCCGAACTCGGACTTCGTCCGCCTCGGGCGCGTGCGAGAGGGAGCGGACGAGGGGCTCGCGTCGCGCTACGGCGGCGTGGCTTCCGGCGTCGCCGTGCGCACCGGCGCCGAGGGAGGTACGCCCCTCCAGCTGGCCTTCCCCGAGCTCGACCCGGTCGCGCAGACGGCCCTCCTGAGGCTCGACCCCATCGCCGACCGCGAGGAGTACGCCGCACTCGTCGCCGCTTTGGAGCAGTGGCAGCCCTCGACGTTGATGGACCTCGCCGCCTCCGGCGGGGTCGACGAACGCAGGCTCGTCACCCGCGCCCAGAACCTCGGCGTCCTCGGCTGGAACGTGTGGTCGCGCGGCGCGGAGGGCTCGATCCTCGAAGACGCAGTCGACCCGGGCGTCCGCTGCCTGGTCGTCGACCTCGGCTCGCTGGGCACCCGCGCGGAACAGGCGCTCGTCGCCGAGGCCGTCCTCGGCCGGCTGTGGGAGCGGCGCACCGACCGCTCGCCCGTGCTCGTTGTCATCGACGAGGCGCACAACGTCTGCCCGGCGGACGCCGAGGATCCGCTGACAGCGCTCGCAACCGAGCACGCGGTGCGCATCGCCGGCGAAGGCCGGAAGTTCGGCCTCTATTTGCTCGTCTCCACGCAGCGGCCGCAGAAGGTGCACGAGAACGTGCTCAGCCAGTGCGACAACCTGCTCCTCATGCGCATGAACTCGACGGCCGACCTCGGCTTCGTCGGCGAGGTCTTCTCCTTCGTGCCCCTGAGCCTGCTGGAGCGCGCCACCTCGTTCCGCCAGGGCGAGTCGCTCGCCGCCGGGAAGATCTCGCCGAACCCCACGCTCCTCCGCTTCGGCGCGCGCGTGAGCGAGGAGGGCGGGGGCGACGTCCCCTCCGACTGGGCCGACGGCCGGAGCTAGTCCGCTTCGGTCTCCCGCTCCGCCTGGCGGATCCGGGATACCGCGTTTTCGTAGGAGGTCGCGAGCCGGAGCTCGATGCGCGTGAGCCTGGTTCGCGTCTCGCGGACCCGCTCCAGCGCCGCGTCAAGGTCGTCCAACGCCTCGTCGAGGAGCTTGACCTGCTCTTCGGCCGAGAGGTCCCGGCCGTACCGGTCGGCGAGCGCCTGCAGGCGGCGCTGGGTGTCTGCGAGGAGCTCGAGTAGAGGCGGCTCCCCGCCGAGCTCCTCGCCGAAGAGGACGTGGCGGGGCGTTTTGGGCGCTGCGTTCACGGCTCCAGGCTACCGGGCGGAGTCGGCCCAGCCTGCTCCGGCGGCTCGTCCGGTCCCATGTCGAGCCTGAACGGCGGGTACTCGTCGCGCATCAGGCTCACGTAGGCGGCGACCCTGAAGACCCACCTGTCGAGCCCGAGCGTGAACTCGAAGAGCGAGGGCGGGTACCGCCCGGTGAAGAGCAGGACGAAGCCCGCGATCACGACGAGGATCCCGACGAGGCCTGCGATCCCGATCCCCCAGAAGTCGCTGCCGGCCGGGCCCCAGCCCCAACCCCAGCCCCAGCCGCCGATGAAGAGCCCCACGAGGATCAGGTGCGGGATGGCGAGGAGCCACTTGACGAGCGGAAGCCAGTGCGAGAGCCGCTCCGGGTAGGCGATCTCGAGCCTGGCGGGGTAGTCGGGCTCCTCCGCGAGCGAGAATGGCGGATACCGGTCGGTGCCGAGCGCCCAGTACGTGTAGAAGCCGACGCGCCACGTCCACCGCAGGACGCCGACGTTGAAGTCGAAGATCCCGCGCGGGTAGCGGCCCGTGAAGAGGATGGCGAAGAACGCCACGACGGTGAGGATCCAGAACGCGAACCAGAGGAACACGAGCACGATGTAATGCGGGATCGCGAGGAGCCACTTGACGACCCAGAGCCAGCGGCTCAGCTCCGTGTCGAGCTCGCCCCGCACTGCTACCGGGTAGACGGTGGTCGCGACGGGTGCCGCGCCTGCTGCCGTCACGGGTGCGGGAGCTGCGCCGGACGTCGCCCCGCGTGCGCCGACGACGATCAGCGTCACGCCGCCGCCGAGCAGCAGCACGCCGGCGAGCAGAAGCCCGATCGCGAGCCAGATGAGGAAGTTGGCCTCGGCGCCGGCGCTGAGGTCGACGGCGGGACCGCTCGAGCCGTCCGCGTTCATGACGACGATCGTCCAGTCGCCCGACTCCGCCTCCCAGGTGGCGGTCTGCTCGCCGGAGCCGGACGCCGACGCGGCCCAGAAGGTTTGCTCGGTCGGGGGCGTGGCCGGCTCGCCGCCCGGGAAGCGCCGGTACTCGACCGAGAACGGGTCGAACTCGAGGTCGCGCACTTCGTCGTGCTCGACGTCGTCGAGGTACGCGTCCACGTCGGCCGTGTCCCCGATGCCGATGAAGACCTCGTCGCCCTCAGCGCTCTCGGCCCGGAGCCTGACGTCGCCGAGCACGCCCTCGGAGAGGATCCAGTCGCCGCCGGTGTCGGCCTCGAAAAGGTCGATGCTCTCGGACGTGATTGCGTAGGAGTCAGTGGCGAACCGCTCCGTCGGTGTGCTCAGGAAGCCGTCGTCGTCCCGCTGCGTCTGGTCGGCCCAGAGCAGTGCCCCGCCGGCCGCGAGCAAGCCCGCCGCCAGGAGGGCCACGATGCTCCCGAGGATGACGAGCACGATGCGGCCGGCTGTCCAGCTGGTTCCCTCGTGCGTCGGCGGTGGCGTAGGGCTGTCGGCGGCCATGTCCAGTCCTCGCGGCATACTAGGCGGCCTCGGGCAAACCAGGGAGCGGCCGGGGACCAACGTGTGGCAACTGGGCGACTGCCGCGAAGCGGCGCAGGGCGCCCACGAGCGCGAGGACCAGGAATCCGACTCCTGCCGGAACGAGCCCGATCCCGCGAGGAGGGCGGGGGGCGACATCCCCGCGGAGTGGGCGAGCGCGCGCTAGGTTCGCTTTCGGGACTTGTCAGCGGTCGCCGCGAGGTGCAAGATTGCCTCGTAAGAGCTGTCACGTAACAGGGCCGACACATGGGACCTGAGAGCATCAATGCGGTTCCCGCCGAACCGCAGGCGTCTGTCTGGTCGGGGACACTCGGTACGCGTCCCGACCTCGAGGAGGCCGTGCCTAAAGGCCTGGGCCGCCGTCTCGACCTCGAAAGCATGGCCGGCGACCTGCCCTCCGTCAGCATCGGCCGGCCCGAGGTCCTGCGCGCGGTGCACGCGGTGGCTCCCGAGGGATTCGAGCACGTGGAGCCCAAGGATTTCTACCTCGTACGGCTGTGGTGCTCGTTTCTCGGTTTCCAGACGGACCTCGTGTTCGACCACGCTCACTTCAAGGTCACGCTGGCCTCCCCGGGAGCCGACACGGCCGCCGTGGTGGCACACGATCTCTATCCCTCCGAGGTCATGCACACGGTCAAGCGCAACGTCAAGTTCACTCTGAGCCCAGCGCTGAAGTTCGCCGAGATCGGGGGCCAGCTCGGCGGTGTCGACTATGGCTTCGAGTACGAGGAGCTCCAGCCGTCCATCCTCGCCGTCGGCCAGGGGGAGGCAACCCCGAGCTGGATGTTTGCGGCAACGAAGGCGAGCCGTCTGCTAGGCGGAAAAGCGGTGCACATGATGGTCGCGGCCTCCGCAGGAACCCCCAGCGCGAACGCCGAGCTGGACCTGGTCGTCCACGTGACGAAGCCCGGCTTCCTCCCGCTCCCGCTCGGCATCCTCGACGCGAAGGGCGAGATGCCGGCGGAGCCCGTCAAGGTCAAGCTGTGGTGAGGTCGAGCAATGCCCGATGACCGCCGCTGGGCGCTCGTGGTCGGAGCGGGTGGCTACGAGTTCTTCAACTCGCTCGACTACTCGGTGGACGACGCGATCGACTTCAGGGACTCGCTCGTGGAGCACCTCAAGTTCGACTCGGAGAAGGTGGTGCTCTTAGCCGACTCGGACAAGACCGGCGCACAGTACAAGCCGACCCGCAACTACGTCTTCCACCACCTCGGCGCCTTCTCGAATCCGGACTCGCCCTACTACGTCAAGCATGGCTTCGAGCCGATCGGAGAGGACGATCTGTTCGTCTTCTACTTCTCTGGCCACGGGATGCGCACGGAGGAGGGAGAGCAATACCTGCTTCCGATGGAGGCGAGCAACGAGAGCGTCACGCAGACAGGCGTCCTACTCGACGAGGTCGTGAAGGGGATCGAGAAGCTCCCGTGCCGCCACAAAGTGCTCTTCATCGACGCGTGCCGGGCGGACATCGAGGGTGCTGGGGCCAGGGGGCCAAGCTCCGGCGAGGGCTTCGGCGGGCTCGAGGTCGTCGACCGGGAAGGGCTCGCCACGTTTTACTCCTGCGACCCGAAGCAGCGCTCCTACGAGGTCGAGGACCTGAAGCACGGCACATTCACCTACGAGCTGCTGCAGGCCGTTCTCCACGCGGAGGTGAACACGCTGCATGACCTCGACAAGCATCTGAAGTCGCGTGTTCCCAGGCTCAACGTAGAGCACGGCAAGCCTCCGCAGAAGCCGTTCTGCCATTCGAATCCGACTGACATGCTCGACCTGCCCCTCTTCCGGCTCTTCGTGGAAGCCAAGATCAGCGACACCGACGAGCTGGTTGCGATGGCCAATGCGCTCTTCGAGCAGGGGAAGATCGACGACCTGGACTGGTGGGAGAAGCTTGCCGGCGTGTGGGAGGAGCCGCGCGCGTACAACCTCGAGCTAAAGAAGGCCATCCTGCGGCGTTTCTACGCCGGCGAGATGGACTTCCGCGAGGCCCAGGCCCGGTGGCAGCGCTCCGAGAAGCACATCCCGACCGTGCGGGCCGTCCAGCCAGAGATCGGGATCGGCCCGGACGGCGGCTCGGCGTCGGAGCCGCAAGCGAAGCCCGAGGCCGAGGAGCCCGAGGCCGAGGATGAGTGACGAGCAGGCGGCGGGCTCCGGAGTCCGTGCCGGCCTCGGAACCTACGGTCAGTTCCTGAAGCTGGCGGCGAAGCAGTGGGTGGGGCAGAGCGATGCCGGCGCCGAGGAGTTCTACGATCTCGCCAGCAAAGCCTATGAGGCCGGCAACCTCGATCTCGCCGAGCGCTCGCTCCGCAAGGCGACGCATCTAAACCCGTGGAACGTCCGGCTGCACGTGACTCTGGGCAGCGTCAGCTACCAGCGGGGACGGCTCGAGGAGGCGCAGTCGAGCTTCGAGCAGGCCCTGGCAGTCGAGCCAGAGAACCTGGACGCGCTGCTCGGCCTCGCTGTGGCGCTCCATCACCAGGAACTGGAGAGCGACGCGATCTACTTCTACCTCCGCTATCTGGCCGAGAGGCCCGACGACGTCCAGGCGATGGTGAGCCTCGCGACCGCGTTCCAGTCGACCGGCCAGAACGACGAAGCCACGGAGATGTTCGAGCGCGCGACCTCGCTGGAGCCAGACGACCCCGACATCCACGGGCTGTACGGCCGCGCTCTTCTCGCGATGGCCAAGGACGACGAGGGGTCGAGCCACCTACGCCGGGCGGTGGAGCTCGGCTCCAGAGACAGCGAGGTCTACCGGGCTCTCGGCTCGACCCACGCAGCCGAGGGCGAACTTGCCGAAGCACAGGCTCACTACGTGCGGGCCGTCGAGCTCGATCCGCGAAACGCGCCCGCGCACATGGAGCTGGCGTCGCTCCTCAGCCACACCGGCTCTGCTGACGCAGGCCTCGAGCACGCCGAGCGTGCCGTTGCGATTATCAAGGAGGACCAGCGCTCGCAGGAGGAGCTCGCGACGGCGCTCTGGGAGCTGGGATGGGCGCACTACGCTACGGGCAACTGGCTCGAGTCGGCGGCGGCGAGCCGCGAGGCGCTGGAGATCCATCCCCATCTCATCCCCGTGAGGTTCAACCTCGGCCTGGCGCTCCTCCGCGCGGGGGAGATGGACGAGGCCGAAGCGGAGTACCGGAAAGCGGCCGACGACGTCGAGGATGCCTGGGACCTCAAGTTCTACGGCATGCAGGACCTGAAGGCGGTGCTTGCCGAGGAGCCCGACCTGGCGAGAGGTGAGGAGATCCTCAGCCTGCTGAAAGAGCAGTACCAGACACTCAAGGGCAGGCGTGAGCGTTCAAGCTGAGGTTCGACCGAAAGGGAAGCTGTCCAAGGGCGCCAAGACCGGTAACGGCCGTCTAGCGGCCTCGTGCGAAGAGCAGACGGCCGCCGAGCGGAGGCTATACTCGACCCGGCTTCAAGGCCCGCCGACGTAGCTCAGCTGGTAGAGCACTTCACTCGTAATGAAGGGGTCCCCGGTTCGAGTCCGGGCGTCGGCTTGAATCTGGGCCTGGCTTCGCGGCCCCACCGCAACTAGCGCCACCGCGGGACTGGTCACCGGCTGTTCACGTCACGCCGGGATGTGTCGGGGCACCAGTCCTGCGGCTGACCTCATCCGCGGAAGTGGCGGAGAGCTCGTGCAGGTCTTGCGCTGGAGTCGTCGCTTGTTTCCAAGCTCGGCGCTTGACTGTTTGGGCGGTTGGCCTTCAGAATCGGCCCCGACTGCTCGATGGCTTCGCTCGACGCAATGGCGCTTAGGCACGGAACGGACAAGGCCACGGGTCGCGGCCGCCACGGATTCACCGAGGTCTACGAGCCGCTCTTCCAGCCGCTTCGCGACCGACCAGATCACACTGCTTGAGATCGGCGTCGAAACCGGCGCGAGCCTTCGTACCTGGGAGGACTACTTTCGCGCGGCGAACGATCGTGGGAATCGACAACAACCCCGCCGCCGCGGAACGAGACGTTGAGCGGGCCACGATCCTGGTGGGAGCCAGGAGAACCGGGAGTTCCTTACTTGGGTTGCTGAAGAGTACGGAAGCTTCGACATCGTCATCGATGACGGCGGCCACTTTGCTATGCAGCAGTTGACCAGCCTCGAGGTGCTCTGGCCGCACATCAACCCTGGGGGCATCTACGCGATCGAGGACATCCACACCTCGTACCTGCCCGAATGGTCCGGCGGCTGGCGTCGCGAAGGAACGCTGGTCGAGCATCTAAAAGAGCTGGTCGACGATGTCCATCAGCCTTGGCACGGACAGCCGGCAGCGCTCAACGACCTTAAGTCGCTGCACGTGTATTCGGAGCTCGCGATTCTGCGGAGGCGCTAGGGGGCTAAGGTGGACGCGGCGGACAGAGGTCGCGCCCCTGAAAGAGAGAAGTTCCTGCGGCAATCCCGAACCGCGCCTCTCGGGCTGCCCGACTCGGCCGCGATCATGGAGTGAATGAGCACTGGTGCGGCAGTCCTCCTCATCGTCGGGGCCTAGGTGGAGCTAACCGGCATCGTGCTCGTTGGGTAGCGGCGGCTCGTCGAGTGGAAGTCGATCCGTCCCGCCGCGAGCTCGGAGCGGAGGACGTTCGCGAGCGAGAAACGCTCGCGGCCGACGCGGAGTCAGAGTTCGTCGAACGTCAGGCCGCGCGCGAAGGCGAGGGCATGCAGACGGGCTCGATCTGAGCAAGACTGTTGTCGGCAGGACGAGGACGGGACGGGAGGGGACCGCATGACTCTGATGGCGCGCTCGTTCACCCGACCGCCATCTCTTCGCGCAGACCGCTTTGCATCTCTGTCGGAGCCACGTAACCTGCCGAGAGGGTCTTTTTGCGCCGCGGCCGCGTGAGACAGAGACCGAAAGTCGGAAGGGACAGTGGAGAAGGCGCAAGCGCACGGAAAATTCCTCCGGTGGGGGGGAGAGGAAGCTTCCGCTCCGGGGGGTCACGTACGGGACATTCCGCCCTGATGATGACGGCTGCGAATATCCAGCGCCGTCGACGGTCGCGACCGACTTCGCGGCGATGCGCGCCCACGGGATCAACGCTGTCCGGACGTACAGTGTCCCGCCGCGGTGGCTGCTCGACCTGGCAGAGGAGGCGGGGCTCTTCGTCCTCGTCGGCGTCGCCTGGGAACAGCATGTCACCTTTCTGAGCGAACCTGACCGCATGCGATCCATCGCCGATCGCGTGCGCAGCGGCGTTGGTGAATGCGCCGGCCACCCCGCCGTGCTCGCCTATGCGATCGGCAACGAGATCCCGGCTTCGATCGTGCGCTGGCACGGGCGCCGGCGAATCGAGAAGTTCCTGGAAGAGCTCTACCGCGTGGCGACGGAGGAAGATCCCGACACCCTGGTCACGTACGTCAACTATCCCTCGACCGAATACCTCCAGCTCCCGTTCCTCGATCTCGTCTGCTTCAACGTCTTCCTCGAAGCGGAAGAGGAGTTCGAGGCCTACCTGGCACGCTTGCAGACCCTCGCGGGCAATCGCCCGCTCGTCATCACCGAGCTGGGGCTCGACGGCCTGCGAAACGGCGACGAGGCGCAGGCCGATTCGCTCGCCTGGCAGCTGCCGACGGCTTTCGCCGCGGGCTGCGCCGGCGCCTTCGTCTTCGCGTGGACGGACGAGTGGAACCGCGGCGGCGCCGACATCGACGACTGGCGTTTCGGTCTGACTCGTGCCGACCGATCGCCCAAGCCCTCCCTGGCAGCGGTCGAGGAGGCGTTCGCGAGTGCCCCCCTGCGGCGCGACCTGGATTGGCCCCGCATCAGCGTGGTCGTCTGCACGTACAACGGAGCGGCGACGATCGCCGAATGCCTCGAGGGCTGCACTGCGCTCGACTATCCGAACCTCGAGGTGCTCGTGATCGACGACGGGTCGACCGACCGCACGGCGGAGGTTGCCGCCGACTTCGACGTCCGCGTCATCTCCACCCAGAACAGCGGGCTCGCGGCGGCACGAAACGTCGGACTCCGGCATGCGAGCGGTGAGATCGTCGCCTACCTCGACGACGACGCGAGCCCCGACCCCGATTGGCTTCGCTACTTGGCGGCGGGATTCATGACTACTCCCCACGCGGCGATCGGAGGGCCGAACGTGCCTCCGGCCGACGGTTTCCTCGCAGACTGCATCGCAAAGGCGCCCGGCGGCCCGATCCACGTGCTCGTCTCGGACCGCGAGGCGGAGCACATCCCCGGCTGCAACATGGCTTTCCGGCGCGATGCTCTGGACGAGCTCGGCGGCTTCGACGCGCGTTTCCGGATCGCGGGCGACGACGTCGACATCTGCTGGCAGCTCCAGAATGCCGGTTGGACGATCGGCTTCGCTCCGGCAGCGATGGTGTGGCACCGCCGTCGCGGGTCGATTCGCGCCTACGCGCGGCAGCAGCGCGAATATGGCAAGGCGGAGGCGCTTCTCGAGCGCAAATGGCCGGAGCGCTACAACCGCAGCGGCCACGTGCGCTGGTCGGGCAATGTCTACCGGGGACAAGCGCAGCGCGCGCTCGGCGGCCGCCGGTGGCGTATCTATTACGGCACCTGGGGAAGCGGGCTCTTCCAGTCGGTCTACGAGCGCGCACCCAGCACGCTCGCCTCGCTGCCCCTCATGCCGGAGTGGCATCTCCTGATCGCCGCCCTCGCCGCGATGACGGTATACGGATTCGCCGCGCAGCCGCTCCTCTTCGCTGTCCCGGCCCTCGGCGTTCCGTTCTCGTTCGTCCTGCTTGCCGTCGCCGTGCTCGCCCTCGCTTGGCGGGCTACGTGGGCAGCTCGGGCCGCCCTGCCCGCTTCGCGCCGACCGCGTGCCGAGCGGATGAAGGCGACCCTGGTCATCACGTACCTTCACCTCCTCCAGCCGCCCATTCGCCTCTACGGTCGGCTGCGCCACGGGCTCACGCCCTGGCGGACGCGCGGAGCCCGGATGCTCGCACTCCCGGCGCCGCGCAACCTCGAGATTCTGGAGCGAGAACTGGGAGTCGCCTGCCGAGCGTCTCGTCCGTCTCGAAGGGGAGCTCCGTCTGAGGCAGGCGGCGGTCCTCAGAGGCGGGAGTTTCGACTCCTGGGACCTCGAGGTGCGGGGAGGGGTACTCGGCGCCGCCCGCATGCGGATGGCCGTCGAGGAGCACGGGCGTGGACGTCAGCTCCTCCGCTTCCGCGTCTGGCCGCGCGTCCCGGCGGGGGCCATCGCGGTGGTCGTGCTCGCCGCCCTCTTCGCCGCCCTCGCCGCCTCACGGGGCAGCCTCGCGGGAGTCGCAATCTTCGGTGCCCTGGCAATCGTCGTCGTGGTTCGAATCCTGCGCGAATGCGCGGCTGCAGTCGCAATCCTCCTCCGGGCGGCGGCCGAGCAGGCACACGCGCAGTACCCGCTTCCTGCCGTGCTCGCGGAGCGAGCGCGGCACGCCCGCCTCAGCGAGCGCGAGAGGCTCGTCGAGCGGGGCCGCGCTGCCTACGTGCGCGAGGACGGGAAGGGATGAGCAGAGTTCCGTTCCGCAGATCGCTGCCGCAGGCCCGCGGTGCGCCGAGTGGCAACGGCGCCCACGGGCACGGCGGAACACCGAAGGCGAAGCCGAGCGGGTGGGAGCTCTGGAAGACCGTTCCGCGCGTCCTTCCCTACGTCCGCCCCTACCGCAAGCGGGCCGGCTTCTCGCTCCTCTTGACGGTGCTCGCGTCGGTGACGGCTCTCGCCATCCCTTGGCCGCTCGCGCTGATGCTCGACTACGTCTCGGGCAACGAGCCGCCCACCTCGTTCCTCTTCTTCGGCCTCACGGACAAGTACGCGATCCTCGCGGCGATGGTGGCACTCGGCTTCTTCCTCACCGTCGCCACGCAGGCGCTCACGGTCATCAACAGCTTCGTGGACACACGGCTCGAGCAGGGCATGGTGCTCGACCTCCGGAGCGACCTCTTCGAGCACGCCCAGCGGCTGTCGCTGACGTTCCACGACTCCCGCCGGACAGGCGAGCTCATGAGCCGGATCAACTACCAGGCCGCCGCCGTCGGCTCGATCGCCATGGCGTTCCCGGTCCTCGCCCAGAACTTCCTGACTGTCATCGGCATGGCGGTGATCTCCTTTCTGATCGACTGGAAGATCACGCTCATCTCCCTCAGCGCAGTCCCGCTCATCTACTACGCGCTCGGTCTCTACGGTACGAAGATCGTGCCCCGTCTCCAGGTCGTCCAGGGGCTCGAGTGGCAGTCGCTCTCGATCGTGAACGAGGCGATGAGCATGCTGCGGGTGATCGTCACGTTCGGGCGTGAGCCGTACGAGTACAAGCGCTTCCGAGACCAGGGCGAGACCGCCGTCGACGAGCGGGTCAAGCTGACCGTCCGCCAGACGGGGTTCACCCTCGGCGTCCAGACCGCGACGGCGTTTGGAACGGCGCTGGTCTTCGGGTTCGGCTTCGCCGCCGTCTTCAGCGGCGACATCACGGTCGGCGCCTTCATCATCCTGCTCAGCTACATCACCTCCATCTACCAGCCGCTCGAGGCGATCTCCGGAACGGTGGGAGGGCTCAACGAGCAACTCGTCCAGCTCAAGGGCTCGCTCGATCTCCTCGACATCGAGCCCGAAGTGCGCGACGCTCCCGATGCCGTCGATGTCCAGCGTCCCCGAGGCGACATCGCCTACGAGCACGTCACGTTCGCCTACAAGGGGCGGGCACCAGCCCTCGAGGACGTCACGTTCGAGGTGAGAGCCGGCAGCCGCGTCGCGGTGGTGGGCCCGACCGGGGCAGGGAAGACGACGCTCGTGAGCCTGCTCGCCCGCCTGTACGACCCGAAGGACGGACGCATTCTCCTCGACGGGCGCGATGTCCGGACGATCAAGCTCCGCTCACTCCGCAGCCAGATTGCGCTCGTCCTCCAGGAGCCCCTCCTCTTCTCGGGCACGATCGCGGAGAACATCCGCTACGGACGGCTGGACGCGACCGAGGAGGAGATCAGCGCGGCGGCGCGCGCGGCGAACGCCCACGACTTCATCTCCGCGCTTCCGCAGGGCTTTGACACGGTCGTCGGCGAGAAGGGCGCCGGCCTCTCCGGAGGCGAGCGCCAGCGCATCTCGGTCGCGCGCGCGTTCATCAAGGACGCACCGATCCTGATTCTCGACGAGCCGACGTCCTCGATCGACTCGAAGACCGAGGAGGTGATCCTCGACGCTCTCGACCAGATCATGCAAGGGCGGACCTCGTTCATGATCGCTCACCGCCTCTCGACGATTCGCGACGCCGACTTCATCCTCGTCATGGACAAGAGCAGGATCGTCGAGCACGGCACGCACGACGACCTCGTCGAGCGGCCCGGCCTCTACCGCCAACTCTACGAGTCGCAGATCCGGCGGCGGAGAGTCCGGGACGAGATGCAGGCCGCCCTCGCGCGCGTGCAGAGGATCTCGGACGACGAGCTCACAGCGCGGCTCAGGCGAGTGCTCGAAGGTGACGGCGGTGAGAGGGACGGCGGATGAGCGGGCGCCCAAAGATCGTCCTGCTCGGGATGATGACGAAGATCTCCGTCGCGGGGGTCGCCTGGCAGAACCTCCACTACCTGCTCGGGTTCGAGCGCCTCGGCTTCGACGCCTATTACGTCGAGGCGCACGCACGCACCCCGGGGATGCTCATGCGCGCGGAAGGGGACGACGCCTCGGCGCTCGCCAGCGACTACATCCGGCGGACGCTCACCGGGTTCGGGCTCGGGCAGCGCTGGGCGTACCACGCCCTGCACGCCGACGGCCGCGTGTACGGAATGTCAGAGCGCGAGCTCGAGCGGCTGTACGAGTCGGCGGAGCTGATCGTCAACCTGCACGGCGGCACCGAGCCCCGGCCGCGAGCACTACGAGACCGGCCGTCTCGTGTACCTCGAGACCGATCCGGTGCAGCTGCAGGTGGAGCTCTACGAGAACCACGCCTACGCGCTCGAGTTCCTCGAGCCGCACGTCGCCTTCTTCACCTTCGGCGAGAACTACGGCAGGCCCGGTTGCGAGCTTCCGGTTGACGAGCGCTTCCGCTTCAGGCCGACTCGCCAGCCCGTCGTGGTCGATGCCTGGCTCGGCGCGGGAGAGGACACGGGCGCCTACACGACGATCGGCAACTGGAGCCAGCCCTGGCGCGACGTCAGCTTCGGCGGTCGCCGCTACGCATGGAGCAAAGACCAGGAGTTCCGGAGATTCCTCGCGCTGCCGGGGCGGAGCGGACGGGCGTTCGAGCTCGCTCTCGCGAGCTACGGCGCCCAGGATCGCGAGCTGCTCGAAAGCCGCGGGTTCGCGGTTCGCCACGCGCTCGATTTCTCCACGAGCCTCGACAGCTATCGCGACTACATTCGGGCGTCGCGGGGCGAGTTCACCGTCGCGAAGGAGCAGAACGTGCGCCTGCGCACCGGCTGGTTCAGCGACCGGAGCGCCACCTACCTCGCCTCCGGCCGTCCGGTCGTGACGCAGGACACCGGCTTCGGCGATGTGCTTCCGACCGGCGAAGCCCTTTTCCCGTTCTCGACCGTCGACGAGGCCGTCGAGGCGATCGCTCGCATCGAGGCCGACTACCCGCGCGCGCGCCGGGCAGCGGTCGAGCTCGCGCGCGAGTGCTTCGACGCTCATCTCGTCCTCGGCCGGCTGCTCGACGACGTCGGCGTCCGGATCCCGGGGCGATCGCGCGGCGTGCCAGCCTCCGCGCTTCCTGCGACGGTCGATCTCGTCCCGGTCTCTCGTCGCCCAACGGTCCTTGCCGGTGAGACGGTCGAGTCGATCCTCGGGCGACCGCTGCCCGACACGGGAGGGGACCGGCTGGGGCGCCGGCGCCGCGACGTCTCGGTCGTCGTCCCGGTTGCGGACGGGCTCGCCTTCACCCGCCTCTGCCTCGAGAGCGTCCTGCTCTCGGCCGACGGTGTCGACCTCGAGCTCGTCGTCGTCGACAACGGCTCGCAGGACGGGACGCGCGAGTACCTCAGCCGATCTGGCCGAGCGAGACTCACGCGTGCGCGTTGTCCGCAATGACGAGAACCGCGGCTTCGCTCCGGCCGTCAACCAGGGACTCGCGGCGGCCGGCGGCGACGTCCTCGTCGTCCTCAACAACGACACCGTCGTGCCGCCCGGGCTCGCTCGCGCGCCTGGTTGCGCATCTCGACAGGGCGGACGTCGGTCTCGTCGGAGCGACGACGAACCGCTGTGGCAACGAGGCCGAGGTGGAGGCGCCGTATCGCACGTACGGCGAGCTGGTGGAGTTCGCCGCCCGCCGGGGCGCCGAGCACAGCGGCGGCGCCTTCGACCTCGAGGTAGCGACGCTCTTCTGCGCCGCGCTGCGCCGCGACGTGCTCGAGAGCGTCGGCCTTCTCGACGAACGGTTCGAGGTGGGCCTCTTCGAGGACGACGACTACTCTGCCCGGATGCGTGAGGCCGGCTACCGCGTCCTCTGCGCCGAGGATGCGTTCGTCCACCACTTCGCCGAGGGCACGCTCGGGGCGCTCTTCGCCTCGGGGGCTCACAGCGAAGTGTTCGCGGCGAACAAGGCACGCTTCGAGGAGAAGTGGGGCGTCAGCGTGGGAGTCGCACCTCCGGCGCCCGAACGCGTGGTACCGGGACCTCGTCGAGCGAATCCGCGAGGTAGTCGACCGGGAGCTGCCGCCGGATGCGACCGTGCTCGTGGTCTCGAACGGCGACGACGAGCTCCTCGAGCTGGGAGCGAACCGCCGTGGCTGGCACTTCCCGCAGACGGAGGACGGCACATACGCGGGCCACCATCCGGCCGACACAAGGGTTTTGGCTGCCATTTGACGAAGACTGCGCTTCAACGAACCACTGGCGTCTGCACGATCTATGACTTGGCGCCGGATGCTGTCCGTCTGAAGCCGATGCCGGTGGTCGTGGCGCGGGCGGTCTCCACCAAGAGTTTGCCGGTGCGACGCTTCGCGCAAGAACCTGCTAGCGACTATGCGGAAGTGTTAACCTGTTGAACTCAGGACCGTTCTTGGCCAGCCAGGCGGCCACCATAGATCGTCTTGCGCACGCGGCAGAGCGTGCCCGCCGCGAGGCTGAACTCTTGCGGGCCCAAGTGCACCGTCCAGAAGGCCGCGTTCTACGTCCTAGCTACTCGCCGCGAGCGACGCAGGTGTTTTCAAAGGTTGAGTATGCCGCGCTAGTCCATCGCTTCCGCGAGACACTCGAGGCGATCCTCCCAGTGGGTGCTCGCGTACTTGTGGTATCCAAAGGAGATGATGCGCTCCTGGAGATAGAAGGGCGTGTCGCTGCCCATTTCCCACAGCATGCGAGCGGACGTTATGCTGGCCACTACCCGCAAACGGGCACGGCGGCAGTAGAAGCGCTGACACATTTACTCGATAACGGCTTTGAGTACATCGCGTTTCCGGGATCGTCACTATGGTGGCTCGAGCATTACAGCGAGCTTCAACACTTTCTCGAGAAGCATGGTTACCTAATCGACTGGAGCTATGACACTTGCGCAGTCTACGGATTGACCGCACGAGAAATATTATCTGCTCTTCGAGATGTAGGGCGTGTGCTATCTGCTCGAACGCGGCAGGTGCAGGCTCTGCTGGATGAAGCGGAGATTGTCAGCCCTCCGCCGTCATCGCTTTCCTCTCGCGATGCGTATGAACAGCTGCTCAAAACCCGCCTCGACGTGTTCCTGGCAAGCGGGTCGGCGCTGTCTTTCCCCAAGGCGACGCGCCCGCGTGCATCGGTCGTTATCCCCGTCCACAACAAGGCTTTCTACACCTTTCAGGTCCCTGTGCTCTCTCCTCGCGCATTGGGGCACCGACGAGCTCATCGTGGTAAATAACGGCTCGTCGGACGAAACTGCCCGCGTCCTGGAACGAACTGAGAACGTCGTTATACGAGACAACGCAACAAATCGCGGATTTGGGGAGGCATGCAATGATGGAGCGGCCGTTGCACGCGGTCACGTCATCTGCTTCCTCAACAACGATACTCTCGTGACGCCTGGATGGCTCCAGTGTCTATCGGAGTCCCTCTTGAGAGACCGTCGGACAGGTGCAGTTGGGCCCCGGTTTATTCACCCCGACGGCCGCCTTCAGGAAGCAGGTGGCATTGTTTGGGAACGATGGATCAAACTGGGGCTTTGGTCGAGGTGAAGAGCCATTCGCACCAGCCTTTTCCTATCGGCGTGAAGTGGACTATTGCTCAGCATGCCTCGCGGTTAGACGCGCGGCATTCGATAGTGCACCGGCGGCTTCGACTCTCCGTCATGCGTGAGCATACTACGAGGATGTCGACCTCTGTTGGATGCTGCAGGCGCAAGGATTACGCATTGTGTACGAGCCAACTGTCACAATTATCCATATGGAGTTCGGCAGCACAGATCACAATGCTGGCGTGGCTCAGCAGCTGCTGAACCGCGCTCGCTTCGTGGAAAAGTGGGAGAACCGCCTGGATGAGTGCCCGGCTCCCGATCAATCGCTCGTCTCCCGCCGACGAGATGCGAGACAAGGGCTGCGGGTCCTGAGTCGTTGATGACCTTGTGCCTGCCAGTTACCTTGCAGCGGCTTTCCACGAGCGCGGGCGCTCTTCTGGAGTTCCTAATTGCGAAGAGATGCGCGGTGTCGTTTCTTCCTGTCGCAAACCGCTCGCGTGACCAGGTTGATGTACCGACCCTAGAGGGTGCTGGAGTAGAAGTCATCTATGGTGACGGTGAGATTGCTGATCTATTGAGGGAACGCAAAGGCCTGTTTGATGTGGCGATTGTCAGCCGGCCGCATAATGCTCAGTATATTGCTTTGATCAGACAGCTCAACCCAGACGTCAGAGTCGTCTATGACGCCGAGGCTGTCTTCGCTGTTAGGGATATTTTGCAAGCAGAAGTTGAGCGACGCCCGTTATCCGACCAGAAGGGAAGAGACTTGATCGCCCAGGAAGTAGCCTTGGCTGACGGCGCGGATGTTGTCGTCGCGACTTCGGATAAGGAGGCAGCGATATTCCGAACTATGGGGCAGATCAGGCATGTTAGTGTCATTGGAGATGTAGTCGACCGCTAACGTGAGAGCCCGAGTACACGCGGGCGGTCCGGGTTCTTGTTCGTTGGGAACTTGGCGACTCCGCCCGAACATCGATGCGGTCGACTATTTGCTCAGCGAAGTATTCGAGCTGATTCGCTCAAAGATCGACTGCCGACTAATACTGGCGGGAATCGGGGCAGAGGCGCTTGTCGAGGCGGTCGATGTGGGCGGCGACGACGTTGAGCTTATTGGCTTCTGCCCCGATCTAAAGCCGTGCTACGACCAGTGTGGGTGTTCTAGCGCCGCATCGTTTTGCGGCGGGGCTGCCTCATAAGGTCGTCGAGGCGATGGCGCACGGGCTCCCCTGTGCGATTTCCGAGCTGTGGCTGACCAGCTCGACGTTGTCGATGGACGCGAAGCACTTGTGGCCACGACGGCGGAGCTACTCCGCGGCGAAGGCTGTGCAGTTGTACAGAGATGACGCTCTTTGGCTCCGCGTCCGCGAAGGCGCCAACTCGATGATCGACCGGCGGTTCACAAGGAAGGCGATGATGAGGAGATTTTGGGGGAGCAGTGAGTGCTGCCAGGCAACCAGCCTGGATAGCGGACGGATGCATGGCTAGCGTCACGAGTTGGCGGGAGCTTCACTACGGCGACCTGGTTAGCGCGTGGTACCTCGAAGCGCCCAGGCCGGAACTGTCAGAGGAGCACTTGGGTCTCGGACTTCCGTGGTTGGATATTGGGGCGGACCACGCCCTTCTACGACGTTACGGTGATAAGATCGCGGCGTCGTACAATTCAACCTTCCGGTCGCAGTGCCGCGACCCGACGTTGCTGTCTCTTTCCCCGCTGCCCTTGGAGCTAAGAACTCCGGCTTCAACGGCTCTCTGAATTTGCTCGGATTACCACTCAACTGCACGTTGGAAGTTAGCGCCGGTCTCGATAGTGCGCAGATCCCGATCCTTGAGTTGGAAGTGACCCGCCCAGCGATCGCAACCTTGCCGCGACCCCGCTTCTGCCCACTACTTGTCACGACGCTGGGCAGGTCGGGCTCAGACTCTGCTCATGGAGCTTTTGGCTTCGCATCCCGCGATCGGAATCTACCCGACGGCGAATTATGATAATCGTGCGATCACGTTTTGGGCTTACCAGCTTGGCTCGCTCGCGCATCCGGACAGCGTCCCGTACGGAGCCGAAGCTTTCTGCTATTTCCATCTCGCCGATTCCACGCGGGAGCGTGCGTGGTTGAGTAGCGAATACGCGCACCGCGCGGCGACCTTTTGTCATGCCTCAGTCCAAGCGTACTATGAAGCGAATCTGCCGAACGCTGGCAATGTCTCGTATGTAGCGGAAAAGTCACATCCTGATCGCATCCCGTGGATGGTCTTGGGAATTGTATCCCCATGACGCTAAGGAAGTGATACTCGTCCGCGATCCACGCGATATCTATTGCTCGATTCGCGAATTCAATCGAAAGCGTGGTTATGCCGGATTTCGCCGTGCTGAAGTTACGAGTGAGGACGAATACATCGAGCTCCTTGCGCACGACGCCCAAGGACTCCTTAGCTCTTGGATTCGTCGAAGCTGGCGAAGCCACCTCATTTGTTACTAAGATTCTGTCTCCGAACCTGTGGGTGTTCCCGTACGCTTGCTGAACTTCTGGAATATCTCGATCTCCCAGACGACCGGACAGCTCTCCGTCGCATGACACGGTTGGCCAAGCGGCGTGACGCACCGACGGAGCACATGACGTCGGACAGCGTCGAAGCGTCGGTTGGAAAGGCGGAGGCGAGAACTCGACGAATTAACACTGGAGCTGTGTAACCGTGCTTTGGCTGATGCTCTCTGAAGGCTTCGGATATCAAACGCGGAGTGATCCGTATGAACGAGAGCACGACAGGAGCGACAGTGGCTCATCAACCTGATCTGGAGCAGCTGCGCTCCGTGGTCCCTCTTTTGTACAAGCGCTCGCGGAGCGACACCTACCCGCAGCTGTTCAGGGCGCTCGAGGAGGAGGGTATTCACCTGACCCCAGTTCAGTACTATCAGCCGTTACCAGACACGCGGACACCGACGACAGCCTTTGGGAAGCGCGGTCGGATCCGCTCGGCATCGACTGGAATCTTGACGAGCAGGCGGCAATGCTCGCGAGACTAGCTGAGAAGTACGCAGCGGAGACGGTCGACGACTGGCCTCATCAAGCCGGCGGAGGACTTGCGGAGTTCCATTTCAATAACGGCATGTTCGATGGCACAGACGCCATTATGCTGCATTGCATGATCCGTGAGACCAAGCCTGAGAGATTTGTTGAGATCGGTTCCGGCTTTTCGACGTAGTCGCCGCCTCCGCGGTCGCTCGAAACAACACGGGCGGCCACGTGATGATCATTGACCCTTATGCAAATCTTGAGTTGTGCGACGCGCTGCCTGGCGAGATTGAGGTCGTCCGGCAGCCAGTAGAACGTGTCGGCCTCCTAGTGCTTCGGCCAGTTGAGTGACGGAGACATCCTATTCATTGACTCGTCTCATGTGTCCCGGGCCCGGCGGAGACGTGAATTTCCTTTTTCTACTTCTACCACGCCTGGCGCGGGGTTAGCCGTCCACGCGGCATTAACTGTGTTTTTCCCAAACGACTACCCGCGAGCGTGGGTTTTGGAACTGCTTCGGTTTTGGAATGAACAGTATCTCTTACAGGCGTTCCTTGCGTTCAACGAAGCGTTCCAAGTCTTGCTAGTCAATAGGGCATGCTGGGCTTTCACTCCCGCGAGTTGATGGAACGCCTCTTTCCGCATTCGCCTTGGTGGGGCGGCGGGAGTTGCTGGATCAGGAAACATCAGAGTCCTTGCATCGAGACGACCTGACCTGGCGGAGCGGTTTGGCTTGGCGGCGGCGAGTTAGCACCTTCAAGGCGATGGAGAGCGAGTCGGCCGGCGCCTGGATGGGGAGCCATGGGCGCGAGACCTGACTTGCCGAAGGTTGTTGCGATTATCGCGACGTACAATGAGGCCGATGTAATTGAATGTGTAATCCAACACCTCGTTGGAGATGGTATTGCGGTGTACGTTGTCGACAACATCTCGACCGATGACACCGTAGACACAGTCAAGTCTTGGCTCGGACGTGGTGTACTCGGCATCGAGAGCTTTCCGGGCGCAAGCTGACACGCCGTTCGTGTGGCAGGAGATTCTATCGAGATCTTAAAATCGCGGAGGAAGCTCGGAGCCGGGGTGGTACATCCACCATGACGCCGACGAAATGCGCTATGGCCCGTGGCCAGACCTTTCCTTGCAAGAGAGCATCGCTTGGGTCGATCGACTCGGCTTCAACGCGATCGACTTTCGGCTCTTGAACTTCCCGCCCGTCAACGACAGCTTCGAGAAGGAGTGCCGACGTTCGCACGGACTTTCGGCGGTATGACAAGGAGGGCGCCGAGCACGACCGCGTTCAGATCAAGGCCTGGAAAGCAGGTGAAGGACGCGTGCTCGCTAAAGGTAGGTCATGAGGTGAAGTTCGGAGATCGACAGGTCTTCCCAATGCGCTTCGTTTCCTCTGCCATTACCCGATCCGTGGGCAGGCCCACGGCGTCCGAAAGGTGTTGAGAGAAGCGGAAGACCCGCTTCACAGCGAGCGAGCGCGCGCAGGGCTGGCATGTGCAGATGACGGGGTGCTTGGTGATGACCATGTATTCCTGCGGAATCCGAGCTTCGCTTGAGCCATTTGATCTGGAGCGCATGCGGCTTGAAGTACAGCTTGAAGCCAACGGAGCCCGCGCCAGCTGACCGCTTCCTCGGCATCACGAGATGAATATGAAGGATTTTGATGTTGCGAACCAAGCGTGCGATAGCCGGCTGCTTGGCTCCACGACGGACGTCGGAGAGCGACAGGTTCAGGTCGACAGACGGGCCGGCGCGGACCTAATCGACACCGTCAGGGCCAATCGGTTGCGAAATGATCTTGCGGATGCGGGAATCGGTGATGGCAAGTCCGCGTTTTGGCTGGCGACGCCTCCGCGCCTTTCCGGAGCCAAGAGGAATGTCATTGGGGCGAACATCGCCGGCACGGAGATACAGTTGGACGGCTGTCCAAAGATTTTCTTGGAGGTGCGTTGACCTCGAGGCAGGAAGCCGGACCGATAGAGCCTACCGTTTCGGTTGTAATTCCCTGCTTTGACCTGCGGGCCTACCTCGATGAGGCGGTTCAAGAGCGTCCTCGACCAGACATACCAAGACTTCGAGATCGTGATCGTCGATGACGGATCGAACGATCCCGCCACCCTGCACATGCTTGCGTCGTATCGCCGCCCCCAAACCCGCATCGTGCGGACGGAGAACAGAGGACTTGCTTCCGCCCGCAACACCGGCCTGGAGGCGTCCTCAGGGCGATACATATCGTTTCTCGACGCCGACGAATCTTCGAGCCGGCATTCCTGGAACGCGCGGTGGCCGAGCTGGAGCGTGACCCTGAGTGCGCGTTCGCCAGTTGCTGGCTCCGCGCCTTCGGTCTTGCCGAATTCGACTGGACGCCATCGAGCTGCGAGTTCCCCGAGCTTCTCGTCGAAGACACCGTCTGCACGGCCGCCGTGACGCGGAGGGAGGCGATGATCGACGTCGGGGGCTTCGATACCGAGATGCCGGTGGCGGGTTATGAGGACTGGGACGCTGCGATTTCACTCGCCGAAAAGGGTCATTACGGTGTGATCATCCCGGACTTCCTCTTCCGCTATCGCATTCGGAGCGGTTCGATGACGTCCGTCTGTACCCAGCCGAAGAACCACTCGCGGCTGTTCGGGTATCTCCTTTCTAAGCACAGGAGTACGTACGAGGGCGATTCCAAAGCCGTGATCGCGCTTCTCGAGGATCGCATCGGCGCTCTCCAGGAGTCCCTCGCCGTGGCGCCCCCTCGGCCCTCCATCCCGGCCCCTGCATCAGCTCTCGATGTGATCCTGGCGCTCGAGGACCATCGAAAGAGTCTCGAGGACCTCGCCAATCGCGCGACCGCGGTTCCTGGCGACAAGTTCGCGAACCTCGATTGGGGCTCTCTTCGTAAGACCGAGCCGGTCAGCCGGGCATGGGGGCTGGATCGTGGTACTCCGGTCGACCGGTACTACATCGCACAGTTCCTCGACCAACACGCTGCCGCGATCACGGGTCCGTGCTCGAAGTGAAGGATCCGGATACACGAGCGTGCACGGGCGAGATGTGACAGCCACGGAGGTAGTTGACATCGCGCCGGACAACACTGATGCACGCTGATCGCGGATTTGTCGATTGCCGGGTCTCTACCTGCCGAGAAGTTTGATTGTTTCGTGCTGACGCAGACGATTCATGTCATCTATGACATTGAGTCGGTCGTGCGAAGCGCACATGAGACGCTCCGGCCGGAGGCGTCGTCTTGGCCACGCTCCCGTGCATGAGTCGCGTCGACTATGAGTCGGGCTTGGGCGGCGATTTCTGGCGCTTCACGGCAGCGTCGGCTTCTCGCCTCTTCGGGGACGCGTTCGGCAGCGAGAACGTGGAGGTCGCAGCGTTCGGCAACGTCTTGGCGTGCACGGCGTTCCTCCAGGGAATCGCCGCAGAGGAATTGAGTCGTGAAGAACTGGACAAGCACGATCCCTACTTCCCGCTGATTGTTGGAGTCCTGGCGAGGAAGGAAGTCACGCCAACGAAACAGCGAGGAAACATTGAGGGCGATCTGGATGCCGCAACGTGTCGACGGATCGCCGGCTGGGCGCTCGATCCGTCGAACGTCGAGAGCCCGCTAGAGGTCGAAGTGCTGATCGGGGGACGGAAGCGGGGGTCAGTCGTTGCCGACGGCTACCGCCACGATCTCGAGCTCGCCGGGAAAGGTCAGGGCCGCTGCGGTTTCGAGTGGGCGGCGCACGACTTCCACGATTCGATTGGCCAACTCGTCACGCTTCGTGTCGGTGGTTCGGACACGGCGATCGCTGGGGAGCGGACGCTCGAATGCGTTTGTGAGCGCCGGGCTATCGGTGCTGAGGGAGTCTCTGGCAAGAGGAGTGCCGGCGCCGGACGAACGCACGGGAAGGGCTCTGGAGCCGTGCTCGTCTATCACAGCGTTGGCAGCACGGACGGCGACGAATTCGCTCTCTCCATCACGGAAGAGTCCTTCCGAGCGCACATGAGCCTCCTGCGCCAGGAGTTCACGACGCTCCCGGTCATGGAGCTCATCGAACGAGCAGAAGAGGAACTCTGCCTCCTCGTGCGATCTCGGTCACCTTCGACGACGGGTACGTCGACAACCTCGAGCTCGCCTCGCCGATCCTCCGCGACTTGGAGGTTCCCGCTGCCTTCTTCATGACGACAGGCGGCTTGCCGGGCTCGACCACGCCGTGGTGGGAGGTTCTGGAGCTCGCCCTCTCGAAAGGTGCCCGTGGCGAGCGCGATCTCGAAATCATGATCGACGGCGGCGTCAAGTTACGTCTCCTGAGTGGTGGATCGGCCGAAGATCGGCGGCGGGCGCTGTTTGACGCCCGCGACGCTCTTGCGCGAACCGACCTGGAAACCCGAGAGCGGGTAATCGACGAGATCACGGCCTGGGCGGAAATGGAACCGCCGTTTGCGGGAAGGCGGCTGATGAGCGAAGCAGACATCTGCTGCCCTGGCGGAACACGATCGACACTTCCTCGGTGCCCACTCCGTCAATCACCTCTGGCTTCCCAAGCAGAGTCCGGACACGGCACGTGCGGAGATTCTCAACTGCCGGCGTCAGCTGGAGGACATCATCAGCCGAGAAGTCACACTCTTCTCGTATCCGTACGGAGCCTACGACGACAACGTTGTCGGAATGACGGCTGCTGCGGGTTACCGAGCAGCTGTCACAGTCGACTCGAACGGGGCCGGTCCTGATAGCGACCCGTACCGGATCCCGCGCATCGATGGATCCCGGATACAGCCGGATCAACTCGAGGCCCGCCTAGTGTTGAGCGTTGGCGGCCCGTGACTCCGCCTGGAACTCAAGGGCGGTCCAATAGTCCTGATTCAAGCGAATGCCCTCTTCAAGGGCCGCCTCATAACGCGCCACGCCACGGACTTCTGCGCGTTGACGACGGAGAAGATCGAGGCAGATGTCGCGCATCGACGCGTGGTCGTTCGTCATGTTCCCGCGGTGTCGGCGGTACTGGGCGACGACATGGTCGTGTGCGGCCATCTTGAATCGCTTCGCGACACGGAGATAAAGATCCCAGTCGGCAACGGCATTGACACCGCGAAAGCCACCTACCGCCTCGACGACATCCCTTCTGAAAAGGGCGGATGCGGGGCACCACACGATGCAGTACCTCAACAAGATCCTCGTACGGGTCCGACCCGCGATACGGCGTGCTTGCTACAAGCTTCATCCCGTCCGGCTCAACCCACTCTGTGCGTTCACCTCGATCCGTGATGAAGTCGCAGCGTCCCCACGTGGCGCCTATCTCGCCGTCGCCTCCCAGGACATCGATCCCACATGCCAGGGCGTTCGGATGCAGGCGATCGTCCGCGTCGAGGAACACGAGGAAACGCCCCCGTGCGGCGTCCATCCCCGCGTTGCGAGCCGCCGCGACTCCGCGATTCTCTTGGCGCACGAGCCGGATGTCCGGCCACGGCGCGAGGATCCCTGCAAGGTCGTGAGGCGAACCGTCGTCGACGACGATGACCTCGAAATCCTTGTGGCTCTGCGCCGAAACGCTGCGCACCGCGTCTGCGAGAAACGAGGCGTGAGAGTGGCAGGGAATAACCACGGAGACGAGTTGCGTACTGGCGGCGCCCATGACTTCACACAATCTAGAGACCGTGGGCAGAAGGTGGATTCGACGGCCGAACCGATCGCACTCGGCGCGGCGCTCGCCCAGCGCCCGGGCTATGGCGGACACGCGTGGGTGGTCCTCCAGTACCTGCTCGGCCTCCAGCGCCTCGGCTGGGACGTGACGTTCGTCGACCGCGCTGAGGGTGGCGACCCGGCGTGGGTGAAGCGAGTCTTGGCGCGCCGAGTCCCGTATCGCCTGCTCGACGAGGCCGCGTCAGCGATCCGCGAGGCATCGTTTCTGGACGTCATGGGTTTCATCGGCAGCGAGGGCTATCCGGGGGCGAAGCAGTGTGTCTTCCTCGACATCGATCCGGGCTTTGGGCAGATGTGGCTCGAGCTGGGCCAGGCCGACGTCTTCGCCGGCCACGACGCCTTCGTGACGATCGGCGAGAACATCAACGAGCCATGGTGCGAGATTCCCACCTGCGGCCGCGACTGGACGACGACGCGCCAGCCCGTCGTCCTCGACGAGTGGCCGGCAACTCCGAAGGAGCGAGAGGTCTTCACCACGGTTGCCTCGTGGCGCGGCCCGTGGGATGCGGTCGAGTACGCGGGAACGCGCTACGGTCTCCGCTGCCACGAGTTCCGCAAGTTCTTCGAGCTGCCGCGCCTGACCGGGCAGGAGTTCGAGCTCGCGCTCGACATCGACCCCGCCGACGAGAATGACCGCCGGGCGCTCGAGGAGAACGGGTGGCGGCTCGTGGATCCGCGAGCGGTCGCGGGCGATCCATCGAGCTACCGTCGCTACATCCAGGGATCGATGGCCGAGATCTGCGTTGCGAAGAACATGTATGTGGAGACGAAGAGCGGCTGGTTCAGCGATCGCTCGATTTGCTATCTCGCCTCCGGCAAGCCTGTCCTGCATCAGGACACGGGCCTCAAGCATCTCTATCCGACGGGAGAAGGCCTCATCGTCTTCTCGACCCTCGACGAGGCCGCAGCGGGGGTGGAGGAGATCCGGCGAAATTACGATCGCCACTCGAAGGCAGCGCGCGAGATCGCCGAGGAGTACTTCGACTCGGACAAGGTGCTGAAGCGGCTCCTGGAGAACCTCGGTGTCGGCTGACGTAGGCGTGAAGCGGCTGAACTGGGGCTGCGGCGCCTCCGGTGTGCCCGGCTGGGTCAACTCCGACCGCAAGGAAGGGCCCGGGATCGACGTAAGCGCGGACATCGGAGACGGCCTTCCGTTCGAGAGCGAGTCTTTCGACTATGCGGTCGCGATCCACGCCCTCCCCGAAGTGCCCTACGACGACCTCGTGCCCGTGCTCGAGGAGCTGCGCCGCGTCCTCAAGCCCGGCGGCGTTCTCCGGGTCGCGCTCCCCGATCTGGAGAAGGGCGTGGCTGCATACCATCGGGGCGACCGCGATTACTTCCTCGTCCCCGACGAGGAGTGGGAGAACCTCGGCAGCAAGCTGATCGTGCAGCTCGTTTGGTACGGCTACTCGCGGACGCTCTTCGTGGCCGGCTTCGTGGAGGAGCTGCTCCGCAAGTCCGGCTTCGAGCAAGTCCGGCACCTCGCGTACCGGCAGACGGCGAGCCACTTCCCCGAGATCGTCGAGCTCGACAACCGCGAGCGCGAGAGCCTCTTCGTCGAGGCCACGAAGCCTTGAGAGTCGTCGTCGGCGGCGCCCTGGCGAACAAGGCGGGGAACGGCGGCGAGGCGTGGGTGCGCCTGAGCTACGTCCTCGGCCTCCGGGGTCTCGGCTGTGACGTCGGGCTCGTCGAGGAGATCGAGCGGGCCGAGCCGGCGGCCGTCGACTACTTCCGCGCGACGATCGAGCGCTACGGACTGACCGATTCGAGCGCGCTCGTCGACGCTGTCGGCGCCCCGGTCATCGGAACGCCCGTGCGGCACGCCGATCTGCTGGTCAACGTGAGCGGCAACGTCCGCGCGGAGTCGCTCCTGGAGCGCTTCGAGACCACCGCCTATGTCGACGTCGATCCCGGCTATGCGCAGATTCTGGCACGAGACCGGCACGCTCCCGATCCCACCGCACGACGTCTACTTCACGATCGCGGAGAACATCGGGCGTCCCGGGTGCTCGGTCCCGACAGCTGGGCTCGAGTGGCGGACGACCAGACCGCCGGTCGTGCTCACCGAGTGGCCCGCCGTGGCAGGCTCCGGCGGCGTTTCACGACGGTCGCCACCTGGCGCGGGCCGTACGGACGCGTCGAGCACGATGGGAGGACCTACGGGCTCAAGCTGGACGAGCTCCGGAAGTTCTTCCCTCTCCCACGACGCTTCGGGCGAGCGTTCGAGCTCGCGCTCGACATCGACCCCGACGAGCGTCCCGACCTCCAGGCGCTCCGCGACAACGGTTGGCGCCTTGTCGACCCGCGGGAGGTGGCGGCGACGCGGACGCGTTCCGTCGCTACGTCCAGGGGTCGGGCGCGGAGTTCTCGGTCGCTCAGGGGATCTACGTCGAGACGGGCTCCGGCTGGTTCAGCGACCGCACCACCCGCTACCTCTCCTCGGGGAAGCCCGCGCTCGTCCAGGACACAGGCTTCAGCCGCACGATCCCCACCGGCGAGGGGCTCCTGTCCTTCAGGACGCTCGAGGAGGCCGTCGCCGGTGCCGAGGCGATCACGTCCGACTACGACCGGCACGCCAGCGCCGCCCGGGCCGTCGCCGAGGAGAACTTCGACTCCGACCGGATCCTCGAGAAGCTGCTCGAGGATGCGTTCGCGTAGGATCCTCCTCTCCGGCATGGTGGCCGGCGTCCCCGGCCACGGCGGGGCCACGTGGGCGGTGCTCCAGTATCTCCGCGGTCTGAGCCGACTCGGGCACGACGTCGTCCTGGTCGAGCCCGTGAAGGGCTCATCCGGCAAGTCGGGCCTACTTCGCCGAGCTCGTGACTCAATTCGAGCTCGACGGTGCGCGGCGCTCGTCGTCGAGGCGACCGGAGAGTCGATCGGGCTTCCGTATCGGCGCATCCTGGATGCGGCCCAGGTCGCCGATCTCGTCATCAACATCAACGGCATGCTTCGCCATCCCGATCTCGTCGAGCCGGCGCCCGTCCGGCTGTACCTCGACCTCGACCCTGTCTTCAACCAGCTCTGGGCCGAGGACGGCATCGACGTCGGCCTCGCGCGGCACACACATTTCGTCACGGTCGGGCTCGGGATGGCGGCGCCAGGCTCGACTCTGCCGAGCGCCGGCCGTTCGTGGCTGGCGACGCCGCAGCCCGTCGTTCTCGCGGACTGGCCGGTGGCCGGTCCGGCGGTCTGGGAGGGCCTGACGACGGTCGGGAACTGGCGGAGCTACGGGTCGATCGAGCGCGACGGGGTCCGCTACGGGCAGAAGGCTCACTCCTTCCGCCGCTTCTTCGAGCTTCCGACGCGGCTGCCCCTTCCCGTCTACGCCGGACTCGCCATCCACCCTGACGAGCGGGCGACCTCGACGCGCTCGTCGAAAACGGGTGGCACCTGCTCGACCCTGGCGAGGTCGCCGGAACCCCCGCGCGCTACGGCGAGTTCGTCCGGGGCTCCTGGGCGGAGCTGGGGATGGCGAAGGAGGGGTACGTCGTCTCGGACTCCGGCTGGTTCGGCGACAGGAGCGTCTGCTACCTCGCATCTGGTCGACCCGTGCTGGCGCAGGAAACGGGGTTCAGCGCCTTCCTCCCGGTCGGCGAGGGGCTGATCCCGTTCGAGACGATCGACGACGCCGTCGCAGGAGTCGAGGACCTGCGGCGCGACTACGAGCGGCACCGGCGTGCCGCGCGGGCGCTCGCCGAGGACGTGTTCGACTCCGACAAGGTGCTCGCCGGGCTCCTCAGTGGGATCGGCGTTGCGTAGTGGAGATCCTGGAACGCAAGCCGTACGCGTACAGGACGAGCTTTCCGCTCGACGAAGCCCGGATTCGCCTCCCGGACGGCGATGAAGCGATCGTCCTCGTCAAGGAACTCGGCCGCTCGGGGCTCGACGACACAATCCAGCGGGCGAAGCCCGCGTTCGTCTACGACCCGCGGCGGGAGATCACGGTGTACGAGAAGATCCTGGCCGGCCTGGATCTCGGCACGGCTCGGTGTTACGGATCTGTCGTCGCTCCGGAGTCCGGCCGCTACGTCCTCTTCCTCGAGAAGGTCGACGCGGCGGAGTCTGGCAGCTCGAGGAGATCGATCCGTGGGAGCGGGCGGCCCGCTGGGCGGCGCGTCTCCACGGGAAGGCGTCGCCCGAGCCGCAGGCGCCCCTTCTCCGCTACGACGGCGCCTACTTCCGTCCCTGGCTCGAACGGGCCCGCTCGTTCATCCGGGCGGGAGCGTCGCCGCCCTTGCCTCTGCTCACGAGCGGGCGCTCGCCAGGCTTGCCGGGCTTCCGGCCGTGTTCGTCCACGGGGAGTTCTACGCGTCCAACATCCTCGTCTCCCCGGGGCGGGTGTGCCCGGTCGACTGGGAAATGGCCGGCATCGGCCCGGGCGTGCTCGACCTCGCCGCGCTCGCGACCGCATGGAGGGCGCTGACCGCGCTCGCATCGTGGCGGCGTACGGGGACGAGCGTGGTGCTCCGGTGGACGAGGAGGACCTCGACGCGGCGCGACTCGTCCTCGCCGTGCAGTGGCTCGGGTGGGCAGAGGGCTGGGAGCCGCCGCGCGAGCACGCAACCGATTGGCTCGCCGAGGCGACCGCCGCGGCACGACGATTCACAGCATGAAGGAGCTCGTCGTCAACGCAGACGACTTCGGCCGCAGCGAGGCCGTCAACCGGGGAGTCGCCGAAGCGCATGAGCGGGCATCGTCACGAGCGCGAGCCTCATGGTGCGCTGGGTCGCCGCTGACGCCGCTGCCTCCTACGCCCGCAGCCGTCCTCAGCTGGGCGTCGGTCTCCATCTCGACCTGGGCGAGTGGGTCTACCGCGGTGGGACGTGGGTCGCGCTGTACGAGCGGGTCGACCTCGGCGACCCGCATGCGGTTCGGAGGAGCTCGACAGCCAGCTCGAAACGTTGACAAGCTCCTGGGCGCCCGCCGACGCACATCGACTCTCACCAGCACGTGCAGCTGCACGAACCGGTCCGCCAAGCGGTCGTCGCCGCGGCCGGCTCGCTCGACGTCCCTGTGCGCCGGATCAGTCCGTCGATTGCCTACCGGGCGAGTTCTACGGCCAGACCGGCCGCGGCGAGCCGTTCCCGCAGGGGATTACGCCCGAGGCTCTCGCGCGAATCGTCGCGAGCCTCACGGACGAGTCACCAAGCTCGCTTGTCATCCCGGGATCGCATGGGAGGGCTCGCCGTACGGGGAGGAGCGGACACGCGAGACGGCCGCGCTCTCCGACCACGGACTCGCGAAGCCGTTGCCTCCGCCGGGGTGCGCCTTCGCTCCTTCGTCGGTCTTGGCTTCCGCTAGGGGGAACGGGCGATTGGCGCTAGACTCGACTGTCTATGCCGATGCCGCTCGACGAAGCCCGGCAGGTCAGGCTCGAGGCGAAGCGAGGCCGCTACGACCAGCGGACGGTCGACAGCCACGTGGCCTCGTTGCTCGAGGGCTGGGAGGGAGCGGTGGAGGGAGTGCGACGAGCTGCGCTCCCGCGTCGGGGCGCTCGAGGGGGAGCTGGAAGACGTCCGCGGACTCGAGCGCGACCTTCGCGACATGCTCCTTGCCGCGCAGCGCGTCGCCAAGGAGCTTCG
>CAWCCL010000013.1:0-108945 GCA_963794055.1 uncultured Actinomycetes bacterium
CTCTCGGACAGCGAGAAGAAGCTGTACGCGCGGCAGATGGAGGTCTATGTGGTCTTCCAGGAGAACGCCGACTGGAACGTCGGCCGCCTGCTCGACGCGGTCGAGGAGATGGGCGAGCTCGAAAACACGCTCGTCATCGACATCTTCGGGGAAAACGGCGCGAGCCTGGAGGGAAACGCTGACGGGCTCCTTCAACGAGCTGACGATGAGAACGGGAGCGCCCTCACCGCCGAGCAGCAGCTCTCGCTCATCGAGCGGTACGGCGGGCTCGACGCCTGGGGCACCGACGCGTCCGCGCCACACTACGCATCCGCCTGGGCGTGGGCCGGGAACACGCCGTTCCAGTGGGGCAAGCAGTGCGCCTCCCACCTTGGCGGCACGCGCAACGGCATGGTCGTCTCCTGGCCGGAGCGGATCCAGGACGCCGGCGAGTTGCGCTCCCAGTTCACTCACTGCATCGACATCGGGCCGACGATCCTCGAGGCGGCCGGCATCCCCGAGCCCGAGGTCGTGGACGGGACGCCCCAGAAGCCGATGGAGGGGACGAGCTTCCTCTACACCTTCGAGGACGCGAACGCGCCGGGGCGCCACACGGTGCAGTACTTCGAGATCGTCGGCTACCGGGCGATCTACAAGGGCGGCTGGTGGGCCGCCTGCATGGTCGACCGCATTCCGTGGGATTTGTCGCCGCCGACGATGGCGAGGCTCGCCCCCGGAACCTACGACCCGGAGCAGGACACCTGGGAGCTGTACTACCTCCCCGACGACTTCTCGCAGGCGAAGGACGTCGCCGCGGAGAACCCGGAGAAGCTTGCCGAGTTGAAGGCGCTCTTCTGGGAGGAGGCCGAGAAGCACAACGTCCTGCCGCTGCTGGCCGGGCTCTCGGTCTTCTTCGGGATCCTGCCGCCGATGCCGACGATCACGACGCACACGTTCTACGGCGGCGTCGAGAACATCGCGTCCGGGATGATCCCGCGCGTCTACGGCCGCTCCTACGCGATCGAGGCGGAGCTCTCAGTCCCCGGTGAGGGTGCCGAGGGCGTGATCGTCGCCGAGGCGGACGAGATGGGCGGCTTTTCGCTCTGGGTCGACGAGAACGGCCTGCTGCACCACAGCTACTCGATGATGGGCGTCGAGCAGTACGAGCAAGTCTCGACCGAGCCCATTCCCACAGGGGACGTCACGGTCCGCATGCTGTTCGACTCCGACCGGCAGGAACGGTCGGCCGGCGGAACGGTCTCCTTGTACGCAAACGACGAGAAGATCGGCGAGGGGCGGATCGAGAGGACGGTCGCCGTCCGCTTCTCCGCGTATGCCGGAATGGACGTCGGCCGCGACAACGGCCTGCCCGTCGACCGCGCCTACGCGGCGAAAGCACCGTATCCCTTCACGGGAACGGTGAAGCAGGTCATCTTTGACCTCAAGCCGGGCACTCACGAGGACGAGAAGGCGCTGCACGAGGGCGGCGCGCAGGTCGCCGCAGCTCAGGGGATCAGCGCCTAGGCGGCGGCGTCGCGATCGTCATGAGAGAGGAGGGCTCTGTGAGCAAAAGCCATCTCGCTACCGAGGGAGACGACAAGCTTCTCTTCCTGTCGGACCTGACGCTCGCCGCTCTCTGCAGCTGGGTGCTGGCCAAGCTCCTGTTGCCCGCAGGCGTCGAGGTGGCGATCATTCCAACACTCGGCGCTCTCGCCGTGAGGCACTTCAGACACGGCAAGCAGGAGGAGCACGAGCCGAAGCATCCGGCCGTGAAGTTCCTCGTGGCCGCCTGGAACGAGGGCGATTTCAGCGAGGCCGAGAAGTACGTCGCTCCGGACTGTGCCGTCTTCATGAACGGCTTCTCTCCCGACCTTGGTCCCAACGAGAACGGCCCTGCTCTGGCTGAGGAGAGCATCGGGTACTGGCGTTCGATCGTGCCCGACATCAGGATGGAGCTCTCGCAGGAGATCCGCGCGAAGGACAAGATCGCGATCGAGTGGGTGCTCGCGGGCACGCACACGGGCGAGCAGCGATCCGATCTGCCGGCGAGCGGCAATGCGATCGAGATCCAAGGCTCCACGTTTCTGAAGCTCGACGACGACAAGATCGTCGAGGCGTGGTCGGTCTTCGACTCGCTCGCCCTCGCAGTCCAGACTAGAACCGCCGAGGAGCCGGCCTGGTGGCCGGCGCGCCGCGAGGCGTCGTAGCGCGCGGGCGCCTAGGGGTACATCCCCTAGACGGAGCCGCCTCTCGCACCTCGCCAGGCCCGGTGACGTGATGAGCGATGACTCCCGCGCCGCGCTCGTCTCGTACGCGCACTCGCTCGTGCCGCGTTCTCTAGCGGAGGCGGCGCCCGGTGTTGCGTTCTTCTTGCGCTATCCGGGCTCGTACCTCCGTTCTGACGTGGTGGCTGGGGTCACGGTGGGAGCCGTGGCCGTGCCCTCGTCCATGGCCATGGCGGAGCTCGCTGGGCTGCCGGTGGTTTACGGCCTGTATGGAACGTTTCTCCCACTTGCGGTCTACGGGCTGCTCGGGACGTCGCGGCAGCACGTGGTCGGGCCCGACTCCACGCTCGCGGCGCTGACCGGAGTGACGGTGGCGCCGCTCGCGATGGTGGGAGGGGAGGTCGACCCGGCACGCTATGCGGCGCTCGCAGCGGCACTCGCGCTGGCGATGGGTCTTCTGCTCTTCCTGGCCGGGGCGCTCCGGCTGGGGTTCGTTGCGGACTTCTTCGGCAAGCCGGTGCTGCTCGGCTACATCAACGGGGTCGCGCTGATCGTGATCTCGACCCAGCTGGGCAAGCTCCTCGGCATTAGCGTCGGCGCGGACGACTTCTTCGCAATCGTGCGGGAGGTCTTCTCGGAGCTCGGCGATGCGAACGGGCCGACCGTGCTCCTGAGCGCAGGGCTGCTGGCGGCCGCGGTCGCAACTCGGCGCATCGTTCCTGCCCTGCCCCCGTCCCTTGTGGTGCTCGCGCTTGCGCTCCTGATCGCGGCACGCGTCGACCTGGAGGACCACCAGATCGCGGTCGTCGGCGAGGTCGCGGGCGGCCTACCGTCCTTCGGGCTGCCGGGTGTCGGGGCAAACGACTTCCTCGATCTCGTACTTCCCGCGGCGGCCTTCTCGCTCGTAGCCTTCGCCGACCTGATCGCGACCGTGCGCACCTTCGCCCAGAAGCACGGCTACGAGGTCGACGCCAACCGCGAGCTGACTGCAATCGGCGGCGCCAACCTCGCCGGCGGCCTGACAGGGGCGTTCCCCGTCTCCTCCTCCAACTCCCGGTCCGCGGTCAACGACTCCGCGGGCGCGAGGTCCCAGGCTGCTGTCGTCGTCGCCGCGGCGGTCGTCGGGCTCTTCCTCCTCTTCGCGATGCCCCTGATCGAGCCGCTTCCGACGGCCGCGCTCGGAGTGATCATCGTCGTTGCCGCCGCAGGGCTGATCAACATCCGCTCGATCTGGCGCCTCCGGCACGTCCGCTCGGCCGAGGTCGCGCTCGCGCTCGTCGCCTTCGGCGGCGTGCTCGCGTTCGGCGTCGTCGGCGGCGTCGTCGTGGCGATCGCGCTTTCAGTCGGCGTGTTCCTCTACCGTGCCGCGCGCCCGCACGATGCCGTACTCGGCCGCATCGAGGACATCGACGGCTACCACGACGTCATGCGCTGGGAGGGCGCCGAGACGGTTCCCGGGCTGCTCGTGTACCGCTTCGATGCGGCGCCCTTCTTCGTCAACGCCGCGTACCTCCGAGAGCGTGTACTCGAGCTGGTCGACGCGTCCGAAGACGTCAAATGGTTGGTGCTCAACGCCGAGGCGTGGACGTACCTCGACGCCACCGCGATCGACGTCCTGGCACGACTCCAGGTCGAGCTCGAGCAGCGGGGCGTCGCGCTCTGCTTCGCCCGCCTGAAGGGGCGGCAGCGCGAGATCTTCGAGGAGACGGGCCTCACAGCGCAGATCGGGCCCGACCGTCTCTTCCCCACGGTCCGGGCTGCAGTCGCGGCGTTCGAGTCACGGCCCCCCGAAGAATCCACCGAAGGAGACTGAGCGTTGGGCGGCTCGGGCCTTGTCGCGATCGCGCTCCTAGTCCTCGCGTACTCGGCGGTCTCGCGACGGCTCTCGGGTTCGGTCATCACCGCTGCGATGGTGTTCGTCGCCGGCGGCATGCTGGCGAGCGGCGACGCCCTCGGCTGGCTCGATCCGACGATCGACAGCGAATCCGTCCGCTGGGTCGCCGAGGCGACGCTGACGGTCGTCCTCTTCTCAGACGCGTCACGCATCGACCTCGGGGCGCTCCGTCGCGAGTACGTCCTGCCGCTTCGCCTGCTCGCGATCGGGCTGCCGCTGACGATCGTGGCCGGTGCCCTCGCTGGCGTCGCGGTGCTCGGAGAGCTCGCGTTCATCGAGGCCATCTTGCTCGCGATCGTGCTTGCCCCGACGGACGCCGCGCTGGGGCAGGCCGTCGTCACTGATCCCCACGTTCCTTCACGCGTTCGCCAAGGGCTCAACGTCGAGAGCGGGCTGAACGACGGCATCTGTGTACCGCTTCTCTTGATCGCGATCGCGATTGCCGAGGCGGAAGAGGGCGTGATCGGAGACGGCGAGGCGTTCCGCCTCGTGCTCGAGGAGATCGGCTTCGGATGCGTCGGGGGCGTCGTGGCGGGCCTCGCAGCCGCAGTCGTGATCAGGGTGGGTGTCCCGCGCCGCCTCGCCGATTCGACCTGGCTCCAGGTCGTCCCGGTCGCCGGAGCCGCGCTCGCCTACGGGCTGGCCGTGTGGCTGGGCGGCAGCGGGTTCATCGCTGCTTTCGTCGGAGGCGCCGTCTTCGGAGGGCTCCGCCGCGAGCTCGGAGGCGAGGTGACGCTCTTCCTCGAAGAGACGGGCGGCGTGCTGGGTGCGGTCACGTTCATCCTCTTCGGCGCCGTCATGCTCGTCCCGGTGCTCGACGATCTCACCGCCGACATCGTCCTGTACGCGCTCCTCAGCCTGACGGTCGTTCGCATGCTTCCCGTAGGCCTGGCGATGCTCGGATCCGGTGCCCGACCGCCGACGGTGGCCTTCCTCGGCTGGTTCGGGCCGCGTGGACTGGCGTCGATCGTGTTCGCCGTGATCCTCATCGAGGATGCCCACCTGGCGAACGAGCCAGTGCTACTGAACACGATCTTCCTCACGATCGGGCTCTCGGTCCTTCTGCACGGCGTGACCGCAGCGCCGTTCGCGGGGCGCTACGCAGCGTGGTTCGCGGCCCACCCGCGCGATGCCGCGCCTCCGTTCGAGAGCGCGCCGGCGCCCGAACAGCGCCCGCACCGATGGGCGACCGGGCTACGGGATAAACGCCGGGACGCCGGGAACGCCGCTCATCGTGACGATGCGAGCAGGGACTAGGGGACGCGACCGAGGAGAGTTGGCTGTGACGGATCACCACCACGGACGCGGCGGGAGTCGAACCCGCGCAAGATTTCAATCGCCCGTGCTGGGCCGAGCCCGCTGCGGCCCCACGATTCCACGGGGTCGCGCGATTGCCTGGTGCAGGCTCTCTCTGAAGGGCGAGTCCACCGCTAAGGGGCGAGCGCAAAAAAACAGCTGTGGCCGCACGCGGCTCCCTACCCTCGCGGCGTCATCCGATCGGAAAGGAGCACCAGATGGGAAGCAGTGCCCATATGAGTCACATGGTGAGCGCACTCGCCGCACACGGAGAGGAACTCCGCGAGGAAACGTGGGAGGACGTCCCAGTGGTCGTAAAGGCGCTCGGCCCGAAGCTCGAGCTCGAGGCCGAGAGCGATGAGATCTCGCGTTGGCTCGTCTTCGAAGGTCCGGACGGAAAGCCTGAGCACCTAGCGCTCGCGCCGCTGACGATCTACGACCTCGAGCGCCGCTATCCGGACGAGATCGTTGCCGATTAGCGTGGTCGAAGACCGAGCGGCAGGTCAGGCCCGGCGTCGGTCGATGACGACGATGCCGGGTGCTCCGTGGGCTTGAAGCTCGATGCAGCTCGTGAACCTGTTGTCGAGCCAGACCGTCGGTGCCGCTTCTTCCTCCTCCATACCAAGGGCCGCGTAAATGCCAAGACCCTCGTGGCCGGCCTGCGCCTGCAGAAGCTCCCTTGCCTGCTCCTCACTGTCCGCGTGCACAACAGCCGCAAACACCTTGTCGTACCACGGCCGCCACGGGTTCGCGTCTCTATGCAGAATGCCCAGGCGCGGCGTCAGCAGCCAGAGTCGCGTGGCCGTCATCGCTTTTCCTTAGCGACCATGACCCCGTACGGCCGGCGCCTAGCCGGTCCGTAGGCGAGCCTCCCCGCGAGACGTATGAGGGTCGTTACTTCGCCGCGGGCGAGGTCGAGCTCCTCTGCCCAGGCGAGGAGATCGTCGAACTCGATCCGCCCGTGCGCATATGCGGTCGCTAGCGCGCTGAGGACAACCTCGCGGGGCTGCGGCTCTACCGCGAGCGGGGAACGACGCTCCGCGCGCCGCGCGAAGTTGTCTTCCTCGAAGCTGTCGCTGCCGAAGACGTTCACCAGCTCGCGGCGCTCGATGCCGAGATCGGCTGCCCAGAAGGTCATCTCCTCATAGTCGATATGCCCGCTCCGGTGGGCGTACGCGAGCACGATGACGCAGGGATCGGGTTGGTCAGATGCGCTCATTGTCATTGCTCCTTCCTCGATCTAGGGTCGCGCCAGGCCTAGGACCGAGGCGGCCGCAAGCGGTCCCTCGTTCGAGGGACCAGCCCCCTTCCAAGGGCGCTCAAACGCGCATCCAGCCAAGGGAAGTCAAGTTCCCTCGAACGAGGGACCCAGCCAGCGAAATTCGAAGGAAACGCCTCGCCAGGGGCTGGAAGACGACCGCTTGTGCTTCCCGCCGAAGGCTCAATAATCGGGTCGTCGACGTCCGAGACTCTGTCGCAGGCGACAACCGGGCCAGTGCCCACTCGGCGCCTCCATGCACGCACGGTCGCACGCACGGTCGACGGCGCGCACAGGTGCCTCTTGATGCTCCCCGAGCGGTCCGCGAGAGCAGCGCCAGCCAGCAAGGAACCGTCATTCCATGCGGGCTAGGCCATTAGGGCAAAACCCACGAAAGGAGTCCGCCGGTACGCCAACATACCGAGGTTGCAAGTCGTGCGGCGGACAGTTCAGCCGACCTACGAATGGCAACTTCCTGAGCGCCCGAAGCACCGCTGAGCGTATGCCACCTCGACCCAAGGTGCATGTCCGGAACCACGCTTGCAGCTTCCGTGCGAACGCGATGGCAACGACTTGAGAGGAACGTGCAAGTTCAGATGGCGAAGTGGCCGGTAGGCCTGGCGAACGTCCCCTCCTTCAGCACCGAACGCGGCCCGAGGGTCATACCCGAGCAAGCGTCCGGTACAAGATTGGGACAAACTTTTTCCCGAGCACAATCCGCCCGAAAGGAAAAGGCCCCGCTCTGCAGGGCCTTTCTCAGTAGCGGGGGCAGGATTTGAACCTGCGACCTCCGGGTTATGAGCCCGGCGAGCTACCTGACTGCTCCACCCCGCGGCGCAGGCGCAAGGATAGCATCAGGCCCTATGCCCTGGTGGACCTGGCTCGCCTTCGGGATCTTCCTGCTTGCGGTGGTCGCGGCGGCGGTCTTCTCCGTCTTCGCCTTCCGCCGGCTGAAGCTACTCGCGGCCGCGGCCGAGGGGATCCAGGCCCGGCTCGACGACGTCGCACGCTCCGCGGAGGAGATGGAGCGGCGGATGGAGCGCACGCAGAAGCGGATGGAGGAGCTCGAGCGCCACCGAGCCCGGCTCGACGCCTCGGTCGCGCGGCTCAAGGTCCTGACCTCCGCCCTCTCCGAGGCCCGCGGCGGCGTTACGCGCCTGCAGAAGCGCTACCTTCGCAAGTGACCCGCGTCGGGGTCGTCGATCTGGGGACGAACTCGACGCGCCTGCTCGTCGCGGACGTCGAGGAGGGCGCCGTGCGCGAGGTCGAGCGCCGGCTGACGATCACCCGGCTCGGTGAGGGCGTCGACGAGCGGCGCATCCTCCTCCCCACCGCGCTCGCCCGCGTCCGCAACGCCCTCGCCGACTACCGGCGCGTGCTCGAGGCAAGCGGGGCCGAGCGCACGCTCGCGGTCGCGACGAGCGCAGTGCGCGACGCCGAAAACGGCGAGGCCTTCCTCGGCGAGGTCGAGTGGAGCTACGGCTTCGAGACGCGGCTCCTTACCGGGGACGAGGAGGCGGTCATGACCCTGCAGGGCGTGGCCGGCGGGCGTGCGCCGGCGCCCGGGACGATGGTCGTCGACGTGGGCGGCGGCTCCACGGAGCTCGTCCTCGCCGACTGGCACAGGAGCCTCGACCTCGGGTGCGTCCGCCTGACCGAGCGCTTTCTCCACTCGGATCCGCCGTATCCGGCGGAGCTCGCCGCCTGCCGCGGGCACATCCGGGCGCTGCTGCCCGCGGAGCCGGCGCCGACCCGGGCGATCGGCGTCGCCGGGACCGTGACGACGCTGGCAGTCCTTTCCCTCGGGCTCGACGAAGAGGACGTTGCGCTCCTGCACGGGCACACGATGAGCCGGGAGTGGATCGAGGCGGAGGTCGCGCGGCTCGCGGCGCTGCCGGTGGCGGGGCTCCAGGCCCTCCGGGGAATGCACCCCGATCGGGCGCCGGTGATCGTCGCCGGCGGCCTCGTGCTCGTCGAGACGCTCCGCCGTTACGGCCTCGACGAGCTCGAGGTGAGCGAGCGCGACCTCATGCACGGCGCCGCGCTGGCGGCCGCCGAGCTGCCCGCACGCGCCGAGGGCCCCGCGCCCCCGGGCGCCTACACCTGCTGCTAGGGAGGGCTTGGCGAAACGCAGACTGTGCCGCCGGGCCGCGCTGCTCGCCCGGAGGCTGCGTCACTCAGTCGCGCCCGTAGCCTCCGGCTACGAGCGCTCCCTGCGTCCTTACCTCGGAACGACCATCGCACCCCGGCGACGAGCGACGTTCCGCCAATCCCTCCTAGTCCTCCTCGAGCGGCGGCGGCGGCTCGTCCTCGGCCAGCCGGCGCACGACCGGCTCGCGCGGCAGGATGCCGAGCAGGCGGCCGTCCTCGACCACGGCCAGCCGTTCGAGGCCGGCCTCGCCCATCAGGATGAGCGCCTCGTCCAGCGCGGTCTCCGGCCCGACTGCCGGCACGTCGGGGTCGGCGAGGTCGCCCGCCGTCAGCTCCCTCAGGTCGCGGCCCTCCGCGACCGCGGCGACGATCGTCTCCTCCGTCACGGAGCCGACCAGCCGGTCCCCGTCGGTGACGAGGACGCTGACCACATGCGGCTTCGCGAGCACTGCCGCGGCCTCCCGCGCCGGCGCGTCAGTCTGCAGCACGCGCGGGTCGGCGACCAGCGCCTCACGGACGATCACGGGTGGATTCCTCGCGCGCGGAGCGCGGCGGCCACCTCGCGGATGGAGAGCACGAGCGCCGCGCGCCGGAACGACAGTGACTCGCCCTCGGCGAGGCGCCAGACGCGGTCGAGGGCACCGCGCATGAGGTCGCCGAGGCGCACGCGGATCTCCTCCGCGCTCCAGAAGAGCCGTTGGATGTCCTGCACCCACTCGAAGTACGAGACCGCGACGCCGCCCGCGTTGGCGAGGATGTCGGGGAGAACGGGGATACCGCGCTCGGCCAGGATCTCGTCGGCCTCGAGCGTCGTCGGCCCGTTCGCCCCCTCCACGATCAGCCGCGCCGAGACCCGTGCCGCGTTCTCGCCGGTGACCTGGTTCTCGGCGGCCGCGAGGACGAGGACGTCGCAGGGGAGCCCGAGCAGCTGGGCGTTCGTGACCTCCTCCGCGTCGGGGAAGCCGGCGAGGCCGCCGTGCTCGCGGCGCCACGCCTCCACCCGGTCGAGGTCGAGCCCGCGCGGGTCGTGGACACCCCCGGCGAGGTCGGAGATCGCGATCACGCGCGCCCCGCGCGCAGCGAGCTCCCGGGCGGCGACGCCGCCGACCTTTCCGCTCCCCTGCACGACGCACGCGGCGCCGGAGAGCGACCAGCCGAGCCGGCTCACGGCCTCCTCGACGACCATCACGACGCCGATGCCGGTCGCTTCCGGGCGAAGGGCCGAACCGCCGACGGAGAGTGGCTTCCCGGTCACGATCTCCGGGACGGCGTGGCCGACCTGCATCGAGTAGGTGTCCATCATCCACGCCATCGTCTGCTCGTCTGTCGCCATGTCGGGCGCCGGGATGTCGCGCTGCGGGCCGATGATGGGCAGGAGCTCGGCCGTGAAGCGGCGCGTCAGCCGCTCGAGCTCCGCGCGGGAGAGGTCGCGCGGCTCGCAGCGCACGCCGCCCTTCGCGCCGCCGTAGGGGAGCCGCAGCAGCGCGCACTTCCACGTCATCCACATGGCCAGCGCGGCGCACTCACCCAGCGTGACGGCGGCGTCGTAGCGGACCCCGCCCTTCGTCGGGCCGAGCACGGACGAATGCTGCACGCGGTAGCCGGGGAAGACTGCAACGGAGCCGTCGTCCCGCTTCATGGGGACGGTCACGGCCAGCGAGCGCTCGGGCAGGCGCAGGACGTCGGCGTAGCCCTCCACGGCGCCGGCGCGCTCCGCCACCTGGTCGAACTGGCCGACGGCCTGGTGGAAGAGCGGGTCGTCGAGCTCCGGCGGCAGCTCGCCTGCCGGAGCGCCCGCCGAGGTGTCGGCCGTGCTCACCGCAGGAGTCTACGCCGCGCGCTCGACCACGAGCGTGAGCCCGTCCAGCTCAAGGACGCGCACCTGCTCGTCGACGTCGGCGCCGTCGTCGCACCGTGCGCGCCAGAGCTCCCCCTGCAGCCGCACCTGCCCCTCGGGCATGCACGGCGTCACGACCAGGCCGACCGCGCCAACCAGCGTCTCGGGGCCCATCTGGACGCGCCTGCGGCGCGAGTACCGGATCCAGAAGGCCGTCTCAGCCACCTCGATGACCGCCGCGAGGAGCACGACCGGCACCGCCCACTCGGGTGGGAGGACGAAGACGGCGAGGAGAATCGCGCCGAGAAAGAGCATCGGCGCGATTCTCCCCGTTCGTCGTTCGCGTTACCTGATGAGGAGGAAGCCGATCTCCCTGCTGCCCTTGACGACCGAGTCCTGCGTCACCGACGTCTGGGCGCGCAGGGTCCCCGCATCGCCGAGCCGCAGCCTGGCGACCAGCGCGTCGCCGGCGGGCTGGGCCTTGAAGGCCGCGAGCAGCTGGTCGAAGGTCTGCTCGGTCTCCTCGAAGCACTCCTCGTCGGAGATAAAGCACGGGATCTCCGGCGAGATCGAGCCGCCGCCGAGGACCTCGATGTAGCCGCTGCGCCTCGCGCCGGCAGGCACCTTGAGCGTGAAGTCGACGTTCGTCGTCCCCGTCCTGTGCGTCGGCCTGAGCACGGCCCGGAGCCGGATGAGCCGGCCCGGCCGGCCGGTCGCGAACTCGCGGGCCACATACCGGGAGCCGTTCCAGACGAGGATCCTCGTCACGTCGTACTGCTCGAAGGACTTCTTGACGTCGACCTTCGGGACGTCGACGCTGGTGACCTGGATGTCCTCGCCGTCGTAGTCCTGGAGGACCTGCGCCGTGAATCCGAGCTCCGTCACCGAGCCGAACGAGATGTCGAAGGGCGACGCGTAGCGCGTCGTGCGCTCGAGCTCCCACTGGACGCCGCCGTCGCGTGTGCCGGCGATCGTGTACTCGACCTCGGAGCTCCCGGCCCCGATCCGGTCGATGGTCACATCGATGTTCTGGAAGACGTGCGAGAACGAGAGGAACGGGAGGAACTCCGGGAAGATGGCCTCGCTGCTCGAGGTCCGCGTCCGGCCGGTGTCGAGGTCGCTCACCGTTGAGGTGACCGGGGAGCCGACCGGCCCGTCTCCGAGCTCGGCGACGATGCCGGCCAGGCGATCCTGCGAGAGGACGCCGACGTTCTCGGCGATGCCGGCAAGCTTGTAGCTCCCGAAGATCGGGTCCTTCACGATCGTGATCGTGTCGGCGGCGCGGACGGCCATGCGAGTGTCGCCCGTCCAGTTGAACGGATGCCCGAAGGCCAGCGCGCGCCCGTCGCAGACCAGCGTCGTCGTCCCGATGCCCGCGACCGTGACGTCGCCGAGCGACATGGCCGCCGCGAACGAGTCGCCCGCGCGGAGGCGGCCTGGCGGAGTCTGGGGGCTGCTCGACGCCGAGGAGCCCATGAACGTGATGAACGGCAGGCCCTGCCGGTCGATCGCCGCCTGCATCTGACGCAGCCCACGATCGGTCAGCCCCGACGCGGAGAGCGGCGTCTTGAGCCGCGAGAGCGCGCCGGTCTGGGTGATCGAGAGCCCGGTCTCCGCGGCCATACGGGCGGCCAGGCGCGACGGGACCTTGATGACGGATGCGGCGGGGGGGTCCGCACCGATGTCGAGCAGATCCTCCATGTCCTCGGCGGGCGTCAGCCCGGCGAGCGTCGAGCCGCCTCCAGCCAGGCCGTAGGCGATCGCGCCGGCGAGCCGGTCCTTGCCCCCGCTGCGGAAGAAGACCGGAGAGCCCGAGGCTCCTGCCCAGAGGCCGCCGGAGGCCGTCACAGCGGGGCCGGACAGGTCGGCGATGATGATGTCGCGCCCGGGGCCGACGGCATCGCGCAGGATGCCGAGCACCTCGGCGCTGAAGGTGGTAGGCGTCCGCCCGCGGGTGACCGAGAGCGCGGTGCCCCGCATGCCCGTCGTCACCTGATCGAGGGGCAGAATCGACGGGCAGTCGTCCGTCAGGCTCCCGGGTGTCGAGCCCGTTGCCGGGGCAACGCCCCAAGCCGCAACTGCGGTCACCAGGGCCACGAGCCCCAGGAGCGCACGTGGTCCGCGCGTCAGAGTCATATCCTCGCTCTCCCTCCGATGTCGCCGGTCCCCACCGGCGAGACTGCTGGAATGCTCAGCATGAGCGTTCCAGCCCACGATTCCAAGGGCTTTCCGAAATTTCTGAACGAATGGATGGGGTCGGCATGAATGCAGGATGCCGTACGAGAATGCCGGGGGTGAGATTCGAACTCACACGCCCTTTCGGGCAGGGGGTTTTAAGCCCCCCGCGTCTACCCGTTCCGCCACCCCGGCAGGAACTAGTTGCCGCCCTGTAAGAGCTGGTCGAGCTCGAACTTCTCGGGCGCGTCGCCCTGCGGGCCGCGGTAGTCGGCGATGAAGTCGTCGAGCTGCTCCTCGTCGAACGAGCCGCAGCGCAGCATGTGCGTCCACGAGGTGGCGACGATCTGGTCCGCGAGCGCCGGGTCCTCCTCCTCGAAGGCGGGGTCCAGCGGCGCGACGATGAGGCCGCGCGTGTCCTGGCCGTACCAGTCGCCGAGCGCGGCGATGTCGGCCGCCGGGACCTCGCTGCCGTACTGGACGACGACGCCGCCATGCTCAATGTTGTGCACGTAGTTGATCTGCGGCACGGGCTGGTCATAGAGGTTCCAGATCGCGGTCTGCCCACTGTGGTAGCCGCTCGTGGCCGGCACGGAGTTGTACTCGTAGTCGTCGGGGAGCCCTGGCGGCTCGAGAGTCTCCACGTGCCTCGCTTCCAGCGCGTCGAACGTCTGGAGCGTGCAGTCCCCGGAGCCGGTCGTCCCCACGGCGGAGGACGAATCGTCGCCGCTCATGATGAAGCCGATCCCGACCGCGGCGGCCGCGATCACGATCGCTGCTGCGACGATGACGAAGATCAGCTGCGTCCGGCGCGGGCTTCGCTCCTGGTGGTAGGCCTTGGGCGCCTGGACGGGTCGCTTCGGCGGTGTCGGGACTCGGTCCTTCTTGGCCACTTGAGGGAAAACGGTATCAGGCTGTCGCGCGCTGCCTCCCACCAAGGAACGCGGCGACCGCGTCGAGATCGCCGACGAGCGGGGCGGGCGGGAGCGCCTCCAGGAACCGGCGCCCGTACCCCCGCGTGCGCAGCCGCGGGTCGAGGATCGCGACGACCCCCTGGTCGGCGTGGCCGCGGATCAGCCGGCCAAAGCCCTGGCGAAGCTGGAGGATCGCCGAGGGCAGCGCGTACTCCCCGAACCAGTCGCCCCCGCCGCGCGCGATCCGCTCGCAGCGGGCCTCCACGAGCGGGTCGCCCGGCGCGGCGAACGGCAGCTTGTCGATGACCAGGAGCGAGAGCGACTCGCCCTGCACGTCCACGCCCTGCCAGAACGTCTGCGTGGCGATCAACACCGAGTCGACTTCGTCGCGGAAGCGCTCCAGAAGGCGCTCGCGGGGCGCGTCTCCCTGGATCAGCACCGGATACGGGATGCGCGGCGCGACCCGCTCGGCGAGCCCGTCCAGCGCGCGGTAGGAGGTCGTGAGCACGAGCGCTCTCCCCTCCGAGAGCCGGCAGAGCGCAAGCACCTCGTCTGCCAGGCGCTCGTCATACCCGGCCGAGCGCGGCTCCGGGAACGCCCGCGGGACGTAGAGGAGCGCCTGCTCCCGGTAGTCGTACGGCGAGGGCAGCGACGCCTCGCGGGCCTCGTCGAGCCCGAGCCGGCCGCGCAGGAAGCGCGGCTCGAGCGTCGCGGAGACGAGCACGGAGACGACCTCGCGCTCCCACAGGATGTCGCGCAGCGTGCCGGAGACGTCGATCGGCGCCCACGCGATCGCACCCTGCTCGGCCCAGGAGACCGAGTCCTCGTCGTCGACGGCCAGGCACGCCCCCAGGTCGTCCACGGTGGCCAGCGAGCGCCGCGCGAGCAGGTCGAGATCCTCGCCCCCGCCCCGCAGGGCCTCCGCAAGCTGGACGAGCGCCGCCGCGAGCGCGGCGGCCGGGACCGAGGCGGCCTCGACGTCCGGGGCGGTCAGGCGCCGCCGGCCGCGGCCAGGGTCGAGCCCGGCCAGGAGCTCCTCGCCGCGGCGGTCGATCGCGTCGAGCGCGCGCGCCGGCAACGCCTTCGAGCCTTCGCGGCAGGCGCGCTCCACGTCGCGGAGCAGCTGGCGCAGGCTGCCGAGAGACACCCGCCCGCCGAACCAGGCGGCCGCGGTCTCCTCGAGGCGATGCGCCTCGTCGAAGACGACGGCGTCGTGCTCGGGGAGGACGCCGGCGCCGTCCCCGGTCCTGGCCCGGAGCGCCAGGTCGGCGAAGTAGAGCGCGTGGTTGGCGATCACGAGCTCGGCCTCCTGCGCCCGGGCGCGGGCCTGCTCGGAGAAGCAGGAGCCGAGGAACGGGCAGCGCTTGCCCGCGCAGCGGTCGGCCCCGACCGCGACCTCGGCCCAGAGCGTCGGTCGCGGCTCGAAGGTGAGCTCGGCGCGGTCGCCCGTCTCGGTCGTCTCGATCCAGCCCTGGAGGCGCTCGTAGTCCGCCGCATCCTCGGCGGTGCGGAACAGCGGCATGGCGAGCATGTGCAGGCTCTTGCGGCAGAGGTAGTTCTGGCGGCCCTTGAGAACTGCGACGTCGACGTCGCGCCCGAGCGCCGCCGAAGCGGCGGGCACGTCCTTCGTCAGGAGCTGCTCCTGGAGCGCCTTCGTCGCCGTGGCGACGACCACGCGCTGCCCGGAGTCGAGCGCAGGGATCAGGTAAGCGAGGCTCTTCCCGATACCCGTCCCCGCCTCGGCGAGCAGGTGCTCGCCGCGCTCGAGCGCGTCCGCCACCTCCTGCGCGAGCGCAGCCTGCCCGGCCCGGGGCTCGAAGCCGGGAAGCGAGGCGGCGAGCCGCCCGCTGTTACCGAAGAACGCGCGCATGTGGGGACGATGAGGGTAGAACGCCCGCCGGTCAGCATAGAACATATGTTCGTATGGGGTAGGCTTCCTCGATGGAGCCGCGCCTGAGCCTCGTCACCCTCGGCGTCGCCGATCTCGCCCGCGCCAGGGCGTTCTACGAGGCGCTCGGCTGGCGCGGCGAGCAACCCTCCGACGACGTCGTCTTCTTCCAGGCAGGCGGGATGGTCGTGGCGCTCTGGGGTCGAGAGCAGCTCGCGGAAGACTCCGTCGTCGCCGACCCGGGCGGCTGGGGCGGCGTCACGCTGGCGCACAACGTCCGCTCGCCGGAGGAGGTCGACGCCGTGCTCGCCGAGGCTGAACGTGCCGGCGCGACGATCCACCGGGCCGGCGCGGCGACGTCCTGGGGAGGCTACTCGGGCGTCTTTCACGACCTCGACGGCCATCCGTGGGAGGTCGCGCACAACCCGTTCTGGACGCTCCGCGAGGACGGGTCGATCAGCCTCTCCTAGGAGGGCTTGACGAAATAACGGCTGTGCCGCCGGGCCGCGCTGCTCGCCCCGAGGACTGTGTCCTCAGTCGCGCCCGTAGCCTCCGGCTACGAGCACTCCCTGCGTCCTTGCCTCGGAACGACCATCACACCCCGGCGACGAGCGATATTCCGCCAATCCCTCTAGGCTCCCCGGAACCTCGGCTCGCGCTTCTCGAGGAAGGCGGCGAGCCCCTCGCGCGCGTCGGCCGTCTCGAAGAGCTGCTCGCAGAGCGCCGCCTCGCGGTCGAGGGCGCGCTCGAGCGCCTCGCGGCCGGCCTCGTCGAGGAGCCGCTTCGAGCCGGCCACCGCGAGCGGCGCCAGGCGGGCGACGCGCTCCGCGATCCGTCGGGCCTCGGCCTCGATGTCCTCGACGACGACGTCGACCAGGCCGAGCCGAAGCGCCTCCTCTGCGCCGACGAGCTCGCCGGTGAGGACGAGCCTGCGGGCCGCGCGCGGCCCCAGCAGGCTGAAGCCGTTCGAGATCGAGAGCCCGATCGCCACCTCGGGGCAGCCGAAGCGCGAGGCCGGGCTCGCCAAGCGAACGTCGCAGGCCGCGGCCAGCTCACACGCCCCGCCGACGCAGACGCCGTCGACGGCGGCGATCACCGGCTGCGGCGCCGCTACGACCTCCCGCGTCAGCCGGTTGAACCCCGCGAGCGCCCCCGCCCATTCCTCCGCGGTGAGCGTGGCCGTCTCGCGCAGGTCGTCCCCCGAGGAGAAGGTCCCGCCCTCCCCGTGAAGGACGATCGCGCGCGCCTCGCTCGCCCCCGCTTCGGACAGCCCCTCGGCGATCCCGTGCACGGTCTCGCGGTCCCAGGCGTTCAGCCGCTCGGGCCGCGACCAGCGGATCCAGACGGCCGCGCCCTCCCACTCCACGTTGACAGTCACGGCCGCTCCTCCCCGTCGTAGACCCGGTACACGCGCTTCGTCTTCTCCTCCGTGCGGGGAAGCGCCGCGCCGCGGACGACGCAGGTGAAGCCGAACTGTGCCTTGACGGCCTTGGCCAGCTCTTCCTCCTTGCCGTCGACGCCCTCGACCAGGATCTCCACCGGAGGCTCGACCGGGAAGCGGTCGAGCACGATCGCGAAGCGGTCGAGCCCGTGCTCTCGCAGCAGAGCCTCCAGCGAGCTCGGGAAGACGTTGACGCCGCGCACGCGGAACATGTCGTCGCTCCGCCCGGCCACGAGGAAGCGGAAGCCGGTGCGCCCGCAGGGGCAGTCCACGCCGAGGATCTCCGCGAGGTCGCGGGAACGGAAGCGGAGCAGCGGCGTCGCCTCGCGCGCGAGGTGGGTGAAGACGAGCTCGCCGGTTGCCCCGGGCTCGATCTCCACGGATTCGGCGGACTCCGGGTCGATCAGCTCGACGAGCACGCCGTCCTGGCCGGAGAAGTGGAGGCCGTTGCGCTCCTCGCACTCGGCCGCGAACGTGCCCCAGACGTCGGAGAGGCCATAGGTGTCGCTCATGGCCGCGTCCCAGAGCTCCTGCAGGCGACTCCGCGTGCCCGCCAGCTGGCCGCCCGGCTCGCCGGCCACGATCAGCTTGCGCAGCCCGAGTGCGCGCGGGTCGAGGCCGCTTTCCCGCGCGGTCTCGGCGAGGTAGAGCGGGTACGTCAGCGTCGAGAAGAGCGCCGTCGGGCGCAGGTCGTCCCACAGTTCGAGCAGCCGGCGGCTCTGCCCGAGCCCGGCGGGCACCATCGTCGCGCCGGTCTCCTCGAGGGAGTCGTGGTCGACGAGCCCTCCGGTGTAGAAGCTGTAGTTGAGGCAGTGGAGGAGGACGTCGTCGGGCCGCACGCCCGCCGCCCAGAAGGAGCGGGCGCCGATCCTGGTCGACGTCTTCAGGTCCTCCACGGTGTAGCCCAGGACGAGCGGCTTGCCGGTCGTTCCGGAGGTGAGGTGGACGCGGACGACGTCGACGGGGTCGACGCAGGCGAAGTCGCCGAGCGGCGGCTCGGCCTCCTGCGACGCGCGCAGCTCCTCCTTGGTCGTGAACGGGATCCGGCGCAGATCCCCGGCGCCCAAGACCTGCTCGGGCCGCACGCCCCCTTCGGCCAGCTTGCGCCGCCAAAACGGCGACCGCTCGTAGCAGCGCGCCACCTGGTCGGCGAGGAGTTCTTCCTCGAGCCTGCGCGTCCAGGCCGGCGGCATCGTCTCCGTACGCTCGTCGAAGTAGGCCGCCCACTCCACCCGCGTAGCGTACGGCTAGATGTCAGGAGGGACAATGCGGCGGGCGCCCAGGCTGGCGCCGGCGGAGGCGACGACGACGAGGGCGATGGCGACCGCCTCCACCGCATCCGGCACCTGCGACAGCGCGACCGCCCCGGCGAAGGCGGCGACGGCCGGCTCCAGGCTCAGGAGGATGCCGAACGTCGCCGCCGACAGCTGGCGGAGGGCGGCCAGCTCCAGCGTGAACGGGAGCACGGACCCCAGCACGGCGACGGCCAGCCCGATCGCGAGGACGCGACCGTCGAGCAGGTCGCTTCCCCCGCGGCGACGCCGAACGGGGTCAGAAGGACGGCGGCGACGAGCAGGGTCAGCGAGAGCCCCGTCCCCACCGACCAGTCACGGAGCATGCGCTTGGCGATCAGGATGTACGCGGCCCAGCCGGCCGCGGCGCCGAAGGCGAAGGCGAGGCCGGCAGGGTCGAGGTCGACACCGGGGCTCCCGAGCAGTGCGACGCCTGCTCCGGCGAGCCCGATCCAGAGGAAGTCGAGCGCGCGCCGCGAGCCGAGGACGGCGACGGCGAGCGGCCCCAGGAACTCCACTGTGGTCGCGAGGCCGAGCGGGATGCGGTCGATCGCCTGGTAGAAGCACGCGTTCATGAACGCGACAGAAGCCCCGGCGGCAATCACCCAGCGGAGCGGCTGCGGGCCCGCGCGCCGGAGGGCGTGGGCGTTCGCGGCGAGGAGCAAGAGCGCCGCCAGGCCGACCCGGATCCACACGAACCCGAGCGGGCCGACCTCGTCGAAGGCGCTCGTCGCGAGCGCGGCACCAAACTGGACGGAGAAGGCGGCGCCGACGACCAACAGCGGCGCCGGCGCCTCCCGCAGCCGCCGGCCGAGCCCCGCTATGGCTCGAGCCCGATCACGTCCGGACGCGAGCGACGCTCACAACAGCGCCTCGAGGGCAGCCAGCGCCCGCTCGACGTCGGAGGAGTCGTTGAAGTGGTGGAACGAGAAGCGGACGGCGCCGAGCCGCGGCGAGACGATCACGCCGATGTCGGCAAGGGCGCCGGCGACATCCACTCCGTCATGCCCGGAGAAGCGCGCGATGACGATGCCGGCGCGGCGGTCGTCCTCGGCGGGTGTCAGCACCTCGGCGCCGAGGCGCTCCAGCCCCTCGCGGAGCTCGGCCGCAAGCGCGAGGTCGTGCTCGAGGACGTTCTCGATCCCCAGGTCGAGCAGGTAGTCGACCGCCGCGGTCAGCGCCGCGCCGGCGGCGTAGGCAGGCGTCGAGTACTCCAGGCGGCGGGCGGACTGCGCGAGGGGGATCGTCGTCGCGTCGAAGGCGAACGCGTCCTCGGTCGACTTCCACCCGACGAAGGGCGGGTCGAGCCGCTCCCAGAGCTCCGGCCGCAGGTAGCAGATGCCCGCCCCGGGAGCCGAGCAGAGCCACTTGTAGCCGGAGGAGACGAGGACGTCCACGTCGAGCGCGGGCGCGTCGAGCGGGACGACGCCCGCGGATTGCGTCGCGTCGAGGACGAGCGTCGCGCCGACCGAGCGCGCGAGCTCCACGAGGCCGGCCGGGTCCAGCCGGTGGCCGGTCGCGTACTGGACGTGGCTGACGCAGATCGACCGCGGTGCGCTCGTCCACCGCCGCGGCGAGGGCGTCGAGCGAGAACGAGGCAGGGTCGTGCAAGGCCGGCGCGAGCCGCACCTCGACGCCGGTGTCGCGGGCGATGCGGATCCACGGGTACGTGACACTTGGGAACTCGAGGTCGGCGGAGACGACGTTCTCCCCCTTGCCCGGCTTGAGCCACCACGCAACCTGGCAGAGCGCCTCGGTCGCATGCGTGACGACGGCGACGTCGTCAGGGGTCGCGCCGAGGAGCCGCGCCGCCGCCGCCCTCGGGATGTCGCCGACCCGCTTCTCGACCTCGTCGTCGAATCCCACGGTGCCGCGCCCCGCGATCTGACTTCCGAGCTCCTCGGCAGCGTGCTGCACCGGCAGCGGCTCGAGCCCGATCGAGCCCGTGTTCAGGTAGGCGACCTCCTCGAGCACCGGGAAGTCGCTGCGCGGCGAGAGTGCGGCGCGGCCGGAGGTCACGCCTCGGGCGGTGCGTTGACCTCGAGCTTGAGAACGTCCGGCCGGTGGTAGTGGCCGGCCGGGTCGAAGCGCTGGCGCTCCTCGTGGAGGCGCGCCGGGTCGAGCTCCGCGTAGAGGATGCCCTCCTCGTCGTAGAGCGGCCCGGCGAGGTAGGCCCCGTCGGGCCCGAGGATCGCGCTCCCCCCGCGGCCGACGATCTCGACGCCGTCGAGGGCCTCGCGGAGCGGGAAGTCCTCCGGGTAGGCCGCGGCGCGTTGGAAGTGGCAGGGCGCGAGCACGAACGCACGCGACTCGAGAGCAAGGTGCACGAGGGTCGCCTGCCAGGCATCGGAGTCGTCCGCGGTCGAGGCGACGTAGATCTCGAGTCCGGACTCGTACAGGGAGAAGCGGGCGAGCGGCATGTAGTTCTCCCAGCAGATCAGGCCGCCGAGGCGCCCGAACGGCGTCTCGATCGCGCGCAGCCCGCGTCCGTCGCCCTGGCCCCAGATCAGCCGCTCGTGGTTCGTCGGGACGAGCTTGCGGTGGTGGAGGGCCAGCCGCCCTTCGGCGTCGTGGTAGAGCAGCGTGTTGTAGAGCGTCCCGGGCCGCTCGGGGTCGATCTCGGTGACGCCGGTGACGAGCCAGACGCCGTGCTCGCGCGCGATCTCCCCCAGCCGGTCTGCTGCCGGCCCGGGGACCTCGACCGACTGCTCCGCCAGACGCGCGAAGGCGGCCTTGGCGCGGGGGTCGGCCCAGCCCGCGAGATGCTTCGCCCAGAGGGACGACGGGTACGCGGGCAGGTAGGCCTCCGGGAAGACGACCAGCTCCGCGCCCTTCCCAGCAGCCTCGGCCGTCCGGGCGGCGAGCCGCTCGAGCGATGCTTCCCGGTCGAGCACGACGGGCTCGACCTGGGCACAGGCGGCGGTGACGGGGCGGTGCACGGATGGGTTGTACCGGAAAAAGGTGCTCTTTGCGGAGAGTTCCGGCACGGAGTCCTTGACCCGCCGCAAGCGACGCCGTTAGGCTCGCGCATGCCAGATCCGGTAGGCCCTCGGGTCCGCCGGATTTGGCGCTTTAACGAGTCCGTCCGGAGCCGTCCCTACTGTGTGTCGGCCCATGATCGGGATCGTCTTCGTCCTCCTGCTGCTCCTGGCTGCCCTCGCCGTCGGCGCCGTCTGGCTGGTCCGCGTGCTGCGGGCCGACCTGGCCGGCCTCCACGCGGAGAACGCCCACGAGCTGGCCGGGCGGAACGCGGACATCGACCGGCGCCTGGCCGGGATGACGGAGACGATGGACCGGCGGTTCGGCGAGCTCGACACCAAGGTCGACCGACGCCTTGGGGAGCTCGACGTCAAGGTCGACCGGCGCCTGGCCGGGATGACGGAGACGTCGGCGAAGATCGACGAGCGCCTCGGCAAGGTCGACGAGGCGACCGCGCAGATGAGCGAGCGCACGAAGGACTTCCAGCGCTTCGAGCAGCTGCTGCGCCCACCGAAGGCCCGCGGCGGCGTCGGCGAGATCCTGCTTGCCAACCTTCTCTCGGACATCCTGCCCGCGGCCAGGTTCGATCTCCAGCACGGTTTCCGAAGCGGCGAGCGCGTCGACGCCGTCATCCGGCTGAACGACGCCCTCATCCCCGTTGACGCGAAGTTCCCGCTCGACAACTTCCAGCGCCTCGTCGAAGCCGACGACGACGCCGCGCGCGACCTGCACGCCAGGGCTCTCGCGCGGGACGTGAAGGGCCATGTGGACGCGATCGCGCAGAAGTACATCCGTCCGGACGAGGGCACCTACGAGTTTGCGCTCATGTACCTCCCCGCCGAGGCGGTGTACTACGAGCTCGTCTGCAACCGCGTCGGCGGCGACGCGAACCCGCTCGACTACGCGCAAAAGCACAAGGTGATCCCGGTTTCGCCGTCGACGTTCCATGCGTACCTGCTCGTCCTCGTTCAGGGCCTCAAGGGGCTTCGGATCGAGGAGCACGCGAGCGAGGTAATGGCGTACGTCGCCGACCTGAACCGGGACTTCACCCGCTTCAAGGCGGACTTCGACCTCGTCGGCAAGCACCTCGGCAACGCGCAGACGAAGTACGCCGAGTCGGAGCGGCGCCTTTCGCGCTTCGACGCGAAGCTCGAGCAGGCTGTCGAGTCCGAGCTCCCCGAGGGCGAGGCCGTCGAGCTGGCCGAGCTCCCGCGCGTCATCGACGCGGCTTAATCGGCCTCGAGGTTCCTATACTCGCAGTAAGGACGTTCCGTGGAATTCGGCTGGTTCTTCCTGTGGCTCGGCGTCGCGTTGCTCGGCCTCGGCTTGCTCTTGCTCCGGGCCTGGTGGCGCGAGCGCCGCTTTGCCGGCGCGGCACTGACGCTCTCCGCAGGCCTGCTCCTGGTCGCAGCGGCCGTCCAGCAGCTCTACATCTTCACGATGGCGGTCACGAACCGGTGGGAAGTCGACTCGACGCCGTTCAACACCCTCTCGATCGTCGCGGCCGGGCTCGCCACCGCGGTCTGGGTCGCGCTCGCCACCCGCCGCGGCCGCGAGAGCCTTCGGCGCGGCGCCTCTCGCCCGCAGCGGATCCAGGAGCTCGAGGTCCTCGGCGCGATCGCGCGTCTCAGCTCCCAGCCCGGGCCTGTGGAGCAGGTCGGCGGCGACATCCTCCGGGCCGCGGCCCCCGCCGTGGGCGCCGACGCGGCGGTACTCCTCCTCTACGACCCCGATCATCGCCTGCTGACGGCCCAGGCGGCGAGCGGGATCCCCGAGGAGCTCTGGCGCACCTTCGAAATCGAGGTGAGCGACGACTTCAACCAACGCCTGCTCGCCGAGGGGAGGCCGCTCGTCGTCAACGACGTCGCCAACGAGCGGCGCCTGAAGATGCAGCTCGCGCGCGCCCTCGGCGCGCGCAGCGCGCTCGTCGTCCCGATCCGCCACGAGGGCAATCCCGTGGGGACGCTGACGTTCTACGCCGTCACCGCTCCGCGGAGGTTCGACGGCGTCGCGCTCGCGCTCGCCGACCTGATCGCCAAGGAGGCCGGCGACGTCCTCGAGCGGACGAGGCTCCAGGAGGAGGTCCGTGAGGAGCGGGAGCGCGCGGAGCGCGTGCTGGCCCACGTCGGCGACGGCGTCTTCTTCGTGGACGGCGACGGCGTCGTCCGCCTCTGGAACCCGGCAGTCGCCGCGATCACCGGCCTGCCTCCGGATGACGTCGTCGGCCGCCGCCCACTGGACGTGCTCCCGGGCTGGGCGGCGATCGAGCCCCTCGTACCGGTCGCGAGGGCGCCCGCGTACGCGGCGAAGCACGCGGAGACGCTGCCGCTCGACCTGGGAGACCGAGAGCTCTGGATCTCCATCTCGGCGGTCCGGTTCCCCGACGGCACGGTGTACGCGCTGCGCGACTTGACCGAGGAGCGGGGTATCGAGAAGCTGAAGAGCGAGTTCGTGGCAACCGTCTCGCACGAGCTGCGGACGCCCCTAGCGGCGGTCTACGGCGCGGCGATGACGCTGCGCCGCCAGGACGTGGAGCTCGACGACGACCATCGCGGGCGGCTCCTGGCTGTGATCGCCGGCGAGTCCGACCGGCTGGCTCGGATCATCGAGCAGGTCCTCGCCGCGAGCTGGCTCGACTCGGGCAGCTTCGACTTCGCGGTCGAGCGCTGCGACCCCGGCCCGCTCGCGCTCGAGGTGGTCGAGGCCGCGCGCGCCCACTCCCCCGACGGGGTCGTCGTCGAACTTGCGCCCGACCACGACCTTCCGGCCGTCGCGGCCAACTCCGACATGCTGCGCCAGGTGCTCGCGAACCTCGTCGAGAACGCCGTGAAGTACTCACCCGCCGGAGGCCGCGTGCAGGTGTCGCTCGGCCGCCACGAGGGGCGCGTCCTCTTCGCCGTGCGCGACGAAGGCCTCGGCATCCCGCTGCGCGAGCAGGAGCGGATCTTCGAGAAGTTCTTCCGGCTCGACCCGAACCTCACGCGCGGCGTCGGCGGAACCGGGCTCGGGCTCTACATCTGCCGCGAGCTCGTCCGCCGGATGGGCGGCCGCATCTGGGTGGCCTCCCGCGACGGTGAAGGCTCGACGTTCTTCTTCGAGCTTCCTGCGGCCGGGCCCGAGGAGCAGCTCGGCGACGACATCCACGCAGCCGTCGAGGCCCGCCTGCCATAAGCGTTAGAAACGCAGAAGCGCCCCGATGCCCTCCGCGGGCTCAAGGTCGTCGCTCTGGCGCACGGCGCAGACGGTGCCCCCGTGGGCGAGCGTCCGGTGGACGGCGAGGTCGAGCCCGTCCGTCGACTCCTCGAGCTGTGTGCCGTCGAGCGGGCACTTGGAGCCCTCCGCGGACAGGCGGCCGCAGGCGGGGCAGCGCTTCGCAACGCGGTTCGCGCCCTCGCGGAAGAGCAGGAGCTCGACGCGGGCGTCGGAAACGGCCTCGAGCGTCGCCGCCCAGCCGGAGGAGGCGCGCCCGTTTCGGCCCAGCTCCTCGCTCCAGCGCTCGACGACCTCCCGCTCGCGCTCGGCCCGCCGGCGCTCGAGCGCCGGCGTCGCGGCGGCGAGGAGCTCCTTCGGCTGGGCGTGCGCCTCGGCGTGCGCAACGCCGGCGACGACCGCGCGGGCCTCCTGCGAGAGCAGTCCCTCGAGCTCGCCCCAGGTCTCCTCGTTGGCGATCACGACGACCTGCGGCTTGCGCAGCTCGCGGACGAAGCGGTCGAGCTCCTCGGCCACGCGCTTCAGGTGCTCGTGAACGTGCTCGTCGACGTGGCGCTGCAGGCGCGCCTGCGCCAGGCCGCCCTGGTCATGCCGCCTCGGCTGCTCCTCGTAGTAGTCGGCCAGGTCCTCCAGGCGGCCGGCCCGGAGGCGATAGAAGCGCCCCTGCTCCCGGCTCACAACGAGGACGAGCGCGCCCTCGCCGCGCCCGACGAGCGGGACGAGCGGAGCGAGGTAGAGCAGCTGGTCGACCTTGATCCCGTCGGGGACGACCTCGATCAGGGGCAGCGGGCGCCAGACGTTGTCGAGACTCGCGCAGAAGACGGCGAGCCCGTGCGCACCGTCACGGTCGAACTCGGCCTCGAAGTAGCGGCGGATGCGGTCGAAGTCCTCGCGAAGCCCGAGCCGCTGCTGGTGCGTGAGCTCGCCCTTCCTGCCGCCATTCTCCTTTGCGGCGCCGTCGAGCAGCGAGTTGAGCCGCGTGTGCGCGTCGCCCGCCGTCGGCACCATGCTCGGATCCAGGTCGAGGTAGACGCTGATCGCGAAGCCCTTTTCGGCCTCGATCCCCGCGAGATCGCGAAGGTCCTCCCAGGTGACGGTGCGTGCCATCCGGTTGCCCCTTGTAGGTTTCTCCTGAGGGGCTAGAAGCTACACGCTGGAACACGATCTCGACGGTGATCGTTAACGAATGCAGACAGAGAACCCGACCGAGGTGAAGGAATTGAACGACACGGATGTGCGCGAAGTCATCGTCATCGGAGGAGCGGCCGCCGGATACACGGCTGCGCTCTACGCCGCGCGGGCGAACATGAGCCCGCTCGTTATCGAGGGCGTCAACTGGGGCGGTCAGCTCATGATCACGAGCGACGTCGAGAACTACCCTGGCTATTCGGGCGGCGTGCTCGGGCCGGAGATGATGCAGGACTTCCGCAAGCAGGCCGAGCGCTTCGGCGCGGAGTTCGTCACCGACGACGTGACGAAGGTGGACTTCTCCGAGCGGCCCTTCCGCGTCTGGGTCGGCGACGACGAGTACCGCGCCGAGAGCGTGATCGTGGCGACGGGAGCGAACGCGCGCCAGCTCGGGCTCCCGTCCGAGCGCGCGCTTCAGGGCCGCGGCGTCTCCTACTGCGCGGTCTGCGACGCCTCCTTCTTCCGCGACAAGGAGGTCGTGGTCGTCGGCGGCGGCGACTCCGCGATGGAGGAGGCAACGTTCCTCGCGAAGTTCGCCACGAAGGTGATCGTCGTGCACCGGCGGGACGTCTTCCGCGCCTCGCCGATCATGGTCGACCGCGCCCGCGCCACGGAGAAGATCGAGTTCGTAGTCGACTCGGTGGTGGAGGAGGTCATCGGCGACGACGTCGTCACCGGGGTCGTCGTCAGCAACGTGAAGACGGGCGAGCGCACGGAGATCCCGGCCGACGCCCTCTTCGTCGCGATCGGGCACGATCCCAGCACGGAGCTCTTCAAGGGCCAGCTCGACACGGATCCAGCCTCCGGCTACCTGATCACCAGGGGCAAGACCACCGAGACGAATGTCCCGGGTGTCTTCGCCGCCGGGGACGTGCAGGACAACGTGTACCGCCAGGCCGTGACCGCGGCGGGGTCCGGCTGCATGGCCGCGCTGGACTCGGAGCGGTGGCTGGCGGCGGAGCGCGGGCGGCTGCTCGACGCGCTGGCTGCGCCCCGCACCTAGCGCCTCTCGCTAGCGTGTCTGGGTGCCCTACTTCATCTGCCCGAACTGCCGGAGGCGGTCGATCGACGACGACGGGATCGAGGGCCTCACCGGGCGCCCGGTCTCCTGCGCCAGCTGCGGCTTCGGCTTCCTCTTCGAGATCATTGACGACTACTACCCGGCTCCCGGAACCGGGTTCGTGGTCTGCAACAAGGAGGGCCGGATCATCGCGACCGGTCAGGGGGTCTTCGAGCTGACCGGGTACCGCGAGGCCGACCTGCTCGGCCACGAGGTCATGGAGACGCTCTTCGAGCCGGAGGGCGACGGCCCGACGCCGGCAGCGCTCGCCCTCGAGTACGGCGTCCGCCGCTTCGACCAGAAGCTGACCCTCCGCACGCGTGCGGGGGTCAAGAAGGTCGTCCGCGCCGACTTCTTCCCGGCGTACGACGAGGACGGCGGCCTCCTGGTCGCCCTCGCCCCCCGCTAGGCGACCGTTCATTCCCAGCGCCAGCGCCAGGCGGTGGTGCGGGCCTTCGCCGCGTCGAGCGCCCGCCGTAGGCCCGGCGTACGACGAAGACGGCGGCCTCCTCGTCGCCGTCGCCCCCAACGTCCCCTCCAGCCACGTCTGGGGGTCAGGTCTTGCAATCACGCAAGGGACACGTCCGTTGCTGGAATGCAAGACCTGACCCCAGGGCGTGTCTCTCGTGGGACTAGACCCTGCTCGACGGGCAGAGGTCCGTGAGGACGCAGTGCTCGCAGCGCGGGCGGCGCGCGTCGCAGACTCGGCGGCCGTGCCAGATGAGGAGGTGCGGGAAGCGGGCCCACTCCTCGCGGGGGACGATGCGCATGAGGTCCCGCTCGACCTTGACCGGATCGTCGTGCTTGGTGAGGCCGAGACGCTGTGAGAGCCGGCGGACGTGCGTGTCCACGACGATGCCCTGCGCCGCCCCGCGCTCCGCGGCGACCACGTTCGCGGTCTTTCGGCCGACGCCCGGGAGCCGGACGAGATCCTCGAGCCGCTCCGGTACCTGCCCGTCGTACTCCTCGATCAGCAGCGCCATCGCGCCCCGCAGGTTCTTAGCCTTCTGCCGGAACGTCCCCGTGGGACGGAGGTCGGCCTCGAGCTCCTCCAGGGGGACGGCGAGGTAGTCCTCGGGCCTTCGGTACTTCCTGAACAGCTTCTCGGTGACGCGGTTTACGGTCACGTCCGTCGTCTGCGCCGAGAGCATCACCGAGATGACGAGCTCGACCGGGTCGCGGAAGCGAAGCGCGATGGTCGCGTCCGGGTGGGCCGCGGCGAGCCGGTCGACGATCTCACGAATCCGCTCGCGCTTAGGCGCGACGCGCTTCCGGGCCTCGCGGACGTAGCTACGCGGGCCGGCTCTCGCCATCCGGGGCGAGTTGTAGGTTGGCCGCGTGGCTCAGGACAAGCCTCGCAAGGATCCCCTCGAGCGCCGCACAATTTGGGTGTTCGTGCTGACGATCGTCGCGTTCGTGCTGCCGTCGATCGGCTTCTCCTTTGTCGGCGGCCCCGACTGGTGGAACGTCGCGCTCTGGATCGCGGGCGAGACGGCCGTCCTCTTCGCCATCGGCGCGGCCGGCGTCGCGCTGATGCCCCGCCGCACCATCCTCCCGGCCGTCGCGCAGCGGGACACTGCCGACCTTCTGTCCGTCGCGATCCTCCTGCTCTGGCTCGGATTCGCCTTCATGCTGATCAATCTCTCGATCGTCTCGATCGACGCCCTCGGCGATTCCGACTTCTACTAGGAGGGTTTGGCGAAATGACGGCTGTGCCGAGCGACATTCCGCCAATCCCTCCTAGACCTCCGCATACTCGACCGGGATCTGCACGGACAGGAGCCGAGGCCCCGCGCACACTCGGTCGAGCGCCGGGCAGCCGGCGCAGTTGAACTCGCTCGGCGTGGGTCTGAAGTCGCCTTCGTCGATCCGGGCGATCGCGGCGGCGAGCTCGGCCTCCAGCCCGGAGAGGTCGTCGCGGACGAAGCTCGTAGACACGACCGCATCCGGCCTCTCGAGGAAGTGGTAGACGACCTCGACCTCGTCCGCCCCCGCCCGGAAGCAGGCGAGCGCGTACACGAGCTGCTGCAACCGGTAGTCCGCCTGGACGATCTCCTCCGGCGTCCCCTCCGCCAGCGAATTGGTCTTGTAGTCGAGGACGAGCGCGCGGGGGCCGTCGTTCCAGTAGACGTCGAGGCGCCCGTGAAGCAGGACGCCGTCGTGCTCGAACGCAAACGGCCGCTCGGGCGCGGCGCCCGCCAGTCCTGCGATGCGGCGCGCCAGCTCGGAGCCGCAGTAGGACTCGACGAACGCCCGGATCCGCTCGAGCTCCTCGTCGGTGGCCGCCGGATACCAGGCTCGCACGACCTCGACCTCCGGGACCACCGGGGCCGCCAGGTCGACGAGCTCGAGCAGGCGGTGGACCGCGTCGCCGACCTCGGTCGCCGCGAGCCCGGTCTGGCCCGCGACCGTGCCGTGGGCGTCCTCCGGGCGCATGCCGGCGACGCGCTCGGCGTAGTAGCGGTAGGAGCAGCGATCGAAGAGCGCAAGCGCGCTGTAGGAGAGCCTGCGCACCCGGTGGATCGGCGGCGCCGGTACGTGCGCGAGCTTCGGCAGCCGGGGCGCCGGGGGCGGCAGCGGCGCCAGCTCCTCGCCGACGAAGAGCTCCAGCTGGCCCTCTGCGGGGACGGCGGGCTCCGGGACAGACAAGGGCGTTCCCGCCTCCTCCCGGTAGCGGTCGACCCGCACGAGCAGCCGCGCGCCGTCGCGGACGAGCTCGACCGGGCCGTCTCCGGCGGCGTCGAGCTCCTGCGCCTCGAGCCGCGCCAGCACCCAGCCGATGGGCGTGGCCTGGTCGGCGTCGCGCGTCGGGTCGATCGCGCCCGAGACGATCAGCCGGTCGACGGCGCGCGTCATCGCGACGTAGTAGAGGCGAAGCCGCTCGGCGCGCTCGGCCTCCCGCTCGGCCTCGCGCACCTGCTCGTACTCGAAGGCGGGGCGGCGCGAGCCGGTGGCCGGGTCGGCGACGCGGAAGCCGAAGCGGCCGTCGGGCAGGCAGAGGATCTCGTCCGGTGAGGGCGCGTTTCGGTCTCGCCCCGCGTCGGCGACGATCACTACCTTGAACTCGAGCCCCTTCGCCGAGTGGATGGTGAGCAGCCGCACGGCATCGGCGTCCTCCTCCTCGGCGACGGCCTCGAGCTCGCGTGCGCCTACCGCTTCCTGCTCGCGGACGAAGCGCACGAAGCCCTCGATATCCCGCCCGCGCAGCTCCTCGTAGGAGCGAGCCAGCCGGGCGAGCTTGCGCATGTTCGCGTAGCGCCGGCGCCCGTCCCACTGCGTGAGCACGGCGAGGTCGTAGTCGTGGTCGGCGACGATGCGCTCGCAGAGCTGCTCGAGGGAGAGCCCGTTCGCGGCCGCCGCGAGGCGCTCGAACCGCTGGAGGAAGGCGCGGCAGAAGCGCCGGTCCTCGTCGGAGAGGTCGGCGGGGAGGCCGCGCTCGAAGGGGAGGAAGAGCGGCCGGCGCGGCGCCGCGCGCCGGATCAGCAGGAGCGCGTCGTTCGAGAGTCCGACGAACGGCGAGGCGAGCACGGTGACGAGTGCCTCGTCGTCGTAGCGGTTGTGCAGGAGGCGCAGGTAGGCGAGCAGGTCGACGACCTGCTGCTGGCCGAAGTACCCGCGCCCGGTCGAACGGTAGGTCTGCAGGCCGGCCCTGCGCAGCTCCTCCTCGTAGTGCTCCGCGTCGGTGCCGGCGGCGAAGAGGAGGACGATCTCGCCCGCGCTCGCCTCGCCGGAGTCCACCAGCTGCTGCACGCGCGCGGCGATGTGGCGCGCCTCGGCGCGGCGCCAGTGCGTCTTCGTCCCGGCGTACGTGGACTTGTCCGTCACGAGCAGCTCGACGGGCGCGCCGAAGACCGGGTCGGGGAAGCGCCCGGCGGCCTCGAGCGGCTGGAAGTCCTCGCCGAACTCGCTCGAGAAGAGGTGGTTGACGGCGGCGAGCACCTCCGGGCGGGAGCGGTAGTTCTGCGTGAGCGCGAGCACGCCGCCCGACCGCTCGCGACGCTCGCGGAAGACCTCCACGTCGGCGTGCCGGAAACGGTAGATCGACTGGAACTCGTCGCCGACGAAGAAGAGCTCCTTCTCCTCCGGGCCCTCCGCGAGCAGGTCGACGATCTCGCACTGGAGGCGGTTCGTATCCTGGAACTCGTCCACCATGATCGAGCGGAACCGCCAGCTCTCGCGCTCCCGAACGGCCGGGTCGGCGCGCAGGAGGTCGCGCGCGGCGAGCTGGAGATCCTCGAAGTCGAGAGCGGACTCTCGGTCCTTCGCGGCCCGGAAGGCGACGCCGAAGCGCTCCAACAGGTCCTGTAGGAGGTCGCGGTCGCGCGCGGCCAGCTCGTCGAGCGCCGCCTGCTCGACGCCGCGCCGGGCCTCCTCGTAGCTCGCCGCCCGCTCACCACGGGCCTTCAGCTCGCCGAGGTCGAGCAGGCGCTCCGGCAGCGTCCGCTCGTCCAGGACCTCCAGCGCCCGAAGAGCCGTGGCGCGCGCCGAATCCCCCGCATCCTCGTCTGAGGCCAGGCGCGCGCGCGGCCTCGCGGAGCTCCTCGACGCGCGCCGGCAGGCCGAGGCGCTCGCCGAGCTCGAGGACGAGCGGCCGCCCCGCTGCGCGCAGCGTCTCGTGGACGCCCGTGAGCATGCGGCGTAGCCCCCGGACGCCGTAGGTCGAGAGCAGGGCGAGGCGCTCCTCGTCGCCGTCGGCGCAGAACTCCGTCAGCGCCTGCTCGAAGGCCTCGCGCTGGAGGACGCGCGCTTGCGCGTCGTCGAGGACGCGGAAGCGCGGGTCGATCCCGGCCGCGAACGGATGCGCGCGCAGGAGCCGGTGGCAGAAGCCGTGGATCGTCGAGATCCACGCAGCGTCCAGCTCGCGCGCGAGCTCGGGGCGGCCGGCCTCGGCGAGGCGGGAGCGGATGCGGTCGCGCAGCTCGCCCGCAGCGCGCTCGGTGTAGGTGATCACAAGCAGGGAGTCGACGTCGAGCCCGCGCTCGCAGACCGCCTTGACAAAGCGCTCGACGAGCACCGTCGTCTTCCCCGTCCCGGCGCCGGCGCTTACGAAGACGACGCCCGGGGCCTCGATGGCCGCGGCCTGCTCGGGGTTCGGGGCGTTCACTGGCGCCTCACCCTGCACATCGGGGCGAGGTCGCACCAGGACGGGCAGCCGGCGTCGCCCAGCGGGTCGTGCTTCACCTCGCCGCCGCGGATGCGGCCGACGAAGCCGCGCGCATGCTCGGTCGCGCGGTCGATCTGAGCCCAGAAGTCGTCCTCGTCGCGGTAGTCGTTCTTCTGGAAGCCGGGGATTCCGTCGTCCCGCGCTGAGGCCCGAAGGAGCCCGCGCGCCTCGCCCTCCCCGGCGAGCGCGCGGTAGAGCCCGCCGAGCGGCTCGATCCCGACGAGGTCGCGCAGGACGAGCATGTAGAGCGGGATCTGGAGCCGAAGCTCCGAGTCGATCTTCGCTGCGGAGAACGCGGTCTTCCCCGACTTGTAGTCCCACACGATCCCGCGCGTGCTGAACGGGTCAACGTCGATGCGGTCGATCTTCCCTGAGAGCGAGAAGCCGCCCAGGTCGAGCCCGCGCTGCAGCTCGGGCGACGAGCGTTCCGTCCCGAACGAGACCTCGAAGCGGCGCGGGACGAGCGGCGTCTCCGCCTCGGCCTCGTCGCGGACGAAGTGCTCCAGGTCGCGCCAGAGCTGGCCTTCGAGCTCGCGTCGCTCGAGGTCGGTGAGCTCCTGCCGCACGCCTTCGATCGCCTCCTCGAGGCAGCGGCGCAGGAAGCGGACGGCATCGTCGACGCGCTCGGCCTCGACCCGCTCGGTGCCCACCTCCTTCGGGAGGCCTGCGAAGAAGTGGTGGAGCGCCGTGTGCGCGATCGAGCCGCGCAGCTTCGCGTCCACCTCGGCGTCGATCGACCTCGGCGAGATGAGCCGCTCAACGAACCAGATGGAGGAGCAGGACGCGAACGCCTCGAGCTCCGTGACGTTGAAGCTCGTGCGGGCCTCGAGCTCGGCCAGCACCGCCGGGTTCGTCAGCTCGGTCTTCCGCTGGAACGCGGAGCGCGCCCGCTGCAGCCGCCGCTCCCATCCGTTGGCCGCCGCGAGCGCCTCGGCCCCGAACGGGTCACCCACCGCCAGCGCCGCGAGCGCCCGGAGCCGCTCGCGCTCGGTCGGCGCGTCGTCGAGCGGCCAGGTGAGCGCCGAGAGCGGGCGCCTGCGCGTCCAGCGCCCGACGTCCGCCTGATCGAAAAGTGTGCGCGTCTCGTCCCAGAAGGGGCTCGCCAGACGAGGCGACCCGTCGTCGGTAGCAGCCTCGCGGACGAGGTAGAGCCGGCGCGACGGGCGCGTGCAGGCCGCGTAGAAGAGGTAGCGCTCGCGCGCGACCGGCTCCGGGCGCACGAGCCGGGAGCGCGTCCGGTCGTCGAGGGCCCGGCGGGCGTCGTCGTCGAGGAACGGCGAGGGCGAGGCCCGGCGCGGGAGGCTTCCCTCCTCCAGGCCGAGCACGAAGACGACCTCGAAGCGCCGCGTCCTCGCGCGCTGGAGGTCGAGCACGGCGACACGTCCCGGCTCCGCTCGCGACGCGAGCACGACCGGCAAGCGCTCGAGCGCCGCGAGCACATCCTCGCGCGAGAGCTCGCCGGCGAGCCGCTGCCAGCCCTCCAGCTCCTGCAGGAGCCGCCCCACGGCCTCGAAGGCGCGCAGGTCGAGGCGGGAGGCCTCGCCGACCGGCGGCGCCTCGAGCCCGTGCGCGCCGCGCAGCATCCCGCGCCCGAGGACGCGGACGGCCTCGGTAGGAGTGGCGGCCGCGCGGACGTCGCCGAGCACGGGGAGCGGCTGGCCGCGCAGGCCGACGACGCGCTCCTCGACGTCAGACCGGATCCCGAGGCCGCGGAGGCGGCCTTCGAGATAGTCCGCGGAGGCCCGCGGGAGGCCGGAGTAGGAAGAGCGGAGGAAGCCGAACAGGTCTCGCCGGCTCTCCGTCAGCCAGAGGAAGCGGAGCGCGGAGAGGAGTGCATGGCCGAACGGTGTCTGCCCGAGGCGGACGCGTCCCTCGACCGCATAGGGGACGCCGGCCGCCGAGAAAGCCGTCTCGAGCGGTGCGCGCAGCCGGTCGACGGACGGGCAGACGAGCCCGATCGCCTCCGGAGCGGTGCCGTCCCGCAGGAGGTCGAGAACCTCGTCCGCGACGAGCTCCAGCGAGGCGCGGGCACCGGCGCCCTCCAGAAAGCGGACGGCGCCCTCGAGCGGCGGCGGCTCAGGCCCCGGCCCGTCGACGAAGAGCGCGCGCTCCAGGTGCGCCAGGGCGGGGTGGGCGATCTCTGCGTACGCAGGCGGCAGCTCCTCCACGCGGCCGCCGGCCAGCCCGGCCGAGATCTTCGGCGACCCGGCCGAGGGAGGCGAACGCGGGCCGCCCGGGCTCGTAGGGGAGCGAGACGTGGACGTCCGCGCGACCGGCGAGCGCCTGCAGGAGCGCCCACTGCGCCCCGGTGAGATCCTCGAAGCCGTAGGCGAGGACGGGCCGGCCGTCCCACGCCTCGAGCTCCCCCTCCACCCGCTCCACCGCGTGGCGGCGCTCGAGGTCGCGGTCCCACAGGCCGAGCCCTGCGAGCTCGTCGCGGTAGCCGGCGTAGAGGCCGGCGAGGTCGCCCTCGACGTTGGCGGGCTCGACGAGGCCGGACTCGAGCTCCGAGATGGCGCCGAGCAGCGTGTCGCCGAAGCCGGAGAAGCGTGCCGAGGCGCCCAGCCCGTTCAGGCTCGCGCCCGCGAGGACCCGCCGGACGACGAGCGCGCGCTGGGCGTCCGAGGCGACCTCGCGCCGCTCCCCGTCTCCGCGCGCGATCCGCTCGAAGAGGTCGTCGAACGTGCCGATGGACCCGCCCAGGAGCGCCGGACGGCGCGCCAGCAGGTCGCGCTCCACGCGATCGACTTCCGCCCGGTTCGGGACCACGAGATACGGCTCGCGGTCGAGGTTCTCCAGGTAGCGATCGAGGAGCCGCGAGACTTTCCCGGCGTTCGCCGGGCCAACCAGCAACGCCAGCGGCACCGATGTAGTTTAGATGCCCGAGCGGAGACCACAGATGCCCGGCCGGAGACCACCGCGCCCACGCTGGGCACCCGGCCGGGCGTCCAGCGCCCTGAGCGAGGCCGCTAGGCGGCCGACTTCGGCCGGCGGCCGCGGCGGGCGGCGGCGTGGCCGGGCATCGTGCCGGCGCAGTCGTCGCAGAGGTCGGCGGCCTTGGCGCCGCGGCGGGCGTCCGTGTAGGTGAGGCGCAGCGCAGCGCCCTTGCCCTCGCCCACCTCGGCCCCACAGTTGTCGCACACGAGAATTGTCTTTCGAGCCACGCCATTCCTCCTACAGTTGTCGGTTCTCGGGGAGTTCCCTGAACTCTACTCGGAGGAAATGCGTGCCTGCAAAAAGGAGGCCATTGGACGCGCGTTCCCCCGCAACCTGTTGTCAACGACGGTGGCGTCGGCGCCGTAGTGCGAGACGATGCCGAAACCCATTCGCGTCCGGTCTTCGGATTCGCGGTCGGGAAGCGTCCCGAAGACGGAATTCCCTTCGATCCGGCACATTGAATAGTCGCCGCAGAAAATCCCCACGCCAAGCGCGTCGTCCACCTCGTTCTCCCGCACGTCCGCCATGGACATCTCCGTGAGCGTGATCCCGCGAAGACTCGTCCCACTCACGCGGTTTTCCCTTACGAGCACGTGCGCGAAGTGCGTCACGATCCCCTCCATTCCCCCGACCACAGTGCAGCCTTCGATCGTGGAGGGAGCAAGGTCAAAGCCGAACGAGACGTCGATTCCCTGCGCGTGCGTCCCCACGAGCTCCCGGACGACGCAATCGCGGATCGTCACGGTCGAGCGCCGCACGTTGATCCCGTCGCGCGTAGCACCGAGCACGGTCACCCGCTCGAGCAGCACCCGCTCGGCGCCGTCGACCTCGATTCCGTGCTCGCCGCCGATCACGGTCACGTCGCTGACCGTCACGTCGTTCGCGGTCACGACGATGCCGCCGCGAACGACGGCGCCGGGCTCCGCGAGCAGCCGCTGCGACCGGTCGAGGATCAGGGGACCTCGTGGATCCCCGCCTCGAGCCGCACGACCGGCGGCTGCGTCGCCCAGGCGACGCCGGCGGCGGCGGCGACCACGAGCCAGAGCGGTCGCGGCGACGGCCGCCCCGGCGCGGCCGAGCTCTCCGCCGTCGTCCGCGTACGAGAGCCGGGCGAGCGGGAAGACCGCGTGGCCGAGCGCCTGGGCGAGGAGCCACGAGCCTGCGTAGAACGCGAGCGCGGCCACGAGCGGCGCATCGACGTGGAGCAGGCGCGCGAGCCCCATGACCACGCCGAGCTCAAGGAGCCCGAGCGGCAGCGCGGCCCAGCCGGGCTGGTACGGAAGGAGGCGGTGGTAGAGCGAGGGCTTCGAGCGCGAGCCCGACCGCGAGCATGAGCGCTGCCAGCTCGAACGGCCACCAAGCCTGGAGAGCCAGCGCGAGAACGCAGGCGGCGAGGAGCGGCGCCAGCGCGGCCGCCAGCCGCGAGTCGAGCCTCCCCCTCAGCGTGTACGCCATGACTGGATCCTCCGCAGGAAACCGCGGGCCGCGTACTTCGCGCCCACGAGGGTGTCGGCGGCCGGGTACGCCCACTGGGCGGGCGCGCCTGCGAGCGCGAGAGTCCGCACGTCGTCGGTCAGCGCGGGAACGGTTGAGTCGGGAGCGAGGACGATCCAGCCTTCCGCCGTCTCGAGCCCATGCGCGGCCACGAAGCCGGCCAGGAGCGGATCGTGACCGAAGCCGCGCTTGAACCCGGTAGCGCAGATGACCTGCTCGGCTCCGTTCGGCTCAGCCGCGACGAGGAAACGCCCCTCGCGCCGGGCGTGCTCGAGCGGCTCGTCCCAGGCGCGTCCGGCCGGGTACGAGGGCGCGGAAAATCGGCGCAGGAGCTCGACCCGCTCGGCCGGCTCGGTCCGGTGGTAAGCGGCCAGCCCCCGCCGGGTGAAGAGCTCGCGGGGGAGATTGAGCGGCCGCCGCTCGGGCTCGCGCCGGCGCACCGAGACGACGACTCCGCCGGCGGCCAGCGCGTTCAGCCACTCGGTAGCGGCCGCCATCCCGGCCCCGATGATCTCGACGCTGTCGGCGTAGTCGTGCGGCTCGTAGGCGTGAACGGCGCGGGGGTCGCCCTCGAGGTCTTCAGGGAAGGCGAGCCCCGGATGGCCGGGCGCGAGCAGGACGTGGCGGAAGACGCCGTGCCCGTCGAGCTCGAACCCTCCGTCGACCGCGCGCAGCCGCCGAACGCGGGCCGCGGCGGAAGCTCGCGTCCCAGCCGGACGCGGCGCGCAGCTCGGCGACATGCTCCAGGAACTCCCCGACGCCGGGGTGGTAGCGGTCGCAGGCGGTCTGGACGAGGGGGACGGCGCTGCGGCGGCGAAGCGCCGCGCGGACGGCCAGGCCCGGGAAAGTCGTCGGCGAGCAGTGGCCGTCGCTCTCGGAGCGCATGCGCCGCTGTCGGATCGCCGCCGCCCGCATGCGCCAGACGGCCGCCGGGTCCGGGTCCGTTCCGAACACGGCGATTTCGGCCGGGGAGAGCCCCCCTTTCCGAAGCGTTGCATGCGCGACGAAGCCGGCGAGGCCCCCGCCGACGATTGCGCACGGTTCCGGCATGGTCTTGACGCTACTTGACGGAGCCTGCAAGCAGCCCCTGCACGAAGTAGCGCTGGAAGGCGAAGAAGACCACGAGCGGGATGGCTAGCGACACGAACGACGCCGGCGCGATCAGCTCGATGTTGGCGCCGAACTGGCGGAGCTGGGAGAAGATCGCAACCGTGATCGGCTGCGTCTCCCGGCCGAAGGTGAGCGCGACCAGCAGGTCGTTCCACGCCCAGAGAAACTGGAAGATGGCGAGCGAGGCGATCGCGGGCAGCCCAAGCGGGAGGATCAGGCGCACGAAGATGCGGATCTCGGAGGCCCCGTCGATCCGGGCCGCCTCGAGCAGCTCCTTCGGTATCCCGATGAAGAAGTTCCTGAGCAGGAAGATGGCGAACGGGAGCCCGAACGCGGTGTGGAAGAGAACGATCCCCAGGATCGTGTCCGAGATCCCGATCGTGTTGTAGAGCGAGAACATCGGAATCAGCGCCATCTGCAGCGGAACGACGAGCAGCGCGATCACGAGGATGAAGAGCGAGTCGCGGCCCGGGAAGTCGAGCCACGCGAACGCGTAGCCGGCGAGCGCCGCGATGAAGATCGGGAGCACCGTCCCCCCAATCGCAATCCAGAGGGTCGTCCAGAGCGACGACGTGATCGTCTCGTTGTTGAAGATGGAGCGGTAGTTGTCGAGCGTGAGCTCGCTCGGCTTCGTCAAGAACGTCCACCACCCGTTGGACGCGAGATCGGCCGGGTCGATCAGCGAGATGACGAAGAGACCGATCGTCGGGACAAGCCAGAAGAGGCCGACGACGACCAGGATGATCTGCACCGGCGCCTTCGCGAGGACCCGGAGGATCTTCGCCGACATCCGCTCCTCGATGACGGGCGCGGGCCGGGGCTCGGCGGCTGCAGTGGCGGCCATCGGTGCTTATGCCTCCCTCTTGAAGCGGCGGACGTTGAGCAGCAGGATCGGGATGACGAGCAGGAACAGGAAGACGGCGATCGCCGAGCCGAAGCCGTAGTTCCGGGCGGCGGTGAAGGACTCCCGCCACATCTCGAGCGCGATCACCGTGGCGTCGTCCTGCACCGAGCCCGGCGCAACGGACAGGACGATGTCGAACACCTTGAGGACGTTGATCAGCATCGTGATGAAGACGACGGTGAGGACGGGCGCGAGGAGCGGCACCGTTACCCGCCTGAACACCTGCCACTCGCTGGCGCCGTCGGTGCGGGCCGCCTCGAGCACATCACGCGGGATGGCCGCCAGGCCAGCTGCGATCACGACCATCGAGAAGCCTGCCCAGATCCAGATGTAGGAGATGATCATCGAGGTCGTGATCAGCTGGGCGCCGAGCCACGAGATTCCTTCGGAGCGCGCAGCGAACGTGTCGGAGCCGACCGCAACCAGGTACTCGCCCTGCTCGACGTCCCCGAACGCGAACGTCCCGTCAGCCTCGGTGGTCGCCGACTCGACCGTGCCGCCGCCCGCGTCGCGAAGCTCGACCGTGACGCCGGGCAGCCCGACCTCCTCCGTCTCGACCTCGCCCGGCGTCCCTCCGCCGGGCTTGAAGTCTCTCCAGACGACACCCGTGATCCCTCCCTGGAGCGGCTCGGGCACCACGGCCTGGACGGCGTCCGCCGGCACCTCCTCGCCGGGGATGCCGGTGAGACCGAGGAGCGCCGGGTCTCCGCCCGGCGTGAGCGGTTCGTCGAGGACGAGCCCGGCTTGCGGCGTGCCCGTGATCGTGTCGACCGAGGGCTGGGCATCCGTGAGAACGCCCGAGGGGTTGAACGTGTCCTTGACGCTCACGATCACGGCGTTGATGGCGCCGACATCGGGATCCTGGGGGTACATGGCCGCGCGCCAGATGACGCCCGCCGCGAAGAGGGAGATGGCCATCGGCATGAAGACGACCGTCTTGAAGGCGACCGACCAGCTCACGCGCTCGGTCATGACGGCGAAGATGAGTCCGATCGCGGTGACGAGGGCCGGGACGACCCCCACCCAGATCGCGTTGTTCTTGATCGCGGTGACGGTGTTCGGGTCGTTGAAGAGCTCCCGGTAGTTGTCGAACCAGACGAACCCGTCGAACTGGGCTCCCTTGTCGTCGAAGAAGCTGCGGATGAACGTCCGGATCGCCGGGAAGATCACCCACAGCCCGAGGAAGAACGCGGCAGGCGCGAGAAATCCGAGGGCGACGAGGTAGCCTCGCCAGTTCCTCGATCCGGACTCTGGCGGAGCCCCCGAGACCGGAGGCTCCGCCGTGATGCTCGCGCCGCTCATGCTCCGAACCTGGTTACTCGCCGTAGGCCTGGGCCGCCGCCTCTTCCATCTGCGCTGTGATCCCGTCGATGTCCTCCGGGTTGGCCAGGAAGTCCTGGAAGGACTTGAACAGACCCTGGCCGACGGTCCCGCCGAACTCGGCAGGCTGGAGGTCGGAGAGGTCGAAACGGAAGGCCTCGGCCTCGCCGAGGGCGCCCGCGGTCGTCTGCGTGATCTCGTCCGGATACACGCTCGGGTCGACGTTCTTGTTCAGCGTCGCGAAGCCGCCCTGCTCGGCCCAGATCTGGGCCGCCTCGGGCGTCGTCAGGTAGTCGACGAACGCCTGCCCCGCGGGGGTGTCCTCGAACATGACGACCGTGTCGCCGCCGCCGACGACCACGCTGCCCGACTCGCCGATGGCCGGGAACGGGAAGACGTCGAAGTCGGTGCTCGCCGCGGCGTCCGTCGAGTCGCTGATCACGCCCGCCACGAAGTCGCCCTCCATCACCTGCGCTGCGGCGGGCGGGTCGGCATAGATCTGCGTGACCGAGGTCGGGAAGTCGGTCTGGAGCGCGCCGTCCGTGCCGCCGGCGATGTTGTCCGAGTCACCGACGACCTCGGCCATGACCCCGAGCGCGTCCTTGACGGACTGGTCCGTCCAGGGGATCTCGTGCGCTGCGAGCTGGTCGTACAGCTCCGGCCCCGCCGTGCGCAGGTAGATGTTCTCGAAGAGGTCGGTGAGCGTCCACCCGTCGGCGCCGCCGATCGAGTAGGCCGGGACGCCCGAGGCCGAGATGGTCCCGCCGTTCTCGATCCACGCATCCCAGTCCTCGGCAGGCTCGACGCCGGCGTCCGAGTAGGCGCCGACGTTGTACCAGACGAGCGACTTGTTGGCCGCCTTGAAGAGGAAGCCGTAGAGCGTCCCGTCCACGGTGCCGAGCGTGATTACGGACTCGCCGAAGTTCTCCTCGATGTCGGCCGCGGCGAAGTCGATCGGCTGCAGCGCACCCTGCTCGGCGAAGTCACGCATGAGGCCCGGCTGCGGCAAGACCGCGATGTCGGGCGGGTTGCCGCCCTCGACCGCCGTCGAGAGCTGGGTCGGGAGCTGGTCGCCTGCCGCGGTGTAGTTGACCTCGACGTCCGGGTTCTCGGCCGTGAATCCGTCGATCACCGCCTGGAAGGCCTCCTGCTCGGCGCCCGTCCAAACGGCCATCACCGAGATGGAGCCGGACGCTCCGGCGCCGCCGGTGTCGCCGCCGCCGGTGTCGGTGGCGGCGGCTCCCGTGTCGTCGTCATCGCCCCCGCACCCCGTCGCCACGATGGGGACGAGCACCAGGATCAGGCTCAGAAGCAGTAGCAGGCGACGACTCATCATTCTCCCTTCGTAGTGGCTTCGTCGTAGATCCCGAGCCCTGACTCGGGATCGAAGAAGTGCAGGGCGCTCGTGTCGACGGCCACCTCGGCCGTCTGGCCCTCCTGGACCCCGGAGCGGGCTCCGAAGCGGCCGACCATGGTGCTCTCGCGCGGAGACTCATCCTGCTGGGCGACTCGCTCGTCGCCGACGTCCTGCGCGAGCTCGCGCACGTCCTCGGTGAGCGCGGGCGGGGCGTCGACCGTGAAGTGCACCATGATCTCCGAGCCGAGCGCCTCGCGGAGCTGCACCATCCCGCGCAGGCGCTGGTCGGGGGGTGTGTCCGGGGCGAGCGCCGCGTCCTCGAGATGCTCGGGCCTGATGCCAAGGACGAGCGGGCGCCCTTCGTATGCCGAGAGCGCGGGCCGCTTCGACACGAGCTCCTGGCTGAGCGCGAGGCGCTGGTTCCCCAGTTGCGCGGTGTAGCGGCCGTCCGAGCCCTCCAGGGTCGCCTCGACCATGTTCATGGCAGGGCTGCCGATGAAGCCTCCGACGAAGAGGTTGACCGGGTGGTCGTAGAGCACCTGTGGGGAGTCGACCTGCTGAAGGTTGCCCTTGCGCATGACCGCGACGCGGTCGCCCATGGTCATGGCCTCGACCTGGTCGTGCGTGACGTAGATCGTCGTCGTCCCGAGGTCGTTCTGGAGGCCGGCGATCTCGGCCCGCATCTGCACGCGGAGCTTCGCGTCCAGGTTGGAGAGCGGCTCGTCCATGAGGAAGGCCTGCGGCTGGCGGACGATCGCGCGCCCCATGGCCACGCGCTGGCGCTGGCCGCCGGAGAGCGCACGCGGCTTGCGCTTGAGGAATGGCTCGAGGCCAAGGATCTGGGCCGCCTCCTTGACGCGTTTGTCGATCTCGGCCTTCTTCTCGCGCCGGAGCTTGAGACCGAACGCGATGTTGTCGTAGACGGACAGGTGCGGGTACAGCGCGTAGCTCTGGAAGACCATCGCGATGTCGCGATCGCGCGGAGGAACGTGGTTCACGACCCGATCGCCGATCTTGACGACGCCCTCGGATATGTCCTCCAGGCCGGCGACCATCCGCAGCGCGGTCGTCTTCCCGCAGCCCGAGGGGCCCACGAGGACCATGAACTCCCCGTCTCCGATCTCGATCTCCAGATCGGAGACAGCCCTCGTTCCGTCCGGGTAGATCTTGCTGATTCGGTCAAACGTGACTGCGGCCAGTGGAAACCCCTTTTCTCCTCTGCACCGTTGGCGGCGCGAGCTTACCACCTGTACCCATTTCCTTGCGAACGCGCCTGAGTACACTCCGCCGCGATGGAGACGCGGGCGATCGTCGTGCTGGAGGGGGACGACACCGGCCAGGAGCTGCTCGACGAAGCGTTGCGCGTTCTCGCCCCGGATGTGATCGGCCTGGAGCTCGAGCTCCCGCGCTACGACCTCTCCCTCGAGTCGAGACGGGCGACGAAGAACGAGGTCGTCCATGAGGCCGCTAGGGCCGTGCGCGACCACGGGCTGGGACTGAAGGCGGCCACGATCACGCCGGAGGGCGCAGGCGACGTGGGCAGCCCGAACCGGATCCTGCGCGAGGAGATCGGCGGGCACGTGATCGTCCGCACGGGCCGGCGCATCCCCGGCGTCGTCCCCATCGGCGGCGCCCACTACCCCATCTCCGTCGTGCGCATGGCCGTGGGGGACGCCTACGGCGCCGAGGAGTGGCGCGAGGGCGAGGGGGAGGACGAGGTCGCCTTCCGGACCGAGCGGATCGAGCGCCGCATCTGCCGCGCCGTCGCCGAGTTCTCGTTCCGCCACGCGGAGCGCACGAAGGCCAAGGTCTTCGGCGGGCCGAAGTACACCGTCTCCCCCGTCTACGAGGGGATGCTTAAGGAGGAGATGGACGCCGCCGCCGAGCGCCATCCCGAGGTTGCCTACGAGCCGCAGCTCATCGACGCGACCTTTGCCCTGCTGATCAGCTCCGGAGGCGAGTCGCTCGTCATTCCGGCGCTCAACCGTGACGGGGACATCCTCTCGGACCTCGTGCTGCCGCTCTTCGGCTCGATCGCCGGGTCGGAGTCGCTGCTCGTCGCGTTCAACGAGGACTACACGCCGCGCGCCCTGATGGCCGAGGCGGCGCACGGGACGGCGCCCGCGCTGAAGGGCAAGGACGTGGCGAACCCGATGGCGATGATCCTCGCCGGCGCCGCGCTCCTCTCCCACATCGACGACGACGAGGCGCGCAGTGCCGGCCGCGCGATCCGCGAGGCATGCCTCGAGGCCGTGTCGGCCGGGACTCGCACCGCCGACCTGGGCGGGCACGCCTCGACGACGGAGTTCACGGACGAGGTCCGCTCGCGCATCCGCTCCAAGCTGGAGGTTTGGGCCACGCTCGGAGAGGGTTGAGGGCCCTCCGGCAGTACCTGAGGAGCCTCGACCCGAGGCTGCCCCGCCCGGTCTGGATCCTGAGCTTCGGCGGGCTCGCGAACGCCGTCGGCAACGGCCTCGCATTCCCCTTCGTCGTCATCTACCTCCACAACGTCCTCGGCTTCTCGCTGGGGATGTCCGGGCTCGTGCGGCTGACGGCGGCCTAGCGCAAGCGGTAGAAGCGGAAGATCTCGTGCTCGATCGGGAGCACTTCGACGTCCGCAAAGCCGGCCTCGGACGCGTAGCGGCGCATCGTGTCCGCCCGCATGACGGTGCCGGTGCCGGCCGACGGAGTGTCCGCAAGCCCGACCGGGAGACAGCAGAGGACGCTGTAGGTGTACATCAGCCGCTCGACCTCGTCCCCGGGGGCCGTGAAGGTGTCCGCGACGCGCTCGTCCATGACGATGACGGCGCCGTCGTCCGCGACGAGCCCGCGCAGCGCCCGCAGGGCCTCGACCGGCTGGGACATGTCGTGCAGCGCCTCGAAGACGGTGACCAGCTGGTAGGAGCCGGCGAGCTCGGGATCGCCGGCGTCGCGGACGTGGAAGGTCACGCGGTCGGCGACCTCGGTCTCCGCGGCGTTCGCACGGGCGAGCTCGATGGAGGCCTCGTCCAGGTCGTACCCGTCCACGTGAACGTTCGGATATGCGCGCGCCATCGCGATGCTGGACCAGCCGGCCCCACAGGCGACGTCCGCGACGCGCGCGGGCGGGTCAGCGAGGAGCCGCTCGTGGACGTCGGCGATCGCCGGCAGCCACTCGGAGCCGAGCAGGTTGGCGAAGAGCGGCCGGTTGGCGTCGCCCTGGGCGTCCCGGCCGAGGTGGCCGTAGTCCTCCCAGGACACGCCTCCGCCCCTGCGGAAGGCCTCCTCGACGGCCGGAAGCGTCTGCGCGAAGGAAACGCCCAAGCGCGCCAACGGGGTTACGTGCGCGAGCGAGTCGCGGTCGACCAGCACCTCCGCATGCCCGGCGGGGAGCCGGTAACGCCGCTCGCCCGGGCCCGCACCGGCGTCGTCGACCTCGAGGATCCCCGCGACCGCCTGCTGCTCCAGCCATTCGCAGGCGTAGCGCTCCTCCGTCCGCGTGGCCTCGGCGAGCTCGCCCGAGGTGGACTCACCCCGCTCGGCCAGCGCCCGGTAGTACCCGAGCCGGTCGCCCAGGTGGACGGTCATCAGCTCGTAGGCGCCGAGCGCTGCCCCGAAGAGGCGCTCCGCAAAGGCGTCTCGCCGCGCTTCTTCCGTGGGCATGGTCAACGCTCGTCGAGCGGCGGATTCTGCACGTCGTGCTCCTCCGCATACGCCTGGGCGAGCTGGTTGACGACGTCCATCCCGTCGCCGTAGGCGTAGTTGATCTTGACGAAGGGCTCCCACTTCTCCGGGAGCGCATCCTCGGGAAAGATCGCCTCGACCGGGCATTCGGGCTCGCAGGCGCCGCAGTCGATGCACTCCTCCGGGTCGATGACGAGCATGCGGTCGGCCTCGTGGATGCAGTCGACCGGACAGACGTCCACGCAGGACTTGTCCAGGATGTCGATGCAGGGCTCGGCGATGATGTACGTCACGCAGCCAGTCTATGCAACGAGTTCGTCGACCAGCAGCGGCGCTCGCTCCGCGAGCGCGGAGCGCGCGACGACACGGTCGAGCCCGGCCGCCTGGCCCGCGCGCAGGCCTGCCGTGTCGGTGTGATTCGTGAAGCCGAGGATGGGCACGTCCGGGTAGGTGTCGGCCACCTCGTGCGCCTCCACGCGCGCGAGGTCACAGATGACGAGGTCCGGCGGGTCGATGCTTCCGGTCGTCGTGAGACGGTGACTCGCGCCGAGAAGCGCGTCGAGCTTCCCGCGAAAGAACAGGTCGACCCCGACGAGCAGGATCGTGGCCACGGCCAGGAGCGTACCAGCCCGAACCGGCTCTCTGAAAGGCCGCTGCTAGGGTGCCCGCCATGCCGGTCGGCCAGCTCCACACGCTCGCCCGCGTCGAGGAGCTGCCGCCCGGGAGCGCCCGCGCCGTCCAGGTCGGCGACCGCGAGATCGCCGTCTTCCACTGCGAGGCCGGTTTCTTCGCGACGCAGGGCAAGTGCCTGCACCTGCAGGGCCCACTCGGCCACGGGCGACTCGACGGCTGCGTGCTCACGTGCCCCTGGCACGGCTGGCAGTACGACGTCAGGACCGGCGAGAACGAGTTCGACCACGCGCTCGCGCTCGAGACCTACGAGGTCCTGGTCGAGGACGGCGAGGTGAAGGTCGTCCTCTGACGCACGGGACGCCGAGCTCGCGCGCGGGCTCGAGCTGATCCGCGGCGGTGAGTACTTCGCCGCCCACGAGGTCCTCGAGGACGCCTGGCGCGCCGCGGAGGAGGCGGAGCGCGACTTCTTCCAGGGCCTCGTCCACGTCGCAGTCGCGTGGTACCAGGCAGAGCGCGCCAACGAGGTCGGCTGCGAGCGCCAGCTCGAGAAGGCGCTCCGGCGGCTCGGCCCGTACACGCCCAGCCACCGCGCAGTGGACGTGACGGCGCTGCTGGCGTCGGTGGAGGAGGCGCGCGGCCGCTTCCCCGACTTGGCACCGCCGGTCCTCAGAGCCTCTTGAGGTAGCGTTTCGAGACCTGCTCGAGGCCCAGCGCCACGTAGAAGGCGTGGGCCGCCTCCCGGTCGGGCCGCTCACCAGTTGTTACTTCGAGGTAGTGGCAACCCGAGGCGCGGGCGCGCTCCTCGAGCGCGGCGACGAGCGTCCGCCCGACGCCGCTCCTCCGCACCCGATCGGCGACCACGAGCGCTGAGAGCCGGCACCAGCGGCCATCCTCGTGCAGAAGCGGAATGAGCGTCGCCGACGCCAGGCCGACGATCGCGTCCTCGTCCTCAGCGACCAGGATCAGGGAAGGCGAGTCCCGATCGAACTCTTCGACCCGCGCCGCCACGCGCTCGACGTCGTCCGGGTAGCCGAGCTCGGCGAGGAGCACCGCTAGCGCCGCTGCATCGCCGGCATGGGCATCACGGATCCTCACACGCCTATCCCGAAGAACTCGAAAAAGCGGTTCACGCCGACCCGCAGCCACCAGAAGCGGTCGAAGAAGAGCAGCAGCCCGAGCGCGACGAGCATGGCGCCGGCGACGATCCTCAAGGTGCCGTAGTGGTCGCGCAGCCAGCGGAACGCGCCCAGCGCGCGGTCGAAGCCGACGCCGACGGCCAGGAACGGCAGCGCGAGGCCCGCCGAGTAGACGAGGAGGAGCAGCGTCCCCTGCGCGACCGTCTGCCCCTCGCTCGCCAGCGCAAGGATCGACCCGAGCACGGGGCCGACGCACGGCGCCGCGCACAGCCCGAACGCCGCTCCGAGGAGCGCGGCCGAGCCGGTGCTGCTCGCTCCCTGCACGAGCCCCGGAGCCACGAGGCGGTCGAGGAAGGGCAGCGGCAGGAGCCCCATCATCGCGAACCCGAGGATCACGACGAAGAGCCCGGCGATCGCGAGCAGCAGGTCCTGGTTCTCGCCGAAGAGGCTCCCGGCTGCGGCCGCGGCGGCCCCCAGCGCCACGAAGACGGCGGTGAAGCCCGCCACGAACGGCAGGCTGGCGAGCAGGACGCGGCGGCCGCCCACCCCCACCTCCTGGCCGGAGATCACCGCCAGATAGCCGGGTACGAGCGGCAGGACGCACGGCGTCGCGAACGACAGCAGCCCGGCCGCGAACGCCAGCGGGATCTTCGCTTCCATCAGATGCTCGGCCGGTGGTCGGCGCGCTCATCGGGGACGGCTGCAACCAAGCCGGGCGCCGCAATCGTCCGCGGCGCGTACTGACTAGTACGTGCAAGGGCGAGCGCGACGATCCGGCGCAGCGTCGCAGCCGCCATCCGTGAGTGTGCTGACCGCCGGTCGAGCATCATGCTCATCAGCCGTCGAAGCGGCCGAGCTCTTCGTCGACTCTGCGCTCGAGCTCGGGGTCGAGCGCGGGCCCGTTCGCCGACGAGGGCCGGGAAATGTCCGGCTCGGGCCGCGAGCGGCTCCAGCGGACCAGCGCGACCGCGAGGACGCCGACGGCTATTGCCGCTCCAAGCGGCGGGAGCACCCACGCGAGCAGGTTGAAGCCCTCCTTCGGCGGCGCCGCGAGCACACCCTCGCCGAAGTTGTCGACGAGCGCCTCCTCGATCTCGCTCGCCGAGTCGCCGGCGGCGATTCGCTCGCGGATGAAGGCCCGCATGCGGTCCGCGATCGGCGAGTTCGAGAGCTCCAGCGTCGTCTGGCAGCTCGGGCAGATGTAGCGCTTCTCGAGCTCGGCGAGCGTCGGCGTCTCGTCATCCCCTCCGCACCCGGCCGCGAGTGCGAGGAGGGCGGCGGCGAGGACGAGCGCGCGCCTCATCGGACCTGGGTGTCCAGGGCGGCCCGCACGTTCTCCTCGAGCTCCTCCTGCGTGAACGGGCCCTTGAAGTGCTCGCCGACGAGCCGGCCGTCGCGGCCCACGAACCACGTCTCCGGGAAGCCGGTGTTGCCGAAGCGGCCGAGGCTCGTGCCGTTGCCGTCGAAGGCCATCGGGTAGGTCAGGTCGTATCGCTCGACGAACCGCCGCGCGTCGGTGCGGAAGTCCTGCGCGTCCACCCCGAGCACGACGAGGCCCTCGTCGCGGTAGCGCTGCCACGCCTCCTCGAGCATCGGCGCCTCGTCCTTGCACGGCTCACACCACGACGCCCAGAAGTTGAGGACGACCGCCTTGCCCCGGTAGTCCGCGAGGCTGATCTCCCCCTCGCCGTCGAGCGTCTCGAAGACGAGCGCGGGCGGAGGGGGACGCTCCCCCCGCCTGAGGGCGTCGTCGAGGCCGCGTCCTTCCTCCTGCTCGGCCACCCGCCAGCCGAGGAGCACGACCAGCAGAACGACCACGAGGACGGCCGCCGCCTGCAGAATGAGCTTCCCGCGGCGCGCCATGAAGCGCAGCCCAGTCTACGCGCGGACGATGAAGACCGGCGTCCCGATGCGCACGCGCTCGAAGAGCCACTCGGCGCTCGAGATCCGCATGCGGATGCAGCCGTGCGAGGCGGAGTAGCCGATCGAGGCAGCGTCGGGTGTCCCGTGGATCCCCACACCGCCGACGCTGAGGCCCATCCAGCGGGTGCCCAGGGGGTTTCCGGGCCCGGGCGGGATCGGCTGCGCGCCCGCCGCCCAGCCGCGGTTGGGCGGATACCACCAGGGATGCCGCACCTTGGTGCGGATGAAGAAGTTGCCGATCGGCGTCGGGTAGGCGGCCATGCCGGTCGCGATCGGGAAGGACGTGACCACGCGCATCGCGCCCGGGCCGACGCTGCGGTAGAGGATGAGGCGCTTCGAGTCGCGGCGGATGACGACCGCAGGCCCGAACCTGCCCGCCGACAGCGTCGGGCGCAGGACCTTGAAGGGCAGGGCCACGGTGTCGCGCCGGTGGTTGCGGAGGGCTCCCATCAGCCGGACGCGCGTGCGCAGTCGGAGCAGGACGCGCCCCGGCTTCGCCTCCGACAGGTGCGGGACGAGCCTGACGAGGCGCGCGCGCGCCGAGACGGCGTCGCGGTCGAAGATCTTCGCCCGTCGCTGGATCCACTTGCGGAGCTTGAGGCCCCCGATCACAACCTCGAGGCTGAGCGCGGTGTCCGGAGCCGCAGCCAGCGCCGTCGCGACCGCCACCGCGACCCGGGCGCGCGCGCCGAGGTTGGCCGGCGCGACGGCGATCGTGCCATCGTCGAGCCCGAGCGAGAGCGGCTGGTCGAAGAAGGCCTGGATAGCCTCGGTCGCCTCGGCTCCGGTGAGGCCGGCCACGTCGAGCCCCGACACGGTCACGCCGGTCGCGATCGTCGGCTCCGGATCCTGCGCGGACGCGGGGGCTGCCACGACCAGCGCGACCACTATCGAAGCCAAGAGAGCTGCTGCCCGACCCACCGTCGGGATGTTAGACGAAGCTGCGGCTGCAATCCTTCACGCCATGATCGTCTCCCTCCACGCCGCCACCGGCGGGCTCGTCGGCTCCCTCGCGGGCTCGCGCAAGCGCGCGCTCGTGCTCGGGCTCGCCGCGCACGCGCTCGGCGACGCGGTGCCGCACCAGGACGTCGCGTCCCGCCGCTTCGAGACGCTGAGCGGCTTCGCAGCGCTCGGCATCCTTGCGGCCGCACGCGGCGCTCTCAACCCGGTCGTCGTCGGCGCGGTCGGGGCCTTGGTGCCCGACCTCGAGCACGTCCTCCCCTTCCCACGGCCCGGCGGGCGCAAGCTCTTCCCCAGCCACCGCGTCCGCGGCTGGCACAGGTCGGGCGGGCTCCCCGCCTCGGTTCAACTCCTCACAGCCGGGGCACTCCTCGGCGCGCTCGCAGCCTACGGGCGCGTCGGGAGGTAGTCCTCGTCGAGCTCGCCGCCGCGGGCGACGAAGTCGATGATCATCCGGTCGGTCAGCCACTCCACCGGCGCGCGGTCGTCGGTGAGCGGCCGCTCGACGGCCTGCACCGGCAGGAGCCCATCCTGGAAGAGCGGGACGAGCGGGGCGACCTCGGCGGGCGCCGCCTCGACGCGCTCGACGAGCGCGTCCTCGCCGACCGGCGTGACGAAGCCGAGCATCAGCTCGTTGAACCGGAGCGGCCGCCAGCGCCAGCCCTCCGGGAACTCGGCGAGCATCGTGCTCCCGATCGCCTCGGAGAGCCGCTCGTCGCCCGGGACGCTCGCGACGTTGAGCGCGACGACGCCCCCTGGGCGCAGGTGCTCCCGCACCGCCGCGAAGAACTCGCGCGTCGCCAGGTAGAACGGGATGTAGGGCTGGTGATAGGCGTCGACGACGATGAGGTCGTACGTCTCGTCGGTGAGCTCCAGGAATGGGCGGCCGTCGTCCGTGATCACGTTCAGCCGTGGGTTGTCGTCGAGGCCCAGGTAGCGCCGCGCGGCCTCGCTCACCTCCGGGTCGATCTCGACGCCGTCGATCTCCACACCCGGGTAGAGCTCGCCGTAGGCCCGCGCCACGGTGCCGCCCGCGTTCCCGATGATGAGCATCCTCTCCACCGGGCGGTCGAGGAGCGGCGGCACGAGCAGGAAGGTGTCCCAGACCCCGCCGGTCAGCACCGAGTCCTCGTGCCAGACGGAGTGCACGGCGACGCCCTCGTTCAGCTTCAGCGCGCGCGAGCCGTCGGAGCGCTCGACGATCTGGATGTACTGGTATGAGGACTCCGTCTCGAACAGAAGCCCGGAGCTCGCCTTGATCGTCCCGGCGGGGACGAGGAGGAGCCCGGCGGCAGCCAGCGTCAGCAGCTGCCAGCGCACGCCGAGGAGGAGGGCCGCCGCGAGCACGAGCAGGACGGCCGAGCCGAGCATCGTCCGCTGCGTTCCCAGGAGCGGGATAGTGACGATGGCGGAGAGGAAGGTCCCGACGATGCTGCCCACCGTGGAGAGCGCGTACAGGCGCCCGGCCACGGCGCCCGCCTCGTTCACGTCTACGAGCGCGAGCCTGATGGCGAACGGCGCGACGGCCCCGAGCAGGGTGATCGGCACGGCGAAGAGCGCCAGCGCCGCGAAGAACGAGCCGACGACCGCGCCGACGGAGACCGCGTCGAGCCCCTGCAGGGCGACGTCGAGGATCGGCCGCGCGATGAACGGCGTGACCGCGATCGCGGCCGCCGCCGCCAGGATGATCCAGCCGAGGAGCCGCGGTTCCGGCCACCGGTCGGCCACCTTCCCGCCGAGCCAGTAGCCGACCGAGAGGTAGAGCAGGATCAGCCCGATGATGTTCGCCCAGACGATCGTCGAGCTGCCGAAGTAGGGCGCGAGCAGCCGTGAGGCGGCGATCTCGGTGGCGAGCGTCGCGGTCCCCGCAATGAACACGACGATCCCGAGGCGGGTCCGGCTCACGGACGCGGCAACGGTCACGGGAGACGCGGCGACGTCCGAGGCGGTGCTCACTCCGTTCAGCGTGCCAGCTTGAGGCACACGATGGCGCAGTCGTCGGCGAGCTCGCCGCCCGCGAAGGCGCGGCAGGCCGCCAGAATCTCCGCCGCCAGCTCCTGGGCGGGCAGGCCGCGGCGCTCCGCCAGCAGGCGGTCGAGCCGCTCCTCGCCGTAGAGCTCCTCGTCGTGTCTCGCCTCGACGACGCCGTCCGTGTAGAGGACGATCACCGAGCCGGCCTCGAGCCGGGCACGCTCCTCCGGATAGTCCTGGTCCGCCTCGATTCCGAGCGCGAGCCCGGTGCCGCCGAGCGGTGTGACGCGGCCGCGCGGGTCGACGACGCGGGCGGGCGGATGGCCCGCGCTCGCGCACGCGACCTCCCCCGAGCGAGCGTCCACGATCGCGTAGAGGAGCGTGACGAACTTCCCCTGCTCGATCTCGTCGCACGCAACCGCGTTCGCGCTCCGGAGGAAGGCGGCCGGCTCCGAGTCGCCGCGCGCGAGCACGCGGAAGATGTACTTCGCCATCGCCATGTCGGCGGCGGCCGAGACGCCCTTGCCGAGCACGTCCCCGATCACGACGGCCAGGCGGCCGTCCTCGAGGACGACGAAGTCGTAGAGGTCACCGCCCACGTCCACGCGCGCCGACGACTGGTAGACGTGCCCGACCCCGAGGCCGGGGACGCGCGGGATGTCGCGCGGAAGGAGCGCGCGCTGCATCGTCTCCGCGAAGTCCTTCTGCTGCTGGTACAGCCGCGCGTTGTCGATCGCGAACGCGGCCTGTGCGGCGACGGCCGCCGCGGCGTCGATTCCGGCGTCGTCGAGCGGCAGCTCGGGGTCGAAGGAGACCACGGTGAGCGTCCCCAGCACCTCGCCCGGAGTGGCGAGCGGGAGCACCGCGGCGGTGGCGCCCTGGCGCAGGAACGGCTCGAGGACGTGGTGCGCATCGTCCGGCGCGGCGGTGCCCGGCCGCAGGATGACCGCCCGCTTCGAGCGGACGAGCCGGCGGGCGAGCGGCGCCGACAGCGGCTGCGGGCGGGCCGCCAGGGCGGCGACGACCTCCTCGACGCGGGGATCGGCGACGTGGACGGCGCGCGCCGTCAGCGCCCCGGTGCGCGGATCCGGCATGCGGATGACAGCGACGTCGGCGTCGAGCAGCTCCACCATGGCCCGCGCCACCGCCTCGACCAGCGCGTCCAGCGAGAGACTCTCCGTGAACGACTGCGAGATGGCGTAGAGCCCGCGCAGCTGCCGGGCCGCCCGGCGCTCAGACTCGAGCGTCTGCTCGAGGATCGCGGACAGCTCCTTCGTCCGCTCGTGCAGGCGGGCGTTCTGGACCGCGACGGCGAGCTGGCCGGAGAGCGCGAGCAGGAGGCTCTCCTCGCCCTCCTCGAACGGCAGCGGGCGCGCCTTGAAGACGCCGAGCGCCCCGATCGCCTCGTCGTGGACGAGCAGAGGGATGAAGAGCGCGCGGCGGACCCCGCTCTCCTCGACGACGCGCTCGAGCCCTGCGAGGCGCGGGTCGCCCCGGAGGTCCTCGACGAAGAGGAAGCCGCGGCTCCGAAACGGCCCGAGCGCGAGCTCGAGGAGTCGCTCGGCAAGGTCGGTGTGCGCTCCGGTGAGGCCGCGCGAGGCGGAGGCGACGAGCCGGCCCTCCTCGCGCAGGTAGACGGCGACGTGCCCGCTCGCGGTGAGCTCCGCGACCCGCTCGACGGCGGTCTCGAGCGTGTGCGCGAGCGAGAGCTGGGCGATCGCCTGACTGACGACGGCGACGAGGGTCTGCGAGCGCCTCAGCGCGAGCTCGACCTCGCCTGCGCGGCGGCTGCGCCGGAGCGCCTGGGCGGCGCCCGCCCCGAACGGCGAGAGCCGCTCCAGCTCGGGCTCGGGTGCCTCCTCGGCGTCCCAGGCCAGCCGCAGCACCGCAACGGCCGGCTCGCCGAGCGGAATCGTGTGGAGAATCCAGGAGCCGACGCGGGCCGGGCCGGGATCCCGCGTCTCGAGCGACTGGCGCACGCTCTCGCCGGCCTCGATCAGGTCGGGTGCGGCCCCGCCGAAGCCGTGCTGGGCGAGCAGGGAAGGAGGCGCGTCGGCGTCGACCCGCCACAGGGTCGCACCTGCGGCGCCGGCCGCCTCGGCTGCCACGCGCACGATCTGCTCTGCGGTCTCGCGCTCGTCCGCCCCGGCGGCCAGGGCCTCCCCGAGGAGCTCGAGCTGGCCTCGGGAAAGCTCGGCGCGCCCGTTCTCACCCTGCCCGACCGCGCGGTCGAGCCGGAGCGCGAGCGCGACGTGCGCCGCGGCGGCACGGGCGAGCGCTGCCTCCTCCGGGCCGAACGGAAGCCCCGAGCGGTACAGCTCGAGCGCTGCGACGAGCTCGCCGTTCACCGCGACCGGGACGAGGCGCACGATCGGCATGCCCGCCCGCGCGGCCGCCCGCCGGACGCCGGCCGGTGCGGCCGGGTCGTCGGGCGCGTCCTCGAGCTCGACCTCCCCCAGGAGGACGTCGGCCGCCGCGACGCGGGTCCCCTGCAGCTCAGCGACAAGCGCGGCGGACTCCGAGTGGACCGCGCGCGCGACGAGCTGGCCGCCTCGATCCGCCAGCCGGGCGACGACGAGCTCGGCGCCGGTCCCGAGCGCGACTGCGTGGAGGAGCGCGGCGAGCCCGCGCTCGGCGGGGCCGCCCCGGACGAGCTCGAGAGCCGCGGCCGCGAACGCCGAGAGTGCGCTCCCCGCCGCCTCGGTCGGCGGAGCCTCGCCCGTGCGGGCTGATCCGTGAACCCCCTCCATCCATCCATTATCGCCGCGTCCGGAGCGGCTGCAGCGTCGCCTCCAGTTGCGCGACCCCGCCTGAGCCGCAAGAATCCGCGGCCATGGCAGCACCCGCGCCCAGGCGTGCCCGTTGGGAGAAGCTTCCTGGCGACGACCTCGCTCCCGAGGACCCTCCCTGGATCCGCACGCCGTCCAGCGCCGCCTCCGCCGTGAGCGCGCGAAGCGCCATGCCCTCCACGAGCACCAGCGGGAGCGGCGCCTGGCCGGAATCCGCTTCCTCGCCCTCATCGGCGTCCTGATCTTCGTGACGCTCTTCCTCAGCCTTTCGATCTGGGAGACGATCGGCTCAGTGTTCGGGCTCTAGGCACGCCGTTGACCGCAACCCGTCCGCAGCCCCCTGCCGCCGGCGCCGGCCTCTGGCGCACCGGCGAGCTGCTCGCCTGGCTGGGGGGCCTCGTCCTCACCCTCGGAGCCTTCATGGGCTGGTACTCGATCTCCGGTGACCCGCGCGGCACCCTCTCGGTGCTCGGCTGGCACACCGGGACAATCGGCAAGCTCGTCTTCGCCGTCGGTGTGATCGTGCTCGGGCTGCTCGCCCTGCGCGCCTTCGGGGTCCAGCTGCCGCCGAGTGTCCCGGACGGCCTGGTCATAGCGGGGCTCGGCCTCGCGGCGACGATCCTCGTCCTCATCCGCCTGATCGACATCCCCGAGACCTTTCAGCCGGCGGTCGGCCGTGGGATCGGGATCTGGCTCAGCCTCCTGGCCGCGCTGCTGCTGATCGTGGCGGGCCTGCTGAAGTCGGCCGAAGACGCCTGACCAGCGCGACCGCGACGAGGCCGACGGCCACGCCGAGCGCCGCGCCAGCGAGGACGTCCAGCGGGTAGTGCACGCCCACGTACACCCGTGAGACGGCGACTGCCGCGGCGAGCAGGCCGAGCCAGAGCCCGGCCCGGCCGATGAGGTACGCGAGGATCACGGCCCCGGCCGCGCTCGTCGCCGCATGGCCGGAGGGGAAGGACCCGGCAACGTCCCAGCGCAGGAGCGGGTCCGCCGCCGGGATCACCTCGTAGGGGCGCTGGCGGTCGACGAGCGCCTTCGCGAGCGTTGCGAGGAGATCCGCGGACCAGACCGTCGCGGCCGTGACGAGCGTCGTGAAGAGTGGCGGCTTCCGCGCCCAGAGCGCGAGGAGTGGCGCGAGCACGATCCAGAGGAGAGCGGCCTGGCCGGCCGCCGAAAGCGCGACGAAGATCCAGTCGAGCGGCGCGACCCGGTGCTCGACGACCCAGGTGAAGAGATCGCGGTCGAGAGGCGCCATCGCCTCCCAGTATCAGGGCCGCAGGAGGTGCTTCGTTGCCTCGACGAGCTTCCGCGGGTCGAACGGCTTCCCGATGAAGGCCTGCGCGCCGCGCTCCTCGGCCTCCCCCGCCTCGTCGAGCTTCCCGCTGTACATGACCACCTGGATCGCGTCGACGCCGTGGCGCTCGTGGACGCGGCGGAGCATCTCCCAGCCGTCCATCAGCGGCATCATCACGTCGAGGAGGATCAGGTCGGGCGCGTGCTCGTCCAGCGCGGCCAGGCCCTCCGCGGCGCTGCCTGCCTCCCGCACTGCGTAGCCGGCCGTCTCGAGGTTGGCGCGGATGAACTCACGGAGCCCCGCGTCGTCGTCCACGACGAGGACGCTCGCGGCCCCCGGCTTCACCCCAGGGGGCGTGCCCCGAGGCCCGGCGAGGAACGCCTCGAGATCCGTGCGCTTGAAGCGGCGGTGACCGCCGGGCGTGTAGAAGGTCGGCAGCCTGTCGTCGTCGGCCCACTTGCGCACGGTCGACTGGGCCGCACCGAGAAATGCAGCAGCCTGGCCGAGAGTGAGCCATTCTCGACCGTCGTCCGCCATCCGACGTGCGCCGGCGGACTCGCGCTGTCGGTCGTCTTGCATGGGCCGCAACAAAAAAAGCTACCAAATCCTCATGAATCTTTCACTGGCCACGCGACCAGTTCTTCACGGCTCGGTCGTGACGGTGACCGTCCGCTCCTGGGGCTCGATCGTCAGCGGCTCGAGCGTGCGCACGATCGTCTGCGTGCCTCCCGGCGAGGGCGCGTCCTCGAGCGCACGACCGATGGCGAGGCCGGCGACGAAGACGGCCGCCACGATCGCGAGGCGAATGATCCAGCCCGCGATCCGGCGGCCGCGACGTCGGCGCGGGCGGGCGCGCTCGCGCGTCCGCGGGGGCCCGGGCGGCGCGGAGCTCACGGCTGGTAGTCGCTCGCGCCGCGCGCGTAGTGGGCAAAGGCCGCGTCCTGGACGAGCACGACGTCGCGGATCCCGGCGCGGGCCTTGGGCGGCGCGCTCACGAGAACGACCTCGCGGATCCAGTCTTCGGAGCCGTCGTAGACGCCCGCCAGCTCGGCGAGCGTGAACGTCTGGCCGACGCGACGGCGGAGCTCGCCCAGGACTGCCTCGACGAGCAGCCAGAGATGGCGGCCCCGCGCCGTCTCGGCGCCCACGCCGTCGAGCCGGCGCTTCCCCTCGTCCCACTGCTGCTGCGCGCTCTCCAACATCACGCGGTCGCCCCTTCGTCCAGCGCCCGGGCGCAGCGTGCGTCCGGGCACCAGCGCTCGCCGGCCTCGGCGAGGACCCGCTCGCCGAGCTCGTAGCCGGGCCGGGCGAGTGCGAAGGCCGCGTGTGCGTGCAGGCACTTCAGAGCCTCCGGAGACCGCGTCCCGCCGATCCCGACGTCGAGCTCCGGGCGCAGCTCGCGCTGCTCCCGGTCGGCGCGCGCCAGGCTCTCCCCCAGCTCAGGGTCGTCGATCGCCGCGCGCGACCAGCGCTCGACGCCCCCCGCGGCCTCGAGGCGCGCGATCGCCGCCACGAGCCAGGGGCAGGTCAGGTAGTAGGTGGTGGGGAAGGGCCTGCCGCCGGCGTCGAAGGGCGCCTGCTCCGTAACCGCGGGATAGCCGAACGGACAGCGGAGCGCAACCCGCCGAAACGTTCGAGCGGGCCGCCCAAGCTGCCAGGAGACCACCGTCCGGTCGTCCACCAGATCATCGTAACCGCGCCTTCGCGCGCGCCCGCCGCTCGTGCTTCCATTCGTCGATTCCCGTGACGATGAAGAGACGCTCGCCCGGCTTCACGAGCCCGAGCTTGCGCGCCTCGCGCTCGACGAACTCGGGAGTCCCCGCCTCTTCGATGCGCTCCTCCAGCTCCGCGTTGGCACGCTGGATGCGCTCGACCTCGGCCTGGCGCGCCGCGACGTTCCCGGTGGCGTCCCGGTAGGCCCGGAGCGGCTGGACGTACCCGACCGCGACCGCCAGGAGCACGACGAGCCCGATCCAGCGAAGCGCGCGAGCCGGCTTGGAGAGACGGCGTGCTTTCTTCGGGGAGCGAGAGGTTGGTTGACGGCGTGCCCGGGCGGCCATGGGCATGCCAACTTCGACCGCAGGACACACCCTCCTCCTCCGGGCCCGAACGAGGCTACCGACCCCGTCGGACGGACCTGGAAGTGTAGAAGACCTAAGCCGTCTCGACCTTGATGACGTTCGTCGTGCCCGGGACGTTCACCGCAGTGCCGGCCGTGATGACGATGCGGTCTCCCGGGCCCACGAGCCCGGTCTCGCGCGCGGCCGCGAGCGCACGCGACCAGAGGTCGTCCACGTTCTTCGCCTCCTCGATCTCGGAGGCGATCGACGCCCCATTCGAGCGCGAGCTGCTGCACCGCATAGCGCTTGTGGGTGACGGCGATGATCGGCCGGCGCGGCCGGTGCCGCGCGACCGCGGACGCGGTCCTGCCGCTGTAGGTCGGGACGAGGATCGCGGCGGCGCCGAGAACCTCGGCGATGTCGCAGGCGGCGTTCGACATGGCCTCCCCCACCGTCGGGAACGGATGGTCGGCCGCCTGGGCTAGCTCGTGCCGGTAGGCGAGGCTGGGCTCGACAGCGCGCGCGATCGTGTCCATGAAGGCGGCGCTCTCGATTGGGTACTGGCCGACGGCGGTCTCGCCCGAGAGCATGACCGCGGACGTCCCGTCGAGGATCGCGTTGGCGACGTCGCTCGCCTCGGCCCGCGTCGGCTCGGGCTTCGTGATCATCGACTCGAGCATCTGCGTGGCGGTGATCGCCGGCTTCCCGTGCTCGAGCGCGCAGAGGATGATCCGCTTCTGGACGAGCGGCACGGCCGCGGGGCCGATCTCGACGCCGAGGTCGCCGCGCGCCACCATGACCGCGTCGGACGCGCTCACGATCGCGTCGAGATCCTCGACCGCCTCGGCCTTCTCGATCTTGGCGATCACCAGCGCCTTCGCGTCCGCAGCGTTCAGGAGCTCGCGGATCCCGCGGCAGTCGGCGGCCGAGCGGACGAACGAGAGCGCGACGTAGTCGATCCCGATGGAGAGCGCAAACTCGAGGTCGCTCAGGTCCTTCTCCGTCACGGACGGCACCGGGATCGAGACGCCCGGGACGTTCACCCCCTTGTGCGCCCCGACCGCGCCGCCGACGACGACGGTTGTGCGGACGCGCTCGCCGTCGGTCTCCTCGACGCGCAGGCGGACGCGGCCGTCGTCGATCAGTACCTCGTGGCCGGGCTGGAGCACCTCGGTCAGGACCGCCGGCATCACGAGGAGGTCGCCGGGCGCGCCCGCCCCCTCGCCCGCGATGTGCACCTCGTCGCCCATGACCAGGATCCGCGGGACGTCGAGGTCGTCGATCCGCACCTTCGGCCCCTGGAGGTCGGCGATCAGCGCCAGCGGCCGGCCGGCGCGCTCCTGCGCCTCGCGGATGAGGCGCGCCCGTTCGCCGTGCTCCTCGTGGGTGCCGTGGGAGAAGTTGAGCCGGGCCGCATCCATCCCCGCTGTGACCAGCCGGTCGAGCATCGCGGGGGACGAGGTTGCCGGGCCGATCGTGCAGACGATCTTCGTGCGGCGGAGCCCGTTGTTCACACCGCGCACGTTAGCGCGCCCGGTGGCTCCCGCCGGAGGTGGTCAGCGCCCGGCGCGCGGGAAGGCCGACCACCCCGGGTACTCCGCGATCTCGCCCAGCTCCTCCTCGATCCGCAGGAGCTGGTTGTACTTGGCGACCCGGTCGCTGCGCGAAGGAGCGCCCGTCTTGATCTGGCCGACCCCCGTGGCCACGGCCAGGTCGGCGATGGTCGTGTCCTCCGTCTCGCCGGAGCGGTGGGACATGACCGCGGCGTACCCGTTCGCGCGGCCGAGCTCGATCGCCTCGAGCGTCTCCGTCAGCGTGCCGATCTGGTTCACCTTGACGAGGATCGCGTTGGCGACGCCCTGCTCGATGCCTCGCCGGAGCCGATCGACGTTCGTCACGAAGAGGTCGTCGCCGACGAGCTGCGTCCGGCCGCCGAGCCGCTCGGTCAGCGCCTTCCACCCGTCCCAGTCGTCCTCGGCGAGCCCGTCCTCGATGGACACGATCGGATAGCCGCCGCAGAGCTCCTCCCAGAACTCGATCATCCCGTCCGCGTCGAGGTCGAGACCCTCGCCGGGAGCCGGTAGCGCCCGTCCTCGCTAGAGCTCGGTGGTCGCCGGGTCGAGCGCGACCGCGACGTTCTCGGCGTGGCCCGCGCGCTCGGCCGCCTCGAGCACCGCCGCGATGGCCTCCTCGCTCGAGCGGCAGGTCGGGCGCGAAGCCGCCCTCGTCGCCGACGGCGGTGGCCAGGCCGCGCTCGTGGAGCACGGCCTTCAGCGTGGTGGAAGGTCTCGGCGCCGATCCGGAGGGCCTCGCGAGAACGAGGACGCGCGCCGGCCGGCACGACCATGAACTCCTGCAGGTCGAGCGAGTTCTGCGCGTGGGCGCCGCCGTTGATCACGTTCATGAGCGGCACGGGGAGCACGCGCGCCTCGTCCCCGCCGAGCCAGCGGTAGAGCGGCAGCCCGGCCTCGGCGGCGGCCGCCTTGGCGACGGCGAGGGAGACGCCGAGCATCGCGTTCGCGCCGAGGCGCGACTTGTTCGGCGTGCCGTCCAGCTCGAGGAGCAACCGGTCGACCGCGCGCCTGATCGCCCGCGTCGCGCCGGCCAGCGCCGGGCGCGATCTCGCGCTCGACGTTCTCGACGGCCCTGAGGACGCCCTTGCCGAGGTAGGCGCCCGGGTCGCCGTCGCGGAGCTCGACTGCCTCGAAGCGCCCCGTCGAAGCGCCTGAGGGAACCGCGGCGCGTCCGACGGCGCCGGAGTCGAGCGCGACCTCGACCTCGACGGTCGGGTTCCCGCGCGAGTCGAGGATCTGACGGGCATGGACGACGCGGCGATCTTCACGCGAGCGGCCTCCTTGGCGGTCGGTAGTAGCGATCCTGCTCCTCCAGCGTCGAGCTCGCGCCAGTCGCGCCCCTCGCCCTCCGCGAGCTCGGCGGCGCGCTCGACGCGCTCGACGAAGCGGCCGCTGGTGGCGCGCAGGGCGAGCTCGGGGTCGACGTTGAGCGCGCGCGCGAGATTCACTGCGGTGAAGAGCAGGTCGCCGACCTCGCCGACCAGGCGCGGCGACGGCTCGGTCTCGGCGACCGTCGGGCCGGCGTCTGCGATCTCCGCCTCGAGCTCCGTCGGCTTCCTCGCGGACCTTGGCGAGCGGCGCCGGCCGCGTCGAGCCAGTCGAACCCGGCCGAGGCGGCCCGCCGCTGCACCTTGCGCGCGTGGAGGAGCGCGGGAAGCGTCTCGGGGACGTCGTGGAAGATCCCGTCCCGCTCCTCCTGCTCGCGCTTCAGCTCCTCCCAGCGGCCCTTGACGGCGCCGGGGGTGGCCAGCTCGGCGTCGCCGAAGACGTGCGGGTGGCGGCGGACGAGCTTCGCGTGGATCCCGCGCGCCACCTCGGCGAGGTCGCCGGCGCCGCGCTCCTCCAGGAGCAGCGCGAGGAAGACCGTCTGGAAGAGCAGGTCGCCGAGCTCGTCGAGCAGCTTGGCGTCGTCCTCCGCGACGGCCGCGTCGGCGACCTCGTAGGCCTCCTCGACCGTGTGCGGGACGATCGTCCGCTCGGTCTGGGCGCGGTCCCACGGGCAGTCGCGCCGCAGCCGCTCGGCCAGCTCCTGGAGCTCGACGAGCGCCTGCTCGAGCCCGTCGCCGCCGCCCACCGGGCTACTGGTGGTCTCGGTCGGTCTCGGCCGGCCCGGTGTCGCCCTCGCCGGTGCCCGTCTCGGCTTCCGGCGGAGGCTCGAAGCCCGGTGCGTAGGCGACCGGATCCGCGAAGCGGTCCTGCAGCTCCTGGACCCATTCGTTGATGCGGGTGTTCTTCTTCTCCTCGAGGAGCGTCGTGGAGATCTGCTCCTCGACGGCGGAGAGCTCCTGGGTCGAGGCGTCCTCGATGTCGCCGACGGCCTCGATGATGTGCCAGCCGAACTGCGTCTTCACAGGCTCGGAGAGCTCGCCGGTCTTCGAGCCCGAACGCCACCTTGTCGAACGGGGCGACGGTCGCGCCCTTCTGCGCGGTGAACTTGCCGCCCTCGTTCTTGGAGGCCGGGTCCTGCGAGAACTGCTTCGCGAGCTTGGCGAAGTTGCCGCCGTTCTCGAGCTGCGCGTGGATCTCGTCGGCCTTGGCCTTTTTCTTGACGAGGATGTGCCGCACCTCGCGCGAGGAGGGCGTCTCGAACTGCGCCTCGTTCTCGTCGTAGTACGCCTGGATCTCCGCGTCCGTGACCTCGACCTCGCTCGTGATCTTCTCGAAGATCTTCTCCGGAGAGCATCCGCGTCCGCAGGTCCTCGAGCACCTGCTCCTCGGTGAGGCCCTGCTTCTCGAGCTCCTCCTGGTACTTCGCGTCGTCGCCCTCGAAGAACTGGTCCTTGAGCTCCGTCGAGCCGCGTGTCGAGCTCCTCCTCGGTGACCGTCGATGTCGAGCTCCTCGGCAGCGATCTCGAACTGGGCTTTCTCCACGAGGCTGCGGACGAGCGCGTTGCGAAGCTGGGCGAACTCGGGCGTCCCGGCCGCGGGGAAGTCCTGCTCGCGCGCCTCGTAGGTCGCCTGGGCCTGGGTCAGCAGCCGGTCGTACTCGGCCTTCGGAATCTCGCGCTCACCGACGACTGCGATCGCGGACGCGGGGACTTCGGGCGCGTCGGCCTCGTCGTCGCCCCCGCCGCAACCTGCGGCTGCGACGCTGAGGGCGAGCGCAGCAAGAACGGCGATGAGACGAGTCCAAAGAGGCATGCGCGAACGGGCTAGGGCGAAAGCCGTAGATCGAGGATAGCATCGACAAGCGCGACCGCTCCGGAGAACCGCTCGCCCCTCTGGGTGAGCTCGCGCTTCGCGCTCGAGTAGACGGCGATCGGCGCCGAGGAGCGAAGCTCCCGGAGCTCGACCGAGCCGAGAACGAGCGGGCCGACCACCGCGCGGCCGCCCCGGAAGACGAGATAGTCCGCGCCGATCCGCGCCAGCTTCAGCTTGACCTCCTGGATGGCGAAGAGGTTCTCGACCGGCTCCGGGATCGGGCCGAACCGGTCCTCCGTCGCCGCGCGGAGCTCGCGCAGCTCGTCCTCCGACTCGGCGAGCGCGAGCCGGCGGTGGAGGTCGATCTTCTGCGCCTCGGCCGGCATGAAGTCGGCCGGGCACGTAGGCATCGACCTGCGCGTCCACGCGCACCGGCCGCGCGACCGCCCGGCGAGTGCCGCTCAGCTCGGCGACGGCCTCCCCGAGCAGCTCGACGTACAGCTCGAAGCCGATGGCCGCCACGTGGCCTGATTGCTCCGCTCCGAGCAGGTCGCCTGCGCCGCGGATCTCGAGGTCGCGCATGGCGATCGCGAAGCCGCTCCCAAGCTCGGTGTGGTCGGCGAGCGTCGCCAGGCGCGCCCGCGCCTCCGGCGACAGCTCGTGTCCGTCGGGATAGAAGAGGAAGGCGTGGGCGACGACGTCGCTTCGGCCCACGCGCCCGCGGATCTGGTAGAGCTGGGCGAGTCCGAGCGCGTCGGCACGCTCGACGATCAGCGTGTTGGCGTGGGGGATGTCGAGCCCGGACTCGATGATCGTCGTCGAGACGAGCACGTCCGCGTCGCCGGCGAGGAACGTGAGCATGTGGCTCTCGAGCTCCCGCTCGGGCATCTGCCCGTGTGCGACGAGGAAGCGGAGCTCGGGGCAGAGCTGGCGCAGGTGCTCGACCGCCTCCTCGATGGACTCGACCCGGTTGTGCAGGACGAAGGACTGGCCTCCGCGCTCGTGCTCGCGCAGGAGCGCCTCGCGGACGAGCTCCTCGTCGTACTCGCCCACGTGCGTGCGGATCGGCCGGCGGCCACGAGGCGGTGTCTCGATGACGCTGATGTCGCGCAGTCCGGCGAGGGACATGTGCAGCGTGCGCGGGATCGGCGTGGCCGAGAGCGCGAGCACGTCCACCTCGAGCCGGAGCTGGCGAAGCAGCTCCTTCTGGGCGACGCCGAAGCGCTGCTCCTCGTCCACGATCACGAGGCCGAGGTTCTTGGAGGCGACGTCCCTCGAGAGGACGCGATGCGTGCCGATCAGGACGTCCACCTTGCCCTCCGAGTAGTCGGCGAGGACGCGCTTCACCTCGGCCGGCTTGCGGAAGCGGCTCACCATCTCGACGGTCACGGGCAGGTCGCGGTAGCGCTCCCGAAATGTGTTCAGGTGCTGCTGCGCGAGGATCGTGGTCGGGGCGAGCAGCAGCGCCTGCGCGCCGTTCGCGACCGCGATGAAGGCGGCGCGGACGGCGACTTCGGTCTTGCCGAAGCCGACGTCCCCGCAGACGAGCCGGTCCATCGGCCGCGCCGCCTCGAGGTCCTCCTTGACGACCTCGATCGCCTGGCGCTGGTCGGGCGTCTCCTCGTACGCGAAGCTCGCCTCGAGCCGCTCGACGAGCTCGGTGTCGGCCTCGAACGAGATGCCCTCGGCCCGCTGGCGCCGCGCGTAGAGGGCGAGCAGCTCGCCGGCCAGCTCGTGCGCGCCCGCGCGTGCCCGGTTCTTGATCGTCTGCCACGCCTTGCCGCCGAGCTTCGACAACGCGGGCGCGTGACCGTTGGCCCCCACGTAGCGCGAAACCTTGGCAATCTGCTCGTGCGGGACGTAGAGGCGATCGTCGCCCCTGAAGGCGAGGAAGAGGTAGTCGCGGGTGACGCCGGCGACCGTCTTCGTCTCGAAGCCGAGCAGCTTCCCTACCCCGTGGTCCTCGTGCACGACGTGGTCTCCCGTCCGCAGGTCCGCGAAGCTCTGGAGCGCCCGCCCGACGCGGACGTCGGAGCGCGGGGGCCGCTTCCGGAAGACCTGCGTGTCCGGGAGCAGGATCAGGTCGAGGTCCCGGAGGACGAAGCCGCGGCGCGCCGGCGAGACCGCGAAGACGAGGCCGGCCTCGTCCGGCAGGTCGTCCCCGGCGCCGAGCACTACCGCGTCCAGGCGGCGCAGCATTCCCTTCGTCCGCTGCGCCTCGCCGTGGTGGGCGAAGGTGACAACGACGCGGCTCCCGCTCTTCACGTACGCGAGGAGGTCGCGCTCGGCCTCGGCCAGGCCGCGTGCGGCGACCGCGGGGCGCTGCGCCTCGAAGGCATGGCGCTGGCCCGCCGGGAGCTGGGTCAGGCGGATCGCGCCGCGGAGGTCGAGCTTGCTCCCGAGCGCCTCGCTGACGGCCTCCTCCGCCTCGTCGGCCTGCCAGACGAGGTCGGGCACCGGGAGCGGCGGGACGAGATCCACGGGGATCGGCGGCGCCTCGCCCTCGTCCGTCAGCGCCGGCTCGAGCAGGTCGAGGCGGCGCTCGGCGGCGGGGTAGACGACGGCCTCCTCGAGCCCGTGCAGTGTGCGCTGGGTGAAGGGCGAGAACGCGCGCAGCGACTCGATCTCGTCGCCGAAGAGCTCCATCCGCACCGGCTCGCGGCCCGTCGACGGGAAGATGTCCACGATCCCGCCGCGAACGGCGAACTGCCCTCGCTCCTCGGCCTGCGGGACGCGCTCGTAGCCGGCGAGGGCGAGGCGCTCCGCCAGGGTCTCGGCCCCGGGCTCGTCTCCGATCCGGAGGACGACCGGCTCCGGCCTCGCCTCCTCGGGCGGGATTCCCTCCGCGATCCCGACAGCCGACGCGCAGACGAGGCCGCCCTCGGACAGAACCTCGAGGGCACGGGCTCGCTCGCCGACCAGGTGCGGAGGCGGCTCAGGCCGCTGCCCCAGCGGACGCCCCGGGACGCGAAGAGGCCGACGCGCTCCTCGCCCAGGAACCAGCCGGCCGCCTCTGCGGCGTCGCGCGCCTGCTCGTCGTCCGGCAGGACGCACGACGAGCGGCCCGCCGCGGGCCCGGTGGAGCGCCGGCCAGAAAGAGCGGTAGAAGCGGCTCCGACACGCGCGCCTCCGCCGGATCGGCCAGGAACTCGCGCAGGCGCTCGCCTTCCGCGAACTCGCGGGCGACGGGAGCGAGGGCCGGTTCGTGGGCGCGGGTGGGGCGGTCCATGACGACTGACGGAACCCGGAGTTCCGCGGGGGTCATCGTAGCCGCCTCCCGAAACCCTACGATTGGGGCCGTGGCCGGCGAGCTTCAACCCATCGGGACGCGACCGCAGCTCGTCGCGACCTTCGATCCGCCGGGCGCCGACGAGGCGTTCCGCGCTTGGCGCGACGAGCATGCCGAGGCGCTCGCGGCCGTCCCTCCGGAGGCGCTGCGCGTCGAGTACGGCCGCGCTGCGGGGGGAGGGCTCTTCGTGCGCGTGCGAATCGACGAAGCACACGTCCCCGCCGGCCTCCCGAGCTAGCTCTCGGCCCGTCCGGAGAGGCGGCGGCAGCGGGTGCCCCGGTCGGGGCGAAACCCTAAGGTCGGGCTACCGATCTGCCGAAGGAAGGGATGAGCACCGGCGTCGGGCCGCTACGACGCAGGAGCATCTGCGGCGGGTCGTCCTCCAGCGGGACGGCCCGCCTTCTTATCGACCAGGCACGACCCCTTGGGGGGACGGCAATCCCCCTGGATTCACGCTATCGAGGAAACTCGCGCGCGTGGCGCGCGCGAGTGTGCCGATTTCCTCAGTGGCCGCGGGCGAGCAGGAGCAGCCGGGCGATCGCTCACACCAGGGCCGAGGCAAGAGCGCGGTCTACTCACGAACGCTCGTTGAAGCGCCGCTGGGCCTCGTCGAGCCCGTCGCGCACGACCGTCTCGACGGCGTCGGCCGCACGCCCCACGAGCGCTTCGACGTCGACCTCGTCGGGAAACGGCGTAAGCACCCAGTCCGCCACGGGCCGGGGGTCGCCGCGCTCCGGGCGCCCGACCCCCACCCGCAGCCGCATGAACTCCGGCGTCCCAAGATGGCTCGCGACGGAGCGAAGCCCGTTGTGCCCCGCGAGGCCGCCGCCCATCCGCACCTGGAGCCGGCCCAGGTCGAGGTCGACCTCGTCGTGGACGACCAGCAGCTGCTCCGGCGGAAGCTTGAAGAAGCGCACGGCGGCGCCGACCGAACGCCCAGACTCGTTCATGTACGTCTGCGGCTTCAGGAGCGCGACGCGGAACCCCTCGACCCGCAGCTCGTCCAGGTCGCCGGAGAACTTCGAGCGGTACGACGCCCCGTGGCGCCGCACGACCTCGTCGCATGCCATGTGGCCGACGTTGTGGCGCGTGCGGGCGTACTCGCGGCCGGGGTTGCCGAGCCCGGCGACCAGCGCGTCGAGCGTCGAGGCCGGCTCGCCCCGACGGAAGAGCCGCACAGAGGAGTCCTAGGCCTCGGCGGTCTCTTCGCCGCCGCTCTCGCCCTCGCCCTCCGGAGCCGCCTCGCCCTCGCCCTCGACGCCCTCCTCGCCCTCGACCTCCTCCTCGGCCTCCTCGGGCTCCTCCACCCGGGTCGGCGGCGTGACGGTGGCGACGACCGACTCGGGGTCGTCGAGGAGCTTCACGCTCTCGGGGACGGCGAGATCGGAGATCCGCAGGCTGTCGCCGATGGTCATGCTCGAGATGTCGAGCTCGAGCCGGTCGGGCACCTCCATGGGGAGCGCCTCGACGTTGACCTCGCGGAGGACGATCGTCAGCACGCCGCCCTCCTTCACCCCAGGGGACTCGCCGACGGTGTCGACGGCGACCTGGCTCTGGATGACCTGGTCGAGGCGCACCTCGTGCAGGTCGATGTGCAGCAGCCGCGGACGCACCGGGTCGAGCTGAAAGTCCTTGAGCACCGCATGGTGCGCCGTCTTCTGCCCGTCGAAAACGACGTCGAGAATCGCGTGATGCCCGTGCTGGCCCGTGAGCGCGCGGCGGAGCTCGCGCTCCTCGACCGCGAACGGGTGGGCCTTCTTGCCGTCGCCGTAGAGCACGCCCGGGATCAACCCGCCGGTGCGCAGGCGCCGCGAGACGGCGCTTCCCGCCTCCTCGCGCGGCTTGACGTCCAGCTTCATCCGCTCACCGGCCATACCGGCCGGAGAGTGTAGCCAACCGGCGCTCGGCGCCGTTATCCGGCCGCCAGGTGCGACTCGATGCTGCCCTGGATCTGCGAGACGTAGAGCCCGAGCTCGCGCTGGCGCTCGGCGAGGCGCTCCTCCCGGAGACCCAGGAGATCCTCGCGCCGCTCCACCTCTTCCTCGCGCAGCTCGAGGTCGGCTTCGAGCACCGCCTTCCGCGCCTCCAGGTCGTTCTCGAGCTGGTCGAGATCGCGCGCCCGCTCGCGGAGCCGGCGCTCCAGCTCGCTCGTCCGCTGCTCGCGCCGGTCGAGGCTCTCGCGCGACTCGACGAGCGCGGCCTCGGGGCCGATCCTGTCCTCGAGCTCCTCCACGCGGCGCTGCCGGTCCGAGAGCTCGCTCTCGGCGGCCGCCAGCCGCGCCTCCCGCTCGGCGACCCCGCGCTCCGCGACGGCGAGGCGCTCCTCGTCCGCCCCGCTCGGAGCGGCCGAGCGGCCGATCTGGTCGATGTTCTGGATCTCGACCTTGATGACGGGCGGGATGAAGCTGGTGGGAGCGGGCTTGCTCGCGACGGCCGGCTTGCGCCGCCGGCGTCGCCGGTTCTTCCGCCGCGCGGGCTCCGGCTGTTCGGCCGGGAAGGGGTTCGGACTATCAGTCACATCCGCACGGCATGCACACGGACGATGACCGCCGAAACGGAGAGAGGGCATCCCCCACTTTGGCCATCTCGCGCCGGATCCCACCTTTCAGGGATGCCGCCCGCGGCGCGGCTGCCCGAAACAGTGGGCAGCGTATCCCTCGCTGCGACAGACGAAAGGCGGCTTCGTATGTCTGTTGATCTTCTCCGGATCAAGATCCGGAACTTCCCTCAGGCCCATCTTGGACGACGCGTGCTGCTCGCCGGCACCAAGTAGCCGGTGACAGATCGTCGTTTTGCCTGAGCGGCCCGGCCACCCGGGCCGCTCGTCGTTTCGGGGCTTGTCGACACACGGTTCACCTGAGACTCTGTAAGCACAGGGCAACCTCGGGAGGGAACAGCCATGGTCAGACGTTCGGGCGCGATCCTCGCGCTCACTGCGGTCGTCACGCTCGCGCTCGCCGGGCCGGCGTCGGCCAACCACACGCTCGCCCACAAGGTCCAGCTCCTGACGGCGAAGATCAACTGCCTGCAGAAGTACCCGGTCTTCTCCTTCGCCGACTACGCGTACTACGACCTGAGCGACGCGAGCGTGGAGGTGCTCGACACCCAAACACCGCAGCCGCAACCGGTAGACGTCCTCAAGGACAACGACGGCATCACGGCGCTCGACTTCAACTACGGGGCAAACATCTTGAGCAGCGACGCGTTTCTGCTCGGCGTCAAGCCCACCCCCACGTGCATGTCGAAGTTCCCGACGGCGCCGAACCCGGTGCAGTTCGCGCGCACCGCCTCCACGGCGAGCATGGCGAGGATGAACCGCCTCCAGTAACGACTGCGGCCGGGGGCCTGCCCGCGCAGGGCGGGCCCACGGTAGCCCTCTACTCCACGATCTCGCCCGGGGCCTCCGGATGGAGGAGCTCCCACACGAGCAGATGCGTGGCGACCTCGCGCCGCCCCTGCTCCTCGTCGGGCGCGTCCTCACGCTCGACGTCGAGCTCCCGCTCCCCGACCGGGCGCACGGCGAAGCCGGACCGCGCGTAGTGGGCGCTCAGCTCCTCGCGCAGCGAGGGATCGGGAATTCGGAGTCGTACGGGCCGCAGTTCTCGAAAGTCATCGGCGCCCAGCCGGCCCCCCAGCAGCCCTCGACCGGGGCTTTTCTCGCTAGAAGAGCTGGTTCTTTGGGCCCGTGACGGCCTGTAGCAGCCAGTAGCAGGAAGTGTGCGACTTGCAGGCGTTCCGCCTCGCGGCCGTGTTCGTCGTGACGGCCCGTATCGGCCCGTGCTAACGCTCCCGTTAGCAAACCGTTAGCACGGACGCCCAGCGCCGGTCCCGCGGGGCTCCTTCGGCGCGGCCTTCGCCTGTGCGAACATCTGTTCGTGACCTCGCAGGGCCTCGCCCTACGCTCGCTTCCGCCGCGCCCTCGACTCGTGGAACGCAACTGTGGCGCTGGCGCCAGTTCCGCCGAATCCCCCGACTGACAGTGACTCACGGTGACCCGAGATGACAGCCTCGTGGACCCCTGGTGGACCCCGGCTCAGTTGTCTTTCTAGAGAACGAACGTGCTCAACGTTCGCCGGCTGTTCACGGCAATCCCGTCTACTGCCGAGCGGACGGTCCGTGAACTCGAAGAAGACCCGACCCTGGAAATCGGGGTCGGCGCCTTCTTCAATGGCTGCAATGCGCCTTGTGTCGTCGGCGGCGCACACATCGAGCACCATCCCGAGCGACAAAGAGCAGCAAGGGCGGTTTCAGCGCAGCAAACGGCGTCGGCTAGCTCGCCCTAGCGGCGTGCCGACCTGAGCTGAATGTCCTGGTCGACGGAAGCGTCGGTGCACGCGACCGGATCGCAGGCGCTGATGGACGCGTGGACGTGCGCTTTTCCAGCTGCGAAACGCCCATTCGAGCCGACGACTGGCGCCGTCCAGGCGATGGTCTCCCCGGTGCACCCTATGGGAGGCGTGATGTCAAAGCTCCCTTGGATCCACACCCGTTTTGCAAACAGCTGCCGCAGGGACCCGCCCGCACCGTCTCCGATCGCGCCGTTCGAGCATGAAAAGGTCCTAGGCATTTGGGCCTCCTAGGCAAGCTTGGCGCCCAGCTCCTCGAGCGCGCCTTCGCCGGCGAGGCTTACGCCGACGGCGATCTCGTCTTTGCAGACGAGCTCGGGGCGCCGATCCACCCGCAGCGGCTAACCGAGCGGTTCGGGAAGCACAGGAAGGCCGCCGGCCTGCCGACGGGAACGCTCCATGTGCTCCGCCACACCGCCGCCACGCTTGCGCTCACGGGCGGTATCCCAGTTCACATCGTCGCGGCCCGCCTCGGCGACGACGCTAACACCGTGCTCTCGACCTATGCGCACCTCCTACCGCGCTCGGATGAGAAGGCGGCCGAGCGGGTAGCGGCGCTGATCGTTATCTAGAGGCCAGCGTTCGGAGACCCCAGCCCTCGGTCTTGCGTTGGCCGCGGCACCGAGCACCTCGACGAAGACATGGCCCCGATTCGAAACTCGCCCACTCGGTCTTTCGGGATCGCAAGAATCAGGCCCTCCTCCACTCTGCCAAGGTAGATGGCGCTAGAGGTCTCCCCAACAAAGAGTCCTTCGTAGTTAGGCCCCCCGTCGTTAGTACAGACCGTCGCCTCCTTGAGATGGTTCTTATTTCTGTCGTAGAGAACTCGAACCGTTGCGGCGGTCAGGCCAACGCTGAGCGCGATGAGCGCCATGACAATGAGAGGCTCGCGCTTGCCTTTATGCCAGACGTAGATCAGAAGTGTGGCGACGTATGCCACCAGCCATGCGGCGAGCCAACCGAGTTCACCAACCCTCAAAGGCGAAGGCGATTGCCAGCGCTGGAAATTAAGCACCATCCACGCGACGACGGCCGTCACGAGAAAGCCGACTATCAGGATCGTCCATGCTGTTCCTCGTCTCCTCCGCTCTCGTCCTCGATTCTCTTCTCTTCCCAGCCACCACTTGAGGAAGAGGATTTCGAGTCCGGAGACCAGTGCCAGTGCCACGGCGGGCGCGACGACGTGCTGCAATCCGACCCCGATCAAGAGTTCGCGAGGCAGACCACTGACGACCTCGGAAGAGGGCAACTCCGCCGTGTGGAGTCGCACGGCGAGCACCCCAGCGCCGCCGATGTAGATGAAGACACCTAGACCGGCGACGAGACCGAGGATCTTGTGGCTCTCTCGTACCAGTCGGGGGTCTCCTTAATGCGGCCTGTTGAACTTTCTCTGGAGCTTTCCAAGGAGATCATCTTGCTCTGCTGCTGCCGCTCGGGCTGTTCTTCACGCCGTTCAGCTTGGGCGGCGGCGAGGGCTTCAAGCGCCTCGTCGCTCAAGTGCTCAAGTTGCTGCTTCCTCAGACCTGTGGCCGCGCTAAGCTCGCCGACAAGCTTGCGCCTCTCCTCATCGCTAAGCGTCACAAGAACGTTGCCCCACTCACGCCGTTAGCCGACTCGTTAGCAATCGCGCTGCAAACCCGCATGGTTGCTCGCGATTCCTAGAAGAGCTGGTTCTCGCCCGCGAAGATGGCCGAGACGGACTCGTCCGAGAAGACGTTCTCGATCGTCTCCGCGAGGATCCCCGAGATCGTCAGCACGCTCAGCTTGTCCGGCCGGTTCGAGCTCGGGGATGGGCACCGTGTCCGTGACGGTGATCCCCGCGAGCTCGCGAGCCGGCGAGCTGCTCGAGCGCATCGTCGGGGAAGAGCCCGTGCGTCGCGCACGCGTAGACCTTGGTCGCGCCCGCGTCGAGGAGCGCCTGCGCGCCCGCGACGAGCGTCCCGCCGGTGACGATGATGTCGTCGCTCATGATCGCGACCTTCCCGCGGACGTCGCCGACGACCTCGGTGACCGACGCGATGTCGTGCGCGGGGCGCTGCTTGTTCATGAGCGCGAAGTCGGCGTCCAGCATCTGCGCGAACTTCGTCGCCATCTTCGCGCGGCCGGGGTCGGGCGAGACCGCGACGACGCCCTCGCCGTGGAGGCCGAGCGTCTCGCGGTAGTAGCGCGCGAAGAGCGGAAGCGCGGTCATGTGGTCGACAGGGATCCGGAAGAAGCCCTGGATCTGGCCGGCGTGGAGATCCATCGTCAGGACGCGGTCGGCGCCGGCGGCGTCGAGCACGTCGGCCAGGAGCTTGGCCGTGATCGGCTCGCGCGGCGCGGACTTCTTGTCCTGCCTCGAGTACGGGAACCAGGGCATGATCGCCGTGATCCGGTTGGCGGAGGCGAGCTTGGCCGCCTGGACCATGACCTGGAGCTCCCAGAGGTAGTCGTTGGTCGCGCGGCCGTGGCAGGTCTGGACGATGAAGACGTCGGCGCCGCGGATCGACTCCTTGTAGCGGCAGTACGTCTCGCCGTTGGCGAACGTCTTCAGCTTGACGTCGCCGAGCTCGATGTTGAGCTGGTCGGCGATTCTCTGGGCGAGGACGGGGTGCGAGCGCCCTGAGAAGAGCATGAGCTTTCCGGATGGGCCCCGCTCGATCCAGCGGCCGCGCTCGCCGCGGGGCTGCGGCGTGTGCTCGGGCGTCACGTCGAGGCCCGGCAGCGAGAGCTCAGTCGTTCCGCTTTCCACGCAGGTAGCCCTCCTTGGTGACCTGTCGCGCCCGCGCGATTGCGAGCGATTCGGGCGGGACGTCCTCGGTGATGTACGAGCCGCCGCCGATCCATGCGCCGTCTCCGATCGTCACAGGAGCCTCGAGGCCATTGTGAATGCCGGTCCTGACGTTCCGGCCGATCGTCGTCCGGCCCTTCTCGCGGCCGGGCTCGTGCGGGAGGTTCGCAGTGATCGTCCCGGCGCCCACGTTGGTGCCGTCGCCGACCTCGGCGTCCCGAGATACGAGAGATGCGGCACCTTCGTGCCCTCGCCGATCTGAGCGTTCTTGAGCTCCACGAAGGTCCCGGCCTTGGCGCGCGCGGCGAGCATCGTTCCGGGCCGAAGGTAACAGAACGGCCCGACGACCGCGCCCTCTCCGACCTCGGCGTCGACGACGACCGCGTGCGGCCCGATCTCGGCGCCGCGGCGCACGACCGTGCGCCCGCGCAGGACCGTGAACGGATGGATGACGGCGTCGGGCTCGATCTCGACCTCCGGCTCGATCCAGGTGGTGGCGGGATCGACGACGGTGACCCCTGCCTCCAGGTGTCCTGCGGCGATCTGGTCGCGGAGCTGCGCACCGGCAGCTGCGAGATCCGCCCTGGTGTTCACGCCTTCGCCGACACGGGGGTCCTCTGCACGGTACACGGCGACCACGCGCTCGTCATCCACCAGGTGGCGCACCGCGTCGGTGAGGTACAGCTCGCCCTGGGCGTTGTCCGTATCGAGCTGCGCGAGGCCCTCCCAGAGCGCGTCGGCGTCGAAGACGTAGACCGAGGAGTTGACCTCCCGGAGGGCCAGCTGCTCGGGGGTCGCATCCCGCGCCTCGACGATCGCCTGAAGCCGGCCGTCGGGATCGCGGACGATGCGGCCGTAGGAGCCGGGCTCGTCCGGCTCGAAGGAGAGCACGGTCGCTGCGGCGCGCTCGCCGCGGTGCATCTCGAGCAGCTTCCGGAGCTCGGCGGCCGAGAGGAGCGGAGCGTCGCCCGCGAGGACGAGCACGTCCCCGGCGAAGCCCTCGAGCGCCGGGCGCGCCGACGCGGCGGCGTCCCCGGTCCCGCGCGGCGTCTCCTGCACGGCCAGGGCGACTCCGTCGGGGAGCGTCCCCTCGAGCTCGGCGACCGTGCCCGGAGACGTCACGACGACGAGCGGGTCGGGGTCGAGGTCGCCCGCGGCGGCGATCGTCCAGTCGACCAGCCGGCGGCCAAGGAGCTCGTGGAGGTGCTTCGGCCGGCGCGAGTGCATGCGGGTGCCGAGCCCCGCCGCCATCACCACCGCTGCGAGAGGAGTGCCGGTCACGAAGGAGTCATGGCTGGGGCGGGAGGATTCGAACCTCCGGTCACGGGACCAAAACCCGCTGCCTTACCACTTGGCTACGCCCCACCGCAGGTCGAGTATAGGCCCGGCCCGGAAGGCATCAGCGCCTGTCCATGAGGAGCAGGACGAGGAGCAGGGCGGCCATCACCGCGAGGATCACGATCGCGAAGAACTTCGCGACCTCCCACAGGACCGGGACGATCACGGCGATCAGCTGCGACGCGGCCAGGATCCACGCGAGCTCGCGCAGCGAGTGGAAGCGGGCCCCGCGCGCGACGAAGGCGTAGAGCGCAACCGCGAGCGCGGCGAGCCCGAGCACCCAGAACCAGCCAAGCCCGCCGGCGACGACGGCGACGCTCTCGACGAGACCGATCAGGAGCGCGAGCCGCAGCCGCCGCTCACGGAGCCACAGCCCGCGACCGCTCTCGCCTGCTTCGATCACGGGGGAAGTCGCCACGCCGCGCGACGTTACCAGACGGCCGCGGCTGTCCAGGCGCGGGCCCGACGACCGAGGCCGTGGGCCGCCGAACGCGCCTCCGCGAGGCCCTCGAAGAGCCCGTACACCGCAGGCCCGGCCCCGCTCACGTCGGCCCGGAACGCGCCCGGCGGCGCGCAGCTCGGCGGCGAGCGGAGCCGCACCCGACGCCTCGGCCAGGTCGTTGGGCGGGAGCGCCGCCAGATCCCGCGCGTGCCGGATCTCGCCGAGGGCCGTCTGGAGGGCTGCATCCCGCTCCTCGAAGTCGGCGTCCCCCGCCGAGCTCGTCGAAGCGCGCGTAGACCTCGCCGGTCGAGCCCTTCTGCACGGCTCGCGGGAGAGCGACGACGACCCAGAAGTCCTGCGGAAGATCGAGTGCCGTGAGCCGCTCGCCCGCGCCTTTCGGCGAGCTTGGGGCCCGGCTCCAGGAAGAACGGGACGTCGGCGCCGAGCCCCGCGGCGAGCGCATGCAGACGGTCGGGCGCGAGCGGTTCGGGCAGCGTCGGGTTGGCGAGGCGAAGAGCGGCCGCCGCGTCGGAGCTTCCGCCTCCGAGGCCCGCCGCGACCGGGATCTCCTTCGTGATCCGCACACGCCAGGCAGGCGCGACCCCCGCCTCGAGGGCGAGCGCAGCGAGCGCCCGCCCCACGATGGTGTCGTCGAACCCCTCCACGACCAGTCCGTGGTCTCTCGCGCTGGAGCTCGAGACGGTCGCAGAGGTCGATGCGCTGGAGCACGGTGGCAACGTCGTGCAGACCGTCCTCCCGTCGCGGCCCGACGACGAGGGCGAGGTTGATCTTCGCGGCGGCGACCGCCCGGGCGGCGCTCACGCGAGCAGCTCCGCGAGCCGCAGGAACTCGTCAGGCGCCAGGGCCTCCCCGCGCACGTTCGCCGGACGGCCCAGCTCGGCGAGCGCCGCGACGGCTCGTTCCCGGCCGGCGAGCCCGGCGAGCTCGAGCGAGTTGGGCAGCGTCTTCCTGCGGTGCGCGAACGCGGCCTGCGCGAGACGCTTGACCGCGTCGAGCTCGTCGTCCCAGAGGCGTGTCCGCCGGAATGCGACCAGCGCCGAGTCCACGTTCGGCGGCGGCCGGAAGCACGTGCGCGCGACGGGATGGAAGCCCGTCCGCTCGGTCGCGAGCTGGAGGACCACGGACACGGCGCCGTAGTCCTTCGTCCCCGGCGTCGCGAAGAAGCGGTCGGCGACCTCGCGCTGCACCAGCACACACCACAGCTCGACGGTCGGAAGCGCCGCGAGGCTCTCGGCGACGATCGGCGTCGCGACGTTGTACGGCAGGTTGGAGACGAGCTTCTCCGGCGGAGGCTCGAAGGCCGCACCGAGCAGGGAGAGCGCATCGCCGAAGACGAGCTCCACGTTGTCGCGGCCGGCAAGGCGCTCGCGCAGGGCAGGCTCGAGGCGGCGGTCGAGCTCCACCGCGTGGATCATGCGGGCGCGCTCGGCCAGGTAGGCCGTCAACACGCCGAGGCCGGGCCCGATCTCGAGCACGACGTCGTCCGCGCCGAGCTTCGCCAGGCGGCCGATGACGTGGAGGATGTTCTCGTCCACGAGCCAGTGCTGGCCGAGCTCGCGTTTCGGCCGCGCGCTCACGGCAGCGAGAAGAGCGCGACAGCGTTCAGGTCGATCCGCTCCTCGAGCGCGGCGGCGTCCTCCCCCCGGGCCTCCGCGAGGGCGCCGAGCGTGTGCATGACGAAGGCGGGCTCGTTCCGCTTCCCGCGCACGGGCTGCGGGGCGAGATACGGCGAATCGGTCTCCGCGAGGAGCCGCTCGGCCGGGACGCGCGCGGCCGCCCAGCGCAGCTCGGGCGCCTTCGGATAGCTGACGTTCCCGGCGAAGGAGACGTACCACCCCCGATCGAGCGCGGGCTCGAGGAGCGCCGAAGAGGAGAAGCAGTGGAGCACGACCGAGAGGTCTTCAGGGAGCGTCCGGAGGACCGCAACCGTGTCGTCGTCCGCCGCGCGCGTGTGGATGACGAGCGGCTTGCCAAGCTCCCCGGCCAGCTCCGCCTGCGCCCGAAACGACACAGCCTGCCGCTCGCGCGGCGCGAGGTCGCGGTGGTAGTCGAGCCCGGTCTCCCCGACGGCGACCGCCTTCGGGTGGGCGAGCAGCTCCCGGAGGTCCGCCAGCTCCGGCTCGCCCACGGAGCCCGCCTCGTGCGGATGGAGCCCGAGCGCCGCGAAGACGCCCTCCTCTCGCTCGCAGAGGGCGAGAGCCGCCCGGCAGGACGCAACGCTGGTCCCTACCGTGATCACACGCCCGACCCCCGCCGCGCGGGCGCGCCCGAGAACCTCGCCCGCGTCCTCGAACGCGTCGAGGTGTGCGTGCGTGTCGATCATGAGGTCGGGTCCCTTCGCGGCGGCGCAGGCCTCACGCAGCCGCCGTCGGGGCGTCGACGCGCGGGAAGAGCGGGGGCGCCGCCTCGATGCCGTCCGCCTCGACGGCGCGTGCGGGCGCAACGCCTTCCCAGGAGAGGTCGACCGGCTGGCGAAGCGCCGAGAGGATCTGCTCGGCCGTCTCCGGAATGTACGCGGACAGAGCCACCGCGACGGCACGCAGCCCGTCGGCGAGCTCGAACAGCACGCGGTCGAGCTCCGCCGCCCGAGCCTCGTCCTTCGCCAGCTCCCACGGGGCGGTCTGCTCGACGCGGCGGTTCAGCGAGCGGACGAGCTCCCAGATCAGGTCGAGCGCGCCCGTGACGTCGAAGGCATCCAGACGCGCCGCGACGTCCGTGCGAGCACGGTCGAGCGCGGATCCCAGCTCCGCGGACACCTCGGCAGGCACCAGCCGGCCCTCCCGGTAACGGGCGATCATCGCCGTCGTCCGCGAGAGGAGGTTCCCCAGGTCGTTGCCGAGCTCGCGCTCGTACCGCTCGTGAATGCCCTCGAGCGAGATGCTCCCGTCCTGGCCGAACGTCGCAACTCGGAAGAGGTAGAAGCGCAGCGGGTCGACTCCGTAGACGTCGATCAGGTCCAGCGGGTCGATCACATTCCCCAGGGACTTGGACATCTTCCGCTCGTCCATCAGCAGATACCCGTGGACGAAGAGCTGCCGCGGCACCTCCAGCCCTGCGGCCATGAGCAGCGCCGGCCAGATGACGCAGTGGAACTTCAGGATGTCCTTCCCGAGCAGGTGGTGGACCACCGGCCAGAAACGCGGACGGAGGTCCTCGTCCGGACGGGCGAAGGCGAGCGCGCTCCAGTAGTTGATCAGCGCGTCCACCCACACGTAGACCACCTGGCTGGTGTCCCACGGGACCGGCACCCCCCAGTGCTGCGACGCACGGCTCACGCTGATGTCGTCCAGGCCCCGCTCGATGAAGCTCCGCGCCTCGTTGTAGCGGAAGCGCGGGAGCACGATCTCCGGCTGCTCGTCGTACAGGCGCAGCAACGGCTCCTGGTAGGCCGAGAGCCGGAAGAAGTAGTTCTTCTCCTCCACGTACTCCGGCCGGATCCCGTGCTGGGGGCAGAGCCCTTCCACGAGCTCGTCCTCGGTGTAGAAGGACTCGCACTGCGCGCAGTACAGCCCGGCGTAGACGCTCTCGAAGATGTCCCCGCGGTCGTGGATCCGCTGGACGAAGTCCTGGACCAGCGCCTTGTGCCGCTCGTCCGTCGTCCTCACGAAGAAGTCGTTCGACGCGTTGACGCGAACCGTCATCTCCTGGAATGCGGCCGCGTTCCGATCGACGAGCTCCTGGAGGTCGAGCCCCGCTTCCGCGGCCACCCGCGGGATGTTGGAGCCGTGCTCGTCCGTGCCCGTCAGAAAGAACGTCTCCTCGCCCCGCTGGCGCCGATGCCGCACGATGATGTCGGCCGCGATCGTCGTATACGCGTGGCCGATATGGGGGGTCGAGTTGACGTAGTAGATGGGCGTCGTCAGGTAGAAGCTCATCCGCGCGCATCATACGGACGTCCTTCCAGAGCCTGGCTTGCGGTTTCAACCCGGCCAGGATGGGAACTGAGGGGGTGACGGCAGGACATGGGTCACAGGGCCGAGATCGTCTCGGCCCTTCGACACGGCGAGGGAGGATGACGACTCACCCGATGCAGACGTCCAGGGGCAACCGCGGCGCCAAGACGACGACAGGGATCATTCGCCACCTTGACGAGCTCGGACGGATCGTCATCCCGATCGAGATCAGAAAACGCTTTGGGCTGACCGAGCGCGACGCGCTCGAGATCTCCGTCAAGGACCAGACGATCCTCCTCAACAGGCCGCGCAGCGCCTGCGTCTTCTGCGGATCGACCCGCTCGGTCGTCGAGCACAAGGGCCGGAGCGTCTGCCGGTCGTGCGTCGCCGAGCTGACGGCGAGCGAGAGCTAACCCCGCAGCGGCGAGGACGGCGAGACCCGCGGCCCCGACGACGAACGGGGACACGGCGACCGACGAGCCCGTCCCGTGGCGGGTGACGGTCGCCTCGGGGGCGGGGAGAGCCTCGACGCCTCGCGCGGACATCGGGAGCTCGAAGGAGCGACGGAGCGTCCGGCCTGGGAGAGCAGGGGCAGCTTGTACGTCAGGCTCGCCGGTGACCTCGACTTCGCGCCGGACCGAGCGCGCTCTCGGCACGACGGCCTCGGTCGTGGACGAGACCGTCGCGCCCCGGCCGGTCGGTGCCGGTTGAAGAACGGCGGGAGGGTCGGGCTCGGGCGGCTCGAAGGCCGGCGCCGGGACCTTGGGCAACGTCGGCTCCTTCGACGCGTCGACCGGCGGGAGCGTCGGGACGGGATCGGCCGGGACCGGAGGAGGAGCGGGGGGAGGTGGGGCCTCCTGGCGCGGTGGGAGCATTGCAATCGGGTCGAGGTAGCCGTTCGGGTCGGACGTCACCCGAATCCCGAGATGGACGTAGGGCTCCTCGTGCTCGGCATCGCCGCTCGGGCCGATCGTCCCGACGGTCACGCCCTCGCCGATCAGGGACTCGCGAGCGACCGCTATCGAGCCGAGGTGGACGAGGGTCACCGAGTATCCGTCGGCCGTCTGGACCGTCACGGCGCGGCCTCCTCCCGGTACGGTGCCGGTGAAGCTCACAATCCCCGCGGCCGGCGCACGCACGGGCGCCCCGGAGGGCGCCGCGATGTCGGCGCCGCGGTGCTGTCCACCGGCGTAGGGATCGTCGCCGAGGACGAAAGGTCGTAGCACCGGCCCGTCGGCGGGCCAGGTCCAGGCGAGTGCGGGCGGCGCGCCGGCCTGGAACGCGATCAGGACCGGAAGCAGGGCGATCACGCGCTTCATTTCCCGCCTCCTGTTGTCCTCTATGTCAACTAGGCACGAGGCTAGCACGGCGCCCGGACGTTGTCAATGTCGGCGACACCTCTCGGCGCCACGCGAGCTAGAGCGAGCCGCGGTAGAGCGTGTTGCGCGGAACGCCGGCGAGTCGGGCGATGACGTCCGCTGCAAGCCGGCGCGGGACGCCGGCGGCGATGAGCTCGGCGACGGCCTCGAGCGCCTTGCCCTCCTCGACCGCCGCGCTCTTCGCGGCCGGGCCCACCACAACGGTCACCTCGCCCTTGGGAGCGGCCGTGAACTGGTCCGCGACCTCGCGCGCGCTCCCGCGCACGACCTCCTCGAACCGTTTCGTCAGCTCACGGCAGACGGCGACGGGCCTGTCTGGATCCGTCTCCGCGAGGCTTGCCAGCGTTACCGGAAGGCGTCGCGGCGACTCGAACGCGACGGCCGGCCAAGTCCAGCCGCTGAGCTCTCCCCAGAGGCGCTCGAGACCGGCCTTCGTGCGCGGGAGGTAGCCGAGGAAGGAATACCGCTCGCCGACGAGGCCGCTCGCCACGAGGGACGTCTCCACTGCGGACGGGCCCGGAAGCACGGTTACGTCAAGGCCCTTGTCGAGCGCTGCGGCGACCAGCTTCGCGCCCGGGTCGTTCACAGCGGGAAGCCCGGCGTCGCTGGCCAGCGCGATCCGCTCCCCCGCCTCGAGCCGCGGGAGGACCTCGGCTGTTCGCCGGGCCTCGTTGTGGCGGTGGAAGGAGAGGAGCCGGGCCCGGATGCCGTGGTGGTCGAGGAGGACGCGCGTCCGTCGCGTGTCCTCGCAGAGGACGACATCCGCCTCTCCGAGCTCCCGAAGCGCTCGCAGCGTGACGTCCTCGAGGTTGCCGATCGGCGTCGGGCAGACGACGAGCGGCATTGCCTCAACCTTCGAGCGCGTCGAAGGCGATGAGCGCGGCGCCCACGAGGCCGGCCTCCGGGCCGAGCTCGGCCCCGACGATCTGCACCACGTCGCGGGCCGGCTGCAGCGCACACTTGGCGACCGTCTTGCGCGCCGACTCGAGGAGGAGCTCGCCGGCCTCCGCGAAGCCGCCGCCGACGACGACGAGCTCGGGGTTGAAGACGTTGACGAGGTCGGCGATCCCGACGCCGAGATGGAAGGCGACGTGGTCGAGCACGTCACGGGCGTCGCCGGGCCCGGCGGACGCGAGCTCGACTAGGAGCCGTGCGTCGACCTTGCGCCCGGCCGCGGCCGCGCGGCCGAGATCGCCATCCGGGTGCTCGGCCGCCGCTCGTTCCGCCAGGCCGTCCGACGCCAGGCCCGAGGCCAGAGCCTCGAGGTGACCCCGGCCCGGGCACGCGCCCTGGCAGGGCGGGCCGTTCACGTCAATGGTGATGTGGCCGAGCTCGCCCGCCGCGCCGACCGCCCCGCGGTAGAGGCGGTTGTCGAGGATGAGCCCGCCGCCAACGCCCGTCCCGAGGGTGAGCATCACCATGTGGCGGGAGCCGCGGCCCGCCCCGACCCTGTGCTCGGCTACGGCGGCGGCGTTCCCATCGTTCTCGACGACCACCGGCACGCCGAAACGCTCGTGGAGGCGGTCGCGCAGCGCGACGCCCGCCAGCGGGATGTTCACGGAGGTCACGGCGCTCCCCGACCGCTGGTCGATCGTCGACGGGACGCCGACTCCGAGCCCGGCGAATCCGCCGTCGGCGAGGCTGCCGATGATCCGCTCGAGCTGACCGAGAACGGCCATCTCGCTGGCCAGGTCCGTGGGCTCGACGCGGCGACGAACGACCGCGCCGTCCCGATGGACGAGACCCGCGGCCAGCTTCGTCCCGCCCAGGTCGACCGCGATTACATCGGGAGGGCTCATCCGGCGTCTGGCTACGATACTCGGTCGCTGTGGCCTCCAAGGACAAGCCGTACCGGGTCTATCGCGGCGGGCGGGTCAAGGGCCCCGTCCCCAGCGAGTCGAGGAAGGGGCAGGATTCGGCCCCTCGCGGAGGCGACGGTCGAGACGCCTACACGCGCCCGAAGCCGAGCCGGAAGTGGCGCCGGCGCCGCTGGCTTCGCGTCGCGTTCGTGATCGTCCTCGTCGTGGTGCTCGCCGCCGCGGTCTGGTCGCTGCTCGGCTACCTGGCGTTTCGCAGCGGGGTGAAGGAGGCGAACGAGCGGCTCGACTCGCGTGCATACGCGGCGCTCGCGCCGCAGGACGGGCTCATCATCTCGAACCCCTCCACCATCCTCGTCCTAGGGCACCGACGAGGGTCCGTCGCGGGAAGGCCCGTTCCGGTCGGACGCGATGATGATCGTGCGAACCGACCCAGACGAGCACCGGATTGCGCTCCTTTCGATCCCACGCGACCTGCGAGTCGAGATCCCCGGCCGCGGCCTCGACAAGGTCAACGCGGCCTACGCCTACGGCGGGACGACTCTCGCGGTCCGGACGGTCGAGTCTCTGCTGAGCATCCCGATCAACCACGTCGTCGTGGTCGACTTCTCGAAGTTCAAGGAGCTGATCGACACGCTCGGCGGCGTGACGATCAACGTCCCGAAGAAGATCCTCTCGAACAAATTCGAGTGCCCGCTCTCGACCCAGGCGGACTGCGACCGCTGGCCCGGCTGGCGCTTCCAGAAGGGCGTGCAGACCATGGACGGGCGCCGGGCGCTGGTGTATGCGCGCATCCGAGTGAACGAGCTCGACCCGGCCGAGAACGACATCACGCGCGGCGAGCGGCAGCAGGCTGTGATCCAGGCGATAGCGGACGAGATCACGAGCTTCGGCACCTTCCTGCGCATGCCGTTCATCGGCGACGAGCTGGTCGCGCCGCTCGCGACCGACCTCTCCGCGAACCAGCTGCTCCAGCTTGGATGGGTGAAGCGCCGGACGCCCTCGAGCGGGATCCTGCGTTGCCGCCTCGGGGGCTCCATTGCAGACATCGACGGGCAGTCGTTCATCATCGGCAGCGAGGACAACGCCTCCGTCGTCGCAATGGTCGAGGGCAAGGTGGCGCCGCTGCGGCCGCGCCCGGGTCCGGCACCTTCGGGCCGGGCTGCCGCGTCGGCCGGAGCGACTAACCCGCCGAGCGGTGACGGAGCTTCTAGGAGGTCTGACGAAATGACGGCTGTGCCGCCGGGCCGCCAACCCCTCCTAGGACTCGGCGGCCTTCGACCCGGAGGACTTCGGCTCGGCCTTGTCCGGCTTCGTCTTCTCGCCGGAGTCCCCGCCCGACTCGCCGCCGCCATCGCCGTCCGTCGAGCTCGGACGCCGGTTGCCGCGCCCGTAATCGGTCGAGTAGAAGCCCGAGCCCTTGAAGTGGATCGCAGCCGGATAGAGCACCTTCGTGACCGGCCCTGCGCCGCAGACCTCGCACACCTCGGACGGCGGATCCGTCATGCGCTGGAACAACTCGAAGGTGTGGCCGTTTGGGCAGCGATATTCGTAGATCGGCATGGTGGAAAGGCCGCGCCTTGCAGGGCCAAATGCTAGCAGGGGGACCGGGCGCCACCGGCACTCCCGGCGAGGGAGTGCCAGCGCCAGCAACGGGCGCTCCCGGCGCGCTCCGCGCCCTCGACGGCTATCGGCTCGGGGTGGGCGCCATCACCGTCGGGCTCGGCGCGTTCCTGCTCCTCCGCCTGCACGCGCTCCCGCCACACGAGGACGAGGCCCTTGCCTTCTTCGTCAGCCACGAGTCCCTCGGCGACATGCTGGGGACGGTGCTCGGCGAGCGCGGCGGCGCCCCGCTCCACTACTTGCTCGGCTACCTTGCCGGCCTGATCGACCCCGGGCTGACCAGCCTGCGACTCGTGTCCGTCGCCTTCGCGACGGCGAGCATGCCCGTGATCGCGGCGCTCGTGGCCCGGCTCGCCGACCGGCGCACGGCGCTCGCCGCAACGCTCCTCGCCGCCGCCAGCTGGACGACGCTCTACCACGGCATCTACGCACGGATGTACAGCCTGTTCCTTTTCACGAGCGCGCTCTCGCTCCTGCTCCTCCTGCGTGCGCTCGAGCGGAGCACGCCGGGGCGCTGGGCGGCCTGGACGGCCGGGACCCTCGCCCTCCTCGCCACGCAGCCCTACGGCGCACTCCTCCTCGCTGCCGAGGCGGTCTACGTCGGCGTGCTGCGGGCGCGCCGGCCGCTGCCGCTGCGGGCGCCGCTGCTCGCGCTGGCCGCGGTGCTCGTCCTGGCGACACCGCTGTGGCGGACCTACGCGCTCCTGGCCTCCCGCTTCGACGTCGGGCTCGGCGAGCGGAGCTCCGACCTCGGCTCGCCGCTGGACGTGGTCGAGTACCTCTGGGTCGTCTTCGGGGACTTCACCGCCGGGTCGCTCGTCGTCGCGCTCCCTGCGGCCCTCCTGGCCGCGCTGGGCCTCGTCGTCCTCGCCCGCTCGCGGCCTGAGGCCGCGGTGCTCGCCGGGATCGTCGTGGCCGTTCCGGCGCTCGCGCTCCTGGCAGCGGGGTCGGGGCCGGGCGTCTCGCTCGAGACACGGCACCTCATCTTCCTCCTCCCTTTCGTGGCCATGGTCGTCGCGGCCGGGGTGCTGTGGCTCGGCAAGGCTGCAGGGCGGGCCGGGCCCGGAGTGGTCGCCGCGCTGCTCGGGTTCCTCCTCGCGTCGCAGATCGCCTGGGGCCTGGATCGGTCGCGCTGGCTCTACACGGGGGAGCCGGGGACGCGCGCCGAGGCGCGCGCCGAGGCCGCAGACTGGCTCGCGGAGTCGGGCCGCGCCGACGACGTCCTCTTCGGCTACGAGCCCACCTACCTCGACGCGTGGGAGCACGGAGCGCCGTTCGGCAGAATCTTCGTCCCGCGTGCGGACGCGACACTCGCGCTCGAGGCGCTCGACGAGGCAGGAGCGCCGCTCGGCCGCGGCGTCTGGGTGCTCGACGCTTCCGACTTCGTCGACCAGGAGCAAGCGCGCCTGGCGATCCTCGACGCCACCCCGGGGTCGGAGTTCGAGACGCGGGCGTTCGGCCCGTTCCTGCTCGTCCGGACGCGCGAGCCGACACTGACCCCAGAGGCGTTTCTCGAGGCGACGCTGCGGGTGCAGGAGTTCGGCGCGACGCTCGCCATCGGCGACGCCGGCCGCAACTTCCTGACGGCCCAGCAGGCGCTGGAGAAGCTCCGCTCCCGCTAGCTAGCGCAGCCGCTCGCCGCGCGCCTCGCGCTCGACGAGCTCCTCGTAGCACGGCGCCTGCTCGAACGCTGCCAGGCCGGCCGGCGTCTCCCGCTGCCGCGGCCGCGCGCGCACCTTCATGCGCCCCGCCGCGGCCAGGCCGGCGATGCTCCCGACGAGCCCGCCGAGGAGGAAGGGCCGGAGCCGCTTGCGACGCTCGCCGTCCACGTCACCGATTGTAGGGTGCGAGGGGTGATCTGCACGCTCGGCGATCTCCTCCTGGACGTCATCGTGCGGCTGGACAGCCCGATCGCGCAAGATACGGACACCTATGGACGCACGCGGGTCGGCGCCGGAGGCCAGGCCGCGAACGTCGCCGCGTGGGTGGCGGCGCTCGGCGGCGGCGCGAGGTTCCTGGGCAAGCGTGCACGCGACCCGGCCGGGCGGATTCTGGCCGAGGAGCTGCGCGCCCGAGGCGTCGAGCTGGCAGGGCCCGAGGTCGAGTCGGCAACCGGGACGGTCGTCTCCGTGGCCACTCCCGACGGCGCGCGGACGATGCTGAGCGACCGGGGCGTTTCCACCGGCTTCGCGCCCGAGGAGCTGGACGGCGCGTGGCTCGACGGCTGCGAGTGGCTGCACGTCCCCGGCTACAGCCTTGTGCGCTCGCCGCTTCGCGAGACCGCGCTGGCCGCGGCGGCGCTCGCCCCGCGCGTCAGCGTCGACCTCTCCTCGACGGCGGCGATCGAGGAGGCCGGCCTGGAGCGCTTCCGCGAGACGCTGGCGTCGCTCTCTCCCCGGATCGTCTTCGCGAACGAGGCCGAGGCGGAGCTCGTCGGCCGGATCGACGCGGAGACGGTCGTGGTCAAGCGCGGCGCGCTGGGCTGCGTCGTCCTGAGCGGCGAGGGACGTGACGAGCTCCCGGCTGTCCGGGCCGTGGTCGTCGACTCCACAGGCGCGGGCGACGCCTTCGCGGCGGGCTTTCTGCTCGAAGGCCCGGAGCTTGCTCTCGACGCGGCAGCCCGCTGTGTCGCCAAGATGGGGGCGATGCCCTAGTGCCGCTCCAGACAATGCCCACCACACTTCTACCAGCTGCAAAGTGCCCGACCTGATCCGCATCCATCCGGAGGTTCGCGCCGCCCTCGAGGCGCGGCGGCCCGTCATCGCGCTCGAGACGACCCTCGTCTCGCACGGCTTCCCGCCCGGCGAGGGGACGCTCGTCGCCGCCGAGGCCGAGCGGCGCGTGCGCGCGGCCTGGGCCGTGCCGGCGACGATCGGCGTCGTCGACGGCGTCATCCAGGTCGGGCTCACCGAAGACCAGCTCGAGCGCTTCGGCAACTCGCCCGAGGCCCGCAAGGTGGGGCCGCGCGACCTGGCGGCCTGCGCGGCGCAGGGGGCGCTCGGCGCCACGACGGCCGGCGGGACGCTCGCGGTCTGCCGCGCGGTCGGCATCGGCTTCCTCGGCACGGGCGGCCTCGGCGGCGTCCACCGCGGCTGGACAGAGCGGCCGGATATCTCGGCCGACCTCGGCGAGCTGGCGAGAACGGAGGCGCTGATCGTGGCTTCGGGCGCCAAGTCCATCCTGGATACCGCGGCGACCGCGGAGCTGCTGGAGACGATCGGCGTCCCCGTGCTCGGCTGGCGGACGGACACGATGCCGCTCTTCTACGCACGCGAGGGCGGTCCGCCGGTCTCGGCGCGAGTGCTCACCGTCGAGGAGGTCGCCCAGATCGCCCAGTACCACTGGCGGCTGGGGCGCCACTCGGCACTCTTGCTCGCCAGGCCACCGGACGAGAGCCTGGACGTCGAGCCGCTGATCCAGGACGGGGTCGCCGAGGCCGAGCGCCAGGGCGTGCGCGGGCAGGAGGTGACGCCGTTCGTCCTCGCCTACATCCACGAGGCGAGCGGGGGCGCGACCGTCGAGGTCAACAAGAAGCTGATCGTCGAGAACGCCGCGCTGGCCGCCGAGGTGGCGGTCGCATACTCACGGCTGCAGTGAAGCGCCTCCTGCTCCTCGCCGTCTTACTCGCGGGGTGCGGCGGGAGCGGCGAGCCCGAATCGGCTCCCACAACCTCCCATGCCGCCCGCGAGACGACGACCGCCGAGCCGGAGCCGCCCACGACGGAGGAGCCGGTCCCCACGGAGGAGGAGCCGGCGCCGCCTCCGCCCGCCCCTGAGGCCCCGCCCGGCGTGCCGGCCTTCGTGGCCGGCTACCGCGACTGGGTCAAGCTCAACGACGCGCCCATCCCGCCGCGCTCCTCCGACCCGCACAACGGGACGAAGAACGTCTACGCGTCGAAGGAGCGGCTCGCCGGCGGTCGCTTTCCCGCGGGGACGATCGTCGTCAAGGACGCGACCCGTCCGGGAGCGGACTTCATCGGGTTGATCGCGATCATGCGCAAGGAGCGAGGCGCCGACCCGGCGCACCGGGACTGGGTCTTCGTGGAGTACACCCGGGACGCCCGCGGCGAGCGCTTCCAGGAGACCGCGAGCGGGGCCGTCTGCTGGAGCTGCCACATGGGCGCGCTCGACAGCGACTACGTCTTCACGGACTGACCGCGCCTCCCGTCAGTCGTCGATCCGCTCGATGGCGACGATGTCCTCTGCGGCGAAGTCGACGGAGCCCGCGCTCCCCCACCCGACCACGTCCCCGCTCGGCAGCACCGCGACCGGCTCGATCACCCTGCCGTCGCGCAGGAGCAGGCGCGTCTGCTGGGCGCCCCAGGCGTCCTGGGGCCAGGAGGCGACCTCGGCCACGATCCAGTCCGGGAGCCGGGCGGGCTCGCTCACGCTAGTGCAGGAGCACCTAGGCGCCGAGGATCTTCATCAGGTCGTCGACTTCGAGCATCTCGTAGGACTGGGTGTGCACGCTCCCGCGGGCGCCGAGCGAGATCGAGACCTCGGCGATCACCGACGCGCTCTCGGCTTCGACGATGTTCACGAAGTCGTACGGGCCGAGGACGAACCACTGGTGGAGCACCTTGGCGCCCAGCTCCTCGACGTCCTTGTTCACCTCCCGCAGGCGCTCCGGATTGGCGCGCAGCGTCTGGAGACCCTGGTCGCTCAACGTCGACAGCATCAGGTACTTGGGCATCTCCCCTCCCTAGGCGGATTCGCGAGGCGAGGATACAGCGGCACGCGCGCGCTGCTCGAAGTAGAGCACCGAGAGCCCGAGGAAGAAGAAGGGCGCGAGGACGACGCGGACGAGCACAGCAGCCACGAGCACGCCGTTCTCGGCGAACCCGATCAGCGCCGCGCCGAGGGCGAAGCTGAGCACGATGCGTATCATGATCAGCGCGGCGATCACGCCGAGCGCGTGCAGGTACTCGACCCGCGCGAGGCGGATCGAGCGCACGAGCGAGTACGCGATCCGGTCGAACGCGTTCTTGACGTCCGGATCGCGCTCGAGCATGGCGACCGGGATCGAGAAGCCCACGAGCGCGATCCAGAGCGCCCCGACGACGAACAGGTAATACAGGGGGATCGCGATCACCACGGGCACTGCGACGACGAACGTGAGAACGAGCAGCACGGGCGAGCGCAGACCGACCTGGGCCCATGCCTCAGCGAACGTGTCCCCCGAGACGAGCCTCGCCGCCGCGCCGAAGATCGCCGTGAATGCCAGGCCGAGCACGAGCACGTCGAGCAGGTCCGGCGTCAGGTGCGCCAGCAGGAAGGCGCCGCCCTCGACGAGGCCGAGGCCGAGCGCGGCCCAGGGGCGCTGTGTGTAGATGCGCACGGTCTCGGAGACGAGCTCGCCGAGGGCAAGCGGGCGGTCGGGGGGCGACACGTCGCCGAACTCTAGGGTTACGGCGTGGACATGCGCCGCGAGAAGTTCGACTCCGCAGTCGCCCGGTCGCTGACCGACGCGCTCGAGGCCGAGCTGCTCGGGACCTACGACGGCGTCCCGGGCTCGGGCGGCCTGCCGTCGGCTGCGATCTTCGAGCCGCCGGGCGGCGCGTTCCTCGTCGGCTGGGTCGACGGCGAGGCGATTGCCTGCGGCGGCATCGCCCGCTACGACGAGGCGACGGCTGAGATCCGGCGGATGTACGTCGCCCCCGCAGCGCGCGGGCGCGGGCTTTCCCGCCGGGTGCTCGAGTGGCTGGAGGAGGAAGCGCGGGCGCTCGGCTACTCCCTCGTCCGCCTGGAGACGGGCAACCTGCAGACCGAGGCGATCGGGCTGTACGTCGCTTCGGGCTTCCTGCCCATCCCGCGCTACGGGCCCTTCACGAACGACCCCAGGAGCGTCTGCTTCGAGAAGCGGCTCGGGTAGGGTCTCGACGTGGGCTACACGGTCTTTCAGGCGGACGAGCTGCAGTTCGTCCCCCGCTCCGAGACCGACCCCCGCTCGACAGCGGCGCTCTCGGACGCGCTCGCCCAGTCGCGGGCGAACGTCTGGCGCTACCCGCCGGGCGCACAGGGCAAGCGCCACCGCGACCTCGGTCAGGAGGAGGTCTTCGTCGTCCTCGAGGGCACGCTGACGGTCGACCTCGGCGAGCCGCCGGAGCGCCATGAGGTGCCGCGAGGCGGGGTCGTGGTCGTCGAGCGCGGCACGATCCTCCAGCTTCGGAACGCCGGCGACGAGGAGGTCGTCCTCTTCATCTACGGCGCCCCGCCGGAGACCGGCAAGGCCGAGTTCTTCGACCCCGTGCCCTAGAACTCGAATCGGAATGACGCTTCGCCGGCGCGGCGACCTGGGTGAGTGCGATCAAGGACGCAGGGCGCCTGAATAGCAGCGCTATTCGGGCAACCGAGGACGCCGCAGCGCGCCGCCGGGCGTCGCGACGGCTCAAGGCTTCATTCTGCTTCGGGTTCTAGCAGGCGCCGGCTCGGCGGCCGGCGCCTTCGTGAAGACCAGCTCGCCGTCGGCCGCGTCCACGCGGACCGTGTCGCCCTCTGCGAAGTCGCCCTCCAGGAGCCTCAGCGCGAGCGGGTTCTCGACCAGGCGCTGGAGCGCGCGCTTGAGCGGGCGGGCGCCGTAGGTCGGGTCCCAGCCGGCCTCGGCCAGGTGCTCCTTGGCGGCGTCCGTCAGCTCGAGCCCGAGACCGCGCTCGGCCAGCCGCGCCTGCAGGCGCTCCAGCTGCAGCTCCACGATCTCGCCGAGCTGCTCGCGCGTGAGCGGCTTGAACTCCACGATCTCGTCGATCCGGTTCAGGAACTCGGGGCGGAAGAACTCGCGCATAGCCTCGGCGGAGCGCAGGTTCGAGGTCATGATGATCACCGTGTTGCGGAAGTCGACCGTGCGGCCGTGGCCGTCGGTGAGGCGGCCGTCGTCGAGGATCTGCAGCAGCACGTCGAAGACCTCGGCGTGCGCCTTCTCGATCTCGTCGAGGAGGACGACGGAGTACGGCCGGCGGCGAACGGCCTCCGTCAGCTGGCCGCCCTCGTCATAGCCGACGTAGCCGGGCGGGGCGCCGATCAGGCGGGCGACCGTGTGCCGCTCCTGGTACTCGGACATGTCCAGGCGCACGAGCGCGCGCTCGTCGTCGAACATGAACTCGGCGAGCGCGCGGGCGAGCTCGGTCTTCCCCACGCCGGTCGGGCCGAGGAAGACGAACGAGCCGATCGGGCGGTTGGGGTCCTGCAGGCCCGTGCGCGCGCGCCGTAGCGCGTTGGCAACGGCCTCGACAGCCTCCTCCTGCCCGACCACGCGCCGGTGGAGGCGCTCCTCCATGTGGATGAGCTTCTCGGTCTCGCCCTCGAGCAGGCGTGCGACGGGAATGCCGGTCCAGCGCGCGACGACCGCTGCGACGTCGTCCTCGTCGACCTCCTCCTTCACCATGGGCTCGAACTCCTGCTCCTTGCGCTCGGCCAGCTCGGCCTCGAGCGCCGGGAGCTCGCCGTAGCGGATCTCGGCGACGCGCTGCAGGTCGCCGGCCCTCTCGGCGCGCTCCGCCTCCATGCGCAGGTCGTCGATCCGCTGTGTGACCTCCTTGACGCGGTCGAGGAGCTCCTTCTCCTTCGCCCAGCGGGCGGCCAGCTCGTCGCGGGTCGCCTTGGCGTCGGCGAGCTCGCGCTCGACCGGCTCGCGCACGTCCTTGGACTCCTTGCCCATCGCCGCGAGCTCGATCTCGAGCTGGCGGACGCGGCGCTCGGCCTCGTCCAGGGGGAGCGGCGAGGAGTCGATCTCCATGCGCAGGCGCGAGGCGGCCTCGTCGACCAGGTCGATGGCCTTGTCGGGGAGGAAGCGGTCGGAGATGTACCGGTCGGAGAGCACGGCCGCGGCGACCAGCGCGGCGTCGCGGATGCGTACGCCGTGGTGGGCCTCGTACCGCTCCTTCAGGCCGCGGAGGATGGCGATCGTGTCCGCGACGGACGGCTCGCCGACGAAGATCGGCTGGAAACGGCGCTCGAGCGCGGCGTCCTTCTCGATGTGCTTGCGGTACTCGTCGAGCGTGGTCGCGCCGACGGCGCGCAGCTCCCCACGCGAGAGCATCGGCTTCAGCATGTTGGCCGCGTCGACGGCGCCCTCGGCCGCGCCGGCGCCGACGATCGTGTGCAGCTCGTCGATGAAGAGGACGATCTCGCCCGCCGACTCCTTGATCTCCGTCAGCACGGCCTTCAGCCGCTCCTCGAACTCGCCGCGGTACTTCGAGCCGGCGAGGAGCGCGCCGATGTCGAGCGCCCACACGCGCTTGCCCTTCAGCCCCTCCGGGACGTCGCCGGCGACGATGCGCTGCGCGAGCCCCTCGGCGATGGCGGTCTTCCCGACCCCGGGGTCGCCGATCAGGACCGGGTTGTTCTTCGTCCGGCGCGAGAGCACCTGGATCACGCGGCGGATCTCCTCGTCGCGGCCGATCACCGGGTCAAGCTTGCCCTGCTCGGCCAGCTCCGTGAGATCGCGGCCGAACTTCTCCAGCGCCTGGTAGGAGCCCTCCGGGTCCTGCGAGGTCACGCGCTGCGAGCCGCGCACGTCCTTCAGCGCGGCCAGGAGCGCGTCGCGCGGGACGACGTCGAGCGCGAGCAGGACGTGCTCGGTGGAGACGTACTCGTCCTCGAGCCTGCGCATCTCCTCCTCGGCCCGGTCGAGCACCTGGGAGAAGGCCGTCGAGACGCGCGGCTGCTGGGCGGCTGCGCCCTGGACGGCCGGCTTGGCGGAGAGCGCCGCCTCGGCGCGGGCGCGCACGTCCGCGACCGACGCCCCGGCGCGCTCGACGAGCGTCCGGGGAAGCTCCTGGTCGAGGAGCGCGAGCACGAGGTGCTCCGGGTAGATCTCGGGGTTGCCGGCCCGGCGCGCCAGCTCCTGGGCGGCGCCGACGGCTTCCTGCGACTTGATGGTCAGCCTGTTGAAGTCCATGTCCTCTTCGCCGGTTCGTGGGAGAGTCTTGTCGGGATCGCTGTAGAGCACGACCTCGCGGCGGTACTGGCGGTGGACGCGCTGAATCTCCTCGCGCATCTCGCTCTCGAGGCGCTCGAGGCGCGCCCGCAGGCGGCCGAGCTCGTCCTGGAGCCGGAGGGCGGTCTCGACGCCGGCGAGGTTGAGCCCGAGCTCGCCGGTCAATCTCTGGATCAGGCGCAGGCGCTCGAGGTCGGCCTCGGAGTAGAGGCGCGTGTTCCCGGGCGTGCGGCGGGGGCGCACGAGGCCCTTCGCCTCGTAGACGCGCAGCGTCTGCGGGTGCATCCCCACGAGCTCGGCGGCGACGCTGATCATGTAGCGCGGGCGCTCGTCCATCACGTCCTCAGCTCCTCCCTGACGTCGCGGTTGGACGCCTTGTCGAGGGCCTCGATCGCCTCGCGCTCGGCCTTCGTCAGCTTGGTGGGGACGGCGAGGCGGACGCGGGCGAGCAGGTCGCCCTTGCCGCCGCCGTTCAGCTTCGGCGCGCCCTTGCCGCGGACGCGGAGGAGCTTGCCGTCCTGCGAGCCGGCGGGGACCTTGAGGGAGATGCGCCCGTCCGGGGTCGGCACCTCCACCTCGGCGCCGAGCGCGGCTTCCGAGTACGTGACGGGGACCTCGATGACGAGGTCGGAGCCGCGGCGCTCGAAGAGCGGCGACGGCGTCACGCGCGTCGTGACGATCAGGTCGCCGGGCGGGCCGCCGCCGTAGCCCGCCTCGCCCTTGCCCTTCAGGCGGATCTGCGTTCCGTCCCTGACCCCGGCCGGGATCTTCACGGTGTAGCGCTTCGTCCGGCGCTCGCGGCCGGACCCGTTGCAGGTCCGGCACGGCTTCTCGATCACTGTGCCGTTGCCGCGGCAGCGGGGACACGGCCGCGAGAACGCGAAGAAGCCCTCGTCCTCGGACGTGACCCCGCGGCCGCGGCACTCGGGGCAGATGATCGGCTTCGTCCCCGGCTCGGCGCCCGACCCCTTGCAGGTCGAGCAGGCCGTCTCGAGCTCGACCGGGATCCTGGTGGTCAGCCCGTTCAGGGAATCCTCGAAGGAGAGGGTCAGCGTCACGCCGACGTCGGCGCCGCGCTGGCCGCGCTGCCGCGCCCTGCGCGGATCCGCCTGCGCCGCGCCCGAAGACCCCGCCGAACAGGTCGCTCGAGGTCGCCGAGATCGCTCGACGTTCCCGGCCCACTGGAAGCCGCCGGGCCCGCCGGCCCGGGCGCCCTCGAACATGCGCGGCCCGACCTGGTCGTACTGCGTCCGCTTCTCCGGGTCGGAGAGGACGTCGTATGCGTCCTGCAGCTCCTTGAAGCGCTCCTCGGCCTGGGCGTCGCCCGGGTTCGAGTCGGGATGGTGCTTGCGGGCGAGCTTCCGGTAGGCCTTCTTGATCTCGTCCTGCGAGGCCGACTTCGGAACGCCCAGGACCTCGTAGAGGTCTCTCACTCGGGCGGCCCCTGGGACACGACGACGCGCGCGGGCCGGAGCACCCGGTCGCCGAGCCGGTATCCCTTCTGGATCACCTGGAGGATCGCGCCGTCGTCGGATTCCGAGGGCTGGGTGAGCAGGGCCTCGTGGACGTGCGGGTCGAACTCGCCGTCCGTCTCGATCTCGACCAGCCCCTCCTTGGAGAGCGTGTCGCGCAGCTCGCGGTGGACGAGCCGGACGCCGTCCTCGAGCTTCGCCTCCTCGTGCTCCTCGGCCGCGACGAGCGCGCGCTCGAGGTCGTCGAGGACGGGCAGGAGCGCCTTCGCGAGGCGCTCGTGGGCCCGCGCGACCAGGGCCTCCTGGTCGCGCAGCGCCCGCTTGCGGTAGTTGTCGAAGTCGGCGGCGACCCGCTTCAGGTCGTCGAGATACTCGTCCCGCTCTCGCTGGAGGAGCTCGATGCGCTCCTCCAGCTCGGCGATCGCCTTGTCGCGCTCGGCCTGCTCCGGGCCGGTCGTCTCCTCGGAGGCCATTACGACTGCTTCGCCTCCTCGTCGATGACCTCGTAGTCCGCCTCCTCGACGACCTCGTCGTCGCTGACGGCCTCGCCGTTCCCGGCGCTCGGCTGCGCGGCGGCCTGCTCGGCCTGCACCTTCTCGTAGACGGCCTGCGCCAGCTTGTGCGCGGCCTCCATCAGCTCCTCGCTCTTGGCGCGGATCTGCGCGGTGTCGTCACCGTCGGCGACGGCCTTGAGCGCCTCGACCCGCTCCTCGATCGTCTTTACGGTCTCCTCGTCGAGCGAGTCGCGATGCTCGGCGAGGCTCTTCTCGGTCGAGTAGACGAGGGTCTCCGCCTGGTTTCGGGCCTCGGCCAGCTCGCGCAGCTTGTGCGCCTCCTCCGCGTGGGCCTCGGCGTCCTTGACCATGCGCTCGACCTCGGTCTCGTCAAGACCGGAGCCGCCCTCGATGCGGATCTGCTGCTGGTTGCCCGTGCCGTGATCCTTGGCCGAGACGTTGAGGATCCCGTTCGCGTCGATGTCGAACGCGACCTCGATCTGCGGCAAGCCGCGCGGCGCGGGCGGGATCCCGACGAGCTGGAACTTGCCGAGCGTCTTGTTGAACGCGGCCATCTCCGACTCGCCCTGGAGGACGTGGATCTCGACCGACGGCTGGTTGTCCTCCGCGGTCGTGAACGTCTCCGAGCGCTTCTTGGGGATGGTCGTGTTGCGCTCGATCAACGTGGTCGACACGCCGCCCTTCGTCTCGATGCCAAGCGAGAGCGGGGTGACGTCGAGCAGGAGGATGTCCTTGACCTCGCCCTTCAGGACGCCGGCCTGGATGGCCGCGCCGACGGCGACGACCTCGTCCGGGTTGACGCCCTTGTGCGGGTCCTTGCCGACCAGGGTCTTCACCTTGTCCTGCACGGCGGGCATGCGGGTCATGCCGCCGACGAGGATGACGTGGTCGATCTTGTCGGCACTGAGCCCGGCGTCGGTCAGAGCCTGCTTGGTCGGGCCGACCGTGCGCTCGAGCAGGTCGTGCGTCAGCTCGTTCAGCTTCGCGCGCGTGAGCTGGAGGTCGAGGTGCTTCGGGCCCTCGGGCGTCGCGGTGATGAACGGCAGGTTGATCTGGGTCGACGTGGTCGAGGAGAGCTCGATCTTCGCCTTCTCCGCGGCCTCGTAGAGGCGCTGGAGCGCCATCTTGTCCTGGCTCAGGTCGATGCCCTGGTCGCGCTTGAACTCCGCGGCCATCCAGTCGACGATCGCCTTGTCGAAGTTGTCGCCGCCGAGGTGGTTGTCGCCGTTCGTGGCCTTCACCTCGAAGACGCCCTCGCCGAGCTCGAGCACGGAGACGTCGAACGTCCCGCCGCCGAGGTCGAAGACGAGGATCGTCTGGTCGGCCTCCTTGTCGAGCCCGTACGCGAGCGAGGCCGCGGTCGGCTCGTTGATGATGCGCAGGACGTTGAGCCCGGCGATCTTGCCGGCGTCCTTCGTCGCCTCGCGCTGGGCGTTGTTGAAGTAGGCGGGGACGGTGACGACGGCGTCGGTGACCGGCTCGCCGAGGTACGCCTCGGCGTCCGCCTTCAGCTTCTGCAGGATCATCGCGCTGATCTCCGGCGGCGCGTACTCGGTGTCGCCGGCCTTCACGCGGACGTCCCCGTTCGGGCCGGAGACGATCGCGTACGGGACGATCTTCATCTCCTCGGAGACCTCCGAGAACTTGCGCCCCATGAATCGCTTGATCGAGGAGATCGTGTTCTCGGGGTTCGTGACCGACTGGCGCTTCGCGGGCGCCCCGACGAGCCGCTGGCCGTCCTTCGCGAACGCGACGACGGACGGTGTCGTACGTCCGCCCTCGGCATTGGGGATGACGGTGGGCTCGCCGCCCTCGAGCACGGCGACACAGGAGTTCGTCGTGCCGAGGTCGATGCCGATGGTTCGTGCCATGTGGTGAGTCCTCCGTTGCTGGCTTGATTGACAGGCTCAGAAAATCTAAGCCGCTTTATAGCAGATCATCGCGGCGGGCGAGAGCGGGCGACGACCTGGAGCGTGGCCAGCGCCGGATCGGCGCAGTACGAGAGGCGCGTGCCGACCGCGGCGGCCTCCCGCAGGGCGTCCACGAGCTCCCGCGAGACGACCTCGCCCGGCGCGATCGCGGGGATCCCGGGCGGGTAGGGCGCCACCATCTCGGCGGCGACCCGGCCGGCTGCGTCCTCGGCCCGAACCGTCTCCCGCGCGGCGAAGAACGCCTCCCGCGGGGTCATGGCCGTCTCGGGCGTGATGTCCCAGACGGCGCTCGCGGCGCCGGGCGGCCGGGGCTCGCCGCGCCGGCGCTCGAAGGAGGCGATCAGGGCGTCGCAGAGGCGCTCGGCGCCCGCCTCCGTGTCTCCGATCGTCAGGAGCGGGACGAGCGTGTCGCGATTGGCGAGCTCGAAGCGGATGCCCTGCGCGAAGAGATTGCCCTCCACCTCGAGCCCGTCGGCGCCGGTGCCCGGGAGGGCGAGGGCGAGCTTCGTGAGGTCGTCCGCGTCGACGACGGCGAGGCCGTCCACGCTTGCCAGGCGCCCGCGGACGTAGGCGGCCAGCCGCAGCGTCTCGCCGAGGAGCTTCTCTCCGCGCGTGGCCATGATCATCCGCGCGCGGTCGAGGCTGGCGAGGAGCGCTCCCGAGGGGCTCGTCGTGTGCAGGAGCTCGAAGGACTCGTCCAGGCGCTCCAGGTCGAGGACGCCGCCCCGTGCGACGAGGTAGGCGCTCTGCGTGAAGGCGGCGAGGGTCTTGTGGGCGGAGGCGACGAAGCCGTCCGCGCCTGCCGCGAGCGCGTGCGGGGGCAAGGCGGGATGGAAGCCGAGGTGCGCCCCCCACGCCTGGTCGACGACGAGCGGGACGCCGGCGGCGCGGGCGATCTCCGCGAGCGCGGCGACGTCGGAGAGGACGCCCACGAAGTTCGGCTCCACCAGGAAGACGCCGCACGCGTCCGGCGTGTCGGCCAGCGCCGCGGCGACGCGCTCCGGCGGCAGCCTCAGCGGGAGCCCGGTCGTCCTGTCGACATCGGGCCGCACCCAGACTGGCTCGAGCCCCGAGAGGACGAGGCCGGCGAGGACGGACTTGTGCAGGCTGCGGGAGATGACGGCGCGGTCGCCCGGGCGGCCGAGCGCGAGCGCTAGCGCCTGGTTCCCCTGCGTGGAGCCGTTCGCGCAGAAGCGGCAGAGATCGGCGCCCCAGAGATCGGCGGCCAGCCGCTCGGCCTGGCCGAGGACGTCCGAGCGCATGTGCAGGTCGTCCGCACCCGAGGAGAGCGGCAGGTCGAGGCGCAGGAGGTCGTCGGCGAGGTGCGGCGCGCGCTTGTGCCCCGGCGTCGTGAAGGGCGTGACGCCGGCGGCGAGGAAGGCCGCGGCGGCGTCCGCCAGGGGTGTCGCGCGCTGGTCCACGGAGGCCGGTTCTACCGGATCCGGGATCAGTACGTGGATTCGGGAAGCGGCCCCGGCACTTGCGCCCGCCGGCGGAGGAGGCCGCGGCCCGGCTCGACCGCGGCGCCGCTCGCGCGCACGATCAGCGCGACCGCGACGAGGATGGAGGCGCCCGCGACCACCATCTGCAGCGTGATCGTCTCCCCGAGGAGCGCCCAGCCGAGCGCCACCGCCACGATCGGGTTCACGTACGCGTACGTGGCGACGAGCGAGATCGGCGCCGAGCGCAGGAGCCAGACGTAGGCGGTGAAGCCGACCAGGCTCCCGATCACGACGAGGAAGCCGAGCGAGAGGAGGGCGTCGGCCGACCAGGTGGCCTCGCCCAGCTCCCCGCCCGCGATCGAGACGACAAGCAGGAGGATGCCGCCGCACAGCGCGCCGAGACCCGCCGAGACGAGCGGCCGGCTCGGCAGGGCGGCCCCGCGCGAGTAGAGCGAGCCGGCCGACCAGCACAGGGCTCCCAGGATGATCACGACGGCCCCGACGCGGTCGACGTGCCCCTCCCCGAACGGGTCGAAGAGGAATGCGAGCCCGACGAAGCCGAGGACGAAGCCCACATAGGCCGAGGAGCGCAGGCGCTTCCCGAAGACGAGCCGGTCGAGCAGCGCCATCCAGATCGGGATGCTCCCGACGAGGAGCGCGGCGACGCCCGCGGGCACGGTCTGCTGGGCCCAGGCCAGGCTGCCGTGCCCGAGGAGGAAGAGCAGGCCGCCGAAGACGAAGCCGGCGAGGATCTGCGGACGCCCGATCCGATCGCCCTCACGGTCGCCGCGCGGAAGCGCCCAGGCGAGCAGCAGCGCCCCGGCGATCAGGTGGCGGATCGCCATGGCGAGGAACGGCGGCAGGTCGCGGACGACGAGCGCGAGCGCGACGAACGTCGAGCCCCAGACGATGTAGATCGTCACGAGGGCAAGCCAGACTCGCGGGCCGTACCGGGCAGCCACGAACGCAGCATGCCCGTCGCGGGACTATCAGCTCAAGTCGAGTTCCCGGGCAACTCCATCACCCGCCCTGATCGTGCGGGCGGGGCGCCCACGGGGTTTCCGGGGCGCCCCGCCTCGGGCGAAGGGGTGAGAGGCTTCCGAGGTACCCGTTCGGCGACGGAGGGAAACCACTGAGCTACGCTTCGGCGGTGGAGCGGCTCGTCGATACGCTGGGGCGGCCGGTCCGGGACCTTCGCATCTCGGTAACGGACCGCTGCAACTTCCGCTGCGTCTACTGCATGCCGAAGGAGGTCTTCGGCAGGGACTACCCGTTCCTGCCTCGCACGGAGCTCCTCACCTTCGAAGAGATCGAGCGGCTCGCGCGCATGTTTGCGGGCCTCGGCGTCGAGAAGATCCGCATCACGGGCGGGGAGCCGCTCGTCCGCCGCGACCTCGAGACGCTCGTGGGGATGCTGGCGCGAATCGACGGCCTCGACCTGACCTTGACGACGAACGGGGCCCTCCTGGCCCGGAAGGCCCAGGCCCTCAGGGACGCAGGGCTGAAGCGGATCACGATCAGCCTCGACTCGCTCGACGACGAGGTCTTCCGTGCCATGAACGACGTCGACTTCCCGGTCGGGCGCGTACTCGACGGCATCGACGCCGCGCTCGCCGCCGGCCTCGAGCCCGTGAAGGTGAACGTCGTCGTCAAGCGCGGCCTGAACGAGGACGGGATTCTCCCCATGGCCAGACACTTCCGGGGCACCGGCGTCGTGCTCCGCTTCATCGAGTACATGGACGTCGGCCACACGAACGGCTGGCGGCTCGACGACGTCGTCCCGGCCGCCGAGATCGTCGCGGCGATCGGCGCCGAGCTCCCGCTGGAGCCGGTCGAGCCCGCCTATCGCGGCGAGGTGGCGAACCGCTGGCGCTACGTCGACGGGAGCGGCGAGATCGGCGTGATCTCCTCCGTGACGCAGCCGTTCTGCGGCGACTGCACCCGCGCCCGGCTCTCGGCCGACGGCAAGGTCTACACCTGCCTCTTCGCCGTGCAGGGCCACGACCTGCGCGCGCTCCTGCGGGACGGGGCCTCCGACGAGGAGCTCTCCGCGACGATCGCTGCGGTCTGGCGCGCCCGCACAGACCGCTACTCGGAGCTCCGCTCCGCCGCGACGGTTGACCTCCCCAAGGTTGAAATGTCGTACATCGGCGGCTAGGAGGGATTGGCGCGGCCGCCCAGGTGCCGACCAGCATGCGCCGCGCGGTCAGACGCTGGAGATGTTCGAGCAGCGCGCGGCCGACGCCGAGGCGCTGGTTGCCGGGCTGCTCATGACGCCAATCTAACGAGGCGGCTCGGGCCTCCGGTTCACCACAAGCAAGACGGGGGAAAACCGAACCGACACCATCGCTAGACTGCCGACGTGACCGCCGTCGGACGTCTCCTCCCCCGCGGCTGGAAGGACTTCTTCTTCCAGCTCTCACTTTGGCTCGGGTTCGGGTTCGCGTACCAGATCGCGCGCGGGATCGCGGATCAAAGCCCGCTCGAGGCGGTCCAGAACGGCATCACGGTCATCGATGCCGAGCGAGCCTTCAACTCGCTCATCGAGGTCGACATCCAGCGCACGGTCCTGCATGCCGGCGACTGGGCGCTCGAGGCCGTCAACATCACGTACTGGCTCTCGCAGTTCCCGGTGCTCGGCCTCTCGCTCCTCTGGATCTACTTCTTCCGGAACGACGCGTTCATCACGGTCAGGAACTGGATCTTCGCCACGAACCTGCTGGCGCTCGTCGGCTACGTGCTCATGCCCACCGCGCCGCCGCGCATGTTTCCGGAGCAGGGCTTCGTCGACACGCTGGCGCAGTCGTCGGCCGTCAACCACGGCAGCGGCCTGATCGAGCTCGCCTCCAACCCGTACGCCGCGATGCCCAGCGTGCACGCCGCGGACGCGCTCATCATCGGCTTCGTCATGGCGACGCTGGTGAAGAGCCGCTGGGCGGCCATGCTCTGGACGTTGTGGCCGACGTGGGTATGGTTTTCGGTGATGGCGACCGGCAACCATTACTGGCTCGACATCGCAGCCGGCGTGGGCGTCGCCCTGGTCGGCGGGACGATCGTCGCCTGGGCGCAGGAGCGCCGGCTCTCGCCGTCGCCCGCGCTCTACCGCTGCGGCTACCGTCGCTGGTAGCCTCGGCGCTCGTGTGAGCAGGTCCGAGCAAGCCGAGCGCCCCAAGCGCACCTATCAGGACGAGATCCGCCGCGTCGCCAGCCGGTGGGTCGCCGGGCTCGAGCGGACGAGCATCACACCGGACGCGCTCACGATCTCGGGCGTCGGGCTCTGCATCGCGGGCGCGGTCGCCGTCTACCTCGAATATCTCAGCGACTGGCTCTTCATCCTGGGCGGCGCGCTCTTCGTGATCGGGAGCGTCCTCGACATCCTCGACGGGGCGCTGGCGCGGAGGAGCGGGAAGGGGACGCCCTTCGGGGCCTTCCTGGACTCGACGGTCGACCGGGTCGGCGAAGGCTTCATGCTCGCGGCCATCGGCCTCGTGCTCATGCGCGACGGAAGCGAGTGGGGCGTCGCACTCACCTTCGCGGCGATGGGCGGCTCGTTCCTCGTCAGCTACACGCGCGCCCGCGCGGAGGCCATGGGGCTCAAGGGCGACGTGGGGTTCGGCAGCCGCGCCGAGCGCGTCGTCGTCATCTCGGTGGGCCTTGCCTTCGCGCCCTTCGGGTCGCTCCCCTACGTCGTCGCCGTGCTCACCGCGACCGCCTGGCTCACCGTCCTGCAGCGCATCCTCTACGTGCGCAAGCAGCTCGCCGGGCGCGACTGACGCAGCCGCCTCCTTCCTCGGCTACACTGCTAGCACTTTGACTGCTAGCAGTTCTGATAGACGAGGGGTTCTTGTTCGGATGCCCTCCTCCCTGAAGCGCGCGCTCGTCCGCGAGGTCGCGCGCCGCGGGGGGAATCTGAACGACCTCGCCACGGGGATCCTGGCCGAGCGCTTCGCGGTCCCGTATTCCCCCACGGGCCGCCGAAGCCCGCTCGCCGGCGCAAGCGGCGTCACGCTCCTGCGCATGCCGGGCGCGCTCAAGCGCAAGATCGACGCCGAGGCCAAGCGGACGAGCTCTCACGCGAACGACGTCATCCTCGAAGTGCTAGCAGACGAGCTCGAAATTCCCTTCCAGTCGAATCGACGAAAGGAAAGTATGGCTAGCACGAACGGGAAGACCAACGGCAAGGTGCGGTCCGAGGACAAGGTCCGCGTTGCCGTCATCGGCGTGGGCAACTGCGCCAACTCGCTCCTGCAGGGTGTCGAGTACTACAAGGACGCCGACCCGGACAGCTTCGTGCCGGGCCTGATGCACGTCGACCTCGGCGGCTACCACGTGCGCGACGTCGAGTTCACCGCCGCCTTCGACGTCACGAAGGGCAAGGTCGGCAAGGACCTCGCCGAGGCCATCTGGGCGCACCCGAACGACACCTACAAGTTCGCCGACGTGCCGAAGACGGGCGTCACCGTCTCTCGCGGCATGACCCACGACGGGCTCGGCAAGTACATTTCCGAGGTCGTCGAGAAGGCGCCGGGCGACACGGACGACGTCGTCGAGATCCTCCGCGAGACGAACACGGACGTGGTCGTCAACTACCTCCCGGTCGGCTCCGAGGAGGCGACCAAGTGGTACACGGAGCAGATCCTCAAGGCCGGCTGCGCGATGGTGAACTGCATGCCCGTCTTCATCGCCAAGGGCGGCTACTTCGGCGCCCGGTTCGAGCAGCACGGCCTCCCGATCATCGGCGACGACATCAAGTCGCAGGTCGGCGCGACGATCACGCACCGGGTGCTCACGTCGCTCTTCCGCGAGCGCGGCGTGCACCTCGACCGGACGATGCAGCTGAACGTCGGCGGCAACTCGGACTTCCTCAACATGCTCGAGCGCGAGCGCCTCGAGTCCAAGAAGATCTCGAAGACGAACGCGGTCACGTCCATGCTCGACTACGACATGGGCGCGAAGAACGTCCACGTTGGCCCGTCCGACTACGTGCCGTGGCTGACCGACCGCAAGTGGGCCTACATCCGCATGGAGGGCACGTCCTTCGGCGACGTGCCGCTCAACGTCGAGCTCAAGCTCGAGGTGTGGGACTCCCCCAACTCGGCCGGCATCGTCATCGACGCCGTCCGGCTCGCCAAGCTGGCGCTCAACAACGGCGTGAGCGGCGCCCTCGAGGGCCCCAGCGCCTATCTGATGAAGTCGCCCCCGACGCAGATCCAGGACGACGAGGCCCACGACCTCGTCGAGTCGTTCATCAAGCGCTACGCGCGCAAGACGGCCAAGACGGCGGCGAAGGCCTAGTACGAATCATCGAGGGGCCGGCTCGCGCCGGCCCCTCGAAGATCCCAAGTAACGGAGTGTTCCTTGACTACGGCTACCAGGTGGCGATCACCCTGCACGGGCCGCCGGAGCCCTCCTCCCACGGGATCAGGCCGACGTAGGCAGTCGCTCCCTTGGGCGGGATGCAGTCGAGGCCCGTGAGGTTCTCGATGCCGTACCGATCCGTGGCCAGGAACTTGACGTGCACGGGGAACGTCGATGAGTTGCCCGGGTCGAGGCTCAGCGTGTCGATCCCGATGCCGGTGATGTCGCGCTTCTCGGCGAGCCAGAGAGCCGCCTCCTCGCCCCAGCCGGGGAAGTTGTAGTTCGGGAACGCCGGGCCGCCCTTGAACTCGGCAGGGTTCCCGACCTTGCTCGCCCAGCCCGAGTCGGCCGCGACGAGCGCGCCATCGGGGATGCGCCCATGCCGCCGCTCGAACTTCTTGACGTCGTCGAGCTCGACCATGGCGTTGCGGTCGCTCCGAGCGCGCTTGCGGATGTTGATGACGACGATCGGGACGACCAGCTCCGGGAGCGTGATCTCGGGCGAAAGCCTGCCCGCCCGGAACGAAATGACCCGGTGCGTCCATATGGGTGCCCGAGTGCTCGCCGAACGTCCACTTCTGCGCGTAGAAGCCGGAGGTGGCGTAGTCGGCGATTGTCTCGCGCAGCGGCTCCTCGCCGGTAGCGAAGACCGGGAAGCCCTCGGCGAACGTGTGGGTCAGGTCGCAGAAGCGACCTTTGCGGCGTCGGCCGCCGTCGGCCAGCGCGCGTGCGGGGAAGCTTGCGGCCAGCACGGCGCCCGCAGCGCCGATGAGAGCCGTGCGCCGGTCGACCTTCGGCGCCCCTTCCGCCTGGAACCGCTCGCGAACGACCTCGGCAGTGCCCGGAAGACACATGGTGACTCCTCTCCACGGGGTTGAACGCACGACCGTACCTCGGGTTGCGGAAGCCTTCAAGGGGAGCCGTAGAATCGACCGGGTGGAGCTCCGGATCTGCATGGTGACCCCGTTCGCCTGGTCGCAGCCGCACCCGGTGAACGACCACGTGGCCGGCGCCGCCGACGAGCTGCGCCGGAGGGGGCACGAAGTCGTCGTCCTGGCGCCCTCCGGCGCGGGCGGCCGAGCTGGGCGCCGGGCGGCGCGCGCTGAAGAAGCTGGGCCGGGAGGGGACGCCGCTCGAGGGCGTCGTCGCGCTCGGCCCCGCGGTGCCGGTCTCCCGCCGCAGCAGGCTCGGCGTGCCGATCGGCGTGCAGGCCAATCTCGAGCTCGCGCTCACCCACGACCGCTTCGACGTCGTCCACGTCCACGAGCCGGGCGTCCCGAGCCTCTCCTATCTCGCGCTCCGCGACACCCGCGGGCTCGCGGTGGCCACCTTCCACTCGCCCGAGCGCCTCGGCTACCCGCCTGGGAAGAAGCAGCGGGAGAAGCTGCTCGGCCGCGTGGACGCGCTGACGGCGTCGAGCGCGGCGACTGCCGCGGCGGCCGCGGCGCGATTCCCGGGCGACTACCGCGTCCTCCCGCTGGGCGTCGACCTCGAGCGCCTCAAGCCGGCGGCCCCGCGCGAGCGCTTCGTGCTCGAGTGGCGGCCCGAGGAGCTGCCGCGCCTGCGAGCCGTCTTCCGGGCGCTTGCCGGCCTGCCGGGCTGGGAGCTGGTCGTCCTGCGGACGAAGGCCCTCGCCGGCCGGCCCTACGTCCCGCGTGCGCTGCGGGGCCGCGTCGCCGTCCGGACCGCGCGCGACGCGCGGACGCGCGCGGCCGAGCTGCGCGGGGCGGCGGGCCTCGTGCCGGCCGCTCGCGGAAGCGCGCGCCTCGCCCTCGAGGCGAAGGCGGCGGGCGTGCCGCTCGTCGACCCGCCGGGCTCCCAGGACCAGCCGGAGCTCGTCGGCGCCGCGCTCGGACGGCTCGCCGAGGACGAGGGCTGGCGCGCGAGCTGCTCGGCCGAGGCGCGGCTAGAGGCCGAGGCGGAGAGCTTCGGCCGCCTCGGAGACGAGCTGGAGCGCCTCTACCGCACGGTCATGCGCAAGCGCCGCGTCGCAGCAGCCGCCCGCAGCGCCGACCCGCTCGCCGACCGGCCCCTGATCCTGGCCGACCTCCACATGCACACGGAGCACTCCCACGACTGCGCCGTGCCCGTCTCCGACCTGCTCGACCACGCGGAGGCGATCGGGCTGGGCGCGATCGCGATCACCGACCACAACGTCTTCTCCGGGGCCCAGGAGGCGGTCGAGCTGGCGCGCGGCCGGGCGCTGACGGTCATCCCGGGCGAGGAGGTCAAGACCGACGCGGGCGAGGTGATCGGCCTCTACCTCCGGGAGGAGATCCCCCGCGGGCTGCCGATGGCCGACACGATCGCGGCCATCCGCGAGCAGGGCGGCGTCGTCTACCTCCCGCACCCCTTCGACCGGCTGCACACGATCCCCGACGCCGGCACGCTCCACCGCCACCTGGCCGAGATCGACGTCTTCGAGGTGTACAACGCGCGCCTCCTCTTCGAGGGCTTCAACGACGAGGCGGCGCGCTTCGCCCGCAAGTACAACCTGACGATGGGTGCCGGCTCCGACGCCCACGTGCTGCAGGGCGTCGGCACCGGGCTCGTACGCCTCCGGGCCTTCGAGACCCCCGAGGAGCTCCTCATCAGCCTGCGCAGCGCGGAGATCGTCCGCCGGCCCAAGTCGCTGCTCTACCTGCAGGGCCTGAAGTGGGTGGCGCAGGCGCGCGAGCGCAGGACGAAGGCGTCGGCAGGGCCTGTCCGGTGAGGTTTCCGCCGGCTCTCGCACGCGAAAAGCGAGCCGAGGAAGGACGCAGGGAGCCCGCATGCCCGGAGGCATGTGGGCGACTGAGGACGCAGCTCGGCGACGTCTTTGCAGCCGCGAGAGCCCCGGAAGGCCTTGCCGGGCAGGCCCTGAGGTAGGAGGAGACCGAGGGGACCCCGAATACCGTCGCGACCCCGTGCCAGTGTCCGCCGACGACATCTCCGAGCGCTACCTGAAGAAGGCGATCGCCGAGATCAACGATCTCGGCCATGAGATCGCCCAGACCGCCGGCGCAGAGCGGGTCCCCGTGCTCGGCTCGGGCCATCCGCTCGCGGACATCCTGCTGCTCAAGCACACGCCGCAGACGGCGGAGATCCACGAAGGCGTCGCCTTCTTCGGCCGCTCGGGGCAGGCCGTCCTGAAGTCGATCCAGCGGCTCCACGTCGACCCGATGGCGATCTACGGGACGAACTGCCTCAAGTTCGAGGGCGTCGCCGACGAGGACGCGCATCGCTGGCTGGCGCGCGAGCTGCACGTGGTTCAGCCCAAGATCGTCGTGGTCATGGGTCAAGATGCGCGGGCATGCCTGAACGCCGTCAGGTTCCCGCTCGCGACGGAGATGGAGGACCGGCTGGGGGAGATCCAGCGCTTCACCCCGACGATCGACGCCCTCCTGACGCCGGACGTGGACGAGTCCCTGGACGAGCAGAAGACGAAGCGGGCGTTTTGGGACGCGTTCAAGGCTCTCGGCCCCTGGTGGTCAGAGCTGCCGCCCTACTAGGCGTCCTGACGCGCGCTGGCCGTCTACTACGGCGTCTCGGAGTCGCTCTTCGACCTCGGCCTCTGGGGGGACGTGGCCTTCGTCGGGCTCGTCCTCATCCCGGCCTTCTTCTCGCTGACCTGGCTCGCGCTGCCGCTCTGGCGAGCTGCAACGCCCAGCGCGCTCGGCGGGGGCGTGGTCGCGCTCGTCGTCCTGGCCGTCCTCTTCGAGCTCGTCGGGCTCGACATCGCCGCGAACTTCGTCAAGTTCGCCGCCGTCACCCTCGCCGGCTGGTGGTTCCTCGCCTTCTTCGAGTCGGTGATCTGGGTGCTGCTCGTCGCTGTGCTGATCATCCCCGTCGACACGTACTCGGTCTTCCAGGGCCCGACGAAGGTGATCGTCGAGGAGCAGCCGCAGATCTTCGACGCGCTCTCGATCGCGTTCCCGCTCCCCGGCGAGCACAACTCGGCGCAGCTCGGCCTCCCGGACGTCCTCTTCTTCGCGCTCTTCCTCGGCGCAACCGTGCGCTTCGCGCTGCGCCCCGGGCTGACGTGGGTGCTGATGACGCTGTCCTTCGGCGCGACGCTGGCGCTCGCCGTGGCCTTCGAGATCAACGGGCTGCCGGCGCTGCCGCTCCTCTCCGCGGCCTTCATCCTGGCCAACGGCGACCTGATCTGGCGACAGCTGCGCTCGCGCCCGCCCCCGGAGCCCGAGTGAGGGTCGCGGCGCTCTACGACGTCCACGGGAACCTGCCGGCGCTCGAGGCGGTGCTGGAGGAGGTCGAGGCGCTCGAGGTGGACGCCGTGGTCGTCGGCGGGGACGTCGCCATCGGGCCGATGCCTCGCCGGTCGCTCGAACGGCTCCTCGCGCTCGGCGAGCGCGCCCTCTTCCTGCGCGGAAACGGCGACCGGGAGATCGCCGCCGTCCCGCCGGGAACGGGCAGCGGGCTGTGGGCCGAGCGGACGCGCTGGTCGGCGGAGCAGCTCGAGCGCGGCCAGCTGGCGTGGCTGGCGGCTCTCCCGGACACGCAGACGGTCGACGTGGACGGGCTCGGCAGGGTGCTCTTCTGCCACGGCTCGCCGCGGAGCGACGAGGAGATCCTGACCGCGATCTCCCCGGAGGAGCGGGTGGCGGCGGCGGTCGGGCGGGTAGCCGAGAGGCGTGGTCGTCTGCGGGCACACCCATGTCCAGTTCGACCGCGTCGTCGCGGGGAAGCGGCTCGTCAACGCCGGCAGCGTGGGCATGCCCTACGAGGCGCATCCGGGCGCGTACTGGGCCCTTCTCGGCCCGGACGTCGAGCTGCGCCGGACGGACTACGACCTCGAAGCGGCAGCGGCGGCGATCCGCGCGACCGGCTTCCCGGGCGCCGACGAGCTGGCCGCCGACAACGTCCTCACGGTCCCGACGCGCCGAGGAGGCCACGGAGCAGTTCGAGCGACTGGCCCAGGCGCCGACGAGCCGGCTAGCAGCCAGAGTGAAGCGGGCGACCGTCTCGATGTGCGGGCGTGTGCGGGAACATGTCCACGGGGCGCACGCGGTCGAGCGTGTAGCCGAAGTCGTTGACGAGCTCCTTCGCGTTTCCGGCCAGCGTCGTCGGGTTGCACGAGACGTAGACGAGCCTGGGCGCCTGCAGCTCTCCGACGCGGCGCACGGCCTTCCCCGCCAGGCCCGCGCGCGGCGGGTCGACGACGACGACGTCCGGCGGGCCCGCGCGGTCGCGCAGCTCCTCGAGGTCGCCCGCCACGTCGCCGGCGAAGAAGGCGGCGTTGGTGATCCCGTTCAGCTGCGCGTTCTCGACCGCGCACGCGACCGACTCCTCCGAGTACTCGATCCCCCAGACCGTCAGCGCCTCGCGGGCCAGCGTGAGCCCGATCGTGCCGATGCCGCAGTAGAGGTCGTAGACGGTCTCGTCGCCGGTGAGCTCCGCGAGCTCGCCCGCCATGCCGTACAGCACCTCGCACATCTCGGTGTTCGGTCTGGAGGAAGGCGTTCGGCCGCACCCGGTAGTGGAGGCCGAGGATCTCCTCCTCGATCGCCTCCTCGCCCCACAGGAGGTCGGTCGGCAGGTTCGTCACTTCGGCAGGCGAGTCGTTGACGGCCCAGTGAATCGACCGCACCTCCGGGAATGCCTGCAGCGCCTCCACGAACCGGTCGGCGCCGGCCAGGTCGCCGGGCGCCGTGACGAGCACGACCAGCGCCTGGCCCGTGTTCCGCCCCTCGCGGACGACGAGGTGGCGGAGGTAGCCCTCCTGCTTCTCCTGGTCGTACGCGGGCAGGCCCTCGGCCCGCGCCCAGGCCTTCACCGCCTCGCGGATCCCGTTGCCGAGATCGGTCGTGAGCCAGCAGCGCTCGACGTCCAGCACCTCGTCCCAGCGGCCCGCTCGGTGGAACCCGAGCCCGACGGCGCCGTCGTCGAGCGTCGTGAAGGAGTACTCGAGCTTGTTGCGGTAGTGGAAGACCGACCCGCCGGCACGGCCGGCTCGAGCTCGACGTCCGCGAACCCGCCGATGCGAGCCAGCGCGTCGGCAACCTGCTGCGCCTTGGCGTCGAGCTGGGCCTCGTAGGCGAGATCCTGGAAACGGCAGCCGCCGCAGGCCGGGTAGTGCGCGCAGGGCGCCTCCACCCGCGGCGCCCCCGGCTCGACGAGCTCGACGGCGACCGCCTCGGCGTGGCTGCGCTTCACCT